>CAVUOY010000008.1:0-593055 GCA_963743215.1 uncultured Chloroflexia bacterium
TTCGCTCACCTGTTGCCCCGGGATGGGGGCCAGTTCCACCAGGTCCAGGCCGATGATGGGGCCTCGTTTGGTCAGGGTTTCGATGATGGTCAGGACCTGGCCATATGAAAGACCGCCCGGTTCCGGGGTGCCCACGGCCGGCATGATGCCGGGGTCCAGGGCGTCTAAGTCGATGGACAGATACACCGGCCCCGATATGCCTTTGAGGTGTTCCAGGGCCGCCTGCCAGCCTTCCGGGGTATGGAGCTCTTTCGCCTTGAACAGCTTGAAGCGCGGCGCCACCCGCAGGAGCTGGTACTCGTCCTGGGAATAGCTGCGCACCCCCATGAGGGTGAGGGGGCGCCCCAGTTCATAGGCCCGGCGCATGACGCAGGCATGGGAGAGTTTGCTGCCGTCGTAGCTCTCCCGCATGTCGGCGTGGGCGTCCAGGGCCACCACCGTCAGGTCCGGGTAGCGGGTCTGCATGGCCTGGAGCAGGGCCACGGTGATGGTGTGTTCGCCCCCCAGGGCGCAGATGAGTTTGCCCTGGGAGATAAAGGGCAGGACCACCCGCTTGATTTTCTCCACCATGGCCTGGGGGCCCGAGACCTCCGGCAGGATGGGGGCGGCGGTGGCCAGGCGGATGGCGGCCGATGGGTCCCAGTCATAGTCCTCGTCCCACAACTCCACCTGGCGGGAGGCGGCCAGTATCGCCTCCGGGCCTTGCCGGGTGCCGGCCCCATAGGTGGTGGTGGCTTCATAGGGAATAGGCAGGATCACCGCTTCGGCTTCTTTGACCGGCAATGATCGCAGGTCCAGGAAGTTTAACCAGGCCATCTCAGGACTCCTCCGGCGGGACGTCTTTCAGCTCCATCTCCTTGAGGCGCCGATACAGGGTGGCCAGGCCGATGCCCAGGAGGCGGGCGGCCAGTTCCTTGTCGCCTCCGGTCTTTCTCAGGGTCTGGAGGATGGCCTGACGCTCGATCTCATCCATGGAAGACCCCACCGGCAGGATAATCTTGTCGTCTTCCGGAGAATGCCGGCGGATTTCGTCCGGCAGGTCCTCGAGTTCCACCATGTTGCTGGCGCACAGGGCCACGGCCCGTTCCACCACGTTCTGCAACTCCCGGATGTTGCCGGGCCAGTAATAACTTTTCAAGGCCTCCATGACTTCCGGTCTGAAGCCCATGGGGCGGCGGTCGTTTTCCAGACAGAACTTGTCGAGAAAATGCAGCGCCAGCAGGGGGATGTCCTCCACCCGGTCCCGCAGGGGCGGGATGGTCATGTGGATGACGTTCAGCCGGTAGAACAAATCCTTGCGGAAACGCCCCGCGGCCACCTCATCTTCCAGGTCCCGGTTGGCGGCGGCGATCACCCGGACATCCGCCTTCAGGGTCTGGGTCCCCCCTACCCTTTCAAATTCCCCCTCCTGGAGCACCCGCAACAGCTTTACCTGGGTGGACTGCGGTATCTCGCTGATCTCGTCCAAGAAAATAGTGCCGCCATCGGCCAGTTCGAAGCGGCCCTTGCGCTGCTGGATGGCCCCGGTGAAGGCGCCTTTCTCGTGACCGAAGAGCTCCGATTCGATGAGCCCTTCCGGCAGGGCGCCGCAGTTGATTTTGACCAGGGGCTTGGGCCGCCGGGGGCTCTGGTGGTGGATGGCATCGGCGATGAGCTCCTTGCCCACCCCGGACTCCCCTTCGATAAGCACGGTGCTCTTCATGGGCGCCACCTGGCTGATCAGGTGGAGGACCTTGAGGATAGCCGGCCCCCGGCCGATGAGGCGGCCGGTGGGACCCTGGTCCCGGAGGGCTTCCCGCAGCCGCTGGTTTTCCACCAGGAGCTGCTGGGTCTCCAGGGCCTTGCTCACCACCTTGCGCAGGTCCCCCATGCGGAAGTCCTTGGTGATGAAATCGTAAATCCCCCGCTTCAGGGCGGATACGGCCTCGTCCACGGTGGCGGCGCCGGAGATCATGATGGCAATGGCTTCAGGCCGCAGGATGCGCAAGGCCCCGAAGAGCTCGGTGCCCTCCATGTCCGGGAGCTTCAGGTCGATGATGGCCAGGTCCACCGGGTGACGCCGGACTTCGTCCAGGGCGGCGGCCCCGGTGCCGGCCAGGTGGATCTCATGGCCCGACTTCTTCAAGCCGGTCGCCAACGCCTCCCGGGTGGGGGCGTCGTCGTCCACGACGAGGATGACGCTCATAATAAATCAACCTGTGCAATCACTTAAGAGAGTTCCAGCATTTCCGGCAAATCAAACCCAGGGCGAAAAGGGGAAAAGGCGAAGAGGCGAAACGGAAGGTCAAAAAACCGGTTGGGGCTTTCCCTTTTCGCCTTTTTCCCTTTTACCCTTTTCCCCCTCTTTATAAACTATCCAGCCACCCCAGGATCACCCGGTTGATCTGCGCCAGCACCTCCGGGGCCATGCCGTGCCCCCCCGACTCAAAGGAATGGCCCAGGCCGGGGAGGACGTGGAGATCGCTCCGGACCGGCATCTGGCCCAGCACTTTTCCCAGCAGGTCCATCCGGCAAAAAGGGTCCCGGGCGCCCTCAATGAACAGGGCCGGGCAGGGCAACTGATACAGGGGTTGATCCCGCAGTTTCTCCGGTTTTCCCGGGGAGTGGAGCGGATAGCCCAGGAAGACCAGGCCGCTGGCGCCCACGTCTTTGGCCACGATCTGGGCGGCCAGGCGGGCCCCCATGGATTTGCCGCCCAGGTAGAGCGCCAGGCCCTTGAATTCGTCCATTTCCGCCACATATTCCAGGACCAGGCGGAAGACCCCTTCCAGGGCCTCGTCCGGGTCGGGCCACTTGCGGCCGGCCTCGGCATAGGGAAAATTGAAGCGCACCGTGACCAGCCCGGCCCGGGCCAGACGCTCATGCAGCCCTTTGAGGAGGGGCTGGTCCATGTTGTTGTTGGCCCCGTGGGCCAGGACCAGGACCCCGTCCCTGGTGGTGCTCCGGGGCACCCCCAGACAGGCGCGGATGGTCCGGTCCGGCCCCGCCGGCAAAGTAAAGGGACGAATCTCCATATCTGCCTCTCGCCGCGCCAGGGATAAATCAGCTTCTTTTATCGGGAGAGAGTTTACCCTTTTTTCCTTCATAAACTCAAGCACTTAATTTGCGCGAGGAAAATTAATTCGCCAAATAACGTGTATAACCAGGGGGTTGGCCATGCCGGGGCTCATTCGTGCACGGTGCCGTTGGCCCACCCGTAAAACAGGCAAAATCCGGTAGGGCGGGCCTCCGCGCCCGCCTTCGGGGCACAGTTGCTTCGGTGGCACAGGCTTTCCAGCCGGTTTGCCGCACCGGCAAGATGCCGGTGCCACCATGAACTTTTCGAACGAGAACTTTTGAAGACAGTTGCCCATGGACCTTCGGCCCACCCATAAATTATGAAAAGTTCCTGATGTGCATACCCCTAACTTTGAACCTTGAACCTTGAACCTTTCAGAATAGAGTTGTCACCTCGATTGGATGCATTTAAAAGTCCGGCAGCCGGTCCGCTTCGTCCAGAAGCACTCGCCGCGGCTTGAGATCCGCCAGATCACGCCACAGGCCGGGAGAATCCTCCCAGGCCACCAGGTGCTCCCAGCCGCCCAGGTGCACCACCCGGCGATGCCGGGAGACCAAGCCCCGGAGCCGCCGGGCCAGGAACCGTTCCCGCCGCAAGGTCTCGGGGACGCCGGGGAAGATGCGCCGCCGGGGGGCTCCCGCCAAGGCCTGCCGGGCCCGGCGGAACTGCCCGGCCACAAAATCCTTAAGTTCGCCGTCGGCGGTGGCGAGCAAGGCCTGCAGGTTGGCCGGGCTCAGGAGTTCCGTCTCATACCGGGGCAGGTGCCGCCTGGACAAAAAACCCAGGTCCAGGGGGCGCCAGGGGACGTTAACCCTCCGGCTATAATCGCCAGCCGCCCGGACCTCGAACGGCAAAGCCACCTGGGCCGCCAGGCGCTGGATGGCCAGGTGGCGCTCCGCCCCGGCGGGCAGTTCAGCCAGGGCTGCCGCCAGCTGCCGCTGCCAGC
Organism: uncultured Chloroflexia bacterium; assembly: GCA_963743215.1. GTDB lineage: Bacteria > Chloroflexota > Anaerolineae > Anaerolineales > UBA4823 > FEB-25. Next base: position 4,005 of record CAVUOY010000008.1, read on the forward strand.
GGCGACCGTGCTTTAAGCGGTAGCCCAGGGAAAAGGGGCTGATCTCCACGGTGACCAGGTCCGGCCGCAGGTGGTGGAGGAGTTTCCCGGCCCGGGCCTGGCCCCGGGGATCGCCGTGGACCGTGCCGATAAGGATAAGGCTAAAATTGGCGCTATCTTGCCGCAAGATATTTTCCCATTAAACGGGCTGTTCCTTATCGGGTCAAACCGTTGCGCCTATCAATCAGGTCAAGGGGAGAGATAACTGTCAGCGGATCAATGAGCGTGATCCCGGGATCATGGCCCAGATTTTTCCAGGTAAGCTGATCCACCCTGAAATCCTTCGGCACCCAGGCAAACGTGAGGTGCACGTGGGGCGGGAGGTTGGTTTTTTTGCCGGGAAATCCCGAGACGGCCGCAATGATCTCACCGGCGGCAACCTGTTGGCCGGTCTTCAGCCCATCCCTGGGGACGGTGTGTCCAACCGCCGACAAAAGTTGTCGGCCGCCGGCAGTATAGATCGCATGGCTTATATAGATGGATTTTCCCAGAAAATCCCGGTCGATTTTTACGACCTGACCGGCAAACGCCGCCGGGATTTGGGTCTGCTGATCCACGGTTTTCACCCTGCCGCCGGCATCTTCAAAACTGTACAGGTCCAGGCCTTCATGCGGGACTGCCCGGCGGCCCTGATCCCCCCACCATTTTTCCAAAGCCTGAAACCGCATGCCCGGATGGAAGACCCAGCTTTTAAACCCGTCCATCCGGGGCCGGTTGTGCTCCAGCATAAATTCCATAAATTTGCTTTGGAGTTCAGGCGATGGGGACATGGATGCTTCGGCTACCGAAAATTAGTCATCGAATTTATGGTCACCTGCGGGAGATTGGCTACCGAGTTCGCTCCATGAGTTGGTTGTGTAGCCGCAGGCTTTACCGTGAAACCCAAAATCCCCCTAAATCCCCCTTTAATAAAGGGGGACTTTAAAACCCCCCTTTGAAAAAGGGGGGCAGGGGGGATTTTTCATCCCCGGGGGTGAGACACCTGTGGTTCATGGACGTTTAGCCGGCGCCAAAATAAGTTCCGCGACTACAATGGTGGGCAGTGCCCACCCTGACATTTTACCTTCGCCAAGCCCCTTGCTTGAGCTGAAAGCTGATAGCTGACTGCTGACCGCTAATCCTGCACGAACTCCCGGCCGTCTTTGAGGGCCATCTCGGCCTTGGCCAGCTGGCGCCCCAGGTAGATGGCGTGGTTGATGTCCGAGACGGCCACGTCCCGGGCGATCTGGTGCTGCAGGGACACGGCGGTCTTGCCCCGGTACTCCTTCAGGGTGACGTCCTCGAAGCGGTGCTCCACCAGGATTTCCTTGCCGTCCAGGGTGATCCGGAAGTAGCCCATGGGGTCCAGACGGACCTTGAAGGGGCGCTTGCCGATGATCAGCAGGGCCCGGTCCAGTTCCCGGGGGTCCAGGCCCAGGGAGTGGCTGATCACCACGATGGCCCCTGGGAGCAATCCCGCCTTTTTGCCACCCAGTCCTGGATGGCCATGAGGCCATAAACGTTCATGGGCCAGGCGTCCATGGCGTTGTGGGTGCGGAAGGTGGCGCTGAGCGTCAGTTTGCCCTCAAACTTGCGGAAAAACAGCGATACCAGGCAGGGGCGGCCCTCCTTGACCGTCAGGTCCCGGGCGGTGTCCCACAGGGCCACGTAAGATTTGCGGTCCTCGGGGTCTTTCTTAAGGCGGTCGGCGCAGGCCGCCAGGGTGTCCAGGCCGAAATAGGCCCGCAGCCGGTGGCCGTAGTTATAGGTCTCATCGGGGCGGAGTTCGCCCCGGAGGATGTCTCCTGATAACGCCGCAGCCTTCTCAGGAGTCGAGATTGACGGCCTGGAGTTTCTCCTCGGCCTCGAATTCGCGGTTTTTCCACCACCACCTTGACGTGCTGCAACTCCAGGCGGTCACCCTTCTTCAAGGTCACCCGGCGGCCGAAGCGGGTCAGCAAGATACAGAACTTCCTTCCAGGCTTCTATGATGGTATCCTGCACCACCACGTGGCCCCGGGGGTTGCTGGGGAAATATTGAACTTCCACTTCTGGTAGGGGGATTTCTTTACGGTCGACTTTCGCCAACGGGTATTCGTGGTTGATAAGGTGTTCGAAAATATTGTTTTACAGCTCCGAGGAAGTTTTCATCTTGTGGATCAGAAGGTTGCATGAGCACAACCATCTGGTATGACTTTCTGAATAAACTTGATTGCTGCGGTTTAACTAAATCATCAATGAGACGATTTGTGTCCCCTGATTCTGCCAGATTGACACCTTTTCTATGCCTGGCGGGGTCTTATAACGGATCAACGGAGAATCCACCGGCTCCAAATAGCCAGGAAGAAAAAATCTACGCAGTTCGTGAATAAGACCCCGACCGGTCATGCCCACAGATCAGCAGCACTCTGAATCTGCGGATTATACAACAAATTCCGCAGCATCTCCCTCAGGCCGTTGCCGTAGAGGGTGCCGAAGACCGCGATGGGGCTGGTGGCCGGGTTCAGGTCCACCCCGGCCTGGCGGAAGCGCTCGATGACGTAATCCGACCTTGGACCACAGGGTCACCACCCCGATGGTCCCCTGGGGATTGATCACCGTCAGGCGGTCGGCGAAATGCAGGGGGATGAATTCCATGGCTGCGTTTATACCACAAACTGATTCGGAGGAAAAATATTCCTGAGCCATGGGGGGCGAAAGGGTCCACCGGCCGCACCCGATCCGCGCCTCACCCCGCTTAAAAGATTTCCCCAGAACCCCCAAAAATGATATGATTTTACCCGGCAAAGAAACTGATAGCGGCAGCCTTGCCGGATGCCAGGAAAATTGATAACAATAAGTCAGCGGCAGAAAGATTTTCGCGATCCGGGATTTCCCACAGGATACCAAGTATAGACAAGGGAGGGGCGGCGATGGCGGCTTTTAAAGAACGGATGTATCTGCGGAGTTTTCAGGAGATCAGCAAGGTCCTGAGCTCCACCCTGTCGGTGGACGAAGTGCTGGATCACATCGTGCGGCAGATCACCGAGGTCATGAACCTGAAAGGGGCCACGATCCGGCTGGTCAACCCCAAGACCAACCGGCTGGAGTTGGCCGCGGCCCACGGGCTGAGCGAAAAGTACCTCAAAAAGGGCACCGTGGACGTGGACAAGAGTGTCACCGAGGCCTTGAGCGGCCGGCCGGTGGCCATTTTTGACGCGGTCAACGACCCCCGCATGCAGTATCCCCAGGAGGCCAAGGAAGAAGGGATCGCCACCCTGGTGGCCATCCCCATGGTGGCCAAGGGCAAGGTCATCGGCATCATGCGCCTGGTGACCGCCGAACCCCGGGAGTTCACCATGGAGGAGGTGGATTTCGCCTGCGCCGTGGCGGAGTTGGGGGCCCAGGCCATCAGCAACGCCAAGATGTATGAAAACCGCACCAAGGAACTCAATTTCCTCAAGGGCCTGCTGGAAGTCTCCAAGGCGATCAACTCCGCCCTGGACGTGAAAAAGGTCCTCAACCTCCTGGTGAAGACCGTCACCACCGCCCTGGACATCAAGGGGGCCGGGGTGCGCCTGCTGGATGAAAAACGGCAGCAGATGGAACTGGTGGCCTCCTACGGCCTGAGCGACCGCTACATCACCAAGGGCCCGGTGGGAACCGACAAATCCATCACCGACGCCATGATGGGCAAGGCGGTCTCCATCTACGACGTGGACAGCGACCCCCGGGCCACCTATCCCCAACAGGCGGCGGAAGAGGGCATCAAGTCCATCCTGTCGGTGCCCATCAACCTCAAGGGCAACGTCATCGGGGTCATGCGCATCTATACCAGCGAACCCCGGGAGTTCAGCGACGATGAGATCACCTTTATCTCCTCTTTGGCCGAGCAGGCGGCCCTGGGCATGGAAAACGCCCGCCTCTACCAGAAGCTCAAGGGCGAATACGAGGAGATGATGGGCGACCTGTACCGCTTCACCGGTTTTACCCGGTTTTAGGCTAGGGCGAGGGCGCCGCCAGACCAGGGCCCGGAAGGTTTCCGGGCCCGCCGCAGTTCCGGCGCCATTGCCAGGGTTGCCGGCTTTTTCCGGAGACCGGGGCCCCCCGGACCGAACCAGGGGAGGGCAAGCCCCGGGGCCAGCGCCTCCCTGCCGCCCCCACCCCTACCGCGGCGGCAGAGACGAGAAGGCGGCGGGGACCGCTCCCTTACCACCTCCTTTTCATCCCCAGGAGAAGAAATATCGCCCGAGGACGAAAAGTGCGCCAACACCTGGAAACCTGATAGCCACGCCAGGTGCCCTGGGTCAAATAAGCCCAACCTAGACGAATTAAACGCCCGTTTACGTACCATCTGCGTCCAGGCGGACGCGGGTTCGACTCCCGCCGTCTCTACAAATTTATTGCTATAATTCAATATATTACCTTTTAAAAAGCCTTACTTGGGACAGCCTCAAGGAATCTGACTCTCGCGCGCGGCAAGCATCTCGAAGGCCCTGTTGTGGAGTGCAGGGGCACATCGAACCGTCTCAGGCGAAGCGGCATTTCCTCAGATCAATGCGCTCCGGTGACGGGTGACACCGTATCACCCCCCCCGAAATTCCCCGATGAGCCCAGGCCTTCTTCCACCATGGTAATCGGCCGCGGCCAGAATTTCCTTGACAAGAAGACCGGCCGCCAAGAGACTATCTACAGACAGAAACTTTATGCAGCCTAAACCCTGGGGGCAAGGTGGCGATTTAAATAACCATCTCGGGTGAAAAGAGTTTGCGATGAACGATTTATACCAAAAAGAAGCATCGGAGAAGTTTTATGAAGAACGATATGCTCAAAAACAATCTTTTCTCAAGCAAGAGTATATGTCTGAGTGGGGAGATGACAAAAAGAAACGAATTTACGAATTGATCAAGAGCTTACCACTTCCGGAAACCGGAGATGTCATTGATTTTGGTTGCGGAGCCGGAGTCTTTACCGAAGTAATAAGGCAAGCTCTGCCAAAATACAATATCTATGGCACCGATTTCAGTCAACGGGCAATTAATAAGGCCAAAGCACGATACAAAAACTGCACTTTCATCCATTCAGCGGATAATCGATTAAAATCAATGAAGTTCGATTTTTTGTTCACCCATCACGTCTTGGAACACGTCTACGACCTTGAACCTGTTGCCGCAGAAATGATACAGTTTCTGAAAGAAAAGTCATCAATGTTACACGTATTACCCTGCGGCAACGAGGGCAGCCTGGAATACAACATTTGTTCTCTCCGCAAAAACGGTATAATTAAAGAGAAAGAGAATGCATTCTTCTTTGAAGATGAAGGCCACGTGCGAAGACTAAAAACCAGGCAGGTCAGCGAATTATTTTCAAAATACGGTTTCACTTTAACCAAAGAATATTATTCAGAACAAAAATATGGAGCGATAAAATGGATTACAGAATCAAATCCATTTTTTATAATGAGAATGTTAAATCCTATTTATGGCAAAGATATTAAATCGAAATTTAAATTGCTTGCATTGTTTATTTTACTATTTACTCTTGCTATAGCAAGGATGCCTTTGATATTAATGAATCGCATTAAGCAAAAGCGGCATGAGAGCTACAAACTAAAATTTACTTTATGCAGCTTGTTTACCATTTTATCCGGTATCTAATTTTATCGATAATTATCTAAAAAATAAAGCTGTCGATGAATGGAAAAAACATAACCGCGAGCCTAACGGCAGTGAAATGTATCTCTTTTATGTTAGGAAAGCTGAATAACCAAATGGCCTTTTAACTCTTATCAGCCTGCCAGTTAACTATTGTGCCTGCCAGAGATTTTCAACCAGCTGGTTTAGGCAACATGAGTCGCCTGGTTATTTTAAAAGACCGAAACCAAACTTCTGGCGCGGACTGGGGGTCCAGACAATGGCCAGGAACAGCTCATCCGCCAACGTCAGATTCAGGCTCTTGAGAATCTCATGTTCTTGCAGCGCCGCAGCCTTCATGCCGTATTTTGCCTGGACGCATCCCAAAGAAAAATGCGCCCAGGCGTAATCGGGTTTTATCCCCAGGGCCTTGTTGAAGGAATCCACGGCCTCCTGATAATAACCCCGCCGGCCCAAAACCTCGCCCAGCCCGGAATGGGCCTGGTAGTAATCCGGCTTGAGTCTGATGGCCATTTTGAAGGCGTTAGTGGACTCGGCAAGGTCGTCCATAAGCAAATAAATGATCCCCAAGCCGAAGTGCGCTTCCGGCAACTCGGGATTGAGGCCGATAGCCTTCTGGCATGCCTCCAGGGCCTGCTGCTGACGCCCCAGATTGCTCAGAGCCGCAGCCAGGTCCACATAGGCTTCGGCCTTTTGGGGCCTGAAGCGAATTCCCTGCTCCAGGGCTTCCAGGGCTTCCCGATGGCGGCCAAGGTAAGCTAAGGCGCTGCCCCAGCCGATCTGGGCTTCGGCGTTGTCCGGCGCCAGACGGACGGCCTGTTGGTAAGCCGCGGCGGCTTCCTCATAGTTATTGAGCAACATATATGCCGCCCCTAAATATGCGTAGGCCTCAGGATTGTCGGCCTTTAAACGGATGGCGCGTTTCAAGGCCTCCACCGCCTCTTTGGGGCTGTCCAGCAAGATATATGCAGCTCCCAGACAGGTGTGGGCCGCGGGAAAATCGGCTTGAAAGAGAATTGCCTGCCTGGAAGCCTTCACCGCGTCCTCGATAACGGCCCACCTTGATATAGGCCAGGGCCAGGCGGTGATGCGCCGCGGCATCTTCGGGTTTGAGCCTGACCACCTGCTTGAGAATCTTTACGGCCTTGTCGTAGGCGCCGGATTTGAGATGGATTTCAGCCTCTCGGAAGAGCTCCCCGGTGAGTTTTTCGGCCTCGGAGGGTTGGCCTGGCCCCTCTGGTCCGGGTTGCTGCTCCGGCGCGGCGGCTCCCCAGGAGCACAGCATCAAGGCGAGAACCACCACGACTATCACTATGAGTTGTTTACGCCTATTCCTTCCCAAGACCAGGCCCATTTTGTCACTCTGAAGAATAGCGGCAATCTCCGCACATCTGCCGGAATCAAGATGGAGCCGGACTGCTCACCACGATTCCAGGAAGTAACTCTTTAATGTTGTAATAATAAACGTTTTTTTTGGATCTGTCATTTGGAACTGACCGGAGCCTGGCAATTGATTTCAGTCCAGTTAAGGCGCCACTGGGGGCAAGCATCAGTGGTTCGGGGCCAGGGGAGATAACCGTCAGGGTTTTGGGTTTTTCCATCATGGCCTTGGCTCCTGAAAAGCGGTCCTGCGCCCCATTAGCTTATGGCCGTGGCAGGCACGGAGGCCCGCCCCACCGACTTTTCCTCGTTTCGGGTGTTCCGATGGAACATGTATTGCTGCTTGGTTTGGTTCCAGACCAGGATAAGATCACCTAAATTTACAGCCATTATGCCAGGTTATCTGATTTGTACGTCGCAATTGTCTTTGGGCAGGAACTTGTGGGCAGGAGGAGAATCAGCCGCGTTAAACCCTTTTTCGACGGTCTGGCTATCTACTTATCAAACCTCCAGGGAAGTCAGGCCTTCCCGGATGGCGTACTTGGTGAGTTCCGCGACGCTGTGAATCTTTAATTTGTTCATCACCTGCTGGCGGTGGGTCTCGATGGTCTTGACGCTCACATGGAGATTGCTGGCGATCTGGTTGGTGGTTCTGCCTTCCGCCATGAGTTGCAGCACTTCCCGTTCCCGAGCGGTCAACACGGAAAACACCGAGTCCTGCTGGCCCGAGGCAGCCTGGACGAAATCCTTGACCACCACGTCTGTCACCCCCGAGCTCAGGTAGGTCTTGTTGGCCATCACCAACCGGATGGAGCGGATCAGTTCCTCAAAGGCGCAGTCCTTGAGGAGGTATCCCGAGGCGCCGGCTTTCAGCATGTTGACCACAAACCGCCGGTCGACATACATGGAGAGCGCGATGACCTTGATCCGGGGGAACTCGGAGGTAATTTGCCGGCTGCCCCAAGCAGAACCTTTTTTTCTTTCAGCGCAAGAATGACATCCAGTCCAACTTCTCCTCGCAGGCTAGAACCGATAATTGCAGCCTTGGTTTGTAAGTTTTCACTTTCTCTGGAGGAGATAGCTCCAGCGGTGCTGGCGACAGACAAATTTCGAATATCGGGATTGTTGGTGGGATATTCCAACCTCATGGAGGTGGAAGCAGGTGTATAAGTTGACAAAACAATCAATTCCGCTAAGGGTAAATTTATCGACAACGCGTCTATCTTCTTCAGCCAATCGTGTGACTACTGCCACTTTTAACCCAAGCGATGAGCTGCATGGGCAGCGTAATTCATCGCGCCCCCATCCACATACTTAACGCCGGCAGGGGATATGATCGTATCCTTGGTGTAATTTCCAATACAAACGAGATCGTATGTTTTTGCAAAATTCATAAAGATAATATACCTTTCAAATGGTTAATGAATGAATTTGAGAAAGCACCCAATACAAACCTGCTGCAACCAAAGCAGTGGCAGGAATTGTCAATAACCAAGCCATGGCAATTTCCTGTGCAACACCCCAGCGAACCTTATTTGTTCTTTCTGCTGCACCAGCTCCCATGATCGCTGAGCTCACTACCTGGGTGGTGCTTACAGGGCCTCCAAAAAGGAAGCGCAAAGAATGACAAGCGCGGAGCCAAGCTGGGAAGCAAATCCGTTGATTGGTCTGATCCGGTAGAATTTTCCTCCTAGAGTGCGGATTAGTTTCCAGCCACCCACTGAGGTTCCTAATGCGATCATCGCAGCACATGCTATTATAACCCATAAAGGAACCGTAAATGATTCAATTAATCCTCCTGTTAATAATGCAAGTGTGATAATACCCATGGTCTTTTGAGCATCATTTGTACCATGAGATAGTGCCAAGGCAATGGCTGTAAATATCTGACTGCGTTTAAATACGGTATTTACTTTGGGAGAAGCATTCCAACTTAATATAAATAAACCTTTTAAAATAAGGTATCCAAATACTAGACCAATAATTGGGGAAGTCATCAGGGTGATCAATATTTTCAATAGACCAGGCAACAGAATTGCGTGCCATCCTGCTCCCGTAGCGACAGCCCCGATCAATCCTCCCACCAATGCATGCGATGAGCTACTCGGAAATCCAAGATACCAGGTTAATAAATTCCAGAAGATAGCACTGGACAAAGCGGCCAATATAACAATTACACTTATGGCTTCAGAGACAACCACTTCATTACCTATTGTCTCTGCCACCGCTACACCAAATATAAATGGACCACAAAACTCTGCTAAGGCTGTCATTCTAAGAGCTGTCCGGGCAGAGAATGCCTTACTAGCGATCATTGTGGCGACGATATTACTTGAATCATGAATTCCATTTAAGAAATCAAATATAAGAGCTAAAATAATTATGATGATAATTAAAGGGGTCATTGAAAATCTCTATGGTTACGAGATTCTTACGAAAATATACTGATTTGATTTGCGGGGTTCATCACTCCTCGATACCATTACTCAATCCATTGTAGGGGGATGTAGTTCATATCTTTAGGGTATTTTCCAATACAAATGAGATCATAGGTGTTGTTATGATGTACATATTATACTATGCCTTTCAAAGCTTAGGGAATAGATTTTTGGAAAGTACCCAATATAAACCAGCAGCAACCAGGGCAGTCGCAGGAATTGTCAACAACCAAGCCATGGCAATCTCCTGTGCAACTCCCCAGCGGACCTTATTCTTCCTTTCAGCTGCACCAACACCCATAATGGCTGAGCTGACCACCTGAGTGGTACTCACAGGTCCTCCAAACAGTGAAGCACCCATGATTACGATAGCTGAGGCTAAGCTGAGAAGCAAATCCATCGATTGGTCTAATCCGGTAGAATTTCCCACCCAAAGTACGGATCAATTTCCAACCACCCACAGCGGTACCCAGAGCGATCATTGCAGCACAAGCAATTATGACCCACAAAGGAACGGAAAAAACTTCTAATACGCCTCCGGTTACCAATGCGAGGGTTATAATCCCCATGGTCTTTTGGGCATCATTTGTACCATGGGATAGGGCTAAGGCTATAGAAGTAATTATCTGACTACGTTTAAAAATGGTATTAACTCGAGGAGATGCATTCCAACTAAGTATATAATAAATATTTAAGGATGTAGATACCCAAATAATAAGCCTGATGATGGGAGAAGTAAATAATGCGATCAATAATTTTAAGTAAACCAGGTAATAGAATTGCGTTCCATCCAGCACCAATCACGACTGCTCCAATAAGTCCACCGACCAATGCATGCGATGAGCTGCTCGGAAACCCCAGATACCAGGTTAACAGGTTCCATAAGATAGCACTGATTAATGCAGCCAGGATCACCTGAATATCGATCGCTTCTGAGAAACAACTTCATTGCCGATGGTTTCAGCTACAGCGACTCCAAAAATAAACGGCCCGAGAAAATTTGCCACAGCTGTCATCCCGAGAGCAACCCGAGGGGAAAGAGCCCGGGAAGAGATCATCGTGGCAACGATATTACTGGAATCGTGGATTCCATTCAAAAAATCGAACAGCAGAGCCAGGACAATAACGGCGATGATCAATAGAGGCATTGACAAGTCTTTCTTTAGGCGATTTTTACAACAATATCAGCGATGACATTGGCGGCTTCATCGCCCCGATCGGCAGCATTGCTGAGATGGCGATAGACTTCGCGCGATTTCAGCATCTTCATCACATGCTTGATATCTTCAGCACCGCTGAATAAATCTGCCAGCGCCTCGCGGTAGATATCCTCCACCCGATTCTCGAGGGACTTGGCACGTTGGGCATGCTCATTCGCCACTTCCGGATGCTGCTCCAGGCGGTCGACAGCCATCAATAATTCATAGGCAGCATCTCTCGAGCATGGAAGCAATGCGCAGCATGAATGTGGTCGGGCGCACCTTCAAGCACTTCCATCTCGGTGACCGTGCTGTAGGCATAATCCAGCACATCATCGATCGTCCGGGAAAGGGAAAAAATATCCTCCCGATCAAAAGGAGTGATAAAGGTTTTGTTGAGCTCAGCAATCAGGATACGCCTGGCTTCATCGGCTTGTTTTTCAGCAGTGTTAAGCGTGCAGCAGCTGACGTATCCTCTGACCATATATGCTTTCAGAGCTTCCATACCTTCAAGGGTGAAAGCAGCCTGGTCATGGATGAGCTTGATAAAAATACTCTGGCGTTTTTTGAAATAGCTGCGCATAACATGACTCCTTTGGCAACTAAAGATATTTGATGCAACCAGCTTCTACCAATAAATTTATAAACCCTGCTTAACCTGTGCAAGTGTGTTGCCAGGTTTAAGCTCGAAGGTGCGAAATGATTCTTCAGGTAGGTAATTAGCGATGCTCTTGAAATCAATCTCACCCAGACCAGGCGCATAATGATCGGACAACCCGATCACATCATGCAGGTGAGTACCGAATATCCTGGATGAGTAACGTTTCAGCCACTCCTGTGCGGGAAAAAGCCCAACCGATCCAGTGCCTGGGCGTGACCGACATCATAGATAAAACCCAAGCGATCGGGATCAGCCAGGCATAATAGCTCTTCCATCTCATCGATAATGGGGATATCCATGTAATGGTAGCGGTTTTCCAATCCAAGTTTCACATTGAATTGGAGCGCATATTCAATCAGCTCATTCAAACTCTTTTTTACGGCTTGCAACCGGGGAACGGCAAGGTTTTTTCGGATCTGAACAAATTGCGATTTGATATCCTGGTACTCTTCGGAAAGGATTTTTCCCGCAGAAAACAGGAGCCGCAATTTGATCTCATAACTCATATCAGTGGAGACGTTGCCGCAATGGATGACAACCGTCGGAGCACCCAATTCATGGGCTAAGTCGATACTTTTCTTTACTGCTGCCACCCCACGTTTACGATTAACTTCATCCTGGGAAGAAATCAACCAATCTCGTTCCACCAAAACTTTAGTAGTAATATCAGCCGGGCAGGGTTCGTGAATACTGCTAAATTGATAATGGTCAAGATGAACCCTGGATAACATCTCAGAATTAATCTGATGATTCAGCTCAATCTTTTGAAATCCGAGCTGCCTCGAGAGTTGTAAAGAAATCATTCAGATCCGGAAAGTTTTTGATTGCCCACATTGTTGATAATGAAGCATTGGTGGGCTGATTTACAATATCCATTATTTTAGATAACCTTTTTCGTAAGATTTGTTATACCAACTCAAAACGGATTAATTCAGGATTGGCAAATCAGCCAATTCAGAAAATTTTTCGATATAGATATCAGCTTTTGCATCAGGGTCATAATTAAATGCAACCGTATTCATGCCAACATTCCTGGCACCTTCTAGCTCTGAGGATTTATGGCCAACAAAAATTGCCTGGTCTGGAGTGAGACCCAATTGCTGTAAGGCAAGCTGATAAATCTTAGGATCTGGTTTCTGAACGCCGACTTCATAGGAAGCGATGATCGAAATCCCACAGGTTCCCAAATCCACCACGTTCAAGCTTATTGATTTTGACATGCAAAGGTTGGGCTGTATCTGTCACGATTCCAAGATACAGGTTCCTGTTTTTCAATGTTTTGAAGGTCTCAAGGGTGTCACCAAAGAATAAAATCTTATCCTTTTCCTCCAAGGATATTTTTATCCCTCGGCTGATTAATTCTGGTTCGGTAATACCATACAGGTTTAGAATCGCTCCCCTGTACTGTTCAAAGGTGATTTGACCAACTGATACTCTATGGCGAAGTATAGGGAGCTCGGGGTGGTTAAATTCATTACACTTTGCTTCACCTCAGAAATAAATGCGTTGAAGGCCTTATCTTTATTATTTCGATAATATAGAATCCCATCGGCATCGAACAAAACTGCACGGATATTGTGATCTGTCTGAATTCTTTTGATGAGTCTCCACAGATGATTGAATTTCTGAACTTAAAACGTCTAAAAGTTCAGTCATGTTATTCAAGATCAGATCTGGAATAGCACCATCATCGTTTTCACCATGCTTAAAATCATGCTTAATCTGAATTGCCAACTTATACCCCGCCCGTTTAGCCCCAACAATATCCCTCGCAATCCGGTCACCGATATAAATACATTCACTGGTTGCGCAATTTGCCAAACGAGCTGCGAAATGAAATATTGATGGGTCAGGTTTACGCCATTTATATTCGCTCGATAAAACGATAGGATTAAAATAATGTTTGATGCCATATTGCGCGAGATTCAAGGGTACTTGACCCCTGCTGTTTACATTACTGATCAATCCAATTTTCAAACCCATGCTTTGGATTGCTGCCAGAACGGCTGGTATTTCTGGACGCATCGTACGCTTATAATAATGAGTTTCAATCCAGACCATTAAATCATCAGCGATCGAATCAAGCTGTGGGTAAGGGTCCGATTTACCAGTCAAAATATAATCACGCCAGACTTCAGATGCTGGAAGTTCCTGATTACTGCCTAACCTCCATTTATGGTAACGGGCAATACCATTGGTGACCAGATCGTACAGCTGTTGGTCATTTAGTTGCAAGTCTAATCCATACGAAGATAATAGCAGCTGAAGACCAGGAGTTTCAGCCAGGCGCATCTCCTTTGAGTACCAAAATGTATCAATTGTCCCGCCCATATCGAAAAATACTGCCTTGACGGTCATTGGATTTCTCCTAAAAACCAGAACACATAATCATCTTGCCTGGATTATTTAGAATCCTGGTAATAAAAACAAAATAATAACAATATTAGCCCAAAAAAATATAAAAAATCATTTGGGACACGGACTGGCTTGGTCCGTGTCCCAATAGTAGTACGTTAGTTGGTAAAGTTACCGGCAGCCTTTTCTAATTACGGAGCGACAAGCAAGCTCGCCGCCCAGAAGTCGCGGACTTTACTAACATTATTCCAGTCGAATAGGGGATCCATTTCCCAAACCTGAGGCAGCAGCTCAGCAAGAGGCAGGTTCCCTTCGTAAGTGGTAAGGCCTTCAGCTGCAGGGTAAGTACCTATTTCAGTCCAAGGAGCAAGACCTACATCCGAGAGAATAAACTTGATGAAGAGTTTAGCCGCATTGGGGTGCGGGGCATTGTTGGCGATACCCAGGAAGCTGGTCTTGAAGACGCCCATGACAGGTTCCATACCAAAACATGGAGCCATGTTCAATTCACCTTCCTCGGTAGCCTCGACGCTCGAGTACCCCGTCCATCCAAACCCGGGTTCCACGTCGGCGGGTAATTCTAGCCCGGCAAAAGCCGCGTCGACCATATCGCCATCATCGAGAACAACAACACCGTTGTAAGTCACTTTCTTGAGCCACAAGTAGCCGGCATTCTCCGGTACTAAGCCTGAAGCATCAGCCACAGCCAGCTCATCGGTAGTCCATTCCTTGCCGTATAGATCCAGATAGGCCTGTGCCATATCGTCCCCCTGTTGTACGAAAGTGGCCATCTTGGCCATCGTACTGACGTCGGATACTGGATCCTCCATGAATAACTTACCTTTGTACTGTGGTTCAGTGAGCTGCCAGATGTTGGTGAGCGGGCAACCATCCGGGTGGAACTTGTTGTTATATCCGATGACATCGGTTGAGTGGCGTGCAATGGCGAATGGATAGTCGGCGGTTAACTCAGGAATAGTCACATCCCTGGGAACGAACCACCACATCCATTGGTTGGGAACGAATTGGCCAAACAGGATGTGCCCATCGCTGTTGAACCAGACGTCTCCGATAACATTCCCGCTTTCCTGCTCGGCTGCCATTTTGGTGTCGATTCCATCAGTGTCAGCAGCATCGAAAACAATATCAGGATACAGGGCGTACCAAGAATCAGGTAAATCTTCAACTCCGCCTGAGTTGGCATAGACCGTCACCTTGCCTTCTTTAATTGCTGCAGCTTCGATAGCCGCCCAGTCATCGGTAGCGGGTTGGTACGGACCAACACTGTTATCCTTAGCCCATTGCTCACTTGCGGTGAGTGTAGGCTCTGGTATAGCTGTGGGTTCTACAACAGGTGGTTCCGTTGCAGGTACTGTGGTCGGGGTTGCAGTGGCTGCACAGCTTGCAATAAAGCTGAATACTACACAAATCGTTAAAATCCTTAAAAATATCTTCATTACATCCTCCTTACTGGTTTATTGATTGAAAGAGATTGTTAAAAAACACTTCGTGAATTATTGTTTTATTTAGTTTAATTATCCTCCTTCCAATAGGTTGGCTCATCTAACTCCTTAAGAATATTCATTAATAATCTCATTTATTGATCCCTGATGCCGCCTTTGTTTCCTTACCAGATAATCAGGTTAAATCTTTATCAATTTTAAGCGACAATCAAATTTCCGCTCGATTTATCGTACAAGTTTAATGTTTGCGGATCAAATGTGAGCCAGATTCTGTCATCCATTTGGATCTTACTAATACCCATGACCTTTATGGTAAGTTCCAACTCACCCAGGCGGGCGATAATGGTTGAGTCAGCGCCGGAGGGTAAAACTGAATAAGCATTAAACTCGACCGCACCTGGGATGAGCTGGGTTGATATAGAGATATCTTCAGGTCGGATACCAACAACTACATTACCAGTCGAATTATAGGTATCGACAGCTATCCTGAATTTTCCGAGGTCGACAGAATTTTTCCCGCTCACAACGCCATCCAGTAAGTTCACCTTTGGATTGCCGATGAAATCTGCCACGAAAAGATTGGCGGGGAAATGGTAGACCTTATCGGGGGTATCGAACTGCTGGACAACACCATCTTTCATGACAGCAATATTAGTAGACATGGTCAGGGCTTCCACCTGGTCGTGGGTTACATAGATCGTGGTGGCGCCTGAAATATGATGCAAGCGTTTGAGCTCGGTACGCATGTCCATGCGAAGCCGAGCATCCAGGTTTGAGAGTGGTTCATCCATCAGGAAGACCTTGGGACGGTATGCCAACATACGTGCCAGGGCGATACGCTGCTGTTGACCGCCACTCATCTCGCGTGGATAGCGATCTTCGTAGCCTTCCATCTGAACTTCTTTAAGCGATTCCTTAACCCGCAGGTCCATCTCTGCCTTGGGCATTTTCTGGATCTCCAAGGCAAAGGTAATGTTCTTATCCACCTTCATGTGCGGCCAAAGAGCATAATTTTGGAAGACCAACCCCAGATCGCGCTTGCTCGAGGGCAGTGAAATGCCCTTGTCGAAAGAAAAAACCAAATTGTTTCCAATGTAGATCTCGCCACCATCCGGGTCTTCCAAACCGGCCACGCAGCGCAGAAGGGTGGTCTTGCCGCACCCGGAAGGACCCAACAGGGTAACGAAGGTCCCTGGTTCGATCACCAGGCTAACTTTATCCAGCGCAACCACTTTTCCAAATTTTTTCGTCAAATTGTTAATTCTGATGGTCGTTTCCATTAAGTCCTCTCTTTACATCCCGAGACCTTTTTTGAGACTGCCGCCTGAGAAGCGGCCAATAACGGCATTGCCAATGACAGTGATCAAAACCAGGATCAAGACGACGATGTTACCCATTTGGTCTCTTCCGGCTTCAATATACTTCATGGTCAAGCTAGCGAGCAGCTGGGTGTCACGCGTGACCAGTAAGATTATCAAGGACAACTCACGCATGGTTGTGATAAACGTCAGCAGGAAACCCGAAACGAAACCGCTAATGGTCAGTGGAAAGATGACACGCCTGAAACGCTGCCAGACGCTCGCGCCGGCTACCTGGGCAGCCTCCTCCAGTTCGTGCCCCACCTGCATCATGGCTGAGACTCCCGAACGGGAAGAGTAGGGTATGTGTTTTGCCACCGAGACGACCACCAGCAGGGCAAAGGTACCATACAAGGAAGGAAGCGGCCCTATCTTCCTGGCAAACATGGCTATATACACTGCGCCGAAGGCAATACCCGGGATGACATATGGGATATATGCCAGCTGGTCAACCAGCTTGGCGAGCCGGGTGCCGCGGCCCTTGACGATAGCATAGCCGAGTAAGACACCTAGAAAGGCAGTAAAAAATGCTGTAATAATGGCAAGCTTGATCGAATTCCAGGCGGTTTTGTAAACCCGCGGGTTAAGCGGAACTCCCGGCTCGCCGTCGTTGTACAGTGGGTTAGGCTGACCGATCCAGTTCTGCAAGGTAAGATTATCAAAGCTGTAATCTCCCGTCCGCAGCAGGAATGTGTCATATGTCAGTAAACCCAGTGGTACGACAAGCACCATAAGCTGAAAGACAATCACCAATCGTAAAGAAAACCTTCTTCATACTCCTCAACTTACTTGCGTTGGCGACAAAGCCGCGACCCCCGATCGTTTCATAGCTCCTGCGTGTGCCCGTCACTCTCTGGTTGAGCGAAATAGTGACCATGGCGAACACGATCAGGACAATTGCCAGGACAAAGGCATCCGCCTTGTCGCCAGCTGCCAAACTGCCTCGGATCATGGTGGCAACCACATAGTACCTGACCGGCGAACCCAGGATATTTGGTCCGCCAAAGGTGCCCATTACCTTTGAAAAGGTCATAATAAAACCAGAAAGCAGGGCAGGCAGGACCAGTGGCAGGGTGATCTTGCGCAGGATACGCCAACGGTTGGCGCCCATCAGTTCGCCTGCTTCTTCCAAGTTGGAATCAATCGACATCAGTGCAGCCGACACAAATAGAAAAAAGAAGGTGTAATAGTGCAACGCGCAGCAGATAATGATCGGCACAGGCCCATATGATAACCAGTCAGGTGGACTGATTCCGATGATGGCTTCAAACATTCCCGGCGCTCCACCGACCGTCCTATTCTTGAATAGAACCAGCCAGGCCTGCGCAAGGGTCCAGGAAGGCATGATGTAGGGAAGAACAGCCAGTTGGTTGACTAGTTTTCTACCCGGCATATCGGTGCGAACCACAAGCCAGGCAAGCGAACCACCGATCAATAAGGAAAGCACGACAGTACCTACGGCGATGGTCATTGAATGCGTTAGAGGCGTGTAGGTGTATATTCGACCAAATATACCGGTAAGCATCCTGATCCAGTGAAATAAGGTGAGCTCACCCTCAACAGCACCTGGAATTCGGCTGGCATCGACAGGCTGCCAGGTTACCGTAGTTTCAACCAGTTTATACAGGGGGATGATGACCATGTAGAACATCAGCGCCAGCATGATCAATGCCAGGACAACATGAGGTTTAGTCAGCCAGTGGAAAAACCTCCGGGAACCAGCCTGAAACCGTTGCGAGAAAGATTGAGAAGAAGGTGCAGTGTTGAGCATGGATATTCTCCTGGAATTCCAATCTAACTATTGGTTAATGTGGATGTTTTCTTCAGACGTTCTCGCATTTGATCAAGCCTATCCAAATTCGCCATCACCTGTTCACGGCTTTCGTTTGCGATTGCCAACAGCAGTGTATTTATTATCGTCATTGGTACTACGAGGGAATGAAACTCAGCCATTGGCCCTCGGCGAGCTGCCAGGACAACGTCAGCTTTATCTCCAATAATCGAGCCAAGAGTATCGGTTAAAATAATTATTGGACAATTAACTTCATTGGCATAATCCAAGACAAGTTGCTGCGTGGGGGAGACATCAAAAAAGCCAATCATAAACAACAAATCTCGTTGGTTTATTAATATAAGGGGTTCCAAGATCTCACGCCCTGCAGTGGTTAGAGGGATGACCTGCCGACCAAAACGTTTTAACCGAATGTCCATGAGCTCCACAAGTGAAACAGATGGACCTGTGCCAAAGACAAAAATGCGTTCGCATGAATTGAATAGTTCTACAGCTTTTTGCAAAGCCTGGCGATCCACAGTATCAAGAGCTTGAGTCAGGTAATCCATTTCTGAAACTACCAGGCGCTCAAAGATATCACCCCCCTGGCGTAAATCTTCAAGCCTTCCTCGTAAACGAGCTGAATGGGTTACTCGTTGTCGGAATGCCTCCTGCAACACTGTACGCATGGCAGGGTAGCTGGTGAATCCAAGTGAACGCGCAAACCTGACCAGGGTTGCCTCGCTCAGTCCCAGGCGGTCAGCAATCTCTCCAGCTGCAAGAAAAGCTGATTCTTCTTGATTTTTTCGGAGGTAATTAGCGATGCGCTTCTCACTTTTAGTGAGCTGATTGTAACGCTCACTAATGATCTGGCTGAAATCAATGGCAGATCTTATGCCTGTTTCCATTTTTTATCCTATCGATTACCAGGAGAACCGATCATGCAAATTTACTGTTTATGAAAGATGGGTTACATTTGAAGATGATACATCATTAATACAAAAATTGCAAGTAATCTTTCATAATTAATAATGGGTTAATCCTTTTTTATTGATTTAGAATCTGCATAATTTTTCTAGTTACCCATAAAGCTGCACCGGTAGTATCAACAACCAGATCACAAATTTCCATTTGGGGGATATAGGCAATTTGAGCCATAATGAACTGATCCTTGAAGAACCGGTTACGAAAGTAGGTTGGTTCGTATTTTTTTCGGTAATCAATATCACGTTTCCATTTCCGTTTCATCCTAACCGAATCGTCGGTTAAGTAGACTACTTTTATCCCAATTAAATGGCTCACCTCTTCTAGTAAAAATGGAAAATTACCCTCAATAAAAATGATGTCTGCGGGCTCGATTTCAATGGGGATACCGTCTGGCTTAAGACTTCCATTCAGATCATGGCTGGAAGTGGCATACACAAAATCATACCTGGGAATGGTGATCTTTTTTCCCATACATATCTGTTCCAGGCTGGTTTTCAATAGCTCGTAATGGAGAGCTTCTTTACCCTGGGTGTGGATGCCTTTCTCCTCTTCGGTAATCCCGGTCGGTTAAAAAGTTGTCCATCTCAATTGAGGTTGTTTTTTGTCCTGATTCTTCGAAGGATTTTCGCAAACGTTCGACAATTTCAGTTTTACCTGCTGCGGTTGCTCCAGCTATCGCGAGCATTATCGGCGTGCCCTTATAAGCAATAAGCTTATGTACACATTGGATGAATGCCTGATCCACATCCGCATTTGCTTCACTAAATTCCTTATAACCAATATCCTGCTTACGATCAAATCCTGCTTGTTTCTGCTCGAATTGGAGATAGGGCTGACCTGCCAGATGGTCAATAACATTTCTAGTGAAATACTGTGGGCGGTGGAGAAAATAAAACCCACGGATGTCAAAATAAAAATGCTGTCTCACCCATCCAACCGGATATTTACCGGAAACCAAACCGACAAAAAGCATATTAGTTAAGGAAACGATGGCTGGGTCAAGTGTGATCCGATTTCCGACCTTAAATTTGATCCGGATCTTCTGGTAGAAATTGATGTCATTGACCCGCTGCTCGATACTTGTACATTCGTCGAGATGCACTTCAGACCAATTCGCTTGCTCAGGTTGCATGTTAGCTAATGCATAACGAAATTCATAGAGTTCCAAGTCAGCGACACCTGGATTGATTTGTTTCATCTTTTCAAATAGCGCATCGGAGAATAATTCCGATCGGGTCAATATTTTATCCAATGACATTAATAATCCTTTCATGTTGCGATGATCTTTGTTGTGTATTGCTCCATAAGCTGGCCAGATTTATTCAAGCCATCCTCCGAACTCGCGGGAATCTGACGAAAACAAATATTCCATATAGCAATGATAAGGCCGCTCCGATCCCCACCGATAAAGGAGCACCAATCCAATCGGCAACAAATCCCGCTTGTAAACCACCTAATTGATGCATCCCTTGAGTTACCAGAGAGTATTGACTCATCACCCTGCCGCGCAGATTATCGGGGGCAGTGATTTGAAGTAGAGTATTCGCCAGAGCATTTTGGAAAACCTGCCCCATTCCAACGAACACCAATAAGAGCAACGACAAGAGGAATATCTGTGAATTTACGAACCCCAGCAGCAATATCGGAAGTCCAAGATTACCAAGAGTCAGCATTCGCCCTCGCCGGGCATTTTCCGGTAAAGAAGCCACCAGGAATGCACCGATGACAGCACCTACCCCAACGGCTGATAGTAATAATCCGAGGGGTAACGCTTCCGGTTGCAGGCAGGTTAAGATAGGTCGTTCTCCATTACACAAGTAGCTCACTATAGGTTGGGCACTACCTTTTAACATGCGGTCTGCAAACACGGGTAATAAGGTCTGGTAGGGTCTTGAAAGGAAAGACGTGACAGCAACCAAACTCATCAAAATCAACAGCAGCTGCTGGCTGAATACATAACGGATTCCTTGCAGGGTGTGCGAGATAACCTGGGATACTGGCTGCTTGGATTGTTCTGGTTTAGGTAGGTTACGCATAAATAACAGGCTAGCCAGCACTGCCAAAAAGCTAAACCCGTTAATTAAAAATGCAACCGCTTCACCCATCGCAGCTATCACCACGCCCGCAATGGCTGGACCTAATGTGCGAGCAGTGTTGTGGATGGCAGAGTTCAAGCCAATTGCGCTGGTCAGATCCTCTTTCCCTTCTACCATTTCAACCACCATGGATTGACGGGGTGGCATATCCACAGCCTTGATCATGCCGAGGACGAAAGCCATCAAGTAGACATGCCAGACACGCACAAGGTCTGTCCATACAAGAACTGCCAGGATGACTGCTTGGATCAACATGAGGGATTGGGTGATGAGTAATATGTTCCGCTTGGAGACCCGGTCTGCGAGTGATCCGCCCCAAAAGGAAAATGGAATGAGGGGAATGACGGTCATGAAATTAACAATTCCCAATGGTATTGCTGAGCCAGTCAAACGATAAACCAACACCTGCTGTGCTACGGATTGCATCCAGGTACCGATCTGCGATATACCCTGTCCGAAGAACCAAAGCTGATAATTGCGGTGCCTTAAAGCCCGAAAAGCTGTATAAAATCGGTTACCCAACCTTTCAGGAGGAGCAGGGATTTTAAGCGCCATATTTTGCCAGTCGTAAGGCATTCGCCAGGGCGATAGGCATGACATTAGTGGCAGGGAAGGTACCCAGACTGCCATGTGTACATGCACGCTCACCAAATTCATGTATTCCATCGGGACGAACGAATGAGGAATATAGTAGTAAAGGAACCGGATGCCACGAGTGAGATTTAAGCACTGCCGGAGAGGAATGATCACCGGTGATAATGATCACATCCGGCTTAAGCGCCAACAAACGTGGAATGTACGTATCTACATCCTCAATGGCCTTAACCTTACCATCAAAATCACCCAGTTCTCCAAAGGTATCGATTTTTTTCACGTGTAGATAGAAGAAATCGAAATTTTCCCAATTCTTTTCAAGTGTAAAAAACTCATCATTTATTGTTTGACCGTTAATATCCAATACCTGCATGCCTACCATTCTGGCAACACCCCGATACATTCCATTAATCGCAATCCCAGCAGATCTCAAACCATATTTATTGTGAAATGTTGGCAAGGTTGGCAGCGTGGCAAACCCACGCAGTAATATCATATTTGCGGGGTGCTTGTCTTGAAGTACCATTTGAGCTGACGACAGAAATTGATTAACCAGATTGGCTGCTTTTTCTGAGTTTTTCTTTAGCGCTCGTACTGGTAGTGGAGTAACACCCGTTCTTTGGGGGTCGGTTTCAGATAGAGCATCGTTAAGTCCGGGAGCACGTAGAATACAGGCAAAGCGATGGTCTTTGATGGGCTCAATGAAAATATCCGCACCGTCCAGCTTAATCTCAGATAGCAACATGGATAATTCTTGATTTACCTGCGTCCCGATGCGCCCGGCACGGCGGTCTACAATTACACCATCGTCATTCACTGTGCAATAATTTCCCCTCGCAGCCAGATCGTCAGGACACAGCTCAAAATCAACTCCAAGGGCTTCCATGGCACCACGTCCAATTTCATACTGACGCGGGTCATAACCAAATAGGGCCAGGTGACTGGGTCCACTACCCGGAGTAATGCCCGCATTAACTGGGATGGTCAATCCAAGTGATGATTGCTCTGCCAGATCATCCATATTAGGTGTAAAGGCAGTCTCTAACTCAGTTTTTCCACCTCGTTCCCGGGGTAACCCCCCAAGACCATCCATGATTAACATGACGATCTTGGTCTGTGCAGGTTGGATCAATTTACTCAGAAAGTCAGTGTTCATCTATTTTCTTGCCTATTGCGCTCTTTATTATTTTCGATTTTAAACAAGGTGTTCTTTATCGAGTAGATCGCTATCTACAATCAGGTACTCACGCATGGTAATCTATTACCAGTTTACAATTTTATGTTTTCCAGTACCGTAGACCAAGGCATCATAAGCACACTTTAATTTTCTGATAATTACCATCCCGGTCAAGGGCGATGCCTCGCCCCATTCCAGTGACAATTTTCCCGATACCGATAGCAGCAACTTTTTCTTCGAGGCTAGATAACAAGGCTGGAGCGCTGCCTGGTTCTGTGCTACGCCCATCAAAAATGACATGAATATATACATCGGTCAGGCTATTAGCTTTTGCCAGTCTCAACAGAGCAAGGGGATAATCGATTGATCCATGGGAGCTTTTTTCGCTCAATAAACTGATCAGGTGTAAGCTGGAGTGGCGCTGCTTCACATCTGCGATAACTTGAAGAAAGATTTCATTGGTGTCAAAGGATCCATCTTGCATGGCATTATCCAACCGGACATCATCCTGAAGAACCAACCTGCCTGCTCCGATGTTCATATGACCAGCTTCAGAATTGCCTGCCTTACCAAATTTTAAACCTACAGATTCTCCAGCGGCTTCCAGCTGGGTGTATGGGTATTTCCGGATCAGACCATCCCAGACAGGTGTTTGCGCCAGGAAAATTGGATTCGACTCATCATTCTTACCAATACCCCAGCCGTCAAGGATTAAAAGCAATACTTTTGCGGCCTTGGGCAGCTGATTAACATCCAGGAGGCTGGTGCCTGTCATTGCTAGTGGTTTAGAAATTCCCAGGGTGGATAAGACCGTTGGGGCAATATCTGCCAATTTCCCTGAATTCAATTGAATAGATGGATTAATATCAGGCGAAATGATCAGGAATGGGACGGGATTGTTGGTGTGCGAGACATGAGGATTCCCATCGGCAGTAAACAATTGCTCCAAATTACCATGATCAGCGGTCACCATGACAAGGTAATTGGCTGATAGAGCCATATCTATCACATGCCCCAAATGGCTATCCACGACCTCAGCGCACTTAATTTTGGCTTCCCGATTTGTTGTATGTCCGATCACGTCGCCGTTGGCAAAGTTGGCGACGATAAAGTCATAACCAGCAGAGATGGCTTGAGTCAGCTGCTCATCTACCGCTCCCAGACTAAGCTCAGGAATCTGGTCAAATGGAATACCTTTAGGGGAGGGGATACGGATATCGACCTCGCCTGGAAAAGGCTGATTATTTCCCCCATTGAAAAAGAAAGTAACGTGAGCAAATTTCTCTGATTCAGAGATGTGCAGCTGGCGCAAGTGATGTTGGCTTAGTACATACCCAAGCGTGTCCTGAATCTTTGATGGCGCAAAAGCAACCGGAATATCTTTAAATTTTTCGTGATATAAAGTAAGGATTACGAAGGGTAGATGGGTAAATATTTTGCGAGGAAAATAATCTCGCTCAAAATCGACAAATGCTTCTGTTAATTCAATCTCACGCTCACCACGCCGAAGGCAAAAGATTACCGAATCACCATCTTCAATACGCCCAAACGGCTTACCTTTCGGATCCACAAGAATAATTGGCTCGAGCGAGTAATCTGTTTGTCCAGCCGCGTATAATTCATGGACGGCATCTGCCAGTTCGTATCCACCATGCGAGAGATCATTTGCGCACATAAATGGCTCCCAAGAATGTTTGTACCTTCAACTAGCGGGAAAAATATCCAGCAACTGCTTAAACTCATGGATGATGACATCCGGCTGATTTTCGCTGGTTGGGGGATTCTTTTCAAGCTCCTGTCGACTGATCAGGATTACGATCATTCCGAATCCCGCTTTGCGGGTTCCAACGACATCGCGGGCTAAATTATCACCGACATAAACACATTTCTCAGGAGGCACCCCTATCCTACGTGCAGCATCCCAATAAACTTCCGGGTTGGGTTTACGACGTCCGGTGATGGATGAGAGTACAACGGCTTTAAAATATTGTGAGAGTCCATCTGCTTCAAGCCAATCAGGAATCTCCTTTGCGGTTATCACGTTGCTGATAATACCCAACTGATATCCACGCTGGCTGAGCTCTGAAACAACTTGCCTGGCATCCTGCTGTAGAACACGCCTTCCCATGGATTGCCGATAATGGTAAGTTAATTGATCAGCAATAGGTGTGATTTTTTCCGTTGGAAAATCGGATAACAACCAGCGAGTCCATAATTCGCTCTCGGGGGCTTCGATCCAGGTATCGAAGGCCCATTTTCGATAGATCTTATAACGTTCATCTAGAAGTGCGCATAGAATTTCAGGAGATTCTTGTGAACCAATCAGCTCGGCAATTTTTCGCCTGGCAGCTGATTGATGTTGTTCATCTTTGATAAGGATCCGAAGGGTATTTCCAACGTCAATAAAAATCGCATCGATATCAGGTCTCATTGATTCCACCTCTTATCTGGACAGAGTTTCCTACAATTCGCTGATTTTTTATCCGATCATTATCCTAATGACCATGCAATTTCAAGTTATCAGCTGCGCGGCGGGAATATATCCAATAGCTCACTGAGTCGATGAATAATGCGATCGGGCATGTTCTCTCCGAGAGGGAGGCTCCTTGGCAAGTTTCTCTGCTGACAGCAGCAAGATGACCATCCCGAAGCCAGCCTTTCTGGTACCAACAACATCTCGCTTCGGGTTATCTCCAACATATACACACTGGACCGGATCAACCCCAGCCCTGCGCGCCGCTTCCCAATAGATTTCAGGATTAGGTTTTTTAATTTTCAGAATCGAAGACAGTACTATGGTTTTAAAATACTGACTGATTCCTGCCTCTTCCAACCAATCTGGAATCTCAGTTTCAGTAATCGTATTGGCTAAAATCCCTAGCTGATAACCACGTTTATATAATTCATGAATGACGGGTAACGTATCAGCTGCTGGAATGCGGCGCCCATCCTTATTACGCCATAGACGGGTTAATTTACCTGCAAGCGGAGCGATTAATTGGGTAGGATAGTCTGGCAAGAGATAGGTCGTCCACAGCTCCTTCTCTGAAGCTTCAACCATCTGCTCAATGGAGGATTTGCGGTAGGCTTTCCATCTTTCATCTAATTTTCCAAAGAAAACTTCGTGTGTATCTGTTGCCCCGACCAGCCTCATAAGCTCATCCCTGGCCTGGGAAGCGAACTCTTCATCGATCTCGACGAAACGTAATGTGTTTCCATGGTCAAGGAAAATTACCTCGATATCGGCATCCATTATATTCCTCACAGGTTGTTCTAGATATATTGGCTTACAAAATAGGGAATTATGAAATTATACTTGCATTTGTATATCATACAACATTATCAGAAATAATGCAATCATTCTTTCAAAAGATATTGACATTTTGGATTAGATTGTGTAAACTGTAGGTAATGCACACGTGTGCATTACCTGGTGGAGAATGCCAACAACGATCAAAGACATCGCAAAGCAAGCCGGGGTATCTCATACCACTGTATCGCGGGCTCTGCACAATAATCCACTCATTTCGGAACAGACAACTCGCCGCATCCTCAAGATTGCCTCTGATTTAAAATATCATCCGAGTTTCGCAGCCCGGAGTTTAAAAACCAATCGCTCACAGGCTCTGGGTGTGATTGTCAGTCATATCGACGATCCATTTTTCAGCGAAATCCTGCAAGGGATTGACGATATTGCCCAGGCAAGCGGGTATAGCCTGTTCATTGCGGCATCGCAACAAGACCCTGCCCGTGAAAACGCGATTGTGCAAACCATGCGAGAGCACCGCGTTGATGGGGTGATATTATGCTCAGCGCGTTTTACCGCTGAACAAAGCTCCCAACTATATTCCTATAATATTCCCATTGTCGCAATCAATAACCAGGCTGATGACGATTATCAATATTCCATCTATCATGATGATGTTGACGGGGGAGAACAGGCTTGTGAGCATTTGATCAAACTGGGTCATCGCAGGATTGGTTACCTGGGAGATGCTTCTTCCGGTAGGACGACCAGGGAAAGGTTGGCGGGTTACCTTCATGCGTTAGAAAAAGCCAGATTGGTGGTTAATCCCGCCTACATCTACCAGGTGCCGGGAAATAGTGCAAGACAAGGTTACTCCGCCGTGGATTATTTCCTGAGTTTAGAAGTCAAACCAACTGCAATTATCTGTTACAACGATATGATGGCTGTTGGGGTATTAAAAGGCTTACAAGAAGCCGGATTCCATATTCCCAATGATATTTCTGTGACCGGGTTTGACAATATTCTATACTCCGATTTCACCTTACCTCCGCTGACCACTATTGACCAGCCGAAGCGATTCTTAGGTGTGGAAGCTGGTCGGATGATGCTTGAACTGCTTAGCTCGAAAAGCATTCTCGATCATACAGACATAGGAATAAAGCGCTTAAAAGGTATGTTGTTGATCCGCCAATCTACTGCGCCTCCAAAATAAGATTGAGACCATATTGATATGCGACTAACTACTACACGACTAAACTTATATCAACGATCACTGGCAGAAACAGAGGAGGCGGAATTTGGTTTGGCACAGACGGAAATAGGGAATCAACTGGTAATCCTGACGAAACCAGGGTCGACAATTCTTGATGAGTTCGATGGTGAGTTTTCAGAATTTGAAGATCATATCCTGGCGATATGCCCATTGAGCCATATCAATGCGGACCGATTACGCTTTCATCTCTACTGGCTACAACCAATAACTTTAGGATTGCAGACATCTGCCGGCATGGGTGACCGCCTGGGAATCGCAACGCCAGGGCACGTGCGAGCAATCAGAGATATGCATGGAACGATTGCTCCGGTCTTTGCTCAACAATCTATGCGTGAGATGAACCGGACGGGTCGTAACCCACAGCAAGTAATGGATGACGCAACGTGGGGAATTTTTGAGGAAGGTTGGCGAGGTGAGGTAGGGGCGGATGCAGACCATCTCAAGACAAAAGCAGACATTGATGCTTGTATAGCACAGGGATTCACATTTTATACGGTCGATCCAGGCGAATTCGTTAATAATTTAGCTAATAAAAATAAACCAGGCCTGATGAAAAAGTGTATTGAAGAACTGCCGGATCACCTTCAGCCTGAGGCGACCGGTCTCCTACGAAAATCTTTCAATATAGAAGGATATAAATTCCTCATGAGCGATGAAGTTTTGTTCGGAGCAGTAGTGAAGTATGGTAAAGCAATCGCTCATGTGGCGAACTTGTATGAATACCTTAATAACGTTGCCAGGAAGCGTTTATTCGAAGTAGAAGTGTCCATGGATGAAACTGAGCTTCCGACTACTCCCGAGCAGCATATCTATATAGCCAGCGAATTAAAACGATTAGGTGTAAAGTGGGTCAGTTTTGCCCCTCGTTTTATTGGCCGATTTGAAAAAGGTGTGGACTATATTGGAGATTTAGCCGCTTTCAAGGAAGACCTGGCAGTCCATGCGGCTATTGCCAGGCAGCTAGGGCCTTACAAGTTAAGCCTGCATTCAGGATCAGATAAATTCAGTATTTATTCTATATTTATGGAGGAGACGTGTGGGCTTGCCCACCTGAAAACAGCCGGAACCAGTTATTTAGAAGCTTTACGCACTATTGGGGCTGTGGATACCGAGTTATTCAGGGAAATCTATGAATTCGCATTGGAACGGTATGATACCGACAAGCTAAGCTATCATGTCTCTGCACAGATCGATAAAGCCCCAAGATCCAATGAAGTGAAAGATTGGCCAGGCTTACTCAACCAGTTCGACGCGAGAGAGATCCTGCATGTCACCTTCGGGTCGGTACTTACGGTAAGAAATTCCGATGGAACCCTGCGATTTTATGACCGCATTCGATCCATCCTAAAAGTGAATCGTGAGGCGTATTTTGACAACCTGGAAAAGCATTTTATACGCCATCTACAGCCATTTTCTGCTCGAACAAGGATATAAAAGAGGGACTTACTATGAATAGTCAACCAACGAAAACACCAGTATATCTAACGGGTAAGGTTGCAGTGGTAACGGGCGGAGCAGGAATTCTGTGTGGAACTTTATGCCGTGAGCTTGCATCAGAAGGCGCAAAAGTCGCTGTATTGGATATTAATGTTCAAGCTGCTGAGCAACTGGCTGATGAAATCAATCAGTCTGGTGGAGAAGCAGCAGGGATTGGATGTGATGTGGGTGAAAAGGAAAGCATCTTTTCAGCAGCGCAACAGGTACTAAAAAATTGGGGGAGAGTGGATATTCTTATCAATGGGGCGGGCGGAAACAGTCAAAAAGCTACTACCAGGGCTGATTTACCTTTTTTTGATCTCCCCGAAGATGGACTGAGATGGGTGATCGGATTAAATTTGCTCGGAACGATACTGGCAGCTCAGGTTTTTGGAAAAATCATGGCTGACCAGAAACAAGGCATCATTTTGAATATCTCGTCCATGAATGCGTTTCGTCCATTAACCCGAATTCCCGCTTATTCCGCAGCAAAAGCTGCGGTGAGCAACTTTACCCAATGGCTGGCAGTACATATGGCACAGGAATATTCGCCCGATATCCGGGTGAACGCGATTGCACCAGGATTCTTCCTGACCGATCAAAACCAGTACCTGTTGATGGATAAGATAAATGGTGAGCTAACCGATGAGAGGGCAGGCTATTATTAATCACACCCCGATGAGACGCTTTGGTATCCCGGAAGACCTGATAGGAACAGTCTTGTGGCTGCTGTCGCCGGGCTCAAGTTTTGTTACCGGGATCGTTGTTCCGGTGGATGGCGGATTTTCTGCCTTCAGTGGCGTCTGAATTTTATTCCAGAAGATCACTGAAGAAGTTTATGGAGCATCAGTCATGAATTTGTCGCAAGGTATTGGTGAGAAAGTGAAGCTGATTGGAAAAGGAATGAACGTGGGTTACCTATCAAATCTCGAGATGCATGAGATCGTGCAGGATGGGTTAAGTTCGCTTCCGATAGATGGGAAGCGGGTACTTGTGATTATTCCGGATTCCACCCGTACAATGCCTATGCCATTTATGTTCGATCTTTTCGAGGAGCTTCTGAACCCAAGGGTAAAAAATCTTGATTACCTCATTGCGTTGGGCACCCATCAACCATTGAACGATACCCAACTCAGCAAACTTATAGGAAAACGAGTAACGAATGGGATGGTTGGGAATTCACAAATCTTCAATCATAGGTGGGATAAGCCTGAGATATTTTCTCGTATTGGCACGATAACGGCAGATGAGATCAGCCACATCACCGGAGGCATAATCTCGCAGGAAGTACCTGTAAGACTAAACAAGCTTATTTTTGATTATGACCAGATCATCATCTGTGGACCGGTATTTCCGCATGAGGTAGTGGGGTTTTCAGGCGGAAACAAGTATTTCTTTCCCGGGATTGCCGGACCAGAAATCATCAATTTCACCCATTGGTTAGGCGCAGTGATGACGAGTTACAAGATAATCGGAACACAAATGACGCCTGTGCGTGTAGTCATCGAGAAAGCAGCTGAATTTGTAAATATACCCACAGCATGTTTTGGGCTGGTCGTAACTCACCAAGGAGTAGCAGGGTTATATTTCGGTTCCGCAAAACAAGCCTGGCAAGAAGCTGCCGTGCTATCTGCAATGAGGCACATCGTTTATTTGGATAAACCTTACGAGCGGGTGTTATCCATCATGCCACAAATGTATGATGACCTATGGACCGCTGCAAAAGGAATGTACAAGCTTGAACCGGTGGTTGCGGATGGGGGAGAAGTGGTCATTTATGCCCCCCATATCGATGAGGTGAGTTATACCCACGGTAAGGTGATTGACGAGATCGGTTATCACTGTCGGGATTATTATTTGGGTCAGTGGGATCGATTTAAGAACTACCCCGGTGGTGTATTGGCACACTCGACCCATCTGAGAGGTCTGGGTACATACGACCCAAATACAGGAATTGAAACTTTGCGTATCAAAGTTACGCTTGCCACAGGAATTCCAGCGGATCGCTGCCAGAAAATCAATCTGGGATATCTGGATCCCAATGGGATTGACTTGAAGCAATGGCAAAACCGCGAAGGGGAAGGCATTTTGGTTGTCCCGCAAGCGGGAGAAATGCTGTATCGACTAAAAGGAACGTATTGAGATTGTCGCCAATGTAAATACATGATTTTTTGTGAATCAGTGCAATATTCTAACGGAGGAGTACTAAATGGCTAAAGCAGATATCGGATTAATTGGACTGGCTGTAATGGGTCAAAACCTGGTATTAAATATGAACGACCACGGATTTAAAGTCGCTGTGTTCAATCGGACGTTATCCAAGGTGGATGACTTTGTTAAAGGCCCTGCAAAAGGGACCGATGTTGTGGGGACGCATTCACTTGAGGAGCTGATCAATAGCCTGAATAAGCCCAGGCGTGTGATGCTGATGGTGCAGGCAGGCAAACCGGTGGATGACTTTATCGAGCTGCTCATTCAGTACCTGGAGCCAGGGGATATCATCATCGATGGTGGCAACTCAAACTATAACGATACAATTCGACGCACTGCATATGTGGAATCAAAAGGCTTGTTATACATTGGCACAGGCGTCTCGGGTGGGGAAGAAGGTGCCCGGAATGGGCCTTCCATTATGCCTGGTGGGTCACCAGCCGCCTGGCCACATGTCAAACCGATCTTCCAAGCGATTGCAGCGAAGGTTAAACGCCCGGATGGCGGCGAGGATGCGTGCTGTGATTGGGTGGGTGAGAATGGTGCCGGTCATTACGTCAAGATGGTGCACAATGGAATTGAATACGGAGATATGCAGCTGATCTGCGAGGCCTACCACTTGATGCATGAAGGCTTAGGCCTTACACCCGAGCAGATGAGTGAAATTTTACAAAAGTGGAATAAAGGCAAGCTGGAATCTTATCTGATCGAAATCACACGCGATATCCTGGGTTACAAGGATCAGGATGGCACGCCGCTGGTCGAAAAAATCCTGGATGTGGCTGAGCAGAAAGGGACAGGTAAGTGGACGGGCATTTCAGCGTTAGACATGGGCGTTCCGCTGACGATGGTAGTCGAAGCAGTGTTCGGGCGGGCGCTCTCATCTCTGAAGGATGAACGGAGCGCGGCTTCAAAGGTATTAACCGGACCAAATGCAAAGATCAAAGGTAATTCAGGAAAATTCATCCTCGATTTGGAGCAAGCTGTATATGCATCTAAGATCATGTCATATACGCAAGGCTATATGCTTTTCAAGGCGGCTGCGAAGGAATATCGCTGGAATTTGAATTACGGTGGCATTGCGTTGATGTGGCGAGGAGGGTGTATCATTCGCTCAGCTTTCCTGGGAAAGATCAAGGAAGCTTACGATACAAATCCAACGTTGGAAAACTTACTGCTTTCACCTTACTTCACCAACCAGGTATGTTCCGCTCAGGCTGGTTGGCGGAGAGTGGTGGCAAAAGCTGTTCAAGCTGGCATTCCAACACCTGCCATGTCTAGCGCACTAACTTTCTTTGACGGATACCGACACGAGCGATTACCTGCCAACTTGCTACAGGCACAACGGGATTATTTTGGTGCACACACTTACCAGCGAACAGATAAACCTCGTGGAGAATATTTCCACACCAATTGGACCGGGCATGGAGGCGATGTTACCTCCACCGTGTGGAAGAAAGGATAGCGGGGTTAGTGGTAATTTATCGAGATAACCCGCTGATACTTAAGAGGAGAAAGCAATGATGACCAGCTTGAAGATACCTACAAAGTGTGAATTGGATTTTGTCGCTCTCGGTGCACTTAATCACCGCTTAGACCCTGGTGTTGTGCCGTTCAGAAAAGCTACAGAATGCCGGATCTACCCCAGTGGAGGGGAATACAACGTCGCAGCCAACCTTGCGGATTGTTTTGGGCTCAAAACTGCAATCGTGAGTGCAATGGTTGACTATCCAATCGGAGAGCTGATAGCCAATGGCGTCCGGTCCATGGGAGTGAGGCCATTTTATAAGTGGTTTAAGCATAATGGTGTTACGGGGCCGAATATGGCGACCATTTATAGTGACCGTGGGCAAGGCGTGCGAGCGCCGGTTGTATTCTACAACCGCTCGAATGAAGCCGCTGCTCAACTAAAACCCGGTGATTTTGATTGGGACATGATATTTTCGGGGGGTGTGCGTTGGTTTCATAGTGGAGGCATTTTTGCAGCATTATCAGAAACAACGGGCGAATTGATTATCGAGGGGATGCGGGCCGCAAAAGCCCATGGGGCAGTGGTCTCGTTCGACTTGAATTACCGTTCCAAATTATGGAGTATTTGGGGCAACAATCAGCGAGCTATTTCGATCCTCAATCACATCACAGAAAATGTAGATGTTTTGGTTGGAAACGAGGAAGATCTTCAATATGGCCTCGGCATTCCGGGACCAGAAATCACTCCAAAATCCAAGCTTGACCCGAGTACATTCTATAAAATGATTGAAGAAGTTTTGAAGCGATATCCTCAAATCAAAGCGGTTGCGACTACCCTGAGGGAGGTTCATTCTACTAACCGGCATCAATGGGGGGCTGTGGCCTGGATCGACGGGAAGACTTTCTGCTCTCCAACTTGCGAGCTCGATATTCTCGACCGAATTGGTGGAGGCGATGGTTTCGCTGCAGGCTTTTTCTATGGGCTGCTTACGGATACAGAACCGCAGGAGGCAGTCAATTTGGGATGGGCACATGGCGCTCTCATTACCACCTATCCAGGGGATCAAACGATGGCTACTGCTGCTGAAGTGCGAGCTTTCGCCAAAGGCGGATCCTCACGGGTACAAAGATGATTGCTTAATCAAAGACGAAAATTATTGATAAGTGAATATTATGAGGAGGAAGTATGCAAACAATGAAAGCACTTATATTCAGAGATGTTGGAAAAATTGAACTCACTGAACTTCCAATCCCAGAAGTAACCCAACCAGATGATGTGCTGATCAAGGTATCTTCGGTTGGTATCTGTGGTTCCGACATCAAAATACTTGAGGGAAAACATCATTATAAGGAAAACACAGTTCTAGGTCACGAATTTTGTGGAACAGTGACCGAGATTGGCAGCCATGTAACCCATTACAAAGTGGGCGATCGGGTGGCAGTAGATAACAACATTCGTTGTGGATTTTGCTCGTTTTGCCGTATGGGACTAACGAGCCAGTGTGTTGAGATCAAATACAATGCCATTGGAGTGATGCGAAACGGTGGTTACGCAGAATATTGCCTGGTTCCAGAAAAACAATGTTTCGGGCTGCCCGACGAAATTGACAATATTCTCGGCACACAGGTAGAGACACTGGCAACCGTAGTCAATGGAATGAATACACTACTGATGCTGCCATACGATTATGTATTAATTATTGGATTTGGTCCGATAGGGTACTTATTTGCCCAATTCGCTAAAAACATTGCAGCCAAAGTTGCAGTGACTGAGATTGACCCATTCAGAATCAATGTTGCTAAAGAGTGTGGATTAACTGTCTGGAACCCGCAGGAAGATGACATTGTAGCGAAAATAACAGAGTATACCCATGGAAGAAAAGCAGACATCGTTGTAGAAGCTACTGGAAACGCACTCGAACAGGCATTGCAATGTGTTACACCCGGTGGCAAAGTGCTTCCTTTTGGGATGGATTCGAGCATACAGGCAACTGTGGTGCCCAATGACATCACACGCTGGGCGACGAAAATCCTGGGATTGTACCTCGGTCAGAACACAATGGTCCCTTCAATTCGTATCTTTCAAGAAAGACGTTTAAACATGGACCCATTCTTTACAAAAACCATACGTCTAGAAGATGGGATAAAAGCATTTGATGATCTGGGTTTGGATTTGAAGACATTGACCCACCATCCAAAAAGCGCTATGAAAATTGTTATGAAGATAAGTTGAGGATCCTATGAAACGACAAATTAATATTGCAGTGATCGGAACTGGTCGGATTGGAAGCATGCACACTCCAAATCTCGTCCGTCGCATTCATGAAGCTAATGTAGTCGCAGTGTGTGACATCCGCCTTGAGGTAGCCCAGGCAGTAGCAGATGAGCTAGGGATCGAGCGGGTGGTGAAAGATTATCACGAGCTGCTGGAAGATAAAGACATTGAAGCAGTGTTGATTGCCACCAACACGGATACACATGCATTCATCGTAAAAGATGCAGCAAATGCAGGCAAGCAGATATTCTGTGAAAAACCTCTGGCACTCGATCTGGCAAGTATTGATGATGTTATGGAGACGGTAGAAAGAACCGGGGTTAAGCTTCAGATTGGTTACAACCGACGCTTTGATAAAAGTTTTCGTCGTGTAAAAGAGGATGTAGAATTGGGCGCGATTGGTCGCCCATGCATCTTACATATCACCAACCGAGATCCAGAGCCACCAACGATTGAATATGCAAAGACCTCAGGCGGAATGTTTCTCGACATGAGTATCCATGATTTTGATATGGCTCGTTTCCAGATTGGTGAGGTCGAAGAAGTGTATGCCATTGGGAATGTGCTGATCGCACCTTATCTCAAGGATATCGGTGATGTGGACGTGGATATTGTTACTTTGAAATTCGCCAATGGTGCAATCGGCGCCATCGATAACAGCCGGCAGTGTGTATTCGGATATGATCAGCGCCTGGAAGTATTTTGCTCACAGGGTTCAGCAATGGCTGGGAATGAGTATGAGAATACTCTGATAAGAGGCGATAAATCGGGTTACCACGCAGCCAAACTGCCTCACTTCTTCATGCAGCGATATGCAGAGTGTTATATCGATGAGGTGCGGCAATTTTTGCAATGTGTAATAGATGACAAACCCGTCTCCCCAACTGGATATGACAGCCGTGCATCGGTCCTACTTGGTTTGGCAGCCTGGGAATCGTTCAGGCAGAACCGGCCGATTAACCTTGAAAGAATATAAAGGGTGATGGCAAAGATATTGGAAATAGGTAATACGAGATAATTCTGCTATAACATAATATTAAAAAATTTTAAAGGAGAGCATGATGACGAATAATACAGTCCCCAAAAATTTATTAGCGACAGACCAACCAGACCTGTTTTTTGAGGATAATCCGACTGGACGGTTGAAGAAGGAAGTCTGGGATGCTTCGGATGAAGAAATTGATGCCATCTTAACTGACTACGGTATCCCATCACCTGTAGAATGGGCCAAAGCAGGATCGTATATTCAAACCACTACTCGCTGGAAGGTGGAAGAAAACCGTAAGAAAAACGATGTGGTTTTTATCCCCGTCGGTTGCACAGAATTACATGGACGACATTTACCAAGTGCGGCAGATACGCTCTATGTAAGTGCCATATGCGAAGGAGTACGACGGTACACAGCCAAACGTGGGGCAGCGGTTAAATCTGGCATTACCTCCGCTCATGTACGGCGGCCACCCATATCACCATTTGGGTATGCCCGGTACTGTCATCGTGCGCGAGCATGTGGTGCGTGAGATGATGATTGATGTGATGCTCGGATTATGGAATGATGGTTTCCGGAAGCAGCTGATCGTTAACAACCACGGACAATTATGGATGTTGGAATCAGCCGTGCAGGAATTCCAGAAGCGATACCAGCTACCAGGAATTTAT
The DNA here is from genome assembly GCA_963743215.1 of uncultured Chloroflexia bacterium. Classification (GTDB taxonomy): domain Bacteria; phylum Chloroflexota; class Anaerolineae; order Anaerolineales; family UBA4823; genus FEB-25. The sequence goes on from CAVUOY010000008.1 coordinate 40,746, forward strand.
CGCGTCATCGACTGGCACCGTGGAGTACGTGAATTCTTCCGAACCAATGATCGGGGTGGCCAGTTGGGTACGAATTTTGTGCATGCAGATGAGAGCGAGACTTCATTGAGCTTGCTGCTACACCCTGAAATGGTAGATATGGATTATGCCGTGGATACAGAAGGCAAGAACTACCTGCCGGATGGGCACTTCGATAAATCAGTCGATCCATTCGGACGGCCTAGCCGCTGGTCTGAAGGAGAAGGTCACTTCGCCATCGAGATCAAGGCGACTCCTGAAGGTGTGGTAGGTAAAGCAAAAGATGGTGCCGCGTATAAAGCGAAACGACCACTGGCTGCTATTTTAAAGTACCTGACCTTATGGAACGATGACATCCTGGCAGCTTTCCCGGCTGGGAAATTACCACCGGTTGAGGAAGTGACTTTAAGAAGTGCCAAAGATCTGGAACCTTTCCTGCGTGAACCACTCAGCGAGGGTTGGAAGCCTGTGTATGCCTTACCCCGCATCGGACAGGGCACTGAGGTCTAACGATTTCTTGGCGTTTAGACGCAATACCATGGATAGAATTTTAAAGGAGATTTCTGATGAGTGAAAAAATGCGAGGCGTTACCCTGGTAGCTGAGTGGGATCCAAAACCCGGATTCAAGCTAGGTGCAAAGGATATTGAGGGGCGACAAACCTACTTGGGTAGCCAGGTATGGAGAAATCCTAAGCTGGAGATCAGGGAATATGATATTCCCACCCCAGGACCTGAAGAAGTACTATTGGAGGTGAAAGCCTGTGGGATCTGCGGTTCGGATGTTCACATGGCTCAGGCGGATAAAAATGGGTATATCTACTATCCGGGATTAACCGGTTTTCCTAGTATCCTGGGACATGAGTTCTCGGGTGTAGTGGTGGATGCGGGAAAAAAGGCGATCAATAAACGCACCAATAAGCCATTCAAAGGTGGTGAGCCGGTTACATCCGAGGAGATGCTATGGTGCGGGCAATGCAAACCTTGTGCCGAAGGGCAACCCAATCACTGTGAACGTCTGGATGAGATTGGGTTCAATGTAAATGGTGCGTATACCAAATACATCCTGGTACCTTCCAGGACAGTTTGGAGCCTTGAGCCACTCAGGGAGCGTTATGCGGAGAAGGATATCTATATTGCAGGCAGCCTGGTCGAGCCAACCTCAGTAGCATATAATGCGGTGATCGAGCGTGGTGGTGGGATTCGACCAGGAGATAGAGTGGTCATCCTCGGGGGTGGACCAGTCGGAATCGCTGCTTGCGCAATCCTCAAACGTGCAGGTGCTTCCAAAGTCATCATATCGGAAACGCAGGATGCTCGTGCCAACATGGCGCTTAAATTGGGTGCTGACTATCATATTAATCCGATGAAAGAGGATTTTGCGACCAGGGTGCTAGAGATCACGGATGGGATGGGAGCGGATCTGTTCATGGAAGCCACTGGGTTGCCGGAATTGGTCTACCCAGGGATAGAAAAAGTGATCTGGGAAGGCCGGACGATCAATAGCAGGGTGGTGGTTACAGCCCGTGCAGATGCAAAAATGCCAGTTATGGGAGAAGTATTACAGGTAAGGCGGTCACAGATCATCGGCGCACAAGGTCATTCTGGGCATGGGAATTTCCCACGGGTTATCGAATGCATGGCATCTGGAATGGACATGACACCCATGAGCACCAAGAAAATCAGCCTGGATGAGCTACCCGAAAACATTCTCAAGCTGCAAACTGATCGATCTGAATGCAAGATAACCTACCAGGCAAAGTAATGCGATTGCCGAAAAGGTAATAAAACAGTGTGATTACACCGAGAAAAAAATGAAATTTGGCAGACTATCCATCGTAGTTTCAACACATGCAGCTCAATTTGAAGCCGTGGCTTTTAAGGGCGATTTTGAAGCCAACGTCGCTAAAATAGCTGGTTGGGGTTATGAAGGTGTGGAACTTGCGATCCGTGATCCTGATCTTGTGGATGCAATCCAGCTCGAAAAATTGCTTACAACTTATGGATTGAAAGTTCCTGCGATAGGAACTGGTCAGGCATGGGGCGAAGAAAAACTATCCTTTACGAGCGCCGATGGAGCAGTCCGGAAAGCTGCGATTGGTCGAATCAAACGTCAAATTGAGTTTGCGAAGCCCTTCGAGGCTTTGGTGATCATTGGATTGATCCGTGGGATGACACCTACTGGTCAAACCCATGCCCAGTCGATGAAATTCCTGGTGGATGGATTGAAAGAATGCGCTGAAAAAGCTAATAACCTTGGTGTACGGATGGCATTAGAGCCACTCAACCGCTATGAAACCGATCTGGTCCATACCGTACAGGATGGGCTGGAATTAATCCGACAAGTCGGTGCATCCAACCTGGGTCTGTTGCTGGATACATTCCACATGAATATTGAGGAAGCTAATATCAAAAACAGCATAGATCAATCGGCTGATCGCATATTTCACTTTCACGTCGCAGATTCCAACCGGTGGTACCCCGGGGCGGGGCACCTGGATTTTTCTGCCATCCTGCGGAATTTGAGGTCAACTGGCTATCAAGGTTGGATATCTGGCGAATTCATGCCAGTACCGGATGCCAATAGCGCGGCTGAACGAAGTATCTCTTACCTGAGGCAGGTATTGATCTAGTTTGATCCGACTGGTAAGCTTGGCGTTAATTTTGACAGGTGCACGATAGTAGTTTTATAAAGTATTTGGTTTTCTATGAAAAGGACCCTCTACAGTATCCATATTGTGGAGAGTTCTGTTTTAAATGAGTGTTTCTGATGAGTTGTGTAGAAATAAATGCGTAGAAACAAAAAATTGGAAGTGAAGTAAAATGGTCTAAATTGGTATAATATTAATATACTTAGGGGAAGTAAAAAAAGGTAACGAACCTATTATTAATTTTTACAAAAAAGGAGATTTAGCAATGCAAAAAATATATCCCTGCCTTTGGTACGACAATCAGGCTGAAGAGGCGGCTAAATTTTATGTTTCGATATTTAATAATTCCAAAATTGAGAATATCTCTTACTATGGAGGTGGAGGACCTGGACTGAAGGGTTCAGTGCTGACGGTTTCTTTTCTATTGAATGGGCAAGAAATTATGGCTCTAAATGGTGGACCGGAATATAAATTTACTCCGGCAATGTCACTATTTGTTAACTGTGATATCCAGGAGGAAGTGGATCATTACTGGGAAAAGTTATCTGAAGGAGGAGAAGAGGGGCAATGCGGTTGGTTAACTGATAAATATGGCGTCTCTTGGCAAATCGTTCCCACCATCTTAGGTGTCTTGTTGAGCGACAAGGATCCCAGAAAATCTGAAAATGTAATGCAAGCGATGCTGCAGATGCGTAAATTGGATATTACACTTCTGAAACAAGCTTACGAACAAGCATAATCCGATATTCCGCATGCTTGACCGATCTAACACCCAAATTACCAGTCCCTCTGTTCTATTATGTAAACAGGCAGGGAGACTTATTGTTATAACCTATCAATACTGATAAGAAGGTGGCTTTTTCCTATTCAATCTTTATGTAATGTAATATATTCCTCATTGTTCATTGTATAATGGCAAAAGCCATTGACGAACAAAATGGCAGTGGAGTAGAGAATGTCAAATACCAAGACCATTGATGATATCCTGGTACAACCAAAATCTGTCGAAGATTTGGATATTCCCCAGAATATATTGATCGATATCCTCCTGCGTTTACTCTACACGGAAGGAAATGTTGATTTTCGACGCATGTCGCAAGTCACGCGGGTTCCTTATGCCCTGGAACAATTATTAGATTGGTTACGAAAGGAACATCTGGTTGAAGTTTCTCAATCATCTGCATCCTACGGACCATTAAATTATATTTATAAACTATCTGGACCGGGTGAAGATCGAGCCCGTGAAGCAATGGACAGATGCAAATATGTGGGTCCCGTTCCAATTCCAGTACACAAGTATGACGAAGCGATAGAAATTCAAACAAGGGGCACACGGTCAGTTACTCCCACTCAAGTTAAAAACGCATTGCGTGATTTGGTGTTACCGGATGATTTTCATCGCAAGATCGGTCCGGCAATCAACTCTGCTGCATCATTATTCCTCTATGGCCCTCCAGGAAATGGGAAGACTACCATTTCCATGCTGATTTCCCAATTGATCAGTGGGACTGACCCAATCTGGGTTCCCTACGCATTGACGGCAGGAGGGCAAATCATCCAAATATTTGACCGTCTTTTCCACCAAGAAATTGAGCGCGAACAGAAGAGTACAATCGACGGACGCTGGGGGTTATTTAAACGTCCTTCTGTGGTTGTCGGTGGTGAGATGAAAATCGAATCATTGGATTTACGGTTTGATCCACTGGCAAATTTCTACGAAGCACCATTGCAGCTAAAAGCGAATGGTGGCGTGTTCTTGATCGATGATTTTGGAAGGCAACAGGCCAGCCCGATCGACCTACTAAACCGGTGGATCATGCCGCTTGAGAATGGGGTAGATTTCTTACGATTACGCACTGGGCAGACATTGGTTATCCCGTTTCGAGCATTAATAATATTCTGTACAAACCTAGATCCATTCAATCTTGCAGATGAGGCTTTTTTCAGGCGGATTCAAATGAAAGTGGGGATATTTACCCCGGATGAGCCCAGCTATAAACGTATATTTCAAAGGGTTTGCAACCAGATAGGCATGTATTTCGACGAAATCAGCTATTCGCACTTGATCGAGAAGTGGTACCGCAATGATAGCCGGTCTTTCCAAGCCGTTCATCCAAGAGATTTGCTGACTATTATCAAAGCCCTGTGTAATTATGATAATAGTCCTGTCCTATTGACCCCTGAACTGATTGATGAGGCTTGTGAAATATATTTTGTCAAGCATTAATCCAGTGCGTGTATAAAAAAAATGAATGAACAGCATCACTTGCTCATTGTGTCTCAGCATTTTGAGATCTATAAGCAATTAATCGAGCAAGCCAGGTTGCCGGGGTTATCCATCAAAGCATTCGATGATCCAGAACAAGCCATTCACGATGGCAACGATTGTGACCTTATTTTCGGCGAACCAACTCTGATGAGCCAGTTGATCAAAAGCCTACCCAATCTAAAATGGGCGCAATCAAGCTGGGCGGGGGTGGAGCCATTGTTGTTACCAAACATGAGGCGAGATTATAAGCTCACCAATGCCCGTAACGTCTATGGACGGATGATGGCAGAATATGTGTTTGGATATTTACTAATGATTGAGCGGCGCATCCAGATACGTTGGCAAGCTCAGCTGGAGAAAAAATGGGATGATCGCCCTTCGGGTACTTTAAACCGCAAAATACTCGGCCTTATGGGTGTTGGGACTATCGGAGCTTACCTGGCAGCTACCGCTCATCACTTTGGGATGAAAACCTATGGTTATACACGCCAAAGTGAAACCTGCAAGAACGTGGACAGGTATTTCCATGGGGATTCCTGGAATTCTTTTGCAGCTGACCTTGATTATCTGGTTTGTAGCTTACCTGGAACTACGAGGACAATAGGAATTGTAAATGCTGACCACTTATCAGCATTACCTTCAAGGACATGGCTGGTGAATATTGGCAGAGGAAGCACAATCGATGAACTCGCTTTGGTCAATGCATTAAAAAGTGGTTGCTTGGCAGGGGCAATCCTGGATGTTTTTAAAGAAGAACCACTTCGACCGGACCATCCGTTGTGGTCAACACCCAATACATTCATCACTTATCATACGGCAGCAAGAAATTACCCTCCAGATATTGCTTCTATTTTTATAAAAAACTATAAACGCTATATTCGGGGGAAATCCCTGTTATATCAAGTGGATTTCGAGCAAGGTTATTGAGCATAATATTATCGGTCCATGAACTAATACGCTCTTTATATCAAGCTAATCCCCTCATAACTACATGCAACCTTATAAGGTATTTAAATCCAGTAGAATCAGTTGAAATTGCTAACCTCCATCGAGTACTTGACCCAAGCAGGTCAAACGGCTACAATTCAATTGTCAGACATCAAATTCAATATGTTATCAGGAGATAGTCATGAATGATTTTTTATTCCGCGGTCCTCTAGCTGAACTGGATCCCGCAATTTATGAATTAACCCAATTGGAAGCCGAAAGACAGTACCGAAAGCTGATCCTTATCCCGAGTGAAAGCCAGGCACCCATGGCAGTGCGCGAAGCGTTATCTTCAGCATTCCAAAATATCTATGCTGAAGGATACCCCCGTGAAGAAACCCGCTTGATGAGTGAACGTGAGATCATGGATTTCCCGGCTCGTCTGGTGAATTTCCGCCGATATTCTGATAAGCGTTATTATAAAGGTGTCGAATATGCTGATACTATCGAAGAGTTGGCGCGCCGTAGATGTGCAGAGCTCTTTGCCAATGAAAAAGTTGCTCCAGATGATATCTATGTAAATGTGCAACCTCTCTCAGGCGCGCCAGCTAATAATGCGGTCTATCATGCTCTGGTGGAGCCAGGAGCTACTATCATGGGTATGGATCTGCTGCATGGGGGTCACCTTACCCATGGTTCACCTGTCAACCGCTCGGGGAAATTTTATAACGCGATCCATTATTCAGTTGACCCTCAGACTGAGCAGATCAATTATGATGAAGTAGAAGAACTGGCGCTTAAACATAAACCACGTTTCATCATTGCCGGCTATTCTTCATATCCATGGGCTGCTGATTGGGCACGCTTCCGTGAGATTGCAGATAAAGTAGGGGCATACCTGTTTGCTGATATTGCCCACATTGCTGGATTAGTGGTAGCAGGTGCGTACCCATCACCGGTCGGATATGCTGATGTGATTACATTCACCACCCATAAATCCTTGTGTGGCCCACGCGGAGCTTGTATCCTGACATTTGATGAGAAATTATCGCGGGATATCGACCGGGCAGTTTTCCCTGGTGAGCAAGGTGGACCACATGTCAATTCTTATGCAGGCATGGCAGTGGCATTTAAAGTAGCGAAGACTGATCAATTCCGTCAATTACAACACCAGGTGGTAAAAAATTGTGCCATATTTACTGAACAGCTGAGTCAGCGGGGGTTCCGCATTGCTTATGGCGGCACCAATACTCACATGATGAATCTGGCTTGTACCAGCATAGTTGGGACAGATGGTACCGGTCTTTCCGGGGATATGGCTTCTCGCATTTTGGATATTGCTGGTATCGTGGTAAATCGCAATACTATTCCTGGTGATGAGGATGCATCCGACCCTTCCGGTATTCGTATGGGTACCCCCTGGGTCACTCAACGTGGATTCAAGGAACCTGAGATGAAGCAGCTTGCAGATATCATTGCAGATATCTTGCAATCGGCTAAACCACACGGTAGGATGGGTGCAAATAGACTTCTGCGCAGGGCGAAGGTGGATTTTAATGTATTGGAGAATGCAAAGCTAAAAGTGCGCGAGCTGGCAATAAATGCTGGAATTGATTTTACAGCCAGCCAGCATGGCTACCCGCATTTTTATTATATTGATGATAAAGCCAAGGAAGGAGACTGGACGGTATTAGAGCTGAGCGGAGAGAGAGTGCGATTATTCTTGAGTGAAGCCCTGTCAAGTGATATCGAAGCGCTAAGTCTAGGCGAGAGCCAGCCCACAAAACTATTTATTCCAGATGACATTGTTGATGGTACCTTGACCTGTATTGGAATCTACCACTTTAAATTAACCATTCCAAGTATAAAACAAGCAGTGGTGACTGCCTGGCTGCGTGATCTTTCAGATGGTTACATAAAATTTGATCCAGATGTATTGAAAAAACTTCCTGGCTTAACTGTGATAGAAGTCTCCAACGACAAACCTGTTGGACCGATCCAAGGTGATGCGATTGCACCCAAGCCATACTTCATCGGTATGAAAATGGGCGATGGAAGCGCACTTCCTAAATTCCAGTGGGATGAAAAAGAAGGCGCGCTGAAACGAACACCCATTTATGAGACACACAAAAGACTGGGTGCCAAGATTATTTCTTACGCAGGGTGGGAAATGCCGGTATGGTATACATCAGTAATGGAAGAACATCTTGCGGTCAGGCAAAACGCAGGCTTATTTGATGTAGCCCACATGGGTGTGCTACAGGTGGAAGGACCGGATGGAGCAGCATTTCTGGATAGTGTGGTGGCAAATGATGTCAGCTACTTATCGGTGGGCGAATCTTGCTATACCCATTTCCTGGATCCAGATGCCAATGTAATTGATGACCTGATCGTTTATCGGCGTGGAAAAGAAAAGATGCTGATCGTGGTGAACGCGGCTAATTTTGATAAAGATTGGGCCTGGCTGAATGCCGTGAAAGATGGACTGGTAATGGTGGATAACAAGAGGCCATGGACGAAGGTGTTTGGTCATCATGCCATCTTGAGGAACCTGAAAGATCCAAAAGAAGCTGGCGATATGCGTGTAGACATCGCGCTCCAGGGTCCGCGTGCCAGGCAAATTCTGAGGAAATTAGGATCGGATGAATTATCGCGAACCTGTGTTAGATATCTCAAGCGAACTCGAATTTGTGAAGTGACTTCTGGGCGGATTTGATTTGATCGTGTCGCGAACTGGATATACTGGCGAGAAGTTCTCATATGAAATCTTCGTCCACCCAGACCGAGCGGAAGAGTTATTCAATGCGCTTCTTGAAGTTGGTAAGGATTTCGGGATCAGGCCATGCGGTTTAGGTGCCCGTGACTCCCTACGTACCGAAGCTGGTTTACCACTCTATGGTCACGAGATGGGCGGAGAGCTTAACTTGGGTCCAGCAGAAGCAGGTTTCGGGCAATTTGTAAAAACTTACAAACCCTGGTTCATCGGGCGGGATGCATTCATTGAGAAAGAAAAAGGACGTAAAGGTGAGCTTGTACGGTTCCGATTTGATGAAAAAGGCGTCAGGATGGCTCACCTGGGAGACCCGGTGGTCGATTGGCGTGGCAGGGTTATTGGTCATGTATCCAGCTGTGCGGTAGATATGGATGGATATTTGACTGGTCAGGCATATATCGACTCAAAGTCTGCTGAGAAGGGAACGATCATTTATATCTATCAAGGAGCACCGAAGGATAGCAGTAAAATCTTGGGAACGCTCAAAGTTGGCGAACGAGTGAACTTGCCATCGCCAGCCCATATCCTCCGGCGTTTTCCAAAGTTGTAATTCCCATGACCGGCATTATCGTAATGTAATTATGCCGGTCTTTTTATAAAAATACGATAACCATAGGAGAGTGAATTAATGGAAACACCTTGGGATCATCGTTATGCCCAACGGACTCAGCGCATGAAAGGTTCTGCCATTCGTGAATTACTTAAACTGACTGAAAATCCCGAAGTCATATCATTTGCAGGTGGAATGCCTGCACCAGATGTGTTCCCAGTGGAAGAATTTAAAGCAGCATGCGATACGGTGTTAAAAGATTGGAGTGCTGAAGCACTGCAATATGGTTCCACAGAGGGTTACCGCCCATTGCGGGAGTTGATTGCCCGGCATACCGAACGCTATGGGATTAGCGTAACACCTGAGAATATCCTTATCACCAGTGGTAGTCAACAGGCACTCGATTTGATTGGAAAAGTATTTATCAACCACGGTGATCGCATCTTAGTGGAAGAGCCAACTTATATGGGTGCACTTCAAGCCTGGAATGCTTACGGAGCAGAATACGTTACAGTTCCGGTGGACGACAATGGGATGATCACGGATGCATTGGAGGGTGCGCTGAGGAGCGGAGTGAAATTTATTTACGTGTTACCGAATTTTCAGAATCCGACCGGGGTTACACTATCTCTTGAGCGGCGCAAGAAATTGATAGAGATCGCAGACCGTTATGGCGTGCCGATCATCGAGGATGATCCCTATGGGCAATTGCGCTATGAAGGTGAGAATTTACCATCCATTGTCAACCTGGATAATGAATTTCGTCAAAATGGCACGAAAGAGTATGCCGGAAATGTCATCTATCTAAGCACGTTTTCCAAAACACTGGCTCCCGGACTGCGGCTAGCTTGGGTCATTGCCCCATCGCAAGTGATTAGAAAGCTGGTACTGGCAAAACAGGGTGCAGATCTACACACAGCGACATTTAACCAAATTGTTGCTTATCAAGTGGCGCGTGGCGGTTTCATGGACCGTCATATCTGGTTGATACGGCGGGTATATGGAGAACGACGGAATGTCATGCTGGACGCGATGGAAGAGTTATTCCCTCCAGGAGTTCAATGGACCAAGCCTCAAGGTGGATTATTCCTTTGGGGGATGTTGCCGAAAGGAATGGATAGTACCGAGATATTCAAGGTAGCAGTGCAGCGGAACGTCGCCTTCGTTCCTGGAATCTCATTTTATGCAACAGGGGGTGGTGAAAACACCATGCGCTTGAACTTCTCATATGCCAACCCAGAAAAGATAAAGATCGGAATTGAACGGTTAGCTGAAGTTTTGAAGGAGACGATTATCGCAGGGAAATAATAGAAACGGGCGTGTGGTTCACACACGCCCGTGATGTTACTTGATTGCAACAACTTGAACTTCGAATATCAGGGTGGAATTGGCAGGAATTGATCCATTCGCGGAGGAGCCATATCCTAATGCAGGCGGGATGACCAGCAGACGTGTGCCGTTCACTTTCATGCCAACCACACCCTCATCCCAGCCCGAAATGACATTCCCAACACCAATTACAAAATCAACTGTTTGACCGCTGGTTATAGAGGAGTCAAATACAGTGCCATCTTCAAGCCAGCCTGTATAGTTTACCGTGACGGTATCTCCAGATTTGACAACAGCTCCATCACCGACCTGCAGATCTTCGTAAACAAGACCTGAAGGGGTGGTCACTGCACTTGCTGAGGGTGCTGGTAGAGATGTATCAAGCGTGCCGATTGGATAGTTCCCACTTGCTACGCTTGCAGAGGTAGGTGTTATTGATGCCTGGAGCCTGGTTTGATAATCTCGATAAACAAAAAATGCAATCAATATTACTACCAGAAGAGCGATCACACCGATAATCATCCGTTGACGATTGCGCCGGGCAATCCGTTGGGAACGACGTTGTTCACGTAATGCAGCTTTGGTCATTGACTCCTCCAAAAAAAGTGAAATTGAGTACTGTAAATTGTACCCGAAATTTCCAACACTCGGCAGAGTTATTTGGTTGTTATTGGCAGGAATATATTAATAACGGTTGATAAAACCGTGACGGTTTTGGTTATGAAATCTACTCCTTCATCGTTGCTAGCGGTTAGGGTTACAGTATAGGTGCCAGGAGCTGAGTAAGTATATGATGGATTGGTCTCAGGGGAGGTACCCATGCCATCACCGAAGTCCCACAGGTATGCCAATGGCTCCGAGCCCACTGTCTGGTTGATGAAGTTTACTGGTGAGTCCAAGAAAACTGGGCTGTTACTGGTGAAACCGGCTCCTGGTGCCATGGGAGGCATACAGCTGGGACCACCCGCAGTAATGGAGATGTCATCAATATGCCAGCCATCGTCATTGACATAGATATCACTAGTGAAGTGGAAACGGATTCGGGCATTAGCTTGTTCATCAAGACCAGGAATAGGAACTGCTGCTTGGGCCCAGGATTGGTCGCCATCATATCCGGCAACGACATTCCAGCCACTGCCTGAGTTATATTCCACATAACCATAATCAAAGCCAGCCTCGGTGGCATATGTATGCCAGAAGTTAAGTGTGACCCCGGTAAAATCACTCAGATCGTAGACTGGAGAAGTTAGTGAGATGTTGCGATAATTGTTGTAATTTCCACCCGGACTATCCGTCCAGGAATGAGAGGAACTATGGAATGATTCGGTTGTAATCGCCCACGGGAACTCAGCCGTCCAGCCTGTGTTGCCATTTTCTACATCGTCTGAGAATAAAGTACACATTGGATACAGAACGAAATCACGTTGAACCGTCTGGAAATCTTGGGCGATAACATCGTTGGCATAAGCGGGTGCGTAATTGTCCGCATTGACCACCACATCATAGGTGCCGGAAATGACTGTCATGCTGTAGTAGCCGGTGGATGGATTGCTAGTTGTATTGAATAGTCCAGCATTAACCACGGCTTCAATTGGAAGGTTGGTGCCGGCTTCACGGACAAAACCTTCGATAACCGGGGACACATCCGGATTGACAATATATAAGAAGGTTGCGCTGGGTACACCCCAATTACCGACCAAATCTTTGCTTTCGACATAGATCGTATGGCGACCTGATGTCAGCCCGGTGGTATCTACGGTTGCAATGATGTTCTCAATTTTGCTATTAAAACTTCCATCACTGGGTGCCATGGGGAAAAGAATGGTGCCGTTGATCCAGGAGGGATTATCGATACTAAAACGGGCTTGGGCGATATTTTGGGTGGGTTCACTGGATAAATAACGGGTGTCATTTGCGGTAGCGGATAATATCACACTGTCACCCGGTTGGGCAGCGGTTGGGGATGCGACTACATTCAGCGTATCCGGACCCGCTGGGTTCATATAAGGTCTGCGTGCTGTTTTGAAGGCGTAGAGAAGAGCATCAAGGTTATCTGGGTAATCAGTACCATCGAAGGCAGAGCAGCTCTGGAAAAATTCACCGGCTAGCTCAAAAGTGTAGCTGGCAATTCCCAGCTGCCCGTACGACCAATCATCCGTTGAGCCACTGGTCAAGTACAGATCGTTAGACTGCTGAGGGGTGTATCCATTAAAATAGGCAAGATGACGACCCAGGGTCTGTAATTGGGTCGCATTGGGTGCATCAGTAGATGTCCAACCCCAAGGCCACAAGACCAATCCAGCTGCACTGTGCAAGCTGATCAAGACCCCGGTCGAATCTGTGGGTGCGGGTTCAGTATCCCCCGGACCGCGCTGATCGGCGAATATCGTTGAAACAAATTGCTGGATCGCTTGTACTTCGGGTTCGGAACCTGCACTAGGACCGTGATAAGTCTCTCCACAGGGATCATCATCCGATCCGCCCATGTCCCATTTAAAGGTTGAATTTCGGTTTAGGTCAGTTCCCCAGTTGTTGGGGTCGGCACAACCATCATTATCATCCACGTTCTTACGCCAATAGACACCTCCTTCTGCTATCTTTCTTCCATCTGGATTTGTCATCGTGACGATATAGACACGGAAGTAATCTAGCAACCAGGTAATATCAGGGTCGGTGCCGTAATTTCCTACTAGGTATTCAGCATAACGGGTGGCAAGCTCAGCTGTTGCATATTCGCGTGCATGGATCTCTGCCATCAAGAAAAAAGTTGGCTTAGTATTGATATTACCGAAGTTTACATTGGTTAAACGCAGAGCATAGATATTATACCCATACGGAAATTCCAGAAAGGTGCGATTCCAGCTGTCACCAATATCAATCATTTGAGCCAAATCTGGATGGGCAATTTGGATTGCCTGCATCGCAGCAACTGTTTCTTCAACTGTTCGGTAACATGGGAAACCTGGGATGGTGTCAATGCCCTGTCCGGGTAAAGCTTCATGCGGTTGATTCAATAGCTTAGTTTTACCTGTATCAATTTCCAGGTGATAACCCGCCTGCTGCAAGGTTGAATACTCTTCTGGCGATAACAATACAACGGCAAATCCATTAACTTGATCGACATTCAGGATGTCATACTTTGCTGCAAGCATATCCAGGTCTGCTTTGCCAGTGAAATATAACCTGGCGATGATGCTTTCAGTTGGAGTAGATTCTGCTTGGGGTTGAATTTGTGATTCTGAAGTAGGAGTCGCGCTGGCACTCGATACCATGCCCAGGAGCATGGAGATCAGCACAATCAACGATAATACTGTCCTATTCATATTCTCCTCTTTTTCCCAACCGATTACAATATCTGGATGAAAGGCTGGGTGTCATAAAAAAATCGTGTCACCACTTCTTGATAATGTTTATCCCCAGTGAAACATCTGTTGATGGTTAGCCTGATGCGGTTGTTGATTAATTGTTATCGAGAAGAATACCGCTGGTGATGATGATGGTTGCGATGGCGACGGTTAGAAATATGAACCGAGGTCTACTTTTCATCAGTGCGTTCTCCTGTATGCAGGATGAGCTTGACGGATCAGGGATTACCCGATTCTGTTATTCCTCCACATAGGGCACGAAGTCTGTGCGGGCTAACCCCTGCTGGATGGCTTTTTGTGCCACAGCTCGGGCAACTGCTCGATGTACGCTTTTATCCAACGGGTTCGGAACTAATTCATCAAGGGGTGTTTGATCTGCAATCGCGGTCGCCGCTGCCAGATACATCTCATGGCTGATACGCGTGGCATAAGAATCGACTGCTCCCCGCAGGATGCCGGGAAAACCGAGCACATTATTGACCGATTTTCCATCTGCGGCAAAGGCTGCACCAGCTTTTATCGCCAAATCTGGGTCTATTTCGGGATTGGGGTTCGAAAGTGCCAAAATGACCTGACCTTTACGGACCATCTCGGGTTTGATCAGACCTGCAGCACCCGTAGTCGCGACGACCACGTCACATTCTTGCATAATTTCCTTCAGATTTGAGCGTGTCCCACCGACCTGCTCGAAATACGCCAGGGCGGCCTCAGACAGATCGGCACCGAATACAGGATTGCCTGTGATGGTCATCAGCATGCGACCAATTGCATTCCCAGCAGCACCTAATCCGATTTGACCGATTTTTGCTTTTTCCAGCTTGATGCCCGTGATCCGGCTGGCTGTAGTTAATGCTGCAGTGGTAACAACCGCTGTACCATGCTGATCATCATGCATCACTGGGATATCCAGCATGGATTGAAGGCGTTCTTCGATCTCAAAACAGCGTGGAGCGGATATATCTTCCAGTTGGATAGCTGAAAATGTAGGTGCAATCGTTTTAACAGTCTGGATAATCTGATCAGAATCTTTGCTATCGAGCAGGATCGGTATACCGGATAAACCAACCAGTGTTTCCATCAGCATGGCTTTGCCTTCCATTACTGGCATACCTGCAATTGGACCGATATCACCCAATCCCAAGACTGCACTGCCATCAGTGACAATTGCCACCAGGTGGCTGATAGCAGTATACAAGCGAGCCATAGATGGATCTTTGGCAATTTTCAGGCAGACCTCTGCCACACCCGGAGTGTAAACCCGGCGTAAGATGGAAAGGCTATCCACAGCTATCCGGCTACGGATGGCAATCTTACCCTTTTGGTGCAGCTCCAACACTTCATCCCGTACGGCGAGTATGCGTGTACCAGGATTTACTTCCATGGCCTTTAGAACAAGGTCCATGTGGGCTTCGTCTTGGGTGTAGATCGAGATATCACGTAAAGTATAACGGGAGGTTTCCTGAAGCAAGCGGACTTCACCCACATCTCCACCTGCGTCTGCAACTGCTACCAGAAGTCGGCCTAATGTACCCAATTGCTGCTCATTGCGCACCCTGACGGTACGCATGAATTTTTCTGTTAATTCCATTGATATCTGCCTGAGGGTGCTATTAATTGATCGGGTTCCACAACTTGAAGTCTTTCAGGATTGAACCTCCAATGAATTCTCGCAAAATGGAGTTATCAGGGATAAGGTCGGATGAGACAGGTTGAAACCACTCAAGAAGAGCCAACATTCGTTTTGCTTCAATGTATTCGCGCGTTCCAAATGGAACCTGGCGAAGCAATGGCTCAGCATACGGTTTCAGAGCAGAGAGCTCATAGGCCAGGGCAGAATTGAACATAATATCTGCATTTTCTTGATAAGGGAATATATACCGTTTTTCACCACGTTGAACAGATTCCCACCTTTGGATCGTTTCACGAGCGGTGTAGCCTCTCTCACGGGCATCCCGAACGATACGCCGGACCAGGCGGGTATCGGTCGTGGAGATTCGATTATGCCGGTCGAGGTTGAGCTGGGTGAGAGCGGAGGCGTAAATGCGGAATGTCTGTTCAATTGGAAAATCAGGAAGCAGGTCCGGGTTCAATCCATGGATACCTTCCAGGATGACCAGCTGCCCTGGTTGAAGCTGGACCAAATCTCCTGGTTCTTGCCTGCCGGATTTGAAGTCGTAATGTGGCATACGGACGACTTCCCCCGCGACAAGGCGGCGTAAATCTTGAGCTAGATGATATGTATCAACAGCTTGCAAGGCTTCAAAATCAGGCTGACCATTTTCATCCCTAAGTGTATCTTCACGATCTACGAAGTAGTTGTCCATCTCCAGGGGATAGGGCGAGAGACCTTGGGAGAGTAATTGAATGCTCAGGCGTTTGGAAAGTGTCGTTTTCCCACTGGAGGATGGACCAGCAATCAGGATAATCCGCACCTTCATTTTAGGATCGGATTGATTGGTGCGGGCTGTGATCTGTTCAGCAATATCCGCCACATGCTCTTCGTGCAAAGCTTCAGAAACCAGGATGATCTCATGGATTCGACCCGCAAGGATCGAATCATTCAAAGCTCCCACACTTGAGATCCCGAGCCGACTCAACCATTGACCATAACGCCTGAATGTTGCCAAAAGCTTGGGGTAGCTTGGCATAGGTTGCAATTGCGTGGGGAGATTTCGGCGAGGGAAGTTGATCGTAAATCCGCCATTCGTGTGGATCAGGTTGAACCATTTTAAATATCCCGTGGATGGGACCATATAACCATGGTGATAATCCTGATGATTGCCCAAACGGTAAAGGGTTAAATAATCTTTTTGGCGGTGAGCCAACAAGCGGACCTTATCTGTATAACCTTTGGCCTCGAAATATGCGACAGCTTCAACCAGAGGTACTTCACGCTTGGAGAAGGGTAAATTCTCCTCAACAATTGAACGCATGTGGGCTGTCAAATTGAGCAATTCATCAACTGTAAGCGGATCGTGGTCGGTTACTTCACAATAATAGCCACCAGAGGAAACCGAATGGTCAATCGTTAGGGTAGCATCAGGATATTTTTCTTCAAAGGCAGATTCTAACAGGAAGGTTAGTGAACGGCGATAAATCAACATCCCATCTGGATCATCCATTGAGATCGGTATGACCTTAGAATCCATATGGATGGGGAAAGTGAGTTCACGAAGCTCGCCATTAATAATCGCGCCGACCATGGGAGGAGAATTCGGTGAATCAAGTAGGGATAAGAATTTCCCCACCGCTGCACCCCGTCTACCACAAATAACCCGCCCGTCAGGTAAGTGAATTTCAACTGTTGTGCGGGGGGAGACAAATTCGAATTCTTTAGGGTCAGCTTTGTCCATGAAATAGGACACCAGTAATGGTATCAGGTGGCAATTGTAACATTAAGTAAAGCATAGAGAGATTACGAGTTTGTAAGGTATGCATAAATCAAATTCGCGCCGTATGAAGGGAGAAAGCAATTAAAAAATGCAGCCCGGTCTATGGAGAAAACCGGGCTGCATGACATTTAGCTACTCTTCTAAAGTGCCTACTCCACAGCAAAGAACCAGCTCTTTGGCTGCTTTCACTTCATCACACCGGCCAACGGGTGTGAAATGGGGAGCTTCCTTAAGCAAGGCTGGCTCATGATGAGCTTCATCTGCGATTTTAATCATTGCTTCCGCAAAAGCATCCAGGGTTTCTTTGCTTTCCGTTTCGGTAGGCTCTATCATCAAGGCTTCATGAACGATAAGTGGGAAGTAATTGGTAGGGGGGTGGAATTTATAATCCATCAAGCGCTTGGCGATATCCAAAGCATGCACTTCTGGTGCATCAGGCCATTGACCTTCCACAACAAATTCATGCATGCATACACGATCATAGGGTAGATGATAGGTGCCTTTGATCAGCATCTGGAGATAATTAGCATTTAGGACGGCATACTCAGATATTTTTCGCAAGCCATCACCCCCATACATACTGATGTAGGTATAGGCACGGACGAGCA
Organism: uncultured Chloroflexia bacterium; assembly: GCA_963743215.1. Taxonomy (GTDB): domain Bacteria; phylum Chloroflexota; class Anaerolineae; order Anaerolineales; family UBA4823; genus FEB-25. The sequence goes on from CAVUOY010000008.1 coordinate 58,626, forward strand.
TGCCGAAATGGCCGTGAAACGACTTCATCCTTCCGATGGATTTTTTAGGAGTGATGAAACCATATAAAGGTGGCATTTCTTCGTCACCTTCTTCGAGGATATCGACTACTGGTGATGGTAGAAAATCAACCAGATGTGCCGCCACACCAACCGGACCGGACCCTGGTCCACCTCCACCGTGTGGGGTGGAGAATGTTTTGTGCAGGTTAAAGTGCATCACATCAATGCCCAGGTCTCCAGGACGAAGAATACCCAAGCAGGGCATTCAAGTTTGCTCCATCTCCATAAACTAATCCCCCCGCAGCATGAACCATATGGATGACTTCTTCCACGTGTTCATCGAACAAACCAAGCGTATTGGGATTTGTGAGCATCAAACCTGCCAAAGTATCGTCGCATTCCAGGCGCAATGCATCCAGGTCTATATTCCCCCGCGCATCGGATTTCAGCTCGACGACACGCAAGCCGCTCATGGCGGAAGTAGCGGGATTGGTTCCATGCGCTGAATCGGGGATCAAGATTTTATCGCGTTTGGAATCATTGCGTGAGCGATGATAGGCACGGATGATAAGTACACCAGTTAACTCACCATGGGCACCAGCGGCAGGTTGTAGAGTGATCCCGGCAAAACCGCTAATTTCTTTCAGCCATTCTTGTAGGTTATACATCAACGCCAGGTTTCCCTGTACCGTCTCAATCGGCTGGAGTGGATGGGTGAATGCAAAGCCTGGATACCGAGCGGTGTCCTCGTTGATTTTTGGGTTGTACTTCATCGTACAGGATCCCAATGGATAATAGCCTGTGTCTATGCTGTAGTTTAGCTGAGAAAGGCGGGTGTAATGACGGATGACATCCAACTCAGATAGCTCGGGCATGGGCAGGTCTTCACGGATAAAACCATCCGGCAGAGGAGTAAGAGGAACATCAGGGGTTGGGAAATTAATCCCCTGGCGACCACTGACGGAGAGATCACACAATTGAGGTTCACCCATTTGACACCTCCGATAACACATCGACTAAGCGGTCAATTTCATCACGAGTATTCATCTCAGTAACAGCGATGAGCATGTGCTTATTAAGGGTGGGGTGATCCTGGCTGAGATCGTAACCGCCAAGGATATCATGATCGAGCAAGATGTCATTTATCTCTGAGACAGGAATAGGAGTTTTGATCACAAACTCATTGAAGAATGGTATTTCAGACCATAATTCATAACCTGGTAACATATCTATCCGTTTGCTGCATAATGTGCCTTGTGGTAACACAACTCTGCAACCTGCCGGAGACCATTTTTCCCCAACAAACTCATATACACTGTCGATGCAAGAGCCATCAACCCTTGATTAGAGCAGATATTCGAAGTTGCTTTTTCGCGCCGGATATGCTGCTCGCGGGCAGTGAGGGTCAGAACGTAGGCTCGTTGTCCCCGGTTATCAACAGTTTCTCCAGCCAACCGGCCCGCCATCTTACGAACGTACTCCTTACGCGTTGTAAATAATCCAAGGTAAGGACCGCCATAGGAAAGTGGAATACCGAGAGGTTGACCTTCACCCGTGACGATATCAGCATCCATAAAACCAGGAGCTTTCAATAAACCGAGGGCGATTGGATTAGCCGAGATCGCTAACAAGGCACCCATGGCGTGAGCCGTTTCAGCTAACTTCGTATAGTCATATATTCGACCGAAAAAATCTGGATATTGGACGACAACTAATGCAGTATTTGTGTCAATCAGCGGGAGTAAATTAGCAGGATCAGATCTCAAATCGCTTTGAGGCTCATCACCTACAAAATTAATAGGAGAACCTTCGACGTAGGTGCGAACCGTTTGGCGATATTGTGGGTTTACTGCAGGTGAAAGAATGACCCGGGTGCGTTTCCCACGAAAATTTGCATAGGCCATGTTTACTGCTTCAGCAACAGCTGTGGCACCATCATAATGAGAAGCATTGCACACTTCCATACCTGTCAGGGCAGCCACATTACTCTGATATTCAAATATCGCCTGAAGCGTTCCTTGAGATAACTCAGGCTGATATGGTGTATAAGCGGTCAAAAATTCTCCCCGGCGGATGATTGCATCGACAGCCGATGGTACATAGTGGTTATAGACTCCCGCACCCAAGAAACATGTGAGCTCGTGTGTACTCTCGTTTGCCTGAGCAAATTGCTGCATTTCTGCTGCAACTTCCATTTCTGTAAGCGCAGGCGGAAGGTTTAAGGTTGGGAAACGATATTTCGCTGGTATATCTTTAAAAAGATCCTCCAGGTTATTAATGCCGACAGTTCGCAGCATAGCAGCCCTGTCTGCAGCTGTATGGGGAATGAACATAACCGCTCCTATTATTGTGATTGAATTACTTTTTGATAAGCAAGTGCATCTAACAGATCATTGAAATCACCAGGATTATCCAGCTCGATTTTAATTATCCAAGCAGCCCCATATGGATCGGTATTGATTACTTCAGGAGAACCTCCCAGGGCTTCATTAATACTGACAACTTTTCCACTTACGGGTGAATAAACGTCTGCTGCTGCCTTGACTGATTCTACGGTCGCAATCGTATCACCTTTTTTTATTTGATCCCCCTCACTAACGATAACCTCTGCGAAGACGATATCAGATAGCTGGTCTTGTGCATAATCAGAGATGCCTACCGTGCCAGTCTTACCTTCCAGATTTACCCATTCATTACTTTCTGTGTATTTCAAATTACCAGGAATATCCATGCGATGCCTCCAAGGAAAGGATGTAGATTGATTTTAATACGAACTGTAATTATTACAAGACGAAATATTCTGCATGTTAAATCGCAAAGGCACACGTCTTCTTCGTGTGCCTCTGTCATTTACCTGAGAGATTCGCGATTGGCGTTAATACATCTTCCAATCCGTTTGCCCCAACGGTACCAGCGAAAATACCCTTGCTGGCTTTACAGAGTTTGTAAGAAACAAAGTCCTTTTACCTGAGAGTTTCACCCAAATATGGTGTCTTGGGTTTGCCCCTTCGGTGCCTGACAAAATCCAGATCTCTTCTTTGTTCCCGATATCTATGTGTGTATATTCTATTATCGAGACAAATTAATGTCAAGAACTGGTCAGCTCTCCACGAACCCAGTCACCAATTAACCAGTACTTGAAATCCTGACCATTATTACATTGCACTGCTCCGACAACGCCGTACACGAGAGATGCAATTGGTATTATTGAAATTGCACAAGCTAAGGGTATCAGTACCAGCCCAACGATAACTAAAATTAATGACCCCGTTATCGCCCAGGCAATTCCGGTGAGGATGCCTCCACCGAACCACCACATGAGCTGAAAAATGAAAGCCTGCATCGATTGATACGCAACGTACTTTGAGCGATTTTTAAAGACCAAGTAGATCAGTAAGGCTGCAACAATTCCGAGAAATCCTGTGACGAGATTTAGCAGAACACTTAAATGTGCCAGCATTGCCCAGGTATGTTCATCAGATACCGTAAGTGGTTGATTTGAATAATTTTGTATAGGAGCGGATGTAATTTTATTGGAATCATTTTGATCCATGGCATTATCTCCAAGAGATTAGATTACCATATCGATTTCAGATGTTTCGTTATGGTATTGGCTAACTAAATAATTAAGCCCAGCCCTGTCTTTTACACCAGTCTGTTACGACCGGTATGGTGATATATTTTCCTAGATAGGCCTGATAGCCCCAATAGATCATTACAAGCCATAATAGGAAAGACGGAATCCAACCAACAAAAGGTATCCATCCAAATAACGCTGAAACAATAACAATGATTATCCCTACGATGAGGGCCTGGATATAATGCGCCTTAAGATACGGTCGGTTCTTTTTATCTTCCATGAGCAAGATTACTATAGGAATAACCGGGGAAAGTACATATGTTAAGAATGCCCAAAGCTTGTCATCATTGGTTACTTCTGGGTTTACGGGTTGATTGGTCATTGTGATAATTCTCCATATTAATTAGATTTTTATTAACTGATCTATGGTTGGTCTGTTTATTTAGGTATCACATTATCATATCATTTTCTTCTTATGAAACTGACACATGAGAAGAAAGTAAGTCACAAAAGAAGGATCTATTTCGAAAGGAGATAGCTACCTTACAAGTAGTCTTTCAAATTATGCTCCACAGCATATGCTGCAGCCTCAGCACGATTACTGACTCCCAGTTTGGAGAGAATGCTACTGACATAATTACGCACAGTTCCCTCGCCCAGAAATAGCGCCTTGGCAATCTCACGATTAGTTTTCCCTTCTGATACAAGCATCAAGACATGGCGTTCCTGTTGGGTGAGAGCAGAAAAAGCAGATGCTTCTTCCTCGCGAGCAGCCTTTCTGACCTCCTGGAAGATTCTCTGGGTAACCGCTGGATCGAGTAGAGCTTCACCCCTGGCAACGACTTCGATTGCTCGCACGAGTTCTTCACCGCCGATTTGCTTCAAGACATATCCAGCTGCACCAGCGCGAATTGCAGAGAAAAGCATTTCGTCTTCTGCATACGATGTAAGCATAATCACCTTGGTGTCAGGGTATTTATCGACAATTTCCTGGCAGGCTTCAATACCTGATCCACCTGGCAAACGAATATCCATCACTACCACATCTGGTGAAAATGCAGCCACGCGTTCGACTGCCTCGCGGGCCGTACTCGCTTCGGACACGACCTCAAAATTTGGATGGCGTTCCAGCAGGGCTTTTAATCCGAGGCGGACGACTTCGTGATCATCTACCAATAATATCCTTTGTTTATTTGCCATAAATTGCACCTTTATTATACTTTTGGGGGAAACATTATTTTTTTATCACCCGGGAATGTTTTCGGATGCGTCATCAGGATGGTCGCGTCGGAAGTCAACAAAACGATAACCTAAGCCGCGTTCAGTCATGATGTAAACCGGATTTGCGGGATCTTTCTCGATCTTTTGGCGCAAATAATTAATATAAAGCCTCACATAATGGGGTTGATCCCGGTATTCATATCCCCATACATTGGTAAGAATTTGATCGTGCGAAACCACCCAGCCGGCATTCTGAACCAAATAATATAAAAGCCGATATTCAGTGGGACGCAAACTCACCAATTTATCGTCGACCCATACTTCGTGCCGATCAAAATCGATTTTTAAGCGCCCATTGACCTCGATCAATCCATGAGTACTATCGGAGGTCAGCTCTGTGCGTCGTAAAACTGCTCGGACGCGGCTGACCAGCTCACGAGGACTGAATGGCTTGGTGACATAATCATCCGCGCCCAACTCAAGGCCATGGATGCGCTCCTCTTCTTCACCTTTGGCAGTTACCATGATCACCGGCACAGGGCTTATCGTGCGGATCATTTTTAACACTTCAAAACCATCCAAATCAGGCAGCATCACATCCAGGAGTACTAAATCGGGCAGGGAGGTGCGTAAGCGATCCATAGCCTGGGTTCCCGTAAATGCTTCAACCACACGAAATCCATCATGTTCAAGATTTAAGCGGATGAATTTCGCCATCCTCTGTTCATCATCCACAACTAATATCCGATAATTTTTGAAGTGAGTATCTGCCAACATATGATTTACTCTCGAACGAATCCGATAATCTCTTCCTCGGCTTTCGTAGGCAAGACTTCGATGAAATTCATGCGGGATATCGGCCAGATAACAGTCAATACACTTTCCGAAAGGTAGTGAAGCTCTTTCCCATCTATCCGACGAGGGCTATTGATGGTAATGGTTAAATCTGTTGGAAGCGGGAGCTCTTCCACTTCACCAATAATTGGTTCCTCTCCATTCGGGTGAAGAATTATCGTGTATGGCATTTTAGACTCAGCTTTCTTATCGATTTACAAGTAGTTGGATTTTCATTTTGCCTAAAGTAAATATATCACCATGAGTAATCGGGTAAGGTTTGTCGGGTAATAATTTCTGCCCATTTAGCTGTGTTCCATTGGCTGACCCGAAATCGATCAAGAGGGCAGAAGGTTGTTCAATCTTAATCGATGCATGTAACCGTGAGACTCCGTATTCATAGGCATGATATGGCGCCAGATCGACATCTGGTAGGATGGGTTGATCCTCCGATGATCTCCCAAGTGTGAACTCTGATAGACCCTCGAGTGGGATGACTTCCCCAGTTTCGACAAGATACAGAGAAAGCCTGGCATCATCCGGGGTGGGAGGCACAATCTGTTCTGAATCATCTGCATTCGATCGGTGTAAATGATCCCCCAGGCTAGCGGGAATGATCACGGTCGGGTCGCGAAGGGTAGAAAACTGGGTCCCACACTCCTTGCAAAAAAGGGCTCCAGTCAATTCCTTATTACCACAATTAGGACAGATAATCATAATTATTTATTCTCGATCGTTGCCGGAAGAAGCAGAGACCGAGTACCATATTTTATCCTTTTTTCACCTTCTTCGCTGAAAGATTGATTACTTCGCATATGGGTTACTTCACTCAGCACCGATTGGGCTAACTCGCGCTCTCCTTTTTGTAACAAGTGAGTCGCTAAATATTCCATATGCCGTGTTGCTGAATTTAGATCACCCTTTCCCATCTCCTCTCGGGCACGTTCTTGCATGTGATAAAGGGAAAGCATTGTAATAGCATTGAGAATGCTGGTCGGTGGCGGTGTTTTTGCGGGCTCATTATTGATTGGTCTATCTAGGATAAGTCGATCTACGTATTTAGTCCTTATGGTATGGCGCGGAATTTCATATTTAATAAATCCATTCGCCATCGTTAAATTTTTTTAGGTCATGTGGAATATCCTTGATCATAATTTCAAATAATATACTCATAGCACCTTGACGCGGCATATAACCAAGAGACAAAGGAGATGCAGCATCTAATGGGGATGCATCAGGTTGAAGACGATACACGGAAACGAGCTCAGTATTTTGATGCAGCTGAAAAGTAAAACCTATTTGTTCTGTTAAGCTAGAACCGAGACGGCTGATCTCTTCCAATATGGAGCTCCGAATATCATTGCTATTAGCAATAAATTTACAAATTCCACCGGTTTTAGAGGTTATATGATCCAGGAATTTATCATTCCACTCGCTACCTATCCCTAATGCGCTCATTCCTATCCCGAGGGCAGAAGCTTCATCAGCAAGATGTTCACAATTCGCCTCATCTCCGTAGGTTCGTCCATCGGTAATCAAAATAATATGGTTAATTCTTTGACTGGAACGAAACTGATTTACCTGTGAAAAACCTGCTTCTAGTCCCTTAAATATTTCTGTTCCCCCTCCAGCCTGAAGAAGCTGGATTTTCATTTCCGAAGACTTCAGATCCTCAAGATTTCCTGGATTTATGAGGATTTCAGCAAAATCATTAAATTTAACCAGAGAAAATACATCATTAGGTTGCAACTGCCGGAGTAAATCAATAGCAGTAAGCTTAACCATATCCAATCTAATCCCCTGCATTGAGGTTGAACAATCAACCACTAATGAAATATTTAATGGGATCGATGCAACCCATAAATTTGTATCTGGATGGAGATTTAATTCCAATAATGCGTAGAACAACTGTGGTTCCGACATTCTGGCGATAGAGGGTTGGCTATAGGATAAATTAATGGATAATGGGGTGTCAAGATTTTGCTCGGGAGATAAATGACGATCATAATCGGCTTTTTTATTTAGATCAGATAGCTGTTCATATGCTTGTTGAATATCAATGAATAATTCTGTATCACCCCGATTCACGTTTTTATCAGGATGAAGGTGAAGGACAAGCTGACGATAAGCACGTTTTATCTCATCCTGAGTAGCATCTCTTGGTAGACCTAGATAATCGTAAAGGGTGTGTTTATTCATCTACTTTAATTCAGGAAAACGAACAATAATCGCTGAGATATTGTCTGGTCCGCCAGCCTCATTGGCAGCTTGAATTAATGATTGGCATACAAGTTGTGGTTCAGTAGATGAGTTTAAAATACTTGTTATTTCATTCTCCGGAACCACTCCCCAAAGTCCATCAGAGCAAATTAATAATCCACATCCCTGGCAGACCTGCAGGCTGCTGATATCCGGCTCAAATGGCTCACCTTGACCAAGTGCTCGGTATAAAAGATTTCGTTTGGGATGGATAGATGCTTCAGCAGGTGATAGCTGGCCAATTTCTTCTAGTCGTTTAACTAAGGAGTGATCGTGAGTAAGGAGCTGCATCCGTCCTTGAGGATCGATTGAATAAGCCCGGCTATCTCCTACATGGGTAATGGTCATCTGATCTCCAAGGATAAACGCAGCAGTCAGTGTCGTACCACTTCCTAAAGCTTGTTCCCTGATCGCTTGATGTGCATGCATGACACCGATTTGCATTACTTCCTGAATGGATGTATTTATAAACTCTCGATTTGCTGAAATCGATCGCAAGTAGAATGAATTAATCACATGGGAAGCAAACATTTCAACTGCCAGGCTGCTGGCTAACTCTCCATTTTCATGCCCACCCATACCATCAGCGACGATATATAGTCCAAAGTTGATTGTTTTTTCCCTGGCTATCAGGTTTGTCGTGAGGGTAAATAACGAGTTCTTCATTTTTATCACGTTGAAGACCAATCGAATGAGCAACTCCCACGATCATTTGAGATGTTTCCAGGGGAAGATTAGATGAAGACGTAGTTTGTGGTGAACTAACAGGATTGATTTCTTCGATTTCAAGATCTGCGATCTGGGGAAGATTCGCGGTGACATCGATTTTTAAATTTGGTGGTTTGAGGGTACTTTTTTTACGAAATAGAGTATTGAAGAATGATTGCACGAAGGTTCCTCCGCGAAGGTTAATTAAAATTACAGAACTATAGCGTACATTTTATGATCGTTGGAACCAAAATAAAGCACATCATTGGCAATGATAGGTGATCCGGTGATTGGACCGCCAGTTTGATATTTCCAACGCAAACGGCCTGTGCGAAATTCCAGGCAATACATTGCACCATCAACAGATCCGCAGTATATTGAATCCTGGTAGGCAATCGGTGAGCTCGTCACCTGGTTATCAGTAGCGAAATTCCAGACTTCCCTGGCAGAGTGAATATCGACACAATAAATGTGTGAATCAACAGAACCAGTAAATAGAAAGCTATCGGTAATAAATGGAGTAGATATTGATGCTTTCGACATACGGAAACGCCATATGATATAACCAGATTTGGCGTCTAGTGCATATAGAAGTGTATCTACTGAACCGATGTAAATAATCCCGTTTACATGAACAGGAGATGAGGTAAGTGCACGTTTCGCTTTAAAGCGCCATTTCACATTTCCCCTCAAATCAACGCAAAACAAATCACCATCTTCGGTACCGAAATATACCAGCTCTCCGACCAGGTTGGGAGTTGATCGAACAGGTGACCCAGCATCAACGCGCCATGCACGTCGCCCACTCAAGGCATTCACAGCATGAAGGTAGGTATCATCTGATCCAATAAAGATATGCCCTTCTGCAAAATAAGGGGAAGATCGGATTGGACCGTTTGAATAATAGGACCAAATCTCTTGCCCCGAACGCATGTTGACACAATACAAGCGTTGGTCTTCAGAACCAATATAAACATTTCCTTCATATATCGCAGGTCGACTAACAATTCCACCTTCGGTAGCGAATTTCCAGATGAACTCTCCGCTTGTGGCATTTATTGAATACAGATTATTATCATATGCGCCAATATAGACTGTCCCTCCAGAATAGGAAGGAGTTCCACGTATCTCGTCTTCACACTCAAATTTCCAGGCAGGTTTCACTTCAGCGGTTTCGTGTGAGATTGGCTTTACCGCAGCAGGGAGTTTATTTAGTAACCCTGTTTTTTTGGCAGAGGCTAGCAATGCAGCTTTCATAACCTCCACACTTGAATAGCGTTTCTCAGGATCATATGACAGAGCGGTATATATAACTGATTCCAGTTCACTTGAAACAGCTGGATTTATTGAGCAAATCTTTCTTTCTTCAAATGAAAATGGTGGTTCCAGCCGTGGATCACGTTTGGTAAGTAGATGATGTAATGTGGCTCCTAAAGCGTATATATCTGCACGCTGGCTACTCTCGCCTTTATATTGCTCTGGGGGTGAATACCCTTCTGTACCGATCATGGTGCCTTTTTGACCAGGCTGGAAGGATTTAGCTATGCCAAAATCAACCAACAAGACGTGGTCATGGGGGTTAATCATGATATTCGAGGGTTTAATATCCCGGAAGATAATCGGTTCCGGTTTGTAATTATGCAAATAACTAATTACATCGCATAGCTCGATAGCCCAATTTAAAATCTGGACTTCTGGAAGGAAATCTGTTGACTCGGTGATAATTGCTTCTAGGTCTTTCCCCTCGATAAACTCGATGATCAAATATGAGCGATCATCCTGGGTAAAATAATCATAAATACGAGGAATTGAGGGGTGATTTAAAGTTGCCAGGATGTTGGCTTCGCGTTCAAAGTTACGGACGATCGTATCGCGGATCAGCGGGTCGCGGACCATGTTTATCATTTCTTTGACTGCTACTCGTTTATCAACATTGGGAAAATGAAGATCGCGAGCGGAATACACCGCACCCATACCGCCGACACCAACTACACTTTGAATAGAATACCGATTAATCAGAACTACACCTGATTGAAGATGGTCAGATGCTTTCCGTGGTTTCTCCGAATTTTCCAGACTTTGGGTTGCGCGTTGATTATCCAGAGTAGCTCCTCCAGCTTATGAACATAGATCAATTATAGCCATCATTATACAATATAGGAAAATGGAAAGATAGATACATTAAATGTCCAGTCAACGCATGTATGTCCTACCTCATTGATAGAAGAATTATATAATCAGACATACCCATTTACCTACACGGATAATTCAGAGAAAGGAATGACTAATGAACACCAAAGTGGATTTCAAGAAAGCCTTAAAGCCGCTGTACAATCCATCCCAAAAAGGTTTTCACTTCTTAGAAGTACCTCCGATGAACTTCCTCATGTTGGATGGAGTAGGCGATCCGAATACTTCTTTGGATTACCAGCAAGCAGTTGAAGCGCTTTATTCCATATCCTATGGACTCAAATTTGCTCTGAAAATTCAAGGATTCGATCATATCGTACCTCCATTGGAGGGATTATGGTGGATGGGGGATATGAATGAGTTCACTCTGGAAAATAAAGCCCGGTGGGAATGGACAATGATGATTATGCAGCCTGAATGGGTTACAGCCGAATGGGTGGAAAAAGTTCGAGATATGACCATCAAGAAAAAAGACAATCCGTCGTTATCCACAGTCCGTTTTGAATTTTATGATGAAGGTCTCTCTGTGCAATTACTTTACACAGGTGCATATAAGAATGAAGCACCTACGATTGCAGAGATGCACAAATTTATTAACACCCATGGTTACCGGCCTAATGGCAAACACCATGAAATATATCTGGGTGACCCGCGAAAATCCTCACCAGACAGGCTTCAGACGATTCTCCGTCAACCAATCAGAAAAGTGTAAACATTAACCCCGATAACAAGCATTCCAAACGTATGATTAAAGAAGGTTACTTCCTCTGAATCATTCTATGGCCCATCTGAAGAAGGTTTGGAGTGGCAGCTGATAGGACGGTGTAACTCATCGTACTGTAATCCAGATCAGGAGAAAGTGGGAATGGTGATGGTCCATCAAATACACTCATCATGCCACCCGCTTCTTCTACTAACAGCCATGCAGCAGCCAGATCCCATAATTTGGGTGTGGCATCCAAAGCCAGGAGGGCTAAACCCCTAGCAACCATGGAAATAGTATAGGTGCTTGAACCCAGAATACGTGGTTTAAATGGAATGCTGATATTGAAGGTCCGGAAACTACGTGAGCAACAAGCGAAGAAGGAATTTGGTTGGTTTGGGTCGGGTGCCCGTACTGTCATTGTATTACTGTTTAAGTGAGCTCCTTCTCCTTTTTTAGCTGAATATAACTCATTGAGGCGTGGAAAATAAATTGCTCCCAGCTCTGGATATCCGTTCACCATCCGGGCGATAGATACCCCCCAGATTGCAAGACCGAGGCTGAAATTTGTTGTTCCATCCAACGGATCGATGACCCAGGTCGGTACTTCTGGATCTTTGAGAAAATGAGCGGACTCCTCACTTAATATCCCATCACCTGGAAATCGCTGTTTGATTTGGCTGGTAATAAAACTATCTGCTGCCAGATCAGCCTCTGTCACCATTGTATTGTCTGTTTTTAGTGTAGACTGAATTCCGGTGGGTGAATAGTAATTTTGCAACAGATCCCCGGCTTGTATTGCCAGTTTGATTGCAAAATCCAAAAGCTCGGTCATATATTGTTATTCCTCAATGATATCAGGATATGATTGCCGTCCGATTTTTGGTGCTCGAGGTAATAAAAATACCAGAGGAGCAGCAATGAAACCGAATATCACGGTCCACATGAATGCTTGCCGTAAACCTATTCGGTCTGCAAGTATGCCAATGCTGACAGCTGCCAGAGAGAGACAAATGAAACTGATTGCCATGAAAAAACCATTACCGATTGAACGGTGTGCGGGGAGCTGATCCTGTACGATTGCGAGCAGGATCGGTTGTGAGGATAATCCAAAAAGCCCAGAAAGGATTAAAACTGGAATGATCAGCCATCCACTGGAGCTGAGAAAAAGCAATACCATGAAGGGTGCAAGAATAGAAACTGAAAATAATACAGGCTTTCGTCCCAGGCGATCGCTGACGGTACCACCGAGAAACGCACCAATTACCCCAGCAAATTGGTAAATTGCCAGGGTGGACCCTGCTTTCCATATACTAGCGCCTTCGCCTTCCAATAGGGTAGGCAGATATACACCTAATCCGGTGATCAAGAAACTTCTAAAAAAAATAATTGCAATCAATGGCAGGAATAACCGGCGAGCGATTGGCAGTACTTCCCGGAACCCTGATTGCTTTTCTACATGGACTGGGATGCCCTTGAAGCGAATGAAAATTGCCAAAGACGCAATCCAACCAGGAATGGCAACAGGAAACATCCCACTCAAGGTGAAGGTAAGCAATGCCCATGATGCCAACAATGGACCCACAGTGCGTCCAAGCTCACCTGCAGCCATATACATGCTCATGCCTTTACCAACTTGCTGTCCGGATGCCCGGGCGATCATGGCTGGAGAGGGTGCATGGAAAGCTGAAATACTTAACCCGGTGATAAAGAGCAGAATCGCCAGGCTAAGAAAATTCGGAACAATACCCAGGCAACTCATGGTAGTTGCTGATACGGCTGGTGCAAGAACCACAAAGATGCGTAAATTGACTTTATCATCCAGATAGCCAATAATTGGATTTAATATTGATGGTAACTGGGTAATTGTCGAAAGTGATCCAGCTTGAGTATATGTGAGCGATAGCTTTTCAATCAGATTGGGAAGTAGTGGGGCTAGAAACGCGGAGTATGTATCATGGACAAAATGGGCACTGATAATCGTCAGAACCCGGTCTATTTGTAATTTGACACCCTCTCCTTGATCTACGTCCAGTGAAGTAGGTGCAGCTAAGCCTTTCATTTAGCTCGCTTTTCGGTTGCTGACGATTTCGATGTAATCCTGGGCGATCGATACTTCAGTGGTTATCCCCAAGGATCGGATTAAATCACGCGCAACTAGAGCCTTATGTTCAGCATCCCTCCGACTCCAGGTGCGGCTCTTTACTTCGAGAAAATGACCTAACGGAGGATTGTCCATGCGGTCGAGGTTTATAAAAAATTCCAGTCCATGGAACAGGATGCGCCAGCGTAAGCGATGTTTCTCTATAATAGTTTCCTGAGAAGGTTTAAAGTACTCTCTATAGAAACGCAGGCTATGGATGGCCGGTGCAATAAAACGACTGCGAGATAATAATACATCCTGAGGAAGGTTCCCTTCGCGGGTCGGTCCAAGTAATGTGAGGCGATAGCGTACATTAGTAATTTGGTCGTTTGGGCCGATCGCTTCATCTTCACGATAACGCAAGTATCCTTGAGTAGGATCGGAAAATGAGAAATATGTGTCATACTCATGGTAATGTCGATGGTGTAAAACCTCGATACCAGGTTGGGTGATATTATTGATTACCACCTGCTGATCAGATAAAGCGACTTTCACCTGAACTTCGTAGCTTTCTTCTTCAGAAGCTCCACCGATTGCGATCAATTTGGAGAGCACAGAATGCTCTCGTTCAAGTAAAAATTCATCAATTTTATGTGCATATTGTGCGGCATCGTAAAGCAATTCTGCCTCATTAAGCGTCAATAATTGTTGATCACGCATAAGCCATTTGCCATTCACCATCACATCGGTGACATCGGCAGCTTGCGTCGAGTAGACTAGTTGAGCATAAATTGCATCCGGTTCTCTTTTAAAGCGAGGTGAATTGTGCGTACGTGAATTGTCAACCAGGATCAAATCTGCACGTTTACCAGCTTCAAGTGACCCGATAATTCCGCCGAGTTGCAAGGCATTCGCCCCCATGCGTGTAGCCATAGTTAACGCCATAGGTGCGGGTAAGTTTGTTGGATCGCCACTCGTGCTTTTGGCGATAAATGCAGCTAATCGGATTTCCTCAAACATATCCAGGTCATTATTGGAGGCAGCGCCATCCGTACCAATACCAACATTAAGCCCTGCATCAAGCATTTTACTCACTGGAGCGAAGCCTGATGCTAGTTTTAGATTAGAAGATGGATTATGCGAGACTCCAACTTGATGATGTAAAAGGGTTTTTATCTCACCATCATCCACATGGACACAATGCGCAGCCAACACCTTGGCTTCGAAAACATCCTGTTTTTTTACGTAAGGTATCACCGGCATGCCATGTTCTTTTCGGCTATTCTCGACTTCCTGATGCGTTTCAGATAGATGTATCAGCAACGGGACATCGAACTCGCGCGCAAGGGCTGCGGCAGACTGTAGGATTTCTTGCGTGCAGGTATAAGGTGCGTGAGGACCAACCGCGGGCACAATCAAAGGGTGCCCCTGCCATTTCCCTAAAAAAGTGCGGGTATTTTCAAGGGCTTCCTCATAATCACGTGCGTCTGGTCCCGGGAATTTTAGTATGGTTTGAGCGCATACTGCCCTCAAGCCTGCCTCTGCAGTCGCCCGAGCAGCATCATCTTCGAAGTAATACATGTCAGCAAAACACGTCACGCCAGAACGAATCATCTCTGCACATGCGAGCCTGGTACCGAGACGGACAAAATCAGATGAAACGAACTGCCGTTCGACAGGCATCATATAACCCATCAACCAAACATCCAGGCGCAAATCGTCTGCCAATCCACGCAATAATGTCATTGCTGCGTGAGTATGAGTATTAATCAGCCCTGGCATGAGGACTTTGCCTTTGCAATCAACGGTTTGTTCTGCCGTGTACTGCTGGCAGATCTCAGCCTCATTTCCTACGGCCAGGATTTGATCATCTTGTATGGCAATAGCACCGGGTTCATAAATTGTCAAACTTACATCCATTGTCAAGAGAATTGCATTTCTGAGAATTACGTCAGCATTAAGAGTCATGAGGTATCCTTCGAATCAAATCCAGGCTTTGGTTGAATGCCCATAATGGTGCATATTGGAGTGGACCACCATACCTGTGATGGACTTGTTGCTTATTTACTGGAGTGATCAATACCAGATCAATATCAAAATATTCTGAGGCAGATTGAATAGTAACACCCAAACCGACATCTGCCCGATGAGCCTGACGATATTCATCAGTGATCTTCAATAAGTCTTCCTTAGCTGGTGGTTTTGTCATCACCTGACCACATAGAAATGGACCTTTTGCATTAGCGAGACGCTGCAGCAAATAACCATTCAATCCTGCTTCGATAACGGTGAGGGTCCATTTCTTTTTTTCCATGGATTGCATTACGATTTGTTCCAAGGTCTCCTGATCGACCCCGTATACACAATCACCTAGTCGATCGCGTAATGTTTTTTCAAGCGGTGTGATTAACGCATCAGCTGCCGCTTTGGAATCTGCTTTTACAGTAATGCGCACGTCCACCTGACCAGAATGCGCTGCAAGACCTACTGTCGGGTTGCTTAATTCTTCCAAATCACTAATCAAATGATCGATCTGCGATTCACCCACCCCGACGGTATGTAAAACACGTGTTTTAATGACTGCCTGCAAGCTAAAATGCTGCTGAAGATATGGGATGATATTATGCTGCAGGAGGTATTCCATCTCGCTGGGTACCCCAGGTAGAGAGATAATCACATGCGAACGATCTTCCAAAATGAATATAGGTGCGGTACCGACTGGGTTTTCGATGGCAATAGCTCCATCGGGGATATACGCCTGACGTCGATTATTTTCAGTAGGCATACGACCAAGGCGTGAAAAACGGGTTCGAATTTGCTCCCATAGCTCAGGATGAAATTCAGACTTTACCCCAACAGCTAGCGCGACTGCTTCACGGGTTGGATCATCAACAGTGGGTCCCAATCCACCTGTGGTGATGACAATATCACATTTTTCGAGGGCTAACTGGATGGCTTGAGCAATCCGCTTGACATTATCCCCCACGGTGGTTATTTTGAAGAGATCAATTCCGACATCACGAAGACTTCGAGCCAGAAAGGTCGCATTAGTATCAACGATTTCACCTAATAATAGCTCAGTACCGATGGTGATGATTTCAGCAGAAGGCATTCATTCTCCAAAGCGTAATTATACTAATGTTCATTTTATAAGAAGGGATAATGCGTATAGTTAATCACACGTTTAGACTACATTATATTCGCGGATAAGCCGACCTTCTGTGAAGCGAGCAAAATCCAGCATCGAAATATCCATAGTCGCTGCCACACCATCCAAAATAATTTCAGATAATAGCTTCCCAGCAATTGGTCCATGCATGAAACCGTGCCCCGAAAAGCCTGAAATGATATAGTAGCCATCAATGGGTGTTTTCCCAATAATCGGGTGGGCGTCTGGTGTTACCTCATAAAGACCTGCTAAACGAGATGCTAAACCGGCTTTTTCTAAAATCGGGAACCGATTAATGGCAGCATCGAGGTGGACTAATTCCCAGTCAGGATCGATATTTTGGTCAAAACCGATGGATTCATTTGGATTTGACATCCCAGTTAATATGCCAGGTCCTTCTGGATGAAAATATAAGGATTGGGCGAAATCAATAACAAATGGGAAATCAGCTGGAAGTTCTGGAATTGAAGAAGTAGTTAACCACTGCCTGCGAATGGGGGATATGGGTACATTCATTCCAGCCATCCGTCCAGTGAGACTTGACCAGGGGCCAGTCGCATCAACGATAATCGGCGAAGAAATCGGTCCACCTGGAGTGATAACTCCAGTAATTTTCCCTGATCTTACTTGAATTCCAGTCACTGAGCTGGATGGATAGACCTTGACCCCCATCCGCTGAGCAGCACTTATATATCCCATTACAACACTATTGGGGTCAACCAACCCATCCAATGGATTAAAACTACCTGCAATAACATCATCGAGCCGCATCATGGGTAATCGATTGCGAATTTCTTCACCATCGAGCCATATTGTTTGAGCACCCAGGCGATTTTGTAGTTCCACGTTTTTTTTGAAGGTATTCACATCCAACGGATTGGTCAACAGAAACAGGTAGCCTGTTTTTCGATAATCTACTACCTGGCCAATCTCATCCTTAAAGCGTTCCAACATCGGTAAGCTAAGCAAGGACAAACGGATGTTCACCTCTGTACCAAATTGGTAACGAACTCCACCAGCACAACGCCCTGTAGCTCCCAAGCCAAAAAAATCTTCTTTTTCCAGGAGGATTACATTTTTTTGACCACGCGATGCCAGGTGGTAGGCAGTGCTAGCGCCCATTACGCCGCCCCCGATTATGACGATGTCTGCGGTATTCTGTATCAACATATGTGACCATTCCTAATTAAAGTGCGTGGGGATTATTCTACCACCCACGCACTAAAGATAATAAAATTGATGATCAAAATTGATCTTATTCAATTCCCAGATAAGCTTTTTGCACCATTGTATTATTTTGCAGGTTTTGGGCAGTGTCTGTCAGAACGATCTCACCGGTTTGGAGTATATAACCTCGACTGGCAACCGTAAGCGCCATTAATGCATTCTGCTCAACGAGTAGAATGGTTGTTCCTTCTTTATTTATTTGGATAATCGTCTCAAAGATTGCTTCCACGAGCACAGGAGCCAGACCCATGGATGGTTCATCCATCAAGAGCAATCGAGGATGGGCCATCAACGCTCGGGCGGTTGCCAGCATTTGTTGTTCTCCACCTGAAAGGGTACCGCCAACCTGATTGCGTCGTTCTTTTAAGCGAGGGAACAGGTTGAAGACTCGCTCGAGATCTTTATTAATTTCTGGTAGCTGTTTGCGGGAGTAGGCACCCATTTCTAAATTTTCTGCGACTGTCAATCTGGCAAAGATACGGCGACCTTCTGGAACAAGCGACATGCCTTTGAAAATTATCTCGTGGGATTTATATGGGGCCAGATCTTCACCGTCAAAGTGAACAAATCCTTCGCGTGGTTTCATTAGACCGCAAATTGTACGCAAGGTTGTGGATTTACCAGCTCCATTCGCGCCAATCAAGGTTACGATCTCACCTTTTTCTACGGAAATAGTTAATCCTTTGAGGGCATGAATGTTCCCGTAATATGAGTGGATATTTTCTACTTCAAGAAATGCCATAATATCTCTCCACTTTAGCTTGTAGTTGAGCTCTGACCAAGTCCGCTTGCGGCACCACGTCCTAAGTAAGCCTCAACAACGCGTGGGTCCTTTTGAATCTCCTTGGGTGTCCCCTCGGCAATTTTAACTCCAAAATCCAAGACGGTGATCTGTTCGGAGATGCTCATCACCACCCGCATTTGGTGTTCAATTAGTAATATGGTAATCCCGAGCTCATCACGCAGGCGGCGAATGAAATCGACCATATCCTGAGTCTCACGTGGGTTCATACCTGCGGTTGGTTCATCAAGAAGCAGGAGTTTAGGTTTTGAGGCTAATGCCCGACCTATCTCCAATCGGCGTTGTTGACCGTAAGGCAGGTTCTTGGAGAGCAAATCACCCATACCTTTAAGATTAATATACCCAAGCAATCGATTGGCTTCCTCGACAGCTTCTTTTTCCTCACGGTTGGTGCGCGGATCGTGCAAGATAGCCCCCAATACCCCTGATTTCAAATGTGGTTGCATACCTACAAGTATATTTTCCACTGCAGTCATGTTCTTAAACAAGCGGATATTCTGATAGGTGCGCGAAACCCCAAGATGGGTGACACGGTCGGGCGATAATCCAGTGATATTCCGACCGCTCAGATAGATTTCTCCTTCTTCTGGAGTATAGAAACCAGTTACGCAATTGAAGAAGGTAGTTTTGCCGGCTCCATTAGGTCCAATAATGCTATAAATCGCATTCTCTTTCACTTCCAGATCGACTTTGCTTACCGCTTCCAAGCCACCGAAGCGTTTGGTTACTTTTTTTGATACGAGGATAGCCATATTATCTTCCTCCTAGCTCCTCTGGAGTATTGAGAATGGTAGCTAGGTTCTTCAAGCGGAACTTCTTCTAATTCTTCGTGTAATTCCAGACGGCGCCGCGCTTCCGGTGAAAGACCTTCAGGCTTCACCAACATCATGAATACCAAAGCTGCACCATAAATTAAGTAGCGATAATCTGCGAATTGACTAAGCAGCAATGGTAGCCCCACAAGCACCAAACCTCCGACGAACACACCAGGTATGCTACCCATACCACCAATGATTATTAATGAAAGGATATTGATCGAAACGAGAAAGCTGAAGCTTTGTGGGTAAACAGAACCGATCTTGGTGGCAAATATTGCTCCTCCCAAACCAGAGAAAAGGGCACCCATCGCAAATGCAAGCAGCTTGGTTGTCAATTTATTTATCCCCATCGCTTCAGCAACATCCTCATCCTCTCGCAATGCCATCCATGACCTTCCAAGATGGGAATCCTTTAAACGTACAGATATGAATCCTGCAATGAGAATGCCTATCAGGATCACATAATATAGTTTTTGTTGATTATTGAAGATGAAACTACCAATAGCAGGTTGGCTGATACGCTGGATGCCTTCGGAACCTCCCAGGAGTGGTTTTAACCAGTCAGAAAGCACTACGATGCGAATAATTTCTCCAAAACCCAAGGTGACAATGGCAAGATAGTCACCCCGTAAGCGCAAGATCGGTAAACCAAGGATTACTCCAGCAAAAACTGCCACGATTAGAGCAATCGGTGTCGCTACCCAAAAATTTAAATGCAATAATCCGACTGCTTCGGTAGTCGTTAAGATACCCAGAGTGTAAGCTCCAATCGCATAGAAGGCAACATACCCCAGGTCGAGTAAGCCAGCAAATCCAACCACAATGTTCAACCCCAAACCCATCAGAATATAGATGCCAACCTGATCGAATATTTCACTAAAATAACTCCCCAAGATCGGGGGTAATAGAAGAACAAAGATCACGAGTACTGCTATCCCTGTCCTTCGAATGATGCGTTGTTGGCGAGGGTTACGGATTATGACGACTGCCTTCATCTGTCTGCCACTCCTCCAGTAAACCAGGGCACCGACAACCACAAAAACTACAACAGCTCCGATTATCGATAGCCCACTCTGGGCAAATAACCATAAGAAGGCATATTTTACGAATCCCCATAGGTTGATCACTGTGACGAGAAGGTCACGGAATAATCCCAAGACAATGACGGTTAATAGACCTTGGATGATTACTTCTCGAAACCGGTTCGGAAGCAGGAATAAGCCAGTAGCGACAATTCCTAACAAGAGACAAGCTCCAAGCAATACTAGCAAGCCGGGAACCAGGCTTAAATTGAATGTAAGCAATTTGATAAGATCAGGTGAGAAGTTAATCAGCACAGAGCGCAAATTGATCACTTGCTGGAGCGCAATTGTGATAACGAGGACCACACCACCCAACAAACCAGTCAATCCTCCAACCATGAGGAGAAAGGTAGCATTTTTAGAATTAGCTTTTCGAACAGACAGGTAACTTTCAAAAAGAATGGGGGAAAATGCGAAAACCTGACCCATGGTGAATATACCGCTGATGATATATGTCGATTTAAATGCAACAGACAATCCAATCAGAGAAAGTAGTAATGCGATTCCCCCACCTATCAGGCCATTCTGGATTGTTTTTACCCAATAAGAAGATTCGTTTTTCATGGGTTCCTCCTAAGCCTTGTCCCTGGAGATACGTTCACCCAAGATACCGGTCGGACGGAATATTAGAATAAGGACTAATACAATGAAGGCAATCGCATCCTTCAATTGAGAAGGGGACGGGATGCCTAAACCCGTCAGGAACAAATTTGGTCCAACCGATTCAAGCAAGCCCAGGATGATCGATCCGAGGAAAGCTCCCGGCACATTTCCAATCCCTCCCAGAACTGCAGCTGTAAAGGCTTTGATCCCTGGGAAGAAGCCCATATAAAAGTTCACCACAGGGAATAAAAGTGTGTATAGGATGCCTCCAATACCAGCTGAAGCACCTCCCAGGGCGAAGGTAAAGACAATGATCCGATCTACGTTGATTCCCATCAACTCAGCTGCTTCTTTATCTTCCGATACAGCGCGCATGGCTTTACCGATCTTTGTCCATTGCACAATGCCATAAAGGGCGACCATCATCACTATCGCTCCGATAATGACGACGATTTGAGTCATATGAATCTGTATTCCAGCAAACGGCACAGACTGCTCAAAGCGTTTTTATTTCTGGATAACCATATGAACCGGAACCGTATAGACCGCGGAATACATACTGGAGAAAAAAGGAAGCCCCGATGGCTGTAATCAGGGGAACAAGGCGGGGTGCATTACGTAAAGGACGGTAAGCTATTCTTTCCAGGAGTACTGCGATCAAAGTCGATACCGCAGCAGAAACCAGTGTGATTATGATCAAGCTAATAATCGGTTGCTTATCTAGGAAACCTGATTTCGAAAAGCCTAAGGCGACGAAAACTGCAGTGAATGGCCCACTCATAAATACTTCGGAGTGAGCGAAGTTGATCATTTTCAGGATACCATATACCATGGTATAGCCCATAGCGATTAGGGCATAAACTCCGCCGAGGGCTAAACCTTTTATGGTCAAATCAAGCCAGCTGCTGCCTGAGTATCGTCCCTGCTGCAAAGTGCTTATTGTTCCCCAGATTACAACACCAGCAATGGACAATCCTATTATCCAAATAAAGATATCCGTAATCGTGATGCGTTGACGCAAGGTACGAAGCATCTTCGACTCCTGTTCTGCTTAAGCCATAAATTCAAAAGAGGGGCGAGGCTATTCTCGTCCCTCTTTGTAGACTTCTGTATTTTACGGGGTCTTGATAAACTCAGTTGGCCAGATCAGTGTCAGGTGGATATACACCAGTATGATATACGTAGACACCAATGGTCGGGTTGGCACAATCACCATCTGACATTGCAGGTCAGGACACCTGTCAAGCCTTTAAAATCTTTGGTTGCAGCCATCGCATCGCGTAAACCCTGGCGTGGGATGTAGATCGTCCCATCAGATTCTTGAACAGCGACCTTCTCAATAGCTGCCTTGACGATATTGAAGCCGTCATAAGCGTGGGCATGGAAGATGTTGATCGGATCTGTGCCAAACTTCGCTTTATACTTGGCAACGAATGCATCATATGCGGCACCCTGGACAATCGGGCTCGAAACCATGAATCCTTCAACAGCAGCACCTGCAGTTTTCATGACATCGGGTGAATACAATCCATCCGCACCCATTAGCTTCGTGTTTTCCAGGCCTGGAGTAGTCTTCGCTTGATCAATGATGAAGGCGCCTGCGGGTAGGAAGATGGGGAAATAGATCAGCTCAGGACTGCCGGTGGCAATGTCAGCCAAGACTGAACTCATATCAGTTGCATTCGGGTCGACCGAAGTGGCTGCGGTGATCGTGCCACCTAGCTTGGTGAATTCATCGCGAAATACTTCCGTTAGTTTATCTGCGTACAGGCTACCATCATGAATGGTTGCTGCCTTGGTTATTTTCATGAAGTTAAAGGCGAAGTCAGCTGCAGCTGCGCCCTGGATCTTATCGTTATGGGCAGTACGGAAGTAACCCGGGTAGTGATTCGGATTCGTTGGATCTGTCAGGTCAGGTGCAGTATTGGAAGATGAGATGGTCACGAAACCTGCTGCGGAGAGCAGAGGCTCTGCTGCGCGGGCTTCACTTGAGCATGAAGTACCGATGACTGCGATAATGGTGGGGTCTGCAGCTAGTTTGGTACCAGCAGCCTGACCACCATCAGCGGTGCAAAGACCATCTTCACCATCAAACTTGATATCGTGACCCAGAATCTTACCACCTGCATCATCGATAGCAATCTGTACACCATTGCGGGAATCGGTGCCTAAAGCTGAATTAGCACCTGAAACAACTAATAGATAGGCGATATGAATTGGATCTGTAGGGCCAATCTTGACGCAACCGATGGAATCAGTGCAGGTGTAGGTAGCTGCAGCTGAACCGCAAGCAGATAAAACCATACTGGCGATCATAAAAATGGATACAAAAACAAGCAAACGCTTACTCATTTTCTGCCTCCTCCAAGAGATAGATAGATTGTCGTTATGATTAGGTTGATGAACTCAGTTGATTCGTTATTTAAGGTAAAACACCTCCTTCAATTTTCAAAAGGATCTGCGATGTAGTTCCACTATACCAGGCGATAACAGCTAGGTAACGATCCTGGCTGTTCGGAAATCCCCCCAAAAAATGCAAAATTTGATGAATTCTACTGATATTAATCACTATTGTCAAGAATTTTAATCATTATATCCCTTCAGTTTACCATGAAATTACCTGAAGATTAATATTTGATGATACCAATTTAATTTATGTGGATTTACTCAAGCGAGAATCGAACCACTATTTCAGGCCTGTAACAACGACTCAACAAAAGAATTAACTTTAAGGATGAGAAAGTACTGCCATGAAATCCAATGCAGACCAGGAATCTAGAAATTGTGATAGGTCGATATCCATAAACCAGGAACCATTCAAGATTGTCACACTAGACGCGCTGTAACCAACTAATATCACTGTATGTTCGAACGGCGAGACAATTGTGGTATTTCCCGTCGAAGCAGCGGTGTAATAATGGGGCGTACCATTTACCAGATTTCTGAAATTATCACCGATGATCCATACAATGACAGGATGACCAGAAGCAATCTCTGCCCGCAAGTCATCCCAGCTGAGGGATTTGAATGCCGTGGCAGATAAACCATAACTCACTAATAGGTCTGCAACAGGTGATGCATGAACACCATAGTCATTCGGGGGTATATTGCCCCAGATGCCATTTGGGTTCCCGACAAATCCAGTTTCGGGGTCATCTGTTCTTGGAAAATGATTCAGAAAATCTAGCTCATCAATATTAATCCCAAAGTATTTAGCCCAATCTACTGCTGAACGGGATTCGCAATCTAGTTTAAGCTGTTGGTCCTTGCCAGACATTCCGAAGATGTATGCACTCGGAGGCAGGTTTACTGGAGTGGGGGTTGGGGTAGGAACAGGCATTGTTTCGGATAATTGGGTTTCAAGACACCAATGGTTAAGAGCACCAGTATCATTGATATAGTGATCAGAAACGTTAAGCCTCCATGTGCCAGCTGCACTCTGCCCGGTAAAAACGTTCAAATTCTCAGTGGGTAAAAAAATTCCTGATATTGCGTGGGGAAAGGAAGCACAAACATCATCTGCAGGGCGTGCAGCACCACTATCGAGGATGGAAACAATATCCGAGTTATTACATCCGTATAATGAAGGACCGGGACGATGAATGGCAGTAATGGTTTGGCCTGAATTTAGCTTGCTGAGTGTGACAACTAGATCACCCACGTATGTATGACTGATATCGACATATAAACGTATATTTACTAATGTACGCCCATCAAAAATGGAAATGTCATTGTTTATTCCGTTACCATCATTATCTGGGATAAAGATAGGTGAGCCTATGGAGTCGCAAAAGAGCACCATTTCAGGAGGTGGGGTGGGCGTGTTTGTTGGAATAAAAGGATCGTTGCGTATATATGGAAAATATGAAAGTTGAGTCGGGAACGGTGTTGAGGTTAGTGTGGAAGAGATGGTTAAAGGATGGGTATCGACTGGTGTAGCAGTGTCGGTAGGTGTTGGAGTGATTGTTGGGGTTAGTGTATCTGTAAAGATAACTGTTTGAGTAATTGAACTGGTGGAATTGCCTGAAAGTGATACCTCCTGCCAGATATATGGCAGAGATACTGTTGGAGTAATTGTCCGGGTCGTGTCCGGAAATATTTTTGGAGGAGTACTGGCCAGGACGGGCAGAGAGAAAATGATAAATAAGAGAATGACAATTGCCACACAAGAAAGCAGGTTGATGGTTGGTCTACCAATAATACGCATATGGGTTTTCATAATCCAGTAATAAATATTGCAAATAAGTATACTTATGATAACACAAATGCGATAGGCAGGGCTCTATGGTAAAATGGAATGCCGTATGGATAAAATCGAAGCGCAAGTTATACCTGCACCACCCAAGTTGATTGCGTCATTGCGAGCGGGATTTGATGCAATTGCAAACCAGGTTGTGATAATTCTCATACCAATCGGGCTTGATTTATTGCTGTGGTTGGGTCCGCATATTCAGGTTAAGACGCTGGTTAATGCTTATCTTGATCGAATGCTGGTCTCTGGACAAGCAAATTCAACTCAGACCACAGATCTAATCTCCACGAGTATCGAATTGATACGTTCAGTGACGGCGCACATCAACTTGCTTAGCTTGCTAAGGACTATCCCGGTAGGTATTCCCAGCTTAATGGCTTCCAGATTGCCTGTGGTAACACCTAACGGCTCTCCGGTATTTGTGGACTTTTCTAATCCAATTATTGTTATTTGCCTGGCAATTGCTATATTGGTGGTTGGCTTAACTGCAGGAAGTTTTTACTATAACCTTGTCGTCCAGGTATCGTTCACTGGTAAACTAGAAGTTCGAAAAGTGATTAAGAATTGGGTCTGGTCATCGATCCAGATTCTCAGCTTGTCTTTGGCATTACTCATCATATTTATTGTTATAAGTATTCCATCCAGCTGCGTTATCTCTGCAATTGCATTGATTGGGATACCCTTAGGGCAATTTGCTTTCTTTATATATTTTGGAGTCATACTTTGGCTCGCATTTCCATTGTTATTCTCAGCTCATGGCATATTCATGAACCATAATAATGCCCTGGTTGCTGTCCAAAGAAGCATGATATTAACCCGAATGACATTACCTACAACGTCACTCTTCTTCCTGTCGATCTTGGCACTCAGTGAAGGTCTGGATATATTATGGCGCGTACCACCTGAAAACTCATGGTTAACTTTAGTTGGTGTGGGAGGGCATGCGTTTATTACGAGTGCTCTCCTGGCAGCGAGCTTTATCTATTATCGTGATGCAGACAAATGGTCACAAGAAACGCTCCGATCTCTCAAATCTCGTAGCGAAATGGCGATAAAAGGCGGGTAATCACCGGAGGTTCGTGTGGTTGACGATAAAACACCCTTATCTTATGAAGCAAAAGACATCCAGGTACTGGAAGGTCTCGAAGCAGTTCGCAGACGTCCAGGCATGTATGTTGGTGGTACAGATATCAAGGCATTGCATCATCTGGTGTATGAGGTGGTGGATAACTCCATTGATGAAGCATTAGCGGGCGTATGTGATCGTATAGAGGTGATGATTAATTCCGATAGTAGCGTAACTGTCACCGATAACGGGCGGGGAATTCCTGTGGATATCCATCCCACCATGAAAAAATCTGCGCTTGAAGTGGTGATGACGGTATTACATGCAGGCGGGAAATTTGGTGGGGGTAGTTACAAAGTGTCTGGTGGACTTCACGGAGTAGGCGTATCGGCGGTTAATGCTCTATCAGAATGGTGCGAAGTAGAGATCAAACGCGATGGAAAAAAATACTTTCAACGATACGAAAGGGGATATCCGAAAGGTCAAGTAACCGTAATTGGGAAAACCTCCCCGAAAGAAACTGGCTCTAAAACAACTTTTAAATTTGACCCCGAAATATTTAAAGGTGAGCTGGATTATAGGTTTGATACTCTATCGCAGAGATTCCGTGAGATGGCATTTGTAACTCGGGGTGTGACCATATATTTCAGGGATGCACGAATTAATCATGAGATGACGTTCTATTTTGAGGGGGGGATTACATCATTTGTAAGATACCTGAATAGAAACAGAGATGTACTCCATCCAGTTGTGCATGTAGAAAAGGAAATTGAAGGTATCACGATTGATGCAGCTATTCAATATACTGAATCCTATGCTGAATCTGTCTATTCTTTTGCGAATACCATCAACACGATCGATGGTGGAACCCATCTCACAGGATTACGTGCCGCGGTCACACGCACAATCAATGATTATGCTCGTCGAACCGGTCTGCTAAAGGATGCTGATCCTAATTTCACCGGTGATGACACCCGAGAAGGTTTAACTGCGATCGTTAGCATTAAACATCCGGACCCTCAGTTTGAAAGTCAAACCAAAGTCAAGCTGATGAATCCTGAAGCACAGACCTTGACGCAGCAGGTTGTAGGGGATCGATTTAGCACCTTTTTGGAAGAGAATCCTGCAGCGGGTAAAGCGATTGTTCAAAAATGCTTGACATCTGCCCGAGCGAGAGATGCTGCGAAAAAAGCACGCGACCTGGTCATACGAAAATCAGCCCTGGAAAGCTTGACTTTACCCGGTAAGCTTGCTGATTGTTCGGAACGTGACCCTGAAAAAACGGAGCTGTATCTGGTGGAGGGTGAATCGGCCGGTGGTTCTGCCAAACAGGGACGTGACCGACATTTTCAGGCAGTGTTACCTCTACGTGGGAAAATCTTAAACACAGAACGAGCCAGGTTGGACAAAATTCTGGCAAATAATGAAGTTAGAGCTTTGATTTCCGCTCTTGGTACTGGTATAGGAGATAATTTTGATATATCGGGTTTACGGTATGGACGGGTGATTATTATGACGGATGCAGATGTAGATGGTAGCCACATCCGGACATTGTTGTTAACTTTTTTCTTTCGCTACATGCCGGTGCTCATCGATGAAGGACATTTATATATTGCCCAGCCTCCTTTGTATCGTGTCGCTTATAAAAACCAGATTAAATATGCGTATACTGACGGACAAAAGGATGGTATTGTAAAGGAAATGGGCGTTTCCGCAGATCGAGTATCTTTATCTAGATATAAGGGTTTAGGTGAGATGAACCCGGAACAGCTTTGGGAAACAACCATGGATCCAAACGTCCGCACGTTATTACTAGTTACGATAGATGATGCTGCCGAGGCTGATCGGACTTTTGATATGTTAATGGGTTCTGCGGTACCTCCAAGGAGAAGGTTTATCCAGACCCACGCAAGGGATGTAAAGAATTTGGATATCTAATCCTATTATTAATTAAGAAGCTGAATTAGATCCAGGTATTAGCAGGGTGTAGGTCGTAGGACTTTTCCTATATTTTCATAAGTTAATTTCTATGCGTACTGTTTGCTTATGTAATGAGCACATCCCACGAGGTTCGCTTGAAATCATCGGCGCGACATTTCATCATGATAACTAGTGGGAGGGTATTGATTTATTTTTACAATAAACTATTCAAGAACGCCTCCACTCACGTATAATAAGTAGATAATGACATTGGAATCGGGCTCCCTGCTGAATAATCGCTACCGTATTGTCGAAGTTCTTGGGCAAGGCGGGATGGCAGCAGTGTATAAGGCCATTGATGAGAATCTGGGGGTAGAGGTGGCGGTAAAGGAAAATCTTTTCACCACCGATGAATATGCACGTCAATTCCGCTTGGAAGCAACAATATTAGCTAGCTTACGCCAACAGAATTTGCCTCGCGTATCAGACCATTTTGTTATTGAACCTCTTGGTCAATATCTGGTCATGGATTTTATCGAAGGTGAAGACCTGCGCCAACGACTAGATCGATTAGGCCCTTTACCTGAACAAGAAGTGATCATCATCGGGGTAGCTATCTGTGATGCGATTTCATATATGCATACGCGTACACCTGTAATCTTGCATCGCGATATTAAACCAGGCAATGTGCGCATCACACCCACAGGTCATATTTATCTGGTGGATTTTGGCCTGGCTAAGGTGGTGGAAGGGCGAGAAGCAACCCATACTGGGGCGAGAGCTATGACACCAGGATACTCGCCGCCTGAACAATATGGGAGTGCGCGTACCGATGGCAGGTCAGATATATATTCGTTAGGCGCAACCTTATATTGCGCTATGACCAACGCACTTCCCGAGGATGGCCTTGATCGCGCTATGAATCGAGCTGAACTCACCCCGATTCAAAAGCTCAATCCTAAGGTGTCGGACCATGTTGTAACGATTGTTGAAAAATGCCTGGCAGTTCAACCAAAGGATCGTTACCAAACTGCAGACGAATTGCGATACGACTTGATGGAAGCCCGGAGCATCTCTAGGCGAAAAGTGCCGCTGGAACTTGTGTTACAGCCACCTCCGATTACACTACATGACCAATTGCCCGGTCAGTCAGATGGTCACTCGCATATTGATGAGGTGAAAAAACCACATCGAACTGCTCGGGATAAAAAAAGATCCACACGTGCTCTAGACTCTAATATAAGTGATATCGAGTTATTTCCCTTACATCCAAAAATTCAAAGAAGATCGCCGGGTTGGTTTTTATTTTTTTTATTTCCGTTGTTAGTCTTGGGTGGATTTGCTGCGTATGCGTTTAGACCTGATCTTGTGAAGCAAATGATTGGCTATGTCGCTCCTGCTATGGTGCCCTCCCTGACTCCAACGTTAGAAATTCCAACCAATACTCAATTACCCATTCTCGGAGAACTATCTCAAACTCCTGCAGTGATCAATCCCCCAACTGCAACATTTACCATTACTCCTTCTCCGACTCTAACTCCCACAAGAAACCCATCTCCCACAATAACCAAAACGCCACGTGCGACGCCGTTGGGTGGTGCAGGACAAATCGCGTTTGCTTCAAATCGATCGGGAGCGGCTGAGATTTGGTTAATGAACATAGATGGGACTGGACTTAAGCAGATCACCGATATACCTGAAGGGGCATGTGAGCCGAGATGGTCACCGGATGGGATAAGGATTGTGTTTATTTCACCTTGTATCCGCCATTTTAATTCCTATCCAGGCGCAAACCTTTATATCATCAACGTTGATGGTAGCGGATTAATCCCATTACCGAATGCCCCCGGAGGAGACTACGATCCCAGCTGGTCGCCAGATGGAAATCAGATCGCCTTTACATCATTACGTAAGGAGGGTGTACCCGGTATTTATATATTGAACCTCCTGGATTATTCGGTTAAATCTCTCGTTGATGATGAAACAAGGGCGATATCTCAACCTGCCTGGTCTCCAAATGGAAAAGTGATCGCCTATGTTAATAGCGATAACCGGATATGGGTAATGGATGTGAACGGAAAAAACCGCCATAGCCTCATTTCAGGTGAAGGAGATTATATTATCAGTGGACCATCATGGTCTCCAGATAGTTCTGTCGTGATATATACAAGGCAGGTTTTATCAGATACAACGGGTACGACTAATCTAATGGCGGTTACTTATACCGAAGAAGGTACGCTTCCAGTAGATGTACCAAACTCTCAGTTAGTGTTAGATGTCAATTACTCATTCGATGGTTATTGGTTATTATTTACCAGCTGGTTTTCTGGAAACCATGATATCTATGTTATGCGAACAAACGGGGTCGAACGACATCCGATTGTGGTAAATCCTTCTTATGATTTCGACCCTGTATGGCGACCTAAGTCGATCAATCTTCCATAAATTCGTTGAGGTATCGCTCTCGATTTGCATTACGAGCGATTTTTCCACTGCTAGTCTTGATCAGCCAACCCCTTTTTACTAGCTTAACCCTCCGCAGAGCAATATCTGAACCGCGGGTGACACGTAAGCGGATTTCATCTGAAATTTGATCGATTTCTGGTGAGCTTTCCAGATCAGTCTCAATGAAATCTTTATTAACTTTATCCACTTCTGCAATTATGACTACATCTTCGGTACCGGTGATTTCATTAGGCACTCCAAATGCTACCACGCGACCTGGATGGACACCTTCAATTTCACTTGTCAAATTCTCCAGATCCTGGGGGTATATGTTTTTACCACCGACGATGATCAGGTCCTTTTTTCTTCCGGTAATATATATTTCACCATTAGCTATATAACCCAGATCACCAGTCAAATACCAACCATTGTGAAATGCTTTGGCTGTCAGATCTGGGCGATTGTAATAACCAGTCAAAATACAATCACTCGAGATGGCAATTTCACCCAGGGAGCGATCAGAAATTTTTGTGTGATGTTGATCGAGAATCATGACCTTGGTGTTATTAATCGGATGTCCTGTCGAGAGCATATTGAGCGTTTCTTCACCTGATTTCGATGGAACTGCGATTCGATCCACCAACAAGTTCCGTTGGCTGATCTGATCGACCGTAATCGGTCGATCGATACCGCCCTGAGACACGGCAAAGACATTTTCTGCCATCGCATAACAGGTGGTTAGCGCAGATGGTTTGAGTCCATATGGCTGAAACCGGTCAAGGAACATCTGATGGCTTTTCCAATACATCGGCTCAGAGCAGTTACTGACTGCCCGCCAGCTGGATAAGTTGACATCTTCCAGTATCGCGTTGACGAATCTTTTGAGTGCAGAAATTATAAGCAAAGTTAGGCAGCCACGAAAGTGTGCCACGGTATTTTGTAACCGCGTGTAAGAGCTTATGTGGGGCACGCACCCAATCAAATGGAGAAAGTAAAACCAAGGGCACATTTGAAAGGATTGGTAAGAGAAATCCAGCAATTAATCCCATGTCGTGATACAGGGGTAACCAACTTACGATTACATCAGATGAATTTAGTCTGAGGGCACTTGAATAACTATCGAGCTGGTTAAAAACTGCCTGATGAGATAATGCCACTCCTTTTTGTAATCCGGTTGTACCAGAGGAATGTTGTAGTAGAACGATATCCTCCGGAAGTCGATTTTTTCCATTTTCAAAGACTGATGGATTTAATTCGGATTCTGGGATAATCTGGCTTGATGAGATAACTGCCCTAATCGAGCTGCTCGATTTTACAGCCAGCTGGACCTCTTCAAGAAATTCCGGATATGTCACCACTGCAGCTGGGGAGGTAATCTCAAATAATGATATTAAGGATCTCCGGTACTGCTCTGGCGATAGTTTCTCTGTTAAAAAAGGCATTATAGCCGGGATAGAACCTTGCAGTATGGCTCCAAAGAACGCGAACAATAGGTCTTCACTATGTTGTAGAATGATGATTACTACTTCACCGGGTTGGATACCAGCATTATTGAATGCCGCTGCATATCCAGCTGAACCATGAAGAAAAGCAGAGTATGTTAGCACCCTTTCAGGTTCCTGGTTAAACAGTAACCGAATCGCAACGGATTGAGGAGCTATCTCATTTAATTGAAGCAATCTTTGGGCAAGGGTATGCATGTCGTGAAGATCACATGCGGGATTGGATGAGGTTTGTTAATTCGGCCAGGGTGTCAAATGTCTGGCGATTTAATTCAGTGTTATCAATGTATACAGTAAACGTTTTTTCAATAAACAGCGATAAATCAACCAGACTGAATGAATCGACCAATCCATTTGACAGTAATGGTTCATCTGGTTTTAGGACTCGTTTCGGTTGCTTGAGAATTTGGGTGGTAATGTAGGTAGCAATAGTTTGCATGATCTCAGTTGTCATAATATCCCTTTATTTTCGACAAAGACTTGCTTCATGGTTGGGTTAAAAAACCTCGCCTGACTGCATCCAGAACTTGAAGAGCAGTAAGGTTACGGACAGACCAGCCAGATTGGGTGCCAGATGGATCATTATAAAAATAATAACCTTCACTATGGGTAAGGTGAAACATATCCTTTTCCCCTGAAGAATTTAATGCGATCAAACCGTGATTGGGCAATGATTGGACTGCTGCCCAGAAATTCCATAGCGGTATGTCGTATTCCTGAGCCAGGTTGGCAATTGTCTGGTTGATCTGATGAGTTCCTTCAAGGTTGTCAGCTTTCGTGGCGATAATAGGCACAACGCCCTGGGTGATAGCATACTCGATAATCTGGCGCATATAGATTTCATAATTTTCTGGGTGGCCTGCCCACCATTCTTCAAGACTTATAATGACAATACTGGGGTGATTAAGGCGGAACTCACATTGAATGGGATTTTCGTTGGTATTACATTGTTTCGGATCAGCACGCAAAGGAGAAAGTATGGCTGCTGCGTTATAACCTCCTTTTACAGACAGGCTCTCACGGGAAAAAGATCCTGCATACCAGTCGATTGTTTGTTGCAAAGCAGAATATTCTCCCAAATTATATAATCTGGGGGTATCAAAATAGCTCAGGAAATAAGTGGTGATACTCTGACAATCTCCTATTTTCGAGAATGCATGTGGATTGTTTCCTAATTCGATCCCTTTCTGATAGATCAATTTTGCATTTTGATCGACCATCGGAATAACAGGCAATGACATCCAATCACCAGGAGATAGCGGTGTGGATGTACTCGCCATGACTGTTGATGATGCTACAGGAATGGACAAGGCCTCAAGCGTTGATTTTGGGGGTTGAATCTCATTCTGCGTTGAGATTGGTGAACCTTCAATGAAATGAGTTGGCGAAATAGTGGGTGTATTCGAGATAGCGGATTGTTCAACGGGTGAGATAACAGGGTATTGTGTAACGTCACCCTGGGGTGATTGATTAATTGAGCATGCACTTAATCCAAGAAATAATGCAGATAAAAATAGAATCCTGAAGGAGAGGATTAATTTTTTGTTCGCTGAGTGTTCCATAAATCAAGGGTTGGATAGGGATAAGATAGAATTTACAAGCTGATCGGCTAGCATCTTTGTACCAAGTGGGGTCATGTGAATTGCACTATTCGTAAATTCTGCAGAGGGAACAAGGCTCCATTCGTCCAAACACTGACTTCTTTCCATCTGGCAAATTTCACCGAAGAGTAGACGATATTGATCGAATGCCCATTTTGGGTAAAAGAAATTATACCGGATATCGGAGTTTTCTCCTTGGCTGATATAGATGGGTTCGTTGACATAGAGGATTGGTACAACACCAGATATTTTCTTGCCAGCAGTTAATATTTCAAAGGATAAATCCTCGGTATTTAATTTTGGAGGCTGCAGGCTATGGAATGTGTCATCCAAGGCGAGGTCTGATTGAGGGGGTTCATACGTCGTTGGATAATATTGATCAATCCCGGTAGCAGCCCACATGAGGCCATAGATTTGCAAGCGGAGAAGATCTGCCAGTGCCCGGCGTTCTCCGACAAGGGTGAAATCCAAGATATTTGGTGAAATAAAACGTTGATCTTGGAAATCAAGATTTATATCGTACTTTGTTATTAAGTCTCTTACTCTAGATGGGTTATTTTGTACGATGGGTGAATCTAACTGTTTAGTCAGGGGAAGCGCTTCGAGGGTGAAAAGCCAGATGATCAGGTCGGGTTGGTAGTGCATTGCATAATCGAGGATCAACAGATCTTTGGTGAGAGATAGAGTTGGATATCCCAGATTGTAAGCCCGCACCAACTTACCATCTTTAGTGACAATGTTTGAAGCGTTCAAATAAGCAGAAAGTGTGTCTTCCGGTTTTAATAGATAACCCCACACTGAAAAGTCACCGATGAGTACGACTCGAAATTCTTCTGCGGGTTTTTCTCCGGCAACCAATTCATGGGAGGCAAACATGGCTTCAAGGTTATATAAACTAAGGTTATATGCTTGATCGGGATTCTCACCATATGGCAGTCGCACCCGTCCTGGAAAGATGTGGTTATATACCGAAAATTTACCCAGAAATGGGAGCGGTGCCAAAAGAACAAAGAGCAGGTTGATCAACAAGAAGAGTAACAACCCTTTGATGATCACACGCTTCAGTGAATAATTCTTTGTAGTCGATGTTGCAGACATTTCCACTAATCTAAACCAAACCAAATAATTTAAGCATGACATTCCAGGATAGAGCAGGTGTGGATAAAGCGAACCACACCCATCCCAGACTGACGTAATTAAATGTAATCACTAAGCTACTAAGGCTGACTACTTGCTTTAGTCTGGGATGGTTATCCAAGCTTGATGATTTTGACCTTATCAAATTAGTCCAACGATTATGGATGAAAAGCCCCAAGCCGTGCCAGGCTCCCCAGATGGCGAAGTTCCAGCTTATTCCATGCCATAAACCAATCAAAATAAATGTAGTGAGCTGACCAATGAAAATTATTATAGGAAGAGAAATATTACGCGAGCTAGATCGTAATGAACGGGTCAGTGGATTGAAAAAGTAAGCTCTAAACCACTGTGCCAGGGTGATATGCCAGCTATTCCAAAACAAAGTTAGATTTTGCTTAAGATAGGGTCGGTCAAAATTCTCGGGCAGCTGGATACCCAGCAGTTGGCCCAAGCCAATGGCGATATCTGTGTACCCTGAAAAATCAAAGTAAATGCGCAAGGCATAAGCGTAAAGCAATATCCATAACCAACCAGCTGCTTTTACCTGAGCTGAATTGATATTGTTCAATGCAATCAGGGCTAAACCATCTGCCAGGACAAATTTTCTAAAAATCCCCAATAATATTCTCGTTCCACCTTTCAGAGCAGTATTAAGGTTGGGTCGAAAGGGTCGGCGTAGGTCTTGGACGAAATGTTGGACGCGGTCTATTGGACCGGCTGTATATGCCGGGAAAAAAATAATATAGGTCACATATTCGTCCAAAGCCAGATCAGGCAATCTACCGCTCAATCTATCGCGCAGGGTATGCAGTAACCGAAAAGCAACGTATGAGAAACCAAGCCATTTTATATCACTTGCGGAGGCGAGTTCAACCGATTGATTATTTATAGATCGAAAACCAGCACTGACCAATTCAGCCAGGGTTTCGGATTTCAGAATAACGAACAATCCAATAATCAATGTAATTCCAGAATACATCCAAACTTTTCGTCCCGCCGTATACCGGTTTACAATAATCAAGATCACGATAACAGCTAGTAGACCCAGGCATATTTGTAATATGGCAGGTGGGCGCGTTGGAGTCAGGCAGCAAATGGGTCCAAGATAACGAGTCAAACCGATCAGGAGGATCACAGCGCTGATGATCAAACCACTTAAAAGATTTGCCCGTAAATATAGCGCATCCTTGGGCTGAGTAATTATCCAGGTCAACGCTGAGATGACCAGGCAGGCAGTTGGCAACCAAAAATCTAAGTGCCGAATGGGTGTTGCAGGCTGAAGCCAATAGATAGCCAGGATGCTAGCGAACATTAAACACCGACTACGCCATGGACCTTTAGCTATCCAACCAAAGATCAGGGAGGCGCAAACAATAAAAATTAGTGTAATGAAGGGCACAGGATTACGGAGATCAGTTGAATCTCAATAAGAATGACGACTGCTTAAAAGCCCTGGTAAATCCACAATGGAGCCTTGTCAGCGGTGAAAATGAGGATAGCAATTAAAATCAGACACAGCAAAAGAGCAGATAAATTCTCGCGGCTAAATAGTCTGCGCATTATACACACTCATCTCAATTTAGTGATATCCACACATCCGCCATTCCCCGGCTTCCTGACGGGCAATATATGTGTGTGTAGATAAATCGATCTGTTGACCTTCTCCATTGTAGTCAAGGTCGAGCGATCCAGTACAGGAAACATAGGTATCGGTACCATCCTGACCGGTCGGGTCACATTTCAAATTTACAACTTTTGATCCCACTCCCGTGAGTGAATCGACTTCAAGGAGAGCATTTTGTTCCCAATCTGAGCATGAGAGATTACTGATCTGGACCGAATCCTTGTTACTCAAAGCTTGAATATAAGCTTGAATGGCTTTTGTCGCACCACTTTGTTCGCTGGCACAACCAGCAAGGAGGAGGGTAATAATGAATAATATTGGGATAAATTTATAGTGGTATCTTTTCAAGGCATTCTCCTGATTTACTTGAGTATTTGATATTTTACCGGAATTCAGGATTAATGTTACTTGTAAATTTGCCGATTTTCAAGGATAATCAAAAACGGTAATTCTAAAAATCACAAACAAAATCGAAGTTGAATTCGCTAACATCCTAATTTCGCGATAAGGAGAGATTATGACTGCGCAGATCATCGATGGGAAAGCAATTTCGGAGAAATTATTATGTGAGATTGCAGCTGACGTAGAAGCGATGGTAAAAGATGGATTACCCCGACCTGGTTTGGCAGCAGTCCTGGTCGGAGAAAACCCAGCTTCTCAGCAGTATGTAAAGATGAAGAGAAAGACCTGTGAAAAAAATGGGCTTGATTCATTTGGATATGAACTACCAAAAACCGCCTCACAAGCTGAAGTAGAAGAGTTGGTTAAAAAGCTGAATGCAGACCCGAAGGTCAATGGTATTTTAGTGCAGTTACCCCTGCCAGATCATCTCGACGATGAAAAGATTCTAAACTCGATCAGCATTGAGAAAGATATAGACGGATTCCACCCGATAAATATTGGCAGATTAGCACAAAAGGGACGCGAGCCATTATTTGTTCCCTGTACACCGGATGGTTGCATTTATTTGATCGATCAAACGGGTTTCCAGTTAAAAGGTGCCAATGCAGTCGTGTTGGGACGTTCAAATATTGTTGGTATGCCAGTCGCATTGCTTTTAGTGAAGCGCGATGCCACGGTAACCATCTGCCATTCACGATCCAAGGACCTTCCCGGCATTTGCCGCAGCGCAGATGTGCTGATTGCAGCGGTTGGAAGACCCGAAATGGTGAAAGGAGATTGGATCAAGCCTGGTGCAGTCGTTATTGATGTGGGAACCAACCGTGTGGATGATCCAACGACTGAAAAGGGATATCGGCTAGCAGGAGACGTGGCATTCAATGAAGCTAAGGAGGTAGCCGGATGGATTTCCCCTTATCCGGGTGGTGTTGGTCCGATGACGATTACAATGTTGATGCGCAACACCGTCAGGGCAGCTAAGATTCAAGCTGGTGTCCTATAATATCGATTTTCAATCGACTGCGGCTTGATCCTGCAGTCGATTTTCTTTAATAAAGTTGTCTGACAATTGACATTTGTCCATTTCTATATTAAACTATTATTGTCTGACAATTAATTACTGATCTGATAAATCGATTTGATATGGGCACGCTTTTACTTAAAAATACGCAGATCTTAGTGACCATGGATGACCATCGAAGGGAGATTCCTGGAGGTGGTCTTTTTATTCGTGATGGATTTATTGAGCAGGTAGGAATTACAAATGAGTTACCGGGTAGTGCGGATGAAGTTCTAGACCTGACGGGGCACATTGTATTACCGGGATTGATCAACACGCATCATCATTTTTACCAGACTCTGACCCGTGCTGTTCCTGAAGCTCAAAATGCCAATTTATTCAATTGGTTAAAAACCTTATATCCAATCTGGGGTCGTATGACCGCAGATGATATTTTTCTGTCAACACAAACCGCTTTGGCAGAATTGGCATTATCAGGTTGTACCACTGCCTCAGATCATTTGTATATCTTCCCCAATGGTTCTCGATTGGATGATGAAATACTTGCAAGCAAGGAAATCGGTCTACGTTTGCATGCATCACGCGGGTCTATGAGCCTGGGTGAAGTCCAAAGGTGGACTTCCACCTGACCATTTAGTTGAAGATGAAGCATTTATATTAAGGGATTCCCAAAGGTTAATCGAACAATATCATGACCCAAGTCCAGGCGCGATGATCCAGATTGTGCTAGCACCTTGCTCACCCTTCAGTGTGACACCTGAATTAATGCGCTCAAGTGCATCATTGGCACGCCAGTATGGCGTACACTTGCATACCCATCTAGCTGAAACTCAAGATGAAGAAGTTTTTTGTAATGAAAAGTTTGGCTTACGCCCGGTAGCATTAATGGGTGAGATGAACTGGATTGGTCATGATGTTTGGTTTGCACATTCCGTATATGTGAATTCAAACGAAATTAAGCTCTATGCTGACTCAGGCTGCGGGGTTGCACATTGCCCAACCTCGAATATGCGCCTGGCATCAGGTATTGCACCATTGATGGATATGTTGAGAATGGGAGTAAAAGTTGGTTTGGGTGTGGATGGTTCAGCAAGCAATGATAGTTCCAATTTGCTGGCGGAAACCCGACAGGCATTGATGGCTGCACGGGTGCGTGCGGGTTAATGGGTGCATCAAAATCGGATGGGGAGGTCTTTCCAATTATGTCTGCTCGCCAGGTGTTGGAAATTGCGACGCGGGGCGGTGCAGCAGTTTTAGGTCGCAATGACTTGGGGTCACTCGAAGTGGGCAAATGCGGTGACTTTTTTGCGATAGATTTGAATAGACTGGAATATGCGGGTGGATTACATGACCCTGTTGCGGCTGTGGTTTTTTGTGCACCCGTGAAGGTCGATTATACGATTGTCGCTGGGAAGATTGTTGTTAAAGATGGTGAGCTAGTAACTATAGATGTTCATGGGTTGGTTGATAAACATAATCAAGCTGCCAGGAGGTTAGTCAATGGGAACAATTGACGCAACAGTCAGCAGGACCCTGGTGGATGTTGCCATGGGAAGAAAACCCGCTGATTTGGTTATTAGGAATGGGCGTTGGGTTTGTGTTCAGTCGGGTGAAATTATCCCAGGAATCGATATTGCGATAGTTGGTGAAAGGATTGCTTTTGTAGGTGAAAATGCTGGCCATGCGATTGGGAAACAGACTAAAGTCATTGAGGCAAATGATCGCTTTCTTGTACCTGGACTACTTGATGGGCATATGCACATTGAGTTAGGGATGCTAACCGTCACAGAATTTGTTCGAGCGGTAATTCCTTATGGCACCACGGCTATGTTTGTCGACCCACATGAAATTGCTAATGTCTTTGGTTTGAGAGGTGTACGCTTAATGGTCGAAGAAGCAGCTATTCAGCCGATCCATGTATGGGTGCAAATGCCATCCTGTGTGCCATCGGCACCGGGGCTTGAAACACCGGGAGTATCCTTGGGACCTGCCGAGGTGGCAGAAGCAATGACCTGGGGAGGCGTCATTGGGCTGGGAGAGGTGATGAACTTTCCAGGAGTATTTCTCGGTGACGAAAAGATGCATGCAGAAATGGCTGAAGCTCGAAAAGCCGGAAAGGTGATTGGGGGGCATTACGCCTCTCCGGATCTGGGGTTACCATTCCATGGTTACGTAGCTGGTGGGCCTGAAGACGATCATGAAGGGACACGAGCAGAAGATGCTGTGATCAGGGTGCGACAAGGTATGAAAGCCATGTTGCGTTTCGGTTCAGCGTGGCATGATGTGGCAGCGCAGATCAAGGCAGTTACTGAGCTGGGCATGGATCCCAGGCATTTTATTCTCTGTACCGACGATTCACACTCAGAAACTTTGGTAAACGAAGGACATGTAAATAGAGCAGTGAAGGAGGCAATATCTCATGGATTAGCACCCATAACTGCGATTCAAATGGTTACAATTAATCCGTCCGAGCATTTTGGAGTAAGCCATGATGTTGGAATGATCGCTCCAGGTAGATATGGTGATATTCTAATTACCAGTGATTTGACAACGCTTGAAGCAGAAGTTGTCGTTTCAAAGGGGAAGATAATCAGTGAGATGGGAAAATTGTCCATCGAGCTGCCTGTCTATCCTTATCCTGAATGGGCAGTAGATTCTGTTCATTTAGGGCATCCCTTATCTGTTGAAGATTTTTGCTTGATTGCTCCAAAAGAGGGTACTTATACAGCCAATGTGATTGAAATTATTGAGAACCAGGCACCGACAAGGCACTTAAGATTACCAATAATAACAAAATTTGGTGAGATTCAACCGGACCTGGGACGAGACATTGCTAAAATCGCAGTTGTAGAACGCCATAAAGCCACTGGTGGGGTGCAAGTAGGTTTGGTTACAGGTTTTGGGTTCAACACACCATGTGCAATCGCCAGTACAGTTGCACATGATTCCCATCATATGATTGTTGTGGGATCGAATGAAGGAGATATGGCAATAGCTGCCAATCAGCTGGCAAAATTAGGAGGTGGACAGATCGTTGTTCAAGAAGGAAAGATCCTTGGGCAGGTGGAACTCCCCATCGCGGGTTTAATGTCAAATGAACGGGCAGATATTGTAGCCAAGAAAGCAAAGACCGTCCTGGAAGGGTTTATAGCATGTGGGTGTAAGTTAAACAATCCGAATATGCAATTGAGCCTGCTAGCTTTGGTGGTAATTCCCGAGCTACGGATATCGGATCTCGGATTGGTAGACGTCAATAGATTTGAATTTATCCCGGTTCTTGAATAACGAGGCTAAGAATGATAACCAAGAATGGAATCTCAACATCGCAGCGATTACATGAGGAATTAGGTAAGATAATCGCAGAAACACCTCCGGGTGAGCGTTTATTGACTGAGCCGGCACTGGCGAAGCAGCTAAACGTCTCCAGAGCAACCTTAAGAGAAGCCATGCGGACTTTTGAGACCCAGGGCTTGATCTACCGGCACCAGGGTTCAGGAACATTCGTAATCCATCCTTCACAGATTATTGACACTGGCTTGGAAGTATTGGAAAGCATCGAGACAATATCTAAGCGCATCGGTCTTGAAGTATCAACCGGTGAGATCAAGATTGATCATCAACCAGCCAGTGATGAGTTTGCCAAAGCATTATCTATAGATCTGAATGTTCCGGTGGTAAATGTATCCAGGGTGATCCATGCAGAGGGACGACCAGTTGCTTATTTGATTGACATTGTACCTGATGATGTTTTTTCACCTGAAGAGCTTAACCAGGGTTTTACAGGCTCAATGTTGGATTTCATCATGAAGCGGGGGATGCCTGCGTTGGTATCCTCGCGTTGTGAGATTAATGCAGTACAAGCACAATCGGATGTAGCAAAAGCCCTGCGTATTCAACGAGGGGATGTCCTCCTGCGGTTCATTGCATATTTATATAGCACCGATGGACGGGTGGTGGATTATTCTTTCAGCTATTTCCTGCCTGGTTATTTTAATTTTCATGTCATTCGACGAGTAGGATAATGCATATAATCTAGTAGGTTGCGTATAGCCATAGATATTAAATAATTAATAGAAAAGGAGAAATAAAAATGCGTAGTTTTATGGGAAGGGATATCCTATCATTAAAAAATTTTGGCAGGGAAGAGTTTTTTCGGATTTTCGAAGTAGCAGATGAATTGCTTCCATTTGCTCGAGACCGACGTAACACAGACTTGCTAAAAGATAAGACTTTGGTCACGGCTTTTTATCAGCCGAGTACACGAACACGCTTAGCTCATGAAGCCGCCATGCATAGGTTGGGTGGGCATGTTTTAGGGTTTTCCGATGTCAAGAATACCCGGGCGGGTGATTTCTACCAGGAATCAATCAAAGATACAGTTCGAATGTTAGAGTACTATGGGGATGTGTTGGTGATGCGCCATTTCCAACAAGGGGCTCCACAAGAAGCAGCCAAATGGGCAAGCATCCCTGTAATCAATGCCGGTGATGGCTGGGGAGAACACCCCACGCAGGTATTGACCGATCTATATACTATTTTGAACGAAAAAGGGACTTTGGACGGTCTGAACTTCTTGCTTATTGGAGATATGCGTATGCGTACGATGCACAGCATTTCTTATGCGATGTCTCAATTTGATATCAATGCTTTCTACGTATCTCCACCCGAGATGAGCCTGACTGAAGATTTCAAGAAAGAATTGGTTGACTTGAATTTGAATTTCAAGGAAATCGAACATGTGGATCAGGCTATTGCAGAAGCTGATGTTATCTATATGGAGCCGGTGGTACAACCCGACTATACCAAAGCACGCGATGAGCGTGGAGCGACAGTAGGCATGACTCCAGATAACTATAAAGTTACTCGAGAACTGATGCGTAAGGCTCCTCAGGACTCGATCATCCTGCACTCTCTACCCCGCATGGACGAGCTTTCCGTGGAAGTCGATGATACCCGCCACCAGAGATATTGGGTCGAAGCATTCAATGGTGTCGTCATGCGCATGGCGTTGCTCGCATTAGTGCTTGGTGCGATGGAATGAGCATTTTGCAATTGTAATCATCAATAAGGATGCTTGTCGAATTTGAATTTTGAGTTAAG
Source organism: uncultured Chloroflexia bacterium (assembly GCA_963743215.1). Taxonomy (GTDB): domain Bacteria; phylum Chloroflexota; class Anaerolineae; order Anaerolineales; family UBA4823; genus FEB-25. The sequence continues at coordinate 101,972 of CAVUOY010000008.1, forward strand.
GAGTTAGCAATGCAAACAGATCTACGAAATAGAGATTTGATTGGTGATCTGGATTTTTCGAAAGAAGAAGTAGAAACCGTTTTGGACGTGGCATTTGACCTGAAACGCAAACGAGCACTGGGTGAAGCGCATGCCTATTTACGGGACAAAGTTCTGGCGATGCTGTTTTTCTTTTCAAGCACGCGTACCCGTGGATCTTTCGAGGCGGGAATGGCACAGCTAGGAGGACATGCAGCATTCATTGAAAGCAAATCCACACAGATTGCGCATGGAGACACCCCTAAGGAAATTGGGGAAATCTTTGGGCGCTATTTCGATGGGATTGCGATCAGGCATGTGGATTGGGAGATAGGAAATAAGTATCTTAATGCGGTGGCAAAAGCCTCACGTGTGCCTGTGCTGAATATGCAATGTGATATTTACCATCCATTTCAATGCCTGGCAGATTTGATGACCATTGTTGAAAAGAAAGGGCGAGACCTGCGTCGAAAGAAGATGGTTGTTAGCTGGGCATATGCAGCTTCTTATCAAAAGCCAATGTCGGTACCCCAATCGCTCGTACTTCAAATGCCAAGGTTCGGGTTGGATGTCGTTCTTGCCCATCCTCCAGAATTCAAATTGATGCCTGAGATTATGGATCAAGCTCAAGAACAAGCCAGAAAATTTGGCACCAGTTTTGAGGTCATGGACGATATGGAAGCAGCATTTAAAGATGCAGACATTATCTATGCCAAGTCTTGGGGTGCGATGGTTCATACTCCTGATCCGAATGAGGGTGCAAAGATCATCAGTAAATACCAAAATTGGATCACTGATGAGCGGAAAATGGCTATGGCAAAGCGGGATGCGATCTATATGCACCCATTACCCGCGGATCGGAATATCGAAGTTACCGATGCTGTAATCGACGGCCTACAATCAGTCGTCTATGATGAAGCAGAGAACCGAATGCATGCCCAAAAAGCCGTAATGGCTTTGACCATGAAATGAAGGGGTTTATATGAATGAAAATCGACGTAAAGTAGCAGTAGTGGCAATTGGTGGTAATTCGCTGATTAAAGACGATAAGCACAAGACCGTCGAAGATCAATACCTGGCTTCCAAAGAGACTACCTTCCATATCGCCGACATGATCGAGGCAGGTTGGGATGTAGCCATTGGACATGGTAACGGACCCCAAGTTGGATTTATCCTGCGCCGTTCAGAAATCGCCGCTCGGGTAGAAGGAATGCATGAAATCCCGTTAGATGTATGTGGTGCAGATAGTCAGGGTGCGATTGGTTACGCGTTACAACAAACACTCCAGAATGAGCTGTTCACGCGCCATATCAATAAGAATGTCGCTACAGTTATTACCCAGGTTCTGGTGGATCGCAATGATAAAGCCTTTCAAAATCCATCCAAACCGATAGGTAGCTTCATGGATGAACCTGAAGCCAAACGTCGCGCAAGTGATATGGGTTGGACAGTCATCGAGGATGCAGGTCGCGGTTGGCGCCGGGTAGTTGCATCACCATTACCAAAAGAAGTTGTTGAGTTGGAAACGGTTAAGGCATTAGTGAAAGCTGGCGTTGTGGTCATCACAGTCGGGGGTGGCGGTATACCGGTAATCGATTCTGGTGATGGAACATACAAAGGTGTGGCAGCCGTCATCGATAAGGATTATGCCAGCAGCCTGCTGGCAAGAGCGATCAATGCTGACTTGTTCCTGATTTCCACTGCAGTCGAAAAGGTCGCGATTAATTTTAGTAAACCGAATGAGAAATGGCTGGATAAGATGACGCTTACCGAAGCAAAACAGTATCTTGCCGAAGGGATTCACTTTGCCAAAGGTTCTATGGCTCCGAAGATACAAGCGATCCTATGGTACCTGGAAGCTGGTGGGAAGCAAGCATTAATCACAAACCCAGAGAATATAGGACGGGCATTACGCGGAGAGACTGGTACCTGGATAGTTCCTTAAGATATGGTTTGTAGTGTAAAATTAAGCAGATAATTGAGGCACTACTGGGTGATATTAAACCTGACTCTAATCAAAGGAGGTAGTGTATTACCTGATTAATTCCACTGCAAACCCCAAACGATCCAGTGAATTTCAAAGCATTAATAATTGAGGAGGAGAGATATATGTTTAAAAATAAAGTAATGATTGTTGTATCGTTCATGATCGTGTTCGGCATGTTGCTTTCAGCCTGCCAGACAGCCACTCCTGTAGCTACAACTGCTCCAGTTCAAACCACTGAGCCTACCAAAACTCCGTTCACATTTGGTCTACTTATGGTTGGTCCGTATAATGATCATGGTTGGAGCCAGGCACATTATGAGGCGGGTCTATATGTTGAATCGAAATTACCAGGCACAAAGATGGTGTATATCGATAAAGTCAACGTTGCTGATCGCCCCGGCACGACACCAGCCCAGTTAGCGGAAGATTTGCTCAATCAAGGCGCAAAGTTGGTCATCTTTAATTCTGATGATATGAAGGATAGCGCCACAGAATTTGCCCAGAATCATCCCGATATCCCTGTAATTATGGCCTCTGGAGATCAATCCTGGAAAGAAGGGGAGGCATACGTCGACCTACCCATGATGGTAAATATCATGGGCAAAATGGAATACGGCAAAATGATTGCCGGTTGTACAGCCGCACTAACTTCAAAAACCGGTAAGATTGGCTATCTAGGTCCATTGATCAATGATGAGACCCGGCGCTTAGCATCCTCAGCATATTTAGGAGCAAAATACTGCTGGACCAACTATTTAGGCAAGGATGCCAGCTCATTAAGTTTCAAGGTTACCTGGATCGGTTTCTGGTTCAATATCCCTGGTGTAACATCTGACCCAACCCAGGTGGCGGATGATTTCTACAATAGCGGTTTTGATGTTGTCATCTCCGGTATCGATACCACAGAAGCAGTAGCCGAAGCCAAAAAATTGAATTCTGCCAGCAACCCAGTCTGGGCAATTCCGTATGATTTTATCGGATCTTGTGAAGAAGGCGCCGATATTTGCCTGGGCGTTCCATATTTCAACTGGGGACCGGCGTATTTGAAATACATTACTCAGGCTGTAGATGGGAAATTCGCAGCTGCATTTGAATGGAACAGTCCGGATTGGAGTAATATAAACAATCCTGATACTACTGCTGTAGGTTTTGAGAAAGGCGCAGCACTAAGCGCTGATGCCAGCTCTCAAGTGGACAAGTTCATCAAAGAACTCGCGGGAGGTCTCAACTTGTGGAAAGGTCCGCTTAATCTTCAAGATGCAACAGTGTATCTTAAAGATGGGGAGGTCGCGACCGACCAACAGATTTGGTATCTCCCACAGCTTCTTGAAGGAATGGAAGGACAAAGCGTTTCACCTTAATAACAATTATTTAATATAAGTATAGGGAGGGCAGGATTTATGGACTCGATCCTGCCTTCTCTTACTTTGTGAGTGTTTATGATTGTCGAGACAAAAAATATTTCTAAGACCTTCGGCGTAGGCATTTCTGCAGTTCATGCCAACGTAGATATCAATTTATCCATTCCATCCGGCATGATACAAGGGATTCTGGGGGAAAATGGTGCCGGAAAAAGCACACTGATGAAAATCCTGTCTGGATTTATTCAAGCAGATAGTGGTCAAATCATTCTTGATGGAATAATTGCACGGATAGGATCTCCGATCGATGCGATTCACTATGGGATTGGAATGCTGCATCAAGATCCCCTCGATTTTCCACCGATGCGAGTCATTGACAATTTTTTGTTAGGATACTCCGGGTCTTTTATTCCAGATCATGCAAATGCCAGGGTTGAACTGGCTAAACTGGAGGATCGTTTTGGATTTTCTATTTCACCCGACAGCTATGTGGATTCGCTTACCGTAGGTGAACGCCAGCAATTGGAAATCATGAGACTGCTTTGGATGGGAGTGCAAGTCATGATCTTGGATGAGCCTACTACGGGCATCAGCGCACCACAAAAACAAATTCTATTTTCAACGTTACGCCGTCTGGCTCAGGATGGGAAGACGATCATATTTGTTTCTCACAAACTTGAAGATGTAGAATTGTTGTGTCAAAAAATTGCTATCTTTCGACAAGGTTTTTTCGTTGGTGAAATGATGCCTCCCTTCATCACAGATAAATTGGTGGAAATGATGTTCGATAAAGTGATCTTAATGGGTGATCGACAACCGAACCGATTAAATAAGATGGCACTTGAAATCGAGGCATTGGAAATCGAGGATGATCGGCTTCACATTAAAATAGAAAATCTTGGGTTGATGGCGGGAGAAGTAATGGGCTTGGCAGGTATGGAGGGCAGCGGACAAGCGCTTTTTCTACGCACTTGCGCCGGATTGATCCGCCCTGTGGATGGAAAGTTATCGGTCAGAAATAGAGACCTTGCAAGCAAGCCATATCACACATTTCTAGAAAATGATGTAGCATATTTACCGGCATCGCGATTAGAAGAGGGGCTTGTACCTGGAATGACGCTGGCAGAACATTTCTTATTAGCGGAAGAACAAAAAGGCTTTTTCCTCGACCTGGCTTTTGGGCAATCGCTCGCGGAAGAGAGGATCTTGGATTTCAATATAAAAGGAACTCCGGCAACACCTGTGGAATCACTTTCAGGCGGAAATCAGCAGCGAGCGTTGCTTGCGTTATTGAAGACACCGCTTACACTGTTACTTCTGGAACATCCTACACGCGGGTTAGATATTGAATCAACAATCTACATATGGCGAAAACTAAAAGAACGCTGTTCACAAGGAACTGCTATTATTTTTATTTCATCTGATCTCGAAGAATTATTACAATACAGTGATCGCATCCTTGTCTTTTTCAGTGGAAGAGTGTCGCACCCTTTAAACGCATCTCAAGCTACGGTCGATCTACTCGGTGAGCTTATTGGAGGCAAAGGTTGGGATGACAAGTTGGTACCGGAGAGAGTAGATGCATAAGATAAGCCCAAGGTGGTGGAATATCGGATTTCAACTTCTCGGGATTCTGCTAGCAATCCTATTCACCACCCTCATCCTGATTCTGGCGGGAGCTCCTCCTTTTCAGACCTTTAAGCTGATCGTAACAGGTGCCTTTAGAACGTCTAACAATATCTCGAATGACTTGGTTGTGTGGGTTCCTCTAATCCTGGCGACAGTGGGGGTATTAGTTACTTTTTCTGCAGGTATGTGGAATATAGGAATTGAGGGGCAAATCACCCTTGGCGCAATTTTTACAACAGGTGTGCTACGCTTGTTACAAGACACATCTGTACCTCCCGTATTGATCATCATCCTTGGTATTCTGGCTGGAATGTTGGGAGGAGCAATTTGGGCTTCTCTTGCAGGTGCCTTAAAGACTTTCGGTGGGGTAAACGAAATATTTGGAGGTTTAGGACTTAATTTTGTCGCCACAGCATTGACATTATGGCTGATCTTTGGACCCTGGCAGCGTCCAGGCGTTGGATCCATGAGTGGGACAGAGCCTTTCCCAACATCATTATGGCTGCCGCAAATTCCTGAACTTCGAATGAGTGTCTGGTCACTTTTATTAGGTGTTTTTGGTGTGGTTGTAGTTTATTTATTATTACGCAGCACTTATTTCGGATTGAAGCTTAAGGCAGTCGGAAAGAATATTAGGGCGGCTTTTTTCTTGGGTATTCCAACCTGGCAATACTTGATGCTTTCCTTTGTCATATGTGGATTCTTTGCTGGTCTGGCTGGGGCGGTGCAAGTGGTGGCAGTGTATCACCGATTGATTCCTTCAATTTCAAGTGGATATGGATTTCTTGGCCTCCTGGTTGCTATGTTGGTGAATTATCAAGCAATATGGGCAGCTTTCATCGCATTCTTCTATGCTGCCCTTAACATTGGAGCGATTCAGCTACCCATTGTGCTTAAATTAGATTCTACCCTTTCAGGCATTCTCCAAGGTATGCTGGTATTATTTGTTTTAATTGTTAATGGAATTCGACAGAGATATTTTAAAGGGCAGGCTTGACCTATGGGTAATAATGCAATCTTACTTGGTCTGGCAGGTGTATTAGCTGCAGCTGCACCAATACTTTTTGCAGTTATTGGTGAAACGATCGCTGAGCGAGCTGGAGTGATCAATTTATCGGTAAATGGCACCATCTTGTTGGCGGCAATGGGTGGTTTTGCCGTGGCGATTAATACCGAAAGCCTGATCCTAGGCTTTCTGGCTGGAATGGTCATTGGTGGTCTCGTCGCACTTGTAGTCGCATTTTGCAGCATTACCCTTCACCAATCTCAAGTTGCAGTTGGATTCGTGCTGGCATTATTATGCCGAGATTTATCATATTTTCTTGGTAATCCATACATGGGCATGGCGGGGCCACGACTTTCTTCGTTATCCATTCCAGGATTAGAGAAAATCCCATTTCTTGGAACTCTTTTTTTCCAGCAGGATTGGATGACCTACATCAGTATCATGCTAATCTTTGCCGCATATATCTACATTTATAAAACACGCCCAGGATTGATGTTGCGTGGAATCGGCGAGCGTCCAAGTGCAGCCTTCGCGCGGGGCGAATGTTAATCGGATGCGATATATCTACACGATAATTGGAGGAATGCTTGTAGGATTAGCAGGTCCAGTATATTCGTTGAGTGTTAAAGCTGGTTGGAAAGGAACCATCTCTGGTTTGGACGGGATTGGTTGGATTGCCCTTTCGATCACAATCTTTGGGGCTTGGAATCCAATTCGAGCTGCTTTTGGAGCTTATTTATTTGCATTCTTACAGTGGCTCGGATTAATCCTTCAACCGCAATTGCCGAATATACCCTCGCAAGTATTGCAAGTGGCACCTTTCCCGCTAATGATTCTTACGTTATTATTTGTAAACATCGGGAATGCAGAATGGGTAACGCGCATACTAGCTGGTTTTAACGAACCAACAAGACGATTCGCGTCGTGTTTGTTGCGCTCATTGCGTGCGTCCCCACCTGCTTCATTAGGTGTACCATTCGAACAAGATTGATCATGTAGTTTTTGAATAAATATTTAAGGTTATATGTATGCATTCCAAATTTGCTGGATATAAATGCTCGTTATGTAAGCATAATTACGCTCCAGATGAAGTAAGCTATACGTGCCCGTCAGATGGGGGAAATCTTGATGTTATTTTGGAATATGCGTATATAAACAAGCATTTTTCACCGCATGAAATTAATAAATCTCTTGAGCAATCTCTTTGGCGTTATTTACCACTCCTTCCTGTCAACGATCCAGCTGGAGTTGGAACACCAATCCATGCTGCCGGATGGACACCTGTATATGATGGGGATAGCTTGGCTCGTTTTCTTGGAATTAATTCCTTATGGGTAAAGGATGAAAGTCGCAACCCGACTGCATCCTTTAAAGATCGGGCAAGTGCGATTGTCGTTGCCCGAGCCCGTGAGATCGGTGCTGAGATAGTTGTTACGGCCTCCACCGGAAATGCAGGAGCAGCTCTAGCCGGGATGGCTGCAGCTATTCAACAAAAAGCGGTGATTTTCGCGCCAAGGAGTGCACCTCCAGCAAAAATTGCTCAATTACTGATCTATGGAGCAACAGTGTATCTGGTTGATGGATCGTATGATGATGCCTTTGACTTGACAATCCTGGCATCAAATGAATTTGGCTGGTATTGCCGTAATACTGGATATAATCCATTTACTGCAGAGGGAAAGAAAACAGCTGCATTTGAAATCTGGGAGTGGATGATAAATCGTAAATCCACATTAAAAGCACCCTTATCCATTTTCGTATCCGTCGGCGATGGGAATATCATTTCTGGATTACACAAGGGATTCAAAGACCTGGTTAATTTAAGCTGGTTGGAAGACATACCTCGAATTTTCGGGGTACAGGCCGAGGGATCGGCTGCTATAGCTAATGCATATATATCAGGGAAAGAAGTAATAACACCTATCAGGGCTAATACAATTGCTGATAGTATTTCCGTTGATCTGCCACGTGATGGGGTGAGAGCTATAAGGGCAGCACGTGAAACAGGAGGCAGTTATCTATTAGTCAATGATGATGAGATTATCTCCGCGATTGCCCAGCTTGGAAGAGTTGGGATATTTGCTGAACCAGCAGGCGCAGCCTCATATGCCGGTCTCGTAAAAGCAATTCAATCTGGGATGATTAAATCTGATGACCAAGTCCTGGTAATTAATACAGGCAGTGGTTTGAAGGATGTTCGTGCTGCAATGAAAGCTGTTAAGGAACCGAATATCATTGAACCGACATTGAAGGCATTAAAAAAAGTTATGGTCTGAATTGGCAAGTCATAATTCACTTGTGTGAGCGTTTGTATAATATAAACCAATTCAGGATGTGGGCATGGATAACAAAATCGAATACACAATAATTGCACCAATATATAATGAAATTGGCAATATCCCGGAGTTATATCGCAGGGTGAAAGAAACGCTGGAACAAACCGGTGAGATGTGGGAATTGCTAATGATTGACGACGGATCAACAGATGGCTCAACGGATGAAATTCGCAAGATTGCTGCCATAGATGAGCATGTTAAGCCAGTTATCTTTGCACGCAATTTTGGCCACCAAATTGCTGTCACAGCCGGGTTGGATTATTCAAGCGGACAGGCTGTGGTAATCATAGATTCGGACTTGCAGGATCCACCTGAAGTGATCCTCGATATGATCGCAAAATGGAAAGATGGCTTTGAGGTTGTGTATGCACAACGCTCAGAGCGTGAAGGTGAGACCTGGTTCAAGTTATTCACTGCCTCACTTTTCTACCGACTGATCTACCGGATCACGGATGTAAATATCCCGATGGATACCGGAGATTTCCGGCTACTAGATCGAAAAGTGGTGGATGTCATGGTGCAGATGCGAGAACGTCATCGATTCTTACGTGGCATGTCTTCCTGGGTGGGGTTCAAGCAGACGGGTGTTACTTATAAACGAGCTTCTCGATTTTCGGGAGTAACGAAATACCCGTTTAAAAAGATGCTTAAATTTGCTAGTGATGCTATCACGAGTTTCTCGTACTTTCCCCTTCAAGTGGCAATGTACCTAGGTTTTGTATCTGCTGGTTTAAGTATTATCGCTATTCCAATCGTAATCATCATGCGAATGGCCGGTTTACATGCATTTATTGGACAAGCTACAACGTTAATCGCAGTGTTATTCCTTGGGGGAGTACAACTCATATCTCTTGGGATTTTGGGCGAGTATATGGGAAGACTATATGATGAAGCAAAAGGGCGGCCACTTTATATTGTAAGGGAAGCACCTTCCAAAGGTAAATAGGAGACATTCAATGAAAATAGATTTAACGATAGATAAAAAACGTCGTCAACGCGCCATTCAACAAGTGCGGGAGAAAAATATTATCATCCCGACGTACGCACAAATGAAGGATCCCAGCTCGTATTCCAGAAAGTGTGAAGCAGGAACTTACAAAGATTGGCCTGTGGGATGTGAACCCGAGAAATCTCTTTCGCATCACATGGCATAACGCTCCTGTACCCTATGGTGGTGGCTTTGGAGGGGTGAATTATCTTGAATTACCCAGCGAATTGACAGGCACTGCTGCACGAATTGTTGTACTGGTGGGTAAGTGGTTTCCGACAGGGGCTCATAAAGTTGGTGCTGCATTTGGTTGCCTGGCACCACGATTGGTTACGGGACAATTCGATCCATCAACTCAGAAAGCAGTCTGGCCATCCACGGGAAACTATTGCCGAGGTGGTGCTTATGATTCTGCTTTGCTCGGATGTGAGTCGATTGCCATTCTACCTGAGGGAATGAGCAAGGAACGTTTTGACTGGCTTGCGAAGATTGCCGGGGAAACGATCAAAACCCCTGGCAGCGAATCGAACGTGAAGGAAATTTTTGACAAATGTTGGGAGCTGCGGAATTCCGGCCAGGATCTGATGATCTTCAATCAATTTGAGGAATTTGGTAACTATCTGTGGCACTATGAAGTCACTGGTCACGCTCTGGAAGAAGTGCTACAAAAAATTATGCGACCCAATGATGAGTATCGGGGGATGGCTTCAGCAACGGGTTCCGCGGGAACAATTGGGAGTGGCGATTATTTGAAACAGCGCTTCCCCGGTAGCAAGATTGTAGCAAGTGAAGCACTGCAATGCCCAACCTTGTTACAAAACGGATTTGGTTCCCATCGCATAGAGGGAATTGGCGATAAACATGTACCATGGATTCATAATGTAAAAAATACAGATATTGTCGTTGCCATTGATGATAATGCGGTTGTCAATCTATCACGTTTATTCAACGAACCAATAGGTCATGAATATCTACTCAAAAGTGGGGTATCTGCGGAAATTGTTAATAGCCTGGATTTACTTGGCTTCTCGGGGATATCCAATGTGCTATCTGCAATCAAAATGGCGAAGTATTATGAGCTGGGTGAGCATGACATTGTGCTAACTATCCTGACGGATTCTATGGAACTTTACCATAGCCGGATTAAAGAAATGCACCAGGAATTCGGTGCTTATACTGAAAATCAAGCTGCGGCAGATTTTGCTAGATATCTTCTGGGTGAATCTACAGACAATATGATTGAACTGGGATATCCAGATCGGAAACGAGTACATAACCTTAAATACTTCACCTGGGTTGAGCAGCAAGGAAAGACTTATCGCGAGATTCTGGACCAATGGTTTGAGCCTGATTATTGGACCGACATACAAGCCCAAGTCTCAGAAATTGATGCATTAATTGATGAATTCAATGCTGAAGCTGGTGTTGCTGGATGAATTACCGGATTTTCCTGCCAATTTTATCAATAAGCGCTAGCTTTCTAGGATAAATCAGTTTATAAATGATCGATTTAACTGCACTCGTATTAGTACGCGGTAGTTAATAATCCCAGGGATTTGGAAATTGCCCGGCTCCTTGGTTGGTATCGCATCCCATTACGGACGGCACCGAAAGTCATCGCAGTCGATTATCTAGCATTCTATCAAACAGGTGCTTTTGGAGATGATAAATGGCGCATTCAGTATATTGCCCCAGTTCGCGGGCATGAACTGACTACCAGGGCAGAATTATTACGAACCGAAGTCGACCATCCACGCGCCAAAGAGGAGTACTACAAAGTGCAGCTTGGTGCACTTGAAGCTCTCTCCAAGCCAATTGTCGCGGATACCTGGCGTCGAATAACCTTTCTTTACTCGACAGGAGAATATTTATCGCGTGCAACGACCATCAATGATTTGGTCGTCCAATCCGACGAACGACAGTTATTATGGCAGGCTTTGCGAGAACGAGCTGAGCAGGTATATGGTTCGCCGGAATTACCCGATATGGATCTTCCTGACGATGTACTTGCAATCTTGTTGGGGATCAAAGAAGGTAATGCTTCATATGCTGAAGATGAGTGATTCGGTGGTAGAGCAATTTAATACATATACTGACCCAATTATTCGCTGGAAAATCATCAAATGTGGATTGGCGAAAGACCTTTCCCCTGATGTTATTCAGAACACTAGAATGGAAGTAAATTCTTCTCAGCTCATTCAAAAATTATTAAGTGATCGAGATAGCAACAGACAAATTCCCTACCATCCTTATAACAAATGGTTCGGTTCTCATTGGGTATTATCTAATCTGGCAGATCTGTGTTACCCAGAAGGTGATGATTTACTAAAACCTTTGTTGGAACAATCATATGACTGGTTATTATCGAAAGAGCATGCAAAGTATATTCAGACGATCAATGGTCGGGTAAGAAGGTGTGCTTCTCAGGAAGGAAATTGTGTCTATTATTCAATTGCACTCGGCCTAGCTGATGAACGCACCGAAGAGCTGGCAGCCAGGTTGGTCAAATGGCAATGGGAGGATGGAGGCTGGAACTGTGATAAGCGGCCTGAAGCAACTAAATCCTCATTTTTTGAATCGTTGATCCCGTTGCGTGGATTAGCCTGGTATGCGAGTGAATCGGGCGATAGTAAGGCAAAACAAGCTGTGGCTCGAGCGGCTGATGTATTTCTTAGACGCTCTATTTTCAAGCGACTATCTGATCATCAGATTATGGATAATAACTTTGTTTTACTTCATTATCCCTGTTACTGGCATTATGATATCTTGTTCAGTCTTAAGGTTTTATCTGAAGCTGGTTTTCTCAACGACCCGCGTTGTTCTGAAGCGTTGGACTTACTAGAGAGCAAACAACTTCACGATGGAGGATTCCCAGCGGAAGCAAGGTATTACAGGGTGGATAATAAAAAATTGTCAGGGCATTCGCATGTGGACTGGGGAGGAATCAGCAAGGTGCGTATGAACCCATTTGTCACATTGGATGCACTTAGTGTGCTTAATCAATCTGGTCGAATGGTATGATAAGTGCAATTTACTCACACAGAGTCTCAGTATAGAAGATACCTATTAAATTGCGTACAAATGCAGTACATAGCTTGATTTCCATATGATTTCAACCTTAACGATCAAAGGGCATAAACTGATATGGGGAGCCAAAACCTATATCATGGGGATTTTAAACCTGACTCCAGATAGTTTTTCTGGCGATGGCTTATTAAAGGCAGGGTCCTCTAAGGACGAAGTTACGCTTGACCTCGAGGCAATTCTGGCAATCGCCCGAAATTTGGTTGCTAACGGGGCAGACATTCTGGATGTTGGAGGAGAAAGCACTCGACCTGGTGCAGCATTGGTAAGCTTGAATGAAGAAATGAAGCGGGTGTTACCTGTGATTAGCATGTTATCAGCAAATCTGGATGTGATCATCTCAGTTGATACATATAAAGCCAGTGTTGCAGAAGCAGCTATTCAACAAGGAGCAGACATGATCAATGATGTTTGGGGTTTGCACGCCGATGCAGCGTTAGCTGGCGTGGCTGTCAGACATCACACCCCGGTGATATTGATGCATAATCGCAGCTCGTGGGCGCATGCTGAAATCAAAGAAAAATTAGGTGGGCGGTACGTTGGGATTCCATATGAAAACCTGGTCGAGGATGTCAAGCAAGAACTGATGGAGAGTGTAGCTATTGCGCGAACAGCAGGAATTCCAGATGACCAGATTATCCTTGATCCAGGGATTGGGTTTGGGAAATCAGTGGAGCAAAACCTTGAGTTGGTAGACCGGTTAGATGAGATTAGAGCACTGGGTTTTCCGGTCTTGCTCGGGCCGTCACGCAAATCGTTTATTGGATATACACTGGACTTACCTCCAGACCAACGGCTTGAAGGAACTGCTGCTGCAGTGTCCATCGGTATCGCAAGAGGTGCAGATATCGTGAGAGTACACGATGTGCCATTTATGTCACGCGTGGTTAAAATGACGGATGCGATTGTCCGTCGGCAGAAAAAATGATGAATTAATGTTTTGCCTTCTGCAAATTAGCTACGAAAAGATTGCGATAGATATATTAACTAATAATTAATGGACTAGCATCCTTATTACAACTATAATTCATTCCCACATAAAACAGGTGATGATTGAGGATATTTTTTATGGAATTTAACCCTACAATTGCTAAGAGTACAGTAGAGACGAATCTGGGAAAAATTACGATTTATAGATTGGACGTATTGGAACGCCAAGGAATAACCCAGCTTTCACGCCTACCATATTCGATCCGAATTATGCTTGAATCGGTACTCAGGCAATGCAATGGAAAGGAAATCACCAGGGAAGATGTAATCAATCTGGCAACGTGGACGCCAAAACCAACCCAAAGATCGGCATTGCCATTTCAACCTGCACGAGTGATCATGCAAGATTTCACCGGTGTACCTGCCATTGTTGAGCTTGCTGCCATGCGGGAAGCCATGGCAAGGATGGGGGGTGACCCTGGTAAGATAAACCCTTTGGTTCCTGTTGATTTGGTGATCGACCATTCTGTGCAGGTGGATTTTTTTGCCAGCCCCGATGCGCTTGTCCGTAATGCTGAGATGGAGTTCCAGCGTAATCGTGAACGATATGAATTCTTACGTTGGGGGCAAAATGCATTCAGTAATTTTCGAGTTGTGCCTCCAGCGACAGGGATTGTCCATCAGGTAAATCTTGAGTATTTGGCAAAGGTGGTTATTGCTGAGAAGAATGGCGATGAAACCATTGCTTATCCAGATTCCCTGGTTGGGACCGATTCGCATACAACCATGATCAATGGATTGGGAGTTGTTGGATGGGGAGTAGGTGGGATCGAAGCTGAAGCAGCCATGCTCGGGCAACCGATCGACATGCTAATCCCGGATGTGATTGGTGTGAAGCTATTCGGACAGCTCCCTGAAGGTGTGACTGCAACTGACCTGACTTTGACCATTACCCAGATGCTACGTAAAAAAGGTGTGGTGGATAAATTTGTAGAATTCTACGGATCCGGTATCTCGACCTTATCTTTACCCGACAGGGCAACCATCGCCAATATGGCACCAGAGTATGGGGCTACGATCGGATATTTCCCTGTGGACGATGAGACTTTACGTTATCTGAGGCTGACAGGAAGACCGGAAGAAACCATTGAGCTGGTGGAATGGTATTGTAAGGAACAGGGACTGTTCCGAAACGATAATTCCCCTGCTCCTGAATATAGCGACACCCTTGAGCTCGATTTAAACACTGTAGAATCAAGCCTGGCAGGACCGAAACGACCACAGGACAGGGTATCGATATTTAATGTCCACCAATCCTTTAAGAACACGCTTTCAGCACCTGTCAAAGAAGGTGGATTTGAGCTGAATGAAGAGGAGCTCGCAAAGGAAGTAAATTTTGGAGCAAATGGACATACTTTAAAGCTCACCCATGGGGCAGTTGTAATCGCAGCAATCACCTCTTGCACCAACACATCCAACCCGTCGGTGATGATTGCAGCCGGGTTAGTCGCCAAAAAGGCATACGAGCGTGGTCTTAAGATCAAGGCGTACGTCAAGACAAGCCTGGCACCAGGATCAAGAGTAGTCACTGAATACCTGGCAAATGCAGGCTTACTCGAGCCATTAGCCAAACTTGGTTTTAATGTTGTTGGATATGGATGCACAACTTGCATTGGTAATTCCGGCCCACTACCTGGCGAAGTAATCAAAGCGATCACGAGTGGAAACCTGGTTGCGGTGAGTGTACTATCAGGGAACCGGAATTTTGAAGGTCGCATTCATCCATATGTACGTGCTAATTATCTGGCGTCTCCACCACTTGTCGTTGCATATGCTTTAGCGGGGACGATAAATATTGACCTTAAGAATGAACCATTGGGAGTCGATACTGACGGAAACCCCGTTTTCTTAAGAGATATATGGCCAGCGAATCGCGAAGTGGACCAAGTTGTAGAGCAGACCGTCTCCACGGACATGTTCAGAGATAAATATCGAAGCGTATTTACGGGCAATGAAACCTGGAATGCAATCCGCTCCAGCGATAGTGAGCTTTATCCTTGGGATAAGTCTTCTACTTATATCCAGGAACCACCTTTCTTTCTAGATCTGGCACATGGAACACCAAGTATTGCGAATATCAATGGTGCCAGAGTGCTAGCATTTTTAGGTGATTCCATAACAACAGATCATATTTCACCTGCAGGCGCGATCCCTGTGGATAGCCCGGCGGGGAAATACCTGATTGCAAATGGCGTACAAGCACGTGAGTTCAATTCCTATGGATCACGGCGGGGTAATGATCGGGTGATGACACGCGGCACCTTTGCAAACATCAGACTAAAGAACCGATTGGTACCTGGTGTGGAAGGTGGCATCACTACGCATATGCCTGACGGCGAACAGATGAGCATATTTGATGCTGCAATGAAGTATAGCCAGGAGGGAATTCCATTAGTGATCATTGCAGGAAAGGATTATGGCTCGGGATCTAGCCGTGATTGGGCTGCCAAAGGAACCAAACTCCTCGGAGTTAAAGCTGTAATTGCAGAATCATTTGAACGTATCCACAGGTCAAACCTGGTTGGGATGGGGGTTTTACCTCTCCAATTCTTACCGGGTGAAAACAGCCTTGGCTTTGGGATCCAGGGAAACGAAACTTTTAATATTGAAGGACTGGATGACAACCTTTCACCCAACTCAAGATTGACAATCCGAATGACGCGGGTGGATCAGAGCGTTATATATTTCCAAGTAATCGCCAGACTAAATACCCGGATCGAAGTGGAGTATTACCGAAATGGTGGGGTACTAAACACAGTTATTAAAAAGATGCAATAAAACGAATCCAAACGAATATATATAAATTAATAGAGCGACCTTATTCAGATGCGAATATTAGGTCGCTCTTTTTTTAATCATTTACTGATGCGATTGGTTATTGGTAGATTTATATCCAGACATACCCGCAGGGTGATAGGTGGGTTCAGGTCGTCCTTGAGTTCGATGAGACGATTCAGGAGCTGGTTTTGAAAGGGGGCGGATTGTTATCGGCTGCGCTTGAGATGTTCGGCCTGAGCCATCCGTACGATGCATGACTGGTACGGGTTGTTCGTGGTGTAAAGTATCTGCCTGGCTAAACAGGCGATTACCAGCCACAGAAAATGTACCAATGATCAAGACACGGATCAACCAGACCATAATGGCAACGAAAATTGGTACGACTTCGAGTATAGTATCATGTGCCAGGACAGTTCCACCGAGTGAATCATGATTCACAATCGCCAGGGCGACACCCCACCAGGTGAGCATGGCATTCATACAAGCAGCTAGCAACCAGGCGCTAAAAAGGTACCATACCTCTTTGGGTTTATTCTCTCCTTTTTCGGGGGTAAATAAACGAGCGATACCTGCAAAATCGATACCACAAAAAGCGATAGCGAGAATGGTTGCCCAGCGAATACCGGCAAAACTCAACCCACCCAGCAGGTCATTGAGGGCATAGTCGGTGGTACTGTAATTAAATAATTCAAATGCAATCAATGCTCCAATAATCAGAAACCCAAAAAATTTACCGCGTGAATAATTGATTTTTCTTGAGAGACGACTGAAATTGACAGACTGGCTGGCTGCGTGATTTATTGTGATTACCTCCGTGGATATTCTGGATTAGCGAGAAGAACACATGTTCTAATTAGATACATTATAGAACAAAAGAGCTAATTGTCAAGAGGCAATTTTTGGATTTATAAGAAAGTTAGGAGATTACCATTCAAGAGAAAAATTGTAAGGCAATCGTCTAGAAATAGCGTCACAGCAGATAGCCGCAGCCAGGATAGAACGGTGAGTTTCACCGAGGAACAGCAGGGATATTATAATGATAGGTAGTTACTCACGATTAACTGGCAATATGCAACCTGACGTAAAGACAGGAACGATGGCTTCCCCCCAACAAACCAGGAATCAGCGGGGACATGTTCGTCGAGCTTCGGAATTTGGTAAAAAAACCTGGATCTAAAGCTCTCGCCTCACAAAGAGCAGATTGCTTCGGCAAAGATCGCCTCCCGAAAATCAGCGGGGACAGGCGCAATGACACCAAATGACAGTAGATTAACGAACTAGGATAGTGCAACTCGCTGGGATACTAATGATAGAGTAGAACTGATGGCTTCAGCAAAGATGGAACCCTGACTTTCCCCGAAAACCAGCGAGGATTCTGAAATGGCTCAAATATTAAAGTGCAGATTACCACGCTCACAAAGAACGCTCGCTCGCAATGACGGTAGATTAAGAACAGATTGCCACTCCCTCGATACGTTTGGGACTAGAGGTCGGGAAGAGCACCCACACTTCCCCTAAAACCAGCGGGGATTCCGAAATGACATCAAATAAACATTAGATTGCCAGTGCCAGGACAGACCCTTGGCTTTCCCCGAAAACCAGCAAGGATTCACCCCCCGGAACCAAGGGGAAATCCATAATGAGAAGGCATAATATTACTTGTCCAATATATTAGCTGATGGTCAGGCTATATTATGAATCGTATTGCTGGATATACTCCTCTGCTTTTTTAACCAAGCGTTTATCACCAATAAAGAGGGCTGTTCTTTGATGCAAAGAGGAGGGTTTAATTTGGAGAATATCCTGGTAACCATCCGTAGCGTAACCACCAGCCTGATGAGCTATGAATGCCAGAGGGGCAGCCTCATAGGTCAAGCGTAATTTCCCATGCGGTTTAGAAGGATCATGCGAGTCAGCGGGATAATAAAATAAGCCACCCGATAGTAATGTGCGGTGAAAATCACCCACCAATGAGCCTATATAGCGAGAAGACAGAGGTTTATGATCCCCATCCATACCTTGGAGCCAATGGGTAAATTCAACGATCCCTTTACTCCAATAGGTTTCATTTCCGTGATTAACCGAGTAATATTTCGGTTTGGCAGGAATGTGCAGATTTGGATGGGTTAGCAGAAATTCACCAATCATTGGATCGAGTGTGAAACCATGCACACCTGAACCACTGGTGTAAACGAGCATGGTACTGGAACCATAAATCAAGTAACCAGCAACAACCAGGCTCCTGCCAGGCTGCAGGCAATCTTCCATTGTTCCTGGTCCATCAGAAGATATCCGTCTGTAGATGGCGAAGATGGTCCCGATGGTGGCGTTGTAATCGATATTGGACGAACCATCTAATGGATCATATAGCAAGACGTATTTTCCAATCGGAAATCCCTTTGGAATGTGAATAAGGTGCTCGTGTTCTTCAGAAGCCATGACAGCAATCCGCCCGGTATGATCATTTAATCGGAATATCGTTTGGTCCGCCAACCGATCCAACCGCATTACCGTTTCGCCCTGGATATTCACATCTTCCGTGGAGCCAAGGATCTCGGATAAGCCTGCCCGTGTAGTCTGACTGGCGATGAATTTACCTGCCAATGCCAGGTCATACATGATATTCGTTAAGGCACCGGTTGCTTCGGGATGAATTTGTTGTTCATCAAGAATATGACGCTCAATGGTAATGATCTTGGATTGATTGAAGGTGACATTTGCCATACATAACTCCAAATCTAAGTATTTTTGGGTTTTCGTTTATGCAGTATCAGACCAGCAACATATCTGATTAACCATGCTGAGATCGTATTACGGGCAAGTGTACCTGCAAATCGGTAGATCCGCCCGGGTATGCAGATTAGATTTCCATGAGGTAAAGATCTTAATGATACCGAAACAACTTGTTCGGGGGCCATCCATAAGAACCTGGGGATACCCCGGCGTGAAAATCGTGAATACTCGATTGTATCGTGAAATTCTGTCAGAATAAATCCCGGACAGAGCGCTTGAATATGTATCAAAGAACCGAATAATTCAGCATGTAGCGCTTCTGAGAAGCTGATCAGGAACGCCTTCGTGGAGTGATATAAGACATTTCGAATTGGGATAAGACCAGCCATAGAGGCAACATTGATGATTGAGCCTTGATTCCTGGCGACCATCCCCGGCAAGGCTGCCCTGCAAAGCATCACTGGAGCGATCATATGCACATTGAGCATGGAGAGCTCTTTAGACGGATCCACGCGATGGAATCTACCCACCGTCCCAAAACCCGCATTATTTACAAGTAACTCTAAATTATCACTTTTAGTGATAATTGAGCTCAGGGTTTCTATATCTGCAAGCTTCGAAAGGTCAGCAGGATGGACCTGGGGAATTATTCCATAGCTGGATTGGATCGAATCTGCGAGCTGCTGCAAACGATCAACACGCCTGGCAGTGATAACGAGGTTATACCCTCGAGCAGCCAATTGACGAGCATATTCAGCTCCCAAACCACTGGAGGCTCCCGTGATCAAAGCTGTTTTACCTGGCGGTTGAGAGGTAATTGGTTACCCCTTTATTGGGTTTATCCTGGTTAAATATCCAACCCTCGATTTTTGTGATCTTGGGTGGGTTGGTTTACCAATCTGTGTACTACTCATGGATGCCGATTATCATACCATATAGCCCAACCTGGGTATATCTCATTGGACCAAAATAGCAGGCAGGCGGGTGACGATTAAGATTGCTTATTTCGCATAGCCGATAGAATTTGTTCCAATCAGAATTTGAAATCAGGCTAACCTGGTCAAATGTCGTTGATTGATCACAATAATTCGCTCAAAACTATCCATTCACCCGGTTGCCCTTCCAGTTTCTGAGGTTTTTGAATAATTCCTGATAGCAACAAACGGTCAATTGCCTGCTCCATCTCAATGGATTTCCAACCCAATAACTTGAGTAAGTCACGCATTTGGGATGCACCAACAGAGCGGAAATACTGCTCAAGGATTTTTTGCCTGGCATCCAACTCGCCCAGGTAACGGGCCTTATCAAGCAAACCTGGCTCATAACGAGCAACGAGATCATAGGCAAAGGAATAATGCCATGCGCCTGCATCGACGACACCTACCGGCATGACCTTAAAATCGGCTTGAAGGTCGGTTAATGCCCGGTTGAAACGATTCTCGCTCTCCTGACTGGTCAGATGGGCTTTTTTCCTAAGGGTGATCGTATCCAGAGGGCTGGTTTCTAGTAAAGCTTCATACACTGCCTTCGCTTCTTGCGTCATCCGGCCCTGTTCATAGATGGTCAGATAATCCTCCTCGGGAGAACCATAATTTTCAGTGAGTGCATAGAAATATGGGGCGATATCCATACTTATTATGGTGGCTTTTTTTCTAAGGATTTTCCCATAATACCAGACGTGCTTTCCAAGTAAAGAATCCTTCCAATCCCAGCTAACGTGACCAGGGTCATCGTGTGTATCAGGAACCGGCCGGTCCCCTGAGACCGCTCCCCATAAACTGGGAAAAGTTATTCCTGTGATTGGCCAAAAGTATATATAACCACGTTCATTAACATAGCGAATGGCGTCATCCTTAGTTTTAAGTCTGTCTTTGGGGTAATACCCAAACGTATGCGAACGGTATTCTTGAATTCGATCAAAAATCGTCATTGCTTAGGTGTTTAAATCCTTCACTGCAGGTTTGTTGAACAAAATAACCGTTTGAAAAGTATCAGGTACGTGTTGGCTCGATAAAAACATGCGTTCTTTGGTGTTCTACCAAATTAGGAAAAAGTATCTTACTGGCAAGCAATATCACGGTGCCTATCTACTAAAATTACCTATCCGCCTGAAATTACGGGTATTAATTTGATCACATCATTTTCCTTGAGAATCTCATCATCGGTGAGCAGCTCACCATTGCGAGTGGCAAGGACGCTATCAGGTTCAATGCCTAGTTTTTGGAGAGCTTTACGGATTGTCATACCGTGTTTAAGCTCAAATTCATGTTGTCTCAGGATAAATTTTACAGTCATATCCTAATTTAACCACAAAGAAGGTTATTCATCCATTCAATTCTATATATATCTACAAGAATTTGCCTATTTATTTGTTGATACTATGCAATTGTTAATGTGTCTATCGTAACTTTGATGAAATTTTTCCGACAGTTGAATAGAGGCTATGTTTGAATTTAACCGGTTTACTTTTGGTTAGGTATCTCAGGTCATATCGATTTATTTCATGTGCATCGAATTGATCATATTCCAATCCACAACTCTGGTGATTGCGGACAGATATCATCCAGGCTCAGGTTGTGCAGACTTGAAATATCCAATCATTTGGGAATGATTTTTAAAACCATGTCTACCTTAAGTGAGGAGGTGCATGTTGTTGCGTTCTTTCCTAATTAAATCGAGCTTGATCACAGGCTTTATCTTCCTGTGTTTGATCACATCTGGGATCGCATTAGCAACATTCGCACCCCTCCAGCCCGGGAATTTTTTATATCCCATACAAGATTTTGCTGAACAACAGGTTTATCTCTTCTACCCAGATATTATTGGGCGAGCAGATTACGCTTTAGACTTACTCGAAAGGCGGATCAACGACCTTGCAGCAAGCAGCGGAACATATAATGAACTTGCTGCATTGAAATATCTGGATAAAGCGGTAGACCAGGCTACAACAGCAATCTCGTCAGTTGCACAGGAACACGGAGAGAAAATTCGGTTACGCTTACAATCTCTGGCACAAAAAGCAAGCGATACTCTACAATTACTGACCATTGCGCCGATCGAAAATCAAAATATATTTGTAACCTTCCAGACTAAAATTCATACCCTTTTATTAATGGTAAGCGATGTTGGTATTAGGAACAACGAGCTTAATCGTGTGGCCAGTATCAAGGTAGAGGACCCAGGAAAATCTGGAGATCCAGTAGCAGTAGCCATGGTTGCAGGAGGTTTGATCCCATTTCCACCCGGCAGTGCAGGAGCAGTACATGCGTTTTATCCCCTGATTGGTCAGCACGTGTTATTAACATGTAATTCTTGCCACAACGCGGGTAAATATTTTGGAATTCCAAATACCTGTATACTGTGCCATCTCAGTGAAATTCCAGAAGCACATTACGATGGGGATTGTACTGCCTGCCATACATCGGTTTCCTGGAAGGATATTCATTTTGATCATGAGGGTACAGATGGAGTAGATTGCCAATCCTGTCATGAAAAGAAAATTCCCCCCGACCATTATTCAGGCGATTGTTCTGCATGCCATACTACGCTAGCCTGGGATAACGTAACATTCGACCACAATCTTGCTGAGTCATTTGAATGCTCATCCTGCCATACAAAAGATGAGCCAGGTAATCATTATTCTGGAGAATGCTCGAGCTGTCATAACACCAGCAGCTGGGATTATGCACAATTTAATCATTCCGGAAAGAACAATTGTACATCCTGTCACTCTGATGATGCCCCAGCGAACCACTATTCTGGTGAGTGTTCAACCTGCCATGCGACTTCTAGTTGGAGCGCGGCAACCCTAACGCATTCTGGACTAACGGATTGCAGCTCATGCCATTCAACCGATGCACCGGCATCACATTTCCCCGGACAATGCTCGGTTTGTCATACACCAAGTGGAGGGTGGGAAAGTTATACGGGTAACCATTCAGGATTTACCGATTGTAGATCCTGTCATACGCCAGATGCTCCGCCAAATCATTATACAGAGCAATGTTCAGAATGCCATTCTACTGGTGGTTGGGGCGGTGTGGGTTTTAACCATAATGGACAAAATGACTGCATTTCCTGTCATTCAGGTGATGCTCCCAGTAACCATTTTCCGGGGCAATGTTCTAATTGCCATGATCCGAGCAGTGGATGGAATAATCCACATTTTGAGCATACTGGATTAACCGATTGCGTTTCCTGCCACAGTGGAGATGCTCCATCAAATCACTACCCGGGGCAGTGCTCGAACTGCCATATCCCAGGTACGTGGACGGGGGCCAGCTTTAATCATAATGGCTTCTCAGAATGTATTTCATGCCATTCGGGGGATGCACCAAGCAACCATTATGCGGGTCAGTGTTCGACTTGCCACACTACGAATGGGTGGATAGGCGCGATATTTAATCATTCGGGCTACACCGATTGTATTTCGTGCCATTCGGGCAATGCGCCATCGGGTCATTACAGTGGACAGTGTTCCAATTGCCATAATACCAGTAGCTGGGCAGGAGCGGGCTTTAATCACAGCGGATTTACGGACTGTAACTCCTGCCATGCGGGCGATGCTCCATCTGGTCACTACCCAGGACAATGTTCAAACTGTCACAACACCAATGGATGGACAGGAGCTATATTCAACCATAATGGTTATACGGATTGTGCATCATGCCATGCGAGTAATGCACCTCCTGGGCACTACACGTACCAATGTTCCGCCTGCCACAACATCAACAGCTGGTCGGGAGGTTACTTTAACCATCAGGGGATAAGTGATTGTATATCCTGTCATATACAGGATCGGCCCAGCAACCATGATTCTGGTCAATGTTCGAATTGCCATAATACACAACATTGGGGTGATTAACCGGAATCGCCTACTGGTGGCATTCTTGTAGAAAGTATTACTTGTGCTGCCTACCAATAATGAAATGATTGCAATAATTACGCTAAAGGATGGAGTGAGGTAGTATGAGCTTAAAAGAATGGCTGACCGCGGCAGACACAAGGCGAAAGGTGATCGTCCAGGGGCAGGTGGTCCCTGATCCATCGCGTTGCGTTCAATGTGGCGTTTGCACCTTCCACTGCCCAATTGGAATAGACATCAGACGACATGCCTGGCTGGGCACGCCTATCAAAGACAGCCGGTGCCTGACTTGTGGTGAGTGCGTAGCTCGCTGCCCACGTGGGGTGCTTAGGTTCGAGCGCTCGAACTTATTCAATAATTAGATGGAATAACCTGTCATATTTGATCTGTTATTGGCATAGCCAGTCGATAGTTTAGCATGCCTCCACGAAGGTAATCGGTTCTAAAAGATAAATTAAAATTGCAGAAAGAGATTATAAATCTGGTGATTTTGATCAGTCATAAATTGGGGTTGATGAATAAGGATCATCTACAAACTTAGGGTAAAATCATTGAAAAAATGGTACGTGGAACCCATTTAATTCTGCAGTTGCGAAGGCCGATTATTCTTATCGAAGGCGAGAACCATGTATTAATAATGGGCACTGCAATTTACGTTTTTTACATGTAGAAGACTAATACTTGATTAACTCACGTGTGATTAAATAAATATTAATCTAAAAGAAGTAACTTTATCAGTAATATTGCGACTGAATTAGATAATGAAGCGCCTGAACCCCGTTGGTTCCTTGCTTGGATTTCTGCTGACTCTGCTGCTTTTTATCGGGCTTGGGTTTTCTCTTTGGTTTAATCAAGGGTTGGCATTCAGTCCTGGTAAGGTGACAGCAAAAAGCGCCGAAGGAGTCGTCATCCAGGGGTATAAATCGCATGCCGATTTTGAAAAACGCTGCGGTGCCTGCCATGAACCGTTAACGACTAACCTGGCCACTAAATGCCTTAATTGCCATGGAGATATTGACCAGCAAATGAAAACTAACCAGGGAATTCATAGTCAATTGGCGGAAGTTAATGAATGTGCGAGCTGCCATCCAGATCATCGCGGACGAAGTTTTGATCCCACAGCGGCTTCTTTCCAGTTATTTGATCATTCATCCACCGGTTTTAGCTTAAATTGGCATCAAGTAAGTTATGACGCCACTCCAATGGAATGTTCTGAGTGTCATCAAAATAATACGTACACCGGCGTCAATCACCAGGCTTGTATAGATTGTCATTCAGGGCATGAAAAAAACTTTGCTGAAAAACATGTGAGCGATTTTGGATCAAATTGCCTGGGATGCCATGATGGACAGGATCGGATGATAAATTTCGATCACAGTAAAACAGGATATACCTTGGAGGGGAAACACGACGAGATCAAATGCACCGAGTGCCATAGCAGTGAGAGCATTAAGGGTACCCCAAATAGTTGTGTTGATTGCCATGCCGAACCACTCATGCACCAGGGAGTTCTTGAGCAAGCGTGCGATACGTGCCATACCCCAAAGGGTTGGATACCAGCTAATCTGAATGGGCAATCTTTTGAACATTTCGCCACAACCGGTTTTAGCCTTGCGCTTCATCAGGTGGATTATTCAAATCAATCGACAACATGCACCACCTGCCATCCAAAAGACTTGAACACAACAGAAACTCAAACGTGCATCGATTGCCATGACCAACAGGATGCGACTTTTATGTCTGATCACCTGTTGCAGTTTAGTGCTGAGTGCATGGTTTGCCATGATGGAGTTGACCGGCTGAGTAATTTCGACCACGCTACCTTCTTCCCTTTGGAAGCTAAGCATGCATCTGCACAATGTGAAGATTGCCATGCAAACAAGACGTATCGAGGTACACCAGCTGAATGCTGGCAATGCCACAAGGAGCCTGACATTCATGCAGGCGTGTTTGGGTTAAAATGCCAATATTGTCACAGTGCAGAAGCATGGAGCCCGGCTAATTTACGCACGCATGCCTTCCCAATAAACCATGGATTGGAGGATCCATCATTGCAGCTTCAATGCGATGCCTGCCATGGAACGAATTACATTGACTATAATTGCTATAGCTGTCATGATCACCTGCAGGATGAGATTGCACAAAGCCATCAAGCAGTAGGAATTAGCGAGCAAGACCTACCAGCATGTGTAAAATGCCATCCCGCGGGAATTATTGACAAAAGCCAGCAGGTTCCATAGAGCGCCTGGACGGGGTTTTGATAACGTGAAATGCGAACCTTCTTAATTAAATCAAGCATAATCTTAGGATTTATCTGCCTGTTACTAGCAATGAGCGGGATTGCCGTAGTAGTATTTACCCCGTTTAGACCTGGGAGTATATTGTTTCCATTTCAGAATTTTGGTGAACAACAAGCCTCAAGAATTTACCGCGATCCGATTCAAAAAGCGAGCTTTATGCTTGACCTGGTAGAGCGCAGGATAATTGATCTGAATGCCCGAACAGGATCAAAGCATGAATTTATTGCGTTGGAATATTTAGATAATGCAATTGATCAAGCCACCACTGCAATCGCATTAGTTCCACAAGATCAAAATGAACAGTTCTACAAACGCCTGTCTTTATTAGCTGATCGGGTAAACAAGGCACTTAACAATCTAAAAATAATCCCAATCAAAAATAATTCACTATTCGTCGCATTTCAATCGAAGATAAAAGCCATCATACAAAAAGAAAATATCTCTGGAGTGTCGAGCAATGTTAATAATCTGGTTGCGATAGTCACACCCAAGTATCAAGTAGGAGCAACCCTACCAGTTATTTATCCTAGCACGGTGGGAGGATTGATCCCATTTCCGCCTGGTAGCTTAGGTGCTATACATGCTTTTTATCCATTAGACGGCCAACATGGCACTCTGACTTGTGATACCTGCCATAATACAGGGAAATACATTGACACACCAAAAGAGTGTATTCAATGTCACTTATTAAAGCTCCCTAATCCTCATTATCCGGGTGCTTGTGAGTTTTGCCATACACCAGTTTCTTGGACGGATATCCAATTTGATCACACCATTGCAGCTGCCACGGATTGTGTTGCTTGTCATGAAAAGGATAAACCAGCTGATCATTATAATGGACAATGTTCAGCCTGTCACGTTACAGAAGCATGGAATATCGTTACATTTGACCATGCGGTAGCTGGAGCTGTGGATTGCATCTCATGCCATGCCAAAGTTGAGCCAAATAATCATTATCCAGGGCAGTGTTCCAACTGCCATAACACATCCGATTGGAAATCAGTCGTGTTTAATCATGTCGGCTTAACAGATTGTATATCCTGCCATTCAAAGGATACGCCGGCAAATCATTTTGCTGGGCAATGTTCGAATTGCCATGATCCCAACAGCAGCTGGCAAAATGCTAATTTTAACCATAGTGGCTTCACAGACTGCATCTCATGCCATGCCGGGAATGCACCCGCTAATCACTATCCCGGACAATGCTCAAATTGTCATGATCCAAATAGTACCTGGCAGAACGCACATTTTAATCACGGCGGATATACCGATTGTATCTCTTGCCATGCGGGTAGAGCTCCAGGGAATCATTACCCAGGGCAGTGTTCAAATTGCCACGATACAAGCAGCTGGTCGGGTGCAGTGTTTAATCATTCTGCGTTCACAGATTGTATATCCTGCCATTTGAAAGATCGACCTGCTGAGCATGATTCAGGTCAATGCTCAAACTGTCATAATAACCAGAATTGGGGTGATTGAAGGTAGATAATGGCGCAATCGGCATTATTACTAATGGCATATTACAGCCGTTTACCTGTACAGCATGCCATGCATCCAATTATGCTTCAGTGTTTAGCGGGATAAAGCAATAATGAGCATAAAGAACTGGTTTTCGACTGAAATTACACGGCGGCAGGTGACCGTAGAAGGGCAAGTTGTTCCAGAAGCGCTACGCTGTGTTCAATGCGGAATTTGTTCGTATCATTGCCCAGTGGGGATTGACGTGCGAAGACATGCATGGCTGGGTGAGCCAATCAAGGATAGCCATTGCCTGACTTGTGGTGAATGTGTTGCGCGCTGCCCGCGCGGTGTTTTGAGATTTGAGAAATCTCAATTATTTGCGGATACAGATATTCATGTTGCGGATATAACGCCAAAAAATAGCTCCAGAAATAGTAGAAAATGTATAAATATCTTATCGTAGGAGCTGGAGCAGCAGGTGTTTCAGCCATCGAAGCTATCCGCAGTCTCGATTCAACAGGCGAAATTACCCAGGTGTGTGATGAGACTGCAGGCTATTATTCACGCCCTGGCCTGGCATATTTTCTGACTGGAGAAATATCGGAAGATTCGCTTTACCCATTTCAGAATAACGATTTCGATCGGCTAAAAGTCCAGCAAATCCATACTCAAGCAAAGCGAATTATTCCGTTGGAGCATCGGGTTGAGCTCAGCAATGGGAATTACCTTTCATACAACCGATTGTTGATTGCCACAGGTGCCAAGGCATCGTCAGTGAAAGTTCCTGGAATTGAGCTTGAGGGTGTGATAAAACTTGACAGCCTGGAGGATGTTCATCGCATACTCAAGCACGCTAAAAGGAGACGGACTGCAGTTATTGTTGGTGGTGGCATCACAGCTTTGGAACTGGTGGAAGGATTTCGGGCGAGAGGACTAAACGTCCATTATTTCCTGCGGGGTGATCGATATTGGTCCAACGTGCTGGATGAGACTGAATCTCGCATTGTCGAGCATAAATTGAAAGAGGAAGGGATCCAGATTCATTACCAGACAGAGCTAGCAGAAATCATTGGAAAACATGGTCGTGTATCTGGCGTATTAACCACGGATGGCAAGAAGATCAATTGCGATATTGTGGGCATTGCCATTGGTATACAGCCAAAGAAAGGTTTAGGAGAAGGAGCTGGACTAAAAACCGAGCGGGGTATCTCTGTAAATGAATATTTAAGCACCAGCGACCCGGACATATTTGCCGCTGGTGATGTGGCAGAAGTATATGACCCAACGATTGGCAAAGCCATCCTGGATTCTCTTTGGGGACCTGCTCGTAGACAGGGGTACATTGCGGGCCTTAATATGGCGGGTAAAAAAGCAGCATATTATAAAGGTATTCCGTTTAATGTCACACGTTTGGCAGGATTGACCACGACGATTATTGGCGCTTTAGGCGGGCGTGATGTGGACGCGGATGTGGTGGGGATCGTACGCGGTGACAGTGAAGGTTGGAGACAGATGCCGGATGCAATCGTGACACAGGCTAATTTTGATGTCAACCGTTTGAGAGTCCTGGTTGGGGAAACGCACTTGGTAGGAGCACTCCTGATGGGAGACCAGACACTATCACGAGCAATTCACCATCTAATCGTTGATCAGATTGATATCAGACCAATCCGAGAAAAATTAGTTAACCCTGGTCATTTAATCACTGATGTCATCGCAGATTATTGGGGTGAAATTGCACCTAATTATGGAAGAAAAGAATATGCAGCAGTCAAATCGTGAGCTTTGGTTGTCTTTTATTGCCATTATTGCAATCACTTTAATTTATCTTTTCGTGGTGGTCACATTCGGTGCAATTCCTGGAGCAAGTGACTTGTTCGGGCATAGCATCGGGATCGTTGGCTTTATCTTGATGCTACTCACAGAAACGCTTTATACCTTACGCAAAAGAAGTCGAACTGCCCGATGGGGACGGATGTCTACCTGGCTGCAATTCCATATTTTTACCGGTTTGGTTGGGCCATATATGGTGTTGTTACACACGTCATGGAAATTTAACGGTTTAGCAGGGATGGTTATGTTGCTAACGATTATCATCGTCGCCAGCGGTTTTTTAGGACGATATATTTATACTTCGGTCCCCAGGAATGCCGACGGAATAGAGATTGAAGCCAATGATTTGGAACAGCAAATTCGGATCATCGATGGCGAGCTTCAAACCTGGTCAGCCTCCAGGCCTGAGTTATACCGGGATTTATCAAAAAAATTACTCCCAGCGCCAAGTAAGAGTGAAACCAGGCTGGTATTTGGGAGAGCTTTTGAAGAGTGGAACGCAAGACTACGCTGGTGGAGAGAAAGCAGTCGAATGGATAAAGAAGCGAAGAAACAAGCGAAACAGCTGAATGAATTACTAAGGCGAGAGCGCAATCTTCGGCGGCAGCTAGCATCGATAGTAATGACCCGGCGGTTGCTAGGATTATGGCATGCGATCCACATTCCTGTTGGGATGGTGCTGTTTACCGCGGCAATTATCCATATCATTGCAGCTGTTTATTACGCCACTTTGCTCCATTGAAAATTAGTATTCCGTAACTTCTTTTATCTCAGCCTACGAGTTAGTATTGATTTTATTTTACTAAGTATGATGGAGGATTCGAGAATAACTCACCAGTCTCGTTATCCGAATAACAGGTAAGAGTGATCTCGCTTGTTTTTATATTTAATGCAAGAGATTATATACCTGGTAAATTTATTTAGTTGACCTTTAAGGAGATCTAGGCGACAGTTTGATCTATCTCCGTAACTTTTATATGGAAATTGCGACTATTAAGGTGGATGGGTAAAATGTCAGACTGGCAAAGCCTAGCAACATATAATAGAATTGGTCTCCAACCACTTGGAGAAAATGCCAGACGAATGTCAGCTGAATTATCAGAAATTGAGCGCTTAAATACACTTGATCCGCAAGTAATCACTGCTATTCACTCCCGATATTATCCTGAGGTGTTTCGTTTCGCACGCTTCAGGGTAAGCGATGAAGTAACGGCAGAAGATATTGCGGGTGATGTATTCATGCATTTACTCGAAGCCATACACAAGGGTCGCGGACCGATGACGAATTTACAGGGATGGCTAATTCGGACGACTGCCAACCTCGTAAATAATCATTTTCGCAAATTATATAATCGGCCGATACAAGAATCGTCTGATTTGCTGGAGAATAACTCCGACTTATTTCTCCCCCAATCAGACCCGGTAATTCAAGCGGATCAAACCGAAAGGAACCGGCTGCTTCGAATAGCCATTGGTCAATTAACAGATGCACAAAAACTCGTAATTACCTTACGATTTGGAAATAGATTTTCACTAGAAGAAACAGCGAAATTAATGGGCAGGAATGCGAATACCATCAAAGCTCTACAGTATCGAGCTTTACTCGCACTCCGCCGGAAACTTGGCAGTGATATATTATGAAACAGAGAAAGCTTGATGAACTAGAAAAGTGCATCGAATTAATGGAAACAGGGGTTCCTATCGAGGAGTATATTAAAAAATTCCCTGATTTATCACCTGAAATACGAAAAATTCTTGTAACTGCTAAGGATGTAGATAATCTTAGTGAGGAGCAGATACCTGTTGAGGGGATGAATAGGAGTCGGACAGAGTTATTATCACGGATAAAGCAATTTGCCACAAACGAAAAACAAGGTGGGTGGTTAGTGACATTGCGGCACACAATTGTAAATATTAGACTGGCTTTCTACGGTATATTTTCACCGAGGCCATTTCTTAGCCGGTTGATCTTAGCGATGTTGATCACGGGGGTATTAATCTTATTTTCCAGAGGCTTAGTGATCACCTCAGCCAAGTCATTACCTGGCGACACGTTATATCCGATTAAACGGGCGGTTGAGGATATTAGTGTTTATCTGGTTCCAGACCATGAGGTTCGACAGGAACATGAAGATAACTACAGCTTGCATAGGGTGGATGAAGTTAAAAGTCTACTTACCATAAGCAGGATTCAGCAGATCAGCTTTGAAGGCGTTCTGGAATCTATGAGTGATTCAAATTGGATCGTAAGTGGTGTGTCAATCAGCATTCAACCAGGTACAACTTTTGTCGGTGGAGGCGCACAAGGACTATCTTTTGAGATTGGATCTGTGGTGGAAGTTGAAGGAGTAACAAATTCCCAGGGATCGGTGACGGCTAACGAAATTCATTTACGCAAATATCAATTTATTGGGTTAGTACAAGAAATTAGAACCGATCAGTGGCAGATATCAGGCATCCAATTATCGATCACACCACACACTCAAATTGATAACGGCATCCGAGTTGGTGACTATGTCACTATCCTGGTACGTTCAGATGATACTGGCTTAATCGCATTAGCTATATTGCTTGAAGAGCATCCAGGTGCAACTCCGTTTGAACCAAACTATACACCGATGCCGTCGGAGTCTGAAGATGCCGATGCTGGGACAATCGGAGAACATCAAATTGTGGGGACCTTGGACGAAATTGGCGACAGGTTTTGGGTAGTTAGCGGCCAGATTGTATACCTTGGTAGCAACATTGAACGCTCGAATGAGTTCACGCTTGGGGATCATATTATTGTCAAATATATAATTGAAGCAAATGGTTCTTGGACTGTGTTAGAAGTAGATCGATATAGTCTTGATAGTCAGCCAGGTGATAGTGCAGAGCAAAATACTCCTGAGACCGATTCTGGGTATGAAAATGAGGGACCTTCAACCTCTGAGCCGACACCAAATGAAGAAAAGCAGGAGCCAACTGACTCTCCGGAGATCCATGAGACACCTGTACCAACGGAAGGAAGCGAAGAATCTCCTTAGAGCTGCAAGGGTAAACTACTACCTGGGATCAAGGGTAATAATATATTTATAATACTAGATAATCAGACGTCTTTAGCCTTGCTAAAGACGCCTGATATTTAAACCATGTATTGTTATTTGCTAAATGAATGATCTACATAAACGTAGATGGAATAATAAGGCAAATTGTGTAAGTATTGGTAAAACATCTGGTTGGGGATGATTCTCACAGTTTGTGTGCATATTGGATGATAGCAATTTGCATCTTATTATATAATTTATTATCCTTGAGATAGTGGTGACATTAGTTTTTTTGGGGAATCATTAGATAAAGACCGAAAGATAAGAAACATAGAAGTGTTATGAACAAAATAGCTGCGAGGTAGGGAATAAATTTATAATTACTGTCGAATTACAAGATAACCGATTTATCTCTAATAGAAAAGGCATGTGCAATTGCAGCTAACAAATTTGTCAAGGAACTATACAAAAAAAACAATAAATCCGCAAATATTTATGTTATTATCTGAACGTCAATAACAGAGGACAAAGCATTGACTTGGCAGTTCACATCTGAGGTACTGATTGCATCACTTGCTGCCGCCGTCGCTTTAATTCTTGGATTTGCAAGCTGGCGATGGTGGAAAACTCCCGGCATTATCTATTATGCGTTGATAATGATTTCCATCGGGGGTTGGGCATTATTTTCTGGCTTAGAGATAGCTTCAGTACCAATTCCTGTAAAAATTATGTGGGCAAAAATGCAATATATAGAAATTGCATTTATTGCTGCATTTTGGCTATTGCTAAGCATGCAATATACTCACCAGGACCATCGAATATCTACCTGGTGGGTTATTTTATTAATGCTTATTCCAGCACTGACAGTTTATATTGTGATTACAGAGGATAAACACCGTTGGTTATGGGATTCCATCGTCCCGCTATCAAATATTCCTGGTGAAGCACTAAAATTTACCCCTGGCTGGTGGTCTTCTGTCTCATCTGTATTTTTTTATTCACAAATAATAATTGGAGTGGTTATATTAATTCGCAGGATATTATTACCACCGAGATCTGTAGGCGCTAGAGCATTATTGTTGTTGATCGGAGTCCTTCCTCCGCTACTATGTAACTTAATCTACCAACTCCAATTAATTTCCGGGATTAATTTCCAAATTTTCCTCATGGTTGGTTTGGTCATAAGTGGGATGATCTATTTCTGGGGAATCTATTATTTTCAATTACTTGAGTATGCTTCATTGTCGCGTGATGTCATCATCGATAACATGAGCGAAGGTGTCATCGTATTGGATCGTAAAGATCGTATATTTAACATTAATACTACAGCTTTGAGTATGTTGGGATTAAACCAGCACTCTGCCAAACGAAAGACCCTCAATGATATTATTGCCATCTGGCCGGGTATATCAAATACCTTCAGGGTGGCACATGATTTTGAAACTGAAGTAAGAATAAATGGTGATTCCCCAAAAACACTGAGCATTCGTACAACGAACCTTAAGGATAGAGACGGTAGGCCAACTGGTCGAATGGTAGTTTGGCGGGATGTAACCCAATACCGACAGGTAGAATCAACTCTAGAGAATCAGAAGCACGATTTAAGGCGTTATTTCAAGGTGCACCTGATGCTATTGTCATTACAGATAAAAACAGCAACATTGTCCTTGCAAATAATCAGGCGATAACCTTATTTGGGTACTCAATGGAGGAGCTGCTCGGTATTCCGATTGATATTGTTCTCCCCGAACGTTTTCGAGAAGCGTACTATAAATATCAAAAAGCATTTATTGATGAAATCGACACACGGCCTGGAATAAGCCTGCCTTTATATGGGGTTAGGAAAAATCGGCGAGAGATACCCATTGAAATTGCACTCAGCCCAGTAAAAATACCGTCAGGGGTTATTTTTACGAATATCATTCGTGATCTGACAATCCGGAGGGAAGCTGAGGAACAACTTCGACTACAAAGCGTGGCACTAGAATCAGCTGCCAATGGGATTGTGATTACGGATCGGAATGGAAATATTCAATGGGTCAACCCTGCCTTCTGTAAAATGACTGGATATAATGTCGATGAGGTGATTGGAAAGAACCCTCGCATTCAAAAATCAGGTATGGTGCCCCAAGAAGTTTTCAGTAATTTATGGAAGACGATTTTGAGTGGAAATGTTTGGCACGGTGAGCTGATCAATCGAAGAAAAGATGGAAGCATCATTACTGAAGAACAAACCATTGCACCGGTGAAGGATAGTACTGGGCAAATCATCCATTTTATTACCATTAAGCAGGATATAACCGAACGTAAACATGCAGAAGATGCACTCAGCAAACGCTCAGATCAAATTGCAACTCTAAACCGGGTCATGAGGTCTTTAAGCTCCACCCTCGATCTTTCAAAAGTGTTGGATATGATCCTGCATGAAATCCAACAGGTGATTCCATATGACAGTGCTTCGGTGTGGTTGTGTAAAGATACCACACTGGAAATTATTGCTGCGCATGGATTCCCAAATTCAGAATCATTAATTGGGACTTCATTCAGTTTATCTTCAAAGGATAATCCTAATACGCAGGTCATTCGAACACGTAATCCATTGATTGAAGGTGATGCATATTCAACGTACAGTTCATACCGAGATGGAGTTCAGTCAAAATATAAGAATCGTGGCTGGATGGGCGTACCTATGATTATTGGTGACCGTGTGATTGGGATGCTGGCATTTGATAAAAACGTCCCCAATTTTTACAGCCAGGAGCAATCAAATTTTGCCCTCGCCTTTGCTGCTCAGGCTGCGATCGCGATTGAAAATGCGCGTTTATATTCGGATGCCCAGAAAGAATTAACTGAAAAAATTGAAGCAGAAGCGAAGTTGTTAATATTGCAAAAGGAACTTGAAGAGCAGGCGATTCGAGATTCTTTGACGGGATTATATAACCGCAGATTCCTGGATGAAACACTTACACGTGAGCTTTCCCGAGCGGAACGTGATAAGTACTCAGTGAGTGTAGTCATGCTTGACCTTGACCATTTTAAGACCTTCAACGATACATATGGACACGATGTTGGCGATATGATGCTTAAACAATTGGGAAAACTATTGACTTCTCAAGTGCGCGCAGGTGATATTGCTTGCCGATTTGGAGGTGAGGAGTTTGTAGTGGTGATGCCCAAAGCCTCTCTATCTGTCGCCAGACAAAGAGCGAACGATTGGCGTGCGAAATTTGAGGGCCAGATTATGGTCCACGAAGGAGAGGTGCTCAATGCAACCCTCTCAGCGGGGGTTGCAGTCTACCCTCTGCATGGAATAACAAGTGATGAAATCATCCGTAAAGCAGATCAAGCTATGTACGCGGCAAAAGCAGCTGGCCGCAACATGGTTATTACGGCAGAATAATCTATGTAAATTCTAAGCGTATACCCATATGCCCGTAAAACTAAACCACATTTTTCTGACGACACAAGGGAATACACAGATCATCGATATTACCCAAAAGGTAATTGAGTGTATCGGTTCCGGTACGATCAACAATGGTTTAGTAACCATCTTTTGTCCATCATCTACAAGTGGAGTGACAACCTTGGAATATGAAGAAGGTGTCCTGCTGGATTTACAGAGGACATTTGATGAAATTGTGCCTTCTGGAAAGATTTACCAGCATGATGAAGCCTGGCATGATGGAAACGGTCATAGCCATATCCGGTCTGCATTATTGAAAACCTCGCTTACCATTCCGTTGGTTGATGGGAGAATGACGCTCGGCACCTGGCAGCAAGTAGTTTATGTCGATTTTGACACTCGATCAAGGAAACGAGAGATCATCGTACAAATTTTGGGGGAGTAGAATAAAACCATCCGCGACCGAGTGTCCAGTCGCTGGTTTAGTTTATACAATAATCGATTGGAAATCCTTATATTGGTATGTTTTCTTCTGAGCGCATCGCATTGAATGCTGCGATTGAAACTTCGAGCATATCCATAGACGGTTCACGAGTGGTCAAGTGCTGCAATGCCAGATTTGGTTTGATTAACGTCCGGACAATCTTAGAATCTAAATGATTTGCAGTCCAGCGAATGTATTCATAGGCAATGCATGCTAATACAGGTAGAAACAGAATACGGCTTGCCATCCGCCACCAAAATGGAAGCGGACCCAAAAGGGAGAATATAAGAACAGACAGTATTACCAAGGTTAGCAAGAAAGCAGTGCCACACCTAGGGTGTTCCACGGAATATCTAGAAACAATTTCAGGGGTTAAATCAACCCCAGCTTCATAAGCATTGATCGTTTTATGTTCTGCGCCATGATAAGAGAATACGCGACGAATATCAGGCATCTTCCCGACTGCCCAAATATAGCCAACAAGCAATACCAAGCGGACCAATCCCTCGAGTAAATTACCCCACCAGGAACCTATCTTCAAATAATTTTCTGAAAGCTGACCCAGTGCAGCAGGGGCTAGAAAGAAGAGCCCAACCCCGATTACTAATGATAGAGCCAGGGTAATGTACAATACTGGACCTTCAATTTTTTCATCCTCCCCAGTTTGGGTATTCGCAGATATGGTTAATGCGCGGGTACCTAGGAGCAAAGCATCCAACAACATAACGACGCCACGTATAAAAGGGATTTTGATGATGTTATTTTTATACAATGCACCTAATGGTTCTTTATGGACAATGATATCCTTATTCGGTGCACGCATTGCAATAGCTACAGAATGGGTGCCACGCATCATTACCCCTTCAATAACAGCCTGACCCCCATAAAGAGGAAAACGAGATTTTTCAGACATATTCAACCTATAATAATCTTATCGTCTGACTGAAATCAATTTCATTCAGCCAGATTGAAATAAAAATGGATAAAGGCATCAATTCCCTTATACCAGCTTGGTAAATGTAATTTTTCATTCGGTGAATGCATATTGTCATCTAGCATTGAAAAACCAGTATTGATTGTCTCAATCCCTAAAATCTGTTGAAAATCCAAGACCACAGGTACACTTCCACCTTCACGCTTAAAGACGGGTTGTTTGTGCCATACAGTTTCCAAGGCATTAGATATAGCCTTGATATATTTAGAATTGCGATCCGAGAGTGATGCAGGCCCACCGTGCATGGGCGTCAAGCTCCAACGAATTTCCTTGGGGGCGTGTTCTTCGAGATAGGATTTCATCTGTTGGTAGACATCCGCAGGTTGTTGGTCAGGAACAAGGCGAGCGGATATCTTTGCCATTGCCCAGGCGGGTAGGACTGTTTTAGCACCCTCACCAGTGAAACCGGATAACATGCCATTTACTTCCAGGGTTGGGCGTGTGCCTAAACGCTCGATCGTGGTGAAACCGGTCTCTCCGAATAAGGCTGGGACTCCCGTCGTGTCTAAGTAAAATTGATCACCGATTGGAAATTTAGCAAGTTCTGCCTGTTCTTGGGGATCGATAAGCCTGACTTTATCATAAAAACCAGGTAATGTAACGTGTGCATTAGCATCGTGCATACCTGAAATTAAATCGCATAACGCCTGGGCAGGATTGAGCACTGCTCCGCCAAATACACCCGAATGCAGATCATGATCTGGACCATCGATACGGATTTCCATATACGCTAACCCGCGCAAAGCGTATGTGATGCAGGGAATATCTGGTGATAATGCTCCTGTATCGGGATTGATCGCAAAATCACAACGAAGCAAGTCTTTATGTTCCTGTATAAATGGCGTGAGATTGGGTGAGCCGATTTCCTCTTCACCTTCAAACAAGAATTTAAAGTTGATAGGTAAGCGGCTGGTTTTTATTATCGCTTCAATGGCATCCAACGCCACCATCATCTGGCCTTTCATATCGGTTATTCCGCGGGCATAAATATTATCACCACGTATATCAGGGGAAAATGGTCCGCTGATCCATAAATTGAGAGGATCAACGGGTTGAACGTCATAATGACCATAGATCAATGCAGTCGGAGCCTTATCTCCCGCGCCTAACCAATCTCCGTAAACCACCGGATGACCTGGGGTTGGCATTAGCTGTACATTTTTAATACCTAATGAGCGAAGGTGGCTGGCAACCCATTCTGCAGCATGAACGACATCTCCTTTTGAGGCATCATCAGTAGATATCGATGGTATCGATGCGAATTCCATTAAATCATTTAAAAAGCGGCTGGAATTTTCATGGGCATAGTGAATTGCTGCAGTACGAGGGTCAGTCATAAATTCTCCTTAATCAGGGGTAGTAATTGGATCGTTGAGATGAATAATCCCATCCGTAAGGATCTAACTCTTAAACCACCACGATGAGCCATGGACTGCTCGATGCGTGGATCGAATACGCTTAGCTAATTTGTTGCATGGTTCGCATAGTCTTATTCCACGGACTTGAATATCACCGATGCTGAAAACCACACCAACCAGGTTATTGAGTGATACACCACGTGTGACTACGTTACGCCGGGTTTGATCCGGCGTGATTGGTATTCCATCTTCCTTGCAGATAGCTTCAATAACCTCAAGCTCAATCAGTGTCAATTGGAAACCAGGTTCGGGAAGTTTTTTGTTTTTACCAGGTTCGTAGTAGTAATGATCGCCTTCAATACCCGCACCCGGCACAACATGGATTTGCTCGACATATATATTCGGTGCCCCCTTTATAGGGGAGATGTATATCCCTTCGACAATGCCAGGATTCATGGTTTTACTCCATCATCAAGCTAATTGAGGTGATAATTAGACTGGATATTTATTGAGGTTTATTGCATTTTTACGCGTCTTGCTATTTCGCGCAGGTGATCCGGACTGGTACCGCAACAACCACCAATAATTTGGGCGCCAGCCGCCAACCAGCCTGATGCATTCGAACCCATCAGCTCTGGAGACACGTCATAAACTGTCTTGCCCTCTTGGTCCAAGTGCGGGAGACCAGCGTTTGGTTTAAACCAGATTGGTTTAGAGGTCGTCTGACGAAGATCTATCAGATTTTGAAGGTTTTCATCCAGACTTCGACCACAATTAATCCCAATCACATCCACCGGCAAACTTTCAAGCTCTTTACCAGCCTGTGAAGGGCTGACACCCATCATTGTGCGTTTGCCTCGATCATAGCTGATCGAAACAACCAAAGGTAATTCGCTGGCTAATCGTGCTCCCTGAATAGCAGCATTAACTTCAGCCAGATCAAATTGTGTCTCAATCACCAATAGGTCAGCGCCGGCTTCACTGATGGAATGTGCTTGATCGGCATAGGCATTTTTAACTTCATCAACTTCCAACGGACCGTACGGCTTTAGTAATTGCCCGACTGGTCCCATCGAACCAGCAATAAAAATATCTCCTTCACCAACTGCTATTTTGGCTAGCTCAACTGCTTTACGATTGATCTCATTCGACTTACCTTCCAGTGCAGTACCAGAAAGGCGAATCGAGCTAGCATTGAATGTGCATGTAAGGATGATATCTGCACCAGCCTCAATAAAATCCTTGTGCAGCTGGATAATTTTCTCAGGTTTTTCAAGCACCCAAGATTCGGCAATTGCCCCGCCAGGTAATCCACGAGCAATCAGGTTGGTTCCTGTTGCGCCGTCAGACACCAAAATTGCCTTGCGATTGAGCTTTGATAAAAATGAATGTTCGACCATAGGCGAATATTTTATCCTGTATTTCCAGTTTAGGGGTTAAATCTCTCAAATCTCGTTATTCAGCAAACGTGTCCGGATGTGAAGCAGTCACAAACATCAGATAAAAAACCAATAAAATCGATGTGAACATAAGTGTAAAGCCGATAAAACCGAGGTTGTCCAAGGGATTGAGTAGATTCAACACAATCTCTTTTAAAACAGGTTTAGGTTCAAGCAGGATATCCCAGCTATTATAACGACCGAATCGCCCTAAATACACCCCCAGGCTGGCAAGGCCAAGTGCGAAGAGGGCAAATATCCAACCAACAATTCTTCCCATTGATCGTTCAATGATGATATGAATGCTGCGTAATGAGGCGATTGCAAGGAAACAGCCGGTGAAAGCAAATATAGCTATCAAGCTTATATCGAACCATAATGGTAAAGGAGGGCGTGGATCAAGATAGTAAAAATCTGTCACTATGTACGGTGCATTGGGGAAAAAAATCAACCAGAAGAATTCCCAGCAGAATGATCAACCACCAACGCTTTGCGTTTATTCGATACGCAGAGGATGCCAATACACTAAAGATGTATGGCATCCAAGCTAAAAATAAATTCCACAATAAATTCGAATAATTATAAGTTCCACTAAAAAAAAATCGAAAAACTAAAAATGAACACGCCAACAGAGATGACAGAATCAAGGGATAAAAAGAATGAATATGTAAAAATTGATTTAAAGATGGTAAAGGTGTTTTCATAATGGAATTCAAGCCGATTATACGTGATATTGCGGTTATTATCTGTGCTAAAATTATCTTGTTCTTGGCTGGTAGTTTTTTGAGATTAGTACTGTAAAAAGTTGTTGTTGAGATGATTTTGTTACTTCGATCATGCATGGAAAGCGGTCGATTTAGTTAGTGAAAAGAAATTATACCTTCCCCATTACACAAATATTTCCCTGTGTGCAACCATTCATATTTTGAGACTGATCTACGGCTACAATGAAGATAGGTTTATCTATCACCGACAGGTAACTGTGATTATTTCGATGCGCTAAAGTCATTAAAAAAATGATTGCATCTCACTTTTTGCCATCAAAATTGGTGAATCAACCTAATCTGAATATGATTACGACCGAACTTATGGAGGCACCGCACTCCTTCTTATGGAATTGAAATCATGACAGCTCCCAAATGGCTAGAATGGGCGCGCGAGATAGAAGCGTTAGCACAAACTGGTCTACATTACGCAGAAAATGAGTATCAGCGCCAGAGATATCATCGATTGATGGAAATTGCAGCTGAGATCGTGATTGAACACTCGAATTTGGAATTTTCTAGTTTAATAGAAACGTTCAATCATCAAATTGGCTACGCAACCCCTCGTGTTGATGTGCGGGGGGCGGTTTTTAAAGATAAACGCATATTATTGGTGCGTGAACGCATGGATGGTGGATGGACTTTACCAGGTGGATGGGCGGATGTTGGAGATGTTCCATCGCAGGCGGCTGAACGTGAAGTGCGGGAGGAAGCTGGATTTGAAGTGAAAGCTCAAAAGGTAGTGGGTGTATATGATACCAATCGATCTGGGCCACTTGAGCTTTTTCACGCTTTTAAAATCGTATTCCTATGCGATTTACTTGGAGGTGAGGCTAGACCAAGTATCGAAACCTCAGAAGTAGCTTTCTTCGGTTTGGATGAGATACCGGAAGTATTGTCTGGAGAACGTACCAGGCTGCGCCACATTCATGATGCATTTTCCAGCCTGGTCGCTCCTACCTGCCCGACAGTTTTCGATTGAAATTGGTAATTAATTGGCAAAATTGAAGATACAATCGTATGGTTACAATTCAGCGTGTGAGAATAGAGAATTTGATAATGAAAGTATAGTATGACATCTAATCGACCAACTATTGCTATCATTGGTGGAACTGGTAAAGAAGGCACAGGGCTGGCATTGCGTTGGGCCGCGGCTGGATATGATATTGTGATTGGATCCAGGGAAATCAGCAAAGCCAGGCAGACTGCTGAGATGATCAACCTTAAATTGGGAAAAGGGTCGGTCATCGGCCTCACTAATCAGGAGGCAGCAAAAATGGCGGAAATATGTGTATTGACAGTTCAGCAATCTGCCCATCAACAAGCGATTGAGAATTTAAAAGAAGTGTTGCGTGGGAAAATCCTGGTGGATGCTACTTCGCGTGTAGATTATCGGGATCCCAGACCACCCGACCCACCATCAGCAGGACAACAAGCTCAGGCAATATTAGGCTCTACTACTCGTGTGGTGGCAGCCTTCCAGAATATACCCGCCCAATCATTAGCGAGAGGAATTGGGCAATCCATGGATGCCGAAGCATTAGTATGTTCGGATGACCTTGATGCAGCCGAGCAAGTTTTAAATCTGGCAATTTCTGCAGGGATGCGTGGCTATTATGCTGGAGGTCTTGCCAATGCGGTGGTGGTTGAAGGTTTGACGTCTATCTTAATCAGCCTGAATAAACATTACAAGGTAAAGAATGCCAGTATCAAGATCACTGGGATCAAAACGGAACATTAATTGCCATCTATGACGCGACTGATCCTCAGTCCACTGCCAGATATTCCAATGATTTATACAGGTGATGACCTGGTGGAAATCATCTGGGACGGATTGGCAAAGACGGATATCAAAATCCTGGATGGTGATATTCTGGTTCTGGCGCAGAAGATCGTCTCAAAAGCTGAGGGTAGGTGGGTAAACCTGGCAACTATTTCCCCGTCAAGTAGA
Source organism: uncultured Chloroflexia bacterium (assembly GCA_963743215.1). GTDB lineage: Bacteria > Chloroflexota > Anaerolineae > Anaerolineales > UBA4823 > FEB-25. The sequence continues at coordinate 144,759 of CAVUOY010000008.1, forward strand.
GCGGTCGAGCTAGCCACGAAAATAGATAAGGATGCACGCTTGGTCGAGCTGATACTTCAGGAAAGTAACCAGGTTCTACGAACGCGTGTAGGAACGATCATAGTCGAACATCAGCTAGGTTTTGTATGTGCAAATGCGGGCATTGATCACTCGAATGTGGCTGGGGAGGGTAATTCTCTCGAAGACTGGGTGTTATTATTGCCTGAAAATCCAGATGAGTCTGCTCATAAGATCCGTCAGGAATTAGAAGCAAAGTATAGGGTCAGTCTTGGTGTGATGATTATCGATTCGCATGGACGAGCCTGGAGGCAAGGTGTGGTGGGTGTGGCGATTGGGATAGCAGGATTGCCTGGGTTGGTGGATATGCGAGGGAAAAGCGATCTTTTTGGTTATAACCTGCGCATCACAACCATCGGGGCAGCGGATGAGCTGGCAGCTGCAGCATCCCTGGTGATGGGACAAGCTGATGAAGCCACCCCGATAGTGCATGCGAGAGGTTTCCCATACCCATTGCGAGAAGGAAACATTAAAGAGCTACTTAGGCCGAAAGAGCAGGATTTGTTCCGATGAAGCAGGATTTTTGGGATCTGCTGCAACAATTGGTGAACACCAATTTAATTACCATCGATCGCCCCAAGGGATCAACACATCCGCGATATCCCGATAGCCGATACCCTGTCGATTACGGGTTCCTGGCTGGCACGACTTCGATTGATGCAGGTGGAGTGGATATCTGGGTAGGATCGCAGGGTGAAAAAAGAGTCGTTGGAGCCTTATGCACAGTAGATCTATTGAAAAGAGATACAGAGTTAAAGATTTTGATTGATTGTACTGACGGAGAAATTCATGCGATCATGAATTTTGTAAACACCGCTCAGATGCAAGCAATTTATGTAAAAAGAGCTAAGTAAATAGGAGTTTACTAATGGTGTGGATACCTGATAGTCATATAAACCTGCTAAAGGACGAAACAAAAGCATTCGGATTTCTAGCAACTTTGATGAAAGATGGCTCACCCCAGCTAACCCCAATATGGTTTAATACTGATGGTACTTACATATTAATTAATTCTGCCAGAGGCAGGGTAAAAGATAAAAACATGCACCGTGACCAGCGGGTTGCAATGGTCATCATCGATCCGAATGATTCATATCGCTATATTCAGATTCGGGGAAAGATTGTGGAAATTACAACTCAAGGTGCAAGGGAGCATATAGATCAGTTATCCAAAAAATATACGGGGAGAGATAAATATGCCAGTGGTTCTGCTGGTGAAATTCGGGTGACCTATAAGATTCTTCCGCTAAGCATAAGCACTTGACCTAAAATATCCATTAGAAATTATCTGGGTATTGATATGAATGGACTTAATGTTGTCGCGTTAGCTGGTGGTGTGGGGGGCGCAAAGCTTGTGGATGGCCTGGCTCAGATAATGCCACCTGAGCGGTTGACCGTTGTCGTAAACACGGGAGATGACTTTACCCATCTTGGTCTCAGGATATCACCTGACCTGGATACAGTTTGTTATACATTGGCGGGCATGGCAAACCCTGATACTGGATGGGGTCGAATTAATGAGACCTGGAATGCATTTAATAGTCTCCAAAAGCTGGGGATGCCCGACTGGTTCCAATTAGGTGATGCAGATCTGGCAACGCACATCGTCAGGAGCATGTGGCTGAAGGATGGATGGCCTCTTAGCCAGATTACCCATGATTTTTGTCGAGCATGGGGTGTACGTCGTAAATGTTTTACCGATGAGCGATGATCAAATACAGACTCGCGTAGATACGGATGAGGGTGATTTTGAGTTTCAGCAATATTTTGTACAGCATAAATGTGAACCGACCGTGCGGGGATTTAATTTTGTAGGTGTGGATAAATCAAATCCTGCGCCTGGGGTTCTGGAAGCCATCGAAAAGTGTGATGTAGTCATAATATGCCCATCCAATCCGTGGGTAAGTATTGATCCAATTCTAGCAGTACCAGGTATTTGGAAGGCGATTCAAGATCATTTCACCCTAGCTGTCTCACCCATCATTGGAAGTACAACTATCAAAGGTCCTGCGGCAAAAATGTTTTCTGAGCTAGGGATCCATCCCTCAGCAATGGCAGTTGCTCAGCATTATGGGAGTTTGATTCATAGCATTGTTATCGATAATTCGGATAATTTACTTGCCAAAGAGATTACAAAGTTGGGAGTTCATCCATTCCTAACAAATATCTTAATGCACGAACGGCAGGATCGTGGTAGATTAGCAACAGAGATAATTACTTATATTGTTCGTTATGTGAGAGGGTGATGAAATGACTTTATGGGCGATAATCCCTGTAAAACCTTTGCGGCGTGGGAAATCTCGATTATCTGAAGTCTTGAGCCTGGAAGCACGAACAGCGCTGAATCATTATTTATTATCAAATACGCTTGAGATCCTGGCATCAGTGCCAGAAATTGAATATTCCTTAGTGGTCAGCCGCGATCCTGAAGCATTAACCATCGCACGTGAGTATGGAGCGCGTACGGTTCAAGAGCAAGGCTCACCCCAACTTAATATCGCCCTTACACGTGCGACCATGGTGGCATTGAGCCATTCTGTACAAGGGGTACTTATAGTTCCAGCAGATTTACCTCTACTCACCGTAGATGATATTCGAGAAGTGGTTAAAAGAGCCACGAATCCACCGGTCGTAGTAATCACACCCGATCGACATCACCAGGGCACGAATGCCCTACTTATCTCGCCACCAGGTTTAATCAAATATGAGTATGGGGCAGGCTCATATCAGAAGCATTGTACGCAAGCGATGAAGGCAGGAGCCAGATTAGAAGTGTGCGAACGAGGATCTGTAGCCCTGGACATTGACTTCCCTGAAGACCTAGAGCTTGCTGGATATGAGCTAATGGATGCCCACAGCTGGACTCAACTCAGCAGTTCGTGAAGATTGTGGCTAATAACTAAGCTAATATCGTTGCTTTATTTTCTCAGGTTGTTTATGATTGGAGATATAGTATGATTAGTTGATACTCATTCTCGAAGGCATTAATCATGAAACAACCAAACTCTAAACACTGTTTTGTCTGCGGGCGGGAAAATCCCTACGGTTTACAACTAAAATTTTATGAGACCACTCCTGGTGAGGTTGTCGTTGATGTTACGGTTCCTGAACAGTTTCAAGGTTACCCGGGAGTTGTCCACGGAGGGGTTGTGGCAGCAATGTTGGATGAAGTGACTGGTCGGGTGCATATGGGAGGCAGCCCACCACGTTTTATGTTTACTGCCAGGTTGGATGTTCATTATCATAAAAATGTACCGGTTGGAGAACCCTTGCACATTGTTGGACACGCTGGAAAAAGCAAGGAACGAACTGCGATTGCTTCGGGGCAAATATTCGGTTCGAATGGAGAATTATTAGCCGAAGCTGAAGCATTACTCGTGAATGTTCCGGAGGGGATTGCGGATCAAGTGGACCTGGAAGCACTCGGGTGGAAGGTCTATCCGGATTGATACAGATTTTCAAGCACGATGATTGAGGCAAAGATGATCATTGAATATCAACGTCCAAAGGACATTCGAGAAGCATTAGCTTTGCTGGCAAGAAAACAACCAATCTCTTATCCAATGGGAGGGGGAACGTATTTAAATCAGAACCTTGAGGAAAAATATGCAGTCATTGATCTGCAGTTATTAGGACTTGGAAGCATCGTAAAGCAAGGCAATCTAATCGAGGTTGGTGCAGCTGCAACCTTGCAGGAATTATCAAATTTTAATGGTTTATCCGCAGATATACTCAGCTCAATTGAACGCGAGACTACATACAATTTACGACAGATGGCAACAGTAGCTGGAACACTTGTCACCGCAAATGGCAGATCTCCTTTCACAACGATACTCTTAGCCACGGATGCAAAATTAGAAACACTGAGACTAAATGAAACTCCTCAGGAAGTAAAGCTTGGAGATTGGCTGCCGCTACGGGAAACGACTGATCCAGGATCATTGATCACAAAAATAAGTTTCCCAATAAGCGTGAAAATTGCCTATGAGAGTATTGCACGCACACCAGCAGATCAAGCCATCGTGTGTGTAGCAATCGCCCAATGGCCATCCGGAAGGACGAGAGTGGCATTGGGAGGATGGGGTAATTTTCCTACCCTGGCAATGGATGGACCAGAAGCAAGTGGAGTAGAAATTGCATCGAAGAGTGCGTATAGTCACGCGGGTGATGCGTGGGCAAGTGCGGAATATCGTCAAGAAATGGCTGGATTGTTAGCAGCCCGCTGTATGAAGAGAATCAATAACCTGTAAACTTCCTAGTCATTCGAGAATTCATAATAGTATGCAAAGAATTAAATTATTCAATAAAACTACGAGCTGATCATTGATAATCGGACATGATTGATAATCCATTAGTTCTGGATCACATAATAAAGGGAGACTGTTTACAGGTGCTGGAAACTCTCCCCGAAAAGGCAGTAGACCTTATTTTTGCTGATCCTCCATATAATTTACAGCTGGAGAAAGAACTATGGCGCCCCAATTTAACCAAGGTGAATGGAGTTGATGAGTCTTGGGATCAATTTACTACGTTTGAAGCGTATGATCAGTTTACTCACGATTGGTTGGTGGGGTGTAAAAGAGTGTTAAAAGATAAGGGTACCATTTGGGTGATTGGCTCGTACCACAATATTTTTAGAGTTGGCAAGCTTATGCAAGATTTAGGTTTTTGGATCCTCAACGATATTGTTTGGATAAAGAATAATCCAATGCCAAATTTTCATGGTGTACGGTTCACCAATGCACATGAAACCCTGATTTGGGCACAGAAAAAAAAGGGGAGTCGTTACACGTTTAATTATAGAGCCATGAAATCCATCAATCATAATGCTCAAGGTGTGCGTGGATTACAGATGAGAAGCGATTGGAACTTGCCATTATGTACTGGAAAAGAACGCCTTAAAATAAACGGTGAAACTGCACACCCGACACAAAAACCAGAAGCATTACTCGAACGTGTAATCATCTCGAGCACTAACCCTGGTGATACTGTACTTGATCCATTTTTTGGCAGCGGAACAACAGGCGCAGTGGCTAAGAAGTTGGGCAGGCATTGGATTGGTATCGAGGCTGATCCTGGATATATATCCCTCGCAGAACAACGCATCAATATGGTAAATGCAGATCCTGAATGCGAAAACCCGCTATTTGTAAAGAATGGTATAGAAAAACGAATACCATTTAGCACTTTACTACGGAGTGGACATTTACAAGTGGGACAGACGCTTTATTTTGGTCAAAATGGTGACCACCAAGCGGTAATATTAGCAGACGGGCATATCCAATGTGGACAATATAAGGGTTCGATCCATAAAGTAGGGAGAGAAATTTTGAACGCACCCTGTAATGGTTGGATGGCATGGTATTATATTGATGAGGTAACTGGAATACGAGAACCCATAAATTTATTACGGCAGTGTATGAGAAAAGAGATGCGGCAGGAAGACGAACAAAAACCTAATATAAGCAGGGAAGAATGAAAAAGGTTGCTCCGATTATTGTTGGGATAGTCTTGTGCATCGTTGTGATGCTTATCTCGTACTATTGGGCGAGTAGCCTGATGGATTCAGTTTATGCCTACCGGTCACCTTTACACGATACGCCTCCATCACCAGGGGAAGAATTGGGCAAACCAACTACGCGCACATTTGTGATCGTGTTAATCGATGCATTACGTTATGACACAGCTCTAAAAACCGAGGTTATGCCGAATTTAAATCAGCTCCGGAGTAGCGGAGCATCCGCACTGATGCACAGCCGGCCACCATCTTATTCTGAACCAAGCTATTCTGTTATATTGACGGGGGCATGGCCTGATATCAGTGATGGACCAGCAATGAACCTGGATTATGCTGATATTCCCACGTTTACTCAAGACAATATATTTTCCGCTGCTTACCGAGCGGGATTAAAGACCGGGATCTCAGCATTCAATTGGTTCGAAAAACTGGTTCCACAACAAGCAGTATCAGTGAGCTTTTATACAGCAGGTGAAGATCAAGCAGCAGATCGCCAGGTTACTGATGCAGCCTTACCATGGCTACGAGAAGGTAAATACCAGCTTATACTGATCCATTTGGATCAGGTCGATTATGCAGGTCATCATGAAGGAGGACCGATAGACCCACGTTGGGATGCTGCTGCCACTAGAGCGGATGATCTACTTGGAGAGATTGCAACAACGATGGATCTAACGAAAGACACTCTGCTTGTTATCAGTGATCATGGTCAAATTGATTATGGGGGTCATGGAGGGCAAGATCCAATTGTTCTGATGGAGCCATTCGTAATGATTGGCAAGGGTGTCGTTCCCGGAAAATATGGGGATGTTCAGATGGTGGATATCGCACCAACGATTGCTGCATTATTGGGGACGAATATACCTGCTTCGAACCAGGGTCATCCTTTGATCGCCATGTTAGATTTTTCTTTATCTCAGGATGACGCCCTAAATGCATTATTATCTGCACAGCAAACAAAGCTTGGATTGGCATATCAGACAGCGATTGGTCGTCCTGTCAGAGCATCGCAGTCCAGTGATATCGTAAAAGCTACCCAGGCTGAGATGGATGCAGCCCGAAATCTCTACTAACTGCTCAGCGGGTACCAGCAGGACTGATAGGTTTTGCCGCCATTTTTATTATCCTTCTCTTAGCTGCAAGAAATGCGGAGCCTTATTATAAATGGACCATAATTGGCGTGATTGGGTACCTGTTGGTTTTCAATATCAAATATATATTAATTGACCACAAAACCTATTCGCTTAGCTCAGTCATTGATGCGACGAACCTGATCGCATCGACAGCACTCACCACTTTTAATAGCTATATTTGTTGCCTGGCTAATTGTTATCCTGGATACAAAAATATATCAACTTAAACCCCGTAAAATAGCCGAACTAACTTTGAAATTCGTTTTTACAACAATATCAATCTTATCCATACCAATTATCGTTCATTTTGTAATCAACGGTGCAATTGTCACCTGGACGCTGCCTAACTTCTTGATCAGTTTTCTGGGCTTGATCTTCCTGATACAAACGCTGATGGTTGCAGTGATAGGATTATTCCTAACCGGAATTTCACCCCTACTTGGGTATTTTGCGCATGGAAAATAGGATTGTCAGGAGCACGGATGGAAATAACTCTTGATATAAATGGCACAATTCATAGGTTAATATCGATCCTGGTGAAACACTGCTAAATTCTTACGTAATCTGGGATATTACGGAGTGAAACACGGTTGTGAAACCGGTGAATGTGGTGCCTGTACGGTTTTATTGGATGGTAGGCCAGTAAATTCCTGCCTGGTGTTAGGGGCGCAAGCTCAAGGTCATAGAATTCAAACCATCGAATCGTTGGGGCAACATCCTGAACAAGGTTGGAGAATTAATCAGGGATTGCATCCACTTCAAAAAGCATTTGCATCCAACGGGGCAATCCAGTGTGGATATTGCACCCCAGCACAAATTCTAGCAGCCAAGCACTTACTCGATCAAAATCCTGATCCATCAGAGGCGGATGTACGCAGTGCGATATCTGGGGTGCTTTGTCGCTGCAGTGGTTACATCAAGCCAGTTCAGGCAGTTCTGGATGCTGCAAAATACCTGCGAGAGAATAAAGAAACTTCCAATAGAGACATTGATCATGGAAATGTATTAGTAGGATATGACCCAGGAAATTTGATCGACCAATCTCTACCAGAAGTCATTCCTGCAAAAGCAGCACCATCCTTCTCACGGATAGGAAAGCCCGATATAAAGGTTAGACACGATCAAGCTTGGTGCAGGGTAAACCAGCCTTTACTGCCGACATGGATATTAAAGGTCTGTTGATTGCCAAGGTTTTGCTCAGTCCACATGCGCACGCACGAATAAAAAGTATTGATGCAACCAAGGCGCGGGCATTACCTGGAGTAGCGGCCGTACTTACATATCACGATATTCCACGGGTAGCATTTTCCACTGCTGGACAATCTGACCCGATACCGGGACCTCTGGACACTTTCTCACTGGATAACAAGGTGCGTTTTGTCGGTGACAGGGTGGCATTTGTAGCCGCTGAGACCGAGGCCATAGCGAATGAAGCTTTGAAGCTGATTGAGGTGGAGTACGAGCTCTTGCCGCTGTTACTGGATCCTAAACAAGCAATCGATCCTAGTGCTACCATATTGCACGATGAGACCGAATATGTCAATTTGGTGAATCAAATCCACGGCGTAACCTGGCAGCCGAGATTCGGATCGATATCGGAAACGTTGAACAAGGATTCGCTGAAGCGGATCAAGTCATCGAGGCGATTACGACGTCCCGAAGGTCCAACAAGCCTCAATTGAACCACATGTTGTGATCACATACTGGGATGAAGACGACCGATTGATTATTCGGACAAGCACACAGGTGCCATTTCACACCCGGCGAATCCTGTCGCCTGTACTCGGATTACCGGTTAAGCGTATCAGGGTGATCAAGCCACGCATTGGAGGCGGTTTTGGTGGGAAACAGGAGGTAATGATCGAGGATGTAGCCGCCCATCTAACGATTGCTACTCGACGACCGGTGATTTATGAATATACGCGTGAGGAGGAGTTCATTGCGTCCCGCTCGCGCCACCCTATGCATATCCATATGAAAACCGGAGTGAAGAACGATGGCACAATCACTGCCAATGCAATGCGTATTCTCACTGATACCGGTGCTAATGGGGCTCCATGCACTCACGGTCACCGGAAATACCGGGCATAAATCCATGGCGTTGTATGTTGGGGATGGAAAGTATCGGAGGGCACCCAATATCCAATTCTATGCTGATATCGTTTATACAAATCATCCTCCCGCAGGGGCGTTTCGAGGTTATGGTGTGCCACAGGGATTTTGGGCTGTTGAGCGGCACATGGAGAAGATTGCTCAAATTCTTGGTATGAAATCCAATTGAGTTCAGGTTAAAAAATACACTAAGAGAAGGGGAACTGCAACCATTCAGCACTGCCTGGAGTGAAGGTCGTGCTCCGCAGCCTGAAACCATCCGTACCTGTGCCTTGGAAGAATGTGCCAAGCAGGGGAAAGCTGCTATTGGGTGGGATCAGAAATACCATAACCCTGAGTGGCACCTGGTGGTGGGAAAGCCCAACCTGCGAAAAGGGATTGGGGTGGCGCTGGTGATGCAAGGGACAGCCATTCCGTACCTTGATATGGGTGGGGCAAGTATCAAAATTAATGATGATGGATCATTCAACCTGCTGGTCGGTGCGACAGATATTGGAACTGGTGCAGACACTGTACTTGGTCAGATCGCAGCTGAAGTTTTAGGGGTTCCTTTGGAGGATATTATCGTTTATTCTTCGGATACGGATTTCACGCCCTTCGATAAGGGTGCTTATGCATCCAGCACCACATACATTTCTGGAACAGCGGTGGAAAAAGCTGCCAGACAGGTGGCAGAGCGAATAAAAATCAGAGCAGCCCAAATGTTAAATAAAGACGGAACTACAGCCAATATGGTTTCCTCTTCAGAAATCAGCCTCGCTAATCGATCTGCAATCGCTCCTGACGGACGTAAAATTCCGTTGGCTGATATAGCTTGCGATGCGATGCATCATTCAGAGCAGGAACAAATAATGGCTGTGGCATCATACTATTCTCCATTCGCTCCTACACCATTTGAAGCTCAATTTGCGGAAGTGACATTGGATATCGAAACTGGTCAGGTGACAACCGACAGATTGGTGTCGGCGGTAGATTCAGGGATCATTGTAAACCCTCTGACAGCTTCTGGTCAAATCGAAGGGGGGATGACCCAGGCTTTAGGGTATGCTGTTTGCGAAGAAATGACCTATGATAAGCAGGGTAATGCCCGGGAGCGGAATTTGAAAGATTATCATATTTTCCAGGCGCATGAAATGCCCGCATTAAAAACAATTTTCGTCGAAACTTTTGAAACCAGCCATCCCTTTGGAGTAAAAGCAGTTGCTGAAATACCAATGGATGGGATCGCACCTGCAGTAGCAAATGCAGTATTGGACGCAAGTCTTTCCATCGATGGAATGCATGGGGTAAATATCGACCAAAACCCCATTACTCCTGAAAAAGTTTGGAAAAGCTTGCAGAAAAATATGCAAAATGAGTAATAATGTCTAAGGATGGTATTTTGGTATATATTACGGGAAGAGCACCAGACGTTATAACAGACAGGGATGGATAAAGGTTATGGCGGATCGAATTTATGTCATAGGACATGTAAATCCTGACACTGACTCAATTGCAGCTGCAATGGGATATGCCTGGTTCCTAAATGAGCGAGATGGTATTGATACCGTCGCGGCGCGTGCCGGAGCAATTAATCCGCAAACCACATGGATACTAAAGCGGCTTGGTCTCGACGCACCATTCCTGTTGACAGATGCGTCGCCGCGTTTTGAAGCTGTTTGTCGTCGCCTGGATACGATCACTCCAGAAAGCCCTTTGCGAGACGCATGGGTGATTGCCAGCCGAACCGGGGGGATTGCACCTGTCGTTTCTGATGATGGGATAGCTGTTGGATTGATCACAGGGTTCAGCTTATTTCAATACCTGAGCAAACTGGTTGGACCACGCCCTGAACAAAGGGAAATGAAGATATTTGAGCTGTTGAACCAGAATTGCCTGGAAGCCTGTGATAAAGGTGTGCCATGCTTTCAATCCAGCACGCGGATTCGGGATGTGATCCATCGCATTTTGCGAGAAGAATACAACGAATTCCTGGTTGTGGATGATAAGGGACTCTATCTGGGCGTCACAAGACAGCGGGATGTTCTGAATCCGCCCCGAATCAAGGTAATCCTGGTCGACCACAATGAACCTGGTCAGGCGCTTGGTGCGCTAGAAGAAGCAGAACTGGTGGAAATCCTGGACCACCATCGACTTGGCAATCACTCAACTCATATCCCGATCCGGTTTACGGTGGATATCGTGGGTAGTACCAGTACCTTGATCTCTGAACGCATCGAGGATGCAGGTTTGAGCGCTCCACCTGCATTGGCAGGTATGCTATTGGCAGGATTATTATCTGACACATTAATTCTGACCTCTCCAACCACCACTTCTAGGGATCACCTTGCAGCGGATCGCCTTGGACGATGGGCTTTCAAACAGCCAGGTCCTCTGGCAGGAGAATCGATTGAATCATATGGAAAAGCCATCATCCAGGCTGGAGTGGGATTAGAATCACGCAACGCAATGGAAATCGTCACGTCTGACATGAAGTTGTACAAAGCAGGTGATTTTAATTTTGCCATTTCGCAAGCTGAAGTGACAAGTCAGATGCAGCTTACTGATAATCTTGAGCGTGTGACCGGAGCGCTCAATACACTTCGCGAGCAACGCGGGCTTGATTTTGCCATGCTCATGGTGACGGATGTTGTGGGTAATTCCAGCCGGTTGGTTCTGGTTAACCCACCACCAATCCTGGACGATCTGCCTTACCCCCACGAACAGGATGGTACGCTTCAGGCAGAAGGAGTAGTCTCCAGGAAAAAGCAGTTACTACCTGTTGTGTTGGGTTTATTGGAAGATTGAATATATGATGATTATGGATACAATCTAATATGAGTCTTTTTCAAGCCTTGGTTGATCTAGAAAAGACTAATGATGCAGGAGCATTATGCACCATCATCGGTAGTAAAGGCTCCACGCCCCGCCATGTGACCAGCAAAATGCTAGTTTATCCCGATGGACATATCATCGGGACTGTTGGAGGTGGGGAGGTTGAAAATCGTGTGATCAAGGAAGCCTTAAAGGCGATCGAAGATCGAACTCCACGCTTGTTGGCATATAATATGGCAAATCCTGAGCGTGGCGACCCAGGTGTTTGTGGTGGTCAAGTGGAGATATATGTGGAACCAATCTTACCAAAACCCATTTTGGTGGTAGTAGGCGTCGGGCACGTTGGCAAAGCCGTTGCTCACCTGGCAAAATGGCTGGGATTTGTGGTTGCCGTGAGTGATGATCGCCCTGATTTCTGCAATCCACAAGCAGTACCTGAAGCAGACGAGTTTTACCCCATACCCCTTGAAAAATTATCCAGTCAATTAAAAATTATGCCATGGACTTACATCGTTTTGACTACGCGTGGTATAGATGTTGATGTTCAAGGACTGCCATCCTTGATGAACTCGAATGCTGCATATATCGGGGTAATTGGGTCCAAGCGACGGTGGGCAACCACTAAAAAAAAGCTCTTGGAAGTGGGAGTATCTTCGAAAATGATTGAACAAGTTCACTCGCCCATCGGGTTGGAAATCCGGGCTGAGACTCCAGAAGAAATAGCGGTCAGTATCATGGCAGAGATCATCAAGATTCATGAACACTAAATGGAGATGATATGTGGCAAGATTATCATAGCGTAGTATCGATCGATGAAGTCACACGGATTCTAGCTGATGAGGGTCAACAAGCGCGGGTCATAGCTGGTGGGACCGATCTGATGTTGGAAATTGAACGCGGTGTTAGAAAAGGAATAAAGACATTAATTGACGTGACGCGGATTGATGGTTTAGACCAAATCAGGTTGGATGAGAATAACATTATCCACCTTGGCCCGCTGGTAACCCATGGGCAGTGTGTTGCATCCAAGCTTATTATCGAACAAGCTTTTCCATTGGCACGTGCATGCTGGGAGGTTGGAGCACCACAGATAAGAAACCGAGGCACGATTGCCGGTAACCTGATCACAGCTTCACCTGCGAATGACACCATCCCTCCATTAATGGCGTTAAACGCTAAAGTAGTGTTGAAATCCGTCAGAGGGATGCGCGAGGTTCCACTGCCAGATTTCTATAAAGGGGTGAGGGTTAATGTAATGCAAGCTGATGAAATGATGACAGACATCAACTTCTCTGCATTAAAACCAAACCAACGTGGCACTTTTTATAAATTGGGATTAAGAAAAGCACAGGCAATCTCACTGGTCAATTGTGCGATTTTGTTGACTTTTAATGGCGATCGAATTGAGCATGCAAATATTACCTTAGGTGCAGTCGCTCCAATCATTGTACATGCGAAAGCAGCTGAGGAATTCTTACAAGGCCAGATACTAGATATTGAAAATGTTGCCAAAGCATCTGAATTAGCCAAGCAAGCCGCTAAACCGATTGATGATATCCGCAGCTCGCACGAATATCGGCACGAAATGATACGTGTTTGCGTAAAAAGGGTTTTAAGCATGCTGGCAATTGGTGAAGAGAAGTCTGGATACCCAAATCGCCCTGTATTGTTACGGGCATGTTCAGAGCGTCATGGTTATAATTTTAATGAATATCAAGGACTAATGGCGAGCGTCCATCATAAATACGGGCAATCTGTCCCAGCAATCGAGACGACGATCAATGGCCAGTCTTACAAATTTACATCCGGGTACAATAAATCTTTATTACGACTCATTCGTGAAGAAGCGGGCCTTATTGGAACAAAAGAAGGTTGTGCTGAGGGGGAGTGTGGGGCATGTACCGTGTTTTTAGACGGAATGGCGGTGATGAGCTGTCTTGTGCCGGCAGTACGTGCCCACGGGGCAAATATCGTAACCATCGAAGGCATCAAGCGCGAGGACCAGCTGCATCCTGTCCAGCAAGCATTCATTGACAAGGGTGCGGTTCAATGTGGTTATTGCACACCAGGATTCATCATGTCATCTGTAATGCTGTTGGATGAAATGAAACGTCCGACTCAGGCGGAAATCAAGGAAGCAATCAGCGGTAATTTGTGCCGTTGTACGGGCTATTACTCAATTGTGGCTGCAGTAGAACAAGCCGCACAGTATAACTGAACCAGGATAAATACCTGATTTAGCAGAGATGGAGGTGAATGATGGGTTTTTCAAGCCAACAGTATCGTCGGCAAAAAGATAAAAAACCATGGAAAATTAATCCAGTATGGCGAGGAATCGGATGTGTACTCCTACTCCTGATACCGATCATGGCATGGTATGCAACCAACATATTTTTACATAGTAGTGAAAAGATGGTTTTGCCATGGGAATTAACAAAAGTAGTCGCGATTCCATATACGAAAATTTCAGAAATTGACCAGATGATCTTACCCATAAATCGTTATTTTGCAGCGACTGGATTTGTATATGGTCAGATGTTTTTCACCATCATTTTCTCGGTCGTAGGGTTTGGAGCACTGGCATTCATTTACTCAATTATATATCGGGTCGCTGGTCCACCTCGATACGGACCGTTTGACGTGCCCCCAAACAAGGTATAAAGGTAAAAGGATCGATGGAACGGACAGTTCCCAGCACAGCTTCTGAAGAAGTTGAGCTTTACCTGCGGACGTATTATTCATTGTTGCGCTCATCAGCTGACGTACATATACGTTCCCTGGAAGAGGCCCATGCGGGTATGAAGTCATTATTACACCCGCTGGTACGGGAACCCATTCCAGATATGTCTGCCTTCCTATATTCCTTGCTCAGGCTGCCAACATGCATTGATGAAGTCAATCTAGTAGTTCTTGGGCAAAGCACTGAAGTATTTTCTCAAGCTGGATTCAAGGAAGTTGAATCCTGGAATCCCGTCAATGCACCTGCTCGACGCAGGCGTTGCTTTTTTAATGGAGAAGATACATTAGCATGTTTTATCGCCAGTGTCAGCGATATCGATGATGTAATTCCAATCCTGACTGCATATCAAATCGAATGGAATAAAATCCACCTATTATTACAACGAAATTCAACCTTGATATCTCGATTGGATTCGTCGTATCCGCTGAATGAAACTGAAATGAAAGACATTTCGCAAATGCTTAATCTAACACTGGAGGATATTGAGCGTTTGATGACAGTGTGGGGAGAAAATTTTATAGATAACATTCGAAAGATTGCTACCAATCCGCGCAGATTAAGAGTTAGATTGCTCAATGGTTCTTTGGTCGAATACCGGCGCGCAACAGATCTCTGGTGGGAGCATATCGCTGAGTTTTGTGGCGAATTGATAGATCGACCGGTATATTTTATTTCTAGCAACCCGCATAGCATGGTAAACCTATTATCTGGATATGCTTATAAGAACAAGCAGAAATTGATCAATTATCTGCACGAAACTAATAACCGTGATTTACAGGAAGAATGGGAGAATATCCAGGCACAACAGGTGGTGTCAAGTCAGGAGAATTTTTTATTCTATATCCTAAAAAAATTTCAACAAACGAACCTAGGAACCTCCTTTGTCATTGATCAGAAAAATGCTGAAGTTGACTGCGGCATATTGAGAGTTTCCAGTGAACATAGTTTCGACATTGACGCACAGATCATTGAGCTAAATCAAATCTGTCCGGACACGCTTGATCCGAGGTTGCAGGAAGGTGACCTTTCATACCTTGCCCGGAGTGATGCAATCTTGTTGAATATTGATTACCCCCTGGGGATGGCAGCGTACAACATTTTGTCGGAAGTTTCTGAACACGTTGAAAAAATATTGGGAATTTACATCATGGGGAAGTCTGCTTCATTAAATGGGACTGTTGGAGATATTGTTATCCCCAATGTGGTTCATGATGAACACTCCAGAAATACTTATCTATTCCAAAATACCTTTACTGCTGCCCATGTTACACCTTATTTGATGTATGGAACCGTTCTTGACAATCAAAAATGTGTTTCAGTAAGGGGAACCTTCCTGCAGAATTCACGCTATATGGAAGTGTTTTACCGTGAAGGTTATACCGATATTGAGATGGAAGCCGGTCCATATTTATCTGCGATATACGAAATGTACCGTCCACAGAGACATCCAGTAAATGAAATTGTTAATTTATATGAAGTCCCTTTTGATGTAGGGATCATCCACTATGTATCAGACAACCCAATCGGGAAGGGGAAGAACCTTGGGGCAGGCAGCTTATCGTATTATGGGATGGACTCAACCTATGCAGCTTCCGTTGCGATCCTGAGGCGAATATTCCAATTGGAAAAAAACCGGACAGACCACATGAAGGCAGAATAAGCTGGCTCTAATAACGAATTACAAGCAACCGAAATGTTCTTACCAGCGGGAGAGCTGAATCTATATTATTGAATGGCGTAGTCCATGGGGGTAGAAGTTCTTGATTACATTATGAACCCTTTTTCCCCAACCGACTGGGAAACCGTCCACAGTGACCAAAACCCATCCATTCTCGCCAGAATCAGGGAAGCTTTCGCCTGCGAAATATGCAGCTAAACGTCGATCATCCAACTCCAACGGTAAAAGCAGCCTTACATCGTTTCCTCTCATGCCCATCGCCAAGGAATGCGATGGTGTAAAGCGTTGCTTGGTGTGCGATCCCAACCACCATCCAGGTCGAATCACCTTGAGACCAGTAAGGTAGGGCATATTTTCTGGAACTTGATAGACGTACGTTCCATCCAGGATCAACCGGGAACTATCAAAACCAAGGCTTAGATTGGCTCCACCGAAATCGTCAAAGATTTGTCTGGTGGGATTTTTCCATTTTGTTTGTAAGGATCGAAATGCATAATCTGCTTTGTTCGAATTTACCGCTTGAACATTATTATTGGATGCCCGATTGATCATTAGGGCGATAAAATGCCCTTCTCCCCGGATCATGTGTGGCCATAAACGAATCGCACGAGAAACAAGATGATCTGACGGGAGGCCAACCCAGGCGGGTATTGCGGCTTGAAAACCAACAGCTGGCTGAATGATTTCGAGCTCAAATTCTGGATGCTGGGCGATAAATTTAGAAATCACGCCTTCATTCTCATCAGCTGAAAAAGTGCAGGTGGCATAAGCCAGGTGCCCTCCTGGTTTGACCATTCGCGCAGCCTGCTCAAGGATGGATGACTGGCGGATAGAACAGCTATGTGCGAGATCGAGGTTCCATTCCCTACGGGCAGACTCACTTTTTCGAAACATGCCTTCACCGGAACAAGGTGCATCGAGCAGCACACGATCGAAATACCCTTCAAAATGGTCGGCTAATTTTTGTGGGGATTCATTCGTTACAATTGAGTTGGTCACCCCACAACGTTCAAGATTTTCCACCAGATCCCAAACACGCTTTGGATGGATCTCATTGGCAACGAGGAGGCCGTTGTTCTTCATCAAGGCTGCCAGGTGTGTAGCTTTTCCTCCCGGGGCAGCCGCTAGATCGAGAACTCTTTCACCCGGCTGAGGAGCCAATACTTCAGCAACTGCCATCGCAGACGGTTCCTGGAGGTAATATAATCCCGCACTATGATAAGGATGCTTGCCTGGTGGGATTGAGCCTTTTCCTTCGGGTGATTCGATCGCAAAACCACTTGAAGACCATGGTATTGGGGCAATATCATATGGCGATAAATCGAGAAATTCCGGTGTTGCTATTTTGAGAGTATTGACTCGTAAGCCTAGCGTGGAGGGAAGGTAAAGCGAGGCGAAAAAAGCATTGTACTCATCCCCCATCAATACAGACATCCTCTTTAGAAATGCTTCCGGGATATCTCGGGATAAGTGAAACGGCTCTTTCATCTTGTATTCAAGTTAGACCGGACGATTTTTATATAATCCGTCTTTCGATGACGTCATAAGCTTGAATATCAGCCTGGGCTGCCAAACTGGTAGGATAGTTTTCTTCAAACAGTGTCCAGATCATGCTATCACGCAAATTACCTGCCGTGTTCTCATTTCGATTATGAAGGGTAGCTTCGTGGATAAAGCCCAGCTTTTTCGGCACAGACGCGCTGACGGACATTCTTTGGATCACAATGGATTTCCACGCGTTTTACATGATCGATTTCGAATGCAACTTTGGTTAAGGCAGCAGATACCTCGGTGGCATATCCCAGGTTAATATAATCTTTGTGAATCCAATAACCAATTTCACGTGCCGCTTGACCAAGCCTGGTGTGCAGCCCAGTGCCACCAAGGAGGATGACTTCTGAGAGATTAAAAACCAAGTATCCAAAATCGATTCCGAGATCGAAATTACCGCGTACTTTTCGAAGGTAATCTATACGTTCCTGAAGGCTGACAGGCTCACGCTTTGCCCATACCATCCATGGTGACAAGTGGTCCAAACTTTGCTGGATGGCGATATCTAGTAGGGCGGCATCCTTTGGTTCTGCGCATCGAATGACTAAACGGGAGGTAATAATTCGATATGCAGGACCAGGGATAGATTCAGCAGATATCATTTATCCGTAACCGATTTATCGGCAATGGTTAATGCAGCGTCTAATATTGCAAACCCTTCCTCTAATTGCTCTTCAGTAATAATCAAGGGGGGGATAATCAATACTGTGTGCCAATGGGTATATAAGAAAAGACCCTTATCCAATAGCTGCTTGCGTAATGCGACCATTTCAGGACTGTTGCCATTCCATGGAGCAAGTGGCTCCTTCGTTTTACGATTACGAACCAGCTCAATGATCCCAAACAAGCCTATGGAACGTACTTCGCCAACCGATGGATGTTGCTCACCTAAATCATTCAACATACGGTGCAGTATCGGACCCATCTCATGGGTGTGTTCAACCAGATGATCTTCCTGTATCACCTTGATATTGGCAATCGCAGCTGCCAGGGAAATCGGATGAGCTGTGTACGTTAAACCACCCTGGTAAACAACATCGTTATAAGTAGCAGCAATTTCCGGTTTCATGGCAACCGCACCCAATGGTGCATATGCAGAGGTCAAACCTTTTGCCATGGTCATTAAGTCGGGGACGACGTTCCAATTATCGACTGCAAACCATTTTCCGGTACGGCCAAATCCACTCATCACTTCATCTGCAATGAGCAGGAGATTGTACTTGTCACAAAGTGTGCGCACACCTTGCATATATCCTTCTGGAGGAATAATGATACCGTTGGTGCCGGTAACAGATTCCAATAAAACTGCCGCGATAGTGTTTGGCCCTTCATATAGAATGATTTCCTCCAGGTGATTTAGGTAATCCTGGGTGAATTCAGCTTCGGAAATATCCGGGTTTGTGCGGTGGAAAGTTGATCGATAACGATAAGGGTCAAGGAAATGCACTACACCGGGCATTAAATTGGGTTCCCAGGGTATGCGCCGAGGGTCTCCAGTCAGTGCCATCGCTCCAGCCGAGGCACCATGATAGGATCGATAACGGGTGAGGATTTTATGTTTTCCTGTATAACCACGGGCGAGCTTGATCGCATTTTCATTCGCATCGGCACCACCCAGGGTAAACATGAAGTGATCCAGGTTACCCGGGGTGATTTCTGATAATAATTTGCCCAGGATTGCCCGTGGTTTAGACGCCATACCAGGTGCCGCATAGGGTAAGGCTTTTGCCTGTTCAATGATGGCATTGATCACACGCTCATCACCATGACCAATGTTGACACACATCGTCATAGAGTTGAAATCAAGGTAGCGTTTCCCGGCTGCATCCCAAAAGTAGACACCCTTGGCATGCGTGACTGGAATGGGTGATACCTTTGCCTGAGCCGACCAGGTCCAAAAGTTGTGTTCTAAAGATAGCGGCAGTATTTCTGAATCAGGTATATCCAACATATTATCCTCATTCGGTACAAAACTTGGAGTTTTGATTTGTTCAGATAGTGTAATTGCAGGCGTTATTTGGGTCAAGTGTTATTAGCACGATTTCTCGAGTGCATTGTGTCAGGTGGAAGTACATAACCGTTGGAGTGGAGCGGTATAATCCGTTATCTATGGAACGGAAGCGTATCACAGCTTACATTGAAGTCAGTTTTGCGGTGATCGTTTGG
The DNA here is from genome assembly GCA_963743215.1 of uncultured Chloroflexia bacterium. Lineage (GTDB taxonomy): Bacteria > Chloroflexota > Anaerolineae > Anaerolineales > UBA4823 > FEB-25. The sequence goes on from CAVUOY010000008.1 coordinate 164,528, forward strand.
GGGGCGTCATTCATTGCGACTAAACTTGCGCTTAGAGACCTATTACCTGTCACAGTAGTATGGCTGAGATTCCTAATTGGAGTGGTTATCCTTGGTATTGCAACCAGGGTGAGACACCAGTTTTCTCTTCCTCAAAAACAAGATTGGTTATATCTAGGGATGTTAGGATTTTTAGGGATCACTTTTCATCAATGGTTGCAATCAACTGGACTGGTAACCGTTCAGGCATCAACTACAGCCTGGGTGGTTGCCACATCACCAGTGTTTTTCGCCATTTTGAGCTGGTTATTTTTGCATGAAAAACTTGGTTGGATACAAATTGCTGGGATCATCCTGGCAGCATTGGGTGTACTAATTGTGGTAAGCGATGGGAATCCTGGCAGCTTAATTAATAGAAGCTTTATCACTACAGGGGATATCTTAATCTTGATCAGTGCACCCAATTGGGCGGTTTTTTCAATCTTATCCAGCCGGGGTCTCAAAAAATACCAACCGACCCAAATGATGTTCATTGTCATGACGATTGGCTGGTTGTTTACCTCGATCCTCTTCTTTACCGGAGGAGGGATCAGGGATATTGGTCATCTCACCTGGACGAGTATAAGTGGCGTCTGCTTTTTAGGTATATTTTGTTCCGGACTGGCATACATCGCCTGGTATGATGGACTACAAGTTCTTTCGCCTACGCAGATCGGCGCATTTCTTTATATCGAGCCTCTGGTTGCGGTCATTATTGCCTGGGTGATTTTAGGAGAAAAAATATTTCTCATCACAATGGCAGGGGGAGTGATTATATTGCTCGGGGTGAGGTTGGTACAAAAAATACAAAAGACCTGAATTTGTCATATAGGGATGATTTGACATTCTTAGTGGATTCAAGTAAACTCATGGGTTGCGTTTGGCACTATCCTTCGGAGGGTTTTATTGAAGTCTGCAACACCCGCACATGAATATGATTTCAGCCAGGCTCTCACCCCCAACCGGATACACGGTTTGTGGCGGATTTTGAGTGGATTTCGGTTACAGTATGCTGGTGCGACGATCAGCCTGGCAATTGCTGCCTCTTCAAAAACTGCAACCTTTCTCTTACTGCGTTATTTTATCGACACAGTCCTAGGGCAAAGAAATTATTCACTGGGCGGTGATCTTAACCGTACGCTCGTCATCATTGCGCTTGGATTCTTAGGATTAGCGTCTTTCGAAGGTAGTTTCAGCTATTTCTCTGGTAGATTAGCTGCATTTACTGCAGAAAGTATTACCCGGCGATTAAGAAATTATCTATTCGATCATATCCAACGTCTGGAATTTGCGTACCATGACAAGACTCCAACTGGCGAGCTGATAGAGCGTTGCACATCAGATGTAGATGCATTACGACGATTTTACAGCGAGCAAGCCATTGGGGTAGGTAGGATCATCCTGCTTTTTGTGATCAACTTCGCCGCAATCATGGATCTTAATGTCAAACTGGCATTGATATCCATCATTATCGTTCCAATCATTGTCCTTACGTCCGTCTGGTTCTTTAAGCGTCTCACCAAAGCGTATGAAAAATACCAGGAACAAGAAGCAATCCTTTCCACCACATTACAAGAAAATCTTGCCGGCGTTCGTGTAGTCAAAGCATTTGCCAGACAGGAGTATGAAATCAATAAATTCAATACCGAGAACTGGGAGAAGTATTTACGGGGTCGAAAATTAGTCACCATGCAATCCTTCTTCTGGCCAGTTTCGGATATCGTGTGCAGTTTTCAAACCCTGACAGGATTCTTTATTGCCGCTAGTATGGCGATAAGCGGGCAGATCTCGGTAGGAACCTATCTGGCATATGCCGGTTTGGTCGGGTGGTTGATCTGGCCGATGAGAAACCTGGGACGATTAATTGTACAAACTTCCACCGGATTAGTGTCATACAGTCGTGTGATGGAGATCATTAAGCAAAAGCGCGAACCATTGACAGAAGGTGCTTATCGGCCAAGCCAGCCCATTCGTGGAGAACTTAATTTTAACAAGGTTGGGTTTGCGTATGAAAATAATCCACCTGTACTACAGGATATCAGTTTTAACTGCCAGCCTGGGCAAATTGTAGCATTATTGGGTTCCACAGGATCCGGAAAGACAACCCTGGTAAATTTACTACCCCGGTTCTATGATTACACATCCGGGAGTATAAAGCTGGATGGGATAGAGTTAAAGGATTATCCGCGGGAATTTTTGCGCAGCCAGGTGGGGATCGTAGAACAAGAACCATTCCTGTTCTCACGCTCCATCCGTGAAAATATCACCTACGGGGTAGGTCGGGATGTTCCCCAGCACGAGGTGGAGGGTGCGGCAACCTCAGCCGCGATCCATGATGTGATTGTTTCCTTCCCTAATGAATACGACACCCTGGTGGGCGAAAAAGGTGTGACACTTTCTGGTGGTCAGAAACAGCGAGTGACCATTGCACGTACGATATTGAAGGACTCACGTCTTCTAATCCTGGATGATTCAACTTCATCTGTGGATACAGAGACTGAGGCATCCATCCGGGATGCATTAAAGGATCTGACCCCAAAACGCACGACCTTTATCATCGCCCACCGCATACAGAGCGTGATGAATGCAGATCTCATCCTTGTGATGGATAAAGGCATGATCACACAAATGGGAAAACATGAAGACCTGGTTGCCCAGGATGGTATGTACCGCAAAATATACGATCTTCAAACTCGCATTGATGAGGAACTGGAGATGGAAATTTCGAAGAGTATGTCGTGAGAGTAAATCGTGGCTGAAATTGAACTCGAAGAAGACGAATATACCAGTCAGATCACCGGAAAGACGCTTGGACGCATCCTTGGACTGACAAAACCGCACCGGCGATGGGTGGTGGGGTTCTGGACGATGATTGCGTTTACATCAATCCTGGATGCGTTATTCACATACCTGAACAAGGGAATTATTGATCAGGGAATAATTGCTCAGAAATCGCCAGGCTCTGATCAGGATATTATCTTTATACGGAGGATTGATCCTGGTTCAATCGGGATGCGTCTTTTTATTCATTTTCCTGGCAGGTGTGTTAGGTGAGCGTATCCAATACGACCTGCGTAAATCCATGTTTAACCATCTCCAGGAATTATCGTTAGCTTATTATAGTCAAACCTCCGTTGGTCGGTTAATGGCTAGGGTCACATCTGATTCGGGGCGTGTCTCAGATTTGGTCACGTGGGGCCTGGTGGATAGCACCTGGGCGGTGATGAACATTGCAACTTCGACCATATTTATGCTGATCATCAACTGGAAGCTGGCATTAATCGTTCTGGTGAGCATCCCCATCCTGCTTGCTATTGCAGTCCAGTTTCGCAAGCGGATCCTGGTTGAGTTTCGGAAGTCTCGCCGTGCGAATTCCAAAATTACCGGTGCGTTTAATGAGAACATCAGTGGTGTTAAGGTTGTGAAAGCCTTGGGGAGAGAATCAGAGAATCTCGACGAATTCAAGGTGCTGACCAATGATATGTACCGTGCCAGTTATCATGCAGCATGGTTATCAGCATTATTCTTACCCACAGTTCAAATCATCTCTGCATTAGCATTGGGCTTCATCGTCTGGTATGGTGGATTCCAGGCGAATATCGGACTCATGACTATTGGCGGGATCCAGGCTTTTGTTAGTTACCTGACTTTTATGCTATGGCCGATTCAAGACCTGGCACGTGTGTATGCAGAGATGCAGCACTCAATTGCCTCAGCTGAACGTATCTTCACTTTGCTCGATTCGAAACCTGAAGTCTTTGATCGACCTGGATCAATTGACCCCGGCACAATAAAGGGTGAGATCGAATTTGATCATGTGGATTTCACATACGAGGATGGCAAACCAGTACTGACAGATTTCTCAATGAAGATCAAACCAGGTGAGATGATTGCGCTGGTCGGACCGACAGGCGGAGGAAAAAGCACCATCGTAAATCTGCTTTGCAGGTTTTATGAACCAAAGCGCGGGGTCATCCGCATTAATGGCCATGATTATACAGAATTTACAATGCATGGGATCCAATCACGCGTGGGAATCGTATTACAAACCCCTCACCTATTCTCAGGGACGGTGCGTGAAAATATTCGCTATGGGTGCTTGAAAGCTACCGATGTCGATGTCGAAAATGCTTCAAAATTAGCCGGTGCACACGATTTCATCCAGAATTTTGAGAAGGGGTACGACCAGGAAGTAGGCGAAGGCGGCAACCTGCTTTCCGTTGGTCAAAAACAGCTAGTGAGCATTGCCAGGGCCATCCTTGCCCAGCCTGATGTATTTATCATGGATGAAGCCACGAGCTCTGTAGATACACTAACTGAAGCCCTTATTCAGCGCGGTATGGAAAATTTAATGCAAGGTAGAACAAGTTTTATCATTGCACATCGCCTTTCAACGATTAAACGTGCCAACCGTATACTCGTTGTTGAAGACGGACGAATAACTGAAGTTGGCACTCACTCTGAATTATTACGCGCAAGAGGACATTACTATCGCTTGTATACCCAGCAATTCCGGGAGGAGCGGGAACAGGAATTTGACCCATTTTTCTCAGCGGCTCCTTCTGCGCCTGCAGATTGATCAAGCGATATATTTTTATAAACTTCAACTGGGCTGTCTAAAAAGTCACATAAAGTGGAAAATATCCAAAAAACGTAGCAGCGTAGGGGTTGGATTTGAACAAAATACGCCAGAATAAAATCCCCTACGCCCAACAGGTGAACCTTCGGTCAGAGCGCAGGGGTAATTAATAATGTAATTTTCGGAATTCCACACATCCGGTCACAAGCTGACCGGACCGGTCGCGCGTCTACTTTTGGAACTGCCCATTTATAGTAATAATACGAATGAGTGCAGAGTATAATATTCAGAAGTTGAAATAGATTCACTTTTTCGCGGAGTAAATTATGACCTATATTGGCCAACCGATCCAGCGCATCGATGCAATGGGGAAAGTAACCGGGGAGACACTCTACCCAGGTGATGTCAATCTACCCAATCAAGCGCATATGAAAATATTGTTTGCTGCCCAACCGCACGCGATCGTACGTTCCATAGACACGTCTGAGGCGGAAGTTCTTCCAGGTGTGATCGCCGTTTTTACAGCCATAGATGTGCAAGTTAATGAATATGGGCTTATATATAACGATCAGCCAGTATTGTGCGGTCCAGGCTCCAGCAAGCCTTATACGGATCGAGTGAGATTTATCGGAGATCAGGTGGCTCTGGTGGTGGCAGAGACGGAAGAAATCGCAGCGCAAGGGTGCGAGTTGATCAAGGTCGAATATGAAAATCTGCCAGTTCTAACAGATGTGGAAAAGGCAATGCAGGAAAGTGCAATCCTGCTTCACCCTGACAAAAACACGAATATTTTCTGCCATTACCGAATTCGCAAAGGGGATACGGAGGATGGTTTTGCAAAAGCAGACGTAATCATTGAAGGGGAATACCATACCCCCGCGCAGGAACATGCCTACCTCCAACCAGAAGCTGGGATAGGATATATTGATGAGGAGGGGCGGGTCACGGTGCAGGTGGCTGGTCAATGGACGCATGAAGATCAAGGACAAATTGCGCATGCTTTAAATATTCCCCTCGAGCAGGTCAGGGTGATATATCCAGCCATTGGGGGTGCTTTTGGTGGCAGAGAAGATATGTCAGTGCAAGTCGTTTTAGCACTGGCTGTCTGGAAGCTGTATCAGCGCGGGATTAATCGTCCGGTTAAGATCATTTGGAGCCGGGAAGAATCGATAATTGGACACCATAAACGTCACCCGTATATCCTGCGAACACGATGGGGAGCCAGCAAAGAAGGGAAGATATTAGCTGCTGAAGTAGAAGTTATTGCAGATGGGGGTGCCTATGCTTATACATCGACCAAGGTATTGGGTAATGCCACGCTGATGTGTACTGGTCCCTATGAAATCCCCAATGTGAAAGTAGATTCATATGCGGTTTATACTAACAACCTTCCCACTGGAGCATTCAGAGGTTTTGGCGGACCTCAAGGAGCATTTGCTGCTGAGACTCAAATGAACCGATTGGCTGAAAAGCTTGGGATGGACCGAATAGAGATACGCCGAAGGAATATTTTAACCGAAGGTGCATTCCTATCCGTTGGTACACCATTACCAAAAGGTGTAACAATTGGGAAAGTGGTGGATAAATGTGCAATTGAGATCAGTCAATCCTCATTAGCTCACCAGGTTTCGGATCAACCCCATCTTTTACGGGGAACAGGTATTGCGTGTGCCTTTAAGAATGTTGGATTCTCATTTGGTGCACCTGAGCAATCCACTGCTACCGTGGAGCTTTTTGGCGAGGCAGAGGTTGAAAATGCAATCCTACACCATGCTGGTGCTGATGTTGGTCAGGGAGCACACACGGTCATGGTCCAGATTGCAGCTGAAACATTGGGGATTCCAGTAGCGAAAATCAGATTGATTGCTTCGGATACAGCTTTTACTGATGATGCAGGCAGTGCATCGGCTTCACGGATGACATTCATGGCTGGAAACTCCATCAAAGGTGCCTGCGACCTGGCACTTGCGAAGTGGAAATCAGAAGAACGCCCCGCCATTGCAACATTCCAATATCGTCCACCCCGAACGACTCCCTTGGATCCACAGACAGGAAAATCAGAACCAAATTTTGCCTACGGATATGTCGCTCAGGGTGTGACACTCGAAGTGGACACCGAAACTGGATTAATCCGGTTACTGGAAGTAATTTCTGTTAATGATGTGGGTACGGCAGTGAACCCATTGAATGTTCAAGGTCAAATCGAAGGCGGTGTGGTACAAGCTTGTGGATATTCAATTCTGGAAAATTTCATCCAGAGAGATGGGTTTGTATTGACCCCATTTTTGTCCACCTATTTAATCCCCACCGTTCAGGATATTCCCGGGCAGGTTAAATCTGTCATCCTAGAATATGCTGACCCGATTGGTCCATATGGGGCACGCGGGATGGCTGAAATGCCATTCCTCCCGCTAGCTCCGGCAGTTATCGATGCCTTGCACCAGGCATGCGGTGTCTGGTTTTATGAATTCCCGCTCACACCTGAGCGAGTCCTGAGAGGCTTGGGTAGATTATGATCGTCTTGATCCGTGGTGGAGGTGACCTGGCAAGTGGTGTGGCGTTTCGATTACATCATAGTGGGTTCAGGATTGTCATGACAGAATTATCTAAACCAATAGCCGTCAGGCGCCTGGTCAGTTTTGGAGAGGCAATCTATTCTGGCGAGATCACAATTGAAGGAATCACTGCAAAAAAAGTGAATGATATCGATGACCCTTTACGCATCTTACAGTTACTTTCCAAGGGACGCATCCCAGTGATCATCGACCCAGAAGGAAAATCAATTCAAGCGGTGCATCCGACGGTGATCGTGGATGCCCGTATGTTAAAAATTGCACCTGAACCATTACACCATACAGCTAAACTTTACATCGGTCTGGGACCGGGGTTCATCGGGGGTGCGAATTGCCATGCAGCTATCGAAACACAACGTGGACCCTGGTTGGGAAGGGTAATAACGAATGGGCCGACTCAAATCGACAGTGGAATTCCAGAACAAGTTGGAGATAAAAAATCAAATCGAGCGCTTTATGCACCGGTTGATGGATCAGTTATTTCGATGAAGATGATTGGCGATACGATCCAAGAAGATGAGCAAATTGCTGAGGTCAACGGGAAAGCGATTATTGCACCATTTATGGGGTTATTAAGAGGAATAATTCACCCAGAGGTGGAGGTGCGGCAAGGAATGAAAATCGGGGACATAGACCCAAGATGTGATCCTCAACTATGCAATCACATATCTGATAAAGCCCTGGCAATTGGTGGGGCGGTTCTAGAAGCCATCCTGGCGAAGGCTGAGCTCCGTCCACATTTATGGAATTAGCAAGAGATGATGGTAAAACTGGCTTCAAATAATTACGAATAAATTCTTAGATTTCAATGCAATTTATTACTGCGCTTAGATATTCCCCCTGGTCAAATATAGCCTTTGTAGGTGCGGGTGGAAAAACGACTGCTATATTCAAGGCTGCCCGGGAATTATTGACATCCTCTTATCAAGGTCAAGAATTAAAGACAGTTCTTGTTACAACCAGCACTCATTTTGGTGCCTGGCAAACACAATTTGCTGATCATTTTTGTACCATCAGGTCGAGTTCTGATATCGTAGGATTAGAAAACGATTTACCGAGGGGTATTGTTTTACTTGCTGGAGATGAAAGCAATAATCAGCTAAATGGCTTACCAGCCAACTTGTTGGAGAAATTACAGTCTGTTGCAACTAAGCATAGTCTACCATTACTCATCGAAGCGGATGGATCGCATACCTGTCCACTAAAAGCACCCGCTGAGTACGAGCCTGCTATCCCAGAATTTTCTCAAATTGTCGTAGTTGTAGCTGGGTTAGAAGGATTAGGGAAACCATTGGAGAATAATTGGGTTCATCGACCCCATAAATTTGCAGAGCTTTCTGATTTGCATATAGGTGAATTGGTTACGGGTGAGGCCCTGGTAAAGGTGATTTTGAACATAGCCGGCGGACTTAAGAATATTCCGTCAGATGCACGCAGGATGGTTCTGCTTAATCAAGCTGATACTCCTGACCTTCAATCCGCAGGTAGATCGATTGGTAAAAAGCTCATTCATGATTATCAATCAGCGATTATTGCCTCCTTAGCTAAGAAGTCAAATGCAGAAGCATTTGTGGAATCTCAAAATGATGAGAACGGAGGAGGAATCCACGCAGTGATCGAGCAGGTTGGTGGGATCATCCTGGCAGCCGGAGGATCAAGTAGATTTGGTGAGCCGAAGCAATTGTTATTATGGAAGGGTGTTCCATTGATCCGACATGCTGCCAAAGCCGCCCTTGAGGCAGGTTTATCACCCGTGATCATCGTGGTAGGTGCTTCAGCTGAAGAGGTGACCTCTGCTGTTAAAGATTTACCCGTGCGCATAGTCAATAATCACGCGTGGGCTGCTGGAATGAGTGCTTCCATAAAATCCGGTATGGAGGTATTGCCAAAGGATATCGGAGGGGTTGTGTTTATGCAAGGTGATCAACCCCAAATCCCCCCTGCGCTTATTCGAAGCCTGGTTGAGTTACATGAAGCAACCCTGAATCCCATCATCGCTCCGCAAATTGATGGACAGCGCGGTAATCCAATTCTTTTTGATGCCAGTACCTTTGGGAAGCTATCATCTCTAGATGGCGATATTGGAGGGAGAGCCATTTTTGGGCAATATCAAGTTCGATGGGTTCCCTGGCATGATCCGAAAATATTACTAGATATCGATTCGCCAGAAGACTATCAAAATTTTCTAAGAATATATCCGGAGAATGGAGCAAAAGTATGATTTCCGCAATCATTTTAGCAGCCGGTCAATCCAAACGCATGGGACAACCAAAGCTGTTGATGCCCTGGGGAAAAACTTGTGTGATCGGCCAGGTTCTAAGTATATTGCGCGAGGCTGGGGTTGATGATATCCATGTGGTTACCGGGGGATTGCAAAGTGAATTGAAGGAGGCTTTGAAAGAATATGAGGTTGATTTCTTGTTTAATAAGGACTTTGCTGATGGCGAAATGCTCATGTCTGTCAAGGTAGGGTTACGTGGTTTGGGAGGAGAGACTGACGCGAGCTTGATTGTACTTGGTGACCAGCCCCAGATAGAGTCCCGAATTGTTCGTGCGATCGTAGAGGAATCCAATGCTAAACATTCCATGATAATTGTCCCTAGCTACAATATGCATCGAGGTCATCCCTGGTTAGTAGAAAAATCCTATTGGCCAGAAATTCTTAACCTTAATCCACCGATGACCATGCAAAAGTTCTTATCCGTTCACGATAATGCTATAGACTATATTGCGGTGGATACAGCGAGTGTTATCCAAGATCTTGATACTCAGACAGACTATAGCCAGTATAAACCTTGACATTTGCCTTGAAAATTTACCCTTGCAAACTTATTCATCTTGTGCTATGGTTTATTCGATAGCATTGTAGATGATTGATGCAATATTTGTCTGTTTTATAAATAGGTTATGAAAACCAATAGTTATGGAACATGTATTAAGCGATAATGGAAATCAAAATCTTCGTATGACTTCAACCTTTCTTCGTTAGGTGGGATGTTTGAAGGATGCCGGTTATACGCGCTTTTATTGCAATTGATCTGTCACCTGATATTCAACACCGGTTAGATGAGGTGGTGCTCAACTATAAAAACCAGCTTCCAAATATCCCAATTCGGTGGGTAGCTGCATCCAATATTCATTTGACCTTGAAATTTCTGGGTGACGTTTCAGTATCTAATTTGAACATGCTCACCGACCTGATCCAGTCAGAAATTTCCAGTCATCATCAATTTGATATCAGTGTCGGGGGTGCAGGGGCATTTCCTAATAACCGCCAGCCACGAATCATCTGGATTGGAGTTGAAGCACCCCAGGAACTTGCTGCAATTCAAAATGGCATTGAAGCCACCACAGGTCGGCTGGGGTATACGCGTGAAGAAAGACCATTTTCTCCTCATCTTACTCTTGGGAGGGTTTCCCGTAATGCCACATCGCAAGATGTAAAGGCGATATCAAAGACCCTTGATACGATCAGGGTGGGCTTCCTGGGTGTTACTTGTGTGGAAAAAGTGCATTTATATCGCAGCGATCTGCAGCCGACCGGTGCTGTTTATACACAAATATTTTCTTCATCCTTGATAAAATAAGAAAAAAATCCAAAAAGAGGTGAAATCTGGAAAACCTAGAAATAGCACGTGAGATTATCAATCAGCTGGAGGAGAAAAAAGGCGAAAATTTAGTTTTGATCGACATAAAGCATTTGGCAGTATTTGCAGATTACTTTATCATCTGCTCAGGCACCAGTGATCGAATGTTGGACGCCTTAGCCAATACGGTAAGTGAGTTTATCCATGAAAAATACCAATGGTCGGTGCATACTGAAGGGAAACCTCGAGAAGGGTGGATATTGATAGACGCTGGGAACATCATCGTGCACCTGTTTTCACCTGAACAAAGGAACTATTACAAGCTTGAGGACCTTTGGTCTCAAGGAAAAATCCTTCTGCATTTACAATAATATAATCTACGTCAATGAGCGAGATCGAATATAACATCCGTAGTGCTTTACCATCTGATCGATCTCGATTGGCAAACCTGATCCATTTTGGTTCGTATATTCACCAGCATCTGGATTGGAAGCCACCTCTTGACTGGATTGGGAATGAGCCATATTTATTGGCGGAAAGAAATGGCGACCTCTTATCGACGCTGGCATGTCCACCTGATTTACCCAGGATAACCTGGATCAGGTTATTTGCAGCTAATTCGCTTATCAATGTTACCCAAGCGTGGAGCCTTCTTTGGAAGACAGCCTCTGAAAGATTATCTCAAGTCGGAAATATCAAGGTTGCTGCTATCTCTTTACAGAGCTGGTTTAATGAACTACTCGAAGGTAGTGGATTTGACCATTCGGACAATGTTGTCGTATTAATGTGGGAAAAATCAACGCCTCTTCAAGACCCGCACCCTACAGATGTACAAATTCGTCTCATGATGCCAGAAGACCTAGAGACCATTGAATTAATCGATCATGAGGCATTTGGAATGGTATGGAAAAACTCTCTCGAAGCACTGGAGCTGGCTTACCATCAATCAGCCTTAGCCAGTGTAGCAGTAATCGGAGATGAAATTGTCGGTTATCAATATAGCACTTCGAGCTCCATGGGAGGTCATTTAGCGCGTCTGGCAGTCAAAACCAATATGCAGGGTAAGGGAATTGGTTTTTTATTGGTTCATCAAGTATTATCCCAATTCCGATTGCAAGGGGTCAGGCATGTGACTGTCAATACGCAACAAAAAAATATTGCATCGTTAGCACTATATTCAAAAGCTGGATTTACTATCACGGGTGAGGCATACCGTGTATACCAGCACAATATCACTGAGTGAGGGATTTCTATGGCACACATTGAATTTGAACGGGCATCTTTTGATGGATTGAAGCTGTATTTTCAAGGTTGGGAAACTGAGCAAAATCTTCGTGGGATCATCTGCCTTGTACATGGTTTAGGAGAGCATAGCGGGAGATATTCGTACTGGGCTGAGTTATTGAACCAGGCAGGTTATACCGTTTTAGCCTATGATTTACGTGGTCATGGTAAATCTGGTGGCATGCGTGGGCATATCAATTCATTCGATGAATATCTAAAAGATACAGATATCTTATTAAATGAAGCTAACAACCGATTCACGCTACAACCATGCTTTATATATGGTCACAGCTTAGGTGCAATAATCGTATGCAGTTACATATTGCATCGGAAACCACAAATAAATGGTGCGGTTATTAGTGCGCTGAGTGTCAAGACCGCATTACAAGAGCAGAAAGGGAAGGTATTATTGGCAAAAGTAATTGGTCAGTTGATACCAAAGTTTACGATGGGTTCTGGATTAGTACCTGAAACGATTTCCAGGGATCCAGCGATCGTTTCTAAATATGTTAATGATCCGATGGTTCATAAGCAAGTAACTGCCGGGTTTGGAAGAGGATCAATTAATGAGATCGATTGGATCAAACAGCACGCAAGCGATTGGTCGCTGCCAGTATTGTTCATGCATGGTGAACTTGATAAGCTCGGGTATATGGATGGGACGACAGAATTTGCAAGCAAGATTAAAAATGATTGCACCGTGAAAATTTGGCCAGGTATGTACCATGAGCTACATAACGAACCTGAGAAAGAACTGGTTTTCGAGTATCTTCGTGGTTGGCTTGATCAACATTCCCATCCAGTTTAAAGTGAGATTACTACTGGACAAAGCTGGGTTCTCGTGGGAAAATTCACACCCGAAGTTAGTACTCAGGAGTTGATTGATGACGATAAATAGACGAGACGCGATCAAAGCACAAAGAACCAAGAAAAAGCGCCAACAACGGATGAGAACGGTACTTGGTGTGGGAGGATTTATCCTCCTGGTAATCTTGATATTGATATCTCCCTCAATCTATAATTCATTAAAACCTGCGGGTAGTTTTATTCGAATTACACCTGTTGTGTATCCCCTGGAGAACGGAAAAACCCTTGGAGATCCAAATGCCAAGGTAAAGATCGAGGTGTACGCCGATTTTCAATGCCCTGCTTGTAAGCTGTTTTCAGACTCAGTTGAGAATCAACTACTCCAAAGCACTTACATTTCAAGCGGGCAAGTATATTTTGAATTTATGAACTGGCCCTTTATAGATTCTAGCTCAGTCACCAAAGAGTCGCGGCAATCTGCGAATGCCGCTATGTGTGCTAATGAACAAGGGCATTTCTGGGATTACCACGATATTTTATTCGCCAACCAATCAGGCGAGAACCTGGGTGCTTTTACCGATAAACGCTTACAGGCATTTGCTGAATCACTCGGTCTGGATATGAAAGCGTTTAATCAATGCTTCAGCAAGGATAAATATAAAAACGAGATCGAGGCTGAATATCAGAAGGGGATTTCCTTAAATGTTGACAGTACCCCAACAGTAATCGTCAATGGCCAAATGGTAACTCCAGGGTTGATCCCTAGCTATGATCAATTGAAATCCGCCATTGATGCAGCATTGGCAAGTGGTGGATAATTAAACCTGACTAAAAAGAGAGCATTGAATAAGATGCTCTCTTTTTTATTTCTACTTTTGAAGCTTTTAGATTATTCTTTAGTTGTCGTCGTTTGATCGATCCCAGCAGTCTGGTTTTCTAGTAACTCAAGAACAAAACACAGAGATGACAGCCGGTTCAAATAGTGAAGTAATTCAGGATTTTCAAGCTCTTTTGAGTGAAATAATAAGGCGATATGGCGTTCGGCACGTCGTACAATCGTACGAGCTAAATCAATGGCTGCGCCTGCCTTTGAATCGCCAGGTATAATAAATTCACTCGGAATATTAACCGTTGTGCTAATAAAATCAATTGTAGATTCCAACCAAATTACCTTCTGTCGGTCAATTACCCGATATTTTAATGCATTTTCGGGGGTCGCTGCAACTTCTGCCATCAGGTGATACAAATCCTTTTGTACAGCCATCAAAATGGGTGATGTTTGTGAATTTTGGCAAAGTGTGCGTGCCAGCGCAATAGCTGCGTTAGCTTCATCAATGGCACCGATGGTTTCGATGCGAGGCGCATGTTTTGCCGTCCTGCCTTTCCCAATCAGGCTGGTATAGCCATCATCACCAGTTTTGGTGTAGAATCTAGCCATGGTATGACCTTACCAGAAAGGAGTATGTGTATGCAAATTCGATGTCAACATTGTCACCGCCCATTTGGATTGGATAAAGTAGTTGTGCATGCGGCATTAGATCAGCTGGCGAGCGAACATCAAGGGCATTATAACGTTCATTGCCCTCATTGCGGGAAATCAAATCAAGTTTCTCAGATAGAGCTTAAGCGGGCTGCTCCTGATTGGAAGGATATTGAGAAAAAAGTCAACCAATGACCAGATAACAGGAGGTGTATCGAGTTTTCAATACACCTCCTGTTCTTTTTGAGTTTAGAACAGAACCATGGCAAGTTCACGTCGATATTGTTGTGTGAGTGGGTGGTTATTTCCCAATACTTCAAACAGACCCAGTAAGACTTTTCTAACTTCATCATTCCGGTAATGCTTATCTTGGCGGAGTAGTTCGATTAATCCATCCATGGCGGCGGGTAAGTTGCCACGGGAAATCAAGCGCAAGGCATTACGATATGTTGCAGAAAGATCATCATCATTCATGCCAAGATTTGATTTCTCAGAAACTAACGCGGTGAGTAAAGGTCGAAGTAATTCCATGTGGGCATACTCCAGGCTAGGGGGAAAATCGCCAGTAATGCGCAATGCATCCTGGTAATCACCAAGCATCAGGTTCGATTTAAGCAATCCCAATAATCCAGTAGGATTGTTAGGTGATTTCACCAGGAATTGGTGGAAGGAGCTGTTAGCTTCAGACCAGCTCATACTATCCAGCTGACTATGACCTTTTTCGAGGAGTAAATCGATTTGACTGGGTGCCAGATTGTGAATGAATTCTTTCACCCGCGGTTCAGGTTGCAAACCAAGTAATTCTGAGACAACCTGACCATCACGAAATGCCTTCACATTGGGAATACTACGCACGCTATAGCGGAGTGCAAGGTTGGGGCTATCGTCGACATTAACTTTCGCCAGACGAAATTTACCTTGGGCATCCTCGGCTAATCTCTCAAGCATAGGGGTAAGGATTTTACAGGGTTTACACCACTCAGCCCAGAAATCTGCAATTACTGGGATCTGGTTGGAATATGCGATCACCTCATACTCAAAATCTGATTCGGTTACTATTTTAATAAATTCAGATGTCATATATTTACATTTTCATTCGTCTTCTGGAGATGTTGTTCCTGGTTGGGTGACCTCAAGAACTTCACCATGGACGTTGATCTTGACACGAAATCCCATCATACCCATATAAGCACGACCTTCTTCAGGTATTCCGGATTTGAGCACAGAATCAAATTGCTGCTCCAGGTTCTTCAGCTGATTTTCTATTAATGCTTTAGAAAAAATATCATCCTGTCCAAGCATCTTTGCAGTTTGTTCAGCGAGCTCATCTTCATGACCTTCGATCATATTGCCCATCATCGATAAAACCTGGCGGTCTACTGATTCTGAAGAGATATGGCGATGAAACCCAGCGTCATTGACCACATAGCAAGGCTCATCGCCCACGATCGTTACATCTACCGGTCGATCAAATTCGTCAAATACTAATCCTTGAAATAATGGTTGGTAAGCCATTGATTTAACCCTGACTGTGTTGACGCCCTTCGATGATTGCTAGCAGGATGGCAGCAGCCAACCCTAAACGGTGATCCAGTTTTTTATTTCCGTCCATTTGAAAGTCGACATCGAGCTCGTAGCGAAATAAGTTGAATCTTTGCTTATAGTCAGCAACACGTTCATTCCCAATATTGAGATCATAATTTTGAGGTAAAAGCCTGCCCAAAAGAAAACGTCGTAATAAGGCCTGATTAAGTGAATCTTCCTTTAAGACACCGATCAATTGTTCTTGAGGGTCTAATATTTCCCATTCATCTTGCACGAGTGAGCGAAAACCTTTTCTGCGCAATCCTCCCACTTTGGAAGAATATTGACTATCGAACACATCATAATACGCAGAGAAATCAAATATCTGCCTTGCCTGAATATTAATCAATTCGCGGGTTTTCGTTTCGTCTGAATATACTCTGATATCCTCTTTGAGTTTGAGGAATTTTTGTTGGCAGAACAGAACCAGCTGATCTTGAGGGTTATAGATACGTAGTACTCCCGTTATTGCAATTACTTGTTTTTTTAACAAATAATGATCATATTGGAAAGTTGTATCCATAGTAATTTATTCCTTTATCAGATTTTATTCGATAACATCTACGGTAGTACCAGTTTTTTCGTAGATTCCCTCCTGGTCTGGGGGGACTAAAGGTTTTGTCCACAGATATACCCATTTAGATGCTTGAGGCGTCAGATTGATACATCCGTGACTGCGTGGTCTACCAAAATTATTATGCCAGTAAGTTCCATGGAATGCAACCCCATCTTCTGTTATATACGAGTTCCATGGCACGCCTGGAAGATCATAGCCATTGGCTGCCAGGTTTCCACGTGCCATGTGTCGGGACGCCCGCTTATGGAAGGTCGTATGTCGTCCAATGGGTGTGGAATAATCGCCGTTACTGAATATTGCTCCCGAAGCAATCCGAGCCATAAATACAGGTTGGTCGTATTCATAGGCGATCATTAGCTGCTCGGGTATATGGACTTCTATGCGCTTCTTACTTGGGGGAACATCAGCAGATATAGGTTGCAATTCTTGTGGCGGGACAAAACGCAGATGTTGCGCTGGAACATAAAACATATATTCCCATTTATCATCCTGTACCCCATACCATGGATTTCCATCTGCATCCTGGACAATTTCCACCACCCAATAAGTAGTCGCATAATAAAAACGATATGCGACGGGTTCATCCTTGCCAGGATCCCAATGAGCATCGGTAAATGGCACGGTAACTTCAGCCAAAGTTCCTTCCGCGGGAATTTGAGTGATCACGGGATTAGTTATTGTAAAAACAGGCTGGAGAGAGCCAGAATGAACATATCCTTCATTACCAACTTTATACCAAACCATGTTAAATGATTCTTCAGACTTGCCGACTGTTAACCCTGAGATTGGTAGAACCCAATCGCGCCAATAGTTGTTTACTCGATTACCCTTGAAAGACGGAATATCAAAAACATCGATTGCATCGTCTAAAACTCGCCCTTGCTGGTTGGGTGATAAAGCATCAATATTATGGATATTAGCAAAATTACCAGAAGTTTTAGATAGCAGGAGATTTTGATTTAGAAGACGAAAAATATCCTGCAAGGAAGGGAAAACCAATCCCAACGCAGCAGCCAACCCCGTTCCACCTAACCTGATAAATTCTCGACGTGATATTGATTGAGATGCGATCGGATGATGAAGCATTCTCATCACTCGTGGATGTTCACCAGTGTGCCTACTTCTGCCCAGTAGAAAAGCCATTCAGAATCTGGAATAGTTAGATTGATACATCCATGGCTCATGGGTGTTCCAAAGTTACTGTGCCAATAGGTGCCATGTAATCCGTAGCCATCATAGAAATACATCACATATGGAACATCAGGCAGATAATAACCTGGACCTGCCATATCAGCATATACGTATTTTACATAAATATGATATTGACCCGTAACGGTGGGGTGCAGCCATGTACCGGTCGAAACCAGAAATGCTGCTACCATTTGATCCCCTTCATAGGCATAAGTCATTTGGTCAGACAAATCCACATCAATCCATCGTTCACCAGTTCCACCTGGTGATGGCTCGTCAACAGGTTCTTCGGTTGGATAAGGTGTATCGGTCGGATAAGGAGTTTCCGTCGGCGTCGGTGTTTCTGTAGGCGTGGAGGTTGGTGTATCGGTGGGAGTAGGTGTAGGGGTTTCTGTAGGAGTAGGTGAGGGTGTAATCGTAGGTGTACTTGTTGGGGTAGGTGTGTTTGAGGCCTTGACCAATCCATTTTGCGATGCCATTGATATATCAGGACTGAAAAATAGTGCATTAAAATAATAACCCAGCGCGGGTGACACCAATGCCGTGGTAATAACAACCAGCAATACTAGGGTTAAAGCCAACCACCGATAACTAAAATGCTTTTTTAGTACAGGTTTTGGCTGCGCAGGTAACCGTGAAGGTGTCGCAACTGGTTTTACTGGGATCGTGAATTGTGGCCGAATATTCGACTGGGTTCTAACACGTTTGACCGCCCAATGCATGCCAAGCCTGGCACGTTGGCTTTGGGGATTTATGGCTAATGCTTTTTCAAGATAGGCAATACTGGCGCGCGGTGTAGAGACCGCAGCGAGCCACAACCAAGGCTCTTCTATATTCGGATTGATACTAGCGGCTATTCGCGCCCAATATCTAGTTTTGGAATGGTCGCCCTGATGGTATGAAATCCGGGCATTTTCAAGAGCTTGGCGAAGAGAACCTGGATTATCTGTCATGGTACCTGAGTGGCG
This sequence comes from uncultured Chloroflexia bacterium, assembly GCA_963743215.1. GTDB lineage: Bacteria > Chloroflexota > Anaerolineae > Anaerolineales > UBA4823 > FEB-25. The sequence continues at coordinate 183,176 of CAVUOY010000008.1, forward strand.
CTAATATCTTCATTTCGGACGAAGCACAGGATCCCAGAAACAATCCCATTCGCAATAATATCTGGTTTTTGAGTCAGGATTTCATGATCCAGGTTCATAAATCCGGTTTCGATAATAGCAGCAGGAGTATTTGTGTTGATCTCACCAAATGCATGGTAGTTAGTCATATCACCAGTAACACTTCCAGAATGGAAGTCCAATCCCGTGACGGAAGCATATCTAGTTCGTAGACATGTGGTTAACCTTGCCGCCTGTTCAGGATATTTTGTCGAAATTGCTGCAGTCACCTTGAATCCAGTTGCTTGATCGTTAATATATTCGCAAGAGTCGGCATGGATCGAAACCAAAGCCAAGGCTTGATATCCAGTTAATCTTGGGTCAAATTCAGCTAACAGGTCTACGTCATAACCCTGTGCAACTAAATCCTCCTTGACTAGGCTCGCTACATTCAAGTTTATATCAACCTCACGAATCCCACCCAATGCATCCGAACAAACGGCACCAGAATCATTCCCAGAATGACCCGCGACAATGCCGATGCGCGGATTTGAACGGGGAGTAGAGGTTGGGTATTCAGATCCAGACTGAGGAGTGGATTTTTGACGCGAAAGTGCACCGGATATTTTTTCTGATAAACCACCTGGTAGTAAACCGGGTTCGGTCCACGCGGTGAATAAAGTTGCGATGACGATAGCGACGGCAATAATTATTTGCAACTGACGAAACATGCCACCTGAGTTGCTTTTTGGTGGCGTTGTAGAATTATGAACAGTCTCAATTGGCGGAGAGCTTGTATCATTATTCATCAGCTTGATACTACCTTAATTATTAAGAGATGACAAGTGTTTTGGTTATTGAAAATACTTGACGAGGTCTGCTTGGAATTGTATAGTATATATTGATATGGTGACATTATGAGGAGTGTGCAAATATGGTGCCAGAACGATACCTGACCGATACGGACAGATCCTTTTTATTGTCATTAGCCCGGCAATCGATTGTTAGTAGCGTCCATGGTGATGCAGCTCCAGTTATAGATATGGACAAATTATCCCCGGTTTTACGGGAACATGGAGCTTGCTTCGTAACCCTGACATACCAGGGATATTTGCGGGGATGTGTAGGGGCATTGGAGCCTTATCAGAGTTTGGTAGAGGATGTACGTGAACATGCAGTTGCTGCAGCTTTTCACGATTATCGATTTCCTCCAGTTCAAGCGAACGAATTGCAGGATATCAAAATAGAAATATCCTATCTCACCCGCCCCGATAAATTAAGATATGAAACCTCAGATGAATTGTCAAGGATTTTACGACCGAACATTGATGGGGTAGTCCTGCGGGATGGAATGAACCGAGCTACTTTCTTACCACAAGTATGGGAAAAAATTCCAGATCCAGAGGAGTTTCTAGATCATTTATGCGTGAAAATGGGTTCGCCTGCTAATTTATGGCGAAGGAAGATATTAGATGTATTAATCTACCAGGTTGAAGAATTTCACGAATAGCTAGTAAATTACTACTCAGATAAATCAATCTTCATCACCAAAGTCAAACAGAGGGCCGATAGACTGGCGGGTATAATTTCGAAAAATGGCATCTGCGATCAAAGGCGCCACGGATAAAACCGTCAGGTTATTCGGTCGTTTGTTGATTGGAATCGGCACAGTATCAGTGGTAATAATGTGGGTGATCTGCGGGATCGCTAACATCTGAGCCAAAGCATTTCCGAAAAAGAGTCCGTGGGTGCAAACAGTATAGATTTCTTTGATCCCACTATTTACCAGATATCGACTTAATGTAATAACAGATCCACCGGTTGCAATTTCATCATCATAGATAATCGCGCGCTCAAAACCGGCAACCTGCTTACTGATTAAGTCGCCAATTCGTACATTCGTGTCTGAAATGCGCGTTTTTTCAGCAGAGATGGATGAAAGGTTAAAATGGTGGGCCAGACGGGCGGCAGAACCTGCTCTGCCATAGTCGGGGGCTACAACAATGGTGTTCGTACCATCAAACTTGTACATGTGCTGTAGTTCATGCAGGTGATTAACAAAAATGCCCCGTGCAGTCAGCGGGTCGGTGGGTATCCTGAAGAAGCCGTGCACCTGGGGAGAGTGCAGGGTCATGGTCATGACGTGAGTAGCTCCAGCAGTCTCCAGGAGATCAGCAATCAAGCGGGCAGTGATGGAGATGCGTGGTGCATTTTTTTTGTCTGAACGGGCATAAGAAAAATAGGGGATGATTGCGTGGATTTCCCTTGCACCTGCACCTCGGGCGATATCCAGCATCATAAGCAGCTCGAGCAGATGTTCGCTGACAGGTGGAATCAAGGATTGTACAATATACACAGAACGTGAGCGTACGCTGGCACCGAGCTGGATATACAAGTTATCATTGCTGAAGCGTGAAAAGTGGGTTGCCTCGAGGGGAATCCCAAGGTGAAACGCAATCGAAGCTGCTAATTCAGGATGAGAACGTCCGCTGAAAATTCGAACGTCATCAGGATTAAGTTTACATTCCATATGTTTTCCTCTGCAAGTAGTGAGGATTGGGACGATTGAATAGAGTAAACACGCGTAGGTAAATTATACAATTAATCTTACGAAGCTCAAAATCCAAGGGCTACTAATATTATATATCCTGATTGAATTTTAATAATGACGTAGTAATAGTAATCGTTGATCTATCTTTTATCGAAACATAACTGGAGCATATTTATTTTTCGTTTGTTATTATTTGTGGGTGGGTATTATCCACAGTGATATTTTGCCCATCGGAAAATAGGATGGTAGTATTCTTATCCTGCTGCACGACAGTTAATCCACGATACTTTAATAGTGACCGGCCATGGAAATGGGTTACTACCGCTAACTTCAACTTTTGAAGAGTTATAGATTTTCACACCGATAACATTTAATAGTGATCCAATTGGTATCAGACTGGTTAATGAATTAATCGGACCTAAAGGTTTGCCGGTCTCACTGTGATAAAACTGATGAAGTGTCATGTCGGCCTTCATAGAGCTAACGACAGCTTTCATCATTCGAGTAAAAACTTCAGCTGCCTTTTTTCTCTCTTCATATGTGATCATTCCATCCATAATCAAACTTAACCAAAGGAGATTTAGAACAGATAATTCTTCAGTTTTCTTGTCCAGATTTTGGAAATTTATCCAAGATCTTAATCCATAGGTGCTTAGAAACCTTTTCTTATTCATGATGGTTAAATTGACCAATATTTTAGCTTTTTCTTTGGATGGAATACCGGCCCAAAGAGGTAGCAAAAGTGTTTGGTCGATAAATGTTAATGAAGGAGTTTGAACAATAACCTCATCGTCTGACGATATTCCAGAGATTTCTATCTGTTCGATGGTCTTATAAATATAATCACTGGTGAAGTAACCTGTGTTGAGATGCCAGTGAATTTGATAAGTTGGGACATGATCTACACGATGAGAGCCATTCATGGACGTGCCATGGATGTATAGCTGAACGGGTCGCGTTCCTGCTCTCTTCGATTTAATATGAATTATTGGACGAATTGGATTTGGAAATTCCTGATGGAACTCAATGATACCCGTACCAATTAATTTGCCCAAGAATTCAGGTGGCGTAGAAATATGCGAATCGCGATCTCGATATGAAAAACAGGCCTGACTATCTCTCCATGAATTCTCAACGGCTTCACTAAGCTTGCGTGCAATTTGTTCTAATTGTTCAATCATTGAGAAATTCTCAATTTCATTTGCTATGGAAATTAATGACCTGCATTCCTGATAAAGAAAAGAACATAGGTCAGGACTTTCCACCGTTGAGATATCCAACCCTCCCGATAATTCATCATGATACGTAAATAGCGGGTGCTCTTCATATCCAGTTTGTATGATTTGATCCCATTCTGGAATAGAATCGAGATCGCGATCGTGGTTATTGGTAAACCAGGAAAAAAAGAAGGAAAGCAATTTTTGAAAGATGCTTTTAAGATAATCAATATCTGATGTGTACTGGTAGAGCTTCCAGGAAATGAATGCTAATAACGGAGTTGAAAGCAATTGACTGCGTTGCCCACCCAGCCCTGGCTTCAAATCGATTTCACCTTCTTGTGTTTGTGTTGCGATAAAATTATCCACTAAACCTTTGACGATTCCTGGTGAGGATGGCAGGAGAAAATTCGTCAAATAATAAGAATCCAATGCAGTCTGACCATTCCACTGATGGTTATAATCAGAGCCATTCTTGAGAAGGGAATATCCCTGGTCAGGATTTCGGACAGTCACAAAAGAGGCTGCTTTGCTCGATGGTGTGGACTGCAGAAGAAATTGGTCCGCCAGGGTTTGTGAAAGATAGATACGCGGTATTCCAATCTTGATTGCCGGTAATGATTTCAAGTCTCTGGGAATTCACTCTTGATATCCGTGCAAATTCAATATCCCAGTTTTTACTCATCACATCTTTTGCCAGATCATAGGAGGCATTCAATTCAGAGAGCGTGGCATGTACCCATTGGGTTTCTTGCGCACCCTTGGGAGAAATATCATAACGTAAGCTTAAAGACGGATAGGGGCTTTTACCTGGTTGTGCACCACCGGTGAGGAATAGAACCGGTATTAGATTGGTGGTATCACCCGTCAGGATTGTAGTCAATCCGATCTCTTTGGCAGACATCCGGTTTCCCTCAGCAGCCGGTACAAGCAGCTCAGCCCATTCAATTTGAATCTGACAAAGCTCCCTGGCCCAGATTAATGATTTTCGTTTTACCCGCAATTGCATGAGAGTTGGGAACCCAATACTCAAGTATGACGTTAATATTGGAGAATGGCTTGAAAGATAAATTGATATAGTTCGAGAAAAATTGATGGATGGTGATCGGATGATGAAATTGCTTCGGATCGTTGATTACCTGACCATTCAAGATAAACCTTGGAAATATTCGGCAGAATCGCGCTCTCAACCCGAAGGTAGTTTGTAATGAGATGGCAGCTGGCTCAGAATTACCTAAATTTAGCTCCCAAATTTGATCATTGGTGTAATCTGTCTGACATAGCCTGGCATCGGCTGAAAGCGGCAGTGAGATGGGATGGTCAGGGACAAAATTCCAATCATGCATGAGTTAGTTTACCATCGGTTCTATTGTAGGATTGATTTTAAGGTCAACTATCGGTGGATGTTATAATCTTTAATATTACTCTTTGATAAGAAAATTGAGCAAGGTATGGAGGTTTGAATGGCTATTATCTATTCGCAACGCGGCATGTGGTTTGAGGAATTTGAAGTAGGTCAACAAATCATAACACCAGGGAGAACAATAACCGAAAGTGATATTGTGTCATTTGCAGGTTTATCTGGTGATTATAACCAAATTCACACCGATGCAGCGTTTGCCAGTAAAACTCCTGTCGGTCAGCGAATAGCACATGGTTTGCTTGGTCTAGCCATTACATCAGGTTTAGCAATGCGTACAGGCGTCCTCGAAGGCACCGTGATTGCTTTCAGGGAGATTAATAACTGGAAATTCTCAAGTCCGGTCCTGATTGGTGACACCCTTCATGCAGAGTTAAATATTATTGAAACTAAACCAATCCCACGTGTTGGAGGTGGATCAATCGTCATTGAAATCACTGTTAAAAACCAACATGATGAAATAACAATGAAAGGCACTTGGTCGGCATTGGTTGCTAATAAACCGAAATAACTTATGTCCAATCCCAACCTACCCGGTGATGATAAAGAAATTGGCAGTCGTTTTCGCAGGTTATTAAGTACCAGCGAAAATTGGGATGATGTGCCTCAAAAATCTGATGAATCCATCTCTGATGATTCTGTACCGCAAGAGCAGATTACTGATGTAGTTGAGACTAAGCCTGAAGAAAGTATTCATACTCAGATGGGTGATCAGGTGAATGGATTGCCTTCTGGTGAATTTAACGAACCCACAGGCTGTAAACGCTGCCGAGGAAACACGTACGAAGCCGTTGACGCTTGAGTCTCGTGAAAATTCTATCAATCAATCACAATTTGCCTCGCTTGATGCAACAACCAACCAAAAAGTTTCACCCGCCATTGATGAGTATGGGATGCCAATACCTGGTCGAGTCAATCGAAATTCCAGCATCCCAACGCAATTCCACACACAGGCGAGTTACAGAGCTCAAAATCGCCCTGGATCGTCTCTACCTCCATTATCTCAAAAAAGACAAAGTCAAAAGGTGATTGCTCCTTCCAATGGGCAAAGTACTAAACGAAAACGTAATAAGCAGAAATTCTTTATCTCTCCTACCCAGGGTGCAGGTTGTTTCTTTCGTATGATGATTTTGGCAACACTTGCTGGGATTATTATCCTCCTTGTGGGAGGCTCTTTCATTCTGTATGAATATTACCAAATTGCAGCTACATTACCCAGTGTGGATGATTTACAGCAAAGGGCATACACTTTCGAAACTACCAAGATCTACGATCGAAATGGTAATCTATTATATGAAGATATCGATCCAAATTCAGGACGTCATACTTATGTAAAGTTTGAAAATATATCAAAGGAGATGGTAGCAGCTACAATCGCCACGGAAGATAAAACCTTCTACAGTAATCCAGGGTTTGAGTGGACTGCAATCCTTCGTGCATTTTGGCAAAACTTTAGAGGTAGAGACGTAGTGTCCGGCGCTTCAACAATTACTCAACAGCTTGCGCGTTATTTGTATTTTTCACCAGATGAAAGGGCGGAACAATCGTATATCCGAAAATTAAGAGAAGCTGTCTTGGCCTATAAAATCACACAAAGATATGAAAAGAATTTAATCCTTGAACTATATCTAAATGAGTTTTATTTTGGAAGTTATGCTTATGGAATAGAAGCAGCAGCAGAGACATATTTTAATACCACAGCGGGTAACCTTGATTTAGCTCAAGCCTCTTTTTTGGCAGGTTTACTACAAGCACCTTCTAAATACGATGTTTTCACGAATCGCGAAGGCACACGTGAGAGACAAATGCAAGTCTTGACTTTAATGTTCGAGGCGAGTGCCGAGAATGGTTGTATATTTGTCGATATAGACAGACTTGATATAAATAATCCAAGGTCTTGTGTAGAAATCGATAGAGAAACCGCAGAATCAGCTTATCTCGAACTAGAGAATTACCAATTTAATCCCCCGGCAGTCCACTATAAGTATCCACATTGGGTTCACTTTATTAATGAAATTTTAGACGACCAATTTGGATCCCAAACCATCTACCGATCTGGTTTTTCTGTATATACAACCATCGATCCAACCCTCCAGGATGCAGCAGAGCAACAAGTGAAGCAACAAATAGATTCCTTGACAGGTTACAATGCAAATAATGGGGCATTGGTTGCCATTCGTCCATCCACTGGTGAGGTTCTTGCGATGGTTGGATCTGCTGATTTTTACAATGATTCCATTGATGGTCAGGTGAATATGGCGATCAGTGCAACCCGGCAACCTGGATCTTCGATTAAACCGATCACATATATTGCGGCTTTCGAAAAGGGGTGGACTCCGGCAACTTTAATCTGGGATGTACCTTCAGAATTTCCACCCTCGGGAGATCCAAATGATCCCCGGCCTCCTTATGTACCAGTTAATTATGATGGGCAATTTCACGGTCCAGTTACAGTTCGAACTGCGTTAGCAAATTCATATAATATCCCCGCGGTTAAAGTACTTCAATTCGATGGTATTTACGATAATCCTGATACCCCGGGTGTAGATGGAATGTTATCCGTTGCTCGTAAGTTAGGCATAACATCTCTAACCCGCGACGATTATGGACTTTCATTGACTCTCGGCGGGGGTGAGGTGAGTTTATTCGAGATGACCGAAGCTTACTCCGTGATTGCCAATGGCGGCAGGATCATACCGCCCGTAGCAATTATGCGGATCCTGGATCACAACGGTAGTGTTGTCTTTGAATATCAATCTCCCGCGGGAGATCAGGTGATTCGACCGGAACATGCATTTCTCATTTCGTCCATTTTGGCAGATAATAACGCCCGAACTCCTATGTTCGGAGCGGGCTCTGTTTTGGCTTTACCATTTCAAGCTGCAGCAAAAACTGGTACTTCCAATGATTACCGAGATAATTGGACTTTAGGGTACACACCCGATATTGCTGTAGGGGTATGGGTGGGAAATGCAGACTATACACCCATGCATGATATATCGGGTGTCACCGGAGCAGCGCCAATTTGGGCGCAATTTATGCAGACGGCAATTCAACAATTAACAGGTGGCAATGCAACTCCGTTCAACAAACCGAGCGGGATCGTCGATCGGGTTATTTGCGAAGTATCTGGTACCGAGCCCTCCCAATGGTGCCCAAGTCAACGTTCAGAATTCTTTGCTGCCGATCAGCTGCCTTTACCGAGCTCACAAGATTTATGGTCAAAGGTGGTATTTGACACGTGGACCGGGCTGCGTGCTTCGACCGCTTGCCAGGATTTTACAAAGGAAGAATTCGCCCTGAATGTCACCGATCCATGGGCGATTGGGTGGATCCAAAATGACCCAAAGGGTGAAGAGTGGGCAAATAATTTGGGATTTACGAATCCCATCCGGTTTGCACCCTATCGCGACTGTCAATCCGGTGATCCTCATCCAATCATTGAATTTTCATCACCTCAGGATGGGCAGACGATTACAACATCACCGTTGGATATCTATACAAAAATTGATGTCTCTGCTGATTTTCTCAATTATTCTTTAGATTACGGATTAGGAGATAATCCTGTTGAGTGGAAAAGGCTCATAGAGAATAATCAACCTGTCTCTCAACCCGGGAAAATATATACCTGGGATTTAAAGGATGTTCCGCAAGGCATATTAACTTTAAAAATCACCATGAATAGCATCAGGGGTGGTTTTGCAGAACGGAAAATTCACCTCAATATGATCGTATCTACCGCGACCCCAACAAGGACACCTACACCTACAATCACACCTACCATTACTCCAACCTTCACAATAACACCCACACAAACAGGAACACCAACTTTCACACCCTCTCCTACGGTAACTCCACCAGATGAAGCTACACCTACAGCGACACCTACTCCACCGCCTGATTATTAACAGCCATAAAAGGATTATATTAACCAGATTTGGGGTGTGGAATAAGTTATCGGGTCTATTCCAAGAAGCTGATCCAGATTCTGACGATCTAAAATGGGAGACTCTGCCAGCGATCTTAAATGACGGAATTTCAAAAATCTCCAATCTCCCTGAGATGAATTAAAGGCTTTACCCATCCGAGGATCACGCCTCAATTTATATATCAATAAATTGGCACGACTGCCTGGTACAACAATAAACGCTCTTTTCGGAGGTTGATCTCCGTATAAAACGATCTCACTGATGGCAGCAGAAATTGTTGGATAGAACCAATATTCAGTATCATCGCTTTTATCCAACCAGCTAATGTATTTTCTTGATTGGCTGGAATTAACCTCATGGCAATCGAATCCTAATCGTTCACCGATCTGACTGAGAAATCCCATAGCATTTGCTAAATCGGCCTGTCTTTCAATCGGATGGTCTTCCTGGCGGATATTCCAGACGCTATGGTTGGATGGATCTGGAGCAGCATAGGATTCGAGGCATAAATGCACAAATTCTAAATCTGGTGTAAACAAGCCTGGAAATAATTCGCACAGTGCCTGGTCGACCTCATGAATGGTGCAATTAGGGTGATTTACCAGGTAATTTACAAGGTTTACTTCATAGCTATCAGTTAACGGCGTATGATTTGCTTCATCATACTCTCTTAGCCACACAAAACTCGATTCAGATACATCGCCTGATCGGGTGGGTCGTTCTTTTTCAGAAGGAGGCTCACTAGAAGGTGATGAAGGTTTTAAATTCTCTTCTTCATCTTCTTCGACAACACTTATGGGAATGTCAAGGGAAAATAAAGATGATTGAACCGCTTGATTTTTGTTGGCAGCATCAACCATTTGTACTTCTTGGAGATTATAGCGAAGAAAACCTGAACGGTAAGATAATGCTTCTCGTGTAGCATTGTAGGTGGATGTGTATATTAGTGAAGGGGTGGGTTCGGCTTGACTGACAAGACCTGTGGATCCGGGGGTAGCCTCCGTAATAATTTTTTCCTCGTTAGATTGATCTCCGATCTTCGTGCTCCAAGATTTTTCAATCCCCATAAATGCAGATGTTATTGTGTTTAGATAACAAGCCGGCTCAGCCAGACCTTCAAGATATGTTTTTGCTGATTGGGCAGCTATTTGCGAGATTAATGGGCTGATCTGGGTTAGTTCAGGATTTTGCTCACACTTCCATAGGATTTGGGCTTGATCCTCCTCAGGACGGATGGCGATATTTTCCAGGCGACATCCAGCTACGGCTGCTGCTACCATCGCAGCGCATATAAAACCAGGTTCTGCTTCTGAGATCAATCCCAATATAGGAACGCCAGGTCTTACTGAGTTATTCAACTGTTTGAAAACTGATGAGAGAGCATTTGTTTGCCAGGCCCAATCATATCTTTGCCTGCGCAAGACGCTTTTAAATGTCCCGACTGCTTCCCGACCCCACAACCAACCAGCCCATAACGCGGATAATGTCCAAAAAGCCTGGTTGGGTCTCGGAAGTGCAGTGCAGATAGAAGCAAAATCAATATTTTTTACTGAATCAGCAATCGTATTAAATCGGCCTTCAAAAATACTTATTCCACCCGTACTAGGTGGAATTTCTGGCCAGTAAGTAATGGGTATTTCCGCATGAGTTTCAATGGTAGTCGCCTGGCTCCATAAATTGATCCCTTCCTCAAGTAAGCACCAGATATTCGATTCTCGGAAATGACGAGAGATCGTCAGCTGACGACGTCTTTCTTTTTGGAAGGCATCTTTCCACATGGCATTAGACTGGTCAAATGTGTGCAGCAATAGTGCTCTCAGATACTTTTGACTTTCTGGCGATATTTTTAGTCCTTCAATCTTATTTATGATCGTGATCAATGCATAAAGAGCCCTGGGAATATAAACAGACAATGCCTGCTCGACATGGATCCTATCCTGATCTGCAGATGCAACAACACGTTCTAGTGCACGTGCTTTATGAATACCACTGCTTGAAAATTTGCTCGATATTTCCACATCATAAGGGGTACACGGATGTTCGCCACTATCCCCACAATTCGGGCATGAATAACTGCGAATCATTGGCGAAGGGTTCCCATGCTCCCATAAAAAGTAATCCGCTGAGACAATTTGTCCGCAGCGACTGCAGTAAGTGTTATAAAGTGATTGAATGTGAGGTTCGGTTCGCTCGTTGCCTACGTATGAGGCAGAAAGATCTGCTAGAGCGACTTGAAGTGCCTCCACTTTGGGAGGGTTGGCCATCATCTCCAGCATGAACCTGGTTATCGGATTATTCGCAGTGACAAGAACCCGATATCCTGCGATAGCAGCTTCCAAAGCAACGCGTGGAGATGCACAAAAGGGATCCAAAATCCAGGAACCTTTGGGTATATTTTTCTCTAACCATGTGGAAGTGACGCCTTCAGGTACCGGCGGAAGATAACGCCATAGAGGTTCGGTCTTGGTAGGTACTTTGCCTGGAATGAATGGCATCAAGCCAAATAATGTCTTATTCATTGAATCATAGTATAGCGGTATCACATAAAAACACAAGAGATAAAATGGTATACTCGGTCATATGAAGCTGATCATACAGATCCCCTGTCATAATGAAGCGCAAGTAATCACGAATACAATTAACTCACTGCCCAAATTAATGGATGGCTTTGACTCGATTGAATATCTTGTCATAGACGACGGTAGTAATGATAGCACCGTGGAGGTAGCGCTAGCGGCGGGAGCCCACCACCTCGTTAGTTTACCTGGTCATATGGGATTAGCCGCTGCATTCACCACTGGCCTTGATGCTTGCGTAAAAAATGGCGCGGATGTGATCGTTAATACGGATGCCGATAACCAATATCAAGCTGAGGACATTCGCCTGTTGGTCGAGCCAATCATTAAAGGGCGGGCTCAAATCGTCGTTGGAGATCGTGGGGTTGCCACGCTGGAGAATTTTTCACCGTTCAAGCGCATGCTACAACGAATGGGCAGCTGGGTGGTAGCCAGGATATCTGGTATGAATATCCCAGATGCCACAAGTGGATTTCGAGCACTCACGCGTGAAGCAGCTCTACGAACCCTAGTTTTAAACGATTATTCATATACATTGGAAACCTTGATCCAGGCTGGGGCTCGAAGGATGCCGGTGGAGTTTGTAAAAATCCGCACGAATCCACAGACTCGTCCTTCTAGGTTGATCCGCAGTATTCCACATTACATGGCCAATTCGAGTTCAACCATCATCCGTTCTTATACCATGTACCGCCCGCTGCGGGTATTTTCCATGCTAGGTGGCATATTAACTCTGGGTGGGATCATACTTGCAGGCCGGTTTATGTACTATTATGCCATCGGACAAGGCAGCGGACACATCCAGTCAGTGATCCTTGCAGCGGTGCTGCTGATTGTTGGGTTCCAGGTAATATTAATTGGCTTAGTTGCTGATTTAATTGGATTTAACCGGAAGATACTTGAAGAAATATTATATCGTACAAAGCAAGTGGAATTATTGAAACAAGATCATATAAATCGAATTAATACCTTTAAAGACGAAAATTCTAATTGAGGTAACGATTAGTTATAAGGGTGATCTCTGGGGATATAGGCAAATCATTAGCACTAAAGATAGAAAATAAATGTCCATATGATTACCTCCTTACAGAATTGGGATCAAACAATCGAAATTAGGATGTTGTGAAATGATTCGAAAACCTTATCGAATCATTTCATTGTTATTCTTAATCGTTATTTTATTGGCCGCGTGTTCCCCCGATTCAACGTTACTGACAGCCAATAATTCTCAGATTATTAGACACGGTTCCTCCTTTGGGCAAACTTTCACTGCCCAAAACGACGGTTTGTCTGGAGTTTCGGTACTACTCGGACCATCACCAAATCCTTCAAGAGGCAGCTTTGTTTTCCATCTTAAAACAAATCCTCAATCAGAAGAAGATATCGCCAGTGCTTATATACCCATATCTGGAGTAGATCATAAAGGATATTATCAATTTAATTTCCCACCGATCGATGATTCCGAAGGAAACGATTACTTCTTTAATATTGAAATAGATGGTGATGGGGGTGGTCAAATATTTACTGGAGAAGCCGAAGCGTATTTAGATGGTGCTCTTTATATCGATCAGATTCCTCAAGACGCGCAACTTGGATTTTACTTGGATTACGATTATGAGATTTACTTATTTGGATTATCAAAGTTAATCGTACAATGGATAGGTGCTTTATGTGTGGGTATATTTTCTTTCATCTTGCCGGGTTGGGCAATATTTAGCCTGCTCTGGCCTGGTTGGGAAAAAGTAAATTGGCCCTCAAAATTAGGTTTATCAGGTGCATTAAGCCTTGCGATTTATCCATTGTTCATGCTTTGGACCAATCTCATCGGTCTCCATCTGTTTATTTTGTATGCATTATTACCCCCAGTTGTAAGTATATTTGTTTTGATCTGGAAGAATCAAAAATCGTTTAGAAATATTGCATCGAATATTCGCCAAAAAAAACCCATATTCGATAGACAAAAACTTCCAGCAGCTCAAGCTAACCTTGCAGATATTTCATTCATGATTATTTTTATATTAATCATTGCGTCAAGGTTCTGGGTGATCCGCTCCTTGGATGTTCCACTTTTTGGCGATTCATATCAACACACAATGATCAGTCAGCTTATTGTCGACCATGGCGGATTATTCAATTCATGGGAGCCATATACTAATCTTGTCACCTTCACCTACCATTTTGGTTTCCATAGTTCAGTGGCTGTATTTCATTGGATCAGTGGGGTATCTTTAGTGAAATCCATGTTATGGACAGGGCAACTTATAAATATTCTTGCCATAATTGGCTTATATCCAATTGCATATAAAATTACCAATAATAGATGGGCGGGGGTAATTGCTATGTTAATTGGCGGATTGCTCTCCCCAATGCCAATGTATTATGTAAATTGGGGTCGATATACACAGTTAGCTGGGCAGGCCGTTCTTCCAGCTGTAATTTGGTGCGCTTGGTCAATAATGGAACGACCCAGCCCAGTTCTATCAGCTACTACTTTTCTCCGAAAACTAACCTCTTGGCATAACTTGTCCCTTGATTATGGTAGTTTGGGTATTATTTGGCTATCTTTGGGAGGTCTGGCTTTAACCCATTACCGTGTACTTATCGTTGCTATATTATTTTTCCCTGCGTTTGTGATTTTTCACTATACATTTATACAAATAAACCTATGGTTAGGAAGAGTTGCCTGGATTGGCTTAGGGGGCATGTTCTTGTTCCTGCCATGGTTTATTCGTGCATTTAGTGGAAAAATCTTAAATATGTTTGCTGCTCAAATGACTAAGTTACCTAGTAGGGCATCATCATTATCTCAATTGAGTAATAGTGTTGGTAATATTCAGGTCTATCTGCCATTATTCATATGGCTCTTGTTACTTTTTTGTGTTGTTTGGGGTTTTTGGAAACGCAATAGAGATATTTCTGTTCTAGCAATTTGGTGGTTCTTGATCCTTGTAATTACTAATCTGAACTTGATCGGATTACCTGGAAGTGACGTGATCACAAATTTTGCTATCTTTATCGCTTTATATATACCAGCGAGTGTAATTATTGGATCAGTCTTAACTTTGATGTTGAATAATGTGCTAAGTCGAGAAATTATTATCAATCAGCCTTTAAAATCTGATACCAGAGTGCTTCTTATAAATTCCGCATTGGCCATTATGATCTGCATTTTTGGATTATGGGGGTTATCAAATCGCTTGAAAGATTTACACTTATCTTCTTTTGCCCTGATTACTAGACCAGATATGCGCGCCATGACATGGATACGTGAAAAATTGCCTGAAGATGCCGATTTCCTGGTAAATTCATTCTTTGCATTTAATAATTCCATGATCGTCGGATCCGATGGAGGTTGGTGGATACCATTATTAACAGGCAGAAAGACATCCTTACCACCGCTTACTTATGGCTTCGAGGAGGGTGTGAGGTCAGCCACGGCTGACACTGCAAATAGCCTTGCCAGGGAAATTCAAGATAAAGGGATTAACAACCCTGATGTCATCTCTCTGCTATTACAAAAAGGGATTGAGTATTTGTATATTGGTCAAAAGCAAGGTACGATTAATTACAGCGGTCCCAAAATATTGGATCCAGAGGTAATAAGCACTAGCGACCATTTTAAAGAAATCTACCATCAAGATCGTGTGTGGATATTCGAGATATTACCCTAATCTGTCCCTCTATTTATGATAAAGTTAATTGCAACCGATAAACCTTTATAGAGTGATGATTAATAAATATAGATTATATAATGGCATAAATGACACGATTCAATTCTTATCATTATTAAAAAATAGAATATCTTCACTGACTATATTATGCGGAGCACTTGGTGAAATTTTGTTTAATCGGACCTGTCTGGCCATATAGAGGGGGTATTTCTCACAACTCTGCTGTTGTTGCAGATGCATTGATTACTCAGGGACATGATATCTTATTAATTTCCTTTCGGCGACAATATCCTCAATGGCTATATCCTGGACAGTCTGACAAGGATAACAGTCAAAATCCCTTAAAAACTCCAGCCGAATATATTCTAGATCCATTCTTACCTTCGACCTGGAAAAAAGGTGTTGATCTAGTATTAGCTTACAAGCCAAATCTTGTTGTCATACAGTGGTGGACTTTTTTTTGGTCAGTCCCATTTGCTTATATGTCTCGATATCTCCAAACACATGGAGCTAGAGTAGCATATATGATACATAACGTCTCTTCACACGAAAAGCATTTTATGGATCGATTCTTTACGCGCTTAGCATTGAGTTCTGTGCAGGATTATTTGGTATTTTCTGAGACTGAAAATCAAAAAATCCAAATGCTCATGCCAGGTAAGCGGGTAATATTATCGCATTTACCTGTTTATTCATTTGACAACTCCAATCACATTTCAAAAGATTCAGCGCGGAAATCTCTAAACTTGCCTCATAAAAGAACAATACTTTTGTTTTTTGGTATTGTTCGTCCATATAAAGGATTGGATGTATTGCTCAAAGCGATAGGTAGATTAAGAGAAAAGGAGATTACTCCATATCTAGCTATTGTCGGCGAGTTTTGGAAAAACAAGCAATATTATCTTGATCTCATAACTCTAACTGGCATTCAAGAACAAGTCCGAATTGAAGACCGATATGTGCCTAATGAGGAAGCTGACTTATGGTTCAGGGCAGCAGATGTTTTAATTGCGCCGTATACCCATGGTGTGACTCAAAGTGCAGTTGTAAGTTTAGCATTAGGATATAGTATGCCATTAATCGTAACAACTCAAGTTGCGAGTGGAATAGAAAAACCTGATCAAAACACGATATATATTATTCCACCTAATGATATTCAAGCCTTGGAAATTAAAATAACTAATTTTGTAAATAGTTATACCCCGATAGAAAATATGCCTAAGATAGATGAAGCTGACACGAATCAAATTGTCAGATCATTGATAGAGTTAACCAACAGCACTAAATGAATTTATCTAAACCAGTTAACATTTTAATTATAAATGTTCATAGCACCATGAATGCAGGTGATGCTGCATTGCTATGGTTAAATATTGAGCAACTAGGGAAGGTTTTTCCAAATGCTCGGTTTACAGCATTAGTTAATTATCCGAATGAACCGTACCTAATAAATCTGGCTAATCTAAAATCGGCACTTTCACCTTTTGCCCTGATCAGCGCAAGTTCAGAACAACCTAGTTGGATAAAAATTCTTAAATTGTCATTGGGCTGCACTTTATTCGTAGTAACGAAAATAATCCCCACGATGGTGCTAGAAAAAATTAATAATGGTTGGCTCAAACTTGCTCTATTATTTCGGTCTGCGGATGTGATTGCTGCCGTATCAGGTGCGCAATTGGTATCCTTGGGGCGATATAGCTGGCCATTAATTGTCTCTTCAATTCCAATTATTTTCGCGCACTATTACCATAAGCCGCTCTATATAATGCCCCAGTCGATCGGTCCATTTCGTTGGAAATGGGAGCATTGGTTAGTTAGAAATATTTATTCCCGTGCCCGCATAGTATTCCTAAGAGATTCCATTTCAATTAATCTGGCGAAAGACATTGGATTGCCGGAAAGGAAAATTAGGTTCGCCTTCGATCCTGGTTTTGCACTTCCTGCTGCATCAACTGAAAGAGCTTTGGAAATCATGTCTGAGTATGGCTATATTTCCTCTGAGTATGCAATAGGAATTACAGTTGTCGGGCAACTATCTAAAGCTTATAACAAAGAATGGTTTGTAAACTATTATCGGTCATTAGCCAATGTGTTAGCTCGATTCATCAATACTTATAATGTCAAAATATACATTTTCGACCAAGTAAAAGGCCCCACTCCTTTGGAGGATGATGGGAATGCTTCGGAGGCATTGCTTGATATTCTTGATGATAAAAATGGCAGAGTTAATCATATTAATCGCCAATTATCACCAATGGAATTAAAAGCATGTTATAGCTTAATGAATCTATTTATCGCTTCAAGATTTCATTCGGGAATTTTTGCAATGAGCAATGGTATCCCCACTTTGTTCATCGGTTACAATCCAAAGACAAAAGGTTTCCTTAAAGCGATCTCCATGGAAGAATTTATGTTGGATCTTAATAGTATCGAAGAAAATCAATTATGGGATTTACTCTGTCAGATATGGGAAAATCGACGGGCAATAACCGAAAAAATTCAAAAAGTTGTGATAGATTGCCTAAGAGATTTCGATCGGGTATCTCAATGGATAGCCGAGGATTATTTCAAAAGTGAATAATCCCAAAATTGCGATTTTTATTAAAGGTCTGGACTTGGGTGGGTTTAGCGGTGGGGCCGATTTATTTGGTGCTAATCTCGCCTGTGGATTAAAAAAGAACTGGGAACAGATTACATTATTTATTTGCTTTAAGTTTAATACAGAAGCGGAACAGAATATACTGAATAAGATCAAAGGAGAAGGTGTTACTCCCAATTTCTTACTTGATTGGGAGGAACATACGAATATTATTATTTATTGTAAAGTTTTACTGAAGTTATTTACCCAATTAAAAAGCCGCCAAGTTGATATTATCCACAGCCATTTTCATATGGGCACCTTATTATCAATATTAATGAAACTATTTGGAAAAGTCAGGCGCGTTGTGCGTACAGCACACGTTGACCATGAATGGCGTCGTGGATGGAAAGGATTTTTTAAGCAGGCAATCATTCGATCGTTTATATTTGTGATCTATCCCATTTTTATTGATCAAGAGGTTGGGGTGTCTTCTTACACAGTCGAGGAATTGAACCAGCGTTTGATTACAAAAGTTTTACATAAACCAGCTATTGTTATTCCTAACGCGATTCCAATTAACGATGGATATGAAAGACCCACGCCTCAGACTAGATCTGAGGGGTGGTTGGGTGATCTCCCAATCATTGGAAGCGTTGGCCGATTGGAAGAACAGAAGGGTTATAAATATCTTATTGATGCACTGACAATATTATTATTAAAATTTCCAAGTTTGGAAACATGGCTGGTTGGAGATGGACCTTTAAAAGATGCGTTAAAAACGCAATGTCTAGAATTGGGAGTTTCAGAGCATGTAATTTTTTGGGGGAAACAAAATAACATCCCAGCCATGCTATCCAAAATGGATTTATTTATTTCCTCTTCTATATATGAAGGTTTACCGACAGTTGTTTTAGAAGCAATGGATTTTGGAGTCCCATGTATCGTTACGGATATCCCGGGTACTAGGGATATTGTTTACCAAAAGAATATTCCCGTTGTGGCAGCAAAGGATAGTAAAGCACTTGCCGCAAAGATCGAATTCATTTTACAAAATCCATCTGTGCGTAAGGCAATGGCGGAGGAAGGTACAAAAATTGTTGAGAGATTTCGTATAGACAATGTCTCGCAGGCATATCTGAAAGTATTCCAGAAGTTATGAAAAATCTTGATGGGGTCAGAATCCTTCATATTGTTAAGGGTATTGATATTGGGGGAAATAGTGGAGGTGCAGAGAATTTTGGTGTTCACTTGGTTCAGGCACTGAAAAAACGAAATGTAAATGTAGAACTTTGCGCTTTTTTACAATATGGCACATCAGCTGAACAGTCGGTGATAACACAATTACGAAATGAGGGTATCGATGTTTTTTTTGCGTGCTTATCAAAAAGAAATAATATCTTAGTCGCAAGAAAAAATATCAATAAATGGATAAATGATCACAATATACAAATCGTTCACAGCCATTACCAGGTCGGTACCATAACTTGCCTCTCGTTAAAATATATAACTAATGGCAAAATCATACTCCGAACAGCACATGCAAATTTAGAATTTGGAAAAAGCATCAATGGAATGATTTCACGCATTGTTTTTCGAAATTTCTTATATCCCCTGCTATTGGATTATGAAATTGGAGTATCTCGTACCATCACTGAGAGTCTTAACCGCCAAATTATTCGACGAATAATTCATAAGCCAGCATTTTGGATTCCCAATGCGATCCCAGACAAGATTGAAATTGGGGAGGATGATGATCCACTTTCTGAGTATTTGGGTGATGGTATCGAACCGCAATGGTTGATAACTACCATAGGCATATTATTGCCTGGAAAAAAATTAGATATCTTAATAAAATCTATGTCTGAGGTAATTAAAACAATTTCCGAAGCAAAATTAGTCATTGTGGGTTATGGGTCTGAATATGACTATCTGGTCAATCTCTCCAAGACACTTGGGGTATACGATTCATGCTGGTTCCTCGGTCAACAAAGAAATATTCATTCCATCCTGCAAAAGACCAATGTTTTCGTTCTACCCTCCAGCTCAGAAGGGCTATCCACTGTTTTGTTAGAGGCAATCCAGTGTAAAGTTCCCATAATTGCTAGCGATATTATGGGAAATCGAGAACTGATACAAGATGGTATCAGCGGTTGGTTAGTACCGGTAAGTAATGCACAGGCATTATCTAGGGCGATTATCAGGGCATATCAACAGCCTGAAAAAATTAGAAACATGGCCGAAGCAGCCTTTGCTCAAATAAGCACATATAGTATATCTTCTGTGTGTGATAAATATATAAACGCCTATATTAAATTGCTGCAGTCATGAATCGATAAATAATCGTGAAAGATTCTGATGGCAGATCGGATTGATAGCAGGAAATTAAGTATCGAAATTTTAGATGAATTTACCATATAAATTAAATAGATCCAAAATAATATCCAGCATTGCCACACTCTTCTCGGGATCGGTTGTTGCCCAAGGGATGACGACCATTGCGTTATTGTTTACTGCGCGTCAGTTGAAGGTCGATGGGTATGGGCAATATGCCGCCTGCATCACCATCACGAGCATGCTGTCTATTATTTTCAGCCTGGGTTTGGATGTGTGGCTACTACGGGAAGGGGGAAGAAATCCTTCACAAATTTCAAAGATTGCTGGAAGTATCATAACTATAAAAGCAATTATCGGAGCAATCTGGATTTTAGTACTGTGGTTTCTTGTCCCGCTGATTAACCAACAAACATTCCCCGCTTCAATACTTCATCTTAGTATTATATTATTATGGTCTGATACACTCCTAGCAACATGTTTATCATCTTTCAAAGCTGTCCTGCACAATAATACGCCGGCTATCCTCGAAGCAGTTGCCGATGCAGTCTGGTTGGGACTTACATTAGTTTTGATCAGCCTTGGAAAACAACAACCAGAGGCATATCTATCCGTGAGGGTGCTCATCTCCTTACTTTCTTTATGCGTTGCGATAGTATTTTTATTTAGAAAGTTTGGTTTGCAGATAGATACATCCATTGCCCGCCGGGCATTATCGGAATGCTTCCCATTTGCTAGCTCCGAATTTTTAGCAATGGTCACCATGCGGGTGGATGTAGTTATTGTAAGTATATACCTTGGGAGTATTGCCACAGGATTATATTCACCTGCGGTGGGTCTAGTTAATATTGCCTTTGTGGCACCACAGGCTGTATATCTGGTTATGATGCCAGTATTGAGTAATCTCTTCAGTAGTCACCCTCAACAAGCGTCAAAAACAGCGCTACGCACAATTGGATTATCACTTTCCCTTGGTATGGGATTAACTTTGGTTTTTTTTGTTGGTTCACCTTTAGTTGTTTGGGTCTTGGGAGATTCTTTTATCGGTTCAGTGCCAATTTTAAAAATACTTAGTTGGGTACTATTGTTTAAATGTGGTTCTTATGCGATGGCAACTATCCTAATTGCCACTAATCAACAGATAAAGCGCACAAACATACAAATAATCTCGGCTGTATCGAATATTGGACTAAACTTATTGGTTGTCAATCGATTTGGAATTTTAGGTGTTGCTAGTGTCTATGTTTTCACCGAAATAATCCTTTTCGGTGGATATTCTTTTTTTGCACTTCGCAGGATGAGGTTTCATGGAAATTAATATCTATCTATTAAAATTAGATATCATGTTTTATTGAAATGGTAATTGGGTAATTAAATTAGAACCTAAGGGTTATGTTAGTTAAAATAATCCTTAGGTAGTGGTTAATAAATCTTGTATTTATGGATAGGGACTACTTATCGGAGCAGGGTATGCGCCTGGAAGCAAAGTTGGAACGGGTGTCGGAAGCACAACGCTGACTGTAAGCACTCCAACATCAGTGGCCTGATCAGCAGGTAGATTCCATACTTTGGCTTGTCCGTTGGTTTCGGTAATGATTTCGTAATAGCCTGCACTTTCGACATCTCCAACAACAATCACATATTCACCAGCTTTAACATTTAGAAATGCAAAATTACCATTCGCATCTGATCTAGTACCGGGGCTTTTAGCCATATCTAAAATATACGCTCCACCACGTCCATCTTCACCCCGGGCAACTTCAGCCAGGCGGAGGACAATATCCGCTATTGGATATCCTTGAGTATGTTGCACCTGGCCATAAACGGTTGCCTCACCTGAATTTGGTAGTGGAATTGGGGTGGGGGTCACTAATACTTCTGGGTTAATCGTTGGTGAAGCTGTAGTTTTACAGGCGGTTAAAAAGAATAACGATGATAATAAAACTAAGATGACAATTCGTTTCATTCTGCATACTCCAAGTAGATATCAAGTAAAACGTATGTTACCCGATTTTTATAAGAATAGCAATCATGAAAAATCACCCATAAGGGCTATTGTCGTAAAGAGAGGATATTAATATAATGTGATCAAATGATTGGAAGAAATATATCAAGTATATTAAAGGAGGTTTAAGGAATGAAGAATAAATTATTCACCATGCTCGTAGCAGTGTCAGTCTTGTTAGCCATATTCGTTGGAAGTGCAAGTGCGCAAGCTTATGACGCAAACTTCACCACATCAATTACCTATGTTAATGTTGGTACCGCCACAACTACAGTATTAGATCTATTGTTCTATGCTGATCCGACCGATGCCAGTCCAACAATACATTCACTCACACCGTTACCTGCCGGTGCGGCAGACTCTCTTTATGTAGGTAGTCTGGATGAGCTTACTGTTCCGACTGGCTTTCAGGGTGATGCAGTGATGCAGTCAGACCAACCCATGTTGGTGACCTTGGTCCAGATTCCGTCGGGCGTACCTGGTGTCAGTAATCGTGCCCTGTCCAATGGTTTTAGCACAGGAGGCTCGAGCTCCAAAATCGCTACGGTATTGAAGAATCAATTCCACTACAATTCGATCTTTTCAGTTCAAAATGCCGATAGTGAAGATAATATAATCACAATCAAATTTTATAATACCTCAGCCCAAGTAGTCTTTACCGACGTACAGACGCTCAAATCTGGTGCACCATATTATTTTGACGCTGGTTTATCAACCGATCTACCAAATCCCTTCAATGGTTCTGCGATCATTGAAGCAACCAGAGTGGGTGGTGGAGCAGGCTCAATCGTTTCCAGCGATATGGAACTTCAGATCGATGGCTCTGGTTTATACGCGTTCGAAGGTGTTGCAGCTGGAAGTATGCAATTCTATATGCCTTCGGCATTATGCAATTATGTTATCCCGAGTGGCGTAACTAATACTTCTTATGCTGTACAAAATACCAGCCTGACCACTAATACAAACGTAACGGTAACTTACCACGATACACTTGGAAATGTAACTACCGAAACTAAACAGATTCTACCCGGAGCTAAGGCGAGCTTTGCTGCATGTGGGGCAATGGCCAATGGCACAAGTGGTGCGGCAGTAGTGACCAGCGATTCGCAAGAAGTTATCGCGATCGGTAAGGCATTTGGTGCTGGCCTGAGCACTGCTTTCAATGGTGTTCCGCAGGGTTACCAAAATATTGCTCTGCCATATGTCCGCTGGGCAGATGCAACACACTGGAACGCTGGTACACATCAACGCACATTTATCGCCATCCAGAATGTTGGTGCCGATTTGCCTGAAGGGGCTGTAATCACGATCAAATATAATAATCCTGCTGGCACTACAGTTGGGACACACACATTCACAGTACCTGTTGGTGGTTTAGCCAATGGCGCTAAGTTTAATTCTACTGCGCAAAATGCTGGGTTGGATTCATTTGGATATTGGGAGAACTATACAAAGGCCGGTGGTGCTGCTATCATCGAGGGACCTGCTGGATCTGAATTGACTGCAGTAGCTCGTGTTGGCACTCTATCTGGTGTCCAAGTTTCCGAAGACTACAATAGCCAACCATTACCATAATCGAATTAACACAATCCGTAAAAGTATAAAAAGGGAGACCGAGAGGTCTCCCTTCCTTTATATAAAGGGAAAAATCCATTGTCGGTTATAACTAACTTTTTGTCGTTCATTCGTTTATTCTTCGTAAATCCTGAAATAATGCACCTCAGCTTGAGGGTAAAACGATCGGGACGCACCTATTTAAGTTACTCAACGATATATAGTCTGGTAAGTAATTTCTTATTATTACAAAAAAGTTCATCAACCCCAATGCAGGTTGCTGAATTTGGGGTTGGTCGGGGTGGAAGTGCAACAATTCTGGCATGGTTGGTGAATCGATATAAAGGAAAACTGTCTTTATATGATTTATTTGGCCTTATACCTGCACCGACCGAGAAGGATGGCGAAAGAGCAGTGGACCGATATAAATATATCGTTACTAATGAGAGCGATGACTATTACGGAAATATTCAAAATTTACGGAATGTGGTACAAAATGAGATATATCAGGTATGTTCCCCAGATAAGTTAGAAATTATTCAGGGTAAATACGAAGATATATTACCCAAGCTGGATGATGATAGGAAATTCAATTTGATCCATATCGATTGTGATTGGTATGAAAGCTCCAAAGTTGTCTATAGATATTTGCAAACAAGATTAAAGCCGGGAGCAATAATCCAAGTGGATGATTATTCACAATGGGAAGGATCGAAACAGGCATACCAAGAGACAACTTGGTTAACCGATTATCAGACCCATCTTGTTGATGGAGCCTTAGTTATTGATACTTCAAGGAAAAAGATATAATCGATTATTTGATGATAATGGGAATTGATAGGGTAATGATTGCCCGGTAAGAAATATTTTGATTACTAAAGGTCGTATCGAATAATCCCCCGATAAAATACAGGTCAGTCCCGATCGAAGTCATACCGAAATAATCACCCAAAGGAAATGGTGAGGTTTCTAATGACTGCCAGGTATTCGATTGTGGGAAATATATCAAGCCAACACGGTTATCATATTGAGATTCGTCGCTGAATACATAAATTGTATCGGCGATATTAGCGGCTCGAATTCCAAAACGACTTTCTGGAATTGGAAAGCCGCTTGCCCACGGATTATTGTTGATCGTATCACGCGTGGGTGAATATATTTCGTTGACATCCACTGATTGATCCCCATTCATGCCCCCGATCACGAAAATCCTGCCTCCTGCTTCAGCCACCCCACAGAATGCTCTGGCAGTTGGCATTGGAGTCCGTTGTTCCCAAGTATCTGTCGTAGGGTTATACATATAAACCGTATTTCGATAATTCTGCCCGTCCCAACCACCGAAAAGATACAGATCTCCATCATAGGCGGCTAAACCGTATCCACTGAGCGGGATTGGCAAAGAAGCCCCTTTAGACCACCGTCCCGTGTTTGTATCGTAGATTTCTAATAGATTGGTGGGTTGTTTATTCTCGAGTGAAGTACGTCCTCCTGGCACGAAAATCAGCCCGCTGATTACTGCGGCTTGAGCGTTAAATACGGGTAGTGGTTTTGGGGAGAGAGATATCCAGTTATTGGATTGGGGGTCATACCGGTCAAGCCCGCCATATGCACCTTGGGAATCGACCCCCCCGATCGCATATATTTGGTCTCCGAATGCTACCAAGGCAGGATCACTCCTGGCACTAGGCAACCGGGCTATATTCTTCCAATGGGGAATAGGTGTTGGTGTGAGCCGAGGTGGGGGGGAAGTCGACGTTGGTGGTGCAAATAAAGCCAGACTTGGGCTCAATCTTAACCCCAGGAAAATCAAACCAATCAAGCCAATTATTAATATATAAGGAGCTATGCGTAAAATCCTGTTGGATGCAGGTTGAACCACCGCTCCAGCGATAGGAATGGCTTCTGAGGCTTGGTTTTTAATGTTTCCATTCGAAAGTGTTTCGTCTGACGCTTCGCTTGCTATCTGACTGGGTGCATGGACGACTAGACCGATACGGACCGCGTACATGGCTGCTTCAGTGCGCGAGGCTGTATTTATCTTGCTAAATATATTCCGTAAATGAACTTTAACAGTATTAGAGCTGATAAATAATATTCGAGCAATTTCTTTGTTACTCGCCCCCGTTGCAACAAGCTTTAATATTTCCAGCTCGCGCTCGCTTAGTTCAGTAGTTTCTGGGTTCTGCATAACCTCAAAATTATAACACTATGGTTATACCTTCCTTGACATCTATTCTGGGGCTGGCTATAATCAGCAACGTTATCGCGGGCGTCGCATAATGGTAGTGCGGATGCTTCCCAAGCATCAAACGTGAGTTCGATTCTCATCGCCCGCTCTATCTTGAAAAAAACGGCTGAGAAACGCCGTTTTTTTTTATATCTGTCACTGCCTCGAAAAAAGGATTTAATTGAAGTACCTTTGCTATATACCGCAGATATCCAAAATTTCATGTTTCGGATCGTGATATCTGCTGAATGATTAATTTACAAATTGCGGACAAATCCCAACAATTTATGCAATTATGTGATATGATTAATGATAGATAAAATTATGATGATTATTGTGTGAGAATTCAGCATAATTTTTGATTCCTAAATTCAAAAATATTAATCTTCTAATAATTTACTAACTTTGGGTTATTCTCCAGTGTTTTATTACGCTTTGCAACTACACGCGTTTCAATAGAAAAAGGGCTGGGGTAATTCATCGTTAGTATTTTTATTGTGGTGTACTTATCCCTATAGCCATTCGTGCACAATCAACTTACCACAACATCATAAGGAGGTTTGAATAAGGAAACTCTATATCTAAATGTTAAGCACATAGGGTATTAAGATGTATATCGGATACACATAACTCAATGAGGAGAATCATATGAAAGAGCGAATATTACATCGAGTGCTCCCATTCACACTGGTGCTCACCATCCTGGTCTTGCTATTTCCGGCTACCGCTTTGGCAGACCTCACGAACTCACCTCTACTAACAGAAAAGAATATCTTCTTCGCTACCGATAAATCCCCAGCCACACAGCTGGATATTTCGGTCGAAGTCGAACAAGCTGTGCAAGATCAAATTGATGCAAAAGGCACCGCGAGCTACATGATCTATTTCCGTGACCGACCAGGCCTCGAGGCTGTTGATCAAATGGACTGGATCGAGCGCGGTCGCTTTGTCATGCAGCAACTGCAATCCGTTGCACAGAGCTCGCAGAAGGACGTGCGGGCATACCTGGATAGCAACAGTATTAGCTACAAGAGCTTCTGGATTGACAATGTAATCATTGTAGAATCATCAAACGCAACGGTCTTCGAAGGGCTGACGCACTTCCCCGAGATCAGCAACATACGCGATCGGCGCACCGAGAAGCTGATCGAACCTGCTTCGAAGACGCCCCTCGGAATTGAACAAATTTTCGGCATTGAACCCAACATTACTCACGTCCAGGCACCTGATGCCTGGGCTTTGGGCATCACCGGCCAGGGGAGCGTGGTCTCCAGCATTGACACTGGCGTGCGTTACACCCACCAGGCTCTGGTTGGGAAGTACCGCGGCAACCTGGGGGGTGGTGTCTTCGACCATAACTACAACTGGTGGGATCCCTACGGAGATCATCCAACTGCCCCTGCAGATGATAACGGCCATGGCTCTCACACGATGGGCACAATGGTCGGTGATGATGGTGGCAGCAACCAGATTGGTATGGCACCTGACGCCCAGTGGCTGGCATGCCGCGGCTGCAACACCAGCAATTGTACTGATGAAGCCCTACTCGAGTGTGCGCAATTCATCACCGCCCCGTGGGACCTGAACCAGGCCAATCCGGACCCCGACATGCGCCCTGATGCAGTCAACAACTCCTGGGGCGATTGTGGCCAGAGCTACGACCCCTGGTTTCGGGGTGTGGTGGACAGCTGGCGGGCAGCCGGCATCTACCCGATCTTTTCCAATGGCAACAGTTCCAACTGTGGCTACTCTTCACCTCCCGCTTGTGGCACGGTTGGCAACCCTGCACGTTATGGCAATGTAACGGGCGTTGGCGCAACCGGACAGCAGAATGGTGCGTATGCCACCTTCTCTAACCGCGGTCCGACGGATAACGTCGACCCGGAAAACGGTGGTGCCTTTCCTACCATCAAGCCTCAGGTAGCAGCACCTGGCAGCAACATCCGCTCTTCGGTTAACACCAGCGATACTGCCTATGAGGGTGGCTGGAGTGGCACTTCGATGTCTGCGCCACACGTCACTGGCCTTACAGCCCTGATCTTTCAGGCTGCACCGTGCTTGCGCGGTAACTTCACCGCGACAGAAAATATCATCCAGCAATCAGCTGCTATCGCCAGTGGGGTGCCAGGCGCATGTGCCGGGGAAGGCCCCAGCCAGATGCCCAACCAATCCACCGGCTGGGGCGAAATCCGTGCTTTGGCTGCCGTTGAGCTGGCATTAACTTCCTGTGGCCCGATGGGCATACTCGATGGCACCGTAACTGCCACCGGGGGTGTAACACCGATAGCCGGTGCAACCGTCCAAGCCATTGGGACCGAGCACACCTTCCAGGCTTTGACTGACGCCGCAGGACACTTCTCCTTCACCTTGCCGGTTGGCACCTACACGGTTGAATTCTCGGCATACGGATATATGCCTGCAAGCTTCTCAGGCGTTGCTGTTGCGGAAGACCTCACCACAACCCTGAACGTGAGCCTCGACCTTGCACCCAGCTACACCGTGTCTGGCAAGGTCTGGGATCCAGCTGCCGGTTGGGGGCTTTATGCCATGATCACCATCGATGGCTACCCTGGGCTGCCGATTTGGACCAATCCAACGACGGGCAATTACAGCATCCTGCTGGTTGCCGGCCAGAACTACACATTTTTAACGTGGATGTGTTCTCGAATGGATACCTTCCAACGGCAGTCGATACGGGCGTGCTGGCTGGGGATCTCCTGCTCGACCTTCCAGTGCAGGCTGACGCAGACAATTGCGTGGCTCCCGGATATGTGCTCGATGTCACCGGAGTGTTCGAGACATTCGAAGGTGCCAGCTTCCCACCCGCTGGATGGACTGTGGCTCAGAGCGGTGGTAACTGTGCATGGGTTGGTAATGACCCCGGCGGTCGCGGTAATCTGAGCGGTGGCAGCGGCAAGTTTGCCATCGCGGACGCCGACGTGTGCGGCAGCGGGACGACGATGAACACAACCCTGACCTCCCCGATTATGGACGTCTCGACGCTCGAGAACGTCAACCTCTCATACAACTACGACTATAACAACCTGGTCTCGACTAAATCGGCAGACCTGGATGTGAGCGCGAATGGCGGCGCAACATGGACCAATGTCCATCATTGGAACACAGACATGCGCGGGCCGAATACCTTCACCCAGGACGTTACCGCGTTGCTTGGTGATTCAACCCAGGCGCAGATTCGCTATCACTACATCGCACCTGGGTGGGACTGGTGGTGGGAAGTCGATAACGTCTTCGTCGGCGAGAAGCTTTGCCACCCGATCGGTGGCGGCGGTCTGGTTGTTGGCCGCGTAGCTGATGCCAACGATAACCATGCCCTGGTTGGCGCGCAGGTTTCGAGCGGTATCAGTGCCTCAGCCATTGCCATGGCGACCGCCGATCCGGCAATGGGCAACTTCTATGCCCTGTTCCAGCCAGTAGGTGATCACTTGTTAACTGCCACAATGCAGAAGTACAGCCCAGCGACAGCTACGGTCAGTGTACCTTTGAATAATGCAATTCGCCAGGACTTTGCCCTGCAGACCGGACACCTGACATACTCTCCAGTTTTCATCGACGAGACGATCCCGGCCGGTGGCACCACGACCGTTGAGGTGACCGTCAACAACATTGGTGGCGGTGCCGCTACCTTTGAGCTCCTCGAGCTCGACAAGGGTTCGGTGCCCTTCGGACCCATCGAAGAGTCACCGGCGCTTCTCGAAGCCAGCCAGCAGAACTCAGCCGACGCTTTGAGCCTGGGTCTCCCCTCAGGGCCTGACGTTGAACCCCTTGCCGCAGGTGACATCCTCCAGAGTTGGCCTACTGGCATGCTGACTCCCTGGGGCATCGCATTTGACGGGCAGGACGGGACTGTCTGGATCGGTGACGGTTGGGGCACCTTGGATGCCGTTATGGAGTTCGACCCTGATGGGACGGCAACTGGCCGCCAGTGGCAGTTTAACTGGCCAACGACCAATGGCCCGGCGGACATGACCTATAACTGGAACACCGGTATGCTGTGGACCATGAACGTTAACACTGGTGTGTCCAATTGTATCTATGAGATCGATCCTAGCAGCGGTCCGACAGGTAGCACAATCTGCCCGGGAGGCGGCACGGGTTTCACAGTTTCGCAACGCGGCCTGGCCTATGACCCGGCGACCGATACCTACTTTGCAGGTAACTGGAGCGACCTGACCATCCATCGCTTCGAATTCTGACGGAACGATCCTGTCCAGCGTGAATGTGGGCATCCTCGTGGCAGGCATGGCTTACAATCCAGAAACAGAGCACCTGTTCGTGGTCGACAGTGCTACAACAAGTAAGGTCTATGTGCTGGACGTGGCTAATAACTATGCACCACTCGGCCAGTTCACCATCGCGGGCTTCGCAGGTGGCGGCGCGGGCATGGAGCTCGATTGTGAAGGCAACCTATGGCTGGCTAACCAGAGTGATGATAAAGCCTACCAGGTGCAATCCGGCGAGACTGCCAACCTGTGCGCTGGCGCGGGTGTGCCCTGGCTTACTGAAGCACCCACGACGGCAACCATACCACCTGGTGGCAGCGTGGTGGTGGACGTCACCCTAAATAGCACAACTGTACCACCCGGTGTCTATAGTGCCCAGCTCAAGTTCGTTACGGATACACCCTACGAGGTGCCTAACCTGCCGGTCAAGATGACCGCCAGCATTCCGCCTACCTTGGGCAAGCTGGCTGGCATAGTCTCGACGAACGGTTACTGCGATAACGAGCCGGACACGCTGGCGAACGTGCCGGTTACCATCAACAGCGCGGCATTCACGCAACCGCTAGTCCTGGAAACCGACGAGAACGGCTACTACTTTGTGTGGTTGGACCAGGCAGCTAGCCCATTGACAGTCGTTGTCAACGCGGGGGTCGACTACGCCACAGGGAGTGTTACCGGTGTAACCCTGATCGGTGGGCACACGACCATTCAGGATTTTACCCTGCGTTATCTGCAGCCGTGTCTCAACGCAACCCCGCCCAGTCTCCTGGTTAACATCCCACTGGGCACCAGCACGACAAAGCCTCTGACACTGCACAACTTTGGTGGTGCCACCGGTGTATACAACTTTACGAACACTATGACCGGTTATACACCACCCGCGCCGCTGAATGTGCCCGACAACCTTATCACTATCGGTGACCTGACCTTTAGCGCCAACCCATATCCACCGACCGAGAGCACCGATCCCAATTCGATCTTCGCGCTCAAGGTTAACGCTGGCAGCACCACAATCACCCAATCCAACAGCCAGACGATCACATCCGGCAATTCAGTCTCGTGCAATGCCGGTGGATTGCATGCCGATAACCATTACCTGCGCGTGTTCGATCTGCCGACATTCGGCATTACCCGCGCCTTTGGTATCACCAACGTGTCGTTCGGTATCGAGCAGTCGGTACCGGCTGGCGCAACCCAACCGGTTGAGGTACGCCTGTTCACCCTGAATGGTGCGTTCCAGTTCGCCAACCTGACCCCAATCGGCAGCGCGGACCGCAGCCGTGACGAGCCAGGCACTGACGATTCTCAACGTGCCTGTGACCGGCACTGCCCCTGCAGGCTCCAAGCTGGTGGTCGATATCTTCACCCCGAGCGGCCAGACTGCGGGCAATAGCTTCTTCGTCGGCTCGAACGGCCTCGGCGAGACCGGCCCCAGTTACATGGCAGCTGCTGACTGCGGCATAACCGAGCCTGCAACTACTGCCTCAATAGGCTTCCCCGAGATGATGATCGTCATGAATGTGACCGGCGTGGTCGGCGGCGGAATTGGTCCGGCTCTATGGCTGAGTGAGAACCCGACAGAGGGCAGCGTGCCTGCTGACGGTTTGCAGCCCGTAGTCGTGACCTTCGATGCCAATAAGGTTAACGCGCCTGGCACTTACATCGGCCTCAGCCACAGTCAACAGCAACGACCCGCAGAACCAGGCCATCGACGTACAAACTACGATGGTGGTTACGGCACCTGCAAACTGGGGTGTCCTGAAAGGCACCATCAGCAGTCTGGGTTATTGCGATGCCGACCCCGCTCCATTGAGTGGAGCAACCGTGCTCGTCACCGGATCGAACGGCATGATCCGCACAGCGACGACTGGTACGAATGGTAGCTACGAGTTCTGGCTGCCTGACTATGGCAGCCCGTACACCGTGCTGGTGACCGAAGCCGACCATCTACAGGCAAGTGCAAGCGGTATCGTCGTGGTAGGCCTGGGCACCACCACGCAGGATCTGAGCCTGCGATGGGCGCAGCCTTGCGTCGCTGAGACGCCTCCTGTGCTGAGCGCCACCGTCGCGTGGCAGGGAAGCAGCGACCCAGGCGATGATCCTGAGCAACACAGGGGCAGCGGCTACGCCGTTCAAGATAACCGAGATGTCTGGCACCTTCACCCCGATGGGTATCAACGCTAACCAGGTTCTGATCGTCAACGATGGTGGCAGCAACACCTCCCCGACCAATGCTTTCGGGACAGCGATGGATAACCTGGGCTACACCTACGACGTGGTCAGCTCAACAAGCGGTACCGGCATCCCGGCGGATATGTTTGATTACATTGCGGTTCTCTACGCCGGTGTACCGAACACAGGTGCTGAGCTGAACCAGCTAATAGCATATCTGGATGGAGGCGGGCGCCTATTGATCGCCGATAACGACTTCGGCTACACTGATAAGACCACAGTGCTGTTCCAGACCTACTTAGAAGCGACTTATGTCGCGGATGCTGGTTCAGATGGCCTGATCCATGGTGTCGACCTCGAGGCAGGGACGGACGTCGATATCAGCAGCGATCCTTATCCCGACAGCTTCACGATCGGCGTGGATGCGGTTGGCATCTTCGCAAACACCGCACCACGCCTTAACTGGGCTGGCATGCGTATCGCCCGCAATACCTACAGGGCGGTCTACTTCGCGTGGGATTATCAACTACGCAGGTGGTAGCACCGTGGGTGGCACGGTTGAGACCGAGATCCTGGGTAAGGTGATGCCGTGGCTGACTGAGGTGGATGTCGACTGGCTGTCCGAACTCCGGCTAGCGGCGCACTGGCCGCCAATACGGGCACGCAATCAGTCCAGGTCGGCTTCAACGCCGCTGCTGCCAGCGTGCTCCAGCCGGGTACGTATACTGCTCAGCTCAGGATCGAGACCAATGATCCAGTCACCGCCACGATCTTACGTTCCGGTGACCATGATCGTCAACCCACCCCAAAATTTCGGCAAGCTATGGGGCACTGTACGCGGGCTAGGGGCGTGCGACCTAAACCCCGCACCGATCGATGGTGCGCAGGTCATCATTCACGTCGGCGCTCAGACCATCACGGTCGAAACCGGTGCGAACGGTTACTACCAGTATTGGTTCACGGCGGCTGCCCCGGATATCAGCCTGGAGGTCTCCGCAGCTGGCCATCTCAGCGCAAGCCGGCCTGCATTAATTTATCCTGGAGCCGACCCGCGCAACCAGCAAAACTTTGACCTGCATTGGTTGCAGCCATGTGGATCGTTACGCCGGATTCGTTGGCAGCCGAGCTGATGATGGGTTACAGTACTACCTTGCCGGCAGAAATCGCCAACACCGGTTGGGCGCCGCTCAACTTCACCTTCCGCACTAAATCCACCGGTTTCGTGCCCATGAGCGGGACTGAAGCGGGCGAAGACGTCCTGTTGGTCTCCAGTACCTCTGCAATCGCTGATGCGCTCGCAGCTTCGCTGACCCGCATGGGCTTCACATACTAATCGGGTCACCACTTCCACGCTACCGCCTGTGGAAACCTGGACGGATTACTTAGCCGTCATCTGGGCTGGCAGCCCGAGCGGTGCGACTAACACTGCCATGATCAAGAGCTACCTGGATGCCGGCGGCAGCTTCCTGATCTCGTATAACGATCTTCGGATACTTCTACGAATCCGATACGTTGTACACTACTATCTGGAAGCCACTTACGGTGCTGATACAGGATCCGATGGCCCTGGATCACAGGCGCGGACATCATGGCCGGCCTGCACATCGACATCAGCACCGACCCATACCCGGATAGCTTCACGCTCAACGGTCCGAACGCGGTAGCCATCTTTACCAACGACGCGCCGAATACCGATAACTCGGGCCTGCGCATTGCGAAGAACGGCTACCTGGCTATCTACCTGGCCTGGAACTTCCAATACACCGGCACAACCAACGCTGACAAGGATGCCGTCTTGAGCAGAGCCATGAACTGGCTGGCACCGGCTGCCACGTGGGTCCAGCCTGTACCTAGCAGCGGTACCGTCGCAGACCATGCTCAACAAGCGGTGGCCGTGACGTTAAACGCTGGCGATCCAGCGATCACGCAACCAGGCACTTACCTGGCCGACCTGAAGATGAGCAACAACACGCCAGGCATGGGGACGATCTCCATTCCGGTGACTATGACCGTCAACGCGCCTGCGACCTGGGGTAAGCTAGCTGGTACCGTTACAGGTCTCGGCTACTGTGACAGTGATCCAGCACCTATTGCAGGTGCAACGGTTACTGTTGAGACCAGTAACGATGTGATCCGTGATCTGACGACCGATAACCTTGGACATTACCAGGTTTGGATGGAGGCAGCAGTCAACTCGCCGATCACAATCACGGTCGATGCCGAGGAGCATATTTCAGGCTCTGTCACTGGCGTGTCCTTGATAGCTGGCCAGACTGTAACCCGAGACTTCAGTTTACGCTGGCTTGTTCCATGCACGGGTGCGAATCCCACTGCCTTGGAAGTGACACTGGAAGCTGGTCAGTCGCTGACTGAAGTACTCCAACTCAATAATACTGGTGCGTACTCAACCACCTTTAAGATCAGTGAAAGACCCGGTGGATTTACTGCGCCAGCTGGAACGAGTGAGTTAAATGGGAACCTACTCAAACACTGCCTTCAAATGAACCCCGCAAGGTAGTCCTATCGGTGGGTAGCATTCCTGCAAGTGGTGCCATGAGCAATGTTCCTCCATTCATCCAAGGCGATATATCCCTGGTGCTGGATGATGGCAGCGCTGAAAACAGTGTTGGTGTAAACGATAGTGTATCGGCCTATCAATTTATCTGGCTCAATCGGTTTACGCCTGCTGTGGATGAATTCCCCTTCAATCTAAACCAGCTCCAAGTACTATTCCCCGCTGACCAGGCTACAGTTGGTGACCCGCTTGACCTGGTCGTCTACCAGGATGAGAATGGCGACCCAGAAGATGGTGCAACATGGTTGGCAACATACCATGTCACTGTCCAGGCTGCAGATGATGAAACCTGGTCGGTGTATGATCTTCCTGATCCATTGTACATAGCTGGACCGGGTGATGTTCTCGTAGCTGCCATTAATCGTTGGGTAGATAGTGGGGTTGATCCGGTACAATGTCCTGCCCTCCATCGATACGACAGCCTCCCAAGAACGTTCTTGGATCGGCTGGTGGAATGTGGATCCGCCCGATCCAGCGGTACTGCCACCTGATAACACCTTCGGCACCGTCAATTCCCTAGGATTTGCGGGTAACTGGCTGATCCGTGGATCTGGTGTAACCGCTGGTGATGTACCCTGGGTGAGTGAAGCTCCAATCACTGGCACCGTGAGTGCTAATTCAACCTTCCCGGTTGACATCACTTTCACGTCTGCCATCACTCAAACACCTGGCATCTACACTGCCACTCTACGCATTAAGACGGATGACCCGCTAGGTGGCATGATCGCGATACCGGTGACCATGAACGTGGTTACCTATGATCTCGAGCTGGAGGTGGATGCGGTCTCCAAGACTGGTTTACCAGGTGAGGCGGTTGTATACAACTTAACCCTCACCAATACCAGTTTAGGCAAGTCCGATAGCTTTGACCTGAGCCTGTTGCCCGATTCACCTTCCCGAGCGGCTTGAGCACAGTGACAACGCCCGTGCTTGACCCAGGAGAGTCTGTCACATTCCAGGTGACGGTCAATATACCGGCTGGTGCTGAGGATGGTGCTCATGACAGCGTTACCGTCAAGGCAGCCTTCCATAGCAAACCAGCAATGACAGCCGTGCTCAACATTGACCACCAATGTTAGGAAAATAAAGATTTTCCTGCCGTTGATTACCAAGAGGTAACTTTTGGTTTCACCCCGGTCTTCTAGGGGTAAACTCAGAAGCTTCATGAAGCGAGTGCCTGCGGGTGTTTACACCCGCAGGCATTTTTAACTCCGATTGAGATTAATGCTATACTTGGGATTAAACCGACTTGTAGCAATTAGAAGTGACCGATGACCGAAAAGTCACACAACCAAGAAGATAAACGATCTTCTGATTATCACAAAGAAGTCGAAGCTGCAAAAAAACTGGATAGGTCAAGCACAGATAACCTCA
This sequence comes from uncultured Chloroflexia bacterium, assembly GCA_963743215.1. Taxonomy (GTDB): domain Bacteria; phylum Chloroflexota; class Anaerolineae; order Anaerolineales; family UBA4823; genus FEB-25. The sequence continues at coordinate 219,600 of CAVUOY010000008.1, forward strand.
TAACGAATCTGCGGACAGACATGCTTCCAGCAAGCAGTGCTTCACCTGCTAAGAAAAATATCTTCCAACGAATGAATATTAAAGTAATTGGGGGAATTTTGATTGGCATAGTAATCCTTGCACTTTTATGGAATGTTTTAGCCGGACCTGGACGACCAATACTGGAACAGAAACTGGCTGGTTTGGTAAATTTACAACAGACAGCTACACAACGAATGGATCCATCACCCATACCTGCGACGTTACCACCTGTTCTACCAAGCAATACTCCTTTTCGAAGTCCGACATCTCGCCCATCGCTTACTCCAACACAAAAAGTAATTGCTACACGGACAGTGCAAGCTGCATCAGTGACTCCAACTCCAAAACCTGCTTGTAGAGACGTATTAACCATCACTTTGGCAGATGTAGGGCAAACCATCTGTGTAAAAGGCACGGTAGTAGAAATTATTGACAAGCCCAATGAATTTATGCTAATTTTCAGTTTTGAACGTGGTGCATTTTACTGGGTTACTTACGATATGGTCTGGTCAAATGCTGAAATAAATACTTGCTATCAGATCGAGGGTAAGATCAGAAAAATATTAAATAGTCCTATTTTGGTATTTGATTATAGAAATTTACCCGAGGTGTGTCCATGATGGATCAAAAGATAAAATTTATCGTAAACCCAATTGCCGGTCAGGGCGCAGGAAAGCTAGCATTGCCTGAGATTGAAAAATTAGCGAATGAATACAAGATGAACTATGGGATAGTCAGCACGGAACGTCCAGGCCATGCCATTGAGCTGGCAAGAGAAGCGGCAAGTGATAATTTCGATATTGTTGTTGCAGTTGGGGGAGACGGAACCGCGAATGAAGTATTAAATGGGATTATGCAAGCCTGGAACCAGGGGAATCGAACCACAAGGATGGGGATTATCGGAATTGGCCGGGGCAACGATTTCGCATTCGGTTTTGGTATTCCACCAGGATTACAAGATGGTTTTCAGGTGATTCAACGTGGTATACATCGGTCCATGGATGTTGGACATGTAATCGGTGGAAATTATCCCCAAGGCAGGTATTTCGGTAACGGGGTTGGGATTGGTTTTGATGCTGTAGTAGGTTTTGAAGCTTTGAAGCTTACCCATTTACATGGTTTCCTGAATTATATTGTCGCAGCCTTGCGAACGATATTTCTTTTTTTCAATGCTCCTAATGTCCGGATAGAGTATGATGAAAATATCATCACCCAGCCATCCTTGATGGTTTCAATTATGAATGGCAGGAGAATGGGTGGTGGCTTTATGATGGCTCCAGATGCAATTACAGATGATGGACTATTAAACTTGTGCATTGCAGGTCAACTATCCAGAATCGGTATCTTAATGATGATTCCACGGTTTATTAAGGGCACACAAGCATCCCAATCGAAAATCAAGACCGGTCGTGCTGCAAAAATTCATGTTATCGCACTAGAGGGCTCTCTACCGGTTCATGCAGATGGAGAGACAATTTGCACTGCTGGTAATGAATTGAGGGTAGAAATTATAAAACAACCACTAGAAATTATGGTTGGATAGGTCGATTCATGAGCCTTGCTTATTCTATTGTTACTACATCCATTAAAAGTATAACGCGGATTTTGTGTAATATTGATGACAGTCAACTGATCAATGTACCAGAGCAAGGTCCATTAATTATCGCTTGTAATCATATAAATTTTATGGAAGTCCCTTTGATTTATACTCACTTGCAACCGCGTAAAGTGACAGGATTTGCCAAGGCAGAGACCTGGGATAACCCGGCTATGGCATTATTATTCAACCTGTGGGGAGCAATTCCCATCCAACGGGGTGAGGCTGATACTTATGCATTTCGAGCAGCCCTAGATGCTTTGAAACAGGGCAAAATCCTGGCAATTGCTCCCGAAGGAACTCGAAGTGGGCATGGAAAACTAGGCCTTGGGCTTCCTGGGATTGTCACGCTGGCACAGCATAGTGATGCACCAATTTTGCCACTGGTTTATTATGGGAGTGAAAGATTTCGCGACAATATCAACCGGTTAAAACGTACAGATTTTCACATCCGGGTAGGCAAGGTATTTAAGCTGTGCTTCCAGTCTGAGAAATTGGATCGAGAAACACGGAAAATTATGGTAGATGAGATCATGTACCAGCTAGCAATATTATTGCCGGCGGAATATCGCGGGTATTACTCCGATTTATCCAAAATAACTTCAAACTTCATTGACTTCGCATAGCCAATATGAATACCGTAAACGCTAAAGCTGCTGTGATACTAGATACACGGCACAGTCCATTTGCGCTACTAAAACCAGTATCGATAAAGGATGTAACTTTGGATGGTGGATTCTGGCACGATAAAGTCCACCTAAACCAGTCAGTGACCTTACAGGCTCAGTACAACCTATTGGAGTCGACTGGTAGGCTAGATAATTTTCGACGTGTTTCTGGTGAGATCAATAAGCCGTATCAAGGATTTATGTTTAATGATTCTGATGTTTATAAGTGGCTTGAAGCTGGAGCCTGGGCGATGAGTTATTGCCAGGATGATGAGCTGAAGTTTATGGTGGATACGGTTATCAGATTGATCGTCAATGCTCAGGATAAAGATGGATATCTGAACACATATTTTTCTTTAGAAAGAGTTTCTGAACGTTGGACGAATCTGCGTGAAAAACATGAACTTTATTGTGCCGGACATCTGATCCAGGCAGCAATCGCTCACTACCGCGTGACTGGGGAAGATAAACTGCTGAATACAGCAATTCATCTATCAAATCATATCTATACAAACTTTGGCCCAATTGGGCGCGAGGGGACCAGTGGTCATCCAGAGATTGAAATGGCATTGGTTGAGCTTTACCGAACGACAGGTGATAAAAAATATCTTGAGTTAGCTGCCTTATTTATCAATCGTCGCGGACACCACTTATTGGGTGGAGGGGAGTATATTCAGGACCACATTCCACTCAGGAAGATGGAGCTCCTGGTGGGTCATGCCGTTAGAGCATTATATTTATGCTCTGGCGCGGCAGACTTGGCTCTTGAAAATGGCGAGATCGATTTGTTGAACGCACTTGAGCGATTATGGACAAATATGGTTCATCAGCAGATATATGTAACCGGGGGGGTTGGTGCCAGACATGACCTTGAATCAATTGGCAGGCCATATGAACTCCCGAATGCAAGAGCTTATGCTAAATCATGTGCGGCCATAGCTAACGTCATGTGGAATTGGCGTATGTTGCAAAACCATGGAGAAGCCCGCTATGCCAATTTGCTGGAATGGACCTTATATAATGCAGTATTGCCTGGTATATCCTTAGCAGGAACTGAATATTTTTATATCAATCCACTCAAAGATGATGGCGTTCAGCGACGCCAGGAGTGGTTCGATTGTGCTTGTTGCCCGCCCAATATAAGCCGGACCATCGCTATGTTCCCCGGGTATATGTATAGTATCTCCGAGGATGGAATCTGGTTGCATCTCTATGCACAATCGAATGTAAATATTGAACTGCTGAACGGAATTAAAGTGGAATTACGGCAAACCACATCCTATCCATGGGATGGACAAATTTCCTTACTGATAGCGAGCATTTCACAAAAATCTATAAATAAAACACAAATTGATGAAGGATTCAGTCTATTCTTACGAATACCAGACTGGGTCGATGAAAATGAAGTCATCGTGAGAATAAATGACGAGCCTTACCCAGATAGGGTTGTTTCGAGCTCATACCTGAAAATTCATCATGATTGGCAAATCGGAGATATCATCAGTTTGAATTTACCGATGCAGATAAAATTTATCGAGAGCCATCCTTTTGTTGAAGAGAATTATGGGCGAATCGCAATATCCAGGGGACCAATATTGTATTGTCTGGAAACCGTCGATAATCCTAATATGCCATTATATGATCTTCAAATTGATCCAACAAGACAACCCAAGGTGGAGTATCTACCATATCTTTTGGGAGGTGTCATACAATTGCGTCTGGGTGGTGAGATAAACAAAATCGATGAAGATTGGTCTGGACAATTATATCGCCCAGCCCGATTTAAGAAGACCGAATCGAAGGGAAAAGAGGTTGAAGTAATAGCTATTCCTTACTACGCGTGGGCAAATCGATCTTCAGGTGCAATGACGATCTGGAATCGTTTCTGTTGATCAGTTATGAAATATGCCTAATTTTATCTAAGGGCGACGCATAATGGATGAGATGGTTTATTTTTACCCCGACGGACACGAAGCACATTTTGAAGCAGGGCATCCAGAACGACCAGAACGAGTGGAAACGATACGTTCTACATTACAAAACGCCGGTATATGGGATGCTTATCCAAAACTGACACCTTTTGAACTGAGTGAAGATATTTACTCAGCAATCCATTCTCCTGCTTACCTGAATCTTTTAGAGCTCACAAGTAAAAGGTCTGGTCATTTGGATCTGGATACCTATACTACACCAGCCACTTGGGAGCTCGCACATCGGGCAGCCGGTGGGGCAGCTGCGCTGGCAACATCTATTTGGGAGGGGAATGCGAAACGGGGATTTGCACTTACCCGTCCTCCAGGGCATCATGCTATGCATGGACAGGGCATGGGGTTTTGTTTGTTAAATAATGTTGCTCTAGCTGCACAATATTTGATCACAAATTATCAAGTTGAGAGGTTGGCAATCGTTGATCTGGATTTACACCATGGTAATGGTACCCAGGATATTTTTTGGTCAAGAAAGGATGTGTTCTATATTTCAACTCACCAGGCGCCTTTTTATCCTGGAACTGGTCAAATAAATGATATAGGTGAAGGCGATGGAGCAGGTTGGACAGCCAATTTTCCACTTCCGGCAGGTACAGGCGATAGCGCTTTTATCAAGCTGATGGATGATTTGATCTTACCGCTACTTGATCAACATCAACCCCAGATAATCCTGGTAAGTTATGGGTTTGATGCTCACTGGATGGATCCACTTGGGCAGCTCTTGCTGACCGCCGGTGGTTATGCCCATTTAATCCAGAAATTAGCCTCCTGGGCGGATATGCATTGTGATGGTAAGATCGGATTATTCCTTGAGGGTGGGTACGATCTGAATGCCGGTAGTGCATGCAGCTTGGCAGTAATTTCCTCGATGTTAGGGAAGCCTTGGAATGACCCATATCCGTGCCCATATTCGGAAAGCTCCGCATGGCAATTAATGCTAAACCGGGCTCGTTCCATCTGGAATCTGTGACTGATAGATGAATATTTAATTAATGTGAATAAAAAGTCTTGCAATTCAGTCATTTCCGTGTTAAAATCATTTTAGTAGAGGTATTTTGATCGTGGCGACGTGGAAAAGTGGGCAGCCCCCACTTTTCTTGCGTATAAGGCCAATCCCGTTGCAAAGACTGTTCGGAGATAATGAAGGAATGAAAAACGAGTTCATGTTGGCATTTAATGAGGTACTCGAGGAAAAGGGATTACCTAAAAATGTAGTCCTGGAAGCCCTTGAGGCAGCCATGGTATCGGCTTATCGCCGGGCGGTCAATGCTTCACAAGCCCAGTTAGTCGAAGCAAAGATCGATCCTGAAACAGGAGCAGTCACCGTTTTTGCTGAGAAAGAGGTGGTGGATGCTGTTCAAGATGACCGAACTGAGGTATCTCTCGAAGTAGCACGCAAGATTGATCCAAGCGCAGAACTTGGAGGTATGGTAGTTGCGGAGACTACTCCGAGTAATTTTGGTAGGGTGGCTGCGCAGACAGCCCGCCAGGTGATCCAGCAACGAATCCGCGAAGCGGAGCGCGATTCACAGATGAAATATTACGCCAAGCAAGTTGGTGATATTGTAAGCGGTGTGGTTCAAGCAGTAACTCCGCAACAGGTCACCTTAGGTCTGGATATGAAAGCCGAAGGCGTACTCCCTCGAAACCAGCAGATAAATGGTGAGCATTTTAGGGTGCATGATCGTGTGCAATCCTTATTACTTGAGGTTAAACAAACCCCACGCGGGCCTCAGATTGTTCTATCCCGTTCACATCGTAATTTCCTGCGATGTTTATTGGAGAATGAAGTACCTGAAATCTATCATGGATTAGTCGAGATACGCTCGATTGCACGTGAACCTGGTCAGAGATCAAAAGTAGCAGTTGCTGCACTACAGCCTGCAGTTGATCCTGTTGGTGCATGTGTAGGAATCAGGGGTGTACGGATTCAAGCGATCGTGCGTGAATTGAACGATGAAAAAATCGATGTTATTGAATTCGATGCCGACCCGGCAGCCTACATTGCTAAAGCACTAAGCCCTGCACGTGTTACAGGCGTATATCTGAATGAACATGCAAAAGGCACAAAAACAGCCACTGTGGTGGTGATGGACGACCAGCTGAGTCTGGCAATCGGTCGCGATGGTCAAAATGCTCGCTTAGCCGCAAAGTTAACCGGATGGCGTATAGATATCAAATCTTTGCTTGAAGCTGCAGGTGATGCGATTCATCGCTTGCAGAGTGATCCTGAGTTTGCTGCGATGGCAGAGCTGGAATTAGAAAATATCCCACGAGCAGAACTAATTTTAGGTAAGAAGGCCGAAGGGCGCCCGATAACCCCTGAAGAGTATCAATTCTTAAGTCAATTTGTAGACAGAGTTGAGCGAGGATTGATCCACCGTCGAACTGCTGAGAAATTAGCTGAAGAAGAAAAACGAAAAGAAATTCGTTCTAAGATTCCTTTACCAGCTTTCGAAATGTCTCTCGAAAATTTGGCTTTAGCCGACCGTATTTACGATCTTACTTAGCTCTTCAGGTTATGAAAATATTGGCGACTTAATGTTCCAGCTAGCTTTGGATGAAGACGCAGTACTAGGAATTAGCGGAATTGGTCCAAAGGCAATGGATGAGATTAAGGAGAAGCTTTCGACGATTGTCTTCCCATCTCCTCAACCTGAAGAGGTGTTACCTGTAGTTGTTGAGCAAATTACTCCTGTATCTGAAGAGGTGGTTGAAGCCGCTGCCGCAGTGTCTGAAGAGACTATTGTTGTCGAACAGCCTGAAGATCTAGAAAAAGTTTCAAATGTACAATTAACTCCTTCTGAAGAGATTGGTGCTATCGTTGAAGAAATAAGCACTGAACCGGTGGTAGTTGGTGAAGAAGGTGTTACAACTGGTGAAGTCAAAGTAGAAGAAACTGAAAAACCGGTTGATTTCAACGAGATATTTGCCTTGAGGCCAGAAATACTTACAGTTCAAGACGGCGATGAAGAGGAAGATGAAGAGGACCTCGATAAAAAAGGTAAGAAAAAGAAGAAAAAGAAGAAATTTGTGGAAGTCGTTTACGATCCCGATCGAGATATTACGTTGGTGAAGCGAAAACGCAAACGTGGCGGTGATTGGGAAGATGATTGGAATTTTTAATAGATAAGCAGGCCATATGCCCCGAAAAACCGGTAAACGAAGGCATATCCCTCAACGTACCTGTGTAGCTTGTCGGGAAATTTTGTCTAAACGTTCGATGATTCGTGTCGTTCGCAGCCCTAGGGGAATTGTGATTGATCCATCAGGCAAGTTACCGGGAAGGGGCGCTTACCTTCATGTGCAACGTTCATGTTGGGAAAGCGCTTTGAATGGAGCACTGGCAAGTGCATTAAAAACAGAATTGACTCCTGAAGAGCGTGAACAGCTCATGAATTACGCCGTATCATTACCGGAATAGGATCCGATAATGAACGAGTGATCCATCTTACCCGCTCATAGGGGTTTATTAAAATGAATTCATAGAGGTACCATATGAGCGATAACGGCAATAATTCAAAGAAAATAGAAATTTCTTCAAGTATTACAGTGCGTGATCTTGCCCAGATCATGCAAACAAGCCCCATAGACGTCATAAAAGCGTTGATGTCCAATGGGGTGATGGCCAGCATTAACCAACCGATTGATTTTGATACTGCCGCAATTGTGGCTTCTGAGATGGGCTTTGAGGCGATTCCGGAAAGCCTAAAAGTCAGCGAGATTGATCTAGGTGAGATTCCGCAGTGGAGAAAAGCAATTGCCAAAGAAGCTGTCGAGGATCTAGTAGCCCGTCCACCAGTGGTTACGATACTAGGTCACGTTGATCATGGTAAGACTACCTTATTGGATGCTATCCGTGAAACGAATGTTGCCGAAGGTGAAGTGGGGGGAATAACTCAACATATAGGTGCATACCAAGCAGAACATAATGGAAATTTAATAACATTTTTAGATACGCCTGGCCATGCTGCATTTACCGCTATGCGGGCTCGAGGTGCACAGGGGGCTGATATTGTTATTTTGGTTGTGGCAGCAGATGATGGTGTGATGCCTCAAACGAAAGAAGCAATTGCACATGCTAAAGCCGCCAAAGTACCCATAATCGTCGCCATGAACAAAATTGATAAAGCGAATGCAGATCCCGATCGTGTTCGACAGCAACTAGCAGAGGTAGGTTTAGTTCCTGATGATTGGGATGGAGATACAATCGTTGTACCCATGTCTGCTAAACGCCGTGAAGGCCTTGAAGATCTGCTCGAGGCGATTGTACTTGTGGCAGATAATATGGATATCCGTGCCAATCCTAATGGAAAGGTTATAGGGACGGTCATTGAAGCAGAACTAGATAAGGCAAAAGGTTCAATGGCAACCCTGCTAGTTCAAAATGGCACCCTCGAAGCTGGTGATGTCGTCGTGGTCGGTAAGGCGTACGGTCGTTTGAAAGCTCTCTTTGATTTCCGCGGACACCGCATCCGAAAGGCTGGACCTTCCACACCGGTTTCTGTTATGGGTTTGAATGAAGTTCCCCAAGCAGGTGATATATTTCAGGTAGTTCCTTCAGAACGTGACGCGAGAGTCATCATTACTGATAAGTCACAAGCGGGAGAGAATGTCATAAGCGGTAAGAAAACTCAAATCACTTTAGAGCAATTATTTGATCAATACAAGGCAGGTGAGATTCAAGAATTACGCCTGATTATTAAAGCTGATGTACAAGGCTCATTAGAGCCAATTATTTCTTCGTTAAAGGATCTTTGCACTGAGGAATTATCAGTTAAAGTCTTACATGCTGAGACTGGAAATATCACTGAGAACGATGTCATGCTCGCTGCAGCTTCAAAGGCCGTGATTATAGGTTTCAGCGTGCAGGCTGATGTGGCTGCACGACGGTTGGCAGAAAAAGAAGGTGTTTCAATTCGGTTATATGACATAATTTACCGGATGATTGAAGATATTGAGAAAGCATTGAACGGTATGCTTGAACCGGTTGAACAAGAGACTGTTATTGGTCATGCAGAAGTTAGAAAGGTATTTCGTATATCCAAAGTCGGCAATATTGCAGGATGTTACATCACTGATGGCGAGATCCAACGTAATAAGAGAGGAAAAGTTATTAGGAATGGTGAGATCGTTGCCATAGGCGAGATATCATCCATAAAGCACCTTCAGGAAGACGTTAAAGAGCTACGTCAGGGATTTGAATGTGGCATCGCTCTTCGGAATTTTTCCGATTTTATGGAAGGTGACCGGATTGAGTGTGTTTTAGTCGAAATGGTGGCTGCAGCCTAAAAATTCAGGAGGCTGAATTGGTTTCTCAAACACGATTAATTAAGATAGCCGAGCGGATTAAGGAAGATCTCTCTGAAATATTGTTAATGAAAAGTAATGATCCGCGTTTGAAAGGTATCACCGTCACTGGAGCAGAAGTCGATAAAGAGCTGGCGTTTGCCGAGATATACGTTTGTTCAATCGAAGGAATTCAACGTTCTCAGGAAGTTTTAGCTGGTTTGGAACATGCCCAAGGTTACTTAAGGACTGAATTAGCACATCGCATGGAATTACGGGCATTTCCACGTTTGAGATTTCATTGGGATCCCACCTTTGAACATGCTGATCAGATTGAACGATTGCTTCAAACAATCCATCAGACCGACGCAAAGCCGGAGGAAACTCAAAGAAAAAAAAGGGTGGCGAAGAATGCAAGTTCTTCAACATGAATTAATCGATAAGATAAAAAACCAAATAAAGCAAGCTAAGAAAGTGCTGGTCATATCTCACCAGCGTCCTGATGGAGATGCAATAGGGTCTTTATTGGCGGTTGGACTAGCCTTGATTAATGCCGGTAAAATCGTTCAATTGGTGCTCAAGGATGGCATACCGGATAATTTTCGATTTTTACACGGTACAGAGCTGGTAATCACCCAACCAAAAGGAATGGTTGATTACATCATTGTGGTTGATTCGGCGGAACTTGAAAGAATTGATATTGATTTGAATGGATACAACCAACCTGACCTAAACATCGATCACCACAAAACCAATTCAGATTTTGCGAAGATCAATCTAGTTGAGAGTGATGCAGTAGCAACCGCTGAAATTCTCACTAAATATCTACCCGTTTTGGGCTTTCCGATTACCAAACCGATCGCCAATGCATTGCTGACCGGCATTGTCACAGATACAATTGGTTTTCGGACGACTAATGTTAATCCACAGGTATTGCGGATGATCGCTGATTTGATGGAGCAAGGTGGTGATTTAGCTGAAATATATTACAAAACGATTGTTGAACAATCGCTGGCTTCCGCTCGTTATTGGGGTGCAGGATTGTCGAAGATTCAAATGGAAGATGGATTGGTCTGGACTACCCTGTCATTAAGTGAGCGAATTTCAGCAGGATATCCATCGCGTGATGATGCTGACTTGGTAAAAGTCCTGTCTGCAATTGAAGGCGCAAAAGTAGCAGTAATTTTGACTGAGCAATCAGGAGGATATGTTAAAATTAGTTGGCGCTTGTGTGGGAGTGAGGAAACTGACTTGGATGTTTCCGAGATAGCCCAATTATTTGACGGGGGGGGACACAAGGCTGCTGCTGGAGCAGATGTAGAAGGGAAATTGAATGAAGTACTAAAAAAAGTCTTGACACAGACACAATTGTCAATGAATCATGTCAAGGAGCCTATCGAGGGGAATAGCTAGATGGTAAATATTTAGGGATGGAATATGAACAAGAATTATGAAGATCAACTTACGAATGCTGTTTCTGGTGTTTTAGTAGTCGATAAGCCAGTTGGTTTAACCTCACATGACGTGGTTCAAATAATTCGGCGAGGTACAAATATTCACCGAGCAGGTCATACTGGTACTTTAGACCCAAGGGCTTCCGGGGTTCTTGTCATCCTGGTAGGACCTGCAGTACGTTTAAGTGAATATGTATCTGCGTCTGATAAACGATATCAGGCGACTGTACATTTAGGCAGTACGACCGATACCTTTGATGCTGAAGGGAAAATTACCTCATCTGGGTCGGTTGAAAACATTACTGAAGAGCAATTTGAAGAAGCTTTACAAAAGTTTATTGGAGAAATTCAGCAAATCCCGCCACCATATTCTGCCATAAAGGTACAAGGAAGAAAAGCCTATGAGATGGCACGCGAGGGTGAAGAAGTTGAGCTTCAGCCGCGTACGATCCAGGTCTATAGTTTGGAATTACTTGAATGGAATCCACCTGAAGCTGTCATCGATGTTTTTTGTTCATCAGGCACCTATGTTCGGTCCTTAGCAAATGATCTAGGTGTGGCATTAGGCTGCGGAGCTCATTTGGTCGGGCTTAGGCGTACGAAAAGCGGACGTTTTACTCTCCGAGATGCCGTACCATTGCGTAGGTTACAGGAAGCTTTTCATGTCGGTGATTGGTATAAATTTTTGATCCCCGCAGCTGAAGCTCTGGGAGATTGGCATATGGTTGAATTGGACGGCGATCAAGTAGAATTAATCCGGCATGGACATCGAATTGCTGCTGAAGGTGAAGAAAAAGGTTGGGTAAGAGGTGTGAGTCAGCAGGGTGATTTGGTTGCGTTAATGGAACTGGATGAAGCAACCAATGAATGGCAACCACGCAAAGTATTCTTTTCATAATAAATGATTTTGACGCCCCATGGTGCAACATTTCACCTCCCTCGAAGGTATCAATATCCAGAATACGTGGCTAACCATTGGTTCTTTTGATGGAATTCATATCGGCCACCAAAAACTTATTCAAGATTTAAATTCTCAAGCTCACGAAGTTGGAGCTATATCTGCAGTATTAACTTTCCATCCTCATCCAGCGGTTGTTTTACGCGGACGTACTGGAGCATTTTATCTGACCACACCTTCTGAAAAGGTTAAGATACTTGATGAACTTGGAACAGATGTCGTCATTACTCATCCCTTTACCTATGAATTATCTCAATCTACTGCTCATGATTATGTTTCCTATTTACTTAACCATCTGGGATTTAAAGAACTTTGGGTGGGTTATGATTTTGCGCTTGGCAAAGGCAGGGAGGGGAATGTTTCTTTCTTACAGGTTCTTGGAGAGGAACTTGGGTATCATGTGCATGTTGTAGATCCAATCATGTTTGACGAAAGAATTGTATCTTCCAGTCAGATACGGAATTTGCTCACTGAGGGTTGTATAAGCGATGCGACGAAGTTGTTGGGAAGATATTATCGAGTGGCAGGAGAAGTGGTACACGGAGATGGCAGGGGGAAGCTAATTGGGATACCGACTGCGAATTTAGAAACTGGTCCTGAGAAACTTATACCTGGGGCAGGTGTCTATGCCTGCCGTGTGCAGATTCAGGATGAGGTATGGCCCGCTGCAGTCAATGTAGGCACTCGTCCTACCTTCGAAAACACAGACAAACTATCTCACCTTGAGGCGCATCTCCTGAATTTTTCAGGTGATTTATATACCCAGACCATTGTTGTGGATTTTGTTGAACGATTACGAGGTGAAGAGCGATTTGACACCGTCGATGAATTAATCCGTCAAATATTCACAGATATCGAACAAACCCGTGACATCATTGCCAGTGAGAACAAAACTTAGGCATTAGTATCATTTTCGGCAGGAATTGAATATGCGACAATACCTGGATTTACTTCAATATATTTTAGATCATGGGGAGAATAAGTCTGATCGAACAGGCACTGGTACCTTATCTGTATTTGGATATCAGATGCGGTTTAACTTGCAAGATGGATTTCCTTTACTTACTACCAAGAAGTTGCATATAAAATCTGTGATCTATGAATTGCTATGGTTTTTACGCGGCGAAAGCAACATAAAATACTTGCAGGACCATGGTGTTAAAATTTGGGATGAGTGGGCTGATTCCAATGGTGAATTAGGTCCGATATACGGAGTTCAATGGCGGCATTGGAAGACATCGGATGGCGAGGTAATCGACCAGATCAGCAGGGTTATCGATCAGATAAAAGATAATCCAAATTCCAGACGTCTGATAGTCAACGCATGGAATGTCGGGGAGATTTCGAAAATGGCCTTACCCCCATGCCACTTGTTATTCCAATTCTATGTGGTTGATGGAAGGCTATCCTGTCAATTTTATCAACGCTCTGCAGATGTGTTTTTAGGTGTTCCATTCAATATCGCCTCGTACGCGTTATTGACGATGATGGTAGCTCAGGTATGCAATCTTGGCGTCGGTGATTTGGTGCAGGTGATGGGGGATACGCATCTGTATTTGAACCATCTGGATCAAGCAAGGCTGCAACTGACCCGTGAGCCATATCCATTACCCACAATGAAGCTAAACCCGACAGTTGCTTCAATATTCGATTTTAATTTTGACGATTTTGAGTTAATAAATTATCAATGCCACCCTCATATTAAAGCCGAAATTTCTGTATGATAGTTTCTTTAATTGCAGCCATGGATGAAAAAGGTGGAATTGGTAAGCAAAATCAATTACCTTGGCATCTTCCATCTGATCTTAAGCGTTTTAAAAAAATAACCATGGGTCATCACATCGTCATGGGAAGAAAAACGTACGAGACTATAGGAAAGCCTTTACCTGGTAGGTCGATGATCGTAGTATCTCATCAGAAGAATTATTCAGCCATAGGCTGTCTGGTTGTGAATTCACTGGCAGCTGCGATTGAACTAGCGTATGATATGCATGAAAACGAGTTATTCGTTATTGGCGGTGGTGAGATTTTTCATCAAGCCATCAACCAGGCTGATAAGATTTACCTGACCACAATCCATACCGATGTTAATGCGGATGTTTTTTTCCCGAATTATGATCTCAGTCAATGGGTACTAGTTAACGAAGAAAATGGGATCAATGACGCGGTTGATGAGTTTTCGTCAGATTTTAAGATATTCACCCGTAAGCATTAATAATGGGGTTGACAAAATCCCATTTCCACATATAATTCGACAAACTTAATAATCAATGACTTAGAAGAGGACGAGTAAGCTCTGATACGGCGGAACAGAGAGCAAGTGCAGATGAGAAACTTGCCCGTACGATGGAACTGAATGGACCTCTGAGTTGCAAGGCGAAACAGATCGGGAATATCTAGGAGTAGCCTACGCCGGAGATGCCACCGTTAGCAAGGCAAAAGATATCGTTTCATAGAAGAAACCGTATCTGAAAAGAGTGAAGCTGGCTTATAACTCCCGTTGCATCATAACGGGAAATTTATTTTAAATGACAGGTCAGCTTAACCGGGGTGGCACCACGGGCATAACGCGTTCGTCCCCAAAGGATGGGCGCGATATTGTTTTAAGCCTAACACCAAACGGAGGAAGAAATGTCTGACCAAACAAGATTTTTACTCAACGAATCGGATATCCCGAAATATTGGTACAACATAACAGCAGATAGTCCGGTCCCACCAACTGCCGTTTTGAACCCACAGACCCTTGAGCCTGTCACACCTGATTTTCTGTCGGTGCTTTTCCCAATGGATCTCATCCTCCAAGAGATAAGTACCGAGCGCTACATAGAGATCCCATCGGAAGTGCGAGAAATATATAAATTGTGGCGGCCGACACCATTAATCCGCGCTCGCAGATTGGAGAAACTTCTAGACACTCCAGCCCATATATATTTTAAGTATGAAGGCACATCTCCCGTGGGAAGTCATAAGCCAAACACTGCTGTAGCACAGGCATTTTATAATAAGATTTCCGGAACTAAAGCCTTAACTACTGAAACTGGTGCAGGTCAATGGGGTTCAGCTTTAGCAATGGCTTGTAGATTCTTTGACATGGATCTGGAAGTCTATATGGTTAAAGTTTCATATAACCAAAAACCTTATCGGCGTTACTTGATGGAAACCTATGGAGCAACGGTTCATGCCAGCCCGACTAAACATACTGAAATTGGTAAATCCATACTTCGTGAGAATCCCGACAGTCCTGGTTCTCTTGGTATAGCGATTTCTGAGGCTGTTGAGGTGGCAGTAAAATCTGGTGGCAAGAAGAAGTATAGTTTGGGCTCAGTTCTAAACCATGTGCTATTACACCAAACCGTGATCGGGCAGGAAGCTCTAAAGCAAATGGACCTGGCAGGAGAGTATCCGGATGTGGTGATCGGGTGTGTCGGTGGCGGTTCAAATTTCGCCGGTATCGCTTATCCTTTTCTGGAGCAAAATCTAAAAAATGGGAAACGGACACGGTTATTAGCAGTTGAACCGAAGGCGACTCCTTCATTAACAAAAGGTGTATATGAGTTTGATTATGGTGACTCTGCTCGTATGGCACCCATAGTAAAAATGTATACACTCGGGCATGATTTTGTACCTCCACCCATTCATGCAGGCGG
The DNA here is from genome assembly GCA_963743215.1 of uncultured Chloroflexia bacterium. GTDB lineage: Bacteria > Chloroflexota > Anaerolineae > Anaerolineales > UBA4823 > FEB-25. The sequence goes on from CAVUOY010000008.1 coordinate 235,222, forward strand.
ATTACGTTACCACGGTATGGCACCATCGATCTGTGCGCTATATAATGCAGGTTTTATCGAGGCAGTAGCTGTACCGCAACTAGCGACCTTCGAGGCTGCCCTCCAATTCGCCCGAACCGAAGGCATCATTCCAGCACCCGAATCAGCACATGCGATTCGAGCAGCTATCGATGAAGCCATTGAGGCGAAAAATTGTGGTGAATCACGCGTGATTCTATTCAATCTATCTGGTCATGGCGATTATGATATGAGCGCTTACCAGGCTTACCTAAGCGGTCAGCTACAAGACTACGAATATCCAGAAGAAGCAATCAAGGTATCTTTAGGGCATTTACCAAAAGTAAATATTCCTGCTTAGGAGTAACTAAAACACACAGCCAGGCATTTCGTCTGGCTGTGTGTTTATTAAAACAAATATCTGATTTAGCCGAAGCGCCTAATGTAATCTTCTACGGTCGCCTGATGTCCCACATCATACTGCGCACGTTCAGATAAATACCATTTGTGTTCAAGGATCTGGCAATACAATTCGATTTGGTCAACCGCAGTGTTGAGCGGATCTGGATTATTGATTAGGGGTTTTAATTGGTCGATCACTGGTTTGAATACATGCTCCAACCAATAATAAGCGACTGCATCCAGGGACATATTTGGATTTCCTGATCGCGCGAAGTTGGCTTTTAGTTCATTAATTTCATTGATTATCTGCTGTGCCTGCCGCTCCTCTGCAGATAATCCAGTGATTTCCATTAACTGATTGCGATGAAAATTACGGTCGGAAACGAAAATACGCAGTTTTAAGATGTTTCCGTGATTTTCATTTTTTAGCTCTACATCTTTCACCGAAAAACCCAATGTGTTCAAGGTCCGGATTCTCTCCTGAACCTTGTACAGTTCATTTTGGGTAAATGTATCTTCGCGGGTGATCTCTTCCCAAAGCTGTCGATAGCGTTGTTGAATATAAGGCCCTGTCTCCTCTATAGGATAATTCAACGAAAGGGTCTCATCAGATTGAAGATCGGAAAGCTCAGCAAGAAGATTCTCTTGCATAATTTCTAGATCATGATAGCGTAGCATTGGTGAAAGACGGGGCAGATGAAATTCAGATGTCTCAGCATCCACCAGGTATGCCTGTAATGCACCTGCATCCCGACGGAATAGGATATTGGAAAGTGAGCAATCGCCCCAATAAAATCCATTCGAATGTAATTGAACCAGTAAACCAGAAATTGCATCTAGCAAGTGATGTTGATATTGTTTGACTGCATTGCCGATAAATAGAGATCTGTATGGTACCGATGCCTCCAGGTAGCGTGTAAATAAAATGCTGGCATTTCCTGCAGTCCTTCTAAGTGATGCATATCCAATTGGTTTTACACTTGGAAGACCGAGGGTCTGCATTTGAGAGAGAAGATCATATTCCTTTTTAGCGATGCCTGCGGGAAGCTCTTTAATCACGAACAATGTGCCGTCAAAATTGATAAATACTACTGGATGACGGGAGATACCATGCTGAACTTCTTCGAGATGTAGGTCAATGGTTGACCATTCACGAAATGGAAGCTCCCAGGGCAGGCTACTAAAATCGGGAAAAGTTGGGAGCTTTTCAGGTAATAAATACAAATTAGGCATTATTATAAAGTCCAGTATACAAGCTAATGAATAGTATGTAATTATAAGTGATATGTTAAGGATAAATACTGAAGATAGTCTTATGTTGAATAGTATATCTCGAGCTTCTTGTTAGCTCCAAAATTTGGTAAAACCGATCTTGCACTTTTACATCGGCTATTGAAAAAATAAAGGAGATTCCCAGCAGAAAGTTAATTCTGATGAATATTCAAGGTAAAATATACACCTGTGGTTAATTCTTGAACATCTACATTAACATTTATTACAGAGGAGTCTCGAGTGGATATTCTGCTTTGTACCGACGGATCTAATATTTCCAAACAATCAGCTGAATTAATGAAAAAATTTGAATTTCCAGCATCAACCCGAGTGGTTGTACTCGGGGTGAATGAAGGCGACGTTGATGTTGGGAAACTAACCTCTTCGATGAACCAGATTGAGAAAATTTTAGGTGCAAATTACCTAATATCAAGAAAAGTAAGAAATGGGGATCCGATAGAGGAAATATTAGCAGAAGCATTGGAAAGTTCTTATGATTTGGTGGTTGTAGGCGGTGGTGGAAAGCAATTGGGATTATTGCATCCCCAAATAGGTATAACTACTGCACAGCTTGCTCGTAAGCTCCACACCCATTTTCTGGTTGCACGAAACGTCCCCGATGCTATCGAGAAGATACTGGTGTGTACTAGTGCAGACGTACCTGAAAGTGATACGATGAAATTGGGTGGCGAATGGATTTCCCAAACCCCTGCAAAAATCGGGTTACTTCACGTGATCCCGATTGGTAGAAAAATCAGATATTCGCCGCGATGCAAAACCATCTCATGATCTGATGCTTGACCGAGCAAGTAAGCAGTTGCGAGATGCAGGAGTAAAAGGTGAGATCATTACGCGTATTCGGCATGGATTAGTAGTAGATGAGGTAGTAAAGGAACTTTCGGAGGGGGGATATGAGCTTCTGATCGTTGGCTCACATTATCAGCCTGGACTTGATCGATGGCAAGGTACCCTATTGGATGATATAACTGATCAGTTGTTGAATCGATCAACTTGCTCAATTCTCATTATCTAAGGAAGAAACTCGTATGATTCGTGCTCGCTATCGCAGGATAATATTATTCTTTGCCGGTATCCTGGTTAGCGAAATAATATGGGACCTGGTATTACCCAAGATAGGTTTTTCCAAATGGTCCCGCCGTACGCGGTCAAAACGTATTCGCAATATTGCGGCTAGATTCCGAATATTAGCCATCCAGATGGGGGGAGTATTAATCAAAGTCGGACAGTTCCTTTCTGCCCGCGTGGACATCTTGCCAAGTGAAGCCACAGATGAATTATCCGGACTACAAGATGAGGTGCCATCCGAATCATTCGAGGCCATGAAAACAGTAGCAGAGACTGAGTTGGGCATGCCTCTGTTAGATAAGTATTTAGAATTTGATACCGAGCCATTAGCTGCCGCTTCACTAGGACAGGCACATTTGGCAAAAATACGAATATCCAAGGATCAAGCTCGAAATCTGAATGCGTCTTTTAACCCCGGAGATGAACAAGCTGATATAACCTACTCGGTGGTTGTAAAAATCCAACGCCCAAATATCGAGAACATTATAGCAACCGATTTGGCTGCGATCAAGACGGTGGGTGGATGGATAAAACGCTATCCGCCCATCCGTAAACGCGCCAATATCCCCGGTCTCATTGCTGAGTTTACACGTGTATTATTTGAAGAAATCGATTACCTCGCAGAAGGACGAAATGCTGAGACTTTTGCAGCAAATTTCAGTAATGATGCTGGAGTACTTGTACCGAAAGTGATATGGACGCATACGACGAAACGCGTGTTAACTCTCCAGGATGTTCGCGGAATCAAAATAACGGATTATGACGCAATAACAGCTGCGGGAATAAATAAAGCTGAAGTTGCAGCAAGATTATTGAATACGTATCTGAAGCAGATTTTTGAAGATGGATTCTTCCATGCTGATCCACATCCCGGGAATTTATTTTTAAGGTTTATCAATGATCCGAATGATCCAACTTCTTCAAATAAGGGTTGGATATTGACATTCATTGATTTCGGCATGGTCGGTCGAATGCGGCCGGAAATCCGTGAAGGATTGCGTGAAATGCTCATTGGAGTAGGCTTGCAAGATGCCTCGAGGGTGGTTAAAGCATACCAAATCCTCGGTATTCTTTTACCCGGAGCAGATGTATCATTGTTGGAAAAAGCTGAATCAGCCATGTTCCAACGCTTTTGGGGGAAAGGTATGGATGAGCTTACCCATATTAAGATGGAAGAAATTCATGATTTTGCTTATGAATTTCGTGATATTTTATTTAATATGCCCTTTCAACTACCTCAGGATCTGATTTTCCTTGGCCGGGCAGTGGGGATATTATCGGGGATGTGTTTGGGATTGGACCCGCAGATTAATATCTTTGAGCACCTTGCACCTTTCTCACAGAAAATAATCAAAGAAGAAGCCCAGCATGATTGGGGTTACTGGGTTAAGGAAGCCGGAGATATTGCTCGTAGGATGATAACCTTGCCTACACGCGCAGATGCATTGATTACCAAACTGGAACGTGGTGAATTAAACGTCCGTGATCCACAATTATCAGAAAGTGTCAAAAAGCTTGAAAAAACTGTTTCCAAGGCTATCGGGGGAATACTGTTTGCTACATTTCTGATTGTATCGATACAGGTGTCTACCGCGGGACAGGAATTTATTACCTGGATATTTCGAATTGCAGCCTTCATCACGTTTTTATGGATGATATTACGTTAAAAGGTGAGATGTAACTATTTTTATAGATTCGCATCTTAACTAATGAAATATTAATTCATTAACGCAAGTTATCAATTTAAAATCCCTAAACGGAAAGAGTATAAGAATGGACTTGAGCTTGAATAGCCTCCCCGTGAATCACGCAACACCATTAAGTACAGTTAAAGTCTTGATCCTGGGGTCCGGTCCTGCTGGACTGGCGGCTGCATTGTATGCCGCCCGAGCAGATCTTGATCCAGTCGTTTTAACCGGTATGGACCTTGGGGGACAGGTTTCTTTAACCAACACAATCGAGAATTACCCAGGTTTTCCGGATGGAGTCGGTGGTCAGGAGCTGACAGATCTATTTCAAAAACAAGCTGAGAAGTTCGGTGCTCGTGTTGAATATGATACGGCTACAGATATCGATCTCGAAGCACACCCATTTAAAATCACTACATACAATCGAGAGTATCTTGCTGATACATTAATTATTGCAACCGGAGCGCAGGCTACTCATCTGAATGTTCCCGGCGAAAAGGAATTAACTGGACGGGGTGTGTCCTATTGTGCAACCTGTGATGGGTGGTTCTTCAAGGATAAGGATGTGGTTGTGGTAGGCGGGGGTGATAGTGCTCTTGAAGAAAGCTTGTTTCTCACTCGTTACGCCAAATCGATTACGATCATTCACCGACGGGATACGCTTCGGGCAGGTGTTATCTTGCAACAGCGTGCATTTGATCATCCTAAGATCAAGTTTATCTGGGATAGTGCTATAACAGAGATCGTGGGTGAAGATAAAGTCACCAAAGTAAAGATAACCAACGTAAAGAGTGATATTAAGAGCGAATTGGTGGTAGACGGTGTGTTTATTTTTATCGGTCATATTCCAAACACACAGATATTTGCAAATTGCCTTGAATTGGATGAGCATGGGTATATTAAGACAGATAACCTATTGTCGACGAATATACCTGGTGTATTTGTCGCAGGAGAAGCTGGAGACCCGAATTTCCGACAGGTGATCACCTCTGCCGGAATGGGGGCAGCAGCTGCCATGCAAGCAATCAAGTACCTTGAGAAACACGAACAAAAACAACCTATACCTGTGCAATCATAGACTACTAATGCGGAGGGAAATATGAAGAACAAGGTGTCAATTATAGGCGGAGGCATGACCGGATCAACGACAGCTCTCTGGTTAGCAGAGCGTGAGATCGCTGATATTGTCCTGGTAGATATTGTCGAAGGTATGCCTCAAGGAAAAGCCTTGGATTTACAGCAGGCTATGCCGGTAATTGGGAAAGATGTCAGCATCGTCGGGACTAATGATTATGCAGCTACGGCTGGATCAGATATCATTGTGATCACCGCAGGGCTTCCACGCAAACCTGGAATGAGCCGAGATGATCTGCTGACTGCCAATGCTGATATCGTCAGCAAAGCTGTGCAAGAGACCATTAAACGTTCTCCAGACGCAATATATGTCATATTGACCAATCCTTTAGATGCCATGGCTTATCTTGTCATGAAATTAACCAATCTTCCTCCAGAGAAAGTGATCGGACAGGCAGGTATTCTTGATTCTGCTCGGATGCGTACTTTTGTTGCATCTGAATTAGGGGTGTCGGTTGAAAATGTGAATTGCTATGTATTAGGTGGCCACGGTGACGAAATGGTGCCATTAACCAGGCACTCGAATATTGCTGGTACCTCCTTACGAGAACTCATCTCCCCTGAACGGCTTGAGGCAATCGTCAATCGAACAAGAAAGGGAGGCGGAGAGATCGTGAGTTTATTAAAAACCGGTAGTGCGTATTATGCACCCGCGGCCGCGGTTGCTCAGATGGTAGAAGCGATTTTAAAGGATAAGCATCTAATTGTCCCAGCTTCAGCTTTTATGAATGGTGAATATGGACTGAAAGATATGTTTTTCGGTGTTCCAGTGCAGTTGGGTCGAAATGGGATTGAGAAAATTGTTATTTATAACTTAGATAATGAAGAAAGGGCAGCCTTGAATCATTCTGCAGAAGCAGTTCAGCAGACCATAGACGCATTAAGAAATTTGGTGAAAATATAGATCGGGAGATAACGATATGTTGCTAAAAGATAAAATCGAGCAGCAATTGCCCGAATGGCGGGAGCGGGTAAGAAAGCTGATAAAAGAAAAAGGTGATGTTAAGGTTGGGGAAGTGACAATTGCCCAAGTGTATGGTGGTATGCGGGATGTCAAAAGTTTGGTCACTGATATCTCCTATGTAGATCCTGCAGAAGGGATCCGGTTCCGAGGTTACACAATTCCGGAAGTACTCGAGAAGCTGCCAAAACCAAAGGGTGGTGAGATGCCGTATGTGGGTGGGTTGTATTATTTATTATTGGTCGGCAGCATACCCACAATAGAGCAAGCCTTGGAAGTCGAATCAGAATGGAAGGAACGTGGAAAGGTCCCTGCGTACGTATTCGACGCAATCCGCGCATTACCAGCTGATGCCCATCCAATGACACTATTCACGCTTGCAGTACTCATTTTGCAAAGGGAATCCTTATTTTCGAAGCAATATCATGAAGGGTCTGAAGAAAGATGCATATTGGGAACCCATGCTTGAAGATAGCATGAATCTGATCGCCAAACTTCCAGAAATAGCATCATTCATCTATCGACTGAAGTATAAGAATGGTGAAATTATCCAATCCGACCCAAGTTTAGATTGGGCTGGAAAATTTGCCCACATGATGGGCATCAAGGACCCGCTATACAAGGATCTATCACGCTTATATTTCCTGCTCCACTCCGACCATGAGAGTGGAAATGTCAGTGCACATACAACACATCTGGTTGCCTCGTCGTTATCGGATATTTATTACGCAGCTTCAGCTGGGCTAAGTGGTTTGGCAGGCCCGCTCCATGGTTTAGCTAACCAGGAATGTCTGATGTGGCTGTTGGATGTAAGAGACAAATGTGGCAGCTGCTCTTATGATAAATCAGCTTTGCGTCAATTTGCGTGGGATACCTTGAATCGAGGGCAGGTTATCCCTGGATACGGGCATGCTGTACTACGGAAGACGGATCCCCGTTATACTGCTCAATTGGAATTTGGTAAGAAATACTTCCCGGACGATGAGATATTCAGGTTAGCAGCCCTGGTTTATGACGTGGTTCCGAATGTTTTAAAGGAGCAAGGGAAAGCTAAAGATCCATGGCCGAATGTGGATGCGATAAGTGGCGCATTGCAATACCATTTTGGTCTTAAGGAGTTCGATTTTTATACAGTGATGTTTGGTGTGAGTCGAATCCTGGGGATTTCAGCCAATGCGGTCTGGGCGAGAGCACTAGGCCAACCGATCGAAAGACCGAAATCACTCACCACAGCCATGCTTGAGGAAATTGCCGATAAAGGATAATAAAGAAACCTAATAAACATTCCAGCGGTGGAGAGATCCACCGCTGGTTTTATAATTAAGGGGTAGGTGTGATGATTGCAGGTGCGCCGTACCAGCTAAAATACCTGGGTGAGCTTGGGGATCCTGCGGTGATCCAAATTGGATTGCCACTTTCATCTGAACCGGATACCCGCACCACTTCAACCGTCCAGCTAAATATATGTGCAACACCATCAGTCGGGCGTAACGTCGATGGGACGATATATTTCGTATCCGCAACCTGGTCTACCAGGGATGGTCCAAGACCAGCGGTAAGATCTTCAACCGTGATCCGATAGGCTTCAATTTCCTGGAGTGAGCCGACGGATGCCCATTGTAAAGTGACTAAATCATCGGCGATGGTAAATGGTGCTCCATTGGCAGGTAACAGAAGGTTCGGTGCAGCATATGGGGGATTCGGTGTTGCCGTCGGTGATGGACCGGGTGTGGCAAATTTTCGACAAAGAGGAATGATAAGTGGCTGTCCCAAGTAAACAGTATCATTAGGCAGACCATTTTCCTCTCGAATCGCTTCCATGGGGACATTGTAAATGTTAGAAATACTCAGCAGCGTGTCGGTGGACTGGACAATGATCTCAACTTTTTCACAAGCTGCCTCAGTTTGTTCAGCCAAACTGAAAGTGGCTGATGGCATCGGCGTCACAGTTGGAGTGGGTTGTGGGATCAGTAATGGTTGATTGATGCCGAGCGTATTACATTCAGTTGGAAGATTATTCAGTGTAACAATGCTCTGCACGGAGACATTAAAGAATAATGCAATACTTATACACGTATCATTCGCCTTTACAAGATAAGTGATTGGCGTAGAAGTGGGTTCAGGCGTATTGGTAAGGGTGGGTAGAGGTGTAATTGTCGGGGTTTGGGTTCCAGTCGCAGTTGCGGTTTCTGTAGCCGTTGCTGTTGGTGGAAGGATGGCTTCAGGGGTCTGCCGAAGGGCAAAATATACCATGATTGCCCCAATCCCCAGGAATAATGCCAGCAGTCCAATGGCGGCAGGTAAGCCTAATGTGATTGAAGGCATGCGGCTTCCCTGGACTACTTTGGATGATTGGGTAGTTTTTTCACTAATGGTCAGGTCTGCCCCGCAGACCAAACAGCGGGTTGCATCTTCCTTCACTCTAGTCCCGCATGTCGGACATAATTTTAAAGGTGTTGTGTTTGTCTCAGGAGTCATATATTTTTAGGGGTCTCGTTATTATCCGGGACTTGGCGCATTATACCAGCTTTTTTTATACATCGGGCGGTAGCGGAATTTATACCAGACAGCAGGCAAGGGCCGGATATAGCATGTTATACTCAAAAAATGGTCGCAAACAGCCTTTATATTCATATTCCTTTTTGTACCCATCGATGTGGATATTGTGATTTTAATACCTACGCAGGCTTGCAACGATTGGTGCCTGCCTACACTAAAGCGGTGTGTAAGGAGATAGAGTATCTCTATAACTCCGCTGGGGAGCAATTACCCATCCATACGATATACTTTGGGGGTGGCACACCTTCCTTATTGCCAGTAAATAATTTTGAGAATATTCTTACCACTGTTGATCATTACTTTAAGCTTACTACTACTCCAGAAATTACTATTGAAGCCAATCCTGGCACCGTTTCCCTTGATTATCTGAAGAATATCCAGCAACTTGGAGTGAACCGGATCAGTTTGGGAATGCAATCAGCAATCCAGGCTGAGTTAACCTTGCTCGAAAGACAGCATTCGTTCGATAGCGTAATTCAAGCGGTTGAATGGTCACGAAAAGCAGGGATCAATAATTTGAACCTGGATCTAATCTTCGGATTACCAAAGCAAGGACTAAACTCGTGGATGTTCTCAGTAGAGGCTGCGCTATCCCTCCAACCTGAACACTTATCATTATATGCTTTAACCCTAGAACATGGCACTCCCATGCAGCATAAAGTGGACCTTGGGCTATTACCTGAACCTGACCCGGATGTTGCAGCAGACATGTATGAAGCTGCCAGTGAACGATTGGATGATAAAGGGTATGTTCAATATGAAATCTCAAATTGGGCACGTGCGAAAGATCCAGGTGAGATATTTGCTTGTATCCATAATTTACAGTATTGGCGAAACTTGCCTTACATAGGTGTTGGGGCTGGTGCACATGGTTTTATCAATCATTTTCGAACCGTTGATGTGTCAACTCCAGGTGGATATATCAAACGAATGGCCAGGGAACCGATTACAGCGATAGATCGACGAGATTTCCCTGAACTCCCGCTACGATTGAGCTTATTCCCATTGATATTGACACTGAGATAGGTGAAACCATGATGATGGGTCTACGGCTTGTAGGGGAAGGTGTATCGAATCAGGAATTCCAGACAACGTTTTAGTACGAGTTTACATACTCGATTTGGTGACCAGATTGACCGTCTAATATCACTTGGCTTGCTTGAATGGACCGGCATACAGGATGAGCGACTCCGATTAACCGAAAAAGGTCATTTACTTGGCAATCAGGTGTTTAAGGAGTTTATCTGATAATTCTTGGTAATTATGATTGGCGATCGACCAGGCTTATGGCCAAGTTCTTTAATGCTTCCGCATCGATTCCAGAAGGTTGTGCATTCTCGAGCTCGATCAAGGCAGCATTCAGCAACTTACTCGCCTGAGACTGAGTGTAATCTTTTCCACCATCATTTTCCAATAACATGATGACATCCATCACTTCTTCGGCTTGAATTGGTCCAAGCTTCCAACGTTTGGCAAAGTTGCCATTCTTTGATAAACCATATACCACAGGCAGTGTCATTTTACCGGTGACCAAGTCACTCTGGCTTGATTTACCCGTCAAAGATGAATTTCCCCATATCCCAAGCAGATCATCCTGGACCTGAAAAGCCAAACCGAGCAGCCAGCCGAATTTCCGATATATGGAACTTAACGAATCACTACTGAAAGCAGCCAAGGCACCGAGTTCGGTACTCGCCGCCATCAATGCGGCTGTTTTTCCTTCAACCATGGGCCAGTAGTCATCGATCGTCAGATCGTCACGAGATTCGTAGGCTAAATCCAGATATTGGCCATGAGTGAGGTGTAGACAGGTAGATTGTAAAATTTCGACAGCTTTTAACCCGATTGATTCAGAAACTGTCCTTGACAAGCGAATGGCTTCCAAATGAGCCAGGGCAAACATGGCATCTCCCGCATTAATAGCCTGAGAGATACCCCATTTATTCCACACGGTTGACCGTCCACGCCGTAATGTACTATGGTCTTCAATATCATCATGGATAAGTGAAAAATTGTGAACCAGCTCGACCGCGGTCGCGCCAGGTAATGCTTGGGACCAATCACCACCAGCTGAGGAGCAAGTAAGTAAAACTAAAAGTGGACGGATGCGCTTTCCCGCGAAGCTTGGGTATATCCTGGTCATTTGTCCATCCCATATGATAGGCAAGCATGGCGTGAAGCTGGGCGTTTCCAAAATCCTGGGCGCGATTAACAGCATGTTGCAACTCTATTTCTATCACATCCAGATAGGTTCGGGTGATATCTTCCAGAGGATTAGACATCATCAGATATTTTTATGTACGAGTTTGTCTTGACGGAGTTGGGCTACAGTTTTGGAGCCAGTGGCAAACATGCATACCACGATTTCCTGCTTGATCAAATTAATTAAGTCTATCGTCTTGTCCACTGATTGTTTGGCAGTATTTAGAAATGGTCCAGCCATGCCACCCAAGGTTGCGCCTAAAGAAAGGCACTTGGCGACATCCATCCCGTTGCGTAAGCCTACCAGAGGCAATTATGATTAAATCTGGAGCAATAGCGAGTGTATTCTGGATGGCTTCCACCGTAGGAATGCCCCAATCTGCAAAGGAGGCAGCCAATTCACGGTGAGTATCATTTTCAGCACGATACATCTCAACCTGAGACCAGGATGTGCCACCCGCTCCGGCGACATCGATAGCGGATACACCGGCTTGAGCAAGTAAGGATAAATCTTGTTTAGAAAAACCCCATCCAACTTCCTTAGCGATCACTGGAACTGATAATGCGTGGCATACACGTTCAACTTTTTTGATCAACCCTGCGAACTGAGTCTGCCCATCAGTCTGCAATGCTTCTTGAAGGGCGTTGAAATGGAGAATAAGCGCATCAGCTTCGATCATATCGACCGCCCGCTGGCATTCCTCGACGCCGTATCCATAATTAAGCTGGATAGCACCAATATTTGCGAATAGGAGGATATTTGGTGCCTGCTGCCGTATCTTAAACGTATAAGCAAGTTCGGGGTGCTCCAGTGCTATTCTTTGCGAACCAATTCCCATGGCAACTTGTGTTTCCTGTGCTGCACTTGCCAGCACCTGATTGATTGCATACGCTTCTTGTGTACCACCAGTCATGGAAGATATCAAGATAGGTGCTTTGACCAGCTTACCAAATATAGAGACGCTCGGATCAACTTCTGAGAGGTTGATTTCAGGCAGGGCATGATGAATAAAATGATAATTTTCCAAGCCGGAAGTCAATCCAGAATGAACATCCTCTTGTAGATTTATGCGGATGTGGTCAGACTTGCGTATACCAATTGGCGTAACTTCTTTCATAGTGGGGTGTTCCTGTATCTTGAATAATCTTACCAGCCTGAACTATGTGTGTCAACAAGATTGTCCTGAGACTTGACAGATTGACATCTGAGGATACAATTGCCAGGATATCAGGCAAACATTCCCCAAAGGAGGAGTAAGTATGATGGAAAAAGATGAAGTTTACAATAAGGTTAAAGCTATCATTGTAGACTTACTAGGTGTGGATGAAGCTAAAATTAATCCTGAAGCTCGTTTTCGTGAAGACCTAGAAGCTGACTCATTGGACCTGGTTGAACTAATCATGAAATTCGAGGATGAATTTGGTGGCGAAATTTCGGATAAGGAAGCCCAGGAAATAAAGACCGTTGGCCAGGCAGTTGATTATCTCCAAACTCATTCAAAATAATTAGTCTCATCGGTACAAATAGGGGCTGTCTCAATCGATCGAGCAGCCCTTTTTTTAATTAAGGGAAAAGTCAACATGGTAAGAAGGTAATAAGGTAATTAGGTAATTAGTCAATAAGGTAATTAGTCAATAAGGTAATTAGTCAATTAGGTAATTAGGAATTAGGTAATTAGTAATAAGGTAATTAGTCAATAAGGTAATTAGTCAATTAGGTAATTAGTAATAGGTGTTAGGAAATTAGGTAATTAGGAATTAATGTGATCGGAGGATAAATTAGCCTTTGGATTCATGGTGATGGATAGGTAGAGGCGGGGGGTAATTGAACCATAATTATTCAAAGGCATTCAATTCATTAGAGAAAAGTAATCAGTCATTCGTAATTAGGAGTTTGGGAAATAAAGAATACAAGCCAGTAAGGAACGATACACATTGAGAAAATGAGGGTATAAGAGGAAAATATTAATAAAAAGTGAAATCAAAGAGGAATAAAGCATAAGTGGTGGAATATGGAGTTGGGAAAAATTCGGGATTGGATAGTCATTATATAAACAATACCAAGATTAATTATTTACTCAGCATAAACTGGCAATTTGCATCTTAACGTATAGAACAAAGAGCGGATTGCTTCAGCAAAGATCGCCTCGCAACAACTGTGTAGATTGTCAATGACAAATTATTTGAAGCATTAATTGTGTGTTTAGTTGATCACTGTGGCACATTGCAACTCGGTGAGTAATTACGTTCTACCGGTAAAGAACGACCGCACCGGTAAAGAACAACCGGTACAGAAGAGCACTGGTATAAGAACACTATTATTTATATTAACCATAAACTGCAATATGCTACAAAACGCACATCACAAAGATGAGATTGCTCCCGAAAGTCAGCGGGGACATGTTCGGCGAGCTTCGGATTTGATAATAAGTACTTGATTCGATATAACGCTCTTCTCGAACAACAATTTAAAGTTCTCCGCAATAAATGCTAATCAACTTGCAAAAATAGGTGTGATATTATAACTAACTCGTCACTGGATGTTTTGTGCCGAAGTTCAATTATGCAATTTTGAGAATTAACCAATATTTTAAGATTAGAAAATAGCCGAAATACAATCTGAATAAGATTTAATAATTATCGAAGTCTTCATAAAGAAAAAATCAGCCTGGTGCATCTAGCAGCAGGCTGATCAAAAGCGAAGTAAATTGAAATCAGAAGAGTAAGCTGGGTATTTCTTCCGGATGGGTAGCGACTCGTACACCCGCTGCCTTAAGGGCTTTGACCTTATCAGAGGCTAAACCAGATCCACCTTCAACGATGGCACCAGCATGGCCCATGCGCTTACCTGGAGGGGCGGTTTGACCAGCAATAAAGCTAACGACTGGTTTGGTCATATGAGCAGCTATATATTCAGCTGCCTTTTCTTCATCGGTGCCACCGATCTCACCAATCATGACTATTTTTTCAGTCTGTGGGTCTGCTTCAAACATCATCAAGCAATCAATAAAATTAGTGCCATTGATCGGGTCGCCACCAATCCCAACGCATGTGCTGACGCCACGATTGAGAAGCTTTAGAGCATAAAGTACTTCGTAGGTGAGAGTACCTGAACGAGAGACTACGCCTACATTTCCGGGAATGGCGATATTTCCAGGGATAATACCAACTTTTGACTCACCAGGAGTAAGTAAACCGGGACAATTCGGTCCGACCATACGGATTTTCTTCTGATCCAAATAATCTCGGACGCGCATCATATCCTGAACCGGGATACCTTCAGTGATGCAAACGATTAGAGAAATACCTGCATCTGCCGCTTCATAAATTGAATCAGCTGCGAATCTGGAGGGAACAAAGATACAACTTGTGTTAGCACCAGTAGCTTCCACCGCTACCTTGGCTGAATCAAATACTGGTACTTTTCCATCGATTACCCACTCGCCCCCTTTACCAGGGGTCATGCCAGCGACTACATTGGTACCGTATGCCAGCATTTGGGTGCTATGAAACAGACCTTCATTACCAGTGATTCCATGGACGAGCAAGCGGGTATTTTTATTTATCAGGATGCTCATAAGTTCTACCTCCCGGCTTTCACAGAGTTAGCAGCAGCGACTGATTTCTTGGCAGCATCTGCCAAGGTTTCTGCCGTGATCATATTTGCGTCTGCAAGCAGCTGGCGACCTTCTTCAGCATTGGTGCCTACCAAACGAACAATCAGCGGAATTTTGGGTTTAACTTCTGCCAGAGCGGTGAGAATGCCGCGGGCAACTTCATCTCCGCGGGTGATTCCACCAAAAATGTTAAATAGGACAGCTTTTACGTTAGGATCGGTGAGAATAATGCGGATCGCGGCAGCCACTTTATCACTACCCGCACCGCCGCCAATATCGAGGAAGTTAGCCGGCTCACCACCGAATAGCTTAATAATATCCATAGTGGTCATGGCAAGGCCAGCACCATTGACCATGCAGCCAATATTACCATCCAACTTAATATAGGTGAGTCCATACTTGCGAGCTTCAACTTCTGCAGGGGCCTCTACATCAAGATCACGCAGCTCTGCAAGGTCTGGATGGCGGAAGAGAGCGTTATCATCGATGAGCATCTTGCCGTCCAGAGCGATCAGCTGGTTGTTTTCAGTGATTACCAATGGATTAATCTCAGCAAGGGTTGCATCACAATCCTGATAAGCTCGCCAAAGACCAGCCGCGATCTGATTGAAAGCCTTCCAATGTTGTTTGGGTAAATCTATCCCAATGGCAATATTGCGGGCTTGATAATCCTTAAGTCCTAGAAGTGGGTTGATGTGTGATTTGATGATCTTCTCCGGTGAGGTGCGAGCTACCTCTTCAATTTCCACTCCACCAGCGGATGAAGCCATCATTACAGGTTTACGCGCTCCACGGTCATTGGTAATCCCCAAATATATTTCCTTGGAAATGCTCGCCGCTTCATCAACCAACACTTTTCGGACTGGGAGGCCCTTTATTTCCATCGCAAGGATCTGAGCTGCAACCTCTTCAGCTTCATGGGGGTCTTTTGCAAGGCGGATACCGCCTGCTTTACCGCGACCTCCGACCAGGACCTGAGATTTAATTACCACCCTACCGCCCAATTCAATGGCTATGTTGCGGGCTTCATCTGCAGTAGTAGCAACACGACCTTTGGGTATGGGTATGCCGTAACGAGAAAATATTTGTTTCGATTGGTATTCGTGTAGTTTCATCCCTCTTAACACCTCACATGAGGATATTTAAAGATAATAAAGCGCAGAGATTATACCACCCAGGATGTATACAAGTCTTTGACGAATATAACCTAACAAGGGTCACATTAATAATATATATTAGATTTAGGGGTTAGTCACTCAGGTAATCAGGTGCTTAGGAAAAAAAGATGATGTGTGTATAGGTGGTGCCACGGATACTACAACACTCATTAATCTATAATCTATTTTTAAATCTTGATACACAAAAAAGAGGTCCGCAACTCGACCTTCCCCGAAAATCAGCGGGGATTCCAAAATAACATAATTTTAAGAGCAGATTGCCACGCTCACAAAGAGCGTTCGCTTTCCCCGAAAACCAGCGGGGACAGGCGCAATGACATTATGCGGTGATTGGTGGTCGGATAACCTAAGGCGCTGGAATGGTAAAGTGCATGATGCGACCGTTGTTCGAATCCGCGACCCAGACGCCTCCTTTACCATCGGTAACGATGCCAGTGGGAAGATCAAATCCGTTGGTACCAGTACCGTAATCGCCAAAGTAGTCGATAAATGTCCCATCGGTTTTAAAGTGCAGAATTCGGTAACCTTCGGGGTCGGTAGCGAACAGGTTTCCATTATCATCTACCGCAAGAAAGGGCTTGTTATCCAAAGACTGCCCATACCACGCGACCACTTCCCAATTTTTAAGGGGAGTATAATTCCCACTCGAGTCTGGGGTCAGCACCTGAATCCGCTGATTCCAAGTATCTGCGACGTAGACTAAACCATCCTGATCGACTGCGATCCCGACAGGCTCATCAAATTGACCTGGCTCAAGACCAAGAGATCCGAATTGGGAGACGTAGTTCCCATTTTCATCATAGACTACCACGCGTTTATTGCCTGTATCGGTGAGAAATATGTGATTATTCGAATCGATAGCAATATCCCGCGGACCCCAAATGGCAAATGGAGTTTCCGACTGGCCAAAATAGCCCCACATCGTTATAAACTGACCATCGGGAGTAAATTTTTGGATACGATGATTCCAGGTATCGGCGACAAAAACCGATCCATCCGCACTGACGGCGATGCCCCAAGGTTGAAAGAATGTACCTCCTGGCGCTTCACCTTTAGATAAGTCTGCGAATGAACCCCAAGATTGTAAAACCGTACCATCTGCAGCCAGGTGCGTGATACGGTTGTTGAATGTATCAGCAACATAGATGGTTCCATCGGGAGCCAGGGCGAGGTCACGTGGGGTCTGGAACTGATCTGACTCTGATCCTGTGGTACCAATCACCTGATCAGCATTAATCGAAAGTTGTTTTCCTTCATACGGATCAGCTTGAACGGGTATGGTGCTAGCAGTAGAGCCATAATCCCACAGTTGGGCGACAATATCCTTGCGGATATAAAGTCTTAGCTTTTCGGAGGGGCTCCAATTTTGAAGGCTCATATCCTGATTAACCAGCTGACCATAGAGCTTATAATCGCGGTTCAACCAGATTTGAAAGATCGCTTCCCGCATCTGGGGATTGGTAATGGCATAAAGTAATCGTTCTTTGGTCAAATTAAAATAATCCATATTTGGCCACCAGATACGGTTATATTCGAACATATCATATGCCTGACCAACGACTGGTTCGATCTTTGGAAAATTACCCTGCCCAACCAGAATCAAAGAAACATCGCGCAAATCACGTGTAGGAGCGGTTCCGTAGTAGCGTTGGTTGGGGAAGTTGCGCAAGTACCACCAGAATGGATAGGTAGTTAGGTTGTCATATGCGATGGTCAGATCAAGGCCACCGGTAAGACGGCGGGAGATATCCGTGATCTGCTGGAGGGCAATCTTATCCCCGGGAGCGCTGTGCGCATAGACAAGATACTCTAAAGCGGTATCGTAGTTTTTATAAGAGGCTGCAAAGGCTGATCTTGCAGTGAGGATTGCCAGTGCACCCAGGAAGACAAAAGCGAATCCACGACTAACCAAGCGTGCGGTCCAATCCCTGGTTAATATGACGATTCCAGCAGCACTGGCTAGGGTAACCAATAATGCGATGACGAAACCACTGGTTGCGGCTAATTGGTCGAGTGATTTACCACTAAAAGGTGGGTTACTGCCGAGCAGAAGCCGGAAAGTACTCAGCAGTGCAGGCACAAAAACGAGGAGAAGGGCAGTTACAAGCCAACCTTTTTTAATTCGGAAGGCTGACCAATCGGTGGAATCGATGAGATAACCGATTGCCCATCCAGAGAGCAGGATCATAGGTAATGTGATGTGCACGGTCAGCCAAGGCATTTTTTCGCCGGCAATGGAGTAGGCCAGCAAGCTTGTGATAGCCCAGAAAATCAGCAAACCTACCACCGGGGGTTTTATCAACGCGGAGACGGTTTGATCAGCTGAATTTTGAGGTGGCTCGACCGGTATTACATCACCGTCATGCTTCAATTTCAGAGAGAGGCACAGGTTCCACATCCGGTGTGTCTGCCAACGGGTTCTGCGTATCAAAACTATCATCATGGACCTTCTTCCGACCCCGGATTGCCAGTAATATAGCGATGAGGCTGCCGATGGCGGGCAGGAATTCGTACATCGGGACCTGGATCAGAGCATAGTAATAAAGCGGTTGATCACCTCGATTTACTCCTTGTTGAGCCAACCAATAGCCGAGTGAGCCGACCAGGCCGGTGAAAAAACCAGCTTCGACGTTGGTGAACAGGCTGGTATAGAAAACGATATAGATTACATACCAAATACCGGCATTGATCAGCCATTGACGTTTATTCCACCATAGACCCAGGAGGATTGAAACCACAATAATTGGCACAACGATGATCGCCATGTGGATAATATCGGTGTAGACCAAGCGCTTTCACCTCGGTGGCATTCACCGGAACTTTCCAACCAGCGAAATTAATCGCAAATGCCGAGAGCTGAGGCAAGACTAGCGTTCCCAGCAGCATCAACAGATCGAAAGTACGTTCCTGGCGGAGCTGTTTTAAGCCAAATCCAAATAAAACGAAATAAATTGCGACAGCTAAACCAAGCAGCCCCAAATAAATGAGAATGAGGGGGATGAAGGTTGGGATGGTTGCAACGACCTGGGGTTGCTCGTTGAGAGTAGTTTTAACTGCCAGCGTCTTGATCATCACCCCAGCAATAAGGATAAGTAATGAAAAGATGAGGGCATACAGGAAATTTGAACGATAACTCGGAATATTCCACTTACGTTGAGTTAGACGATAGACCAGGTAAAAAGCCAGGAATAATAAGGCTTGTGCAGTATAAATGAATGAGGTTTCCTTGGTACAAAAATGGAGTACGGTGACCGCGGTAAATACATACAGATACTTATGCTCACCTGTATCCAGATAGCGCAACATAGACCAAAGCATCACCACCCCGAAAAATGCTACAAAGGCTTCATTCCGTACATAGCGCCCATAGTAAAGCATGAAGGGTGAGATGGTCATCAATAGCGCGGCAATCAACGCACCGGCACGACCGAAATAGCGACGGTAAGCCCACATAAATGCGACGGTAGCGATACTGAATAATGCAGCAGGGATGCGGGCGGTGGTATCACTATCACCGAAAAGGAAATATGATAGTGCCACCAGATGAAATTGGAGCGGTCCATGGGTTACCGGATCATGCGCATAGCCACTGCCTTTATAGAACAACCAAGAGAAGTAAGTGTGCGAGGTTTCGTCATGGCTCATGACGCGCGGTTCCAGCATATATAAACGGGTGAATATTGCAACGATCAAAATAATAGCAAAGATAAGTTTTTCAAGACTAATCACCGGAGAGTGGAAGACAGGGCGATCAAGCCAAGATGGTTTTGATTCAGGTGATGAAATCTGGGATATATCCATTTGTTCTCCTCAAATGATAATGGACAAACGTGCCTATTTTAACTCATTCGCCAGGTTTATTAAAATAGATTGTGAAGGACTACCTTCACCGTCACTGCGCAACTCGTGGATGAACCCTCGCGCTTGCCAGCGGAGTGTGAATTGTGGATAGCCATTATCCCATATGGCATAGATATCTGCCGCGCCATCGGGAGTTTGAGACCCAGCTGATGGTTGGGTGGAAACAGCCTTCCAACCACCTACCACGAATTCAGCATCAATGTTACCAATTCTGACCTGCTTGACCACCGCACCAGCCCCAATACTGAATACATCTTCACCCTTGCCAAGAGGTCGCTGGGTGAGGAATAGGATGTAATCTTCAGCCTTATAGAGGATAGTAACAGTTTTATAAATGGAATCATAGCGTGCGCCGATAAAAGTCAGATCTGCAGGCATGGTGGATAGGTGCTTTACTTCAAAACCTGACACTTGTTGAACCTCTTCGATACTCATGCGGAAATTATCAGGATTTGAAAAATCAACCAGATCTCCGGGGCTGGTAGCATCAACCTGTATATTTAGCTGATCCGAAGTTGCTAGCAGGAATAGGTGAAATATCTGGTTAGCAGCAGCTCGGATTGAAGGGACAAACATGATCACAAAAATTGCCAGTAACACTCCCCCCACAACTGTACCCCAGATATACTTACGCCTTCGTTTCAGGTTGGTGATTACAATTATTTGTTTTTGAACAACCTGCTTTTGCCATGGGGCAGATCTTAGCATGGCATGCATGCGGTCCGATGGCTGGGGAGCAAACTTGCCTAATAGATCTTCAATCATTTCTTCGTTTGGTGGGTTTTGAGATGGATTTATTCCCATAGATATGCTCAATCTGCCGGCCAATTTTGGCGAACCTGATCTAGAGTTCGGCGAATATTCACCGAAACAGTATTTTCTTCTTTCTGTAGATAGCGTGCAATTTCATTTACTTTCCAACCCAGCATGTAACGCAATACCAGAAGCTCACGCTTTTCATCGTTAAGAATCTGCAAAACCAACCATAAGCGTTTGATTTGCTCGTGGATCACAGCCTGTTCTTCTACTGGAATTTGGGCGGATGGGAACATGGCGTCTATACTGGTGTCATCCAATTCAACAAAATTATGATCTGGATGGGCTTTTCCGCGACGATGTGCATCAATGACCAAATGGCGAGCTATGGTGAACAACCAGCAGATTGCATCATGATCGTCGCCCCTAAATCTAAGCCTGGCTTTCCACGCGCGTAGATAGGTATCACAAGTTAAATCCTCAACTTCTTCAAGTGGCCCACCATGCAGGCCATAAATAAAGCGGAAGATGATAATCTGGGTACGGGTAAATAGATTACTAAAGGCTTCAGGATCCTGCAGCGGTGGTTGTGAGGCTTGCATGACCGATTCACATGGATAAACGGAATAAGAACAACAATCTGACAGTCAATCTTCTTGAGAGCGTTTCGTTCCCCGTTTCGGTGATACTCTCTTAGCAGTTGGCTTGGACTTGTACCCCGTTCCAGGTATTTTTTGAGTTTTTAAGCCTTCGATCTCCGTAGGGGTTAAATATTTCCATTGACCTGATTTCAAAGTTCCCAAGCGCAAGCTCCCGATCCTCAAGCGGATGATACTCACCACGGGTAAACCGATCTGGCGGCAGGTATCACGTATCTGCCGTTTTCGACCTTCCTTCATAATGACACGCACCCAGGTACCTTTGCCAGAGTTGGATTCAATATCCACCTGGACAGGCGCGCATTGATAGCCATCTTCCAAAACAACACCATGACGCCAAGCCATCAGCTGTTTTTCATCGGGATGACGGGCCAAAAGGACGCGATATTCTTTCTCGTGCCCATAGCGAGGATGGGTGAGCTGATTGGCTAAGTCGCCATCGTTAGTCAGCAGGATCAAGCCTTCACTGTCTACATCGAGGCGACCAACCGGATAGAGTGTGCCTTCAACAGGTACCAGACTACGCACAGTTGGGCGAGGGTCGGGTGCAGTGACGGAGGATAAAACTCCCCTGGGTTTGTACATAGCGATATACTGAAACGATTCAGGACGCTTAATCAATTTACCGTCCAGCTTGATTTGATCCTTTTGGACATCCGCTTTGGATCCAAGAAGTGCTTTTTGGCCATTAACAGTCACCCGACCTGCGCTGATAAATTCTTCGCATGAGCGGCGTGAACCATAACCTGCAGCGGCTAAAATTTTTTGTAATCTTTCTTCCATATGAAAAATATCCTTATCGTTGATGGAGTACTTAATTGAGATGGTTTACGAATGCAATGAAAGGCGAATGGTCTTGATTTCGAAAGGACGAAAGTCAAGGTTAATGCATCCTCGGTCAATAGACAAATCACTATGAAATCTCTCAAGCATATCGGTTTGTGAAACCTTTTTGACTGGTAAAGAAGTGGTCAGAATACAATGGGTCAGATTGCGCTTGGATTCATACAGTCGCAAAATGACATCGTCTGAACCATCCTCAGCGAGCTTGACAGTTTCCAGGATTATATTTGCGGCATCTAAGTTGAACAGTGAGGCAAATCCGCTCGCTCCAGGGAGTATCAATAATGGGGAGTTCAACGCATAGGCTTCACGGATCACATCGCAGTCTCCAAAACTGCCATTCCAGTAATAAATTGCATAGGTAAAGGTTTGTAGTCCTTTATCAGCAAGCTGGTCGGGTGCCAGAGCAGACTTGAGCAGGGTCAGGTTCATGCTATTGCCCAAGACATTGATCCCATATTTGCAATCATTTAGGATTGCCACACCTCGATTTTCTTCAGCTAATGCAGTCCACTTGTGATTGCAGACCTCAAAGCGGTCGGCATCGAAAGGCCGGGAGCGATGGTTCGGACGGCGTATATGCCCAAACTGGATCTCGTGGATGGCTTCATTGGCGTGTATAGTGACTGGAAAGGCAACCTTTAAGAGCTTATGGCTTTCCTGCCAATCAACGGTGGTGGCGAAATCAAGCCTGCGGCTGTTTTTACGCAAGCTGATCAATTGGGTGAAGGTGGAATTATGAATCGTGCGAGTTAGCTTAATACTCGCCAGGTCACTTGTGGCTTGCGCTATCTCCAATTTGACTGGTTCATCCGTTGACATCAGCAAGTCTTCTGCCATGCTGTCGATATCCCAGGCGTCAAAGCGAGCAGGGATATCCTTGTAGAGGCACAATCGATTGCCTGCGCTGGCGATCATCTCAACACCAGTTTCCTTATCTACCAGGCTGATGAGCTCACCGCGAGGGTTGAAATTCGCGAGCAGAAGGTCGTTTTCAAGGCTGGTCTCGGTGACTTTTACGACAGATTTGCGTTTGGATTCCGGTTTTAGCTTGGATGCATTCGCATTCTTAATCGTCGTCCATCCACAAGCAGGAACGGTGACTTGAATAGATCCTTGGGGTAAATTAATCAGCTCGGTCCGTTCCCAGGAAAGAGAATTGAAGACGGTGACGGAATCTATATCGTTTGAATTTACCAATGCCTGGGCTGCGGATTGAGCTATTTTTGTGGCATCAGAAATCACCTGGGAATATGCTAGCGATGCTTCTTCGTATACCCTGTGAATGGAAGAACCAGGCAAGATGTCATGGAATTGGTTTACTAAAACTCGTTGCCAGTCAGGCTGGAGGTCTTCAGCGGAAAAAGCATGACCTTTAATTGAGTGAGCCACGGTTCCCCAGAATTCAGCTTCACGTAACGCAAATTCACAACGCCGGTTACCCAATTTCGTTTTTGCCTGTGAAGTATATGTACCACGGTGAGCTTGAAAATACAGCTCACCCACATAGCGTTCTTTGGGTAATCCCTGGCGTTTTAGATCTGCAAAGAATTCTTTTGGAGAGGAAAGCTTTACCCTTGGGACGCCCTCCAGATCTTCCAGGCGTGATAAATATTCAAGGTGATCACGGGTGGGTCCACCCCCGCCATCGCCCCAGCCAAACGATAGAAGCATGGAACTGATGCCATCCTTTTGTAAGCGTGTTTCCCAACGATCCAATATGCTTCCGGGTCTGGTGTGGCTGTTGTAGTCGGTAAATATATGAGTTGGAATAGTCGAACCATCTATACCTTCCCATAGAAAGGTGTTATATGGGAAAGGATCACCCCCGTGATAGGTCCAGGCAATCTTTTGGGTAGCAAAGCTGGAGCAACCGCAACCGAGCAGGATTTGTGGAAGTGAGCCTGAGTATCCGAATACATCTGGCAGCCACATAACTTCCACATCCTTGGAGAATTCCTGTTTCATGAATTGTTTGCCAGCCATAATTTGACGAATCAGGCTTTCTCCACCGGTAATATTCGTGTCTGCTTCGACCCACATCGCTCCATCGGGAATGACCTTACCTGCCAATAAAGCCTGCTTAAAGCGTTCATACAACTCAGGATAGTGATCCTTGAGCATTCGGTAAAGCTGAGGTTGCGATTGGAGGAAGCGGTAATCAGGATATTCTTCCATAAGAGCGAGCTGATTGATCACAGTGCGAGCAATCTTGCGATCTGTTTCGGCAAATGGCCAGAGCCAGGCAACGTCGATGTGAGCATGACCGAATGCAAAAAAGGTAGGTGTGGTGGAGCCATTGACACACGCTAATAATGGCTGCAAACGTTCTCGCCCCAGGTTAACCGTCTCCAACATTTCCGGTTCAGGCAGCTCAAGATCAATAAGCAGGGTAACATCTTTTAAACCCTGATCAATCTCGGAAACGCGGAGGGATGATTGGTCCAACCGGTTACGAAGCTCGAAGAGGGTGGTAAAGTCCAACGCCAGCTGATATGCCTGTTCGCGCCAGATGCCAAAATGACTTTCACCGACTGAAACCTGTGTTTTTCCCGGTTCCGGTACAGATGCATGGCCATAACGGATTGGACCGCCACCCATCACCAATGGACCATGACCGGCATAAGCTTCCACCAGGATGTCGAAATTAGTTCCGGGGATACCATTTGTGGTGAGGGTGATCTCCCTGCGGGCTAAACCAAAAGAGCCGATGATCTTCCCATTTGCCCAAACCAGGCACTCACCATCTTCGGGTGGCTTGGCAGCAGGATTCATATACAGGACGATGCGCCTCCCGGCTGCTTTTTCAGGCAAAGTTAAATTACTCTGGAACCAGCCATACTCCCATTTGGCTCCCCAGGCGGTGCCTTCGGGCATGGGACGAAATTTGTATTTTAGTGCCTGTTCGGGGGTGAGCTGTTTACGAGTGACAAAACCATTAAGTTCCAGGGTAGCTAAGGGTTCATAACAGATTTGCCAGAGGGCATTATCCCAATGAGTGATCCGGTTTAGCCATTCTTTGGTCAAAGTCATAAAATGATCTCCGCATTTACCGATCTAATAAATTCCCCAGGCGTTACCCGGGAAGTATACCCCACACACCTGAACATTACCCAGATAATAAATATTTTTGCCATGGTCACAGCGCGACTGGCATCAGCTGCATATCCATCGGCTCCAATTTGCTGAGCAAACTGTTCTGTAAGAGGAGCGCCACCAACTAAAACCTTGACCTGCTGGCGAAGCCCGGACTTTTCTAATGCATCAATCACGGGTCGCATATTTTGCATGGTGGTGGTGATCAGGGCTGACATGGCGAGGATACCGACATGGTGTTCGATGACAGCGGACACAAAAGCAGCGGGACAGACATCCACTCCCAGGTCAATCACCTCAAATCCGGATCCTTCGAGCATCATTTTTACCAGATTTTTGCCGATGTCATGATAATCTCCTTCGACGGTACCGAGGGCAACTTTTCCAGCTGGATGGGAATCGGAAACTGAGAGGTGAGGTTTTAGCACCTTCATACCCGATTGCATTGCCCTAGCAGCAACGAGCATTTCTGGCACATAATATTCACCTGCTTCGAACAATCTGCCTACTTCCTGCATGGCGGCAATCATGCCATCGTTCAGGATAGATATTGGCGGAAGGCCAAGCTTAAGCGCTGATTTGACTTTTAATCGCACTTCTTTGTGATTGCCATTCAAGACGTTTAAGTAAATTTCACTTAAGATAGGTTCCATTTTTGGTTTCAAGTACCTGCTTCGGATTTATAGATTGCAAGCAGAATTTATCAGTGATTTTGATGACCTATTTTTACCTTCAAAATCGTTTGTCAGACATTTAGCCGGCATCAAGAAAATCGAGGCTTTCAAGGTGATCTTCGTGGGTCACTGTTCTGATAATCGATAAATTGATCCGGAGATCCCTGCCATACTGATCCTACACTTCCCATTTTGAAGAATTATATTATTACCAGTTCGGTAAATGTTTTCAGGTCGGCCTGATAGTGGACAAGGGAAATCTACGTCAACTCCACGGGAGGATGGATTGATAGCGATAATGTATGTGCCAGAACCGTTTGACCTTTGGTAGACAAACGGATATCTGCCAGGCTCAGCATAGAGGACTTCAAAATCAGCTGAGGCCTGAAGGGCAGGGTGAGCTTTTCGTATAGCCACTAATCTGCGCACGCGCTGGAGAAGCGAATTTGGGTCAGCTTCCTGTTGCTGCACGGTTGGGCGATCTGGGGAGGGATCGATTGGCAGATATAACGCTTCAGGTTTTGCGGTTGAAAATCCCGCATTTTCTGAATTGGACCACTGCATGGGTGTGCGAACGCCTGTGCGTTGAAAACCGCCTTCCTTTGAAACCATCTCATCGATTGAGCGCATCCCAATTTCGTCTCCGTACCAGATGAAAGGCACACCTGGCATGGTGAGCAGGAACAGGAAGATCAGCTCGAGATCATCAGCAGTCCTGCCTTTACTCAACCGAGGAGTGACATCATGGTTGCCGGAGGGAAGAGCAATATGACCTTTTCCATGCGTGATTTTGTAATGCTTTAGGTAATCATCCAGGAATTCTATGATGTTTCCACTACCAATGGGATCAAAGAAGCTAAAACTATAAGGGTCAGCGCCACCACCAATCCCGAAAGATTTCCTCAACAGAGCGGTATACCCAGGAGTTCCGAATTGAAGGCAAAAATCCATATGAAACCCGGCCGGAATGGCAACCGAAGGCAATCCACCTTCAGAAACCAGGCAGGCATCAGGAAACTCAGCATCCAACCAGGTCCGCATCTCCTGCCAAAGCCTGGTCGTTTCACGATGGCCTGTATCTCCTTTTACAAGGGAGAAAGCCATATCCACCCTAAAACCGCTGGCGCCCAATTCGAGCCAGAAACGCATTATATTCTTTAGCTCCTGACGCACTCTCAGCGGACCCGGTGCATCCACAGCTTGCTGCCAGGGCTGATAAGGATCAGGATTGGCAAAGCCAAAATTTAATGCTGGCTGAAAGTAAAAGAAGTTGGTGAGATAGCTGCCATTACGCTGTGAATAACCACTGACGACGTTATAACCAGGGATATTCCAAGTCCAAGCGGAATCTGTCCAAATATAGTAATCGGTGTACGGATTTCTTTCCGGTTTAGCAGACTCTTTGAACCAAGCATGCTGAATTGAGGTATGGCCCGGCACCAGATCGAGAAGGATTCGAATGCCCCTTTTTCTGGCAGCTTCAAACAAGTGCTTGAGATCGTCATTGGTGCCATACCGATCTGCAACTTTGTAATAGTCAGCGACATCATATCCAGCATCCTGGAAGGGGGATTCAAAACATGGATTTAGCCAGCAGGCATTAATTCCAAGTGATTGTATGTAATCCAATTTAGCGATGATGCCTGGGATATCTCCAATCCCATCGCCATTCGAGTCATAAAATGTCTGCGGATAGATCTGATAAAATACGGCATCTTCAAGCCATACAGGTGTAGATTTTTGGGTATGATGATCCATAGAAACTCCAATTATGTTTGATAATCTAATTTCATTTTATCGAAGTAAGATAGACTGGCCATTAATCCACCAATGCGGTTACGTGACAGCCATATTTGTCGATATTGCTTAATTATTCTATCAATATCCTCTGATAGAGCGATAGGCGAATATTCGGAAGAACCAAATCCGAAAAGACCGCGCATACATGCATGGCGTAATAAATCTATAGTCAGATCAAATTCACGCTGCAGCAGCTGGTGATCGGAGCGCAATGAGTTATTTGTTGGACGGTTTAAGGTTATCTGGTCAATAACATCAAGTATATGATGAAAAACCTGGAGGGCTGATCTGCGATCAAGATTATTTTTCCAATCTTTTATTGGATTCTGCAGAGATATGGAACAATGCAGACGCATTATCAGGTTCATAGCCAACCTGATGATAAATATTACCCAGATCGTAAGCCAGTTTACCCATGTGCCCTGCTGGATCGTGGAATGCATATAGACTTAAGGATTCACTCAGCATCCAACTCCTTATTGGCTTCAAAGGACCACGCATAAGCAGCCCCAGCAGCAAATCCTAAATAACTCACCGGTAGAACCTGCCAATGACCGTTGTCGCCCCAATCGGTAATCAGATAGCCGGTAGATCCATTCTGTATCCCATTTTGAGCAGCATTCGTAAGGTTTGCAAGGCAGTTATCTGTCCGCCCTGCGATAGAATTCCAGGCAGAAGTGCCAGGGCAGACGTAGAAAGTGACTCCCGATGCGGCGAACAGCTCGGAATGTTCTTTGAATGGGTGACCAGCTTCATAACCCCATTCCAGGGCAATACAATCTTTTGGTAGTTCACTAATGAGCTCAGGATGAGCTATGATCATATCTCCCCAGAATTGCATACGATACCCTCGCTGGGAAACTTCCTGGTAGACTTTGAGCAAGAATTCCAGATACACTCGCCCAACTCCGAACTGCTCGCATGCCGTTTTACTGCGACCCTGACCTACATCGAAAGTTTCATCAAAACCGACATTGAATTGTCGACTTGAAAAGTGAGGGAGTAATTCATCATAGAGACTTGTCAGGAGGGACATACTGCCCTGATCCAGAGGACACAGACTAAAAGGACCATCATTCCTACCCCAGGGAAAATCGAAGCCGTCAGGCGCTTCGGCTAAAGGTGCATAGCGGGGTAATTTTAGCCAATGCTCCAGATGACCAAAAGAATTCTGGTTGGGGACCAGTTCAACAAAACGATCCCTACAGTATTGATCCAATCTCAGGATTTCTTCACCCGTGAATGGAGACGCATCTACCCACACTTCAGGATGTTGGTGGTAAGCAAAGGTGTGTTCGGTATATAACTGGAGCTGGTTGATTTTCCAGGATGCCAGCATATCGACTAAGGTGAATAAGGTATCCATCGTTGGAACCTTATTGCGCGAGATATCGAGCATAACACCCCGGTTAGGAAAACTTGGCCAATCGATGATCTCAAGGCAGGGAAGATGGTCAGCGGGTAAATCATCATTCTTGTTATAGGATGGAGAGTAAGATTGGAGAAGTTGTATCAATGTACAACAGGCGTAGAACATCCCCGGATCATCGCGGGCTTCAAGGTAGATTTGATCTGGAGTTATCCTTAATCGGTACCCCTGGGCTGTATCCATTAATTGGGGGTCTAGTGTGAGGGTGATTGCGAGCTGACCCAATGCTTTGGTCTTACCCGCATAGATTTCCAGGTGATTGTGATAAATATCTCCAAAAGCTGTTTGTAACCGTAATGCGGAAAAAAGCAAGTGTTGAGGGCGATCAGTTTCCAGAAGGATCACACTTTTATCAGATAAATTATACAGACCTTCAGTAAGTTTGATTTTTTGCGGGATTGGTAATAGACTGGGAATATTCTGCATGAGTGTTCTGCCTGATCTTCTCAAGTATTGATAAGAAAAGTCGATATAATTTACTAATTATACGTGATGATGGTACAAGGATTAGAGGTCATATGGATCAACCGTTCTTATTAGGCGTCAATTATTTACCGAGAAAAAAAGCCGTTTACTGGTGGTCAGATTTTGATGCCGGTGAGGTACGGGAAGAGTTTTCCATCATCCGCGAGCTGGGATTATCCCTGGTACGGATTTTCCTGTTATGGGACGATTTTCAACCTGCAGCAGATAAGATATCACCAGAATGTTTGAATCATCTGGTGAAAGTCTGTGACATTGCTGCAAACTTGAACCTCAAATTAGATGTGACCTTTTTTGCCGGCCATATGAGTGGACCAAATTGGGCTCCTCGCTGGATGTTGCATGGTGAAAAACCGAGATACATCAAGCAGGTGATCAGCGCAGGAAAGATTGTCGAGAGTGGGTACTTGAATCCTTTTTCTGATGAAAAGGTGCTCAGAGCAGAAAAGTATCAACTCCAGACGATAGTACGATTGCTGAAAGACCACCCTGCACTTTGGTGTTGGAATTCTTGGAAATGAACCGGATATATTTGCCTTGCCACCCAGCGATACGATCGGTGAAAAATGGGCAGCCGAGATGGTTGAGACGATCCATTCGATTGATCCCGTCCATCCTGTGACATGTGGGTTGCATATTGCCAGCCTGTTATATAACAACGGCTTGCGTCTGGACCAGATATTCTCCAAGACAGATTTTGCCGTTATGCATTCTTACCCCATGTACATGCAGGGATTGGTGAGAGACCCACTCGACCCTGATTTTGTTCCCTTTACCTGCGCTTTAACGGCTGCTATTTCAGGAAAACCGGTCTTTATGGAGGAATTTGGCGGATGTAGCGCTCCGCCAGGGAAAGAATCATTTGAGTGGGAATGGATTGGTTATGGTAGAGAAATCAAACAGTTCATGGCTTCTGAAGAAGCATTGGCAGAATATTTTGCTGAGGTTCTACCACGATTGGTAGATGTTGGTGTGATAGGAGCAATGCCATGGTGCTTTGCAGATTATGACGAAACCTTGTGGAATCGACCACCATACGATGAGAACTGGCATGAACGATTTTTTGGCCTTGTGCGACCTGATGGAAGCTTAAAACCACATGCGAAAATTTTACAGAATTTTGCTGCATCCAAGCCAATGGTAAAGCCAGCGAAGAGAGTGATTAAACTACCCTATACCGGTACCGATTATTATGAAAACACGCTAGAGAAATTTGTAAATCTATACGAACAGTGGAAAGGTGAGAGCTAGTGGATGTGTGGGAGACGTGATCAATTTACGTTAGCAATTGGATCGCACAGAGTACATCGGCACAATTTGCAGGCTTGAGGAGATTTATAAAATCGAAAATTATATAACGGTGGATAGGACTAGAGCTCTGAGGAATAATCAGAGGATGGGGGGAGTGTACCAAGCTCAGTTGATAATGGAGGCAACTCTTCAAGTGAATTCAAGCCGAAATGCTGCAGAAAATCAGAAGTAGTGGTGTAGAGTATGGGTCTTCCTGGACGTTCCGCCCGACCGACTTCTTGAACCAATCCCTTGCTAAGGAGACTTTTTAATACTCCATCCGAGCTAACTCCACGGACGGCATCAATTTCAGGCCGGGTGACGGGTTGTTGGTAGGCAATAATGGCTAATGTTTCAAGGGCTGCACGGCTAAGCTTACTTGTAGCTTCTAAACCAAGAAATCGCTCTACATCGGTAGCCATATCGGGGGATGTCGTGAGCTGGACACGACCATGATGGCGCTGAAGGCGTAAACCGTGGGGTAAATCCTGCGATGCGAATCTTGTTTCAAGTATATCGAGGTGATTTTCAACAACTCTCAGAGGTAGATCGAGCGCGGTAGCCAATTGTAATGGCGGAACTGCACCCGTGGCAACGAATAAAAGTGCCTCGATGCGGGCAGTGATCAGATCAGGATTAGATTCCGGGATGGCTTCGTCGGACATGCTATAATGTTTTGTCAGTTTACTTATTTATTGATTAACATAACTGGGTGAACCTTGCGATTATACCATCGGACTAATTTTTATTTCCTACGGTCCATTATTTTATTATTCTTATCCACTTTTGTCTGGGGGTGTAACGCTGCTCAACCGACGCGAGGGCTAATTACAGTAAGGATTACTTTGGGTGATCAAACTTCACAGGTAAATATAGCTTCAGGGAGCAATGTACAGGAAGCTCTAAACGCTGCTCAGATTAGTCTTGGCGCACTGGATAGAGTGGACCCGCCTCTGTATACTCTGTTGATGCAAGAATCTTCAGTTAAAGTGACCAGGGTTAGCGAGGAATATTACAGCGAACAAATTATCATTCCGTTTGAGCAGCAGATTTTGAGAAATGAAGCTTTGCCCGAAGGGGAACGCCGGTTAAGTCAGGCTGGTGTAAATGGACTGGAGGAAGTGACACACCGGCGAGTCTTTGAAGATAACGTCGAAGTGTCTGACTCTATTGATAAAGACAATGATCATCAAAGAGGCGATCCCTGAAATCGTAATCGTTGGAAGTGTGGCAACATTCACATCCGTAAGTATTCCAGGAAAAATTGCTTACCTTTCAGGTGGAAATGCCTGGATCATTGAAAATAATACCGGCAATCGCAGGAGTGTAGTCGCCACAGGGGATTTGGACGGGAGAATATTTACACTATCGAAGAATGGCGAATATCTACTTTATACCAGGTTTTCGAAGGATGAAGAGACAATAAATAGCCTATGGATGGCTTTATTGATGAGGAATCCAGCCCAATTGATCGATCTTGGCGTGAAGAATGTCATTCATTTTGCAGAATTTGATCCAAGCTCAACCGTTGTGGCATATTCAACAGCTGATTGGCGCGAAACATCTCCAGGCTGGCAGGCGAATAATGATTTGTATGAGGTCTCAGTAAACCCGGATGGCCCGAATGGGATACCCTCAATGGTGTTGGGGGCGAACTCAGGTGGGGTTTATGGGTGGTGGGGTGTGGAATATTCATGGGCGCCTGACCAGGCACAGTTTTTATACACTCGACCGGATGGTATTGGTGTCTTTTACAGAGGCGATGGTGCCCAAAAATCTATCCTAAGCATCTCTCCTTACCAGTCAGGTGGAAATTGGGCCTGGGTGCCAGGAGCCGCCTGGTCGCCTGATGGAAATGTGATCTATGCCGTTAATCATGCGTCCTATAATGGGGATGGCACACAAGATGTTCAGCGGTTCGATTTAGTTGCAATACCGCTGATGGGTGGCTCACCTGTGGATTTGGTAAAAAACGTCGGCATGTTTGCCTACCCAGAACCATCACCCATGAGCCAAAACAAAGAACTGATTTATGACGAATCTGGAGAGATTCACAACCAGCAAGTATTTTCAGTCGCCTACCTACAAGCGATATTCACTGAGCAAAGTGATACGAGTGAGTACAGCTTATATACAATCGATCGAGATGGTTCCAATCAAAAAAAATTGTTTCCTGAAGAAGGCGTAACCGGGCTTGATCCACAACATGTCGTTTGGTCACCGGCAGAAATCGGAAATGGGTGGGAATATGCGATTGCAGTCATTTATAATGGGAATATCTGGATGATAGACGCCAGAACTGGGGCAGCGCAGCAGATTACAGGAGATGGATTGACCAGCAGGGTCGATTGGAGATAAATTGGGATGAGAATATTAATCACTGGGGCAGCAGGTTTTTTAGGCTCGCATTTATGCGAGCGATTATTATCTGATGGTCATGAAGTTGTCGGGATGGATAATTTCATCACCGGCAGTCCTGATAATTTAGCACACTTATCGAGTAATCCAGGATTTTCATTCATCCGGCATGACGTTTCAAACTTCATCTTTGTACCTGGGAAAGTGGATGCAGTGTTGCACTTTGCCTCCCCAGCCAGCCCAAACCCAAAATCACCATATGGATATGTGAATTTACCTATCCAGACGATGAAGGCAGGTGCTCTTGGTACGCATAATACCCTGGGACTGGCAAGGACAAACGGATCCAGGTTTTTGTTGGCCAGCACCAGCGAGATCTATGGAGACCCGTTGGAGCACCCACAAAGCGAGAGTTATTGGGGACATGTTGACCCGATTGGCCTTCGTTCAGTATACGATGAAGCTAAACGTTTTGCTGAAGCCTTGACAATGGCATATCACCGCTTTCATGGGATTGACACTCGAATTGTTCGGATCTTTAACACTTATGGACCCCGTATGCATCTCGATGATGGCAGGGTGGTGCCGAATTTTATCCAACAAGCTTTACGGGGAGAAGCACTGACTGTTTATGGAGATGGTCAGCAAACGCGTAGTTTTTGTTATGTGGATGATCTTGTGGATGGGATTACCAGGTTGTTACTTTCGGACGAGCATTTGCCAGTAAACATCGGTAACCCGGCTGAATTAACCATCTTAGAATTTGCTGAAAAAATAAACAAAATTGTGGGGAATTCTGCCGGGATTGTTTATAAAGAAGCTGAACGACTGGAGAGTGACCCTCAACGGAGACGACCAGATATCACGCGGGCTCAAACAATTTTAGGATGGGAGCCACACATCGACCTGGAGGAGGGATTACGTAAAACAATCCCCTATTTTCGGCAGAAATTAGGATTAGGATGACGGTTTTATTTGCGAAATCGCGTGAAAGAACGCGATTTTTAAGATTTCTCGTGGTTGGTACAATCGGTGCAGTGGTAGATTTTGGCATTGCCAATTTACTGGTCCGAGTATTTGGGGTTCCATACGTTCTAGCAGGTACGATTTCCTTTATTTGTGCCATTTTGAGCAACTTTATATGGAACCGGCTCTGGACCTATCCGGATTCCCGTTCCAAGCCAATCATCAGGCAATTAATTCAATTCGCGATCGTAAGTGCAACTGGTTTGGTGATTAGAATACCAATATTAAGATTTTTGGAGCCATTAATTACGAAATTATTCCAATACCTGCCGGAGAAGTACCTTTTCCTTCCTCCCGATGCATTAGGACAAAATGCCACATTAGCTATTGCAGTAATTATCGTTTTGTTCTGGAATTTTTTCGTTAATCGTTATTGGACCTATAGCGATGTACAATAAGGATATATAAGCGATATGAAGGCTAAAAGAGAATTGTTTATAATTGGATAAGTGACCTATGTCTATCGATACTATGCTTGTACCAATATATACAACTGCGGGAGATGTGGGCGGTTTCCTGGTTTACCCATATATCTTCAGTTGTGAGGGTGAATGGATCGGTTGGATATCTACAGAGCGAATTGTTTATTCAACCCGGGGCTATTACGTGGGCTGGTTGGCCGAAGGGCCAAGAATTTTGAGGAAAGTAGCCGATGGTTATGACAAACCACGCGTTGATATCATCCCTCCATTCACCATGAGAATTAAAACGCCTGCGATCTCCCCATTACCGCCGATGATGCCTGAACTGACTTTTGGTGAGATGGACGTCTTAATGGAGCGGCCAGATATGTTACCCCCGATCGACTTTGGTGAGAATCGGGAAGATATGGATTGATCAGCTACCAGTAACCCGATGACAGACGATAAATCCAATCAAGACATAAAAACTGGAGATTTTCCAGAGATCGAGACCAAATATCGATCTTTGAAGAATCTTATCGAGCATGTATCTGGGAAGAACCTTGGAGAAAACCAAGCCCAACAAGATAGCGGGCTGGTTGAAACCTTACCTTTTCCCTTTCTGGCAATGGTTGGACAAGTGGAGATGAAATATGCGCTGCTACTAGCATTGATCAATCCAGCCATCGGAGGGGTATTACTGATCGGCCCGCGAGGCACGGGGAAAACTACTGCCATACGCGGACTGGTGGATCTGCTTCCTGAAATTCCAAGAAGCTTATGTTATTATGGCTGCTTGCCAGAAGATGTTGAGACTGGTGGCATCGACGCGGTATGCCCGAATTGTGCCAAGAAGTATGCACGAGGCGAGCCATTGGCCGCCATGGATAAAATTCGCTTAGTTGAGCTGCCTTTGAATGCCCGGATTGAAGATGTGGTTGGGGCGGCGGATGAAAATTCGATAGGGCAGGAGCAGTTACGGTTACACCGAGGTATATTAGCTCATGCCGATCGAAATTTGCTACTTGTAGATGAAGTAAATTTACTATCTGATGACGTGGTGGATGCCATTTTAGATGCAGCAGCTTATGGATCATATACGGTAAAGCGAGGCGCCAATACGGCAACCTACCGGTCACGGTTTGTACTGATTGGTACGATGAATCCTGAAGAAGGTCGGCTACGGCCTCAAATTATGGATCGGTTTGGATTACGCATCGTGGTGAAGGGGTTGGTCGATAAAGACGAACGCTTAGAAGCCTACAAAAGGGTTCGGGAGTACCTGGTAAATCCCCGACAAGTAACGATGGAATATGGAGACGAAACCAGATTAGCACAAGTGGAGGTGCAACTAGCCCGTGAGCTGCTTCCAGAGGTTAAAATTCCAGAAAGTATATCCGATCAGGGATTGGACTTAATCCGCTCCTTAAAAATTGATTCTTTACGGGCAGAAATTACCCTGTTCGAAGCGATGCGAGCATTTGCTGCTTTGGATAACCGCAAAACAACCGCACCTGAAGATCTTAAAACCATCGCGCCGATGGCTTTACGGATGCGTAGATCTGAATTCATAGAAAAGTACCTGACCGATCAATCCAAAGAAGAGAAAGAAATTAATCAGGCAGTAAGGGATACTTTGATAAAGCCATGATCATTGCAGGTAAACGATGAAAAAACTATTTACAAAGAAAGAAATATCCAAAGTTAAATCCATGCCGATTGACCCAACACAAATGGGCGAACCGTCGAAAGGAGTTGACTTCCTACGCAGGGGAGTAGCAAATTATGCACGGAAGCAATTTCAATCTGCTGAAGCGGATTTAAGGAAAGCCAGTACATTGGATAATTCGAATATTGATACTTTCTATTGCCTCGGCATGGTCTATAAGGCTATGGACCGAAAAAATGAAGCAGTCGAAGCTTTTGTACAGGTTCTAAATCTTATCCGAACTGGTGATGAGGTTGATAAGACGAAAAATGACATGCTTCGACGATTAGCGCGTGGCCATATTAACGAAATAACACAAGGCGATTGGAATTTGGAGAAGGAAATTTGGCAACGGATCACATAACTCACCGAGAACGGATAGAAAGATGCTTATCTGGGGAAGTCCCTGATCAAACTCCGGTAGCCCTGTGGAGGCACTTCCCTGTAGACGATCAAACCCCGGATGGACTTGCACACGCTATTGTTGAGTTCCAACAGTCATTTGATTTTGACCTGGTGAAGGTAACACCGGCTTCATCATACTGCCTGAAGGATTGGGGAGCAGAAGATGAATGGCGTGGTCATCCTGAGGGAACGCGGCAATTTACAGACAGAGTAATCAAATCACCTGAAGATTGGCGTAAATTACCGGTACTCGACCCCTATAAAGGCGCGCTAAGGGACCAGTTGACATGTTTGAAGCTAATTATTGGCGAGCTTGGACCCGATGTACCTGTCCTTCAAACTATATTCAGCCCGCTGGCGCAAGCAAAGAACCTTGTAGGTGGTGAGATGTTGCTGGTGCATCTCAGACAATATCCGGAAGCGGTTCTTGAGGGATTGACGACAATCCAAGAGTCGACCAAACGGTTTATTGAGGAAGCCAGTAAAACCGGTATCGCGGGGATTTTTTATGCGGTGCAACACGCCAATTATCAGCTTCTATCTGAAACTGAGTACATTCGATTTGGCAGAAACTTTGATCTTGAAATCCTTGAAGGAAGGCGTGGAAATTGGCTGAATATGCTTCATATACATGGATTAAACATCATGTTCAATCTGTTTACCGATTATCCAGTGCAGGTAATCAATTGGCATGACCGTGAAACCGTCCCATCGCTGGCCCAGGGGAAGGTTCTATTCCCAGGCGTGGTATGTGGTGGATTGCAACGGGAACGTACAATGGAATTAGGCAACCCTGAACATGTATATGCAGAAGCCAACGATGCAATTTCGGCAACTGAAAGGAAACGCTTTATATTGGGAACTGGTTGTGTTCTTCAAATAACCACCCCAAGGGCTAATATCACGGCTGCCCTACAGGCTGCACGGCGTGAGTGACCTTAGAATTATTGGTGGAATAGCCCGTGGAAGGAGAATCCGATCGGTACCTGGTGAGATGACCAGGCCTATTACCGATAAAGTACGGGAAGCGTTGTTCAATATCCTCGGAGCTGACATCCAGGGAGCCTCGTTACTGGATCTATTTGCAGGAACGGGAAGTGTAGGAATCGAGGCATTGAGCAGGGGGGCAGAATATGTGTGTTTCGTGGAGCTAAATCGCAAACCAATTGCGATCATCAAAGAAAATTTAAAAAGTACAAAACTTGAAGCAGGTGCGGTTGTAGCCCATGCAGATGCATTTAGCTTGTTGGAACGGCCGATCAACCATCAATTTGATTATGTATATATTGCTCCTCCACAATATAAAGCATTATGGAGCCGGGCATTGATGACACTTGATAATCATATCGACTGGCTTTCAGAGGATGCGTGGGTGATTGTTCAAATCCATCCGATTGAATATAAACCCATCGGAGAAGAGATACGGATATTGCATCTGGTCGAGTTTGATCAAAGACACTATGGCAGCACTTTATTGGTGTTTTATAGAAAAGCAACTACTGAGCTGGGAAATAGCGATAAGATCAGCTAATTCATATAGGATATTATTGATCCACGCCTAGATATTAAGCCATTTGACAGCTAATTGGGGGAGCTCATTGACTGAACCCGTCCGGGTGGTGCATGTAGGTAGAGATTCAGTAAAGAGGCGCCCATATCTTTTGGTCATAATTCGCCGATCAAAAATAGCGACAATGCCGCGGTCAGATTGCGTGCGGATCAAGCGACCAAAACCCTGGCGGAAACGTAAAATAGCCTCGGGTAACGAGTATTCACTAAAGGGATCATCAAATGTTTCCGATCGAGCGGCGACAATCGGATCGGATGGAACGTCAAATGGCAGCTTGACGATGATCAGCACCGATAATGCCTCGCCAGGGACATCAACCCCTTCCCAAAATGCTCTTGTACCGAACAGTACAGCGTGGTCATCAGCACGAAAGCTTTCGAGGAGGGTACTGGCTGAAGCCCCCTCACCTTGTTCATAGATGTGTATACCGCTTCTCCCTAGTAATGGACTGATTGATCGGGAGGTGCGCTTTAATTGATCATAAGAAGTAAATAGAACCAGAGCCCGTCCACCGGTAGCCTGGCACAATTTCAAGATACCTTGCTCAATCGCACGCTGGTGACCATTCCGATCGGAAGGCTCAGGGATATCATTGGCGATGAACAATAATACCGAAGATTCAAAATCGAAAGGTGAGCCGACAGAAAGCTCGTAGGCCTCGTCTGCATTCAACCTGCCGCGAAGATAATTGAACTCACCCGCCGCGGTTAGGGTAGCAGAGGTGAGGATGACGGCCGATTTGTCATTCCAGAGGTATTTTTGCATTAATGGACCGATATGTAATGGAGCCGAATTAAGAGACATCTGCTTGCTATTGGGTTGGATTTCAATCCAATAGATCGAGTCTCCCCGTGGTTCAAAGACCATTCCATCCAAATTACTCTGGATTTCAGTCAGCCTCATATATAAATTTCTGAGATTGGAAACGACATCATCATCTTCCTCAGGCAAACTCTCCTTGATATCACCCAAGGCCTGGAGCATATTGGCCAGATTTTCAATCAATGGCTTTAGCGAAGTCTCACATTCTTCCCAGGCTGCTTCGACATCCGCCCAAGCGGGCTGGGTTCGAGTGGCAGGCAATATGCGTTCCTGGTGGGCATACATACCAATATCGTTGCCTTCACGCTGTTCCAACAGGAATTCTTCAATGGTATGAAAGAAACTTTGGGTGGTGGTTTGGAAGTGAAATGCCAAATCGGTCGATTGTTGGATGTAACGATTAATCGCTGCAAAATCGGATGGTGGGATATTTCCTTCGAGAATATTAATAAGTTTGCCTAAAGCCCCTGATTTTGGGCCCCCAAGCTCCCGAACTGCCCGGTCGATCATCCATTGGGTGATCTTAAAGCTTAATGCATTGGTGGTGGCGTCTTCCAGGTGATGGGCTTCATCGATAATCACGTAATTATATTCAGGTAGGACTCGATTGCCTGTAGCGACATCTGCAAGTAATAAGGCATGGTTGACCACCAGAATGTGAGCCGATAGTGCAGCCTGCCGGGCGCGGTAAAATGGGCAGATTCCACCGCGTTTCAGGCAATTTTCAGTGGTGCAACCTTCATCATCGGCAGATAGGCGCAACCATATATCGCGTTCGATTGAACCGTTAAGATTAATCTCATTACGATCACCGCTAGATGTGGATTGCAACCATACCAGTACTTTTGCCAATACCCTCATCTCGTCGGCATTATCAGGACCACGACGGCGAATATTTTCCAAGCGGCGTGGGCATAGATAGTTCGAGCGCCCTTTCATGACTGCAGCGGAAAGGTTCATCCCCATCGCTGAACGCAAATCTGGGATATCCTTGTTAATTAATTGGTCTTGCAAGTTGATCGTATTGGTTGAGATGACTACGCGCTGACCATTTTTTAGCGCCCATAATGCAGCAGGTAACAAGTAGGCCATGCTTTTGCCAGTGCCTGTACCTGCCTCAACTAGTAAGTGGCGATTTTCAGTCAGTGCCCGGGTAACTTCGCGCAGCATTTCTATTTGTTGAGGGCGGTATTCATAATTGGGAAAATGATGTGAGAATATTCCACCGGGTTCCAAAGCAGAAGCGACTTCATCAGGATCTAAGGATTCTTGCTGGGGATTAGGAGCAAGGGCGACCAAATCTCGAGCATTATAACCATCAAAAATTGGACCTGCGTAGCCCTGCCTGACCTGTCTGGCTGAAATAGTCTCTTTCGACCTGGATCGCAGAAGGTCATAGAAAAAGCCATTACCAGCCCAATCAATCCCCTCACCGAGATGTACGATTTCAGCCAGTAATTGGATCGGCAACTCCATGCCGATTTCGTATAGTGATTGATATACTTTTACTGTTGTCTGTGCATCTTGTAGACCACGATGGGA
This sequence comes from uncultured Chloroflexia bacterium, assembly GCA_963743215.1. Lineage (GTDB taxonomy): Bacteria > Chloroflexota > Anaerolineae > Anaerolineales > UBA4823 > FEB-25. Next base: position 276,041 of record CAVUOY010000008.1, read on the forward strand.
TACAAAAACTGTAATATTAAGGATTTGACTTAATGCACCCAGGCCATACCTTCCAGCCGATGGAAGCAAGACTGAGGCAATCTCATAGGTATCCAGGGTATCGTTGCCTCTGAAAAGCCCGTGCTTGCGCAGGAATGAAAGGTCAAAGCCCACGTTATGACCGAGGATGGAACAATCACCCACGAATTGACGTAGCTCAGTGAGTACATTTTGGATGGCTGGGGATTCCAGGACCATGTGATCATTGATGCCGGTAAGTTGAGTTATGAATGGGGGGATTTTCCTACCTGGATTGATCAGAGATGACCATTCGTCATCGATCCGATTGCCATTAAATCGGACCGCGCCGATCTCAATGATGGCATCCTTTTGAGGGTCCAAGCCGGTAGTTTCAATATCCAGGGCAACGATGGAATCCATGGGTGGGATTATACCAGTAAGGAATTTGTGACAAGTAGATGGAGAAGGATGAAGAATTTATAAGTACAAGGTTGCAGTATGTCAGCGGATAGATTAGCGGATAAGCGGATAAAAGCGACCCCCTTGCGCATACCCCAATCAAAAAAAACAGTGATTGGGGAACATTATATAAAAACCTCCCCCAAGCTAACGAGGGTATCTCTTAGGGGAAGGAGAACGTTACATAATATTGTGAGTTATTGAGTGCCGAATTCCTTCAGGATGCGAGCAATGTGCATGGCGCCTTTTATATACAAGTCGAGGCGGATATTTTCATTGGGTGCATGACCCTGCGAGCCTGGATACCCAATGCCAGCAGACACTACGGGTAAATGAAGATTATGTACAAAGGCATGGTTGGGTCCTGAACCCCCACTCATGGGAACGATTTGCATCGGTACTCCATAAACTGAACGAGCAGTTTCAACCACCAAGGCGACAAATGGGTCATCAGGATTGGTGCGCGGCGGGTTCTTCGCCTCCCAGGAATTTTATCTGTACATCTGGGAAACCCACTTTATCTAAATGGGTGCGTAAAGATTTCAAAACCTGGTCCGGAGTTTGATCAGGAACAAGACGGAAGTCTACTTTTGCAGAAGCACGCGACGGAAGAACGGTCTTTGAACCTTCACCCTGGTAACCGGAAGTAAGACCACAGATGGTACAGGTGGGTTCGAATACTTCAGCAAGCTTTAACTCCAGACCACCGGTGAGACCGCGTAAGAAATGATCGACACCATAACGGGTTTTGTATTCATCGGAGGTTTCCGGGAGAGCTTCAAATAATTTCCGGTCGCGCTCGCTCGGAGGCCTGACTGAATCATAATGACCCGGGATCCTGATGCGCTCATCTTCTCCCTTAAGAGAGGCGAGTGCCCAAACTAATCTCCAGGCAGCATTGGGGAAAATTGAGCCACCTATTCCAGAGTGCACATCAATTTTAGCGGTTTCCACAAATAATTCGACGTAACATATTCCGCGCAATCCGAGATATTGGACAGGAACTTCATGATGATCCACACCGCCAAATTCCCAAATACATGCATCGGCCTTTAATTTATCCAGATGAGTTAAGACAAAATCCTTCAGGTGAATGCTGCTTACCTCCTCTTCTCCTTCGACAATGAATTTTATATTGCAAGGTAACTCACCATCACAGGCGAGTAAAGCGTCGATCGCATATAAGCGGCTGACCAGATGACCCTTATCGTCACTTACTCCCCTGGCATACAACTTACCATCCCGAAGCGTCGGCTCGAACGGTGGACTTTCCCATAAATCCAGTGGTTCGGGTGGCTGGACATCATAATGGTTATAAAAGAGCAAAGTCTTGTTAGAGCGACCATGTCTCTCCGCATAAACCACAGGAGCACCAGCGGTGTCGACGATTTCGGTTTTAAACCCCCTACTTGTGAGCATCTGCTGCGGTCAAGGCCGCACATTCAACAAGACCCCAATTTTGGGCTGCTACGCTGGGTTGACTACAATAGCGAGATAACTCAGCCATGCTTTTATCAAGATTTTCGCGTAGATAGGCATCATACAAGTTTATGTCTAGCATAATACACTCCTGTTATCACCCGAATAGCGATTTAAGTGAACCCCCGGTAAACGCAAAAAAGAGCATTTTTAGAGTTTCACCCAACCAGGTCCAAAAAAAGAATTTTAGAACCGGCATCCTAAGCGCTCCTGCAGCTGCTCCGGTGATGTCAAAGAAGGGGTTGGGAATTGCTGAAAGAAATAATACCGATAAAGGGCCATTTTTTCTGACCCATTCGACCATACGCCGGTAGATATTTACTCGCTCAACTACCGGCTGGCTACCAAAACCGGCGAGATATCCAGTTAGCTCTCCCAATGCTGCGCCGATTCCTGCCACGAGAGCTACCAAGAGCGGGTTAAATACAGCCCCCATTGCTGAGACGACAATAAGACCGGGAACAGGCAGGATTACCGTAGCATATGTCAGAAAGGAGAGAATAAAAATACCCGGATAACCGTATTTCTCTAACCCTTGTGCCTTATCTCGATTGATGATGATAAAAGCTGTAAGCGCAAGGACGAAAAGAACCGAAAGTACTCGCACTGCGACCAGAAACCATTTTGATTTAACGAAAGATTTACTGCTCAAGGATAGTCACAGATATTAGCTTTACTGCAGGAGAATCGCGTTTGGATGGATCGCGGGGAGATATCGATAATAGTATCTTTAACCCATCGGTAATCTGTCCAAAAACGGTATGTTTTCCATCCAGCCACGGAGTAGCAACATGTGTGATGAAAAATTGGGAGCCATTCGTGTTAGGTCCTGCGTTTGCCATCGACAAGACACCAGGCTTATCATGTCGCAAGTTGCTGACGAACTCGTCTGCAAAACGATAACCAGGTCCTCCCATGCCAGTACCAGTTGGATCGCCACCCTGGGCCATGAAATCTGATATCACGCGGTGAAAAATTGTGCCATTATAAAACCCTTGACGTGCTAAAAATACGAAGTTATTAACAGTATTTGGAGTTTTATCGGCAAATAACTTAATCGTGATATCACCTTTGTCTGTTTTCAGAACAGCTGAATAGCTTTGTTTCGGATCAATCTCCATTTTTGGAGGGGTTGACCATTGTTGATAGGACATTCTTATTCCTTTCTGCTTTATGTATGGTGACTGCGGAGTAATGATTCGATTCGGGCGACGACCATATCCATGGCAACCGTATTCAAGCCACCCTCAGGGATGATCACATCAGCGTAGCGTTTGGAAGGCTCAACAAATTCCAGATGCATTGGTCGGACGGTTGACATATATTGATTGATGACAGATGTGCTGGTTCGCCCGCGTTCAGCAATATCGCGTTCTAGACGACGTATAAAGCGAATGTCGGGGTCAGTATCGACATATATTTTCACGTCAAATAACTCACGCAACCCTTTTTCAGCCAGGATCAGGATACCCTCAACTAAGATCACAGGTTGTGGATCAAGGTGTAATGTTTGAGATGTACGCGTATGGGTTTTAAAATCGTAAACCGGGAGCTCTACGGACTGGTAATTCTTCAGCCGTTTAATGTGGTCGATCATTAAATTAGTTTCAAGCGAATCAGGGTGGTCGAAATTATTAGAAGCCCGATGAATGGGATCTAATTGGGCTAAATCTTTGTAATAAGCATCATGAGGTAAAAGGGCAATATGATTTGCACCCACCCGATCGATGATCACTTTTGCAACAGTTGATTTTCCTGAACCAGTACCACCAGCAATACCAATAACGAGAGGGGGTGTACGATTTGGCATGTTGGAATTATACTGGAATACGCCTATAGGTGGTAGTAAATCAAAGGTAGAGCAACAATTTTAAACAACAAAGGCAACGAAAGTGCGTTGCCTGATGGTGAGCCACCGAAGGGAATCGAACCCTTGACCTAACGTTTACGAAACGCTTGCTCTACCGGCTGAGCTACGGTGGCAATCGGGAAATAAAAGCGACGGGATTATACCACAGCTAACATGAGAAGCATATCAGCCAGGAAAACGTACATACGGAGATAACAATTAGGGTGATGTTATGCGCATAGCCATGTTATCGTACCATACATGCCCACTCGCGACCCTGGGGGGAAAAGATACGGGAGGAATGAATGTTTACGTGAGGGAAATCACACGACAACTCGGAGTGATGGGAATTCATGTGGATGTTTTTACCCGGTCTCAGAATGAACATGTTCCGCATGTTCTGCATGATTTAGGATACGGTAACCGCATTGTGCATATACCTGCGGGTCCGGAATATCCTTTACCTAAAAATGAATTGGTGACATATTTACCCCAATTTGCTGAGGGAATTCGTGATTTCGCGAAGAACAAAGGTTTGGAGTATGACCTTATTCACAGCCATTACTGGATGTCGGGTATTGCGGCGATCGAGCTGAAAAAGTTTTGGAACATCCCATACATACAGATGTTTCATACTTTAGGATTGATGAAGAATAGGGTAGCTCAATCTCAAGATGAGATGGAGGGAGAATACAGAATTGAGGGTGAACGCGAAGTATTAAATACTGCCGATAGAATTATCGCCGCGACACCTGCTGAATACGCACAATTATTGTGGTTGTACCAGGCGAATGTAAACAAGATCGTGGTTTTATCACCTGGAGTGGACATAGGCAGATTTTATCCAATACCGGCGGATGAAGCCAAGGAATATATCGGAGTACCGCCTTGCGGACGAATGCTCCTATTTGTGGGCAGGATCGAACATTTGAAAGGGTTGGATGTGTTAATTGAAGCCATCGGGATTATGCGACAAAATGAGATATTGAAAGATTATCCATTTTGTTTAGCGATTATTGGTGGGGAACCGGATGAAAGCGCTGAATATGAAAATATCGAACTGTCACGCATTAAGGCATTAACTGAGAAACATGGATTAAGCGATCTGGTGACATTTTTGGGAAAAAGAAATCAAGAATCACTTCCATATTATTATTCTGCTGCTGAGGCAGTGGTTGTGCCATCTCAATACGAATCATTTGGTATGGTAGCACTGGAAGCTATGGCGTGTGGAATCCCAGTGGTTGCTTCTCAAATTGGTGGACTGGCTTACCTGGTACAGGACGGTGTGACTGGTTACACCGTCCCCGTGGATGAACCGGTGGAGCTTGCCAATCGATTGACGTTATTACTTCGAGATCAAGACTTGCGTAATCGAATGGGAAAACAGGCAGTCCAAGTGGCGCGAGAATATGCCTGGGACAAAATTGCATCCAAGCTGCTGGGAGTGTATGATGAGTTGTTAGGCAAACCTACAGGCAACCAGGCTGGTACTAATCCTGGGATGTAAAGTTGAAGATCTAGTTTTATTTATTTCCCCATAAGCCATACCCATTATTCCGCCGTTCTTCCCGAAGACGGTGTTGTAAGTGAATCTCATTGATATGGGACACTTTTTCATTGATAGCTGCCTGGAGCCATATTTTCCCTTTTTCAGCAGTGGCTAAACTACCTGCACCATATGCGCCAGTCTTAGTATCATCATCCCAGGGAGGGTTGGCAATTAATGCCCCACCTTCGACCCAATCCATATAATAGGATGGCGTGGAAACAAAATCGGTTTCGTCCACCACACGTTCCATGTGCACGAGCGAAGGCTCCAGATGAAGTATAAATGACGTTTCAAGCTCACATGCATGACCCATGCCGCCAATCTTTGATTGGCGGTGTTTTTCGAGTGAAGCGATTCCAAGAGGACCGGAAAGATACAGCCATGCAGTGGCACAAAAGATACGGCGATGGCGCTCGCCGGCATATTTTATGGCGTTGATGATAAATGAGCTATTGCCTCCATGACCATTAACCAGATAAAAAAGCTCAAAACCACGCCCTGCCAGCACATCGATGATATTGATCCAAAAATCCTCGAATGCCCGACCACCAGCATTCAAGGTACCAGCAAATGATGGGCGATGTGTACTAACACCATACGGCATGACAGGTAAGGCAGTGGCCTGAGAGGAGGATAACGTTGCAGTACCCTGGGCGATGGCATCAATGATTAATGTGTCAGTTGAGAGAGGCAGGTGATGCCCGTGTTGTTCGGTATGGCCGATGGGAATCAGAATCAGTTTGCCTCTCTCAGAATCTGGGGGCAGAGAAGGTATTGTTGATTTATCATTCGTCGATGGTAAGGCAATCCAGGGCAAGCCCAGGTTTAAGTTGAGACCTTGAGGTAATACAAGCAGTGTTTTTAGAAATCCATCATCCTTCAGGCCAGAGATGATATTGGTCAGGTAACTTTGTAATATCGATTCTGATACCACCAGACCACTCCCCTGCCAGCCGTACGGGAAGGGCGGTAGTAAACAAGCAACGGATGGATTATTTAATGCATCAGCGATCAGATCGAGCGAATACCCTGACCCAAGCGGCAGGATCATGGGTGTATGCCTGGGAAGGGATTTGACTTCCGGCCAGGTCAGCTGATCATACTGCTTAAATTCCGTCATCTTTATAACTTCGATAATAACTCGGATTTCTTCTGTTGGAATTCCACTTCTGTCAAAATTCCCTGTGCGCGTAATTCTGCCAGCTTGCTGATCATATGCGGGATTTCGGTCTTGTTATCAGTTACCGGTAAAGGTGCGGGCATTGGTGCCGGCTCAACCGCATGTTCAAGGTACTCTTTCGCATTGATCAAAGCACTCTTGAACTTCACCGGATTATCGATTTTCTTAAAAAGGTTCACACCCAGTTCACTGGCGGTCAATATTTCAATATCCCCGTATCCGAACATGCGTCCCATCGCAGATTGATCCATCTTGATATCATTTACCTTGTCAAGTGAAGAGTCAATCACACTTTTATTGAAGATGCCTGAAATTTGCATCACTCGATGATTGGTGATAATAAACTGGTGATTGGTCCAATCTAGGGTATCACGCGTACCGGTGGCGATTGGAATTAACAGGATGACAAAGCCAATCAATGGAATGATGAATCCGAATGGTGGATTATTTTGCAATAAGACAGTTCCAGTGATGGTCAGAGCAAATATAACCAAGATCAATACTACTTCCAAAACGATTGATCTGGCAAGAACGAACCAGTGGTGACGGGTGGCGAGAATAATATTCTCACGATCGCCTAACAGACTTTGAAGATAGTGGCCAGCCATATTACTTACCTCCTGTGTGGGCTATTTATTTGATATACGTTATTTTAGTGCAGAAGTTATCTCTTGCCTGGCTTTATTTAACAAGTCAGGATTAATCATCAAATCGATTGCAGTCATCGCCAGGGCTTTAGCCGCATCCAGCATGGCTGCTTTTCCTGCTTCAGAGATACAGAATTGCTTAAATTCCAAGGTGTGACCGGCGATATTTTCTGGTGCGATCGCCAGGTATGGATGAATCGAAGGGATAACATGACTTACGTCGCCCATATCGGTAGAACCCATACGCTCGTTAGGGTCAGGGTCAACAACAATCCGACCCAATGATTCCAGATTGGCTTTGAATAGTCCAGCCAGGACATGATTGGGTCTGATTTCCTTATATCCGGGGATGAGTTTGAATTTCACGCGGCATCCAATCGTTTGTGCACCTGCATGAGCACAGGCAATGACCTTCTCAACCAAACTATCCCTGCGGTTGGCATTTAAACTACGAATACTGAAATCGGCTGAGGCATAAGCGGGGATGATATTGGCTGCTTCTCCGCCATTAGTGATCACTCCAGAAATTCGGTCCTTCGGTCCCAGGGTAGGCCGCAAAGCATGGATGTTGTTAAACGTCAGGATTAATGCATCGAGAGCATTAATGCCTTCTTCAGGTGCGGCAGCAGCATGAGAAGCCTTCCCAAAGAATTCAAGCTTGATCTTTGAGGAGGCTAGTGATGGGCGGAGAACCAAATTCTTACTGGCGGGATGGAACATCATGGCGGCATCAACGTCATCGAAAATTCCTGCCTTAATCAGCAAGATTTTACCGCCACCACCTTCTTCTGCGGGGGTTCCAATGACCTGGATTTGGCCTGGTAGACCTGGTTTGATCGTAGCTAATGCCAAACCTGCCCCGACCGCAGCAGCAGCGATCAAGTTATGGCCACAAGCATGACCGAGTCCAACCAAAGCATCATACTCTGCCAAGATTGCGATCCTGGGATTTGTGTTATCGCCAAAGGTCGCCCGGAAGGCAGTATCCAACCCGGCGATACCGGATTCAATTTTATAACCAGCATTTTCAAGAGTTGCAGTTAATAATCTACTGGCGTGATTTTCTTTGAAAGCTACTTCAGGGTCATTGAACAGGGTAGTGCTGATATCCCATAATTTCTGTGAAAGCTGTGCTATTGCTTTTATCACCTGTTTTTTATAGTCATCAGCCATGGTTTAATTATACGCTAGAAACGATTCGAAAATTATTAGGTAAAAATAAAGAATAGATACTATAATATGCTCATCAGAATGCCAACCACGAATAAACAAAATACTATTGATATCTAGAAGGAGGTGAAGGGCTCATATTGATACTATTTTCAACTATAGAGACCTTTTCCGGTGTAAATTAGGTTAATACAGATAAGATGATCAAAATAATTGGAGGAGAATGTCATGCAACGTAAACGACTTATGTTTACCATTTTTGTCATTTTGATAATCGCCAGTTTCATACTTTCAGGCTGCCAGAAAGCAAAACAAGCTACCATTCTTACCATCACATGGATCCAGGAATTCGACAGTCTCAATCCAGCCTATACAAATATGTGGTTCTCTACAACCACACAACAATTGTGGAATGCCTGGGCATGGGAATTCGACGATAAAAGCGAACCATTCCCTGTGCTGGTAACTGAGATTCCTAGTGTAGAAAATGGGGGTATATCTGCCGACGGAAAAACCATCACCATGCATATTAAACCAGGTGTCAAATGGTCTGATGGAACTGCACTCACATCCACAGATTTTAAATTCACCCAGGAAATGTACGTCAGCCCAAACAATGCCGTCAACTCTGCTTATCCATACGATATGATTGACAGTATAGATACTCCGGATGACCAGACAGTGGTAATCAATTTCACTGATCCATTTGCTCCCTGGCTGGCATTACTCTGGCACGGCATCTTACCATCTCACATCCTTCAGCCAGTCTTCGATGCAGATGGTACCCTGGATAATGCCCCCTGGAACTCTGCACCAACAGTTGGACTTGGCCCATATGTGTTTGATAAATGGGAGTCTGGCAGTTTTGCACGTTTTGTGATAAACGATAAATATTGGGGTACACCTGCCAAGATTGATGAAATTTTCTTCCGCTTTGTTCCAGACCAGGCAGCACAAGTCACTTCTCTTCAGGCCGGTGATGCAGATTTAGGCTACTGGTTCGATTTCAACGATGCTCAGAAACTAAAGGATGCCGGGTTCCAAGTCGTAGTCGTGCCCAATGGTTATAACGAAGGAATATTCTTCCTGGTGAATAACACGGATGCAATTTACGATGGAAAGACGATTGGCAACCCTGCGCTTTTGGATGTGAATGTACGCAAGGCAATCGCAATGTCTATTGACCGTGAAGCTCTGAACCAGCGATTGAACCTCGGGTATACCACCGTACCAGCAAGCTTTTGGGACTCATTCCCGGTTTACAACGATCCACCCGTTGAAAATTATCCTTATGATCCAGAAGGAGCCAAGACACTATTGGATGCAGCTGGTTGGATAGACAGCAACGGAGATGGAATTCGGGATAAAGATGGCGTTGACTTGACTTTAAACTATGGAACAACGAATATGGAAAAACGCCAAAACGCACAGGTGGTAATTCAGGAACAGTTAGCTGCCGTGGGTATTAAGGTAAATCTTCAAAGCCTGGAATCTGATCTATTTTTTGCTTCATATGATCAAGCTGGTCCTGCGGCAACAGGACAAATAGATCTCCAGGAATGGTCTGACGCTCCACTATTCCCGGATCCCGATATCTACTACTGGTACTGCAGTGAAATTCCATCTGCTGACTATCCAGCGGGTTCTAACTGGTTCTTCATGTGTGATGAGGAATTAGATGCCTTGATGTCTCTTCAAGCCACTCAGGTCAACTTAACTGAAAGGCAGCAAACTATATCCAAGATCAACCAGATCTTCCATGATAAAGTGTACTGGCTGGGATTATGGCAGGATCCAGATGACTGGGCGGTTGGATCGAAGTTGCAAAACGTCAAGTTCTCACCAGTAAATCCATTTTATAACATCGCAGAGTGGACGATTACTCAATAACCTTTTGATAGAATAAATTCAATTCGAAGCATGGTAATAGCTGATATTATTCAGCTATTACCATGCTAATTACTCTATGGCTAATTGCGACCAGTAGAATAATGAAAATATGACTAAATATATTCTGAGACGAATATTACAAGCCATACCATTATTGTTTATTATCAGCCTGGTTCTATTTTTGTTAATGCGGAATATGGGTGATCCAATTGCTTCTATGGCGGGGAGAAGGGTCACACGTGCGGATGACCAAATCCGACTAACACGACAACTAGGATTGGATCAGCCTATTTATATGCAATACATTTACTGGTTGATAGGTAACGATTGGACAAAAACCGATGTAAATGGGGACGGTATTGCTGAAACACCAGGAATACGGCATGGCATACTCAGGGGAGATTTTGGAACATCACTGGTAAATCGGGGTGTACCCGTTATAAAGCTGATTGGCGAACGACTGCCAAATACTCTAATATTAATGCTCGTAGCAGAAGCGGTGATTATTTTTGGGTCATTGATCATTGGAGTCTATTCAGCAGTACGACAATACTCAGCGTTGGACAATATCATGACGGGATTTTCGTTTATCGCATATTCGATGCCTATTTTCTTTGTGGCATTAATATCGATGTATGTATTTGGTTACCTATTTAAAACTTGGGGATTACCATATTTGCCTACGGTAGGAATGTTCGACCCAAATTATGGAAAAACAGTCGGACAAGTGGCGTTACATTTGATATTACCTACTTTCAGCATGTCATTAATCAGCTTTGCTGCGTATAGCCGATATATTCGCAGCACGATGCTGGAAGTGATGAACCAGGATTATATTCGCACTGCTAAATCTAAGGGATTGCCAAAACCAGCCATCATATTTATTCATGCATTAAAAAATGCTTCTTTACCCATCGTCACGGTGGTGGGGTTGGATTTACCCTTGTTGTTGGGAGGAGCGTTAGTTACCGAGCAAATATTTGCCTGGCCGGGCATGGGGCGGTTATTCCTCGATCATTTGTCGCGGGTAGATGTATCGGTGGTGATGGGAATATTAATGATAATAGCAGTCGCGGTAGTGGTGTTCCAAATAATTACCGATATTGCGTATGCGTGGCTTGACCCTCGGATCAGGTATGGGACATAGGAGGGATTAAATGAGCTCAGCCATACCTGTACCCAGTAGTATTCCGCATCTCGCCCAGGATGAGATTGAATCACCTCCGCTATCTCTGACCAAACTCACATGGCTCCGGTTCAGACGTCATAAGATGGCGATGTTTGGGGCAGTCGTGTTGATCCTATTGGTCCTGTATTCCTTTTTTGGAGCATTCTTTATCTCCGAAACCTATGCCAACCATAACGATGTAGCACTAGGACCTACAACTCCATCCTTAACGCATCCATTTGGCACAGATTTAACTGGACGTGACCTGTTAGCGCGAACCATCTATGGAGGCCAGATTTCGCTGGTCATCGGAGTTACAGCAGTTGTAATTGAAACCCTGGCGGGAGTATTAATTGGGGCAGCTGCGGGATATTATGGTGGTTGGGTGGATGCAATATTAATGCGCATTACCGAGGCGATGCTGAACATCCCCGAGATATTCCTGCTGCTGGTAATGGCGAAGGAATTTTCCGGTAAGATTCCTATGGTGACATTGTTAGGAAGAGAATTAAGCGGCAGCGTGATCGTCATCGTTATTATTATCGGTTTAACCAGCTGGATGTACCTGGCACGAATCGTCAGAGCAGAATTCCTATCGCTTAAAGAAAATGATTTTGTTCTTGCGGCGAGGGCAACCGGCACTTCGAATAGTAGTATTATTTTCAAGCACATCTTACCCAACAGCATGGCTCCAATCATTGTGTCGGCTACACTCGGAGTAGCGAACGCTATCCTGGCTGAAGCTTACATTAGCTTTTTAGGTCTCGGCGTCCAGGCTCCTACAGCCACATGGGGTAATATGCTGGATGGGGCAAATAATCACATCGATAAACCATGGATGTGGTTTTTCCCTGCAATGCTGATTTTATTGACCGTACTCAGCATTAATTTCTTGGGGGATGGATTACGAGATGCATTGGATCCTCACAGCCGGGCTGTATAGAATCTTATGAATAATAACGCAACGCCATTATTACAAGTTGAGAATCTACGGACCAGGTTTCATATCCCGGAGGGGACAGTTTATGCAGTAAATGGAGTTTCGTTTTCTGTTAATGAGGGAGAAACGATCGCAGTCGTAGGTGAAAGCGGATGTGGAAAATCAGTCACCATGTTGTCCATACTTGGATTGATCCCAATTCCCCCGGGTGAGATAGTGAGTGGGAAAGCGATATTTCGCGATAAAGACTTATTCCACATCTCAGAAAAGGAATTTGAAAACTTACGGGGTGAATCATTAGCGATGGTTTTCCAGGATCCGATGACTTCTCTGAACCCCGTACTTTCAATTGGAAGGCAAATCACAGAGACATTACGAACACATCTTGGTATGAACCAGGACGCAGCTGAAAAGCGGGCGGTTGAATTACTGGACCAGGTTGGAATCCCTGAAGCCGCATCGCGGTTAGGCAATTACCCACATCAATTTTCTGGTGGTATGCGTCAGCGGGTGATGATCGCGATGGCTCTCTCATGCATCCCAAGTTTATTGATTGCTGACGAACCAACAACTGCCCTAGATGTGACCATACAGGCACAAATTGTTGAGCTTGTGCTCAGATTACGTGAGCAGCTAAAGATGACCATTATTTGGATCACGCATGATCTTGGTGTAGTGGCTGGTCTAGCTGATCGTGTGCTGGTGATGTATGCGGGTTTTATTGTTGAAGAAGCATTATGTTGATGATTTATACGAAAATCCACAGCATCCATATACATTAGCCCTGTTAGGGGCCTTACCTCGGGTGGATCGTAGGCGAGATCATCGTTTAAATTCCATCCCGGGTGCACCACCGAACTTGCTGATTGAACCTAAGTGCTGCCCATTTGCCCCACGCTGCACACATGTAATTGAAAAATGTAAAGTAGAGAATCCTCCTTTAGTGACAGTGGCTACAAATCATAAGGCTGCATGCTGGGTGGATATCAAGACTATTCTGGCAGGAAAAGAATGAATACAGAAGCAATGCCGCTTGTAGTAGTTGAAAAGTTAAAGAAATATTTTCCCGCAGGAAGTGGGGCGATTTTTCAACGCAAGAAGGGCTTTGTTCGAGCGGTAGACGGTATCTCTTTTTCGATAACCAAGGGAGAGACTTTAGGTCTGGTGGGTGAAAGTGGGTGCGGAAAAACCACTGCCGGGAGGACGATATTAAACTTATATACTCCTACCGAGGGAAGAATAGTTATCGATGGTGAAGAATGGACAAATAGCAATAAGGCTAAACTGAAAGCTTTCCGCCGTAAGACCGCAATGATTTTCCAGGATCCATATGCATCTCTCAACCCTCGATGGACTGTCAGTGCGATCGTAAGCGAGCCTTTACGGGTTCACAAATTGTTTAGTGATGAGAAAGAACGTACACAACGGGTGAATGAATTATTGAACCTGGTGGGATTAAGCTCACGGTTGATTAATCGATTCCCTCATGAATTCTCGGGCGGACAACGCCAACGGATTGGCGTTGCCCGGGCACTGGCTTCTGATCCACTGTTCATTGTTTGCGATGAACCAATATCAGCGCTGGATGTATCAATTCAGGCACAGGTAGTGAATTTGCTGGAAGAACTGCAGGATAAGTTCGGTTTGACTTACTTGTTTATTGCCCATGACCTGAGTATGGTCAGGCATATATGTGATAGGGTAGCAGTGATGTATCTGGGGGTGATCGTTGAATTGGGTGAGCGAAATGAAGTATACGAAAACCCGTTTCATCCTTACACGAAAGCATTACTTTCTGCAGTGCCGATCCCTGATCCAAAGAAAGATCGTGAACGACGGCGGATCATTTTAACTGGAGATGTGCCAAGCCCGATCAATCCACCCAGCGGTTGCAGGTTCCACCCTCGCTGCCAATATATGATGGATAGATGTAAGGTGGATATCCCTGAATGGCGCGAGCTATCAAGTGGTCACTGGGCAGCTTGCCATTTATTTTCTTGAGCTGGACCAAAACTGCGGGTAATCCCCAAGTTTTTTTATAAATCACGCTGATAAATTCGATGGGTCTTGTAGAAGTCGATCCCTAAATCGCGAAGCTCACGTTGCATCTTATTGTTATCCACCCCAATTTGAACAATTTCGGCGTGTTTGAAGTTTCCCTCGACAATGCTTTTATGCATCTCGCTGAATAGAATTGCTGTACCACCCAACCCCTGATACTCCTCTAATATCCCAGCTCCATTAATATTCACCCATTGGGTTCGCTTCATTTCACGCAAAAGGTCAATCCAGCCAAAAGGGAACATCTGACCTTTGGTACGTTGTACCGCTGCGGAGATATCTGGATAAGCAAATAAAAAGCCAACTGGAGATGCACCTTTCATGATGACCTTGATCAAACGTGGATCTGCAAACCATAACAGTTGTTTTGCGATCGATTGGGCTTCTTCATCCGTCAGAGGAATATTTCCCGTCGTGCCTTGCAGTATCCCATTGTACACATGCATCAGTTGGGGGACCAGTTCCTGTAAATCCGATCGGGTACGGTATCTGGCAATGGATAATCCTCGCCGCTGTTGAACTAATTCAGAAATCCTATGGATTTTTGGAGGAAATTGGGTTTCTGCAGATAAATATCCAGAAACGATATCGGATTGAGGCACAAACCCTGCTGCCTCTACCAGCTCGGGATAATAGGGTGGGTTGTAGGGTATGCCAAACGCAGGGCGATGTTCAAATCCTTTCACCAGCATTCCCAGGCCATCCAAAGATGAATAACCCCTTGGACCGAGAATTTTGGTTAAACCAGACCTGCGTGCCCATTTATATCCGGCTTCAAACAGAGCACGGGAAGCGTCAAGATCATGCATACTCTCGAAGAGGTAAAAGAAAGCAGTCTGCTCATGATTGAAATCGTTGTAATGCTGGTTATTAAGTACAGCCAGCCTACCAATCGCAGCCCCATCAGCACTGATTGCCAGGAAAAATGAAGCCGATGAATGAAGATAATAAGGATTATGTCAGTGTATCGAATATTTTTTTTGTGTCTGAATTAAGAGTAGGAACCCATTGGGATGTATCACGATAAATTTTATTTGGAAGGTCGAGAAACTGTTGAGTGCGGTAGCGATCGGATGGGTCTACTTCAATGATTTTCATGGAAGCTATAATGATCCTTATCTTATCATCAAGGCTATGATATTAATGATTTTCCCAATTTGACAGGTAAGCTCTCACTTCGTCACAAGATATTTTACGGATGGTGCCTCCAATTGCTGTAGTAGAGAGTCCACCCACGATATTTCCCCATTTTAGACAGGTTTCAATAGGTTGACCGTCCAACCATGCGTATAGAAGACCAGCATTGAAATTATCACCGGCACCGGTCGTATCTACCGGATTAACAGATATCGCTGGCACATGGGTAATATTATGATTTGAATACGCCAGGGAGCCATTACTGCCATCTTTGATAACAACCAATGGACATAACTCTCCTAACTTGTGAATTGCCTGGTGTAAATCTTGCTCACCGGTCAAGCGTCTCGCTTCAAGCGCATTGGGTAGGAATAAATCTACACTTTTTATTGCCTTTCGAATAGCAGTATTTTCTCTTGTGTTCCCAGTTATTTCTCCCGGATGAAGAATTTCCATCCATCACCAGTTTCATTTTTTTTGCTCGGAGCAATTTTCTACCTGCTGTCAGCAACCCACCGGTATAAAGACCAGGAATAAATACCAGCCTGGCATCCGATTTTACGAGGGCAGGTATTGCAGCTGGAATTTGAGGGTCAGGATCGTAATAAGTGATAAAGAGACGATCTTCTGGATAGGAGGCGGCAGCTGAGATGCGACGGTAAGGACGATCATGGATGATAAATAGAGAATCATCCAGCCCCTCTTCACGGGCACATTTCAACGCAAAGCGACTGAAGTCATCATTTCCAAAGTCAGCCGCCCAGGCAACTTTCATTCCCAAGCGATGCATGCTAACTGCAGAAATATACGCCTCACCAGGCGTCATTGTAAAATCTTTGCCCACCACATCTTTCCCGAGCTGGGGTAATTCAGCCAGACCGGTAAAAATGAGGTCAACAGAATAACTACCAACAATTATGACGTCATAATTGGGTGACATTTAATGTAATGCCGGGAAATAACCCTGATGTAAATGAATATATTCATCCAGGATGGATTTTGCTTTGGAATAGTCGCGGACCAATGGATGAATGGTCAAGGCTAGTAGTGCTGTTCGGTATGACTTTTCAACGGAAGCTTGGATGGTTAAGTGTTCATAGTGCTTCACTTGCTGGATGAGACCCATGCATTGTAAAGGTATACCAGTAACTGCCAATGGATGGATTTGATTATGACTCACATGGGTGGGAATTTCAACGACGTCTAGATCCTTCAAACAGGAGATTGCACCCTGGTTAGCTACATTCAAGATTTGGAGTTTAGGCTTATCACCTATCAAAGCTTCAATCAGGTTTAAGGCAACTCCGGCATAGCCTTCATCGGTGATAGAAGCAAAAATCTTCGGATATAGAACGGCTAAATCGTGAGATTTGCCGGTTTCCTTCACCATGTAAGTACTCCCACGCGTGTCCAGATATGCCTGGTAGGTAGCTTGCATCCCAGTATAATCACGAGAAATGGATTTTTCCTTCAAATCTGTAAATAGGATTAGATTTTGCCTGGCAACCTGCTCTCCACGACATTCTTCGGAATGAAGTATATTCTCTACCGCCTGAAAATTGTAATAATAGTAATAAAGATACTCATTGGGGATCATCCCAAGGCTCTCGATCAAATCAACGTCAAAAGGTAGCCCGGGTATACCACCTGTGGATTGGATTAATCTGATCATATCTGGTAAATGATCTTTATTTTGATACTTGATGCTCTTGATCCAACCAAGGTGGTTTAATCCAAAATAATCCAGGTAGACATACTCAGGTTTTGCCGCTAATGCCCCTGCGATCATGGTGTGCATGGAAGCCGGCCCGTCACAGATGCCAACCACGCGTTGCCAACCACTATAGCGGATGACCGCTTCTGTGAGCATCCCGGCAGGATTGGCGAAGTTAATCAACCAGGCATTTGGGCAAACCTCCTGCATCTTGCGCACATAATCAATCAGCACCGGAATGGATCGTAGACCCATGGCAAATCCACCTGCGCCAGTAGTCTCCTGGCCCAGGAGACCATGATTTAACGGCACGCGCTCATCGATGACACGTGACTCAATCCCACCAACCCGAAATGTGGTGATGACGAAATCTGCAGCCTCCAACGCTAAATACGGGTCAGTGGTGCGAGTAATGCGGAAGTTTGTGGAAGAAGCTTGTTCAATTGGTGACGTCAATTCTCCGATTAGATTTAACCGCTCATTATCGATGTCCATCAGCGCAAGCTCTTGTAGATCAAGCTTATCCTGACGGTTAAGCATCGCCTTGACGATCAGGGGCGTACGGACGCCGGCGGCACCAATAATAGCGATTTTCATGCTAAGCCACATCCTGAAAAGCAGGATTTTGAGTCTTTCGCTCCTGCTCAGCCCTGGCAGACATTTCACTCCTTAGAGTAGTGATATCCTTATTAATATAACGGGAAGTAAAGAAAAAGAACAAAGCACATAACACCCAGGTGAATATGCAGATGATCAGAAATGCATTTTTCAACGTTGTTCGATCTGCGATCATGCCGACAATAAGTGGTGCTGAGGCGGCACCAGCTGATTCGATAAAATATTGGATCGATAGGGCTGTGCTTCGAACTTCGGGCAAGGTAACATCGTACACAGTCGAAATGACGTTCGGGGATGCAAAGGGCATGAACAAGGCAGTACATCCGAGCAAAATGGTGAACAAGAGCACATCCTCGTTGGGAACATTCAATGTGAACCACAAAAAGATTGCCCCAAGCAGCACTCCAATCATGGAAATAATCAATCGGCCTCGTTTATCACGTTTAAACAAGAAATCTCCAAGTGAACCACCAATAGGATAACCGATGGCGAGAATGATAACCGCTAAGGCCATGACCATTGTTCTGGTGCTATCTGAGAATCCACGTTCGGAGCCAAGATATAAAAAGAACCAAATGGTTATTGCATTCCATGGGAAGACTCCAAAAAAACCTTGAATAAAAAGTAATAACAGACTCGGTTTCTTAAATAAATCTTTTGCGATTTTCCAACTAAACCGATATTGCCCGAGGATTTCATGTTCAGCCATCTCTGGCTCACTTTGACCGCGTGGAACATCCTTGACCCCAAAAAATATTACGATTGCCATAACCACGCCCAGGGAACCTGTTATATAAAATATTCCTCGCCACCCGAGAGTGGAGGCATACATCCCACCTAAAACTAAAGCAACCAGGTAACCCAAGGGTTGTGCGAATTGGAGTAATCCATATACGATTCCCCGAATTTTTGGAGCAAAGTAATCTGATACCAGACTATAGAGGCCAGGGTAACTCGAGTCATCGATGCCAGTAGATGATCTTGTCATGAGGAATGAAGAGTAGTTGGGTGCAATCGCATTCAACCAGGTGGTGGAACCCCAAATCAATGAGGCAAGGGCGAGTAATTTTGGACGGGTAAACCGGTCATATAAATATCCCCAGAGGGGATAAAAAATGGCCCCAACGACCATTGCACCTGTAGATACAGCGCCCATCTGGGTTAAGCTGATATTGAAATCTTTGATAATATTTTCGGTCAGCGGACCAATCAGGAGCTTATCAGCTTGGTGGAGCAGAACAAAGAAGAAGAATATTACAATTACAAACCAACGATAACCCGATGATGATTTCATATACCAACCTTATATGATTATTTTTGAAGTCTGAGCAATTTTACACTGAAAGTAGATTATTCAGATAGTACGGAAGGTTGCACGACAGGTTGTTTTCTGGATAGGATTAAAAAGCCCAGGATACCCAGGATGCCAACGACAAAGCCACCATACCATGTGGCGACGGGAGCAACATTATCATTAAGGAAACCTCCCATTAGAGGTCCAATTCCAGCAGCAGCACTCCAGGTGAGCCCTGCCACACTCATATAACGACCGCGCATATCCGGAGGGGCTAATGCAGCCACGTAGGTCGAAACTGTGGGCATCAAGATTAATTCACCAATCGTCATGATAATCATGCTGATCCAGAAACCGGTGAAGGAGTGCCCAAATGCAACACTACCTACACCGAAAGCGTAAAATATCGCACCGATCACCATGACAGGAAAAGGACGATTGCGTTTGGTTATCCGGGTAACGAAAACCTGTAAAAAGACAACCATCACAGCATTGGTGGTGGGTATAAATCCGTACTGACTTTCGGGAACATTGAAGATGCCATTCGCATAGACAGGCATCAGGATCCACATCAATACTGCACACATTTGAACCAGAATAAAAGCGCCTACGAAAGAGAGAAACTGTGAATCTCTCAACACCTGAATATAACCACCTAGAAGCTTTACTGGATTATTCGAAGCATCGGAATGAATTGGTAGCGTTTCATGGGCAAAGAATGCGAGCAATAATCCATAAATTAGCATCCCTATGCCGGCACAGTAAAATGTAATCGAAAACGACATCGATGAAATAAATCCACCAACTGTAGGTCCAATAGCAATACCTGCATTATTACTGAGCCTCATGAATGCGTAAGCATCGGGTCTTTTTTCATGAGGAATCAGATCCGCTAACATGGCATCTGCACCGACACGATAGAGGGGATTGAACGCACCACTCAGAGTCATTAAAATCGCAAAACTGAGATAGCTATCCGCATTGCTCATGAAGAAATAGACAAGCCCGTTTCCAACCAGACTGAATACCATCACCCATTTCCGTCCAATCCGATCGATAATCGGGCCAGCGATAAAGGCTGCTATCAATGCTGAGCCTGCATTGATGGTCATTAAACTGGCTATCTGGGCTAAGGGCAGGTTGACCCGCTGCCTGACATAAATCATCAAAAATGGCCAGATCATGGAGGAGCCAATTGTGCTGATCAACATTCCAAAGAACATCAGCCTTAATTGGCGAGGATATTGATTCAGAGCAGTTAATGGGTTTTTAAACACCGAAGTACCTGTAAGAAGTTAAATTGTAGACAAAACACCTTCAACCGGAATTCCATAGGATTTGGCAATAATTTCAACGGGATGAACAGCAGGTTTTTTCGTGGCATGAATGATCTGCCAACGGCAAGTCTCACTATCACAAACTACCAGAGGGCTATTGGCCATATCTTCAGAAATAAAGTCGAACAGAGATTGCCCGACATCCATCGATATTGCATATTTCTCTTTTTTATAGCCATAAGTACCGGCGATGCCACAACAAGTTGCGTGACTATCAATAATATTCAATCCTGGGATCAGGCTCAAGATTTGCAAACCGGGTTTTCCAATCCGGTGGGCACGATACTGACAGGGTATATGATAGCCAAGTGTCAAGTTTAGCGGTTTGAAACTCAGATTTAGCGAACCTTCTCCGTAGAGAAGAAATAAGAACTCGTTAAAATCATAGGTGTGCTCTGCCACCAACTTCGTATTTTCATCGTACATATCCAGTAATTCCGGGGCTTCTTCCTTCAGAGTAAGCGTACAGCTGGTCGAGGTACCAACGATTGGAATTCCCTGCCTGGCATACTCCACCAGGTTACGGACATTATTTTGGTGGTATTTTCGAGCAGCGCTAAACTCACCGTTGGATAAAAGTGGTAGACCGCAACAATTTTGTGGCGGGACGATGACTTCATATCCGTTGTGCTCCAATACCTGGACAGCAGCCTGACCAATGCGCGGCTCATAATACTGGGTCGAGCAACCATGGAAATAGACGACTTTTTTGGTTGAATTTGCCGGCTTGGAGTGATGCCTATGCCAGGTTGTAAACAATTGCTGGCTAAAGGCTGGTAATGGTGCAGATTGATGAATAGAGAGCGCAAATTCAATAAATTGACGAATTGGTTTCGTATGGAGAGTGAAATTTGCAATGGGTGAGATGGGATGGGCGATTTTCCCCAGTAGCTCCGGTCGGGCGACAAGATTATTCCGTAATCTTAGGCGGAAGGAAACTTTACCACTTTCAACAAAGGATGCCCGAGCCCGGGCATTGATCTCAGCTATCTTCACTCCGGTTGGGCAGACCATATTACACGCCCGGCAACCGCTGCAATAATCGACGGATTTATCGAGCGAAGGCTGGTTGGATTTACGGAAACGAGCAGCTTGCGGTCCTTCATATTTAGGCCCGGGAAAGAGATCGGTGACAGCAGATACGGGGCAAACCGTGGTACAGATATTACACTTCAGGCATTGATCGAGAGAGAACTCAGCTGAAGTGGGTTGATCATCTGATAATTTAGAACGGATAGAATTCTCCGAAGGAAGCATCATTCGTGTAAACTTCCCATGATTGATTCACCTACGCTATAGCCAGATGCCAATGCGATACCCTCCAGAGAACGCTCACGGATCGGATCACAATTTCCAAGTGTTCCACCGACTGCGAATAAGTTTTGAAATATAACTCTATTCGAACTATCCACAGGCTGGAATGCTGAGTTGACGCCGATCCCGCATCGATTTATCGGGTGGCCCGCTGCACCAAGAAACTCACGGTTGAACCATTGGGATAGGTCCTGGGGAGTTTTGATTGGTAACCCAAATATTGTCTCGTGCGCATAGCCATTATTGTCAGCGGTGATACCCCCACCAAGAATTCCACCAGTGGCAAGCACATAAGATTTAGCATGGTGGGGATGCATGCGTGAAGCTGCTTCTGACCAGATTGCGTGAACTGTTTGACCATCATATGTAATCCGATTCACCAGCATACCATTCTGGATGTTTCCATGGTTTCTTTCAATGGCTGTTTTCATCAGGTTATGCAATCGAACACCAGGAATGGATGGTGGTAACCCGGGTATCTCAAACACGGGTAGATCCAGAGATGATTGAAGATGATCCAAGACGGCAACAGGGTTTTTTAATCCTAATACTGCGGGGAAGCCAATTCTTCCTACATTACCAAGCCTCGGTTTGAGCGTATCGATTAATTCCTGCCGAAAAACAGGATCATCGAACAAGCGAGCGAGGGTCATCCCAGTGATAAACTTACGCTTGCGTAAAGAAGGAAAATCGAGCATTAGCTCATGAGCCAAAATTCCCTGTGCATTTAAATTGTCGGCAATCAGTGCAGGGAAGAAATCAAGGAATTGGTTGAAGCCGACAATCAGCATAGGAGAATGATCAGCAGTATCACCTGCAATCATTGTCTGGGGGACAAGGCAGCTAGGTCGAAGTGTGCCAAGTGAAGTAGGGAGCAGAATGTTTCTATCTAACGATCCATGATAAGGATAATTAGATTCTTGGCATAAAGTCAGGAATGATTGGATGGCATTTTCGAGGGAGGGCAGTCCAGCAAGGGCATATGGATGATCAGGAGCTGACTTGATCAATTTGCCCAGGAATTCTATCGGGGATGCGACCTGTTGCATGGTAATCCGGCGGCTGGTAACCACAGACATCGATACAGCCTGTGTTCCAATAGGTTGATCCCCAACCACTGCTAATAAGGCTGATTTTATCGCCTCTTACACTCGCCCTCCAGGCTGTTATTAACCCGGATAAACCCGCGCCAATCACAATAACATCCTGGGGATGGTCTTGGGATGATAAACCCTGATTGACCTCAGGAAAGGTAATAGTTGGTGAAATGGATCTGTTTTCTTCAGCAGGTTTAACGTATTCTGGCGATGCAATTATTGAAACCCGATCATCGGTCAGGCTGGTGAGATTGAGTATGTCTACATAAATGAGTTCATTAAATCGTGCCTGCCGAAGCTGTTGACCCCATAAAATGGGTATATTTCCTTTCCAGCGTTCCTGTAAAAAATCACGCAAGGTGACATTCGTCTGGCTAATTGGTGGATGCCTGAGGGAATGCATCATCCCAGTAGCCCGGAAGGAACAAAATGCTCCCTGGCATGGACCCATCCCCAGGCGAGTGGCTCTACGAATGTCATCCAACGTGGCTGCATTTGATTGGACGATAGCCTTCTCTACGTCCAGTACTGTAACAAGCTCGCATTCACAGATCAAGCTACCATAAGCCGATGCGCTTTCTATTTTTTCAAGGCGACTACCCAGGTAATGGTGAGTGGTGGTTTCATTTTGCTGAGAAGGTAATGGTTCTAGATGAGTTCGGCAAGGACGGTCGACTATCAATTTCTCGCAAATTTTATCTGCGGTAACCTGTGCCATTTTGCGATAGGTGGTCCATTTTCCGCTGGTGATTGTGACCATTCCGTCGACATTATCACGCACGGTGTGATCAAGAAGAACGAACGCTCGGCTGATATCCCGATCCAGCGTGGAGGCTTCTGACTGAACTAATGGGCGCACTCCCGCCCACACCCTCAGAATCCGAAATTGCTTAAATTGAGGGATAATTTTCTCGCCTTCGTCCAGCAACATGCGGATTTCCCAAGGTTCTATCGAATAATGATCCGGATCGGAAACCTTGATATCCGTAGTTCCCATCACTGCAACCGTATGAGCTGGTACCAGAATATCTCCATCTGATGGGGGTTTACAACGGTTGATGACCGTGTTCACCACACGATGATTTAGTGCTAGCATCGTTCCTTTTCCCGGAACCATCTCGATATTAATTCCAGCAGTATGTGCAATCCTATCAGCCCAAGCTCCGGAAGCGTTTACCACCATGCTGGCGTCTATTTGAACATCTTCATCTTTAATCAGATCATGAGATGATGCTCCCACCACAGCCGGAGTACCGGTGGACGAACGATTATTAACCAGCAATTTGTGGACCTCGTGATACGTCAATACCTGGGCACCATACTGGCATGCAGATTCAATATTTAATTTAGCTGCGAGAAATGAATCGGCTGAGGCGTCTGGAACCTGGATGCATTGCTGGATCATTGGATCCAGGTATGGTTCAGCCTTCAGCATCTGGTGAATAGGAATAGATTGTGTTGGAATCCCTGCTTTTTCGCAACCATCTATGAATTGTTGGTAATATGTGGGATCATCGTGGGGGGTCTGGACAAAGTATCCACCGGTATCCTCGATGCACTGGGGCATAATCCGGCGTAAGATTTGGTTTTCTTCATAGCATTCCCTGGCAGCTTGCGGGTCTTTTACAGCGTATCTGCCTCCACTATGCAGCAAGCCATGGAATCGTCCGCTAGTCCCATAGGCGAGATCGCGCCTTTCGAGCAAGATACATCGAAACCCACGCATGGCGAGATCCCGCAAGACGCCTGTGCCAGTGGCACCGCCACCGATCACCAGGATGTCTGTTTGGATCCGTCGCATGAGATAACCTTAATTGACCAATGTTGAATATTGGACAAATGCCGAGTATACCAATAAATCACTAATCCACCCAATTAAATGTCCTTTCAACCGCCTTTCGCCAACCTTTGTATAACTTCTCTCTCTGATCTGGATTCATCTGTGGCTTCCAAATTTGGCTGATTTGCCAATTATGGCGCAAATCATCCAGGTTTTCCCAAAAACCAGTAGCTAGTCCAGCAGCATAGGCAGCTCCCAAAGCGGTAGTTTCAGCAATTTTTGGTCTAACTACGGTTACTCCCAGGATATCGGCTTGAAACTGCATGAGTAGCTGGTTGAACACCATACCACCGTCGACTTTTAAGGTGCTCAGCTTCACACCAGCATCCTGCTCCATCGCATCCAGAACTTCACGCGTCTGGTAAGCCGTGGCTTCAAGCACCGCTCTTGCCAGATGAGATTTGTTAACATAACGGGTGAGTCCGACAATTACACCTCTGGCATCAGATCGCCAGTATGGGGCGAATAAGCCTGAGAATGCCGGGACAAAATAGATCCCACCATTGTCATCCACGAGACTGGCGAGGGATTCGATTTCCGCTGAAGTGGAGATCAAACCCAGATTATCACGCATCCATTGGACTAAAGCACCGCTGATGGCGATTGAGCCTTCCAACGCATACACTGCTGATGTATCACCAAACTGATAAGCCAGGGTAGTTAATAACCCCTGGCTGGAATGGATCATCCTGTTTCCCGTGTTGAGCAACATGAAACATCCAGTTCCATAGGTATTTTTGGCTTCACCAGGAGAAAAACAGGTTTGCCCGACTAATGCAGCCTGTTGATCACCCAAATCACCACAGATGGGGATCACATCTCCAAATACTCCATCTTTCAGGGTGGTGCCATAAAAATGGGGATTACTGGAAGGGAGGATGCAGGGTAACATGGGTCGAGGTATATTAAGGGTATTAAGGATTTCTTCATCCCAATCCAGGGATGCCAGGTTCATCAGCATTGTTCGGCTGGCATTACTGACATCGGTTATATGCACACCATGATTTGACCCACCCGTCAACCACCAGATGATCCAGCTATCAATGTTTCCAAAGATAGCTTTCCCACGTTCTGCAGCTGAGCGTAATCCGGGGATATTGTTCAACATCCATTGGATTTTTGGACCTGAAAAATATGTGGCGAGGGGTAAACCAACCTTATTCCTGAAGCGATCTTGACCTCCATCCCTGGCAAGCCCATCACAAATCGATTTTGTACGGGTGTCTTGCCAAACGATGGCATTACAGTAGGGCTTACCAGTTTCTCGATCCCATACCAGGGCAGTTTCGCGTTGATTGGTAACACCTATTGCTGCGATTTCACCTGGAGCGATTTTTCCTGTCAATATAACGTCTTGGATAACTTCCTGTGTACGCTGCCAGATCTCAAGCGGGTCGTGTTCGACCCAACCGGGTTCAGGATAGATCTGTTTATGTTCTCTCTGAGCAGAATATATAATCTGACCACTATGGTCAAATAGGATGCAACGCGTGCTGGTAGTTCCCTGATCTATTGCGGCGATATATTTGTTCATAAATATCTATGTCGGATGAAGGTTTTTATTATGTTTTCATCAGAAAGTCAGGCATACCCGTCAGGATTATGTGACTGCCACCGCCAGGCATCCAAACACATATCATCCATAGTTTTTTGGGTATACCAATTTAATTCGTGATTGGCTTTGGTGGGGTCGGCATATGAGATAGCAGCATCTCCAGGCCTACGTTCCATAAATTTAAATGGAATCTCGTGCTGGCAGGCTTTTTCAAAGGCATGGATGACTTCCATGACACTATATCCCCGCCCGGTTCCGAGGTTATAAGTTACCAAACCTGGTTTTGTCTCCAATTTTTCCAGGGCTTTAATATGACCGATCGCCAGATCGCAGACATGGATATAATCTCTCACCCCAGTGCCATCCGGGGTTGGATAATCATTTCCCCAAACACGGACGAAGGGACGGCGTCCGACAGCAACCTGAGCGACGTATGGCATTAAATTATTCGGGATTCCATTTGGATCTTCTCCAATTCTTCCACTCGAGTGTGCACCAACTGGATTGAAGTAGCGCAATATGGCTATGTTCCATTCCGGTTCGGCATGGGATAGATCGCGTAGGATATCTTCAATCATCAGCTTGGTTCGAGCATATGGATTGATCACGGAAAGCGGAAACGCCTCCGTGATTGGTACGGTTTTTACTTCTCCATAGACTCCTGCGGAAGAACTAAAAACGAAATTATGAACCTTATGCGCCTTCATAACCTCCAATAAAACCAGGGTACCTGATACATTGTTTTGGAAGTATTGAAGTGGGATGCCCACCGATTCGCCCATAGATTTGAGCCCGGCGAAATGGACTACTGCTTGAATCGGATGATCCGAAAATATCTTATCGAGCGCACAACGATCCAGAATGTCGACCTGATAAAACTTAATATTTTTACCGGTGAGCTGTCTGCACACGACGAAGTGATTCTTCCTTGCTGTTGCTCAGATTATCCACGACAATGACGTCATAACCATGTTGTAGCAATTCAAGGCAAGTATGGCTCCCAATGTAACCCGCACCACCCGTGACAAGGATATTCACCGGTAATCCTCGCGCGGTGGAGAAAAAGTATCCACAATCACCGATGGTTCTAATGTAAAAACACCATGCGGTACGTTCGAAGGAGCAGAATAGCTATCACCTTTGCAGAGTTCGAACTTCTCGCCGTCAATGTTCATCTCCACGCGGCCTTCAACTAAATATCCGACCTGATCGTGTGGGTGAGAGTGCATCGGGATCTCGACATGAGCATCAAATTTAAACTCACAAATCATCATGCATTTATTCTGGGCTAACGTCCGACGAGTCAGTCCTGGCAGAACATTGATTGGTTTAGCATCTTTGTTTAAGTAAATCATCTTCAAGCTCCATATAATTGGTTTATTGGAAACGGATCGCTACAGAGGCAGATAATTGGGCAGACTTATATAAAGCTTCAATCGTCATTATATTTAGCCCGGCTATCATTTAAGCTGATGCGAGCTGGCTGATTATATAATATCGCATTTTCTATATCTTCTATTTCGCCTTGATAAAGCTCGGGACCTTTGATCGTAATTTTCCGTTCCTGCCCTTCGTGTTGAAGAATTATATTGGTCCGTTTGCCAGGTTTATATGGCTCAGGGATCAGGATCCTGCCTGTTTCCCCTGTTATTTCCATTTCAGCTTTTCTCTCCGTGATGAAGCTGCAATCAAATTGAGCCATTACCCCTTCAGGGAAGAGCATTTGCCCAACATACATCAGGTCTATTCCCGTTGGACCAGTCACCTGGTGACCAAAGACTTCTAGCGGTGCATTGCCTGTCAGGTAACGCGCATAACCGATTGGATAACAACCAACATCCCACAAGCTACCTCCACCCAGGGTAGGATCAAAGCGAACATCACCCACCCGTGTATTGAAATAGCAGAATGAACCGCGAATGAGCTGGAGCTTTCCAATTTCGCCATTATCAACCATCTGTTTCACCATCATCGTTTGAGGGTGGTGACGGTACATGAATGCCTCTGTGATAATTTTCCCAGTTTTTTGGGCTACATCAATAACAGCGTCTGCATCACGTAGACTGGTAGTTAATGGTTTTTCGCACAGGACATGCTTCCCCATTTGTAGGGCTTTGATAGACCATTCTGCATGCAGGGAGTTTGGCAACGAGATATAGATTACATCGATCTCTGGATCTGCTAATAAATCTTCATAACTTGAATGAATGCGTGGAATGCCCCAGGAAGCAGCATACTCGGAAGCTTTTTCTTTTGAACGGCTGGCAACTGCGACTAATTCACTATATTTGGATGAGCGGATGGGCGAGATGATTGCCCGGTTTATTCGAGCTGTACTTAACAGTCCCCAACGCAAACATCTGATTTCAGACATTATTCTTAATTATACACGCCAACCATTGCTTTCATTTTCATTTGAGTATAATACCCTGCATATGACACTATCAACGTTATTAGCTCGATGGAGATCAGACCCTCAGGTGGGGCCAAATTTGGTCGAATGGCGTCGATTACCTGGGAAGAAAGCTCAATTTGTGCCTATTCCATCAGGGGTGCATGCACTCTTGAAAGAAGCATTGGAAGCTCACGGGATCCGTTCACTTTATACGCACCAAGCGTCTGCTTTCACATCTATCAACAATGGAAAAAACGTCGTCATTGTAACCGGAACTGCCAGCGGGAAGACATTGTGCTATAACCTACCGGTATTAAATCATTTACTTAATGATCCTGATGCGACCGCACTATATTTATTTCCAACGAAAGCTTTATCGCAAGACCAATATTCGGTTTTAAAATCCTTATTGTCGCAAATCTCTGCATCTATGGAATCAGTAGATTTTCGTGAAGATGCTCCAGCGGCAATAAAATGTGCAATTTATGACGGGGACACTCCCGTAAACGTGCGATCGGCGCTTCGCAGTCAGGCACGGGTGATTCTAACCAATCCAGATATGCTGCATACGGGTATCCTGCCGCACCACACTGGATGGGCTCAATTCTTCCGGGGACTTAGATTTGTGGTGATCGATGAGATCCACACCTACCGAGGTGTCTTCGGCTCGCACGTCGCCAATGTAATCCGTAGATTAAAGCGTATCGCTAATTTTTACGGCGCTACGCCACAATTCATCCTGACGTCAGCCACAATTGGCAATCCGGACGAATTAGGTAAGCGAATGATCAATGAGCCAGTGACATTGATCGACAATGATGGGGCTGAAAAAGGAGAGAAGCATTTTCTGATCTACAATCCTCCAATCATTGATAAAAGCCTGGGATTACGCCGAAGTGCCATTCAAGCTGGGGTGAACCTGGCAGAAGATTTGTTAGCATATAACTTGCAAACCATCGTATTTAGCCGGGCCCGGCGAACGGTGGAAATCATCCTGACTTATTTGAGAGAACAATCCAGCGGTGCTAATTTAGAGAAATCTATTCAAAAAGGGAAAGCAAGCGATATCATCCGGGGGTATCGTTCCGGATATTTGCCTGGACAACGCCGGGCGATTGAAGAAGGATTACGCAAAGGAGATGTGCGGGTTGTTGTAGCGACTAACGCCCTTGAGTTGGGGATCGATATTGGTGGGATGGAAGCCGCGCTAATGATAGGCTACCCTGGCACCATCGCGGCTACATGGCAGGAAGCTGGACGCGCAGGCCGTGGGGAAAACGCTTCCCTGGCAGTAATGGTTGCCTCGCCGAATCCGCTGGATCAATACCTGGCGCAACATCCGGATTATTTTTTCAGCCACTCTCCAGAACACGGGATGATCAATCCGGATAATTTGCTCATTTTATTGGGTCACTTACGTTGTGCTGCTTTCGAGCTGCCATTTTCCAACGGTGAAGTATATGGATCGATCAATCCATCGGAAATGCACGAATTATTGGAATTTCTGCAGGGTGAAGGAGTGATCCATCGATCTGGGAGCAAATATTTTTGGATGGCAGATAAATACCCTGCTCAGAATGTATCGTTACGTAGTGCATCGACAGAAACCGTGTTATTGCAGGTGCCCGTCGATGAAGAAGAGCGTGGAAAGTCAGTGCTGACGATCGGTGAGGTGGATGGATCGAGCTCGTATTGGATGACGCACCCAGGTGCGGTGTATATGCATGAAGGGTCAACTTACCTGGTGAAAGAGCTTGATCTTGAGAATCATATCGCCATTCTGCAACCGACCAACGTGGATTACTACACTGAGCCACGCCAGGAAGTGATCGTCCAACAGGTGGAGAAATTAGCAGAAGCGGAAATATCTGGAGGTAAAAAAGCTTATGGTGAAGTTCAGGTTACCTCACAGGTGATAGGGTTTCGAAAAATCAGATGGCACACCAATGAAACATTGGGAAATGAGAATTTAAGTTTACCCCCTACTGAATTATTAACTACAGGCTACTGGCTATCTTTATCCGACGAGACCGTGGGAAAGCTCAAGGATGAAGGATTATGGTCAAACGCCCCTAACGACTACGGTTCCAACTGGCAAAGACAAAAAGACATGGCGCGAGCTCGGGATGGATACCGCTGCCAGATCTGTGGAACACCCGAGGGCGATAAATCCCATCATGTGCATCATAAAATACCCTTCAGGATGTTCGAGAATGCTTCTCAAGCCAACCAGCTGGCAAATTTGATCACTGTGTGTAATTCATGCCATCGCAAGATTGAGACCGCAGTGCGGGTAAGGAGCGGGTTAGCAGGGCTGGCATTTACTTTGGGGAATTTAGCACCTCTTTTCTTAATGTGTGACATCGGCGATCTTGGAATCCACTCAGATCCGCAATCATCATTGGCTGAAGGAAAACCTGCAGTGATATTGTACGACCTGATCCCTGGTGGAATTGGCTTGAGTGAAAGATTATATGATATCCATGCAGATTTAATGCAACGGGGGCGGGAGCTGGTAGAAGCTTGCCAATGTGAAGACGGTTGCCCTTCTTGTGTTGGTCCAGGGGGTGAAGGAGGGTTGGGTGGTAAACGTGAGACACTAGCGCTATTAAAGGAATTAGCGAAGTGATAAAGTAATCGGTGGGCTTGGGTCTACCTGGTAGGGAAATTAAGGCAGTGCAAGAGCAGTAAGCTTAATTTCGATACTCGGAATATTGTTCGATTATTTATTCACCAGAAATAGAGACTTTGAAAATATATTGGCGAAGTTGGGATAAGTGGAGAGCTCGATGTATTTCACCCGGTTGGCAATATCTTCAGCTAGAGCGCGTTGACGAACGGAGACGAGCATTTGCCTGGCACCAGCACCAGCAGCATTCCCCACCTGTTGAAATCGCTCAATAGGAAGGGAAGGAAACATACCTATCTGGATGGCACTGGGGATATTGATATAAGTACCAAAAGCTCCCGCAATAATAAATTCCTCAATTGCATCTGCAGAGAGCCCTGCCTCTTCCAACAGAACCTCGATCCCAGTACGGATTGCTCCTTTGGCAAGCTGGATTTCGTTCACATCCTGGCGTGTGATGACCAGGTCGTGACCGGAACCGGTGTGTAAACTATCGACGAGGAGAAATTCGCGCCGATGATCAGTCTGCCTGATGGATGGATGAGTGGCTAATAAAGAGCCACGGTGATCCAGCACACCGATTTGAACCATGCAGGCAATCGCATCCAGAATACCAGAACCGCAAATACCCACTGGGAGGACATTATCAATTGTTTTAGTATGCAATACATCCTGGATGATCTGCACACGTTCGATGGCACCTGGAGCAGCGCGCATACCGGCAGTTATGTGAGCGCCTTCAAAAGCTGGACCGGAAGCGCAAGAACATGATGTTAATTGCTGATTGTGAACCAGTGAGATTTCTGTATTTGTACCAATATCCAAGGCGATAGCCGTTTTATTACTCGACCAAATTCCTGTTGATAACAACATTGATACATGATCTGCGCCGACATAACCAGCTATATTAGGGGGGAGATATATTTTTGCGCCTGGTGCAATATCAAACCCAATTCTATTGGCATCCATTTCCAATGATTCACTGACTGCAGGAACGTACGGCGCCACACCCAGCTGATGCACTGGCAAGCCAGCGAATAAATGATGCATGGCTGTATTACCTACCACAACGGCTTCGACGATTTGAGCAGGAGTGACAGGTCGATTAATTTCGGATGCCTCCAGGCATAACTGAATAACCAGCTGGTTTAAAGTATCGACCAAGCCTGGATTGAAGCATTTTCCTACCGCCAGTAACATTATCCGAATAACTGATCCGGCTAATGACATCTTCGCCGAATGCGGTTTGAGGATTCATTGCACCAGCTTTGGCGAGGATGGCACCGGAGGTCAAATCGCACAGGTAGGCTGCCAATTTAGTTGTACCCACATCGACAGCCAAACCTAAAAGAGGTGTGGAGGGCGGTAAGACTGCGACAACTGAACCTTTGCGCATAGCCAATGTTGATTGCCAATGATAATTTCTTATAAGTGGCGATATTTCATCCAGAACCGCAGCTGAAAATTCAATCGGCTCTTGAAGACCTGTATGCAAAAGCGCCTGGCGTACACGGACAGTATCTGATCGCAAATCATTTATCGTTGGCTCAGGAATACTCAAGCTCGATGGGAATTACTGCTGGATCGACCTGCACAACCTGTCCTTGACCTTCAATTTGCAATCTTTGGGGTGCGGTAAGTGATTCTGGAGGGATTTCGATGGTCAAATCGCTTTGGGGATAGGATTGGCAGGCTAATCTATATCCGGAGCTCAATTCCTGCTCAGTAAAAATTGCCTGTTCTTCTAAAGTTGGTGCTGATAGCGTGCCATTAATCAAGCGGATTTTACAACTGTCACAAATACCAATGCCTCCACATATCGAGGCGATATCGATTCCAGCTCCTTGAGCAGAATTTAGTAATGAAACACTGCTACTTGTTGTGACCCTTCTTCCAATCGGCTGGAAATTTATGGTATGTTCGCTATTATTTGGCATAGTGATTTTGATATTTACATACACCCTTCAAGCTACAATAATCACACGATGATCCAATCGCAGAAACATCTTCTCCGATGCCAAGCACCATGGATAAGGATTTATTAGGGGTCATCATGCAGGATTCGGTTAAGGATACCTGGATCTGCTCACTATCCAGTAATGAAAAAATCTGTGGTTGTCCCTCTTCCACTGACCATCCGACCATACCTGGATTTAATGGCATGGTCGTATTTAATCCAACAGCCTTAACCTGGATCTCAAAATAATTACAGGCCTGGATGGCTAATTTCTCAACCGCAGCTGATCCTACACCATCTAACGCCAAACCACGCAAAGGATCTACCTTGAATAGGCTGGAAACAGTATCATCAAGCTCACTCCCAATGGTACACAAGATAACGATAATACTTTGAGACGGTGCCAGATGCTGGGCAATCAAGTCGCCAGATAAATATGCTTTTTCGGAAGTGCTGGAATTTGAAATTAGCTCCAGGCGATTGTGTTTGAAACCTTTTACTGAATACTTTTCATATAAGACAAGTGGATGGAGAATGGAAATCCCACTTGTGATGGCTTGATCGGTGCTCGTGATCAATGCTGGTCGACGTAAGCGGAGTGCTTCAGGGTCTGCTCCCTGTGCACGAAGGACTTCGTCTGTTGATATTGATATTTCCCATTTATCGAGGATAGGCATAATTAGATCAAACCCATGAATGAATTGTTAAGTTTTAGTTATTAACGCTCACATTGCTAGTGCCGGTAGTAGTTTGTATAATGCGGTTTCCAAGCGTTCAATATCTTCCTCAGAATTATAACCTTGGACAGACAGGCGTAAGAAGTGGCGATTATTCCAATCAATGCACGGGATTTCTATTTTGTAATCATCATACAGATGACTTTTCAACTCTTGTAGATTATTTACTTTTGGAATTGGAATCGTTCCCATTTGATAATAGAAATTTGATTCCAGTGGGTATAAGGGTGATAAGCCTGTGTGATCACAAATTGACTGGATGGCGTTACGAAGCAGGTTGTGGCATTTATGCTGCACTTCATCCCAATGATGCAGCTTCATAAAGTCTATGGCAGCCGGGACAGACAGTGCAGCCGCGGGGTCTTTCGTCCCACTCCATTGGAGCAAATCAACAAATCTCGATTCTTTGGGAGAATTAATACACGATTGATAACCCCAGCTCACGATCAAGGGCTCAACCAGATTTTGGACTTCAGGTCTGGCAAAGATAAAACCTGCACCTTTTGGGCTCAGCATCCATTTATGACAATTGCCCGTATAAAAATCAGCCTGAAGAGAGGAAAGGTCGAGGGGAAGTTGCCCGGGAGCATGCGCACCATCGATGAGTGTGATAATGCCGGCTTCTCGGGCACGCGTGAACAGATTAGCTGAACCGGTATGGTGAGAGCAGTGGGCGAGGTGATGTGGCTGATGAATATCACTTTGTGTGAGGAGTTACTCCCTGCCAGAACTGGTCAATAATATCTAGCTCTGATGAAACAGGTAGCTGAATCGGTTGTTTTTTATAAACCGCACCAGTCTTCTGACAAATAAAATCCCAGGTGTAATTGCATGCGCCATATTCATGATCCGTAGTCAGGATTTCATCACCTGGTGATAGTTTTACAGAGTTGGCCAGGATATTCACTCCATGGGTGGCATTGGGGATGTAGACGATGTCACTAGCGGAGGCATGGATATATTCACCCAAAACTTCCCTGGAGTGGTGTAGATGTTTATCGAGCTCAACCCAAAGGAATTGTACAGGTTGATGTTCTAACCTGCGTTGCCAGGCTTGATATTCTTCAAATACCGGGCGTGGACATGCTCCAAACGAGCCATGGTTGAGGAAAGTGACTTGTGGGTCAAGTAAGAATAAATCTTTAAGCATTATTGCCTATCAATTGTGAGTTTTATAAAGACTAATTTTATCATTAGAGAGTAGGTATGTGAGCGTGATATAATATTGATAATATCTATCCTATTACGATATATATAGATTTTTTTGTTTTCAATTATCACATCGCAGGATTTAATTCGTAGATGGAGGATGACGGCGATGCGAATTATTATTGCAGGTGGTAGTGGATTGATTGGACATGCATTAACCAGTGCTTTGACTGCTGATGGTGATGAGGTAGTCATATTGAGTCGAAAACCTGAGCTGGTTAAAGGGATGCCTGCAGGGGTAAAGGTTATTCAATGGGATGGAACAACGGTACAGGATTGGGGAAAGGTTATCGATCATTCCGATGCGATCGTCAACCTTACAGGAGAAAATCTTTCTGGGGAAGGTTTTTTCCCGTCGAGATGGACCAAAGAGAGAAAGTTACGGATGGTACAAAGCCGGGTGAAGTCTGGAAAGATCCTTACAAAAGCCGTTGAAATGGCAAAGGTAAAACCATCAGTATTTATGCAGGCATCTGGAGTAGGATATTACGGTACTGAACAGGCAAAAGCTTGTACTGAAGCAGACGCTGGTGGAGATGATTTCTCAGCAAATTTATGTAGAGAGTGGGAAGCGTCATCTCAACCTGTTGAGTTAATGGGAGTACGGCGAGTGGTGGTCAGGAATGGTGTGGTCCTTTCCAAGACGAGTAAAGCATTCACCCTGCTAGTGTTACCGTATAAATTATGGGTAGGGGGTCCGCTCGGAAATGGACATCAAGTATATTCTTGGATCCACATCAAGGATGAAGTAAATGCGATTAAGATTCTTGATCGCGGATGAAAGTGCCAGTGGAGTGTTTAATCTAACTTCTCCCAATCCGGTGACGAATATTGAATTTGAAAAGATGATCAGTAAGGTGATGCAACGGCCGTATTATTTCCCAATTCCAAGTTTTGCCATGCAGATGGCATTTGGCGAGGTTGCCTCAATGGTTCTGAAAGGTCAAAGAGTGATCCCAGCAAAGTTATTGAAGGAAGGATATGAGTTTAGATTTCCCAATTTGCAGGAAGCATTAATTGACTTATTACGTAACTAAGTATGACAAATTCTACGCAAATGCTAAGGTGACCATTTTTGGAAATGTCAGGTAGGCTATTTATTAATTGATCATTTTTAATGAGTGATTAGCTACTTGAGGAGAAACCTGAGTTTCGAGGGGGAAATGAAAAGGTTTTAATTCATAAAAGGTGTATATTCAGGTAGTATGATTTCTGATAATATTTGCGTACCAGCTATATGAAAATATTAGCAGTTAGCGATAAGGTCGTCGATTGGATCTACAGCCCAAAAATTCGGCTGAAGCTTTTGGATACTGACCTGGCTATTGGCTGCGGTGATTTACCCCCATATTATTTGGAATTCATTATCAGCTCTTTAGATATCCCTCTTTTTAATGTCAATGGTAACCATTCGATACCTGAGAACGTGCATAGTGATCACCATTCCAGCGGTTGCGTAAATATGCACGGCAAAGTTAAACAGTATAAGGGGTATTTATTCGCAGGTATTGAAGGTAGTTTACGTTATAAAGATGGGGCTTATCAATATACGCAAACCGAGATGTGGCAAAATGTATTCAAGCTGGTGCCAGCCTTATTATTGAATCGGATAAAATATGGCCGTTACCTGGATGTATTTATTACCCATGCACCCGCGTGGGGATTACATGATCAATCTGACCATGCCCATCGGGGAATAAAAGCATTTCGCTGGCTGCTAACCCGATTCCAGCCTGAGTATCATTTTCACGGACATATCCATGTATACAGACCTGATATGACAACTGAGACAAAATTTGGAAAAACAAGGGTGATTAATGCCTATGGGTACTGCCAGATTGAAATTTAAAGGGAAATAAGGGATAGCTATCTGCATACAACAATCGGGATGTTAGCTTGACGCAATAATTGGTCAACATCGCCCCCTTGTAATACCTCCAGAATTGGATTGCGGCTATACCCCCCAATAATCAAGCAATCCGCATTTACCTCTCCAGCAAGCTTGAGGATTATCCCTGTATTATCTTTTCCACTCGCCAAAATATAATCTGCTTGTACTTGATAACCTTCCAGATATTTTTGAGCATCACCAAGAATCTGCTTGATGTTTTCATCCTCACCTATTGAAATTACTGATAATTGTATATTCCATTTCGCTGCCATATAGGAAGCAATAAACAAGGCTTCCTGTGCTTTCAAACTGCCATCATATGCTAATAAGGCGTGATTCAGGGGTTTGGTGATCTGAGGAGTGAATAGAATCGGACGCGGGCAGCGTTGGACTAAATTACGAATCCCAGAGCTCAGCCTGGCAAGCATGGATGATTCAGGTGGGTAGGACAGGTTCATTATTACCAGATCATTCCATCTGGCACGATCGCAGATATTGGAGGTTATTTCGCCAACTTTTATATACAAGTCGGATTGAATTCCTGCTGATTCGCATCGATGAGCGAATTCGATTTGGAGGTCTTTGGTAAGCTGTATTTCTTGTTCGGCTTCTGTTTCCAAAATATATAAACCATGGATACTGGTATCTTCCCGGCGGGCAATAATAAAAGCTTGCTCGAGCGCATACCAGCCATCTTCAAGACCATTAATCGGGACGAGTAGCTCGCAGAAAAGGCGATCCGAGCGCTTCGTCGATAATATTGATTGGCGCCACTCCCCTGGAGCAGGCCCAGATTCAAGAGAAGCTGGGACCAGGGTCTTTAGAATCTTTCCTCCCAGACGAGCGACAATTCGATAGGGTCGCTGACTGAATTGATCTGCCAGGTCATCTGCCGCGCTGGTTACTTCAATCTGAGCCTTCAACTCATCTTCAAGGAGCGCACGATGATCAGCAATCCAAAGGTAAAGATCTGTTTCAGTACGTTTTGGGAAATCAATCAATAATCCACGATCGCGGATGATATCCACTACAGGAAGATAAACCATGTCGTACCAATCAGCCGCTGCTTCTGTTATTGGAATTTCCCTTTGCATTTCGGTTCCCATAAAATAGCGATGAACTGCGATATGCTCTTCGATGACTTCATATTGACCAGGAACGGTTACCGAAAGATCAGATCCCGGACGCAATTGATCGAGATTGGTTTGTTCAAGGAAATTTGTATATTCTGCTTTTAAAATAAGGTCTTCAGGTTGGATATCGGATGCAAGAGGAACGCGTGTCTGTACCTCGGTGACATAAGCCTGGATTTGCGCCGTTCCAATTTGCTTTGCGACAGACACCCGATGGTTGCCATCACTAACAAAGTAAGCTTCCCCGATTTGATAGACTTCAATGGGTGGTAAACCTTGAAAACTTGAGTTAGCAAGCTCTACATTTGCCCATCGTTCTTCATTGATATTTTTACCGGGTAGGAAATCTCGCGAGAAATCCTGATAACGATTTACGCTTCCAATGATGGCGTTAACTGGAATTTCTTTTAGAACTTTTTTAGGACTAACCTGGGCTTTTAATTTTTGCCGAACTTCATCAAAAGACAACAGCTCCGTGGAACCGCCTGTGAAACGAGCCATTATCTCGCGTAAGGTTGCTTTTTGACGGGCTGACCGAAAATCCTGAACAGCCTGGGTGAAGCTTATCGATGAATGATTAGTCATTTTAATTATTAATTAGCTGATTTCGTTCGATGGTCGCACCATCTAAATTCGGCACAATTATATTCGTTTTATTAGTAGTTGAGACTTATTCATCAAAACTGCGTAAATAGATTGTACTCAAGAATTGAATGGATGAAGCTTTCTGTACCAATGAGAGTGCAAGATTATGAGTATACAACTCCGGTTTTCCACTTAAGCATGGGAATGGATGAATTAATAATGATTTCCATATTTTCTGATTATTAAGATAGTTGTATACTTAAGGTTATAACTAAAGCCAAGAAATAGGAGGATATATGTCTAAGGAGAGAAGGTCGGACCTGGTTTTTGGGATCATTTTGTTGTTAATTGGTGCATGGTTTCTGGCTTCACAGTTCAACTTTGTACCAGGCTTGAATGAGATCATCAACGTTCAATATCAGTGGCCATTAATTGTCATCGGTGTCGGGTTATTCTTGTTTCTCATCGGACTACTGACGCGTTCGCCAGGCATGAGTGTGCCCGCCTGCATCGTTGGAGGAATTGGTGGAATCTTATATTGGACAAATGTAACCCAACGGTGGGGTGACTGGTCCTATTTATGGACGCTGATCCCAGGCTTTGTTGGAGTGGGTTCGATCCTGGCTACGCTGATCGGGGGAGGAAACAAAAGGGGATATCGCGATGGATTGCGCCTGATCCTAATCAGCTTAATTCTATTGGTTGTGTTTATCATGTTGTTTTCCGGGCAAGGATACTTCGTCAAATACTGGCCTATATTGGTAATTCTGGCCGGTGTTTGGGTTATCATACAGACCATAATTCGGAAGAAATAGCCAGGAGGTTATTATGATGAAATTTCTTTCTTCCCGCTTAGTTTGGGGGATTGTATTGGTAATCGGAGGTGCCTTACTACTTTTGGACACATTTGGTATCTTCAAAGGTGGGGAATTGTTTTGGACTATAGCATTAGGAATTGTTGGAATACTATTCTTAATTGTTTACATAACCAATCACGATCATTGGTGGGCGCTCATCCCTGGAATCATTTTCCTTTCCCTAGCAACGACGATTGGATTAGATTCATTCCTGCCTGGGTTCAGTGATACGAATTTAGGAGGGACAATTATCCTCGGGGGAATAGCGCTTAGTTTTTTACTCGTATACCTGGCTGAACGTGCAAATTGGTGGGCAATCATCCCAGCAGGCGTCATGGGTACGATCGCAATTGTAGCAGTCTTGGATTCTGGATCTTCAGGAGCGGAGAGTGGTGGGATATTTTTCCTTGGGTTGGGGATTACATTTGTACTGGTAGCAATTCTGCCAACAACAATTGGCCAGATGCGATGGGCGTGGATACCAGCTGTAATTTTGGAGTGATGGGGATTTTGATTCTATTAGCAGCTGAAAATTTGATCAATTACATCTGGCCAGCTTTGATACTCATCGTGGGGTTGTGGCTGATTATCCGCTCAATTATTCGAAGATAGTTATTTTAAGAGAGAAGGTAAAAAAAGCAGCATCCACATCTTATGTGGATGCTGCTTTTCTTCCAACGAAATATTCGAAGATTAACCGAAGATTACGATTAACTTCCCAGCATCATCATATCGGAAATGAGCTGAAAATGGTGCCTCGCCTGGTTTCGTCTTCATGATTTTAGGGATTATGACCGGTAGATCGGCTACCAACGGAAGGTTTGTCAGGTTAGCTATATCAACCCACTCAAGGGTACCTTCGGTAGATGGTATCGGTTCTCCTTGCGGACATTCTCCCTTAAAAATATAAAGACCGACTCCAGGATTGGTTTGAGTGTCAATTGTGACTATTCCACACAGCCACAGGTTCGATGATACCAAACCAGTTTCTTCGATAAGCTCACGTTTAGCAGCTGAAAGAATATCTTCCCCTTGCTCAACATGGCCACCAATTCCATTATATAGTCCTGCCCACAAACGCTTATGAGAATCAC
The DNA here is from genome assembly GCA_963743215.1 of uncultured Chloroflexia bacterium. GTDB lineage: Bacteria > Chloroflexota > Anaerolineae > Anaerolineales > UBA4823 > FEB-25. Next base: position 316,829 of record CAVUOY010000008.1, read on the forward strand.
CTTTGAGCAGCAGGATTTTTTCACCCCGGGTCAGGAAAACCAGAGTGCGGGGAACAAGCATATAGTGCTTGAGATCCACTCCTTGATCACTGGCAGGCATGATCAATCTGCCAGATCTGAGACTTCCTCTTCAGCTGCGACTTCTCCAAGATAAAACTTAAGATCGGGCTCAACCTTGTTGGGATGGATTTTGGAATCAACATATTGACGCGTTCCCTGCATACCAAGGTAGACAAACAACTTACGAAATTGGTCTTCCAAAGCCTGGTTGAGCTCTTTTTTCTTATCAGAAGGTAGATGCCATGTTTGCGCTTTAAATGGACCGATGGCATTCTTACGTGTCTTGTAGTAAAACTGCTCATCCGTCATGCCTGGTTTGCGTTCTGTAGCACTGGTTTTATCCAGGTAGGCATAAATCTCAGACTTCAATCCATCCGGTAAACGGTCAAAAATTATGTTTTGGAAATTAGTAGCCAGGTGAACTTCGGCAGCTTCAGATTCAACAAACTTACCAAACGCACTTTCAGGTAATGTAGAGGCACCATGTTGGACAGTTCCACCCATATTATAACGCAGAACGTGCCACTCGACTAAGCTTGAGAAGGATGCCAAAATCTAAGTTTACCTGGGCAATTGAACCATCTGGAAGCACAACACCTCCGTGCGATGTCCCCGTCTGAATGCTGATTTTGCTCAATCCGATTGCATTTGGTGCTTGCTTGGCAAGCTCAGAACTATATCCATCCATGTAGGCACGCAATTCTTCCTCAGTAGAATTGTGGCCACCAACCTCTCCAATCTCACCTCCAATAGAGATCTGAATTTCTTTTGGCTGTTGAGATCGGATATAAGCAGAATACATAGCAGATAAGGTGTAATTCAACTTTTGCTGTTGCGGTATGGTTGGTTGTGATATGTCTACCAGGGTAGAAGTGTCAATATCGATATTATAAAAACCAGCCGCAATCGCTTCCTTGGTTAGATCCTTTACTGCCTGTAATTCAGTTTCTGGAGAAGCAGCGTAGCGTTTAGCTGAAACTTGAAAGTGGTCTCCCTGGATAAAAACTGGTCCGGTATATCCTTCGGCAATTGCAGCTGCCAGGATATTGGATGAATATTCCGATGGACGCTGATCGGTATATCCCATCTCGGAGCGCGCAATCTCAAAGATAAAGGCACCTGCATTCATTTCTTTTGCAACTCTGAATACCGCGCGGGCTGAATCGAAAGCCAGCATGCGCAAATTAATCGCAGGGACGGAAAAACTTAGGGGAATTTCTCCCCGCCCGCGTGCCAGATAAAGCTCGAGTATCGAGGCAGGGATGGCGCCAAAAGATAAGGCGGCCTGCCGGATGATATATTGGGCTGAGCCCTTTTCCAGGCTGTTACCCAATGCTGCTATTTCAGCTAATTTATGAATATTTGCTTGTAGTAGATTTCGATCCTTGATCTCGAAATGATGGTCAGTAATTACCAGACTACCATCGAGCAAATTTAGCAGGTCCTCAATTGTAGATGTTTTCATTAATAACCTCCAGATTTATATAGACACAATCTAAAATTATATCATTTATAGCATGCCTATTCCGCTCTCCATTATCCTTGATATAATAATACTCGATCAAATTCGTGCGATGGAGGATTAGCGGTGGAAAAAATCCATTTTGGAACAGATGGCTGGCGGGGGAGAATCGTGGAAGACTACACGTTTGCCAATATCCGTCGATGCACACAAGGTTTTGCAAAGTATTTGCTTGAAAAAGGTGCGAAAGATGAGTGGGTAGTCGTTGGGTATGACCAGCGATTTCATTCCGAGAATTTTGCTGTAGCTGTGGCAGAAGTACTGGCTGCCAATAACCTGAGAGCGTATTTGACTGATAAAGCCACTCCCACTCCAGCGATAGCATATTCAGTGGTGAATAAGAAAGCTGTGGGTGCAGTCAATATCACCGCATCACATAATCCACCCACTGATAATGGATTTAAGGTGCGTGATGAACATGGTGGCGCAATTGATCCAGAGGGATTGTTAAAGATTGAGTCATTTATCCCTGAATCGCCTGATCAGGCACACCGGATCCCACTTGAAGATGGTATTTCTCAAGGCCGGATACAATATTTTGATCCCGACCCCGCATATCTGGAACAACTAAAACGGCTTATTGATTTGCAAACTATCAGGAATGCAGGATTAAAGGTGCTTGTCGAACCCATGTGGGGAAATGGGATCGGCTGGTTCCCTCGCCTTCTCAATGGTGGGAACACACAGGTGGAGGAAATCCATAATCATCGGAATCCGATATTTCCTGAAATGACCCGACCTGAACCTATCCCCCCAAATGTCGATGTTGGGTTGCACGAAACTGTCAAGCGAAATGCTGATGTTTTGATCATCACAGATGGGGATGCAGACCGTTTAGGTGTGGGTGATGAAACCGGTGAATTCATCGATCAACTCAGGGTGTACGGTTTATTAGGTTACTATTTTCTCGAAGTAAGAAAAGAACGTGGTCCGATTGTTAAGACCTTATCCACAACCAATATGCTGGTTAAATTAGGTAAGCTCTATGATGTGCCAGTCTACGAAACCGGGGTCGGTTTTAAATATGTTGCACCTAAAATGCTTGAAACTAATGCGATGTTGGGAGGAGAGGAATCTGGCGGGTATGCATTTCGCGGGCATGTACCGGAAAGGGACGGTATATTGGCTGGTCTTTACATCCTTGATATGATGGTGCGATTAGGTCAAAAACCTTCACAATTATTACAGACTCTATTCAATAAAGTTGGCGCACATTATTATGATCGAATTGATACCCCGTTTTCTGGGGATCGTACCACACGCGAGCGGAGTATCCTTGAAAGTAAACCTGTGTTAATCGGAGGGTTGAAAGTTGTCAATCTCGATACCACCGATGGGTTTAAATTTAACCTTGAAGATGGTGGATGGATGTTGATCAGGTTCTCAGGTACTGAACCGATCATGAGAGTATATTGTGAAACCACGAATAAGGAGCGAGTTAAAGACATTTTGGATGACGGCTTACGGGTGGCAGGTTTGAAGTCGTGAGTGGTAATTCGCCGGTAAATCTGGTTGATGCGCATTGTCATCTCAACTTTGATGAATTTGACACAGATCGTAGCCAGGTAGTCGAAAGAGCCCGGGAAAATGGAGTAAACCGGATAATCATCCCGGGGATTGATGTTGAGACGAGTAAAACAGCGCTGAAATACGCCAACGAATTTCCACAAGTATTTGCGGCGGTTGGAGTGCATCCCAATAGCGGTTTAGGCTGGACGCAAGACTCACTAACAGAGATTAGACAACTTGCGGCAGATGGAAAAGTGGTTGCAATTGGAGAGATCGGATTGGATCACTATCGGGATCATACTCCGGTGGAATTGCAACGGATCATCTTTATTCAACAGTTGGAACTAGCTGCTGAGCTACAATTACCAGTGATTATTCATAATCGGGAAGCGGCTGATGAAATTACAGATATTCTTAAAAACTGGCAAAATTTTCTACAATCAAAAGGTCTAAAATTAGCTTACCAGCCTGGTGAGCTGCATTCTTTTTCAGGGACGTCTGAATTTGCGAACACGATGGTGGCGCATAATTTTAAACTTGGCATCACAGGACCGGTGACATTTACTAACTCTATGGAACTACAATCCATTGTACGGCACCTACCTTTAGATTGTTTTTTGGTCGAAACGGATGCGCCATACTTATCACCTCATCCATTAAGAGGCAAGCGAAACGAACCAGCTAATGTTAGAATAGTGGCAGAAAAAATTGCCCAGATAAAGTCGATTACTGTGGAAGAGGTAGCAAGGAGCACGACGGAAGTAGCAGCAAAGCTTTTTAATTGGAGAGATATTCATTGATAGACGCCACATTTACTGTTCCGATCGAAGATCGGATAAAACTCGTTGAAGATCGGATTCGTGCTCAATCAGATGGACATCATAGCGCAGTAGGTGCAGCCCTCAATCACTTATTAAGTTCCGGCGGGAAGCGCATTCGGGTGATCGTCACTTTGTTAACCGGAAAAATGTTAGGTGCTGATCCAGAAAAATTAGTTACCCTGGCAGCGGCAATAGAATCGCTCCACACCGCGACACTGGTGCATGATGATTTGATTGATGGAGCATTGATCCGACGAGGCATACCTACACTAAATGCTCAATGGTCGCCTGCGGCGACTGTCCTTACCGGTGATTTCATATTTTCCAAATCAGCTAAACTTGCTGCAGAGACAGGTTCGGTAAACGTAATGCAGGTGTTTGCAGAAACGCTGGCCACAATCGTAAACGGAGAAATCACCCAATTATTCAGCAGCAAGTGGATTGCCAATCGGGAGGATTATTACCATAGGATTTATGCAAAAACAGCCTCGTTATTTGAAGCATCCACTACAACAGCCGCAATCCTGAGTAATGCGGATGACCAGGTTATGGGGATTGTAAAGCAATTTGGGTATGAGATAGGGATGGCATTCCAGATCATTGACGATATTCTTGACTTCACCAGTGAACAAACGACTATGGGTAAACCCGTGGCAAGTGATCTCAGACAGGGTGTGATAACCCTCCCCGTATTGTACTTTCTCGAGACTCATCCTAATGATACAGACATGGTCAATATCCTTGAAAGTAATTTCTGTGATGAAAGTTGCCTGGGACGGTTGCTGACGTCGATACGGGAAAGCGGAGCGATCAAATTGTCACATGATGAGGCTCGCCGATCTGTCCAAACGGGTTTGGATGTACTCAGGAAATTACCTGATAATAATGAGAGAAGGGCTTTGGAGGATTTGGCTGCATATATCGTTAATCGTGAAATTTAGTTGACAAAAGAAAGAGGTCGTAGTACTATTTTGCCGCTCCAAGAATGGCGAGGTAGCTCAGTTGGCAGAGCAGGGGCATCATAATCCTCAGGTCGTGGGTTCAAGTCCCACCCTCGCCACAAGTACAAATTTAGAATAGTAAAAAAACTGACCCGTAAACGGGTCAGTCGATTTAAGCAGATATTTTTCAATAATGATTGAGGTTAGAAAAAACCCCATTCTAATCTTGCATTTTCATCCATCATCGATGGATCCCAAGGTTCATAACCAAGCTCGACTGTGGTGGGCAGCTTTATACCATTCTCAGCATGTTGGCGGGCTTCTTCAAGGAGCGAAGGTCCATAGGGGCAAAACGGTGTGGTCATGATCATCATCATTTTTGCCTCACCTTCCAAAATGGCAACATTACGGACCAAACCGAGCTCAAGGACGTTAAGTCCGATCTCCGGATCCATCACTTTTTTGAGCTCTTCTATTAGTCGCTCGACAAGCTCGGGATTTGTGCTTTCTATTTCCCAGACAGGTTTATTCTGATTAGTTTCGTCCATGATATATGGTGACTAAGGCAATACGGTATTTGAAACAACATATGTGCAGTTACTATCGCCATTTAAAATGCACTTTACTTTTTCTGTGGGAACTGCGAGAACTTTCGAGATAAGAATTTGATCTACAGCACAGACTTCAGGATGATTTTGCCCGATATAGTAGTATGGGCAACTCGCTTCGTGAATTTCGTAACCATCATCAAGCTGTTCCCATTCGATATTAAAACCTTCACGCTTGAGAAGGTCTTTTACTAAATTTAGACGCTCTTGCATGGTGAGGTTTTTCATCTCAGTGCCAGCTGATAAATCTCTAGCCAGGTCTTCCGCCATTTGGGTAAATAACTTATTGATCATAGCTTCGGGCATGGTTTCCTTGAGATGCTCAAGCAAACGGATAGTCAGACGTACATATCTGGTGGGAAATTGTTCCACGCCAGTATCGGTTAGTGAAAATACCTGGCGAGGTCTACCAACGCCATGACGAACATCTTCACTGTTAATCAGCCCTTCCGCTTCTAGGCTGGCGATGTGGTGACGAATGGAAATAGGGCTGATACCAACCTTGTAGGCCAGTTCATTAACCGTGCACCTGGGTTGGGTTAATAGAGTTTGAAGGACTAAATCTCTTGTTCCAGACATATAAATCGTTAAGGAGTATACCAATGTTTCTTTTTTATGTCAATATTTATTATAATTATCATAAATATTGACATTATCCCTTCAACATGCTATAATGTTGCAGTCGAGTACGAATCCTTGATCGAACATTTGTCAAGGATTGTTGTTTTATCCCCTACCTAAGGAGTCGTTCATGTCAGAAATTATCATTCGGGACTTGCACGTGAATGTTGCAGGGCGTGAAATTTTGAAGGGAGTAGACCTCACGGTGAAACAAGGTGAAGTTCATGCCCTGATGGGTCCCAATGGAACTGGAAAATCAACTTTAGCATATACTTTGATGGGGCACCCGGGTTATCAGGTGACCAAAGGTGAAGTATTTTTTAAAGGACAAAATGTACTGGAATTGAAGCCTGACGAAAGGTCCAGATTGGGCATATTCCTGGCATTCCAGTATCCTGTATCGATTGCAGGTGTCTCGGTGGCTAATTTCTTGCGTACAGCGATCAATTCACGCAGGAAAGCAGAAAATTCGAGCGATAAGGGCGTTTCCGTTCCAGAATTCCGCAAGATGCTGAAAGAACGCATGGACTTACTTAAGATGGACTATGCCTTTGCAAGCCGGTATTTGAATGATGGATTTTCTGGTGGTGAAAAAAAACGGGCAGAGATATTGCAGATGGCAGTTTTGAAGCCTGAAATCGCTATATTGGATGAGACTGATTCTGGTTTGGATATTGATGCACTTCGAATCGTGTCCGAAGGTGTGAATACATTGAGAGGTCCCGAGATGGGGGTCTTGGTTATCACGCATTACCAGCGCATCCTGAATTATATAAAACCCGAATACGTGCATATCATGTTGGATGGTCGAATCGTAGAATCGGGCAGTTCTGAACTGGCATTGAATCTTGAAGAACACGGGTACGAATGGGTGCGTGAGAAATACGAATCTGTGCCAGTGTAACGCAAAGTATTTTAGAGGTACATATGAGCTCAAACTCGAATGCTATAGATAATATTGGCGATTATAAATACGGATTTAGGGACCCGGATACATCTGTTTTCAATTCAGGCAGGGGCTTGTCCAAAAAAGTGGTCGAACAAATTTCTTCCATGAAGGACGAACCACAATGGATGCGCGAGTTTCGATTAAAGGCACTTGATCACTTTGAGAAGAGACCGATCCCTACCTGGGGTGGTGATCTCTCTGGATTAAATCTCGATAATATCTTTTATTATGTAAAACCTGCCGAGCAATCGAGCAAGAATTGGGATGAAGTGCCGAATACGATCAAGGAAACCTTTACTCGCCTGGGTATACCAGAAGCAGAGCAAAAATTCCTGGCTGGGGTGGGAGCACAGTATGAGAGCGAAATGGTGTACCACAATATTCAGGAACATTTGGAGAAACAGGGCGTCATCTTTTTAAGTATTGAAGATGGATTACGGCAGCACCCAGATTTATTCAAACAGTATTTTGGGAAAGTTATCCCGATTGAAGATAATAAGTTTGCTGCCTTGAATAGTGCAGTCTGGTCGGGAGGATCATTTGTTTATGTCCCTAAAGGTGTGAAAGTTGATCTTCCATTACAGGCGTATTTTCGACTGAATGTAGCTAATATTGGACAATTTGAACGTTCACTGATCATCGCAGATGAGGGCGCGCAGGTGCATTATGTAGAAGGCTGCACAGCGCCGACCTATACAACTGATTCACTGCACAGCGGTGTGATCGAGATTATCGTAAACAAAGGTGCAAGGGTGAGATATACAACCATCCAGAACTGGTCGACGAACGTCTATAACCTGGTCACACAGCGTGCCCTGGTGCATGAAGAAGGCACAATGGAGTGGGTCGATTCGAATTTGGGATCGAAGCTGACCATGAAATATCCATCCTGTTATCTGCTCGAGCCTGGGGCACATGGCGAGATTTTATCCATGGCATTTGCCGGACCAGGCCAGACCCAGGACGCAGGTGGAAAAGCAATTCACTTTGCACCGCATACATCCAGTAAGATCACCTCGAAATCAATCAGCAAAGGTGGGGGGCGGACGTCTTTTAGAGGTTTGCTTAAGGTATATAAAGGCGCGTTCGACAGTCGCTCCAGTACCGTATGCGATGCGTTATTACTCGATCCACTTTCCAGGTCGGATACATATCCTTCCATTGAAATTGATGAACAGGATGTAACGATTGGCCACGAAGCCACCGTCTCAAAGGTTGGAGAAGAGCAGCTATTCTACCTGATGAGTAGAGGTTTATCGGAAGAAGAATCTACCACGATGGTAGTCTCAGGTTTTATTGAGCCATTAGTCAAGGAATTGCCGATGGAGTATGCAATCGAGATGAACCGGTTGATCCAATTGCAAATGGCGGGGTCCGTAGGCTGAGCATGAGTACTCACCGCGTTATCACTCGAACTAAACAAAGCGTCACAGCTGAGGCTGGAGATTTTGCATTTACCAGGGATATGATTCCCGCGTTATCCAGAAACTGGAAGGGTCCTGAATTCCTGCGCGATTATCGAGACCGAGCCTGGTCTGATTTCAAATCCCTGCCCATGCCGACTCTTAAAGATGAAGCCTGGCGCAGAACTGATATCCACGCTCTAAATGTATCTAAGTTCTCATTACCTGAAGGCGAATTGCTCAGGCACCTTCCCTCCACCCCCGGATGGCTGCTCAAACCACTCGCGGAAAAAAAGCATGGAGGACAGGTAATTTTACGTCCTGACAAAACCTTAGCCACCCTTGACGATACTCTATCCAGGCAAGGGGTCATATTTACGGATTTACAAACTGCTGAAAAGCAATATCCTGAATTACTGGCAAATATCATTGGGCAGGTAGTAAAACCTAATGAAGGAAAATTTGCTGCATTAACAGCCGCGCTGGAAAAGTACGGTGTGTTTTTATACATCCCCAGCGGTGTGCAAGTTGATATTCCGCTGCATTCCGTGATCTGGGGACCAGGTGAAGGATTGGCATACTTTTCACATATTATGGTATGGCTTGAGCCTGGATCTTCATTAACCTACGTCCATGAAGCAGCATCTCCGAATGGTGGCATAGAGCAAACCCTGCATTCAGGACTGGTGGAGATTCACGTCAGCGATAACGCCAGACTACAGTTTGTCGAGCTGCAGTCTTGGGGGGATAATGTTTGGAATTTTAGCCACGAACGAGCCCAAGTTGGACGAGATGCAAACCTGGAATGGATCTTCGGAGCCTTAGGAAGTAATCTGACCAAGAATTTCTCGGAAATAGACCTCATCGGTGAGGGGGCGGTGGGGAAGATGTCGGGGTTTTACTTTACTGATGGCAAGCAGCATCTTGATCATGACACCCAGCAGAATCATCTTGCTCCGCATACTACGAGCGATCTACTCTTCAAGGGTGCCTTAAAAGATAGCAGCAGATCCGTCTGGCAGGGGATGATCTATGTGGCGCCTGGTGCACAGAAAACGGATGGCTATCAAGCGAACCGTAATCTTGTCTTAAGTCCTAAAGCACGGGCAAATTCAATCCCAGGTCTGGAAATTTTAGCTGACGATGTACGCTGCACTCATGGTGCAACCGTTGGAAAAATTGATTCTGATTCAGTGTTCTATTTATTAAGTCGGGGGATACCATATGCGGAGGCGGAACATTTAATCGTGGAGGGGTTCTTCGACCCTATTATGCAACGTATTCCTTTCGACGGGGTTCGGAAACGATTTCAACACGCGATCGTAAATAAGATGAAATAAGCAGGTACTAAGGAGGCACTTTGGCAGAAATGTATTTTACCCACGCACCTGATCTCACCGAGCAATACCACGTTGGAGATCGAGTGGAAGTATATTGCGATCACGATAAAAGTAACGAGAGGATTCGAGATTGGCTCGAAGGAATCGTTGTACAAGTCGATCCGAAGATGATTGCAGTTCAATTCAAGGACAGTGTATATCTTACTGACGGATGGATGGTGCCTGACCATGTTTTATGGTGCCCGAAGAATTCAATCCAGATTCGACCTTCCCGCCGTAGAGTTCGACCACGCCAGAAAGTTAAGTAATGGGAAATGATTCAACAAACGACAGCAACTACGTTAGATGTAGGTCGAATTCGGGTGGATTTTCCTATATTAAGGCGTGAAGTCCATCCAGGAGTTCCGTTGATATATCTGGATTCCACTGCAACAACGCAGAAACCTGTCCAGGTGATCCAGGCAATGGATAATTACTATATGCAATACAACGCTAATGTGCATCGGGGAGTGCACACATTAGCAGAAGAAGCAACCACAGCTTATGAAGCAGCGCGACAACGTGTGGCAGATTTTATCCACGCACCTTCTGCAAAAGAGATCATTTTCACCCGTAATACAACTGAAGCCATTAACCTGGTCGTGTTAACCTGGGGACGCACATTTTTACATGAGGATGATTTGGTGATTCTGACTGAAATGGAACACCACTCCAACCTGGTACCCTGGCAGATATTGTCCGCAGAGAAAGGCATCCGGTTGGAATTTATTCCAATCTCTCCCGACGGACTACTCGAGTTGGATGTCTACCAAAAATTATTGGAGCAAAAGCCCAGGTTAGTATCTTTCACCCAAATGTCAAATGTACTGGGGACGATAAACCCTGCTAAAGAGATTGTATCTAAGGCGCATGAAGCAGGTGCGATCACACTTATTGATGGTGCCCAGTCTGTCCCGCACTTTCCGGTCAATGTACAGGATTTGGGAGTAGATTTCCTGGCGTTTTCTGCTCACAAAATATGTGGACCGACCGGAATTGGGGTATTGTATGGGAAATTTGAATTATTGAACCGTATGCCACCTTTTTTAGGCGGCGGGGAAATGATCAAGCGGGTTTTATTGCGCTCATTTGTGCCGAATGAGGTGCCCCATAAATTTGAAGCCGGTACACCTGCAATCGCGGAAGCGATTGGATTGCACGCTGCGTTGGATTATGTTGATTCCATTGGTATGGATCGAATTGCAGCCCATGAGAATGAAATCATTACCTATGCTCTGGAACGACTGGAAGATGTTCCTGAGGTGCATGTCTACGGACCCGACGCAAGCAAGAAAGGTGGCGTAGCTGCTTTCACTTTTGATGGAGTGCATCCCCATGATGTCGCACAGGTGTTGGATCGATCGGGAATTGCAGTTAGAGCAGGTCATCACTGTGCTATGCCGTTACATGAAAAGTATAATATCCCTGCCACCACCCGGGCTAGTTTTTACTTATATAACACGATGAATGAGGTCGATTGCCTGATTGAAGGCTTAGATCAAGTGAAGCAATTATTTGGATAACTATGGATGATCTTTATCGCGAACTAATTATTGATCGATATAAAAATCCTCATTTTAGAGGCGCACTGGACCCGCATGATATTACGTTTGAAGACGATAATCCATTATGTGGTGACCACATTCGTATAGATTTACGCATCGATGGAAATAATCGGGTAAGTGAAGTAGCTTTTGATGGACACGGTTGCGCAATATCCCAAGCCACAGCAGATTTGTTGGCTGAGAGTGTGGTTGGGAAATCACTAGAGGATGTAAAGAAGATTACCAAGCAGGATATTCTGGATATGCTCGGGATCGAGCTTGGCCCAGTACGGTTGAAGTGTGCGTTGCTTTCGTTGAAAGTACTTAAGGCCGGAGTTTATGGATTAGGCGAAGCCAGTGACGATCTGGTCGATAGTTGAACATGTATAATTTTAAGGAACTCGAACAGACGAAAATTGAATTCATACCAGTTGGATCAGTCGAGGAGATTAAGAGGGGGAAGATTATTCATCGAAATTGATGAAAAACCCATTGTGATCTTGAATATTGCAGGCCATTATTATGCGATCGCGGATGTCTGCTCACACGATGATGGTCCGGTAGGAGAAGGTAATTTGGAGGGGTTTGAGATTATCTGCCCCAGGCATGGGGCTCGATTTGATGTTCGGACAGGGAAAGTTTTAGCATTACCGGCATTTGTAGATATCCCTGCATACCCAATCCGGGTGGTGGGAGATCAAATCGAAATTGGAATCCCATCAATGGATTAGTTTAACCCGGAACCATCCCAAACGCATAAAAAGTAGGGACGAATAAAATTCTGTGATGCTCAGCACGAGAGGTAGTATCCAGTTTTTTCAATTGTTCAGCGTACATCAGATATTCAGCATTCTGCGACAAGTCAGATCGGATTACCTCCCACTCTAATTCGATATCCGATTCCGTAATATTATTTCCCCATTGACCACCTAAAACACCTGCTTCAGTATTTATTAGTCCGACACGAGAAAAAATTGCGCGTAATTCTCTACCCATTAATGGATTCGCCCCTTGCTGCAGGAGAGCACTCTTTTGCCAATCACCAATTTGCGCTAATTCAGTTGGGTAATCGATGCGGCCTCCATAATCGGGTTCTGCCAGGGCTAACACGAAGCCACCTGGATGTGTCACTCTAACCATCTCTTCGATTGCTCTGAAGGTATCTTTCACCCAAAGCAGTAAAAAATGGCAGAGGGTGATGTCAAATTCCCCATCTTGAAAGGGGAGATGGACACAATCACCAACCATGTAGGTTGAGTTAAATGCCGTTTCCCGGGCAATTTGAATCGGTTGTATGTCAATGTCCACTCCGAACACCCGCGATGGAGAGAGCAGGTTGAGCTCATATTCGAGAACACCAGTACCACACCCAACATCCAGGATAGTATTGGCTTGTTCAATTCTTACTTTAGCATAAATATGTTGACGCAAATCAGCCGTCCAGAGCGCCTGCTGCTGATAACGCTGGTGCCATTGGGATATGGATAAGGTCATTTGTAGGATTCTCCCAAAAAAGGGATTACGTTCTGGTATGAGCTATTATAATGAGATTATCGGAAGAGAGATGACTGACAACCAACTTGAGTTCTTTGAATGTGATAATCCAGAGTGCCGGATGAGATTCCCTGGGTATGATGGTTACCCCAGGTCGATCAGGTGCCCGATATGCCGGTCAAGCTTGCATGTTGTGACATATGTGAAAAATATCAAAAAAGAGGATGCTCATGAATCTATCCAAACAAAATGGAAAGTTGAAGCAATACTAGATAATATTCGCAGGCGCGTGGAATGTAGGTTCGATCTTCCGCACTGCGGATGGTACCGGTGTGCAAAAGCTTTACTTAACTGGGATTACTCCTACTCCAGAAAATAAAAAAGTCTCCAAAACTGCTTTGGGTGCAGAATCTATCCTCCCGTGGGAAAAATTCAATAACGGGGTTCAGCTGGCAAGTTTGGTGAAATCCAAAGGTTATACACTTTGGGCACTGGAAGATTTACCCAAAGCCATACCGCTTTTTCAGGTAGATTTTCCAGTGAATTACGCCTCGATAATACTTATTGTTGGAAACGAAGTGAGTGGCGTGGACCCGGGAATAATTGAGCTTTGTGACCAGATAATATCGATTCCTATGCTGGGAGAGAAGCAATCCTATAATGTAGCTGTAGCATTCGGAATTGCCGCCAGCTTTTTACTCTATCGCCAAAGTGTTTCCCAAGGATCGCGCAAGATATTTCCCAACACTTGATTGATCCCTTGGGCGGGAAGCACGTCACCATCTGGCTCAACGTACAACCAGGCATGTCCTGCTCCTACAGGTAAATTATCAATTTGGGTCTCTAATGCGACCGGATTATAGGTTGAATAAGGAACAGGTAAATCCCAGATCAGGGTCATCCCAAGAGATGCTGCCTGGTTGCGGAACTCAGATAATGAAGCATGCAGAGCAGGATCGGAGGCACTGAGGGAGACCGCTTTTACCCCTAGTTTGGAGAGCTTCTCAAGAATCTGCGTTGTATTCACTACATTTTGTAATGTTAACGTATGGTGAACTGCAACAAAAAGGTCAGCGGAAAGTACATTACCCAAGGCTTGCCATGATTTATCATCATCGGGTTTCAACGTTAGCATTAAGTGATCCAACCCTGTTTGAAGCAAAATTTGCAAATAGGTATCATCCACCAGTCTGGTCCCATCGCTTAATAACCCAACCACCTGACCATTCGCTTCAGTATGGGCGATCAATTCTGGTAAATCTTCACGCAGAGTGGGTTCTCCGCCAGTCAAGATAATATGCGGTATACCAATTCCCCAGGCTTTATCAAATATCTCACACCACTCCTGGGTATTCAATTCACGGTCGACGCGTTTGGTGGGGGCTAGTGTATCATCGAGACCACCTGGCAAGCGATAAGTCAGAGCACAATCCAAACGATAGGGTGCTGATATTTTCCTTGTATGTGGTGCTGCTCGTTCGAAATCTAAAAACATTTCTGGATCCAAATCTGGCGCATTGATCAAGGTTTGTATACGGTCATTCAACAAGCGATAATCTTGCTGCACTTGCTCACGGCTTACTCGATAGCGTCCACGAATTTCATGGGACATCTGGTCTTCGGGTGTTTGCTTGACCAGGTGATAGGCAAATTCAGCCGCGGATTGGTTGAGATGTAAGATTGTCGCAGCGTTGACGATTAATAATCCAGTGCCATCTGGTTCGAGGCGTAGATGGAGGCGGTAAGGGATTGGCGCTTCGGGTGGAGCTTGATAATGAAATATTCCAGGTGGTAAAGGAGCCACTGGAGTGAACAAACGCCTGACAGAGTTAAGGATCGTAGACATTTTTAGCTCCTGTTGTTATGTTCATTATGGATTCTTATCATTATGCAAAGCCAATGGACAACCACCACCGCATTCAGCTAACAATGAACAAGTTGAGCATTTCTCGGGAATTCCATTTCGATCTCGTAAATGGATCGATAATTCATGATTCCAGATTTTATCCCAGTCTGTGGTCAAGAAATTACCCAAGGACTGATAATATGATTGACACGGAATTACATCTCCATTCGGCTCAATACACATGTTGTATAACGCTGCGGTGCAGCCTTTTACACCCAGTTCAAGCTGCATGGGATCAAAATTGCAATACTGTGTAGGTGTATACCAAATTAATCTTTGATCATGGGCTGAAGTCAATTCTCTGGCCAGACTTAACAACGGCGGTAGCTCTGATTCCGCCAAACCTTCATTGACCGTCAATCCTCGACCAGAATAGATCAGAGCATTCAAACCCACTGTTGGCACACCAATCTCAGCAAGAAAATCAAGCGTTTGAGATAAACCGGGGCTATTTGTTGCCAACATGGTAGTATTGGTCATTACATATAAGGGTGTTTCAAGAGCATTCTGAATTCCTGCAACCGTTTGTTTCCAAGCGCCATGTGCATTGACCATGAACTCATAAATCTTGGCGTCATGTGATTCCAAAGTGATTTGAACATGGTCGAGACCAGCCTGTACCAGCAATTCAAGATAATTACGATCCGAAAGCCGCCTGCCATTGGTATTTAACCCGGTGATTTGTCCATTTTGCTGTGCATGGGCAATCAGATCAGGTAGGTCCTGACGCAGGGTTGGCTCACCACCGGTAAATACGACATGGGGAATTCCAATCGACCACACGTGATCCAGGATTTGGAACCAATTTTCAGTGGATAATTCTGGATAATCCCTGGAGCGAGCATTGTAACAATGGGCACAATCATTATTACATCGATAGGTGAGGGCCAGGTCCATACGGTAAGGGGCGGAAGGACGAGCGCTGAAGGGTGGTGTAACTTCAAGATCGAGCTCGTGGATTGGGCAAGCACCATCTGGCTTAATCAGCTCATGGATATTAATAACGGTTTGCGCATAGTCAATGGATAATTGTTCTCTGGTAACATCAAAGGCTTTCGCAAGTGATTGGATAGCTTTATCGTCGGGAGTATTTTGAAGGATAAAGTACGCCATCAGAGCCGCGGTTGGATTGAGGTGCATGATTCGGCTGGCATTGACGAATAATAATCCGCTACCGTCTGGGTCAATACGCAAATGGGTGCGCGAACGCTCTCCATTTTCTTGATAATCAAAATGAAATAACCCGGCTTGCGGCGATGGCATGCCTTGCTTGGTCATCCTGGATTTTAATTTCGATAGGAACGAATTTGTAGTCGTCACATTGAATGTATTTGAGCTGGTAATCTAGCGACCGCCACCTGCACACGCGCAAGCACAACCCGCACATGCACAGGCACAGGCACAAACGCAACTGTGCCCGCCACCTCCAATACCACCACCACCTCTGGTAGAGCTTGTGGTTGGTTTTGGAGCTGGGTTAGTGACGGAAGTAATGCTGGATGTAAATTCGGTCACATTGCCTACGACTTTACTGGAGAAAGTTTGAACACCGGTTGCCAGGGAAGCCGCGAAATCTGCACCAGGTAGGCTTGATCTACCACCAACGGAAGGTATGGGAACACCAGCCGTGCTGGCAGAGCCCTTCCCAAATCCTGGATCGTAATGACCCCACCAGGTTGGAATAAATATCGGCATATTGTGGAATACATCCTGCGTTCGACCGCCATAGTTTTTATCCAGCATGGTCCAGTCCATGACTTCTTCAAACTTGGCGCTTTTCACTTCAGGTGTATCAGCAGCTTCCACCTGTTCCCAAGCACGTTTTGTGATGTCAGTGTAATAAGCGATTGTTTCCTGGCGGCTAAACCCCTTCATCTTCTCTGAAACATTCTTAACCAGGTTGACCACCATATCACGCATTTTTTTCCTGCGATCGGCATCCGTCACCAGGAAGGCATTGAGAAAATCCTTTTCATACGGTTGGAGGTCTTCCTGAATGGGTTGGGTGACTTTAAGTTCGAAAGGTTCACGCTTGACGACCTCGGCAGAATTTTTCTTGATCACACTAAAGAGGATCATGGTGAGGACTTTGTCCAACGGTTGCTCTAATAAAATTGCGGCTTCAACTGCTGTTAGCCCTCGTTTTATACCATGGCCTTCGATGGAGATCTTGGGAGGCAGATAGGCTTGTTTTCGCCTGGAATCTGAAGTAAAACCGGTGATTATAATCGCAATAAAACCACCAATACATATGATGGGTAGGATTGCACCAGTCGGAAAGTTAAAAGATGTCGAAGGTGGTTTCTCGGTTACGATTACACCCGATGGGACATAGCTTTTTGGGAAGGAAGCACCAAAAAGATAATGCGTAGTTGCCTTAGCATTCGCATTATTCCAAATGTAAATAATCCGTCCTTCAGAATCCTTAAAGGTCTCTGGGGTAGATGGGAAAGCATCTGGTGCAGCATGCCATCTGGGTTCTGTGGTTTGTACTTCGAGAGGAAAATGGAATGTAACAGTCAGATTAGTGTTTCCAGATACTATTTTGGATATAAAATACGCCGGAGCAAAATCTGCACTGACATAATTACTGTCTTCGGTATCTTGATAGAGGACTCCAGTAATTTGTTCAATGTGTACCTGGACTGTGCCGCTACCCCCAGGTGGTATTGCATATTGGCCCAATCCTATTGCGACACCATAACTACCTACACCTTGAAACCCGGAAGAGGAAATATCATAGACTTGATTACCATCCACAAACGCAGTGATATTGCTATCCGAGTAATTGCTATTCGGTAAACCCAGATCAAGGTAATCGATGATATGCCCGGAAGATGTATTTATGAACTTATACGTATAATCAAGGGACAATGTGCCATCGGAATTCCAATATGCGTCAACGGTAAGCTCAGGAAGCTGAAAATAGTACTCTTGCGCTGCAACAGGTGTGGAAACAAATAAGAGAATTGTGAAAACCAGCAGGAAGGATACAAGCAGCTTACGCATTCTTGCCTCCACTCAAATGATGTCCTCAATAATAAAGCAAAAACCTATTATTTTCTACGCACAATTACCATTTTGGTTCTTCAGTCAATTGGTAGGTGGAATGGCAATATGGGCAATTCACCACAGGCGCACCCGCCACCATCTGAATGTTATCCATGGTCAGGGTGCCTCCGCAGGATTTACATTTCAAGGTATCCATATTTACATTGGCAGGTAAATCTACCTTCAGGGTGACATTTTGGGCTGGAGCTCCCATCTTACCGCGACCAGCAAGTGAGATCAGATAAGCTCCACCACCGATCATAAGTAAGCCAATAATTGCTGATACCACCCCGATACCAACCCATCCACTTTGAGCATTCGCGCTACCACTCCCCCATAAAAAAATTATCCCAACAAACAGTGCGGCGAGACCAATGAGAATCAATATAACTGCAGCAATATAAGAAAGAGTTCTACCTGTGCTCATAGTCACCTCCAGAAGATAGTTTACATCCGATTAGGGATGTGAGCAAGTTTATTTTTCTCCATGAACTTTGTTATAAAGACATCTGCAATATAGTACGTAATTCAACCTGATTAAGTGTTACAGGATTACCCTTCATACTGCTCGATTGCATGGCTTTTTCGATAATTCCATCGAAATGTTGTTCAGCCAAACCAAATGCAGATAATGGTTTGATCCTGGCATGCTCACAAAAATTACGCACCCAGTGGATACCATTTTCAGCGATTGCCACAGCATCTTCGCCTAAGTATCTTACCGATGGTAGCATACCTTTCAAGTGCTTGATGATCAGGTGCACGGTTTCGTAACGTAATGAGATTTATTTCCATGACATTGGGTAATAACGCAGCACAAATTGCAGCATGCTGTGCATTTATTTCTCCACCTATCGGGCCAGCCAGACCATGAACAGCCCCTAATCTCGCATTCGCAAGTGCCAGACCACTGAATAAAGCTGCCAATGACATATCTTCACGTGCCGGAAGATTACTTCCATCTTCATAGGCTCTATCAATGAAAGAGCAACACGTTGAATCCCTTCCAGACACAAAGCATCAATGAGCGGACTTGGATTATTACAGGTAAATGGCTCAATCAATTGAGTGAGTGCATCCAAACCGGTTGCAGCAGTAATTGAAGGTGGTACGCTTAGGGTTAGTTCCGGATCAATCAGAGCGATGCGAGGAAGCATGAGTGGACTTCTCAAACTCACTTTCACATGATGTATCGGAGATCCGATGACCGCGTTGCGAGTGACTTCAGAGCCAGTGCCGGAAGTAGTTGGAATGGTTATGAGAGGCAGGCAAGGCTGTTGGATTGTTTTATTTTGACCAATGACTTCGAGATAGTCAGTCACATCTCCAGGGTTAGTCAACAGTGCAGAAGTCGCTTTTGCCATATCCAACGCGCTACCACCTCCAATTCCAATTATGAGTTCGGGATTTATCTGCCTGGTAAGCTCTACGACTTCACGAACTGTATCAACTGTAGGTTCACGATTAACGATAACAAGCTGACAGGTCCCGTGTTGGCTTTTGAGTAGTTTCAATAATCTTTCGGTAATTTCTACAGGAGCTCCGGAAATTACCGATACGCGCTTTCCGAAGGATCCGGCGAGATCGCCAATGGTGTTTAATTTCCCAGATCCAAAAATAATTTTGGATGCGGTGGCAAACTCAAATTGCATCTATCTTCCTGATTGTGCTGGAAAGACAATATTATAGGTGAGCCGTACGCGTGGCTCTGCCATCATTTCTGCGACTGCATCCCGCCAACGAATATAATGTGCAGTCTGTCGATGGCTGTCAACTGCACCATCATCCTTATATATTTCGACTAAAGTAAATCGGGTGGGATCATCCTTCTGCTGGTAAACATCGAAACGGGTAACGCCGGGCTCCTTTATACTATTCCTGGCATTATCGAGAATGGCATCATTAAATTTCTCCACACAGTCAGGTTTTACATGTACATTGATAACAGCAACTAGCATTTAAAAATCTCCTTTTATGTTTCGTAAGATTATTTTGCGAAAGTTTTCCGATGAATTCTATTCATGACTATAGGCAGATTAGAATAATCTCTCCTGATATGGAGTATCTTTTTCTTCATCGATCAGACCAGCAAGGCGTAGAAAACGCCGGCATGTTCCAGCCGCAAATCCGGCATAATCGTTGTTAAAAAAACCATATATCGCTGATTCTTGTTCTTTCAGCCGGTTTAATTCACCAAGCCATCTGGTCAATTGGCTCGTTTTGTCTACACGTTCATAGGAATGTCGGTGATACATGCCATTGACGCCGATCCAGCGAATATATAGAAAATCAGTCGTGGGATAGATTTGAGCAGGTAAATTGGGATAATCAATACTGACCCAGCATACGTTATGGTCGGAAAGTAGGCGAGCAGTATTATCGTTGTACCAGGAAGAATGGCGAAATTCGATCGCGTATCGATGAGACACAGGTAGGGACTGAAGGAATTCAGTAAAAACGGATAAATACGTCTGGGAATAACTTGGAGGCAGTTGTATCAATATTGGACCAATTTTTTCTTGTAATGGATGAAGGGTATCGAGAAATTCGTTCATTAAGCCTTGTGCACTTTGTAACCCGAGCTCATGGGTAATCGCTCGGGGAGTCTTTAAGCAGATTTTGAAAGCAGAAGGCGTGGTCGTAAACCAGGATTCAACGATTGTGGTACGGGGAATTGAATGAAAGGTTGTGTCAATTTCGACTGAATTAAATACTTTGCAATAATAAGGCAGGTACTCGCGTGGGGAAGTACCAGCAGGATAGAACTCGCCCACCCACTCCTTATAACTAAAACCGATTGTTCCCAAATACCAATCAACCATAGGTATCACAAGATTTGGTAGAATACGCCTATTATATTATTTTTATTCCCAGAATTTAGGAATAGGTGATCATGGAGGAGAAAGCAGTTATCTTATATGGCACATGCTGGTGTGGAGATTGTTTACGGGTACGCAGGTTTTTTGACCAACATCAGATTAGCTATATTTGGGTCGACATTGATGTAGATGAGAGCGCAGTTGAATTCGTTCTTTCCACAAATAATGGTATGCGTAGTGTCCCCACGATAATATTTGAAGATGGATCTATTCTGGTTGAACCGAGCTTAGCAGAATTACAACACAAGCTTAGTGCAATCGCAAAATCGAACTAATTTCTCAAACTGAAGTTCGATAATAAAGTAATTACGCATACACTGCTCACACGCTCGATGGATGTTTACCCCAATTTACCGGTTATATAATCCTCTGATAGCTGTTTTTCTGGACGAGTGAACATTTTTTCGGTTGGAGAAAATTCAATCAGCTCGCCTAACCAGAAAAATCCTGTAAAATCTGAAACCCGGGCGGCTTGCTGCATATTATGCGTCACGATGACGATGGTGTAATTTTTCTTCAGCTCGATCATTAATTCTTCAATCCGCAAGGTTGCAATAGGATCGAGTGCAGAGGCAGGTTCATCCATCAATATGACTTCAGGCTGGACGGCAAGCAAGCACGCGATGCACAGGCGTTGTTGCTCGCCGAGTGAAAAACCGAGGGCATTCTCATTGAGATGATCCTTGACTTCATCCCACAAAGCTGACTGTCGTAAGCTCCGTTCAACAATCTGATCCAGCTCATTTTTATTGCGGGTAAGTCCTACTACCCGTGGACCAAATGCAACATTGTCGTAGACTGATTGAGGAAAGGGATTGGGCTTCTGAAATACCATTCCTACTCGCTGGCGAAGATTAGCTAGATCTATATCATCTCCATAGATATCCATTCCATTGAGTTGTATCAATCCTTGCACCCACGTTCCAGGGATTGTGTCGTTCATGCGGTTCAAGCAACGTAGAAACGTAGACTTTCCACAACCTGAAGGACCGATCAAGGCAGTTATCAGATTCGGCTGAATATCCATATTAATCTGATTGAGGGCATGAACGGATCCGTAGTAGAAATCAAGATTCCTAATTGTAAAAGTGAGATCTCTGGCGTCCATTGATTAGGATTTTACACTATATCCTTATTAATGTAATTAACTTGTGTGAGGGAATTTTTACAGCTATAATCCACTCGATGATAAAAATCAGGGTGATAATTTTTGGTTGCTTGTTGATTTTTTTGTCCAGTTGCGGACAGGCGACTGAAACATCTCCAAGCAGCACAAGCCCTGCTCAAATTGAAAGCATTGTAAATAAGGGGTCCGATACTCTGGTTAACCTGGCATTAGCCTGGGCTGAAAAATATCACCAGCTACACCCAGAGATAGAAATTTCAGTCACAGGAGGAGGGTCAGGAACCGGGATTGCTGCATTGATCAATAAAACAGTCGATATTGCGAATGCAAGCCGGCAGATAAAGGCGGAAGAAGTTCAACAAGCCAAGGATAATGGAGTAGACCCATTGGAATATGTGGTTGCGAGAGATGCAATTGCGGTGATTGTAAATCCGGAAAATCCGGTGAACCAATTGACTCTTCAACAGTTATCAGACATATACAGTGGGAAAATTAAAAATTGGTCTGAAGTTGGTGGTGAGGATCGAGTAATTGTTAGATTATCACGTGAAACCAATTCAGGCACACATGTATTTTTTCTCGAAAATGTGATCCGGCTCGGTGATTCGAAAAATAAAACCCTTTTTTCAACCGATACTTTATTGCTTCCATCATCAGAAGGGATAACAGCGGAGACCAGAGATAATCCAAACGTGATCGGATACGATGGCTTAGGCTATGTGACCCAAGATGTAAAAGTTATCGCGGTTGGGCGTGATAGCTCTAGTCCATACGTAATGCCTTCAGCTGATTCAGTCAACAGTGGGCAATATCCGATTGCCCGCGATTTATATATGTATACCAATGGTAAACCTACTGGTGCGGTTTTGGATTACATAAACTGGATTATGACTCCGGACGCACAAGCGATTGTGACACAATTGGGTTTTGTACCGCTCAAAACTCCCTAATTATTTATTATGGTAGACATGGAATCATCCAAGAAAATACCTGAATACATCATCACTCGACTGATCAAGATCTCTGGATATTCAGCAATTATTTTCGTCTTGATGATCTTTTACTTCTTGTTGCGCGAGGGATTGCCGACCATTGGAAAGGTGTCGTTTTCTAACCTACTCTCATTCCGCTGGTACCCGATAGAAAATTATTTTGGCTTGCTGCCACTCATTGGTGGTTCTTTACTTGTAACACTTGGAGCAGCATTGTTCGCTATTCCAATCGGGCTCTGTACTGCGATCTTCATTGCGGAGATTGCCCCACGATGGGCGCGGGATATATTAAAACCTCTGGTCGAGGTATTGGGAGGAATTCCTTCGGTTGTACTCGGATTTCTGGGAATATTGATTTTAGCGCCTTTCTTGAGGAGATTATTAAATTTACCCACTGGTCTTACTGCCCTATCAGGAAGCATTTTATTGGGGGGAATTGCTATTCCCACCATCGTATCTATCGCTGAAGATGCCTTGGACTCGGTTCCCAGATCCTATCGGGATGCTGCTCTTGCCTTGGGGGCAACACCATGGCAGACTATCTGGCGTGTAACCTTACCTGCAGCACGCAGCGGTGTTTTAACTGCGATGATGTTGGGAATTGGCAGAGCTATTGGTGAAACCATGGCAGTGATGATGGTTACAGGGAATGCGGCGGTCCTACCCGATAAATGGAATTCATTTTTCTTACCTGTAAGAACGATGACTGCCACCATTGCGGCTGAGATGGGTGAAGTAGCCAATAATAGCACTCACTATTTCGTGTTATTTTTTATTGGTCTCGTATTGTTTCTAATATCCCTCGGGATCAATATCGCAGCCTCACGAGCAGTATTTCAACAACGAAAACGAACTGAAAGGATTCTATCGTAAAGGATTTTATGGGATTATTGTCTGACCTGATAAAAATCAAAAAGAACACAAGTTCGTCTAAGACCAGACTAGCGATACAGAAATTTGGTTATAGTATATTATTACTCATCTCATTATTTACCGTCATTCCGATATTTGTTGTTGTGATCTATATCTTGATAAAGGGACTTCCCGCGATTTCATGGTCATTTCTGACCACATTTCCATTTGATGGAGTCAAGCAAGGTGGAATTTTCCCGGCTATTTATGGCACTTTTTTGCTTACCATCGGTACCGCTATTTTTTCTGTACCTTTGGGTATTGGAGCAGCCATTTACCTATCAGAATATGCGCCTGATAATCGATGGACCAGGATAATTCGGATTGCAATCATAAATTTGGCGGGGATACCTTCGGTGGTATATGGGCTCTTCGGGCTTGGGATGTTTGTGATTTTTCTGAAATTTGGGACGAGTATATTAGCCGGTTCATTGACGCTTTCGATTATGACCCTGCCTGTGATAATTAGTACAGCAGAAGAAGCATTACGTGCAGTGCCACAAGCATTTCGCGTGGTCAGCATTTCGGTTGGAGCCACCCGCTGGCAAACCATTCGAAAAATAGTGCTACCACAATCATTACCTGGTATCATGACCGGAGTGATCTTGGGCTTAGAGCGGGCAGCTGGAGAAACTGCTCCAATATTATTCACAGCAGCAGCATTTTTTCTACCCCGACTTCCCAATTCTCCTTTAGACCCTACGATGGCTTTACCTTACCACCTATTTGTCATATCCACCCAGGTACCAGGAATGCCGGTAAAAATACAGTATGGCACAGCCCTGGTATTGATCGCGTTCGTATTAGGAATGAATCTGATTGCCTCTTCAATACGATCACGGGCACGTGCGCATAGGCAATGGTAGTTAACGAAAATGGTAAAAATCCGGATTGAGAATTTTTGCTTACAATACTCGGATGGTACAGAATCATTACGCGATATTAATTTGGAGATCAACGCCAATGCCATTACCGTGATGTTCGGTCCTGCTGGAGGAGGAAAATCTTCATTGTTGAGAGTATTTAACCGTTTGAACGACCTGGCAGATGTAAAGTTGATGTCTGGTCGTGTCTTACTCGATGATATGAATATCTTAGACCCGAAGATTGATGTAATCGAACTGAGGCGTAGAGTGGGTATGGTGTTTGCACGTCCAGTAGTGTTACCGATGAGTATTCGAACAAACCTTACGTATGGGCTTGAACTGGCCGGTGTGAAGAAGCAATCGAGTATGGATGAGGCAGTTGAAAGCAGTCTAACGCAAGCAGCGCTCTGGGATGAGGTTAAAGACAGGCTGAATGAACCAGCAATATCCCTTTCTGGCGGTCAGCAGCAGCGCTTATGCCTGGCTCGGAGCCTGGTATTAAAACCAGAAGTAGTCCTTTTAGATGAGCCTACCTCAGGCTTGGATCCCATATCCACTGGAAAAGTTGAGGCTTCATTACAAGAATTAAAGAAAAACTATACCATTATTTTAGTACCTCATTCTGTACAGCAAGCTGCACGGGTGGCAGATTTTGCAGCATTTTTCCTTCAAGGTGAGCTGATTGAACATGGAATCGGAAATGATCTGT
Source organism: uncultured Chloroflexia bacterium (assembly GCA_963743215.1). GTDB lineage: Bacteria > Chloroflexota > Anaerolineae > Anaerolineales > UBA4823 > FEB-25. The sequence continues at coordinate 342,121 of CAVUOY010000008.1, forward strand.
TTGTTAACCCTAAAGATAAGCGTACTGAAGATTATGTTATGGGAAGATTCGGGTAAAGCGATAATTAGATAAAAGATATGTATTATGGACCAGTAAACTGTGGATAAAACGCCTGATTTGACTCCAGTGACCGACTTAGATTCACCCAGCTTATTTATTAATCGCGAGCTGAGCTCACTTAAATATACACATCGCGTTTTGGAAGAAGCAATTGACGTTAATAACCCGATTTTGGAAAGGGTTAAATTTCTCGCAATCGTCGGTTCAAACGTCGATGAATTCTTTATGGTGCGTGTGGCTGGATTGAAGAAACAGGTTGATGCTGGAGTGGTGGATGTGCCACCCGATGGACTGCCTCCGACTGAACAGCTGGCTGAGATTCGAAAGTATACAGGCAGCCTGCTTAAAGAGACGTCTGAATATCTACGAAATGGATTGATTCCTGCTTTGAAAGATTCGGGAATTTATCTTGTAGACTATCAAGAATTAAATAAGCAACAGAAAGAGAGCATCGAGACATATTTTAAAGATGTGATCTTTCCAGTGCTCACTCCACTCGCGTTTGATCCTGGGCATCCATTTCCCCATATTTCCAATTTATCTTTGAATTTAGCGGTATTACTCAAGGATAAGAAAGGCGTCAACCATTTTGCCCGAATAAAAGTACCGAATACACTACCACGCCTGGTACCGATTAAGCGCTCATCTGGAGGCGTAAGGAAAGATGGGACCGTCCCCTATAACCATTATTTTGTCTGGCTTGAACAGGTAATATCTGCTAACCTGGCATCACTGTTCCCAGGGATGGAGGTAATCGAAATCACATCCTTTTCGGGTAATTCGTGACGCTGACATGGTAATTCAAGAATTGGAAGCGGCTGATTTATTGGAGACGATGGAGCAAACGGTACGGCAACGCAGGTTTGGAACCGTGGTGCTGATCACCATCAATGAATCAATGTCTGCGCGGATCCGCGAAATCCTGATGGAAAACCTTGAGATTGATCGTAATGAGGTCTATTCGATTGATGGACCGATGGGGTATAGTGATTTAATGGCTTTACATAGCATAGACCGGTTCGACCTGAAAGATCAACCATTTAAACCGGCCATTTCGAGAAGGCTTAGAAATTTAGATGATGGAAATATATTCAATGCTATCCGCGAAGGAGATATTCTCCTTCATCATCCGTATGATTCATTCGTTCCAGTGATTAATTTTTTAAAGACTGCTGCTAATGACCCTGATGTGCTTGCAATCAAGATGACCCTATACCGGGTAGGAAATAAACCGCCAGTTGTGGATGCATTACTTGAGGCAGCTGAAAATGGGAAGCAGGTGGCCGTCCTTGTTGAATTAAAAGCACGTTTTGATGAAGAAAGCAATATTGGGTGGGCTAGAAAGTTGGAAAAAGAGGGCGTCCATGTGGTGTATGGGTTACTAGGTTTAAAAACTCATTCAAAAGTTGCCATGGTAATTCGCAAAGAAGGCGATGGGATCAGGCGCTACCTGCATATGGCAACAGGCAATTACAATGCAATTACTGCCCAGGTTTATGAAGATATTGGAATGTTCACTTGCGATGAAAACATGGGGGCCGATGCAACTGATTTGTTTAATTACCTGACGGGATATTCATCGAAAAAAGAATATCTAAAATTATTAGTGGCTCCAATCAATCTGCGCAGGCGGATGGAAGAATTGATCAAGCGAGAAATCGAAGTGCAGAAAAATGGGGGACAGGGGCATTTGATCTTTAAAGTAAATTCAATGGTAGATAAGAAAATGATTCAATTGATCTACCAGGCATCACAGGCTGGAGTAAAGATAGATCTATTCGTCCGGGGTATTTGCTGTATGCGTCCAGGAATACCAGGTGTGAGCGATAATATACAAATTACCAGTATCGTCGGGCGATTCCTGGAACACAGCCGGATTTATTACTTTAAAAATGGCAACAACGAAGAAATCTATCTTGGTAGTGCCGATTTAATGCCCAGGAATATCGATCGTCGAGTTGAAGTATTGTTTCCGGTACAAGATAAACTGATGATCAAGCACATCAAAGATGAGATATTGGCTTATTACGCAAAAGATAACGTTAAAGCGCGAAAAATGATGCCCGATGGTTCGTACAGTAGAATAAAACCACAAACTGGCGAAGAAGCGCTAAGTATTCAAAATTGGTTTATTACGACTCGCCGGTAAAGAATGCAGCAGCCAGAATTCCTGGACCCCCATGAGTTACAATTGCTGGTGGTAGGTCTAAGATTGGTATATTACTCAGGTTGAACTCGCTGCAAATGATATCTGCAAACTCACGTGCCAGGTCGGGCACAGCTGCATGCATGACCGAAATATATCCTTCACCATTCCGGTCAGCTTGAGATTTTACCAGCTCGACAAGGCGGTTAATTGCCCGTTTTTGTGTCCTTTCCTTTTCAAACTGATCTACCCTTCCGTTTGTTAATGCCAAAATTGGTTTAATTTTCAAGACACTCCCCAGTAAGGCAGTCGCTCCACCGATACGCCCTCCCTTGGCAAGATACTCGAGCGTGTCGACAACGAAATAGATCCGGTTTCGAGGGATCAAACGGTTAATACCATTCTGGATTGTATCTGCATCTTCACCTTTGGATACCCATTCTGCTGCCAGCTCAACTAAAGTTGCCAACGAGCTACCCACGGTACGAGTATCAATGACACGGATATCAGCAGCTGGAAAATCAGCGGCAGCGGTTTGGGCTGACCTGACCGTACCACTGATATCTGCGGAAGGATGAATGCAGAATATCGTCCCACCCATAGGTACGAGACGGTTAAATTCTTGAACAAAAAGCTCCGGTGGTGGTGCAGCTGTCTTCGGGAGTTCTTTCGATGCTTTTAGCATCTTCATAAACCCGGCGTTATCGAGATCAACGTTCTCGTAAAAAGACTTGTTACCGAAATTGATGACTTGAGGAATGACAGGAATTTGATAATGCTTGGCGATTTCTTGAGAGAGCCCGGATGTAGTATCAGTAATAATGTGGATCATTAATATATTCTCCTCGGAATAATGATGATGAATGTAAAATAGTGCTAATAAAGTAGGCTATTCGTGAATAACTAGACAAGAATGATTCTTTCAGGTATCATTTGACCGCTCTAATTCTTGTCGTCTGAGGTATTCCTCCAATGGATTTTACTTTAAATTTGCTTAAAGAACTAACAGAAACACCTGGAATTTCTGGATATGAAACACCAATTCGCGCTGTCATCCGAAAATACTTGGAAAAGTACGGAGAATTAACACAGGATAAGATTGGCAGTGTGATCTGTAGAAAGCAAGGGGCAGCTGAAAAGCCTCGAATCATGCTTGCCGGTCACATGGATGAGATCGGTTTCATGGTAAAACAAATTACTCCAGAAGGATTTATCAGATTCCTGCCACTTGGCGGATGGTTCGATCAAGTTCTTTTAGGCCAACGCGTGGTTATACAAACTCAGAAAGGTGATGTGATTGGTGTTATCGGTGCAAAGCCACCTCATTTATTACCTGCGGATGAACGCGAAAAAGTCGTTAAACGCAAAGATATGTATATCGATATAGGTGCATTAAGTAAAGACGATGTAGATAAAGCCGGAGTTCAACTTGGTGATCCAATTATCCCAAGGGCTGATTTTGTTGAATTAGCCGGAGGTAAAACATACCTATCCAAAGCGTTTGATGATCGGGTGGGTACTGCACTGGTCATTTCTGCCATGCAAGCACTACAGGAGAAAAGTCACCCGAACACGGTTTATGGTGTGGCGACAGTGATGGAAGAGGTAGGCATACGTGGTGCTACCACCAGTGTTCGTGCCGTAGATCCAGATGTAGCCATTGTGCTGGAGTCGGATATCGCAGGTGATGTGCCAGGGATAAAGCCCGATGAGTCTTCAATCAAGTTAGGTCAAGGACCGACAATCGTGTTCTTTGATGCACGTATGATTCCGAATATTCGGTTTAGAGATTTGGTTATTGAAACTGCTAAACGGATCGGTGTACCAGTACAATTATCGGCGATTGAAGGTGGCGCAACGGATGGCGGAGCTATCCACTTGCATGGCATCGGCGTTCCGACGATTGTGATTGGAGTTGCTGCTCGCCATATTCATTCGCATAGCTCCATTATTCATCGCGATGATTATGATAATGCGGTAAAACTGCTATCAGCCTTGATCGATCAATTGGATGCCCGCACAGTCGCAAGTCTGACTGAGTAAGCAGACTCTCGGAGGAGTGATGACAGATTTAATCAAGCAAATTACAGCTGATATACAAAAGCAAATTGAGACATTCCAGCCTGAATTAGGATTAAGTGATGTTGGGAATGTTATCGAGGCTGGAGACGGCATTGCACGTGTGCATGGTCTGGCTGATGTGAAATCTCAGGAACTTGTGCAGTTTGCCAATGGCGTGATTGGCATTGCCTTTAACTTAGAGAAAGACAATGTTGGCGTCATTATCATGGGTGAATATTCGGAGATATCCGAAGGGATGCTGGTACGTGCGACTGGGCGTATTGCATCTGTGCCAGTTGGTGATGGAATGGTGGGAAGAGTAGTCAATGCATTAGGAATTCCGATTGACGGCAAAGGACCCATTAAATCGAACAGTTTTCGACCCATTGAGCGCATTGCGCCAGGTGTGGTACAGCGAAAGGACGTTGACACACCCGTCCAGACAGGTCTGAAAGCAATCGACTCAATGATCCCACTCGGCCGAGGTCAACGTGAGCTTATCATTGGTGACCGTCAAACTGGGAAAACCGCCTTGGCCCTGGATACGATCATTAACCAAAAAGGTAAAGATTTATTCTGCATCTATGTTGCAATTGGGCAAAAGAAAGCCGCCGTCGCACGGACGGTGGCGATGTTGGAACGCTATGGTGCGATGGACTATACAACGATTGTCGTTGCTTCAGCCGATGAACCTGCCGCATTACAATATATTGCACCCTATGCTGGTTGTGCGATCGGCGAAGAATTTATGGAGACAGGAAGAGACGCGTTGTGTGTTTATGATGACCTGTCGAAGCATGCCTGGGCATATCGCCAAGTTTCCTTGTTACTAAGACGACCTCCGGGTCGAGAAGCCTATCCTGGAGATGTTTTTTATTTGCATTCCAGATTATTGGAACGGGCTGCCCGATTGGCAGACCAATATGTCATTGTGAATAAAGAATTTCAAGCTGCCGTGGCTGAAATTAGTGATGCCATTGATGGAAAAGTATATGGGGGACCGATTGCGCAACCCAATGTCGCAGAAGCAATAAAGGTGATGAATAACCCGGATGAATATAAGGCTGTCAAAGTGAAGGGTTCGGGTGGATCCCTAACTGCGCTACCTATCATTGAAACTTTACTCGGAGATGTATCGGCGTATATCCCTACCAATGTAATTTCGATTACTGATGGGCAGATTTATTTGGAAGGTAACCTGTTTTATGCCGGTATTCGTCCTGCGGTAAATGTAGGCTTGTCGGTCTCTCGGGTGGGAGGCGATGCGCAGACTCGAGCCTTCCGGCAGGTAGCAGGACGCTTACGCCTGGATATGGCTGCGTTCCGTGAGTTGGCAGCATTTGCACAGTTTGGCTCAGATTTAGACAAAGCCACCCAAGCCCAGCTAAACCGGGGTCTGCACCTGCAGGAAATTTTGAAACAACCCCAATATCAACCCTTATCCTTGGAAAACCAAGTGACTGAAATCTTTGCCGGTACGCGTGGATATGCCGATAATGTATCGCTTGAGCAAATGAGGCGCTGGGAGACTTCATTAATTAGATTTATGGAAACCTCACATCCAGAAATTGGGAAATCCATCGTCGAAGATAAGAGAATTACTACCGAAACTGAAGAAAAGCTTGTGCAGGCATTGACTGCTTTCATGTCCACCTGGCAATAATACTATCTAGATAAGAAACCATGGCGAATACAAGGGAAGTACGTCTTCGAATACGTAGTGTAAAAAATATTGCCCAGGTAACCAGAGCTCTTCAAGCAGTCAGCGCAAGTAATGTTCGAAAAGCAATGGCTGCCATGATACGAACCCGTCCTTATGCGACGAAAGCATGGCAGGTACTGACTCATATTGCAGGCCAGCCTGGGCGAGCTTCTTTACATCCATTGTTAACCCCGCGCAATGAGGATCGAAATGAATTGGTGGTATTAATCGCTGGGGATCGTGGGTTGGCTGGTGCTTATAACTCCAATATTGTCCGATTTGCACTACAGAAATTTAACAGCAAAGAAATACCGGTCAGTTATGTTGCTATCGGTCGCAAGGGAAGGGATATGCTGATCAGGAGACGTAAAAATGTCATCGCTGAATTCAGCCATTTGCCGGCAGCACCCTCATTTACTGATGTATCAGCTATCGGCCGATTAGCAGTAGATGAATTTTTAAATGGGAATGCTGATCGTGTTTATTTGGTCTATACTGATTTTTTTAATATGGTAAAGCAAGTTCCTGCGATGAAACAGCTTCTTCCTTTGGAAATCGGTACTGGCGGGGGAAGGGTTGAGTCTTTCGAGCAAACCAAGAAGGCTAACGCAGCCTATATATACGAACCAAACGAAGAAGAGATATTGGACGAGATCGTTCCACGCTTTACAGCTCTTCAAGTTTATCAAGCAATAATGGAATCGCTGGCAAGCGAGCATGCAGCCCGCATGGTAGCCATGAAGAATGCGACAGACAGTGCAACAGAATTAGCCAGCGCATTGCAATTGGAATATAACAAAGCCCGACAACAAGGAATCACAGGCGAGATCCTGGATATTGTGGGTGGTGTAGAGGCTTTGGGTGCGAAATGAATTATATAGTTTCTTCAGGAGGTGAACATGGCTAGATTGACTGGCCAGGTTGTACAAGTAACAGGTGGAGTCGTAGATGTTGAATTTCCTATAGGACAACTTCCGGATATATATGACGCTCTCGAGGTACCACGCGAAGGACAACTGCCCTTAATCCTTGAAGTAGAAAAGCATTTAGGTAATAGTTGGGTTCGCTGTGTAGCCATGGATACCACGGATGGTTTACAGAGAAACCTGCCTGTTCATTCATTAGGTTCGCCGATTAAAGTACCCGTCGGACCGTCCACTCTTGGGCGAGTGTTTAACGTTCTTGGACGGCCAGTAGATGGGGGACCTGAAGTGACAGCTGAGCAGTATTATCCTATCCATCGGCCTGCACCTGGGTTTGAAGATCAATCCACACGAGTGGAAGTATTCGAGACCGGGATAAAAGTGATCGACCTGATCGCCCCGTTTACCAGAGGTGGCAAGACCGGAATATTTGGCGGAGCAGGCGTGGGCAAGACCATTATTATCACTGAATTGATCCGGTCTATCGCTACAGTCCACCAGGGCAACTCGGTATTTGCTGGAGTGGGTGAACGAACCCGCGAAGGGACGCAGCTCTACCGTGAGATGATTGAATCTGGCGTGATGAAAGATACTGTGATGGTTTTTGGCCAAATGAATGAACCGCCGGGTGTGAGATTACGTGTGGCTCTGGCAGCACTCTCCATGGCAGAGTATTTCCGAGATGAAGGGCGGGATGTGTTGCTGTTTATTGATAACATCTTCCGTTTCAGTATGTCCGGCTCAGAAGTGTCGGCCTTGTTAGGCCGTATGCCCTCTGCGGTGGGATACCAGCCTACATTAGCAACCGAGATGGGAGAGCTCCAGGAACGAATCACCTCAACCCGTCATGGATCGATAACTTCCATGCAAGCAGTGTACGTACCGGCGGATGATTATTCCGACCCTGCGCCGGTAGCGACATTTACACATCTCGATGCCACGATTGCACTCGAGCGTTCCATCGTTGAGAAAGGGATTTATCCAGCGGTAGATCCATTAACATCCACATCCCGGATCCTGGATCCACTGATTGTGGGTGAAGAACATTACAATATTGCACGTGAAGTACAGCGCGTTTTGCAGCGCTATAAGGATTTGCAGGATATTATTGCTATTCTGGGTGTCGATGAGCTGAGTGAAGATGACAAGCTGATCGTATCCAGGGCACGTAAGATGGAGCGGTTCTTTTCCCAACCATTCTACGTGGCACAAGTCTTTACCGGACGTGAAGGTCGATATGTGCCTCTTCGTGAAACTGTGCGCGGATTCAAGGAAATATTAGAAGGTAAACATGACGACCTACCTGAACAGGCTTTCATGATGGTTGGTGGAATTGATGAAGCAGTCGAACAAGCCAGCCAACTAGCCGAGAATAAGTAAGGATAACAGAAAGAAAGCAAATCATGCCTATCAGGTGCGAAATCGTTTCACAAGACCGCCAGGTATTTTCAGGTGATGCTGATATGGTAATTGTCCCTGGCTCTCAGGGTGAAATGGGTATTTTACCCAACCATGCACCTTTATTATCCACTTTAAAATTTGGGATCTTGCGCGTACGGTTTCAGAACCAGGAGCAGGTATTCACCATCGCCGGTGGCGTAATTGAAGTTCAGCCTGACTTGATTACGGTGATGGCAGATTCAGCTGAAAATGTGCAAGAAATTGATATTAGCCGGGCAGAGGCAGCTAAAAGGCGAGCGGAGGAAATCTTAAAACAAGGACCGCCTCCAGATAGCGATGCTTACTTAAAAATTGAGTCTGCCTTACGACGCTCCAATTTACGACTGGAAGCGGTGAAGCGATACCGAGCACAAAGAACCCATTATCCCGGCACGAGTGAGGAACATTCAAAATAAAAAATGGCACTTTTTTCGAAGGACTTAGGGATTGATCTCGGGACGAATAATACCAGAGCAGCTGAAGGTGACCAGGTTATTTTAGACGAGCCGACAGTAGCAGCGATCATCATTTCAGAGCAAAAAATGGTATCGTGGGGGAAAGAAGCTCAAGATATGCTTGGGCGTGTTCCCGATTCCATTGAAGTCAATCGACCATTGAGAAATGGCGTCATTGCCGATTATGAAGTGGCAGAATATATATTACGTGACATTTTACGCAAGCTAAGTGGTCCGTTACAGTTCTTTCGCCCGCAGGTGATGATCACCGTTCCCAATGGGATTACAAGTGTAGAACGACGTGCAGTCCATGAAGCTGCGCTTCAAGCAGGGAGCCGAGATGTAGCATTAATCCAACAACCTTTAGCTGCAGCAATTGGTATTGATCTGCCTATCGGTACGCCGTCTGGGAACCTGATCCTTTGCCTCGGGGGCGGTACAACACAAGTGGCAGTGATTGCAATGTACGGCATTGTGACAGGTGAAACGTTGCGTGCGGGTGGTACTTCGTTAGATGAAGCAATTGTTAGTTATGTACGGAAGAAATATGGTTTGATTATTGGTCAGATGACAGCTGAACAGGTGAAGATAAAAATCGGTGCGGCAGTTCCGCAGGATGATGAACAGAGTGTGGAAATTCAAGGGCAAGATCAAGTCACAGGGTTACCCCGCCCCGTGACACTTACTACGGGAGAAATTATCGATGCGGTAGAAGAACCGCTGCACGCCATCATTGAAACTGCCCGGCATGTATTGGAAAAGACACCTCCCGAATTAGTGTCGGATATCATCGATCGCGGGATTGCATTATGCGGAGGTGGGGCACTCTTACGGGGGATCGATCGATTATTTACCAAAGAATTGGGTGTTCCTGCGTACCTGGTGGATAACCCCACGACGTGTATCGTGCTGGGTGCAGCCAAGGCAATCAAAATGCACGATATGCTCAGGCGTAATCTACTCGCAGTGTGAAGTAAGATACTATATTGAAGTAAACTGCTCAAAACGAGCAGTAATTACGATAAATTCTTAACCAGGACGGCGAAATTACCGTCCTGGTTTGTTTAGTGGGAAAATGGTATGAGAAAACTTCTAAATGAGTCGAGTATAGCGTTCTGATTGGATTGACCAATTAATCCAGAAAATAAGTCATGCGTTGGAGGTGGAGAACAGGGTCGATATATTGAACGTGCACATCTGCTGGAACAGAGATGTTAATTGGGGCATAGTTAAGGATTGCCTTGACACCCGCATCGATTAATGAATTGGTCACCTGTTGTGCGTGCTCAACGGGCACGGATAACATCGCAATTTGAACCCCGGCTTCATGGATCTTAGCAACCATATCGGAAATATTCTGAACAGTGTATTCTCCAACCTGTGTGCCAATTTTTTGTGGATCATTATCGAAAAGGAGGGCAATGCGGAAACCACGGTTTGAAAACCCCTGATAACGGGCTATGGCGTGCCCAACATCACCAATACCAATTACTGCCACATTCCATACTTTATTTACGCACAAGATTTGACGCAGCTGTTCAGTAAGGTATTCAATGTTATAACCTGTGCCTTGTTTTCCAAACTCACCAAATTGGGAAAGGTCCTTACGAATTTGAGCTGCAGAAATACCTAATTTTTCACCTAATTCTTGGGATGAAGTCACTCTTCTTCCTTCCTGACTCATCAGCTGTAGCGTACGAAGATAAAGTGGTAAGCGACCAACAACAATATTGGGGACAATTTTTCCTTCCATGTGACCTCCATTAAAACACGCAGAATAGTGATAAATTTACCACAAAAGGCGATATAGTGCAATTCCCCACAATGAGTAAACAATTAGCAGACTAATATCGAACAATTGTCATACAAATGCTGATGCCAATTTTTGGGATGGTATAATCCAAGCAAGATTGCCAAGGAAAAGTAAAAACTGAATGTTTATCGATGAAGCAACGATCTATGTAAAGTCGGGCAATGGTGGGAATGGCGTGGTCCATTTTCGCCGGGAAAAATATATCCCAAGAGGTGGGCCAGACGGCGGTGATGGGGGTAAAGGTGGCAACGTAATCATTAAAGTATCACCCGCTTTAAATACATTGTATGCATTTCAGCACCAGCACAAGTTTATTGCTCCTGATGGAAAACCTGGTGCAAAAAGCAATCGCACCGGACATTCAGCCGAAGATTTGATCATTCTTGTACCAGCGGGCACGATCGTTTATGATGCTGATAATGGTCAGGTAATTGCCGACCTGGTGGAAGGCAACCAGGAGTTAACCCTCTGCAAAGGCGGAAGGGGAGGCAGAGGTAATGCCCGTTTTGCCAATTCACACGACCAGGCACCCAGGATTGCTGAAAAGGGTGCACCTGGCCAAGAGCGTAATCTCAGGTTGGAACTAAGATTGATCGCGGACATTGGGATCATTGGGGTTCCGAACGCAGGGAAGTCAACACTTTTAGCTGCAATCACGAATGCCAAGCCAAAAATTGCAGATTATCCATTTACTACGCTCGAACCAAACCTGGGAGTTGCAAGTTTGGAGGATGGGGAGACACTGGTTCTGGCGGATATACCTGGACTGATCGAAGGGGCGCATCAAGGGACTGGCCTTGGTTTCGAATTTTTAAGGCACATTCAGCGGACACGGGTTTTAATCCATTTACTGGATGGCATGGGAGAGAACCCAATCAACGATTACGCACAAATAAATACAGAACTTGCTTTGTTTGATGACAACCTAGGGAAAAAGCCTCAGGTGGTTGCCGTGACAAAAATGGATCTTCCTGATGTGAAAGATCGGTGGGAAAATCTCCAAAGAAAATTGAAGAAAAAAGGTATCTCCGCCATTGCAATATCGGCAGCAACTGGAACAAATCTACGCCCTTTGCTCTATAAAGCCTTAGAATTGCTGCGAGAGACACCCCCAGAAATTACGGAATCTACAATTCCCATATACCAGCCTCAATTTGACCCAAGGAAATACGAGATAGAAAGGGTGCCAAATGGATGGCGTATCATTGGTGCCTCTATTGAGCGCGCGGCTGCGATGACCTATTGGGATAATGATGATTCAATCAGGAGGTTCCAACGGATTCTGGAGGTATTAGGGATTGATGACGCCTTGCGGGAAGCGGGGGTGAAAGAAGGGGAAATGGTAAACGTTGGTGAGTATGAACTGGAGTGGAGTGATTAGCTGAGATGAGAATTGGGATTTTTGGAGGAACTTTTGACCCCCCTCACATTGGACACCTGATTCTGGCTCAGGAGGCATGTGCCCAGCTTGAGCTTGAGCACGTACTCTGGGTGGTCACACCCTTTCCGCCCCACAAAAAAACGCAGATCATATCAGCCACCCAAGACCGGATCTCGATGGTTTTGCTGGCGATTACTGGAAATAGCGCATTTAGTTTGTCCAGGGTGGAGGTCGACCGGCAACCACCGCACTATGCAGTCGATACCGTAGCTTTACTCAGAGAAAAATCTCCTAAGGACGAATTCTATTATTTAATGGGGGCTGATTCGTTAAATGATTTATCAACTTGGCATGAGCCAACCCAATTTGTAACCATGTGTCACGGAATCGGCATCATGGTGCGGTGTGGTGAAGAAATAGACACCGCGATGCTTGAAGCTGAAATCCCAGGTCTCCGGGAAAAACTACATCTGCTGAAAACACCATTTATCGAAATTTCGGGTTCTGAAATCCGCAAGCGGGTAAAAAATAACCGGGAATTTCGCTATTTTCTCCCCGAAAAAATATTCCATTACATACTTAATCACAAGCTTTATCAAATCTAGGCTAAAGATTTAATAAAATCTCGAACTACCTGATTATATTGATCAGGTTGTTCCATATTCAATAAATGACCGGCTTTCGGAAGGACGGACAAACGGGAATTCGGGATCTGCTGGCTCATCAACTCGGCTTCGGGGGCGGGAATAAGCTGGTCGTCAGCGCCATGAATGATCAATACCGGGCATGTGATCTTTGATAGAAGTGAGGTTGAATCAGGGCGGTCGCGCATTCCCTGTAAAGCGCCTACTACACCATTGACGGACGTCTCCAGCATGATGTCATGAATGGTGGTCATGAGAGCTGGATCTGAAACTATGGCTGGCGGAGATACCAATTTAGGCAACATTCCTTCAGCGATGGAGGATACTCCATGCTCGTGGACATTTTGAATGCTTTTATCACGATTGGCTTTTCCTTCTGGAGAATCGGCACCGGCACGCGTGGAGGTTAATATCATCCCAGCAAATAATTGCGGATATTTACGGTAAAGCGCTAATGTCACGTACCCACCCATCGATAGCCCGCAGATCAGGGTAGGAGCAGTGACATTCAACTCATCCAGCAATCGTTTACAGTCTTCCGCCAACAATTCCATCGAATACGGACCATCAAATGGGTACGATTCTCCGTGACCGCGCAGATCTAATGAGATAACAGATGCGATATCGGTTAGGTTTGAAATTTGCGGCCGCCATATTTTACGGGAGAGGGGATAGCCATGGATAAACAACAGGGGAATCCCTTTGCCAGATTGATCGTATGCTAAATAACCATCACCCAGTTTTAATTTCATCATTACCTCCGATTATATTCCCCTATCTTATCCAACTGCCCGATAATAAAACAGTTCCTTGGAAAAATCATTATCAATTATTTTTAGCCATCACATGTCATTCTGAAGAAAGTTATATGTTTCTTCACCCACCCATAGTTCACTTCCTAAAGGGATCTCTCTTTTTTCTGTGTGAGGAATCAAAATGAAAAAATCTGGAACATCAAAACCCCATAAGAAGGAGATTTTATAAACTGCTTGTTTGCCATCTGGATATTTTATTGTCACGGGTGCCACAAAGATATCGAAATGGATTAGAAGTGGAATCGGTCGGTCAGGAATGATGACCGTACCTCTTTTCGGTATTTCAATCGTATCCATTACCCCACATAACAATCTATTTGTCATAATAGATTTATTTTCCTTGGATGACATGAATGCATTCCTATGATCTTAAAACCTATGTTATTAATAAATCACAGTTATTACTTTAATCCCTTTTTAGTATTTTACACTTGCTGTCTTGGGTTGGCAATGTATTTAATTCATACGCGCCTGAGACACCTTATCTTCAATATTTATGTAAATTAACAGTACCTAGACCAGTACCGGGAGTTGAACCCGAGAAGTGCCCTTACCCACCAGAAACAGATAGGTATGTAATTGCACCTATGCAAGCGCGCATGCCAGGCTATGAATAGTAAAAAGAGAATGGTCACACACGGATTGAAATGTGCAAGCATTCTCTTTTTGTTGACTGTCGGGGCGCCGGGAGTTGAACCCGGGACCTCTTGCACCCCATGCAAGCGCGCTAGCCGGACTGCGCTACGCCCCGATCGTATAAATTGCGGGCAGATTATAGCGTATACAGGCGGTTCTGGCAACCCCCCGAAATCAATTGGCCTTAAATATGCTTGACAGTAGGTTATAATTTTGATATGCTATCCCTACCGAATGTTCGGTAGGGAGGCTTTGTCTTGACACACGAGGGGATTCTTGAGGCTGCCGCAAGAATATTCAGCGAAAAGGGATTTGATGCCACGTCAATGCAGGATATCGCGGATGCGGTAGACCTACAAAAAGCGAGCCTTTACCATCACTTCTCAAGCAAGCAAGAAATTCTGGTTGACATTCTCGACCACGCGCTTGACCTGATCAATAATCGCCTGGAAATCGTGCTTTCACAATCCTTATCACCAGCTGATAAATTACGCCAGGCTATAATTTCATATTTTCAAACCATTGCAGAAAATAAAAACTTATCTGCTGTTTTGCTTTTTGAGATGCGATCATTGAATCCTGAGCTAAAAGCCAGGCAGGCATCGCGCAGGGAAAAATTCGAAAGGTTGTGGAGAGACCTGATTATTGAGGGCAGGCAGCAGGGGGTGTTTACCAATATCGATCCATCCCTTACGGGGCGGGCTATCCTAGGTGTGATGAATTGGAGTGTGACCTGGTACAGAAGTAATGGTCCACGCTCGGCAAAAGAGATTGCTGACCTATATGCGGACCTGTTATTACATGGTTTGCTTGTGGATTGAATGAATACCTATACAACTGCAAGTGATGCGCACATTTATCAAATCCCATTGCATGAATTCCCGGGCCTGGTGGGGAATATCTACCTGGTGGTATACGGAAAATACCGGGTAATGATTGATACTGGATCTGGTTTTGGAGATTCCAACCAGGAGATTGAAAAGGGTCTGGAGGAGGTTAGCAATCTACGACGAGAGGATTGTTCCCTGCGAACGTTAAGCCATATCTTTATCACCCATGGGCATATCGATCATTTTGGGGGATTACCGTACGTGCGAGAACGAACAGAGGCAAAAGTCTGCATCCATGAACTGGATCGCCGCATTGTTTCCAATCACCTGGAGCGATTATCCCTGGCAGCTCACCGATTGGAAGAATTTTTGATTGAGGCGGGAGTTAATCCCGAACAACGCGCCATGCAGATTGAGATGTACAAAATCACAAAAAGCCTTTTCCGATCAGTAAATGTGGATTTAACCTATGAGTCACTGGGGATGAGGATGGGTCCGTTCAAGTTTATCCACGTACCGGGACATTGTGCCGGCCACGTAATGATCAAGCTTCACGATGTACTGTTCAGCGGAGATCACATTTTGGAGAAGACCAGCCCCCATCAAGCCCCTGAGCAGATCACACTCTCGACCGGATTGGACACGTACCTGAGATCATTGGATAAGACGAGACCGTTGTCAAAAAAAGTGAAGCTTACATTGGGTGGACATGAAAACCCTGTTCATGACCTCGAGAAAAGGATAGACGAAATCCGAGCGGTTCATCAACAAAGGTTACAAATGGTGTTAAAACTCCTGAACAAACCTCACACAATTGCGGATATTTCCAAGTATTTGTTTGGAAAGGTAGAGGGTTACACAATCTTATTAGCACTGGAAGAAGCAGGTGCACACGTCGAGTACCTGTATCAGAGAGGATTCTTGCAGATCAAGAATATTCAAGAGGTAGAAGAAAATTCAAATTTAGTTCCGATTCTGTATCAATGTGTTGAGTGCAAGATCAATGATATTTAATATACATCGGTCAAAAGTATTATAAAAGGAGGATTTCCATGTATTCATTCGAACCAACTGAAGAACAAAAAATGTTAATCGATACCGTGGCAAGATATGCAAACAGTAATCTCAGACCTGCCAGCCATGATGCAGACGAGGAAGGTCAGATTCCTGTGAATCTGATCAAGAAAGGATGGGAACTGGGAGTGTTACAAGCATCGACTCCGGAAACATATGGAGGTTTCGGCGAGCATTCAGCGGTAACCGGTGTGCTGGCTGCAGAGGAAATGGCCTACGGCGATCTGGCAGGTGCAATGTCAGTCATGTCACCTGGATTATTTGCCATTCCAATCCTGATAGCAGGGAGTGAAGAACAGAAAAATGAATACTTGCCTCCCATCGTTGAAAGTGATTGGACGCCATACACAGCTGCACTGATTGAACCTCACTTCGATTTTGATCCAAACGACTTAAAGACGACGGCCACAATTGACGGAGATGTGTATGTGCTTTCGGGTGAGAAATCCTACGTTCCATATATAAGAGACGCCAAAGCTATGATCGCATATGCTGCCTTGGATGGAAAAACACAGGGATTTATCGTCCAAAATGGGTTGGGTGGAATTCAGATCGGTGAGCGGCAAAAGATGCTTGGAATTAACGCCCTTCCAGTTCACACGGTCAAATTTGATGGAGTCCGTATTCCAGTTTCGAAGCGGCTTGGAGGAGCTGAGGGACATGAATTCCAACCCATCCTGGCTTCATTGTGGTTGGCATCTGCTGCGATGGCATTAGGGGTCTCAAAAGCCGCGTTGGATTATGCCATCAATTATGCCAAAGACAGGGATGTTTTCGGGATGAAGGTTGCTCAAAAACAGTCGATTGCATTCATGATGGCAGAGATGGCGACTGAAATCGAAGCAATCCGTGTATTAACCTGGGAAGCTGCCTGGCTATTGGATAAAGGGAAAGAAGAGGCATATAAGGAAGCTTATCTTGCCTACACCGGAGCAGCCGACATGGCGATGATGGTCACCGACCGCGCGGTTCAAATATTAGGTGGCCATGGATATATCCGCGAGCATCCGGTTGAAAAATGGATGCGCGAAGGACGGAGTTTTGCCATGCTTAATGGATTGGCGATTGTATAACCAGCACCCAATGATACGTGCTTGAATCAGGAGATGAGAAAATGATTGAATTTGAGGCACCCAAACCAATTGCTCAACAAAGTTTTGTCTTGAAGACTGTTGCGGAAAACATGATGCGTCCAGTTTCTCGTTATTTTGACGAACATGAACATGAGATCCCTTGGGACTATATTAGTTTTATGCATATGGCGATGAAGGCAACCGGTGCTGGCTCGCTGGCACCGAAGGATGCACCTAAGAAAGATGCGGAGGGAAAAGAGAGACCCCGGATCGGTTACCAAATGCTGGCCTTCATGTTGGAAATGCTATCCTGGGGAGATGTAGGGATTTATTTGTGCACTCCAGGCGGAGGCCTGGGAGCTGCAGCAGTTCAGGCAAATGGGACTCCAGAGCAGCAAGCCAAGTTCCTGACCAGGTTTGGGGAAGAGAAACCTGCATTCGGCGCCATGGCAATGACCGAATCTCAGGCTGGCTCAGATACTTCTGCTATTCGGACAACCGCTGTCCTGGATAAAGAAAACAACCAATGGATATTAAATGGTGAAAAGATATTTGTAACTGGAGGTCAAAAATCACTGGAAGAAGGGAATGGATTGGTAGTCGTTTGGGCGACGATAGACCCGGCAGCTGGGAGAGCAGGCATGAGGCCATTTGTGGTAGAAGCTGGATCTCCCGGGGTCAAAGTGACCAAACTGGAACATAAGATGGGAATCCGTGCCAGTGATACTGCTTCTCTGGTGCTACAGGATTGCAGGGTACCATTCGAGAATATACTAGGCAGCCCGGAAGTGGCACAGGAAAAGGCTACCACCGGGTTCAAGGGTGCCATGGCTACCTTTGATGCAACCAGACCATTGATTGGTGCCACTGCAGTGGGCGTAGCACGCGCCACACTTGAATTACTGAAGGAATTACTCGCAGAACAAGGGATCTCCATTCGCTATGGACTTCCGAGGCAGAAAATGACGGCGATTGAACGCGATATCATCGACATGGAAGTGATGTTGCGCTCAGCATGGCTATTGGTGATCAAGGCAGTTTGGATGGCGGACAACAGGCTGTCAAATGTGAAGGAAGCTTCGATGTCCAAGGTTCGTGGTGGCGATGTAGTCACGAAAATCACACAAAGGGCGGTTGAGATCATGGGTCCATTGGGATACAGCCGTGAACTTCTGCTAGAGAAGTGGTTCAGGGATGCAAAAATCAGCGATATCTACGAGGGCACGGGACAGATCAATCGGTTAATTGTGGCACGCAGCATCTTGGGTTACACCGGAAGAGACTTGCGATAATTTTGGCTATGGTAAGTATCTCTCGTGTAGGTAGCAGATTGAAAGTTGATCAAGAGTAATAACCGGATACACCATACGATTTTTGGAGGAGGAACTATGAAGTACAAATTTCACAAGGCTGTGGTTATCGGTGCAGGGACTATGGGGGCAGCGATTGCTGCTCACCTGGCTAATGCAGGCGTCCCAGTGACGTTATTGGATATCGTACCCAATAAGTTACTCCCTGAGGAAGAACAGAAGGGATTAACCCTGCAAGATAAATCAGTTCGTAATCGAATTGTCCAACAGGGCTTAGACCGGGCGATCAAATCACGTCCGGCATCATTCTTTAGCTCAGAGACACCGGCGTTGGTTTCGATTGGAAATTTGGAAGATGACCTGGAGGTTATCAAAACTGCGGATTGGGTAATTGAGGTAATTGTCGAAAATTTAAAGATCAAGCGCGACTTGATGATTCGCATTGATGCTATCCGCCCACCGAATACCATTATCAGCACCAATACTTCTGGCATCCCGGTGACTTCGATTGCAGAAGGATTATCGGATGGATTTCGAAAGCATTTTCTCGGCACGCACTTCTTCAATCCACCTCGCTATCTAAAACTGCTTGAGGTAATCCCTACCAAAGATACTTCACCGGAGGTGGTAAGCGCAATCAGTGCCTTCGGTGAGTACAGGCTGGGAAAGGGAATTGTCCTATGTAAGGATACACCCAACTTTATTGCTAATCGATTGGGATTCGGCAGTGGTGCCTTCGGCTTGGATTACATTCTCAAAAATGGATATACTGTCGAAGAGGTTGATGCCATCACTGGACCGGCAATGGGTAGACCCAAGACGGCTACATTCCGCCTGATTGACCTGGTAGGGATAGATGTTTGGGAACACGTTGGCAATAACCTTGCTCCAGCCATCCCGGAGGATACAAAAGCTCTTCAATATTTGAATTCTGAGCAAGTTAACCACGTTATACATACAATGGTGGAAAAGGGCTGGCTGGGGAATAAAGTCAAGCAAGGCTTTTATAAAGAAGTGCGGACTCCTGAAGGTAATCGTGAGTTTTGGTCTCTGAACCTTAAAACGTTGGACTATGAAGCTCCGGTTAAGGTGCGATTTGAATCATTAGGAAAAGTAAAGGATGCTGAAGACCTGGCTGAGAAATTGAAGATCATGATCGCTGCTGAAGACCGGGCAGGACAGCTAGTGAAAGCACTTACCTTCCAAGGCTTAGCCTATGCTTCCGACCGGATCCCAGAGATTGCAGATACCCCAAAGCCATTGGATGATGCCATGCGTTGGGGATTTGGTCACGATGCGGGACCATTTGAAGTGTGGGATCTGCTTGGTGTCAAGGAAACATGCGCTGCGATGGAAGCAGCTGGAGATCCCCCAGCAAAATGGGTTGAGACGATGGTAGCTGGTGGGAATCCGACTTTTTATCAATATGAGGCCGGCACAAAGGTGGGAGTATATAACCCAACCTTGGGCAAGTATGAGCCAATAAAAAGACCCGCATCCCTTGTTCTGCTAAAAGAACAAAAAGAAATCAGTAAAAACCCTGGAGCAACCTTATATGACCTTGGAGATGGGGTAGCTTGTGTTGAATTCCATACTAAAATGAATTCTTTGGATGAAGACATAGCTAATATGATCATTGAAAGTCAAGATCGTGTAATGAACGAATTCGAAGGTTTGGTAATTGCTAATGAGGCCGACAATTTTAGTGCCGGGGCCAATATTATGCTTGTAGTTATGGCAGCTCAAATGGGGGAATGGGAAAAACTTAATAGTATCGTTAAAGGTCTTCAAGATTTGAATATGCGGGCACGCTATTCACCGAAACCAGTCGTGGTAGCACCCGCAGGTTTGACTTTGGGTGGAGGTGCTGAAGTAACTACCCATGCCAGTCGCGTGGTAGCTGCAGCCGAGCTCTATACTGGATTCGTCGAATTTGGGGTAGGTGTTATTCCTGCAGGCGGTGGAACCAAAGAAATGTTGCGTAGGATTGTCAACCCACCCATGAAGACTGAAGGCGCCGAAGCTTTGCCTTTCTTGCAGCGTGTTTTTATGCAGATTGGTCTGGCGAAGGTGGCCACAAGCGCTGAAGAAGCACGCCAAATGGGTATATTAGGCCCATTAGACAGAGTGGTGATGAACAAAGAGTTTTTGATCACCGAAGCGAAAAAGGAAGTGCTGCACATGGCCGCGACGGGGTATCACCCACCAATTCCAGAGAAGATTTACGCTGCGGGGAGAGATGCATTAGGTGCATTGCGTGTAGCCATACACATGATGAAAGAAGGTAAATACATCACCGAGTATGAATCGCATATGGCTGGAAAACTGGCAATCGTTATGACAGGTGGGGAATTGAGCAAACCCACATGGGTGGACGAACAATATATCTTGGATCTGGAGCGCGAGGCCTTTATGTCGCTATGTGGTGAGGAGAAGACAAGGCAGCGAATGGTCAATATGCTGCAAACAGGCAAGCCATTACGAAATTAATAATGGAGATGAAACATGAATATAAATGATGCTTCACGAGATCCGGTAATTGTGGCTGCAGCCCGGACGCCAGTTGGAAAAGCAAAGCGCGGCAGTCTGGCAACTGTTCGACCTGATGATATGGCAGTAGCAGTAATAAAAGAACTGCTTAATCGGGCTGAGGGATTGAAACCAGAAGATGTGAATGATGTGATCCTTGGCTGTGCATTTCCCAGAGGGCGAACAGGGGCTGAACATGTCTCGTTTGGTAGCGTTACGGGCTGGTTTACCGGTTACTGTTCCAGCCGAGACGATTAACCGCTTCTGTTCTTCTGGAATGCAGAGCATTGCCCACGCAGCTTTCGGGATTATGGCTGGACAAATGGACTGTGTCATTGCAGGCGGTGCAGAGTCGATGACCATGGTACCAATGACAGGATTAAAATTCTCCCCCAATCCATATCTTGCATCGGAATGGCCAGGAGCATATCTCGGTATGGGTCTAACGGCTGAAAATGTGGCTGAAAAATATGGGATCAACCGGGCTGACCAGGATACTTTTGCTTACGATAGCCATCGCAAAGCTATTCGCGCCGTCGAAAGCGGGCTATTCGACCCAGAAATTGTACCGATCTCAGTTGATCTTGTTGAGTACGATAAATCTGGAACGATCCGAACAAATTCCTTTATCCTTAAACGCGATGAGGGACCACGTGCCGATACAACCATCGAAGCACTTGCCAAGCTAAAACCCGCTTTCAAGGAGGGTGGAACAGTGACCGCGGGTAATTCTTCGCAAATGTCAGATGGAGCTGCAGGGGTAATCATAATGTCGCGTGCAAAAGCGGAAAGTCTTGGCTTAAAACCTTTGGTTCGGTTTGTCGCCTTTGCTGTAGGAGGAGTGGATCCTGAGTATATGGGGATTGGTCCGATCGTAGCTATCCCAAAAGTACTCAAATTGGCAGGTATGCAGCTATCTGATATCAGCTTGATCGAATTGAACGAGGCTTTTGCAGCTCAGAGCCTGGCAGTAATCAGAGAATTAGGAATTAACCCCGAGATAACGAATGTCAACGGTGGCGCGATTGCGTTAGGTCATCCATTGGGCTGCACGGGTGCAAAGCTGACCACCCAGATGATCAACGAAATGAAACGACGTAATGTTCAGTATGGGATGGTTTCCATGTGCATCGGTGGTGGTATGGGAGCCGCCGGTATTTTTGAAAACTTAAACTAATTCATTTACTAAATAATTAGAAAGGAGAGTTTGTATGACAGAATATACAGTTCGACAGTTAATCTTGAATCATGAGAAAGCTTTCATTCCTGAAAAAGCTGCTGGGGTAGACACTGTGATCCAATATCACTTAACTGGTGAAGGAGGCGGCGATTGGATCATCACAATCAAAGATGGGGTGTGCAAAGTAGCCGAAGGGATTGCTGAAAACCCCAAAATGGCTTTGACTGCAGATGCGAAGGAATTTGGAGATATTCTGCTGGGGAAAATGGATGGAATGGCTGCCTTCATGCAAGGAAAACTACAATTAAAAGGAGACTTGAACCTTGCAATGAAATTTACCACATTTTTTAAGATGAAATAAGCAAGCATATCCTGCGAGTGCCTGCCTGGTTAGAATAAGGCAGGCATTCGTCATTATTAGGGATATTGTGTGAACCTATTTCACAGGAAAAAAGTTTTTACATATCAGGAAATTTATATAAAAAAGACCGCTGATAACATCAACGGCCTTGATCTATTACGCAATTAATACTTTGTGCGATTTCGCATATAAACAGATATTTTCTAAGTAATCTACAGTGTTTATTGATCTTATTCCTTTTTTACTTCTTCATCGGGCTTTTTATCTTCATCATCACTCTTTATGCCTTTTCGAAAGGCATTGATCCCTTTTCCTAATTCACCACCGATGTTTGCTATACGACCCACACCGAATATGAGAATTACAATCACCAGGACAATTAATAACTCAGGGGCTCCAAGCCAGCTAGGCATTTTAATTTCTCCTATAGCTATAATAAATAATTTTGACTATTATACTTCTGTTTAGGATTCAGGTATTGCCTGTGGCTTAATACTCATTAATCTTAAAAACGAAAGGATGACCAATCCGTACCTGTTAAGATGGAACAAGCAATTACCAGGAATAATAACAATAAGATTATTCCACAGCCAACCCCAGAGCAAGAACAACCCCTTCCAAAACCAAATCTTTTCTGTAGCCAATCGAAGAGCCAATCTAAAAACAAGAATTTAAGTAACCCAGAAAAACAACCTGGACGTGATTCCATTGCATTCGCCTCCTAAGATAAAGAGTTAACCGGAGATAAAGTATTTCATCTACATCTACGGAATTTAGACAATTGAGTTTCAACCAGAGAAGCGAATGGTGACGATTTTATTTCCTTCAACCTGAGTACTAACCACTCCAAGTGGGGAGATAGCGAGGGGTGAAATTAATTTTTCATCCAATCGAACCAGAGAAGACTTAGCGAAAGATTTCCAGGGTTTTAACGATACTTCGATTGGAGTCGATAATATATTAAAGCCACGCACAATCAAATCCGAATTATCCTCCGCTAGCTTAATAGCTGTGATAATGAAATTGGGATTTGGATTTTCAACGAATGATCCTACCGGAGCAAGTACTCCAGTGTGTATTGCGGTTGGTATGGATTTCAAGGGTGCGTTGAAAGCATAAGCTTGATGAAGCGACTCCTGCCAGTTTTTGCCCGGGATGATGGAATAGTCAAAACTAAATCGACCCATCAATTGAGCTTCGGGTGTTGTGATTCCCATAGGGCCTGCATGACCTTTGCGGGTTTTTAAATCATCACGTGAGAGCCAACCGACGCAGCGCAGAAGGGTTATTGCAATTTCTGAGTTGCCAGCTTGATTTTTCAACACCTCAACTTCAGGGAGCCCGCGATTTGCAATGGTCAGGCATAGTTGATCATTGGTGATACTGGTAAATTGACGCTGAGGTGCCTCCGGGCGAGGAGGTTCTTCCCAGCTTTGATCATATTCACGGATGCCAATTGGGCGTTGGACGATTTCGAAATGACCATCTTGGTGGGAATGGGTGCTGGTGAATGGGGCTGGAAAATGGACCCTGAGCCGATGGTCACTGGCATGGTTATCGATCTCGGTGTGGATATCTATCCTTGGCACACCGGGTACAACAGTCAGAGTGCTTTTAATGGGAGTGTCGAATAATTTCACGACTTCTTGAATTACGGCCGATTGCAAGACTTCCGGGATATTTAGATCGTAATACAGTATCAGTTTTTGACAGGTATTTCGGAATTCCTGCTCAATCCTTGTCACCTTTGCTTGTAAGCTAATATCTCTCTCAAGGGGACAGTAATTATATAAATCACCGCAATCAGCTGTATCAATAAATTGTTGAAGATCGGTATAAACCTGTCCGGTGTGTTTATCGGTGACATAAATTGAATTATCTGGATTTCGGATTTCAACTTGGAGAAATTCATTTTCAATAATATTGTGAGCATGTACCGATCGCCGTTTTCTTATGGACATTAATTGGAGCAGTGGAATTCTTGCAGCATATTTGATCAGAGGTAGCATCAATTTTGTGAACGGAGTTAGCTTAATCGGTTTCGAAGGACTTGAGCTAATTTCAATGTTCCTTCGGATCCAGTAGCATCGATATCCGTGTCCAGGAACACCCTTTGCAACAAATGATAAGTTGATTTCGGGATCTGAATAGGCGTGGACATAAAACTCAGCTACACCAGGATCAGCGAGCATTTCTTCTACCTGGGCAATACCTTGCTTCCAATTCTTCCCATCGACTTCGCCATGGTCCGTCAAGGTAGCTCGAATACTGGCTAATTTTCCCTGTTTTTCAATGGAGATATTTCGGATTGCCATGCCTGCAGCGACTCCATCATTGATCATTCCCAAGGCTTGCTTAAGGGATTTTTTATCCAGTTTCATTGAGATCAATTCACGTCTCCCTAAGCCAATCTGGTCATAAGGATGGGCGGTCCCCTGATCATCAATTATCTCAAAAGAGGAAACAGGATCCGAAAACACCAGGTTTAGAGTGATGAGATCAGTCTGTGGGGCGTCGTTTGGATTGAAAACCAGGATAGCAGAAATAAGGTCTTGCCTATCCACAGACAGGAGTGGATGATCAGCCATGGTAGTATCAATCTGCTCGCACACCAAATGAAGACTCTGGCTTATCAGCTCATGATTGATTTGCTCAACCTGGTCGAACCTGACATCCATTTCCTTGGCTACCTGATCTATCGAGGTGCCACATATAGAGTCATGTGGATGGCACTGCATCAGCAGCTTCCAGGCATACCGGATGATTGAATCCCGTTTCGATAGAAGATCAGAATACCCAGATAAAGTGTAGGTATGAATTGGCGCTCCGTAATCAAGCATGCTGGTGAATGCGCTTAATGGCTCCACCCACTTAAGCAGATCAGTTTCACAGGAGTGATTGCGCTGCTTTAGCCATATGCGTGTAGACAAGACATTTTGTAGTAAGGCTGCATGCTTAGAAGAACGCAGTTCGCCTGTGATAACTGGTAATTGAACTCCAGTTGAGGCTATTTTGGAGCGAATTGAATCGAAATAGAGCGGCAAACTCGAATGGATCAGCTGATTATGATTATTTTCCTCTTGGTAACGGGCGATAGCATTAGTCAGGTCATTGGATGGCTCCATATGATCGGTGCCATTCATCAAAAGCACTTGATCCGTTAATGTCTTCTCTGACAAAGCTGCACTGCGTTCATCGATCTCTTGCGAAAACTTTTGTGGAAGCGAAGGAGTGAGGTTGGCGGCATTACTATAACTCTCACGCAGGTAGGACAACAACACCTGCGACCCATCCGCTGCCTGCCAGATAAGCTCACAAGGCTGATCTTCCAAACCTCGCCAGGCACAAGCTGCATCAATCCCAAAACCCTGCAAAATCTGCGGCATTTGACCTATATGGCCAAAATTATCTGGCAAGTAACCTACCAGCATTTTCTCGCCATATTTTTGACATAACTGATCCCCTTCGAGCAAATTACGGATGTGAGATTCTGGAGAGACTAAATACTCGTCAGGACTGATGTACCACGGTCCGATTAATAACCGACCAGACTTGATAAAACGAATTAGGTCTAACTCACGATCGGGACGAATTTGCAAGTAGTCTTCCAGAATGATAGCCTGACCATCCAATAGAAAATACTTGAAATTTGGATCCTTCTCCAGGATTTCTAATAACCGATCGATTAAATGGACCAATTTTAATCGAAATTGCTGGAACGTCAGGTACCATTCACGATCCCAATGTGTGTGGCTAACGAGGTGAATTGTTTCCATGTTTTAGTTATGCGGCTGTCGTATTATTTATCAGATGAGCTTAATTGTTATCGATTCAAAGATGGGATTCCAAAATCTTGACCTCGTTTTTCATTACACTCAAGACATTTTCCAGTGGAATGATTGTTTTATCCAGCGAATCCCGCCGTTTATATTCAACACCGCCGTTATTGATCGATCGTTCACTGATGGTAATGCGGATTGGATTACCAATCAGGTCTGCATCATTAAATTTTATGCCCGGGCTAACCTCACGATCATCATAAAGGCATTCAAGTTGTTCAGTGTTAAATTGCTGATAGAGCGTGTCAACCATGGCAATGCTTTCATTACCAGTTTCTTTGCCTTTCCAAGGTAATCCTACCAGATGGATCTGGAACGGAGAAACAGAAATTGGCCACATCAGACCGTGCTCATCATGATGTTCTTCTGCAACACAAGCCAGTAACCTTCCTGTGCCAATACCATAAGAACCCATCACGATCGGATGGCTTTTTCCAACACGATCCAGATAATTACAACCCATCGATTCACTGATCCAGGTTCCGAGCTTGAATATATTTCCCACTTCTATACCGCGGACTGAATGTAGAGGATACCCGCATTCGATACAATTATCCCCATCTTTTGCCAGGCTGATGTCTGCAACAATTTGGGCTTGATAATCTCGCCCATAATTTACATTTAGTAAATGGTAACCTTCAATATTAGCACCTGAAACGAGGTTTGCACTCTGGGGAATGATATCATCTGCAACGACCATCACATCCTTTAAGCCAACTGGTGAGGCATAACCCGGCACTGCTCCCACTGCCAGGATTTCTGCGTCGACTGCCGGGCGAAGGGCGATAGCATGCAAAATTGACGATAGCTTTGTTTCATTGAGATCCATATCTCCACGAACAATCGCAAATACGAAACGATCTACCTTATCGTTTCCCATAAGGGTTGTAGCAACCATGAACACAGCTTTAGCAGTTTTGCTGGTCGGGATGGATAAAAACTCAGCCAGATCTTCGATTGTCTTACAACCAGGTGTTGCTACTTTTTCTAAGGGAAGCTCGCGCTCTTCAGTGTTTGGATATTTTCTATGCAGGGCGATCTGCCGGTTGGCTGAATAGCCACAGTCATCGCATACCATCAAGGTATCTTCACCGACTGGACTAAGGTACATGAACTCATGGGCAATCTTCCCACCCATCATACCGGTATCAGATTTAACCGCAGTGACCGGCAAGGAGCAACGGCTAAAGATTTTATGATAGGCTCGATAATGGGCATCATATTGCTGGTCCAATCCTTCTTGATCCATATCCAAACTATAGCTATCCTTCATTGTAAATTCCCTGGCCCTGATCAAGCCTGCCCTCGGGCGCGGATCGTCACGCCATTTCGTTTGTATGTGATAGAGCAGTTGAGGCAACTGGCGGTATGACCGGATCTCATCACGGACTAAATGAGCGATCACCTCTTCATGGGTCATCGAAAGTACCATATCGTGATTATTCTTATCTTTGAAGCGTCCCATTTCGCTTCCAATCTGGTACCAGCGACCCGTCGCTTGCCAGATTTCAGCAGGGTGTACAACAGGCATCATAATTTCTTGACCACCAATTGCGTTTATTTCCTGGCGCATAATATTTTCGATTTTTGATAATGAGCGTTTGGCTAATGGTAAATAAGTAAAAATTCCGGCACCTAGCTGATGAATGAAGCCTGCTCGAAGTAATAGCTGGTGGCTGGAAATTTCCGCTTCTG
Organism: uncultured Chloroflexia bacterium; assembly: GCA_963743215.1. Classification (GTDB taxonomy): domain Bacteria; phylum Chloroflexota; class Anaerolineae; order Anaerolineales; family UBA4823; genus FEB-25. The sequence continues at coordinate 370,088 of CAVUOY010000008.1, forward strand.
AAGGTATTTCACGGATAGTTTGACTAAATAATTGCGACATTCGCATGGATCGCCTCCTTATCTAAAAACGCCCTCTGGTTTTCAATCCAGAGGGCGTTTGCTTGTTGATTAAGTCCTTCACCTGAGATGCACCATCAGATCGAAAACCGATTTAGAATTCGGGTAGCAGGCGAAGGCAGGACCGCACTTTGATTTTTCATAATTGACAAGTTTACCATGGCTTAGGAAAGTGTCAAGAAGGCGGAAATTGTCATCTGAGTGTAACAAACAATTCGAGCTTTGCGCATAGCCATTAATTTATAGAGACACCATACATCTGATCGGGACAAAGAATACTCGGGAATTGAGACCGGAGTTCTTTACGAATTTCATAACACAGATGGCAGGCATCAGCATACATTTCCGTTTCAGGTAGGTGATGTTGTTTCAATAGTTGATAGGGTCCACCTTCGAGCAAAGCTCCTATGATTGGATGAGTAGCTGGGTTATACCCAGTGCAAATATCGTGAATGGTAGATGTAAGGAGATTGCCGATGGATATCCCCTGGCAAATGTGCATATTCCCGAATGGATCGATATGCACTCTACCTGGATTAGCCAGATCCTCATGTGGACATTCGTTATAAAGAGTAGCTGGGTATAAGGGTGCTTTTGCGGTTAATTTTTCAGCTGCCCGGCCACGAAACATAACCGATGCAGCTGCGGATGGAATTTGACCAATGGTGGAAATAGCTTTCTGTTCTGGTTGCTCGATGCAAATGATACCCAGCGGAATATTCAATTGTTTAGCTACCTGGGTGACATATTTAGATTGTTTGCTTACTTTCTCGGAGAAGTGAAACAAGTCGCTGCTGATCGTTAAGTCTTGAATTTTGCCAACCAATGGAGAAAGCCATAAGCGAGCATCTTCTTCAGAGGTCGCCCAATAGCTGTTCGTCACAATCCCCACTTTAAAACCAAGCTCAATAGAACGGTTGATACCTGCCAGCATAGTCTGGTAATATAGAAATGGCTCACCACCTTCAAAGTAAATCCATTCAACCGAACCAGCGTCCTTTGCTTGTTCCAGGATATTATGGATCATAGCGATGGTCATTGTTCCACTTTGCCATGGGCTTCCCCAGACGAAACAATGATCACATTCGAAAGTGCATTGATTGGTTATTAACAGGTGTAATCCGTTAAGTTTCAACATTGAATTGATCCAATAACTACAAATAAATTTCAGGATTTACGCAATGGGGTAAGTGATCACCTCGCAAACCCGCCAGTAAATTTTCACAAGCCAGTTCAGCCATCTTGCGCCTGGTGTGTTGGGTTGCAGAACCGATATGAGGGACAATCAGGCAGTTCGCTAAGCTGAATAACGGATGTATTGGAGGTAAAGGCTCAGGATCGGTAACGTCCAACGCTGCAGCTGCAATTAGGTGATTCTGTAAGGCTTCAGTGAGAGCAGATGTGTCAACCAATGGACCTCGCGCAGCGTTAATTAAGAATGCGGTGGGTTTCATCAGCGATAACGTGGATTTATTGATCATCCCACGTGTATCAGGTGTTAGCGGTGTATGGAGAGATACAATGTCACTTCGAGTGAGTAATTCGTCAAATGGAACTTGCGATGCATTGATTTTGTCAGTGACTTGCTGGTCGGTATACAAGATTTTCATCCCAAATCCTAATGCTCGTTTAGCGACTGCTTTTCCAATCTTTCCCATCCCTATAATTCCCAGGGTTGATCCATTCAGTTCCAAACCCAACCATCCTGCGGGTGACCAAGTGTACCAGCGCCCCTGGCGGGCATCGCGGCTGGCCGTAGGAATATTCCTGGTTATCGACAGGATCAATGCCATCGTCAGATCCGCGGTACTCTCGGTTAACACATCAGGCGTATTACCAACAGGGATTTTACGCTCTGTGCAAGCCTTGATATCTATGTTATCAACACCAACTGCCATATTACTGACCACGCGAAGTTTTGGGGCTTTTTGAAGGACTGCCCTGGTGATTGGTATCGTCAATAAGGTAAAAATACCCTCTACCTGAGGGAGACCGGCGATCAAAGTCGGATCCAGTTCCGTTGCATCCTCAGGGCCAACAATTAACTTACATGCCAGTTCAATAGATGAAATCCATCCCTTGGGAAGCGTGTGGGTCACGATGACGATTGGTTTTTCTTTTCCAGGCATATTATTTTTGATTATCAATGCAAAGGTGAGTTTTTATCTTTACGCGATTATACTCTAGACGAATAATACTGCTTATCTGTTATTGTCGGATATACTAACAATCTATTAATCCTGTATCAAATGCTATCTATTGACCCCACTTTCCTTTCAGGTTATGCTTAATACGCTATGGATCTACGTTTATTATCGCGTAAAAATTTTATAAAACTCCTCGGACTTGGGATTACAAGTGTGGGGATAAAACCAATTCTTAATGTTAATCAAGATTCTAAATTCCCTGATTACGACAGGCTTGGGAGGGTCTGCATTATCGGTAGAGTTGATATAAAAGCTGCACCATTTGAAGATAGCGAAACGGTTGGCACTTTGTATGAAGACGCAGTCGTACCATGGCTGAGAGAAGTGGTAGCCAAGGAACCAAATTATAACTTTTTCAGTCAGCGTTGGATTGAAACCCCAGATGGTTTCCTCTTTGCTGCCAACATTCAACCCGTGAAGAACATTCCAAACCAACCCATCGATAAGTTAATCCCATCGAGTAAGGGTGAAGGCATGTGGGCTGAGGTGACTATCCCATACGCAGATGTCACTTTAGTGAACGGACCATCATCTAATTCATGGGTCGGTGCACGAATTGATCAGGGACTTCCACTACGAGTATATTTTGGTCAGGTATATTATATTGATCAGATAAAAAAAGATGATTCTGGTGGAGTCTATTATCGGGTAAATCCGAATTATTACGGTGGAGTAGATATGTTTTGGGTGCCAGCTGAGGCGATGCAGCCAATATCACCTAGCGAATTAACCCCGATTAACCCGAACGTTGAGAATAAAAGAATTGTTATAGATGTTGGAAGACAGACGTTATCTTGTTTTGAGGGTGACACGGAAGTATATTTTTCCAGGATATCGACGGGTGCCAAATATGATATGTATGGAAATCCAGTTGAAAAATGGTCGACACCGTTGGGATCATTTTTAACTTCGCGAAAATTCGTTTCATTGCAAATGAGTGGAGGAACAACCGGAGCGCCATACGATTTGCCTGGGATAGGTTGGGTATCTGTCTTCGCAACGGGTGGTGTCGCAATTCATGCTACTGTTTGGCACAATGATTTCGGAACACCAAAATCACATGGATGTGTCAATACATTGCCTGAAGATGCTAAATGGATATTTCGTTGGGGACTTCCACAAGTGCCATATGATCCTGGAATGGTGGATATTTCCATCACTGGTGATAAGAGCACGACAGTTCAGGTGATCAAGTCCTAATTATTTCGTGGCAACTTAGTTTTGATGGTAATAAAATCGAATGTGGAGATAATTTGTGGAATCCAATAAATTGGTAATACAACCTGCGAAAAACAAAGGTCGCGGCTTTTTGTTTGTGCATGCGCTGGCATTTGTACTAGGTTTTTCGCTTATATTTGTGATTGGATGGGGAGGAGCCGCGACCATCCTGGGTCAATTATTTGTGACCAACAAGGTTTGGATTGCACGCATTGGAGGGGTGCTGTTGGTTATATTTGGATTAGCCACCATGGATTTGATCCACATACCATGGTTTTATATGGATACCCGCCAAGAGTATAAAGGAAAAACCGGGACGATATGGAGTTCATTGGCAATGGGGGTGTTTTTCGCAGCAGGTTGGAGCCCTTGCATTGGCGCTACATTAGGGGCGATTCTCACACTTGGGTTTAGCTCGAATACAGTAGGCCAAGCCATGTATCTGTCATTGGTCTACTCGCTCGGACTTGGAATCCCGTTTTTGTTGCTTGCATTAGCAGTCAATCAAGCCATTCCGTTGGTTAAAAAAATGCGAAAATACTTGAGGGTTTTTCAGATCGTATCCGGTGTCTTGATCATTGCGATCGGTCTATTAATGATTTCTTCCCAGATGACCGCGATAGCCAGATGGGCATTGCAATCAGGATTTTATCTTGACTTTCCATCGAGTGGGCAGGTGCCGAGCCTGGTCACAGCGTTAATTGCTGGCGCTTTATCATTTTTATCTCCCTGTGTCTTACCTTTAGTCCCAGCATATTTGGGATATCTGAGTGGTCATGCACTTGCAGCTACTAAACAAGAGATAGTTGAGCAGGTATAAGCCTTATCTTTTGGTTGGCAATAAATGATCATCTTGATCGGTACGGAACCAGAGTTGATATATTTGGAATTAGCGTTTTGTGAAATAATGACTATCTGAATTGTCGATGAAAATAATCGTCATTAATGTCCCCGATAGCTGGGTATTTGGAGCTGGTGAATGATTGAAGTAACACTTTATAGCAGAAAAGACTGTCATCTATGCGACCTTGCTGAAACTTATCTGGAGGAGCTTCAAGCGGAGGTACCTCATCATTTGTCTGTTATCGATGTCGATAGTGATAGTAAGCTTAGAAGTACGTACGGATTTAATGTTCCGGTCGTATTAATCGGACCATATAAATTATCAGCACCTTTTGAGAAAAAGGATTTGGAGATTTCATTAAAAGCTGTTCAACAAAGTCGAGAGCAGGAGAAAAAAATAGATCTTGCAATTGCAGAAGGTCGACTAAAAATTCCGGTTCATTGGAACAAGTCGGATAGTATTAGCATTTGGCTTTCCAGGCATTATTTAGCCATTTTCAACATATTGGTATTTATTTATGTGGGCATACCTTTCCTCGCACCCGCCTTGATGAAAGTAGGCGCCAGTACACCGGCAGGAATTATCTATAAAGCCTATAGCTTTGTTTGCCATCAATTTGCATTTCGATCGTGGTTTTTGTTTGGCGATCAGCCTGTTTACCCGCGGGCGGAGGCACGTATATCTGGCTTGATCACTTATCAACAAGCCACAGGTTTAGATGGGTATGACCTGTTAACCACGCGTGCGTTTGTTGGTAATCCTCAACTTGGATATAAAGTTGCACTATGTGAACGTGATGTCGCTATTTATGGGGGAATATTTCTATTTGGAGTGATTTTTGCATTTTTCAGGCGCAAAATAAAACCTATTCATTGGGTGATATGGATTTTAGTCGCAATTGTTCCAATTGGAGTAGACGGATTCAGCCAGCTAATCAGCCAATTTCCAATAAGTCTGATCCCGGTTCGAGAAAGTACGCCCCTCCTTAGAACTCTAACTGGATTTTTGTTCGGTTTCGTGACTGCATGGTTCGGATATCCGTACGTTGAAGAATCGATGCAGGAGAATCGCAAATTCCTGGAAGGAAAATTATCCCAAGCCAGGAAATGGGCCAAATCGAAAATGGCATCGGGTAGCTGAACGGTGCAAGTGTATCAGGCGGGATCAATCAAGTATTATCGATTTTCGTCCTTCGATAAGCTTGGCTTAGTTCACGCTATTTTCACTCGCCAGGGGGGTATATCTCCGACCCCGTGGAAAAGCTTAAATTTTGGTGCATCGGTTGGTGATGATTTGACACGCGTTTTGCTTAATCGAGAGAATGCGTTGGCAGTATTAGCATATAAAACCTGATAACGTGTATGATGTCTATCAGGTGCATAGTACCGAAATTGTTTGTACAGATAAGCCTTTGGCTGTGGGTGAGCCCCATCTCAAAGCAGATGCCATTATCACAAATATCCCTAATATTTGCCTGATGATGAGGTTTGCAGACTGTGTGCCAATATTATTATTCGATCCAGAAAAGCGGGTAGTTGGCATAGCTCATGCTGGTTGGATAGGAACAGTCAATAAGATTGCTGGAAAGACCGTCACGAAAATGGTTCAAAACTTCGGAACAAACCCGACTGATGTTTTAGCAGCCATTGGGCCTTCGATTGGACCTGACCATTATCAAGTTGGTGAAGATGTTATCAATAAAGTTGACAACAGTTTTGGCAATTCTTCTGAAAAATTGTTTGTCCATAAGGATGGAAAATCATATTTCGACTTATGGAAAGCAAATCAGATTGTACTCACAGAAGTTGGGGTGAATAAGATTGAGGTCGCTGGAATATGCACACAGTGTAATCTTAATGACTGGTACTCCCATCGGGGTGAACACGGAAAAACGGGACGTTTCGGTGTTGTTCTCGGTCTTTGCTAAGAGGATAGCCAAATGGATGCGTCAACGAGCATACAAGATAAATATGATCAAACATTACAACAAGTCATGGAAAGCGCAAAGAGTGCTGGGCGAAAACCAGAAGAAATTCGATTAGTGGTTGTTACCAAAACTCAACCCCTTGAAAAGATACAGCTGCTCATTGATGCTGGTGCAGTCAATTTTGGTGAGAATTATATTGAGGAAGCTGTACCTAAAATCCAGGCATTATCAATAAAAAAAGAACTACAATGGCATATGATCGGCCATGTTCAAAGCCGTAAAGCTGAAGATGTTTGTGATATATTTTCAATATCTCCATTCGCTGGATAGTGTCAAACTGGCGCAGAGACTTAGTCGATTTGCTTTGAAGATAGATAGAATATTACCTGTTTGGTTAGAATTTAATGTCAGTGGGGAAGAATCAAAGTCTGGTTGGAACATATCAGCAGAAGAAAATTGGGCGAAGTTAATTCCTGAGATTGAGATTATTTTCGCCTTGCCGAAATTAGACTTATTGGGGTTAATGACCATACCACCGTATTCTGAAAATCCAGAAGCATCAAGACCATACTACCGGAAACTACGAGAATTTCAAGAATTTATAAGAAACCATTTTCAATTATCGGGCTTTCAAGAATTATCCATGGGAATGAGCTCGGATTTTGAAATTGCTATTCAGGAAGGCTCAACATGCGTGCGGATAGGGCAGGCGATATTGGGACCACGGAAGAGGTAGATAGGGAATAATAATGATTGTAAATATTATCAGATTCGTTAATATAATTGTTCAATTGGTCACATTATTGGTGATCATCAAGGTGTTTTTATCATATTTTATGTCGCCTTATCACCCGGTGAGATTATATATTGACCGAATTGTTGAGCCGATGCTTCGACCGATACGCCAGATCATACCGCCGATTGGAATGTTGGATATCAGCCCAATTGTGCTCATTGTCTTGATACAAATATTAGGTAAGTTGATCCTAACTGTACTCACGAATGCTATTCATTAAAGATTGTATTTATCGAATTTCATCATTAGAATAGTAATCGAATCAAAATGAGTTCTCTCGCCATTACTGACGATCAATAATCGCCCCCCTTTATGAAACTTCTAGATATTAAATATCACGGATACAGGCAGCTTGATCCCAGAGATCAGCATTAACCATATTACATAATAAGCGGCATCTTTTATCTCGTTATCGGGATTTGTGTATGCTTTATAGATATCACCGATCGTGTCCGCATCGCATTTATTGTGAAGATAATCCAATGCATTCAAAATTTCATCTTGATTCCCGTTCCTAAGGGCTTTGAGCACCAGCTCATCAGCTGGTCTGCCAGGCGCAACGGTTGTCCCTAATTTGGCAGCGTAATCAATCAGCCACTGGATTTCTGTCGAATCAGCCATAGGTGCAGGTGCAAAGTTTTTCTTCCTTTGGAATTCTGAAAACGCCTGGATGGCAGCGTTTCGGACGACCCATTCACTATCTTCAAGCTGCATATTTTCCACGATTTTGATTGCCCAAGGTTGATTTACGCGTACTAAACCGAATGCGACAGAACGGCGAACCAATAGATCCTCCATGCTGCTTCCTTCCTTTAGAGCAGGATGACCTTCGGTGGGATTATTGGCTAACGCTTCAGCGGCACAGCGACGGGAAATCTCACTACCATTCAATAAGGTAGATGCGAGTATTTCAAGAGAACGTTTATCGCCTATGGCTGCCAAAGCCAAACTCGCGGCACGAATTGAGAATGGAGATTGTTCTTGGAGAAGAAGGATAAGGTCATCAATAGCTTTTTTCTCTGCCAGGATGCCACAACCCAAAGCTGCGAGAACCTTTAAATTTGGATGGTCAGTTTTTAAAAGTTGCCGGAAATATACCGACACACCTACATCGCCCGAGAATGCCATGGCAGTAATTATTTTTGCCGCCAGGCTGAGTGTATCTTTTTCTTTATTTAGAACTGAGGTTAATGTCCGCAGTATCGAGCTGCGCCATTGTCGATTCTTGGGTGCAATTTGTAACCAACGGGATATGACAAGGTGGTTAGTATGCAGGATGTCATCTTCCTGAAGCAATTTATTTATATATGGGCTGACATCACCGACCCGTGCGAAATAATACATTGCCATGGACTTGCCAGTCCATGCTGGCTGATCTTGAATATGGACCATCGTGCCTGTTGACAATAATGCGTTCCCAGCAAGGTAACCACTGAAAATGGGATGGGAAAAACCGAATGTAGAACCTTCGTAACCTACCAATATGCCTTTTTCTATCAGGGTTTCGATACCTGAAAGTGCTCGAATATGAGCAGGTTTTTCAACAGCGACTTGTTGTTGCTGCTCAATTTCTTGGTCAGGTAAACTAGCGTTTGAGGATTTTGAATCCTTCTCTAAAGTTTTTATGATTCGATTGGAATCGTGGGGGGAGGAATATACTTCCATTTCACTGAGCAGCTGTAAGGCAAAAAGTTCTAAACTAGGTCGAACATTCGAAACTTCGCTCGTCGTCCTTCGGATATAGGCCTCGATCGCACTGGGGCCATCGGTACCGATTGCATCACCTGAGTATGCTGCCCAAACTTTAAGCATATATTCGAGCGGGTTGAGCATGGAATTTCCAACCTTCAACCAACTATCTAAATAATAGGAATTTATCTTTTTTCGGTTATTCTGTCCTGGAGGTGCTATCCATTTCTCCCAGAGCTGGCTCCAGCGCCGTAAAAAGCTTTCACGGTCGTCGTCGGTCCAGGCAGCCATTCCCAGAAGGCTAAATCCCAATGCGGGTAAACCAGCAAGATCATCATAGGATGAAGCGATCACAATACGTAGTCTTGGATAACTAGATAAGAGTGATTGCAAAAATTTTGTAACGATCCTAGATTGACTGGGGGGTAATTCATCAGCTCTATCGACCAGTAAGATAGCCTGGTTATTTTCAAGGGCTGACCGAACTGCTTTTGGGAGACGGGAAAGCGTCAAGGGAGAAACATAAGACGAGATTGCTTTGATCAAGACTTCCACCGACTCTGATGGATTTAGCGAAGTATTTTTGGAAGCATCAGCTCTTTTTCCTGGTTTACCAGTATCGGAAGCCTCAGGGATAACAGACACCTCATCATTGCGACGCAAAATATGAGAAATAACAGTCGCATGAATATATAGAGGTAACAATCCTTCCAGAACACCCAAACCTGGATCATTACGGATGATCGATGATGCCATCCATGCTAATGCGACTGATTTACCGCTACCAGGATGACCAGCGAGAATGATGTTTGCCCCACCTTGCAATGCTTCTGTTAAAGTCATCGTGGATGCTTTATACAGCGCAGCCAGCTCAGGCCAATCAGGGATATAAGGAACGGTTAAGCTCACACTGTCAGTAGGCTCAAACTCAACGGTTATCGATTTCTGGATAAGGGGAATTAACACCTTGGGTACTATAGCTATTTCATCAAGTGAAAAAAGTGAGGATGTCAGGTGTTGTTTTTGGGCAAAACGATAAATGTCATTGCTTAAACGCCCTTCACTGCTGACTGAAAAATTTTTTCGAACACTGTTCACATTTTTTTGTAATTTACGGATTGAACGGGAAATATACTTTATTAATCGCGAGAGTAACCAGGCGAATATAATGCCAGCGAGAAAGATCAACCAGAAGAATGGAGAACTGAGATTTAAATTACTCAAAAAGTTCATGAAGATCTGACCAATTATTTATCCGGGATAAAGAATTCGTCCACACATGGGGCATCGAACCAGCTGGCCCGTTGATTGGGTGGATTGGATTACGGCTGCGGTTAATGTTGCTCCACAAGCGCCACAGGCTCTGGATGAGATTTTTACGACCGCGACCCCATTCCTGGACTTTCTGAGCTGTTCGTAAAGTGATAACTCAGCAGCCGGGATAGGAGGCATGGTTGCATTTCGTTCAGAATCCAAGCGCTCGATTTGACCCAATAATTTTGTTCGCTCGCCACTCAACACCGCATTATGCTCGATTTGCTTTGCCTGGATTTCAGTCATTGTTTCTTTGGCACGAATTAAATTAAATTCCGCATCTTCAACCGCCATCATAGCTTCCAACTCATGATCTTCGAGTGTGATCATCAGGCGTTTGAGCGAAGCAATTTCATTTTGCAAATCTTGAAGCTCTTTTGGATTTTGGATTTTTCCTGCATACAGTGAGGCTTCGGATAATTCTATTTTTACACGTACATCGTATGATTTATTCTCCGCATCGCGCAGATATTTCAGCTCAACTTGATGCTTCTTTTCAACCTGTTCTAATGTTTGTTGAGCAGCTTGAATTACCGAACTATCACCTAATTCATGTTCAACATTCTGTAAGGCAATTCGTGCAGTATCTAATTGGCTATCAATTTGTTGAAGCCTGTAGAGGATTGATATTTGACTCATATCAAAATTATAGAGGGGGATTGATGATAAGGCAAGAGATAAATGGGTTGATTATTTGATATTGTACTGTTTTATCCCTGTTTAATGGGTGAAATACAGCTATTAGATAGTTTATGTCACTTACCTGATGATTATCAATGATCGTTCAGAAATATTTAAATATGGGAAAAATACAATATTTATCCAATGACTCGTCACCTGTATGGAACTGAGGATACAATCTTGAGACGAGAGTTGACATTATTATTAGTATTAGTTTGGTAAAATTATCTCGTGAACTATAACCGAGATGTGAAATTTATTTACCTATCGATGAAAATATTGCGTATAGTGATATTTGTACTTATCTCAGGTGTACTTATCTTTTTATTAGCACAGCCGGTTAATGCAGCAGTCTATGCTCTGGTGACTGGATCGATTTCACCGAACCCGACAAATGCACCTACATTAACTTTTACCCCTTCATCGACTCCAACGGAAACTCCTACCACAACATTGGTGCCACTACCTGCTATTACTTTAAATTTCCCTGCTCAGACTATCGCACCCAGTTCGACGATATCACCAACTACGCTTTCGAATCCAAATACAGCAGAAGCATCAAATCAGGAAAATTCCACCAGCTTATCACCAAGATTAAGATTATTAGCAGTCATTCTTGTGTTTTTATGGCTGTTATTGACTGGTTTTGCAATCGTCTTTTTCCGACAGTTTAGATAAGTTCTCAATCAGACGTATGGTGATATATCCCTTCGTTTATCGAATTTGAGTGATGTTCCCACTTTTTGCTTGTAGATAAATTATTTTTTGCAATTACTACGTGAGATACTTATTATCATACATGACGCAGTGTGTTATAATAACTATAACGCATTGCGTCATGATTAATTTATTAAAAGGAGTAAGAAAATGGACACAGATAAAAATGCAAATCAGGAAGAACAGAATAAATCCGGAGAGAGGAAAGAATATCCTTCGTTATATAAAGTAGTACGCAGGGTGATGCTCGCAGGGATTGGTGCAATTGCACTAAAGCATGATGAGCTGGAAGAATTTATTGATAAACTGGTCGAGCGGGGAGAAATTGCGAAAAAAGATGGTGAAAGCTTAATAAAGGAAATGAGAGAACAACGGAATAAATATTTTCACGACGAAACTGGATCAACTCATAAGAGGTTTGGAGAATTCCTGGATCGTTTTGCTGTCCCTACAAAAACCGATTTGGATAACCTTAGTGAGAAAATAACAGCCTTGGAAAAGAAAATTGACGATTTAGCGAGATCAAAAAAATAGAAAGTAATTTCATTATGGAATTCCGTGTAGATGCTCCGTTTTAGGATAAGTTATGCCAGTCATTATCAAAAGGTATCGGAATAGAAAGCTATACAATACTCAAACAAAATGCTACATAACATTAGAAGAGATCGAGAATTTAATTAAACGAAACGAGGAAGTAAAAGTAATTGACAATGTTACTGAGAATGACATTACCACGAGCACACTGAGTCAAATAATCTTTGGATTGGAAAAGAATCAATCCGGTGTATTACCAATTAGCCTATTGATCAGCCTGGTTCAATCTGGGGGAAAGCGATTGGAGGAAATTCGAAGGAATATTTTTAATTCCTTGACTTTAGCACATCATTTTGACGTTGAAATTGAAAGGCGTGTTAATATATTAATTGGCAATGGTGAAATAGATCGGGAAGCCGGCAACCAAGTGCTCCGTAAACTTCTTTCTATCGGATATAAGCAAGATGAATTTAGAGATAATATCGAAGGAAAGATTATGGAATTAATCAAGGAAAGGCAAATACCAACAAAAAATGATTTTCAAGCCCTGATCAATAGAATTGATACTTTATCTAAAAAAGTAGAAAGTTTCAATTCGAATAGTGGGGAAAAATCTGAAAGTCTGGAGTTAGATTAGATCATCGAATACCGTTTTAGAGCTGTTTCTAATATCATATTTACCAATTCCGTGTGTCCAATTCCTTCTCCTGCTGCTTCTATCACTAAATCAGAGATAATTGGAGAAAGCCCGGGTAAGGGATTTATCTCAAGAATGTAAGGTTTATAGTCGTTATGGACGTCCAGACGGAAATCGACTCTGGATACATCCAAGGCACCAATCACACGAAACACTGCAGCAGCATACCAATTTAAATCATATCTTTGCTCTTCAGTAATAGGCGCTGGGCAAAGGTAATTAAGCTCATCAGCAAGGTCGACCTTCAGGCGATTGCTATAGACGGTATCGGAATCTGAGAACGGCGAAAGATCCACTTCCATGGGTGGGAAGAAGTGCAATCCAGCTTCGATCCGCCGAGCATTTTCATCATCAGGTAAGCGTTGCGCAACAGGACCGACCAGATTTCCAACGAATCCTACAGTGACTTCTCTGCCTTCAATATACCGCTCTACTAAAGCTGGTTGCTTGTATTTTTCGATAATCACCGAAATTTGCTCTCGCATTTCGGTTTCTGTGTAAACAATTGAGTTCCGTGAAACACCCATGCCAGTACCTTCACGGCTTGGTTTAACGAACAGAGGAAATACCATTTCAGGCGATAAGGCTTCTTCTATCCGTTCAAAAGTTTGAAATTCGGGGGTGGGCAAATCGTGAAATGCAATTACGCGCTTGGTCATCGGTTTATCCAACGCAAGCGCCAAGGTAAGTACTTTGGAACCTGTGTATGGAATACGCATCATCTCTAATAATGAAGGTATCTGAGCTTCGCGGGCGTCACCAAAATGCCCCTCACAGATATTGAAGCAAATATCAGGTTTATAAACCGGTAATGTCTCATGTAATGTCAGGTTACCTTCCAGGAATTCGCACGTATATCCCCCGGCTCGTATAGCTTCTACAAGTGCGTTTACAGTTTTTTCTGAATCGAGATCATCCCACTGATCTACTGCCATACCATCAAATTTTGGTGCATTTTTCTTAAGATTGGCGAGAAGTGCCACTCTGTAGTGTTTCATAATGCTCCTTTATTGTAGATGACATAAGATACAACTTTTCAAGGATAGTGTCAAGAATATTCACAAGGAATTCGTTAGTTCGAATAACTGGATAAGGTAAAATTGAGTGATACCCCTAATTCTAGCGCAAGATTGATCATAATCCGAATGAGGCCATATGAATTATAAAAAGTTGGTTGGTAAAAGATATTCTGTGAGAAGCTACACTCAGGATCCCATTGAAAACGAGAAATTAGAAAACGTGCTTAATGCAGCCCGTTTAGCACCAACCGCTCAGAATCGACAGCCGTTTCAAATCATAGTGGTTCATACGAAAGGCAGGGAAAATGAACTGCTAAAAATTTATCAACCTGAATGGTTTGTTCAAGCACCATTGGTGATTTGTCTCTGTGGTCTTCCTGCTGAAGCATGGAAAAGACGCGATGGCAGGCAATATATTGACGTAGATATTGCCATTGTTATGGATCACCTGGTATTGGCAGCTGCAGACAACGGATTAGGAACCTGTATTATTGCTGCATTCGATCCAAATGCCGCCAGGCAAGTTTTATCAATACCTGATGATGTGGAGCCGATTTTACTTACTCCATTAGGATATCCAGCTGATAAACCTGGAATAAGAAAGAGGAAGTGCCTGGAAGAATTGGTCAAGTATGAAAATTGGTAGGGAGATCTAGTTCGAGCTGCAGGAGGAGCATGAACCACCCGAGCATCCTGAACAACCACCATTATGACTACCAGCAATGATTTGTGATCCACTCTGGGCGAAAAAAACCGAGATTGCACGGTGGGTTTGATTACTTTGGCAGGATTTGCACGGCATAGGCGAGTCCGCTTCCTTAATCGAGCGGATCATCTCAAATCGCTTACCGCAATCCTTGCAGACATACTCATAAATTGGCATAAACACTCCTAAACAACATGGCATTATTTTAATCCTTCTATTGATGCCGGTCAATATTAAGAAAAGGCAAGTATGAAACTTATCCCGAATTATGTCATATTGATATCCGCAAATGCCGAATGGCGAGTCGTTCGCGAATGTTTCTATGAAAGTAAAATAAATACGACGCCGTTCGGCGAATGGTTCTCGTACGATTATAGGCATAATTATCCATTAGGGAATCCAGTAATCTTTATGCATGGTGGCTGGGGAAAGGTGGCAGCAGCAGCCTCGACTCAATATACGATCAGCAGGTGGCATCCAAGCTTGGTGGTCAATATAGGCACTTGTGGAGGGTTTGAGGGTGAAATAGCTCAAAGAGAAATTATTTTAGTTGAGCGAACTGTAATCTATGACATCTACGAACAAATGGGTGATCCGAACGAACACATCAAGCATTACGCGATAGAGATCGATAATTCCTGGTTGAAGGAACCCATGCCATTGCGTGTAGTCAAATCGATACTGGTATCCGGAGATCGTGATTTATTCTGTGACGAAATCGGCTCACTAAAATCAAAATACGGGGCTATCGCAGGTGATTGGGAATCAGGAGCAATTGCCTGGGTTGCCGATAAGAACAAAACACCATGCTTAATCCTGAGGGGTGTCACAGATTTAGTCAGTGAAACCAGGGGTGAAGCATATTCAGGTAATATGAGCTATTATTATCATAATACTGAGCTCGTAATGAAGGAGCTGATTAATTCATTACCCCAATGGCTAGAAAAATATCAGGAATATCAGCAACTAGACGATTAAAACAACAAGTATCCAAGGATCACTGCGGACAACGTGATCGTAATGTTATCGATGTCCTTTAAAGGAAATGACTCTACCAATGTTCCAGCCACTGCGATGATAGTGATCGGAAGCAACATAGTTTTTATCGGGGTTGAGAAAACACCGGATGCGATAAACACCCAAACGATTAGAACTGATAATATCCAACCTCCTAGTAGCATTCCAAATGAGCCAATGATCGATTTTCCTTTATTCCACGGAAGCTTAACCGACCCCCATTTCCGACCAAAAATATCCGCCAGACCATCACCGCCACACATCAGCATTAATCCAACGATACCGATGGGTGAAGATTTCCAGAAAATGATTGTCAGGAGCACAAAGATAATCCCATAATACAATGGGCCTCGTAATATCTCGCGCCGATCACCACTTCGCGACATTGCTTTTACCGAAGCTTCATCTTTAATAACCCCAGTACCAATTAATAAAAACTGAATTGTAAAAGCAAGCGGTACTAAGGCGGCTAAAAATCTGTTAATGTCTCTTGGATCAAATAATAACCAGCATAGAACGAAAAGAGGACCTGTGCCGATATGGATGAGTTTACGGCTCAGGTGGCTTTCTATCCAACCTCTGTGCGCCAGATAATCGTTGATCCTTAGCCATGCCAGGGCGACGACAAAGGTGATAATTAGAGCAAGTATGTTACTGGATAACATATGACGCCTTCCGATTAAGAAAAATATCGATTTCGGATATTATTACCGACTATGGTATTGCCGTTCGATCTCTCGTTGCGAATCGCGCTTGGCAATCTCAGCCCGCTTATCATACAGCTTTTTACCCTTGGCAACGGCAATTTCCACCTTCGCTCTACCCTCTTTTAGATATACCGATAATGGGATGATCGTAACACCTTTTTGACGAACATTATTCCATAACCGGCGGATTTCCGAACTATGCAGACAGTAATTTCCTTGGGCGGCGAGGTTCATGGTTATAAATACTGGCTTGTTCATATGGCGCAATATGAGCATCTTCCAACCAGGCTTCCCTACCATCGATACGCACAAATGCTTCAGCCAGGCTGATTTGACCTGCCCTGATTGATTTGATTTCACTTCCTTGCAATGCAATACCAGCTTCAAAAGTTTCAAGAATGAAATATTCGTGATGTGCACGACGATTTCGTGCGACTATTTTTTCACCCATGGAGCAATTCTATCATAATGAAGAATATCAGCTTATCGGAGGTAAATTTCATTATGAATAGGAATTCGAATATGCAATTGAAGGAATTAACGTAGGAATTAATCTATCTGGATATATTTTTCTAGATGTCGGATCAATTTTTCAGCTAATGCGGTGCGAGAGTGATTTTCTCTGGTGTAATTGAGCCCGTTTAAACCCATCAGCTGTCTTTCATGCGACGAATTCATCAAATATATCAGCGCTTCAGACATTTTCGCTGAATCTTCGGGGGGAATAAATAAACCACCCTTAACACTCTCAACGATCGACCGTGCTTCTCCGTCAATACTTATTAAAATTGGTCTCTCACATGCCCATGCATCGAATATTTTCGAGGGTAAAGCACCTTTAAATATTTCAACTTTTTTCAGTGGGATCAGGGCAACATCCGCTGCAGATAAATAATCCGGGATTTGTTCGCGTGGTTTTTCTGGCAGTAATGTCAAATTAGGCAGGTCATAAGAATTCGCCAGGGATACAATCTCGGCCTTTTTCGGACCATCACCAATCAGTATAAAATAAACCTCTGTCGCTGACTTTAATAATCTGGCGGCATCCAGAATTGTTTCAAGTCCTTGTGCCAATCCATGAATCCCTGCATAGATGGCAACGAATTTATTCTCCAATCCCATTTCACGCCGTATCCGGTCACGTCCTTTCTGAGTATAGGAGAACATATCCGTGTTGGCTCCATTTGGCAACAGGAATAACTTATCCTTTGGTATTCCACGTGCAATGAGACGGTCATAAATTCCATGGGTGACTACGACCACCTGCAATGCTCTCCGATAGCATAACTCTTCCAATTTTGTTGCCAATAAAATCGCATTTGGGTTTGATAGCTCACCAAGTGCAACTGCGGATTCTGGCCAAAGATCACGCACCTCAAAAATCATCACGATGCGTCGAAGATAACTTATCACCGTGGCTGCTCCTCCAACGAAGAGTGGCGGTGAAGTAGCATATACCAGGTGATATTTTCCACGGGTTAAGAACAGACCCGCGAAAATAGCATTAATCATAAAAGTTAGGTAAAACAGCATTCGGTTTCGAAAATTCTTAACCGGGGAGGCTTTCACCCAAACACGAACGATTTCAATACCATCAAGAGAGGAACGCTCATAAAGCTTCCCTTTGTATGAGGGAGGAATAATTCCAGAAGGATGGTTAGGAAATTCTGTCAGAATAGTGACCTGGTGACCCAGCTGAACCCAAGTTTTGGCCATCTCATAAGCACGAGTCTGAGTTGCTCCCGCTTCGGGTGGAAAATACTGAGAAAGATATAAGATGCGCATACGTTTAGGTTAATTGGCGATAAAGCTCTATCAACCCTAGACTATTATTTTCCCAAGTGAATTTCGATAAAATTGCATTCCTGCCATTTTCTCCTAAAGTTTGGGGTGTAGATTTGTTTTGCCACCATAACAAGATCGTATTGATAGTTTCAGTTAAATCACCAACCGGGTCAATCAATAATCCGCAGTTCGCTTCTTTTACGATTTCTGCAATTGAAGGGAAATTACTGGCAATAACAGGTAGCCCGCTTGCCATATATTCAAATAATTTCACTGGTGTGGCAGCTACATAGCGGGGTTCAGGTAAAAGGATAGCTAATCCGATATCCGATTCACGATAGATGAGGGGCATCTGATCATAGGAAATCCAACCAAGATAATCGATAGATTTAATAATATCCTTCGCATAGTCATTGAATCTCGCCTTTTCACTCTCGGGAGTAAATACACCTGCCAAAACCAATCGAGCAGGAACACCTTTATTAATTAATTTCCGAAGAATATCTGCATATAGCAATATCCCTCGGTCAGATGATAATCTACCTGCATACATTAATACTAGATAGGGTCGCGTAAAGACTAAATTACTTTGCAAGGCCATCTTTGATTCTGGATAATGCCCCAATATAATCACTTTACGGTTCTGTTTTCGATAGATCGCTGCCAGTGAATCATCCACGGTGACTACTGCCCTTGATAAACGTGCTCCGAGAATCTCGCCAATTTTGATTAATGAATACAATATCCATCCGGTAAGACCTTTGAGGCGTGGTTTTACCAGCTGGGCATAATATTCATGGGCATCATAAATAATCGGGATACGGTGAAACAATCCATACCATAATCCAGCAGGAAGTGTATCAAAATCATGGCAATGAATAATTTCCGGCTTGACTATTATTAAGTAGCGTTGAACAGCTAACCAGAACCTGGGAAGGCGTAGTAATTGGCGGATACCAATACCATAACTCGAATGAATATTCTGAATACGAATAACTTTTACACCCGACTGTAAAATTTCTTCGGGTTTTAATGTGGCAAGACGATCCCAGCATAAGATGGTGATCATAAATCCATTTTTTTGCAGGATTGTTGCTTCTTTCAGAACCCGAGGGTCTGGTCTGAATGAATTGGAAAGAAGCATGACTACGTTTTGCATATTCGCGGGTTTTTTCCTGGAAGCATTAATCAACTTGTGTGGATAATACTCTCACAATTTTCTCGCTGGCATGCCCATCACCGAAAACATCGGGATGTGAGATAGGTGAAGGCGACTGTGTTTGAAGTGCGCTGACGATGTTATCTGTGTCGGTACCAACGAGCTTATTCCAACCACTCTGGATCGTTTCTACCCATTCGGTTTCTGGTCGGATAGTGACGCAAGGAACCATGAACAAATAGGCTTCTTTTTGGATCCCGCCAGAGTCAGTCACAATAGTTTTTGCACATTGCTCGAGAGCCAGCATTTCTAAGTAACCAACTGGCTCAATGATCTTTATGTTAGGAGATAGTGTTATATTGGCTGATTCAATTGCTTTTAATGTGCGAGGATGTATGGGAAAGACGATCATATCATTGATTGTCTTAAATGCTTGAATAATCGAAGCAAGCATATCGGGATTCTCGGTATTGTACGCACGATGGATGGTTGCTAGCAGATAGCTTTTGGGTTTCAACTGCAAACGATTCAATATTTTTGAGTGTTGCATGGCAATAGTGCTAAATTGGAGAATTGCGTCATACATCGTGTCTCCCACCAGATAAACACCCGTTCTAATCCCCTCTTGCGTTAGATTATCAACAGCAGTTTGGGTGGGACAGAATAATAGATCCGAGCAATGATCAGTGAGTACTCGATTATGCTCTTCAGGCATTTGGCGATTGAAAGAACGTAAGCCTGATTCTATGTGAGCTAGTTTTATGTGCAATTTGGCGGTAGCTAATGCGCCTGCAAGTGTCGAATTCGTGTCACCATAGACCAGCACAATATCCGGTTTTTGCGACAATAATATTGATTCTATCCCAACCAGCATTTGGCTGGTCTGTTGTGCGTGCGTCCCTGATCCAACCTTCAAGTTGATAGATGGCTCATGAATCCCCATCTCTTCAAAAAAAACCTCAGACATGCCGTAATCATAATGCTGGCCTGTATGAACAAGATATTCCTGGTATCCAGCAGCAGCGATTGCAATGCTCACAGGAGCAGATTTAATGAACTGCGGTCGGGCACCTACGATTGTAACAATTTTCATTCGCAATTATTCAGGAGCACGCGAATTTTGGAAATCAACAATTGCATCAACGATTCTAGCCAGCACTTCATCAGTTAGCTCAGGATAGATCGGCAGGGCAAGTGTTTCTTTGGCCGCCTTCTCACTATTCGGAAAATCACCCACTTTAAAACCCATATCGCTGAAACATTCCTGTAGATGCAGCGGAATTGGATAGTAGATTTCTGTCCCAATCCCACGGCTTTTTAGAAAAACTAAAAGCTCATCCCGATATTCAGAGCGAATCATGTATAAATGATAAATGTGGCGCCCAAATCCTGCATCGGTTGGAAGCACAATCCCTCTTCTCAAACCATAAGCTAGGATTGGAATCGCTATTCCATGTTCTGTAAATAAACGCTGGTATGTCGTGGCATGTTTGCGCCTGACCTCGGTCCAATTCTCGAGATGCTTAAACTTGACCCTCAGAACTGCAGCTTGTATAGCATCCATTCGGAAGTTGCCACCCACAAGGCGGTTATGGTATTTCGGACGGTGACCGTGGTTTCGTAGCAAGGACACTTTATCGGCTAAACTGGCATCATTGCACGTCACCATACCGCTATCGCCGTACCCTCCCAAATTTTTGGAGGGAAAAAGCTAAAACACCCCAGGTCACCCAATGAGCCTGCCCTTTTCCCCTTATAATCAGCACCAATTGCCTGGCAGGCATCTTCGATCACACGGAGACCATATCGCTGGGCGATTTCCATTATCGGATCCATATTTGCTACCTGGCCGGCGAGGTGCACGGGGAGGATTGCTTTAGTGCGGGAGGTGACCTTTGCATCAATCTGATCAGATTCAATAGTCAATGTTGCAGGATCTATATCCACATATACGGGTACAGCACCCAATCGGACGATCGAACCCGAAGTGGCAAAGAAAGAGTACGGGGTGGTAATTACCTCATCGCCGGGTTTGATCCCGATTGCCATTAAAGACAACAACAGGGCATCAGTCCCAGATGAAACACCGAAAGCATATTTACACTGACAATATTCCGCAAGATCTCTCTCTAACGCTTCTACTTCAGGTCCGAGGATAAATTGTTGGCTATCTAAAACACGCTCGATGGCAACTTGAATTTCCTCTTTTATTGAAGCATATTGTGCTTTTAGGTCTAAAATTGGGATCGGATTTGAATTCATACATTCACCAGTAAAGATTTATCTTCTGGCCAATCAAGACAGCGAATAATGCCTGGCTCAACTTCTTGATAGCGCCAACCTGAGCCAGGACAAATCAATATCTTGTCTGTGGGAGTGGGTTGTAAACGGAATCCATGCCGACTCATCCAACCTTTTTGAATACCCGGAACACCGAGTATGAGGGCATAATCTGGCACATCTTGACGTACCACACTACCAGCTCCAATAAAGGCATAACACCCGACGGTAATTCCGCAGAGAATTGTCGCATTTGCACCGATTGTAGCACCGCGCTTGATCAGTGTTCGCTTATATTCACTTTTGCGGATAATCTGGGATCGAGGATTGAGCACGTTTGTAAAGACACATGAAGGTCCACAAAATACATCATCTTCTAATTCGACGCCTGTATACACCGAAACATTGTTCTGAATTTTTACATTATTACCGATTATTACGTCATTTCCGACCATCACGTTCTGACCTAAAGTACAGTTTTCACCAATCTTAGCACCTGACAAAATATGACAGAAATGCCAGATTTTTGTTCCTTTGCCAATCACACACGGCTCATCAACATATGAGCTTGGATGAATGAAGTATTCCATTATCGTTTACCTGCTAAATATGGGTGGACCTCATCTTCGGATTGAGAAATTGAAGCGGAACGAATATGATGAACCAACTCAATCGAAGGACGAGCATCATCGATCCCAAAACCCCTCCCAGCCAGTGTTTCTTCATAAACACGTGTGTGCAGATTTGTGAATCCCTCTGTAAATTCAACTTCCTTTCCGTCTATGCTGATTGATCGATAAGTGCTTCGCCCACCAGGTGTGACTGGAAAGGGTAAATCCTGCGGATTTATAGATAAGAACCAGCGAACACGGGCATGTTCCAATTCCAACAAGCCACTCATGCATTCAGGATCTGAATAGTAAACTTTAGTGATCGCCGGTTTTCCAAACAACCAAATTAGGAGGTCAAACAAGTGAATACCGATATTTGTAGCGATACCACCAGATTTTTCAGGGTATCCTTTCCAGGAAGTATGGTACCAGGCTCCCCGGGCAGTCACATAGGTGAGAATCACATCATGTTGTTGGTGATCCGTTGATGATTGCAATGTTTTGCGAAGCTCAATCAGTGCCGGGTGCAAACGCAGCTGCAGGACAGTATTAATTTTGCCATCATATTCAGCTTCGATCTCCTGGAGAGCATCCAGATTCCATGGATTGATTACCAGGGGTTTTTCACAAATTGCATTCGAGTGAACCCGGAGTGCCAGACGGCAATGAGCATCATGAAGATAGTTTGGAGAACAGATGCTGACATATTGGACCCGATCCTCTGCAGACCCTCGGCGAAGTTTTTCTAAATGACGGTCAAAACGTTCAATTTCAGTAAAAAATCGCACATTAAATGAATAATGGTCTAGTAACCCAACTGAATCATTGGGGTCTACTGCGGCAACCAGATTGTTGCCTGTATCCTGGATCGCTTTCAGGTGGCGGGGAGCAACATAACCAGCCACCCCAATGATGGCGAAATTTATCGGCATACCTTTCTCCTGACCAACGTCATAAATGTAGGATAATTTAATTCTATCTTCATTAAAATGCGTAGTCAATGGCAATCTTGCAGACTTAGTCAATTTGTGATATCGTAACGGCTATTCTTTAGCACAGGTGACGTAGTATGCCAACTAAACTTAGCCGGTTATGCCTAGGGGTAATGGAGGCTGCCTGGCTGGCGGCCGTATGCATTGTTCCGATTTTCTTTAACATCTATTCAAGTCGTATTTTTGAACCAGATAAAATCGCAATTTTACGCTCGCTGGCATTACTAACCCTCGCCGCTTGGATTGTTAAGCTGGTAGATGAAGGGGGCGTTAGATGGAAAGCGAAATCCCAAGAAACTACTTTATTCAAGTATTTATGGAAATACCCATTAATCGCACCTGTGATTGGCTTAGTGATAGTTTATACAGTCTCGACAATTTTCTCGGTGACACCTAACAATAGTTTTTTTGGCTCTTACCAGAGATTACAGGGTACGTACACTACATTTTCATATCTAGTCATCTTCTTTTCTATTATCGTGAACCTGCGTAAACCAGAGCAGGTGAATCGATTAATCACCACTGTAATTCTCGCCAGCTTACCAATCTCATTCTACGGATTGCTGCAACGATGGAACATCGATCCCATTCCATGGGGGGGCAATGTTTCGATCCGTATCGCTTCCAATATGGGTAACTCAATCTTTGTAGCTGCCTACCTGATCATGGTGTTTCCTTTGACCATGGGACGCATCGTGGAATCATTCAAGGCTATACTTGTAGAGAGTAATGAAGCTAATTCCGCAGCTATAAGTACTATCAAAAACATCATTCGGGGATCAATCTACGTTTTCATTGCAGTGCTCCAACTGATTGCAATTTACATGAGCGGCAGCCGTGGGCCACTACTTGGACTGATGGCTGGCGGTTATCTCATGTTATTACTATTATCGATATATTGGCGAAAACGATGGTTAACTTTTTCCGTTGTTGGGTTGGCAATTGTTGGTGCTATATTTTTGGTATTGTTTAATCTGAGTAGCGGACCTTTTGAAGCCTTAAAAAAATCTCCAGCTATTGGCCGATTTGGAAACCTATTGAATTCTGAAAGTAATAGTGCCCTTGTTCGCCAATATATTTGGGAGGGTACGGTTAAGCTGGTGGGGATGCATGACCCGATAAAATTCCCTGATGGGAGTACAGATAAGTTTAATATTTTACGACCATTGATCGGTTATGGTCCCGAATCCATGTATGTCGCCTACAACCAGTTTTACCAACCCGAGCTCGGACAAGTTGAAAAACGAAATGCATCTCCAGATCGTTCGCATAATGAGACCTGGGATTCAATTGTCATCACTGGTATTTCAGGCTTACTGGTTTATTTATCTATTTTCAGTGCGGTGTTTTACTACGGATTAAAATGGCAAGGATTGGTTGAAACTCAGCGCGATACGAGGTTCTTTTTTATTTGTCTAATATTGGGCGGATTATTAGGATCGGTTGCCTTGATTTTATTTAAAGGAATCGAATACCTGGGAGTAGGATTGCCTTTCGGGATGATTATTGGAGTTGTCATATACTTAACGATTACCGCATTAATTACACGGTCTCCGATAAATTCCAATGTTCAGAGTAACCCATACAGGCTGCTAATGATCGTATTATTCGCAGCTATCGTTGGGCACTTCGTAGAAATAAACTTTGGGATTGCTATTGTCGCAACACGGACATTGTTCTGGACCTATGCCGGGTTGATTTTAGTTGTCGGTTTTGTTCTCCCAAAAATTAACCAAAATACAACACCGGAACCAGCCTTGGTGAATTATCCAGAAATAAATAGTCTATCTACAGGAAGAAAAAGAGATAAGGGAGTTATAAGATCATATCGAAAATCGGATCGCAGCAAACGCCTCTTCATTGATGACCAACCAGATTGGGTGAGAAATGGTTTGATTGGTGCGGTAATCGTAGGAGTCATATTGGCGACATTGGGTTTTGATTTCGTAACCAATTCCACCCATTCTAAATCTTTCGGGGCAGTTATCGTTAATTCATTAACCAGATTAAGCAATAAAGATGGCGCAATTTCGATTGGCATTTTGTTAATAATGAGTATAACCTGGCTAATTGGTACGATGTTATTTGCAGCGGAGGCGGATAACAACCAGGAAATCAATTCCTGGTTGCAGACTTTGGGAATTATGGCTGGTATTGCACTATCGATCGGACTCCTATTCTGGGTTTTTCAAGGAATCAGCCTGGCTGCATTGCAGAATTATACCGTTACAAGCGAGAACGACTTTTTAAAACAAGTGAATAGTATAGGTGCATTATTAACTAAGTACTATCTCTATATATTTGTCATCTTTTTATTAATGGCTTATTTCTTACCAGATGAGTGGTCAGCGCGGAGTGTTTCTCCATCCTACATTGGTGTGTTCCTTTTACCCTTCGCATTGATCCTGATGTTTGTTGGCACAAATAAATACAATCTAAAAGTGATCCATGCTGATATCACTTTTAAGATGGCAGAACCTTTCACCAAGAATGGCCAATGGGAAGTGGCGAACTTTTTATATAAAGAATCACTCAAGGATGCCCCCAAGGAGGATCATTACTACCTGTTCCTTGGGCGAAATTATTTGGAGCAGGCTAAAATCACCGATACTACAACCGACCAGGATCAATTGGTTTCAAATGCTGAAAATGATCTGAAAACTGCGCAATTGATTAATCCTTTGAATACAGATCATACCGCCAATCTAGCCCGTTTATATACCTGGTGGGCAGGAAAAGCGACGAATTCTACTCTAAAAGCGGAAAGAGCTCAACAAGCATCTAATTACTACGCAACCGCAGTGACGCTTAGTCCAAATAACTCTACATTATGGGATGAATGGGCTGTTCTGTATATGAAAGTGATAGGGCAATCAAGCCAGGCATTAGAACGATTACAACACGCATTAGATTTGGATGCCAAATATTCTTATACTCAAGGATTATTTGGAGATTATTATTATAATCTTGCGAACTCTCAGACTGATCCGTCTGCAAAACAACAGGCATTTCTTGCTGCGGCCGAATATTATCGCACTGCGGCTGCTGTAGCGAAATCCACCGACAGTACTTCGAAAGCCAGTTATTTATTATCCCTGAGTAATGTTTATGTACAAATGGCCAAACAAAATCCTGAAAATATCGACCGTCAACGAATACAGCAAGCGATAGATGCATTGTTAGCATCAATTCAGGCAGGATTAAGTTCGAGTGATCTGTGGCGCGTTCAGGTATCGGTTGCCAAATTGTATTTTCAACTTGGGGATAAAATCAATACGCAATATTATGCCAACCAGGCAATGGCTGACGCACCTGCTACTGAAACAAGTAGTATCCAGGATTTGATCAATCAATCGAATTTATTACCATAATCTTCTGAAGTCGATAACGGATAAATTCCTTGAATTATCAATTATTTTTACCCCTAATTGTTGCTCTAATCGCCAGCTCACTGCTCATACCATTTATCCGATGGTATAGCTTTCGGATAGGTCAAGTGGTGATTCCGCGAACAGAGCGTTGGCATAAACAACCGACCCCGACTCTTGGGGGAATAGGTATGTTCGTTGCATTTTTATTGGCATTAGTGATTATATGGCTAGTTAATTCAGACCAGGAGATCATTATCGAGCGTTGGAGTATCCTGGTAGGAATAGCAATTATGTTTAGCATGGGAGTGGTAGATGATTTTAAACATATCAGTCCACCAGCAAAACTTTTCGTACAAATTATCGCTGCTACGATTGTAATTTTCTATGGTCACAACACGATAGACTTCTTTCGCTGGCCGATCGTAAATATTCTATTGACCTTTTTTTGGCTGGTAGGGATCACAAACGCGATAAATTTATTGGATAACATGGATGGTTTAGCTGGGGGAGTTGCATTGATCACCTCAGGTTTTCTGTCAATTTTTTTTTGGCGGGCTGGGAATACTGAATTACTTATTTTTTCGTTAGCTCTTGCTGGAAGCATTCTTGGCTTTTTGATATTTAACTTTCCCGCCCGCAAAGATATTTATGGGCGATAGCGGGAGTATGTTTCTGGGATTTTCGCTTGCAGTCCTGGCAATCGCAAGACGGACACAAGCATCTAATATTTTCGCGATCGTTGGTGTACCTACTTTAATTTTTCTATTACCCATTTTAGACACCGTATTGGTTTCAATTACCCGAATTCTTAGAGGACAATCTCCAGCAGTGGGAGGAACCGACCATACCTCTCATCGACTGGTAGCGTTTGGACTATCAGAACGACAAGCAGTGTTAGTTTTATATGGCATTGCGATTGTGTCGGGAATTGCTTCGATTGGATTGGATGCGCTTGACTACGACTTAAGTCTTGTACTTATACCGATTCTGTTAATAATTTTATCTTTATTTGTAGCTTATCTAGCCAGAATGAAGGTCATTTCAGCTGAGCAGGAGCTACCAAATGGATTTACACGTTGGATCGTAAATCTGACTTTTAAGCGACGGATTTTTGAGCTTATATTTGACCTGTTATTGATTGGAGTTAGTTATTATCTTGCGTTTTGGACGCGGTTTGGCCTGAATATGACCTCAACGAGCATGAATTTATTTTTGCTTTCATGGCCAATTGTATTGGGAATTACCTATGTGGCATTCTACATGTTTCGAATTTATCGAGGGGTGTGGCGATATATCGGGATTAATGACCTGGTGCGATATGTAGGAGCAGTTTTAGTAGCAGGTGGGATCTCCTTGGTCGTGATCAAACTGGTACTACCATCACAACCGTACACTGCGGATGTCTTTCTGTTATTCACTCTTTATCTCTTAATCGGTTTATCAGGCTCACGTTCCTCATTCCAGATATTAGACAGGATTTATAACAAGCAAATTCAAGGAATAACGAAAGAAAATATCCTGCTATATGGTGCTGAAGATGCGGGTGAGATTGCCCTACGCTGGATAATGAGAAATCCAAATACCGGATATAGTGTGGTTGGTTTTCTGGACGATGATTCTTTGAAGTGGGGAAGTAAAATCCATGGTGTAAATATTGTAGGTGATCTGAGCAAATTGGGACAATATATCCATGACAGGCAGGTGACTGGAGTGATTGCAACCACTGATACTTTACTTCATTCACCTGCAGGAGAACAATTAATAACCACCTGCCGCTCAGAGGGCGTGTGGGTACGAGTCTTGCGGTTAGAATTTGAGCTTTGTGACTAATGTGAATTACTTGCCAGCTGACCACAGCCGGCTTGAATCTCTATTCCCCTACGTAATCGGATGGTACACGGAATACCCGCCTGTTCAAGTACACTTTTAAAAGCCAGGGCTCCCTGATGAGTAGAAGCCTGCCCTGCGTATTTTTGGGTAGGGTTCAATGGAATCACATTAACATGACATAGAATTGATCCCCCCAAGCGAAATAGTTTGAGCCGCTGTGATAACAAATGAGCTTGTTCAGGCGTATCGGTTACACCTTGAATAAGCGCCCACTCGAAAGAAATACGTCGATGAGTGATTTGAACGTACTCCAAACAGGCAGAAAAGAGTTCATCCAATGGATATTTTTTGTTGATGGGGAGTAATGCTGAACGTGCAGCGTCATCCGCTGCATGCAGAGAAATGGCAAGATTGATCTGAGAGTGTTCCTGGGTAAATCGACGTATCCCTGGAATCAAACCGACCGTGGAAATCGTAAACCGGCGTGCACCAAGATTATATCCATTCGGATCATTTAACCGCTTGATGGCACTCATGGTGGCATCATAATTATGGAAAGGCTCCCCCATACCCATAACAACAATATTCGTCACCTGTTCATTTTTCATAGCAAGCTGGCGGGCGTAATAAAGTACCTGCTCAACAATCTCACCACTCGAGAGATGCCGTAGAAATCCCATCTGCCCCGTGGCACAAAAAACGCATCCCATAGCGCAGCCTGCCTGTGTGGATATGCATAAGGTGCGACGTGTGGCATAGCGCATTAGTACTGCTTCGACCTGCCGGTTATCCCACAGAGAAAACAGGGTTTTAACCGTTTCCCCGTCCGATGAGCTAATCTGCTTTATGGGATTCAGTCTGGTGAAATGTGATTGACCGTCAGGGGTCGAATTCTCTTGTGGAAAAGAATCAGTAAGTTTTTGACGCAATGATTTTGGTAGGTTGGAAAACTGCTCAGGATCAGTCCACAATTTTTTATACAAGCCATCCCAGAGTTGCGCTGTACGGTAATCTGGCTCACCAAGAGACATAAGCACGTCAGCTAATTCTTCATATTCTAGATCATAAATATTTTTTGCTTTTTGTGCATTCATAGAATTAGCTGATGCTGACCCAAGCGGGCCACTCCTTCAGATATTTCACAACGTCCTGCAAGTCATTCGCGATAATATCAGGAGCTGGCTGCCATGAAGCTGCCTGGACGGCATTCGTTACACCAGACAGGACCAAAGCTGTCCGGCATCCAATCAATTGTGCTCCAGCGATATCAGTTTCCGGTCTATCGCCAACTACAAGAACATTATCAGGGGATAAGTTAAGTCTTTCCAGAGCAATTTGATACATGGTTGGTTCCGGTTTACCAACAATGATTGGTGATATATCACTGGCGGCAGTTAGAGCTGCCAAAATAGATCCAGCACCCGGGACCAAGCCATTGGGTGTCGGGAAGGTAAGATCCGGATTTGTGCCAATAAATGGCACTCCAGCCCGCAATAGTAAGGTAGCGGTTTTCAATTTATCATAGGTTAGCTTGCGATCCATACCGACAATAACCGCCAGTACACCAGTGTCGGATTGATAAAATCCTTGTTCAGCACAGGCCTCAATGATCCCTTGTTCACCAATGATATAAACTGGTCCACCATTTGGGAATTGCTTGCCTAAATAATGCGTTACTGCGGCTGCTGAATTGATCACCTGCCAAGGTTTTGCAACCACACCAAATGATGACAAAACGTCGATATATTGTTGAATGGTCCGAGTGGCATTATTTGTAGCAAAAATAACTTTCAAGCCGATTAGATCAATTTCATAAAAAATGGAATGAAGATCACCGATGGGCTCAGACCCACGCCATAAGACCCCATCCATATCAAGGATCAGAGCTTTAATTGATTTTTGTGTGACTTTGCGTGTAGTCAGATTATCCATGTAAGTTGATGACACTGCCTAAATAAAAAGGATGTACTCGAAAGATGGATATTATACATGTTCCAACACGAGTACACCCTATGGTAAAGATTTATTATATCCGCTGTAATTGGCGCGTGATTATTTCTTCTTGGGTAATGCTGTTTTTTCTGGAGGTGACTCAAGCACCTGGTCAACAATGCCATAATCTACGGCAGTCTTGGCATCCATATAGAAGTTTCGATCGGTATCCTTCTCGATGGTCTCAACGGTTTGTCCGGTATGGAAGGATAATATCTGGTTTAGCCTGGTCTTCAAGCGCAGGATTTCTCGTGCTTCAATTTCGATGTCTGTTGCTTGACCCTGTACACCACCTAGGGGTTGATGAATATGGATAGTTGCGTGGGGCAACGCATACCGTTGACCTTTCGTTCCGGCTGTCAGCAATACTGTACCAAATGATGCGGTCACACCAACCGCAACGGTGCTAATTGGGTTGGAAATCATCTGCATGGTGTCATAGATAGCCAGACCGGCATAGACCTGCCCACCAGGTGAGTTGATATACATGGAGATAGGGGCTTCACGATCTTCCTGGTTAAGAAATAATAATTGTGCAACAGTCAGATTTGCAATCTGATCGTTAATTGGAGTACCTAGAAATACGATACGATTCTTGAGTAGGAGTGAGAATATGTCATAAGCACGTTCACCCCTGCCATTGGTCTCAATGACCATGGGTACGAGGGATAAGGGATCATTTGGGTTCATTATTTTCCACCTTTTTGGTTGTTTTTTTCTGTTTAGGTTTTTCGATTTGCTCTGGAACAGGTTCTTTTTCAGTTAATTCGGTTTTTGATTCGGTTGGCTGTTCTTCTTTTTCTCCACGAGCAACGGATTGGAGGTAAGACCAGGTGTGTTGAACTAGTAAGTCTGCGCCAATATTACCGATCATACCGCGCACGAATTCGTTGGTTAAAGTCTTCTTGGCTTTGTCTGGAGGCATCATGCGACCGAGTTCGTCTAAAGTCCGCATTGATTCACTTTCCAACTCAGTGTTCTCCACCTGGATATTTTCTGCTTTGGAAACTTCTAATAAGACCAAGGTACGCTTGAGCCGTTCTTCGGCCAATGGGGTTGCTTCTGTGCGTAATCCAGCTGCGTCCATCTTACGCATCTTCATATATGTGTCCATATCCAACTTTTGCTGAGCCAGACGGTCTTCCAGCTGATGAATGTATAAATCAATTTCACGCTCCAACATCTGAGGGGGATATTTTATAACGGTGTCCTTGAGCATCTCCCCCATAATCTTTTCGTTATAGCTGCTCTCGTAATCTTCTTTGGATTGCTTTTCAAGAGATTTACGAATATCATCCATTAATGCTTGCATGTTCTCGTATTGCTCACCCACAGCTTGTGCAAATTCATCATTTAGTTCAGGAAGAATGCGTTTCTTTATTTCTTCCACAGTCAGTTGTACCTCAGTCTCTTGTCCGCGCAAATCTTTAAAATCAGAATTCTCAGGATATGCATATTGAAATACTTTCTCCTCACCCTTGGTAAGGCCCAGTAATTTCTGTGAGAATCCTTGGAATGGCCATTCGGACTTATTTACTGCCTTAGGAGAAGAAATAACCACAGGCATACGCCTGTCAGTTACCAACGATGGCAGTTCTCCATCTGCAGGTTGAAGACGCTTGATTGAAAGTTTGACATAAACCTGATCATCCTGTTTCGCAGGTTGATCAGAAGGCTCAAGGATGACTTGCCGTTCCTGCAGGTCCTCCAATACTTTATTAATATCTTTCTTAGTGATCGCTTTCAATTTATAAGGGATGCGAATCTTCTTGTAATCGCCCAAGGTGACCTCAGGTTCGAGGGGCACGATAAACTCAAACGTCGGAGGATCAAGCTTGGGCATGTTTTCCAGCGAGCCTGGACCGTAAGGTTTGATCTTGGATTCTTCGATTACCTTCGGATATATCTCCTTTACTAGAATATCCAATGCTTCTTCGAGGATGGTTTCCTCGCCAAGCGTACGCAAAACGATCGGATAGGGCGCTTTACCAGGACGAAAGCCTGGAATTTTCTTATGTTGAGATATATGACGAGCTGCGCGATGCTTGGCTTCCTCCAGTTTGGATGGTTCGATCTGGACGATGAGCTTGACCTGATGATTTTCGAGAAGTTGTTGTTCGATATTCAAATTATTGTCCCTTTACAATAACCCTGAATCAGACTTTGGGTAAAATACTTTATGGGGAAGGCGGGACTTGAACCCGCACGCCTTGCGGCACATGATCCTAAGTCATGCCTGTCTGCCAATTCCAGCACTTCCCCGCGGGCAGGAATTATAAGCTAGACGGGAGTGGACGTCAACAAATCGGATATAATCATGCGGACTTTCTATCATTTTGTTAACAGTTTGAGCCAGGAGCCTTGATGTGGGACGATTAATTAAGACGAGCAGTGCAGGTAAAGATCGAATATTACTAGAAAAAGGGATCATAATAGCTATCCGCGAATTAACCAAACAAACAGGAATGGAAGCAACCACGCGCGATTTGTTGGCATATATCGCATTGTCTTTAATTACGATCGGTGAATCCATCGACGCTTCTGTTGCAGCCTGGGAAAAACGCGGCTACTGGATCAAGGCTGACCATTATCGGATGGAATGGACCTGGACCACGAATTGGGGTGAAGAGATGAAACAGGCAATTCTCAAGGAAGATTGGGCGAGTGTGGTAAATATTACTGCGAAGGTGACTCAAAAGCTAAGCAAAGTCCAGATTGCTCAAAAAAACCGGCTAGGAATTCCGTGGACAGGCGCTTACAAACGATTAGTAAGCCCAAATCAAAGTCATTAAGGCACAAATTGCTGTGATCACCAGTGAAATAACAGCCGTTGTGCGTATTACCTTCGTCTCTTCACCAATACGGTCGATGCTCGCAGCTGCATTCTGCAGTTTGGCGGGCGAGATTACACTGGCTAAACCACCCCCGATACCACTTGCGGCAGCAACGACCAAGCCAATTGCCCCGATTTCCTGTGCGGTTGACAGGTGAAGGTTGGTAAGCATGGCAATTGCAGAAGTCTCTGAACCGCTGATAAAGCCTCCAAATAAGCCAAGGAATGGTGCGACAAGCGGGTAAAACCGATTAAATGTCAATGAGGAAGCTTTTGCAAGTATAGCTACCATGTTCAGGTTCGGTTCTATGAGCACCCAGGAAGAATCTTTACCAGAATTATTAATCAGATAAGCAATTGCAAAGAATATAGCCGCCGAGAAGACCGGGCGTGGCGCTCTTTTTAACCATTTTTGGACACTGATTTTTATTATTACGGGAGAAGCTTTTAATAACGGAATTGACAAGAGGGTACTGATTGCGATCCAAAAGTATGCTTGCCAGAACAAGCGTAGTTTCTCAGCTGAACCTGGGATAATTTCAACCGGCATGGAGAGGCGATTAAAAGTCAAGTCAAAAAAAGGTAGGAAAGGCGCGTTGACCAATAAGGAGCATCCAGTCAGGATTAACCATGGGGAAATCGCTGCAAGCAGAGGCATGCGTGATTCTGCCTGGTGGTCTCGTGCGTCCATTTTATTACGGTCGATCAAGGGTTTTCGCATTAACAATAAGTAAACCAACATTGCTAAAATAACTCCACCACCTGCAGCAATACCCGTTACAGTGATCAATCCAATGGAATTCATCCCGATGCATATGAAACCCGCAACCAAACCGGAAAGGAGGGCTGGGATTGCACCTTTTAACATTATCCTCCAACCTCCTATGATCCACAGCATTCCCAATGCGATGCAAGTGCTGATCACGGGCATGAAGCGGGCAAAATATATGCCAATTTCAGCGACTGGTCGTCCAACAGTGTTAGCAAATACCACCACAGGAATCCCAAGTAAGGCATAAGTGGTTAGCGCATCATAACCGATCGCTGGCAATGCGATGGCTACAAATGAGGAATAACCCAGAGAAAGCATGATGGGAGGCAGGATGGAAACTGGAACTGCCCCCAAAGAAGTCAGTAAGGTTCCGAACCCCACATTGATCAACATTATCTGCACGATTTTATCTTTAGGTGAGATGGTTTTTAGCAAAGCAACGATACGGGCAATTGCACCGGTTTCTTGCATAATCGTTACCTGAAATATTGAGGTTGCGACTACAAACGCAATCGGTAATGAAGCGACCATACCTCCAAGGCTGGAGAGAAAGACGACATTTAAGGCTGTTTTGAAATAAAGCCAGGCAACCATAACTGTGAAGCTCCAGCCAATAAAGCCAGCCAAATCGGCGGGTGTATGGCGTACGGCAAGTAATAAAAAAATGATGATTACTGGGGCAATGGCAAAAAGAATACTCAATAAATTTATGTTATTCATCGCTCTTCCCGAAACCTCCTCCACCTGGAGTTCGAATACTAAGAATGTCTCCTTTCGCTATAAAATAAATGCCCTTGCCCGGTAAAATAATATCCTCAGAATCATGCGCCAGGTGGTTTTCTCCCATTTTTCCAGGATCTCCACCTGACAATCCATAGGGAGCTGTCGAGCGCCGTTCGGTTAATAGGGTAACCTGTGCATCGGTCAGGACTTTAATCTCCCGAATAATTCCATCCCCACCAGTATGAATGCCTTTTCCGCCACTTTGCTTTCGAATACTATATTGAGTAACTTGCAAGGGATAAGCAAATTCCAGGGCTTCAATGGGCGTATTAAGTGTATTCGTCATGTGGCTGTGAATGGCTGAAACGCCATCCATAGAACGACTGGCTCCCATCCCACCTCCAATAGTTTCATAATACGTGAAAAATTGATTTCTTTCCGGGTCCCAACCTCCGATGCTCACATTATTCATCGTTCCTTGTGAGGCTGCAGGTACTCGATCTGGACAGGCTTGTGCCAGGGCACCAAGTAACACATCCACAATACGTTGAGAGGTTTCGACATTTCCAGCGGCAACTGGTGCAGGAAAGGACGCATTTACAATCGTTCCTTTAGGTGCAATGATTTGTACAGGGATTAGACATCCACTGTTATTGGGTACGTCCAAACCGATCAGAGAACGAAAAACATAATTGACTGCGGATAAGGTGATTGCGTAAACCGCATTAACACTGCTTTCCTGTTGCAAGGCTGAGCCGGTAAAATCAACCAGCGCAGTATCACCATCAATGGTAATGGTAACCTTAATGATGATTTCAGTGTCGGTAATTCCATTATTATCAAGATTGTCGCTAAATGAGAACTTTCCATTTGGAAGCCCTGAGATTAAACGGCGGGTCATTCGTTCGGTGTAGCTCAAGAGCTCCTGCATATAATGAGAGACTTCATCCTGCCCGTATCGAAGAAATAGCTCAATCAGTCGATTCGTTCCACGTTGGTTGGCACCAATTTGTGCTTTAAGATCCCCAGAACGCTCCTCCGGTGTACGAACATTGGAAAGGATGATGGAAAGCACATCCTGGTTCAATTCTCCGGCAACGACGAGTTTCACAGGTGGAATGATCAATCCTTCCTGGAATATTTCACGCGCAATCGGCATAGAGCCTGGGGTCATACCCCCAACATCTGCATGATGGGCGCGGCTGGCTACATATGCAATGGGAAGAGTATTATTTGATGAGCTAGAGGATAATCTTCCCGTAATAGTAGATAATTCTTTCACATTCAAGAAAACAGGTGTGACGAGAGTGATATCTGGTAGGTGCGTACCTCCAAGATATGGGTCATTGAGAATAACGGTGTCGCCAGGAAGCAAATGTTCCCCGTGTGCACTAAATTTAGCAATCGCAGATTTTACTGATAATGGCATAGAGCCTAAATGAACCGGGATATGCGCAGCTTGAGCAATCATATTGCCTTGGGCATCGAAAATTGCACAAGAATAATCCCGGCGCTCTTTGATATTGGGTGAGAAACTTGCTTTGCGAAGAATAGCACCCATTTCCTCAGCGACAGCAGACAGGATGTGCTTATAAACTTCCAATCTGATCGGATCCGTAGATGGGTATGTAGATGGTTTGCGCATAGACATTACTTCATAATAAATTTTTCAGAAATGCTAACTCCCTCATGAATGCTATAGATTACATCCGCCAACATATGAGCAATTGATATAACTTCAATTTTGGGATGCAGCTTTTCATTAGAAACGGGGATGGTATTGGTCACCACCAATTTCTCGATCCTCTCATCTTCATCCAATTGCTTAAGCGCAGCTGGCAACAAAACTGGATGGGTGATTGCCAGGCAAGCTTTACCCTGTGCGCCATGAAGATACAAGTCATCAAGTTGCTTGAGCACGCTCCCGCCGGCGATTAAATCATCCACAATGATCGGGCGACGTCCGGTGATGTCACCAACGATGTGAGTGGTCTTCACCTCAGATGGGCTGGATCTGCGCTTATGCATAATCACCAGGGGTAAGTCCAACAATCCGGCATATTTTCCTGCCAGACTGGCGCGTCCCACATCGGGACTAACGATGGCAGCATTTCGATACTCAGGTTTACGGTAATAATTTGCTAATAGGGAGATGGCAGATAGTGGATCAACCGGGATATTAAAGAATCCCTGGATGGCAGGATTATGAATATCGAAGAAGATAACTCTGGCTGCACCCTGGCACTCTAATAAATTCGCCACAACCCGAGCGCTAATAGCTTCTCGACCACGTGCCATTCTATCTTGCCGGGCATAAGGAAAATATGGCATTACCAGGCTGATACTGTGGGCACTGGCGCGCCTGAAAGCATCCAGATAGAGCAACAATTCCATAAGGTGGTCATTAACTGGAGCTGCACAGGTTTGAATCAGAAAAATATCCTGATCACGTACTACTTCATCAATCGTTACATAGGTTTCCGAGTCATCGAAGATACGTGTGGTTGATTTCCCCAAAGGCACTCCAAGAATATTGGTGACTTCGAAGGCAAGAGCAGGATGGGAAGAGCCGGCAAAAATTCGTAAAGGGTGAGTTGACATGTTGATATTCCTTATGTATATAAGTAGAAATCTATTTACATAAATAAATTCCTAGAACTAATTTCATCAGTTAATGAAGATGATCAGGTTTTGGTGTTTATCGACTTTTACCTGATCACCCTGGTTGACCAATATTGTCGTGTCTTCTGAGACGATCAGAGCTGGACCAACAAGGTCTATTCCTGGAAGTAGTTCCATGCATTTATAAATTGGAACGGATTCCGTGCCTCTTGAAAATTCGATCAGTTTGTGACCGATAGGCGCCGGCATATCAGAATTCAAACTTACTGCTAATTCAGGCAGGAAGATAGGCGGAACCTTCCCGATCGCCCGAACTCGCAAGTTGACGATCTCAAAAGGTTTGTCAATATAGGAATAGCCATAAGTGAGATTATGAGCAGAATAAAAATCGGCGATGAAATTCTTTGAATATGGGATATTCAATTCATAGGACTGACCTTTATAACGGAGATCCAGGCTTTGCTGAATCTCGATCTGGTCGGATAAGACTCCTTCATCCTGAATCTCGGCAATTCCTCTTGCAACCAAGGGAGCGAATAACTCATTGATGGCAATTAACGTCACATTATTGGGGAGCATAACGGTTATGACATAATCTTTAATGACATTCGAAGCCAGCATTCCAAAAGCGGAAAACGTGGATGCAAATTTGGGAATAATAACTTTCGGAATACCCATTTGTCTGGCTAAATCGACTGCATGAAGACCACCCGCTCCTCCAAAGGAGAACAGGCTGAAATCGCGTGGATCATGTCCTCTCTCAACCGAAATGACCCTCAGGGCGCGTTCCATTTGCGCGTTGACAACTTCGACCACCCCGAGCGCGGCTTGAATGGCAGTAATATTTAAGCTCGCTCCTAGTTTTTCCAAAGCCGAGTACGCTCGATTGGGATCAATCTTCATTTGACCACCCAGGAAGTAATCAGGAAGCAATCTTCCTAAGACCAAATTCGCGTCAGTAACGGTTGGCAGATTACCTACTCCGTAACAGGCTGGTCCAGGGACGGCACCTGCACTCTGTGGACCTACTCGCAAGGAGCCACCCGCGTCGACATAGGCAATTGAGCCACCCCCGGCACCGACCGTGTGGATATCTAACATTGGCAAATGGATGGGGCAACCTCCTACAACGGCTTCCGTAGTAAATCCTGGTTTATCATCAATCAATGAGACATCTGTTGATGTACCCCCCATATCAAAAGTGATCAGCTTGATTAAATAGTCAGATTGATCAATCTTTTGATCTGAATATATAGAAGTGGCTATATTTTGTGCGCCAACAATCCCTCCTGCTGGTCCAGACAGAATGCAGCGGGCACCATTCTTTTTTGCTTCGCTTAATCCGATCATTCCTCCGTTGGATTGCATGATTTGCAACCTTGAATCAGGTATTGATTTCTCGAGCTCGGATAAATACTGGTCGAGAATTGGGGAGACATAAGCATTTACTACGGTTGTGCTGGTGCGTTCATATTCCCGATATTCCGGAAGGATTTCAGTGGATGCTGATACAAAATAACCGGCCTGGCGGAGATGATTAGCTATTATTTGTTCATGCTGGGGGTGCAAAAATGAGAAGAGCAAGCAAACCGCAATTGATTCAACGTGATTTTGTTCAAAATAAGTATAGAAATCTTCAATCGCAGAGGCATCGAGGTTAATAAGTACATTTCCTTGAAAATCTACACGTTCATCCACCTCAAACCTTAGCTCCGGGGGAACTAAGGCTGGAGCGGGTATCACTGACCAGTCGTACAAGCTCGGACGATTTTGACGACCGATTTGAATGACATCTTTAAACCCTTTCGTAGCTATCAGAGCAGTGCGCGATCCTTTTCTTTCCAATAAAGCATTGGTAGCTACGGTGGAGCCATGTATGATTTGGACAGTTTGACTATGAATTAGATTACTTAATCCCTGCAATACAGTTCTGGCAGGATGGATTGGATCGGAAGGAAGCTTGAAGGTGGAAATACTACCCTTTTCCGGATTATGAACTACAAAGTCGGTAAATGTACCGCCAATATCAATACCGATGCGCAGCATGGTATCTCAGTATAGAGTATACGTTTGAAATTTACAAGGGATGAAGATATCTTTATATAAATGTAGTTTGATACGCTACTTGCTTCCCATTTATTAAAATAAAGGGGGCTGCGCGTTTGAGATTTACTCCGATAACGGACAGTTCCTCATCATGTGTAATTTTATTTTTTGATCTGGCTGCCAGGATAGCCTTTACACTTTTAGGCCCAATCCCGGGGATATGCAGTAGCTCGTGACTATCCATGCGGTTGATTTCAAGGGGATGAGCGATCAGGTTATTACGCGCCCAGGCATATTTAGGATCGACATCTTGAGGCAGATGTCCATCCTGGTTAAACGGCAGCTCTTCCAGACCAAAGCCATAGTCACGCAATAGAAATGAGGCCTGATACAAGCGGTGTTCACGGACCGGTGAACCTGGGGGGACATTTTCCAATGGAGTATCTGCAATTGGGTTGAAGCTGGAATAGTAAGCCCGTTTCAACAGTAATTGATTATAGAGAAATTCAGTGGTCGCTAATAACTCAACATCTGTCTCACCAACCGCACTGACAACGAATTGAGTTACAGATGAAGGCCAATGAGCATTCCATCCCTTTATAGGAGACTGTGTCTGCCGGATATGGTTGATCCATTTGAGTGGTTGCATAAGCTCTTCAACAAACAGCTTACGTGGAGCTAATTTTACGAGCCTTTCTGTGGTCGGTGCTTCAAGATTAATTGAAACTCGATCAGCCAGGTGCATCGCACGCTCAACCTGAGCAAACTCTGCACCCGGCATAATTTTTAAGTGAATATAACCCCGAAAACCCAATTTGTTGCGTAAAATATCGGCAGTATCAATCAGCTTGTCTTGCGTGAAGATTCCGTCCTTGAGTATTCCAGAGCTGAGAAATATTCCTTCCGCAATTTTCGTTTGATACAAAGACATGAAAATTTTAGCGAACTCTTCAGGATTGAATGTGGCACGTTGAAAATCACGCCCCGACCGGAATGGGCAGTAATAACAATTACGTTCACATACCGTGGAAAGCTGCGATTTGAGCAGAGAAATACGTTTTCCGTTCGGCATGACAGCATCGCTTACTGATATTTTGTCCTGCTTGCGAGGGGAAATTTGAACGCAGGAAGTATCTTCAGCGGGTTCCAGATGCATCTGAGACGATAATAGCTGCAACTTTTCAATTGCTTCCATGCGAATATTATAGAACAAATGTCCTAATTGTCAATATCCATGTCTCATTTGTAGGATAATTAAGGGTAATTTTCCCAAATATTAATGATCAATTAAATGAGCCCATAGCTGAAGCATAATAAAAACCTCTCCATAGGATGGAGAGGTCAGGTTGCTATTTGGAACGAATGATCAGTCCTGGCGCCTTTGTAATAATCGGTACAGTGAGCGTCTTGCAAGAATATCAGTGCTAACCATTCCTCGCACTTTTTTACCTTCAATAATAGGCATTGCAGAAATTTCGTAGTACTCAAGCTTACGCACTAAATCCAGGATTGAATCATCTGGAGTTGCAGAGATAACCGGTTTGGTCATGGCTTGTTCGAGGATGGTTTTTTCAATTGGGCCGCGTGATGCTGCTTTAGTAATATCCCAATTAGAAACCACACCGACAATTTCATTGCGAGTGTTGATCACTGCCAGGATCGGGCAACCTGTTTCGACAAATAAACGTGCAGCTTCCTGCAAGGTACTAGTGGCCTGGATGGTAATGATCGATTCCATTATATCCGATGCTTTACGATCCTTTTCTTTTGAGGTGATGCGGTTGAGGCTGATACTCTCCGCGGCTTCACAGGGTAGTAGATCAGGGTCTGAAACTAATAAGTCGATCAGCTCATGCATGTTGCGTTTGATCACCCCATCTCTCGCTTTTTCTGCTTCAGCAAGCCGCTTTTCAGCCAGTCGACTAAAATCTTGTGCGTGTTGATCAAGCCATTGATTGACACTATCAAAATCACCTAATATTTTCTCCGGGATACGCAAGTGATCCGGGGTTTTGATTAATTGCTCTTGAGCGGCAAATATAACCCCACCTGAATTAACCAAATAATCAGTGACAATCAGGATGCCTTTCCTCCGATACA
Source organism: uncultured Chloroflexia bacterium (assembly GCA_963743215.1). Taxonomy (GTDB): domain Bacteria; phylum Chloroflexota; class Anaerolineae; order Anaerolineales; family UBA4823; genus FEB-25. The sequence continues at coordinate 411,334 of CAVUOY010000008.1, forward strand.
CTTCACGTTCCATTCGAGAGCGAGCATACTTTCGTTCTGCATCTGGAGAATAAGTATTTGCTCCTTCAATGATTAATCTCCAATCACCCATACGGGATGTGGTCATAGAGGGGTTGGTCGCATCTGAAATATCCAGATAATTGGCGATTGGTGCCGCTGGAATGAAACAAAAGGCTGATTTCGCGTAACACATCTTCTGGATAACTTGAATATTTGGTTTTAGTGCTGCCTACTGGTAAGCTAAGTAATTTGTCCTGATACCAATTCTTGGTTACGATACCTTTTTTCATCCACAGATCGAATAATTGCTCAATCGGTAATCCATTGCGATCATACAGGTAACCGGAGACATCACTTATTCCAACGATTTGAGCCTCGGGTAAGCGCAGCTTCAATAACCTTGCTGCGTGGGCTCCAACAGCGCCGAAACCTTGAAGTATGATCGTGATCGCTGATTCGTCAGGGAATTCAGCTGAAACGAATTGTGGGAGATTGCGTAGACGTGGCATTTCATTCAGCAATGCTTCCAGCGCAATCGCCAGACCGCCGCCGGCTGCACCAAGCTGGTCGATGCGATTTCCTCCCATTTCAACGGGCTTGGATAAGGCATTATCCAGGCCATTCATAACGGCGATTATTTTCATATCCGCATCATTCGTACCTACATCAGGGCCAGGTAGATAAATGTCACGGTAACGGAAAATCAAACGCGCAAAACATCGAACAATTTCTTGATGTACTTCAGGTGGTAAATCAGGATCAGCGACGATCCCTGCTTTCCCACCACCGTAAGGTAAATTTGCAGCTGCATTTTTAAGAGTCATGCCTCTGGCAAGATTGTGGATCGTACTCGGGGTTAAGTCGGGTAGCATGCGGATTCCGCCCATTGAAGGGCGACCCATCGCCAAATTATCCACAATTAGATAACCACCCACTTCCAGTGGAGATTCTTCATCCCACATGCAGGATAAAACTTTCGGTCCAAGGCTGTCGACTTCAATCCCAAGCCTGCCTAATCGATCAACATCCAATGGACCAAAATCCATAAAACACTGGCCGTCCTCATGAATGAGACGGTTTTTCCAGGTTTGTTCTGGAATATGCTCTTTTAGGAACGATTCCATCTGTTTTGGGATCATAGCTCACCTTATTTGTGCAGATTCTTGGCGGCGATAAAGGATAAGTGGTTTTGAGTAAGGGCATACGCAGTGCGATTTGCAGAATCGAACTTATCCATAAAATTCAGCTTTAAATTATCCCAATCGCCCGATTCGATCACTTCGCTCTTATCACGGAAATAGTCAAGGATATCCGATGGATGTGAGCGTGTTTGATCAACTTCCGGATCTCCACCTTCGTGTTTGGCAGATATATTTGCAACATGGTCCGCCAGCTGGATTAGTTCATCCCGGCGATTATACGGCTGGCGAACGATACTCTTCCATGTTTCGGTGATGTGATGCTCAAACCTGACCACATCTTCAAATCCGAATTGTTTTCGGAATTGAGCCGTGATCTCGAGAGTTTCGTTATTAACCGAATTGCTCCAATTGAAACCAATTAAGGGTGTGCTTCCGTCATCCCGTGAGAAGAGTTTAGCACCTATCAAAGTCCACAAACCTGCATACGGATTATCATTTCCCATAAATACAGATATCTTGAATTCGATATTTACCCCAATGCGATATAGGAAATATCCCAATAGCACTGTCCCAGGATTGATATTTAATACTTGACGAACCCCATAGTTCGTATAGTAATATAAAAACTCATCCAGCCACTTGAGGGGATAATTGTTCGGTTGTCCAACACCTCCAAAATAACCGGTAATGGTTGCAGGACCACCCAGGTGAATATTAGAGCCATCTGTTCCCTTGGTATCCAGGGTTTCTACATAAGATGCGCCGATGATATTCATCGCAGCAGCGATGGCAGGTAAATCGCCATCCAATTCTTGCTCCTTCATCTTACGAACCTTGATGAAGCGGCCCGGCATGAGCAGCTGATGTTTAATCGCTTCTTGGGCAGCAGCAATGATCCAGGGGAAGTATTGGGCAGCACTCACTTCAAGAGTTACTGCAAAATCATCCTTGAATTCAGCAGTTTTCGATTTTACTCCCAAGACTTTCTTGCGATAATCAGCCACACTGATGAATGCAGATTGATCACGTTGTCGTTCCAACCACTCGAGATCTTTGAGATATTCTGGCTTGGTGAGTTTAACTTTTTTTAAGAGGTTTTCAAGCTGTCCGGCTTGATCAGCTTTTCGATTAATTTCTTCGGGTGTTCCATATTTTTCAACCACCTTTAGAAAATCATTCACGACCCTCATGTCTGGATCCAATAATATCGAATTTAATGCATCCAGTCGTGATGGATCAATCATTAACAATTGACGAATTTTCTCATCCATTTTGGCATTCTCCTGATGTGGATTTATTATCTTGTTCGAAATGATTTTGACTAAATAGAATTATATATGGCATAAATAATCGCAGATGTTATTAATCGACAGTCAACGTTTTGCTCAGATTTTGCGGATAGTCAGGATCGAAACCGCGGGATAAGCTCACATGATAGGCGAGTAATTGCATCGGGATAATCGCCAGAATTGGGTTATAAATTGATCCTGATTTTGGGACAGTGATCACGTCACTGGCGTTGGATTGCAATCGGCTATCTTCTTCTCCGATGACAATCGCCCGGGCACCACGGCAGGATACTTCATTGATACCACTTACGATCAATGAAACATCTTCTGGCCCAGCAATGAATAAGATTGGATACCCACTTCGCACTGCAGCTAACGGGCCATGCTTAAATTCCGTGGATAGCAGACCTTCACAGTGTATATCGGTGACTTCTTTTAACTTCAAAGCACCCTCAAGCGCGACCGGATATGTAGAGCCATAACCCAGGCAATAGGTGTCTGTCCACGAATCCATAATGTTTTGCAGCTGTTGCATCTGGGCTTCTGATGATGCAATGGTTTTTCGAATCAATTCAGGCAGAACATTTAGATCCGTGGTGGTTTTTCTTCCCATCTTTAATGCTAGATAGAGAAATGATATCACTTGATTGGAATAGGTCTTTGTTGCGGGTACACTGATTTCATAACCACATGTGAGAGGTAACCAGTTATCCGTTGTTTTTGTCAGAGTTGAGCCAATGACATTCACCAGGCCAAATGACTGAACACCTTTACTTTTCGCAACAGCCAGGGCATTCAAGACGTCCTTTGTCTCGCCGCTTTGGCTTACGAAAATAACCACGTCATCATTATTTAGTGTTGGTCCATATTGAACTATAAACTGTGTCGCCAGTACAGGGATGGCTGCTTTACCAGCCAGATTGGCGATATAAATTGAACCTAACATGCAGGCATGATAGCTTGTTCCACAGCCAATCAGGTAGAGATTACGTGCCTTCAGCATCCGCTCAGCTATGGGTGCTACGCTTGAAGAATTATCCAACATGTGGAGTAATTCTCTGGCTACCTGCTCCTGTTCATGAATTTCCTTGAGCATATAATGCGCATAGCCACCTTTTTGAGCTGCATCCATGCTTTCGGTGATTAATTCAAATTCTCGTTCAATGAGTGATCCATCTTTTACGCTGCGTAGTTCAATCTTATCAGGCTGAAGGATAACAATTTCGCCATCTTCGATCGATAAAACTTTACGCGTAATCGGCAGGATGGAGGGTAGATCAGACGAGACACAAGTTGCGGTATCCGTGATCCCTGCTACCAAGCCGGAGCCTTTTTTAAAAGCGTACAACTTTTCTTCACCAACCATGCCGATTACAAATGAATAATCACCCTTCAGGTCGTTGTAGGCATTTCGAATGGAATCGATGATACTGAAGCCTTTAGTAATGTAACGCTCTACTGCATGGACACAAGTTTCACCATCATTCTCAGAACGTACTATCATCCCCTCTTCGATAAATTGTTGGCGCAGCTCAAGGTTATTGACCACATTCCCGTTATGCGCTCCTACCATTGTTCCTGACGAATCCAGATGGGGTTGTGAATTTGCCGAAGATGGTGATCCGAACGTCGCCCACCGCAGCTGGGTGATCCCACGGCTACCCACCATTTCATTGAATTTTAGGCGCGGCGCTACATCGTCAACTTTACCAACATCTTTCCTCAGGTCGATATGCCCACTTGGAGTAATGGTGGCACATCCGACTGAATCATACCCTCGATACGATAACCTTTTAGCAGCATTAACTAAAACTGGACCCAATAATTGTTCTTGGCTCTCAATGATCCCAAATATTCCGCACATAAAAATTCCTCAGGTATATTTATCAGTATATCAGATAACTAATTTTCCAATCGTCGCTGAAATACGCTATTGTTTTGTAATGTTGGATTAAAAAGAAAATGCCGGCATCCGTTAACACGAACACAGGCATTCCTTTGGTTGGTTATTTCAATTGCTAGTTCTTAACAATGCAATCTACCGGACATACCGAAACACACTGTGGTGAGTCAAAATGACCCACACATTCTACACAGGTATCAGCATTGATCAGGTAAATGGTATCACCTTCGCTGATTGATTCGGTCGGGCATTCTGGAATGCAAGCTCCACAAGAGATGCATTCTTCAGTGATTTTCATCGCCATGACAATATTCTCCTTCTTTGGTCTGAAATGACCTACTATATCAAAATACTGTGTATAGGTTACTAAAACTCTTAAGATGCGTCAAATGACAAATATCACGATTTATAATGATAGATGTGACGCTATCAAGGGAACAGCCGGATGTTTACCAATCAATACCTCAATAGATTGCCTGGTTAGTTTTTGTTATTCGATTATGGGCTAGACTTTTCGTGTTTCTCAGGCTTTCGATATTTCAAATCACTTCCTCGCATAATCGAATTTTTCCCATAGCGCTCTCGCAAAACATCTACTGCGCTGAATAGATTGATATCTTTTTTACTGGGTGCATCCCAAAGGCCTAATTGTGTCACATGATCTGAGAATTGGGTTACCCCCACGCCTAGCAGGCGCACTGGTTTTCCTTTTTTCCAGGTTTTATTAAATAGATCTTTCACCGCAGAATATATTTCAAGGTCATCATTGGTTGGGTGTGGTAAGGTTGCTTGCCTGGTGAGCGTAGTGAAATTCTCCCAGCGTAATTTAAGCTTGATAGTGCTCCCCTTTAGATTCTTCTTCCGCAATCTTCGTCCAACACTTTCAGACAATGAATGCAAGGTTTCGTATAAGATTTGGATGTCTACAACATCACGTGCAAACGTTGTCTCATTGCTGACTGACTTGATCTCATGGTCGCTATGGACTGGGCTATCATCGATCCCAAGTGCCCTTTTTTCAAGCTCCATGCCGAATTTACCAAGGATGCGGATTAAATCCTGTTCGGGAATTCGGGTGATATCACCAATAGTGTGAATACCCAACTCGTCCAATCGCGCCGCTGTTTTTGGTCCAATCCCCCATAATGCTTTGGTGGGAAGGGGAGCAAGGAATTCTGCTTCTTTTCCCGGAGAAACGACTGTGATCGCCTGAGGAGCTTGCCCAGAATGTTTGGTTGCCTTACCGTAGTCAGTGGCAATTTTCGCCACCAATTTATTCGTGGCAACGCCAATTGAACAAGGCAACTTGAATTGATCGTAAATATATATTTGGATGGTTTTAGCGAGTGCATCACCTGATTCGGGCAGGTCACTCAAATCAAGGAAAGCTTCATCAATCGATACCTGTTGTATCAGGGGTGTCAAAGTCTCAAAATAATCCATCACCTGATGCGATATTTTCCCATAATCTCCATGCCTGCCTGAAACGATAATAAAATCAGGACATGTTTTCATCGCCCTTGACATGGGCATGGCTGAATGAACCCCAAACATACGGGCAGCATATGAACATGAAGTGACAACTCCTCGCTGATCAGGTCTGCCGCCTACAGCGAATGGTTTTCCGCGCAAAGAGGGGTCATTATTTTCCTCTACAGAGCAGAAAAAAGCATCCAGATCGATATGCAGGATTTTTCGATGCATTTACTCGTATTTTAATGCACTTACAGGGACCATTGTTGCTGCGCGTAGGGCAGGATACAGACCTGAAATGAGGCCAATAAGCGTAGCAAAAACCAGCGCAAAGATAGGCAACCAAAGGGGAGTATAAACAGCCGTGCTTGGAGGAGGACCTCCTTGTTGGGCTGATTGACCAGCCAGGTAAGATAATGCCAGCACATTAATCACCTGGCCAGCACTCCAACCTAGTATTACCCCACCCAAACCACCGATAAAACCGATCCCGGCGGCTTCACCGAGGAATATAGTCAAAACATCCCGATTAGTGGCACCGACGGCTTTCATCAAACCGATTTCACGCGTTCTTTCCAATATAGCCATCGCCATCGTATTGGCGATCCCGATTGCTGCAACGATGAGAGCGATCGCGCCTACGCCACCAAAGATCACTTGCAGGATTAGAAAAAAGCTATTGATACCCTGTACATAAGATTGCGGAGTATAAGCTTGATATCCTAACTGGGTGATTTGATCACTGATATCAAGCACCTGATCAACACTTTCCACATTCACGACCAGCTGATTATACCCATCACGGTTGCGATTGATCCGTCGTCCCATCATCCATTCATTGTACGTTGTGATTTCATTTAGCGACATATAAACGGAATAATCAGCTTCACCCTTAGATTCTTGAAATATACCCACAATCTTAAGTGGCACGGATTTACGGATTTCATTACCTTCCTGGTCGTATTTTATTAATATTAATTTTATCGTCTGCCCGAGAAGATCAGGTGGTGTAGGCATGGCTTGCCCCGGACGCCATTGAGGATCATAAAATGTATTTGGAATCATGGAACCGATGACCGCGGTTCCCGGGTTGAGGGTATATTCACCACCTTGTAGATCCACACCCAGGTAGCTTAGGTCTTCAGCTCCGATACCGATGATGCCGGAATATGCTTCCATACGTTTATATTTAAGGATCGCAGCTCCTTGGATATAATCCCGGGGGATCACAGAAGACACCCCAGGTATGGCAGCCAGCTGGGTGATCGTGTCATTCGTGATTAGGGTTTGGACGGAAGGAGCGCTCCCACCTCCGCCACCGCCACCTTTTCCCGCATACACCACTGCCGATCCACTGTCCTGGTAATTGGGATAAACTTGAATTTGGGTTAAATCCCCGATACCATATAGTTGCTGAGTGGCGTTTTTCTGCAATCCAATCGCCAGGGAAACCAAGACAACCACTGCCGCGGTACCAATAATTACTCCGACCGCTGTTAATGCAACGCGGGCTTTTCGCCTTCCAAGGTTATCAAAGATAAGTGTGATTAAATCAATAAAGCCCATTTGAATTCACGCATTGAAATGTCAAAGTTTATGGACCTTTAAGAGGAGGTTCCACAGGTACAACAATAGGCTGTTCAGATGAGCTAGTAGGGACGGGTTGCCCGTTGTTCGTTGTGGTATTGGTGTTCAGTCCACTATCCAATCCAATTAAACCCAGAATGAAGCGCCAAACTTTTTGTAGAAATGTTTCAGGTGCAGGAGGGTTGACATCAACACCACCATTCTGGCCTCCATCGATGGGAGGCTCAATGATCTGCTGTTCCATAACATCGACTTGTAGAGTCTTTGTAATGACCTGAGACTGGTTGAAATCATTCGTATAGTCAATGTTTACCACCAAATCAGTGGTACCGGGTAGGTCAGGAACAAAACTGGCATCCAGGGTGAAATAGCCACCCGGATCCAACGTTCCCACAAAGATTGAATTATTACTGAATTGACCACTCAGACTACTCACCCGCATATTTCCTAAAACAATGCTGTTACGACCTAAATTTACCACCTGTAGTGGTAGCATATTGGGTTGCCCTGCAAAAACTCCACTGACTTCCTGGTAAAAATTAATTTCAAGAATAGGTATTCTATAGACTAATAAAGTAATGACTTGGTCATCTACATATACATGATTTTGCTCATCAATATAGACAAAAGAGATTTTCAGAGGATATGCACCAGGGGTTGTGCTGACATTTACAATCAACGGTTGGAGAGCAGAAAGACCATCTCCAATAGAAAAATCGCCCAAAGACTGGACATTAGAAGTTCCTATCGGAGCAAAATTAGTGAACTCACCACTACCACCGGAAACGCCGCCAGGCTGCTGGGTACCTCCATCACCTCCCGATGTACTGCTGCCACCGCCTACAACCATCGTCACACGTTTGGCGGTAGAATTACCCTTATTTTGGACATTGAGAGCCAAAGTAAATTGAGATCCAGGCTGAAGGGGAGAGACATCCGTCGTATAGCTGGTGATGACTAATTGTGGTTTGTTGGATGGAACAGGGGTTTGTGTTGGCGTCGACGTGGATGTGGCACTAACACTGTAAACATGATATACCGGCAAGGTAATCGTAAATGTTTCGGAGAAAGGTGTACCGGTTTGATTGGTGTAGGAAACTATCATATTGATCGAAGCAAATGCACCCCATACATCAGTTCCTAAAAATAAAGGTTGAGCAAATTCGCGGTGATTACCTGGGGCAATCTCTCCAACGGCAACAACACCACCCGTCTCCCGCGGCATCAAATCACCCGCCGAAAATGTTGCCACGACGTTCGTGGCATATTGTTGCCCCGCATTATATAGGGTGATAAATAATTTGAAGGAGTTACCCGGTGAGATCGTATCCTGGTCAAGGCTATAGGTATCCACCACGATCACTGGGCGCTCGTAGTTGCTTGGAGGTTCAGATGTCTGTGTCTCCGTTGGAGTTGGAGACTCCTGGACAGGTGCTATTGAAGCATTGGCAGATAATGGGAACAACCCAAGCCCGGTTAGGACGGCTATGATCAATAATATATTGATATATTTTGAATGCGTTCTTTTCATAATGATATACCCTTCATTTTTTGCACAGTCAATAATTATTCATAAAGCTAAATCTGGGCTGGTTGGTAAGATTGAAGCAGCATTATATTCATCTTCACTGACGATTTTTCCATCCAGTAGATAGCGGTGATGGGTTGCAAATTGCTTCATCCGATTATCATGCGTAACCACCAGTACTGATCGACCGCTGCGATGCAATTCAGAGAGCAAGTGCATTATATTCACACCACTTGTTGAATCTAAATTACCAGTAGGTTCATCTGCCAGAATCAAGATCGGGTCATTAATTAATGCTCTCGCGATGGCTACTCTCTGCTGCTGCCCACCAGACAGCTCAGTTGGTCGATGGGACATACGGTCTGCGAGCCCTACTTGCTTTAAGACTTCAATTGATCTCTGGGTCCGGATACGATTTGTGGTGTGATTAAATCGCATTGGAAAAGCAACATTTTGAAGTGCTGTCATATTAGAGATTAAATTAAATGATTGAAATATGAAACCAACCGTCTGCCGCCGATACACTGCCAGGGCATTTTCATCCAATTCGTCTAAAACTTGATCATTTACTTCAATATGGCCACGGGTAGCTCGATCCAAGCCTCCCAACAGGTATAGCAATGTACTCTTTCCAGATCCTGAAGGACCCATCAAGACAGTAAATGAGTTCTGCTCGAGCTCCAAGTCCACTCCAGCCAAAGCCCGCACAATGGTCTGACCCATTGTGAACTCCTTATATATTTGCGAAATATTAACAAATGTGTCTGGCATGAATATGAATAAGGGTTGAATAAATGTTGTTAAAAGAAAAATGGCCTCGTGATGGTCAGGTTTCCTAGTAAACCAGCTAAATAAGACAAGCCAGCTTGCAATGCAATGATTATGACTACGGTCAGTAGCACTACGACGGAAGACTTGGCAGCAGATAATGCTGTAGATACACGAATACCAATAATTATGAGAATTATCTGCCAGATCACATAGATATCAATTAATTTCATGAACTGACTTACATATAATAACCAACCCGAATCACCTGTTGGGCTGAAACCGGATAAACCTGGACTGGCGATCAGGTTTTTAGAAATCAGCATAAATAGAATTTGAACAAGGGCGCGTATAACTAATGGGATGCTCCCCCAAGCGACAATATTCATGGAAATCGCTGTACTACCACGACCTCCAAGCATGGTGGCTACAAGATGTAAGATACCGCCAAGAATTAACCAACCAATCCACACTCCGATTAAAGACGCGATCCCAGGTAAAACGTACACGAACACAGGTCCCTGGGTGGATTGAAGGGATTGGGTGTATTGGGCTTGTTGTTCTGGAGTGTAATATTGGTAGTCTGGTGGGTATGATATTTCACCCAGCATTGCAGCTTGATTTTTTATTCTTCCTGCGACTAAGGTATTGATCAACACCAGGCATGAAAGTAGGAGCAAAGGAGTGAGCCAGGTTGAATTTGTTGAAGATGATATGCGCTGAAATACACGCCTGGGATGAAATATGACTTCTGGTACCCATTCAAAATGAAAACGTTTATTCTTTTTAGCCATCACGATATCAGTCATGAGTAATTTCACCTGACCATAGATTATGGGGTAAAACGACAATCGGAATTAGGGTACTTGTTCCTCGACAGGTATTTCTGCATCACTATCCACTTGAAAGGGCAATCTCATACTGAGCCAGACAACCATGAGACTCACTCTATCAATCCCTGCATCTGAATCGGGATAAATCTCGCTGAAGTTTTTATACAATATTTCAAAATCTTCGCCTTTTGGCCAGTGGGTAAAAAAGCCTGGTAGTTTTGTCCTATTCATACGTATCGGGAAAATTGGCCATTCCTTGATCGTATCCAAGCTTATAGATGAAAAATCAATCTCCTCTGTCTCAGGGAATACCTGCCAATTACGAGATTTCAGCAGTGAATATACTTGCTCGCGTAATTCAGGTTGGAGCTCCACCCAACAAGACAAGATTACTGCAACCAAATCTGGATTTTTCTCGAACGCTTTGGAAGTCGGAATAACTTTTAATTAATGCTGGTGCTTTATCACTGCTACGAAACCCAGGAACAGACACATTTTTCTTAATATGCTGATTAAGGTCATTTGAGAGATGTTCATCCAGAGTATTTTGTCCAGTGAGTGTATCCCGGATGATTTTCAATCTGAAATCAGGGCGCATATATTCATTAATGGCGTGAAATGGGAGGAATTCTGTTTTTTCCGGCATAAGGGTTAGGTATACGTTCTACGAATTAAGATAGGGCTAGTATACCAAATCATTGATATTTGTTTTGAAGATAATTATCTATAAAAAATATTCGCACGATAGATGATTTGGGTGTAAGATTTGTGAAATTTATTAAAAAAGGAGCATGAATGCTGATATTCGACTATATCACCCTGGGAAACACTGAGATAAAAATTTCTCCAATGGGATTAGGCACGATGCAATGGGGCGATATTATCTTAACCACGAAAACCGATAGCCCTGTCGATGATCGCATTCGGCAAATTTCTCAAGTTACATTAGATGCTGGTCTAAATTTCTTCGATACCGCTGAGATTTATGGCAATGGAAGATCAGAAACCCATCTCGGCAAATGTATCAAAGAGTTTCCCAATAAGATAGTTGTTGGGACAAAATTTATGCCCTTTCCATGGCGTTTGACCAGAGGCGAATTGCGATCTGCCTTATTGAACAGTCTTAAGCGCATGGGATTAAATAGTGTAGATTTGTATCAAATGCACTGGCCTTTTCCACCTGTGGCGATTAAGGCGTGGATGGATGCTATGTCAGATGTTATGGCAGATGGGCTTATCCGTGCAATAGGTGTTTCTAATTATTCTGTAGCTCAAACCAGGATGGCATTTGATGCATTAGAGAAATATCATATTCCACTGGCGACCAATCAAGTGAAATACAATTTATTGGATCGTCGCCCAGAGAAAAGTGGTTTAGCAGATTTGTGTAAATCATTAAACGTCTCGATAATCGCATATTCTCCCTTGGAAAAGGGAATTCTCACCGGAAAATACACACCGAATCATCTGCCAGGGGGTTTACTATCCTGGAGATATAATAAATCGTATATGAACAAGATTGAGCCGCTTATGGACGCTATCCGTGATATCGGCAAGGCTCATGGAGGAATGACCTCTGCAAAGGTAGCGTTGAATTGGTTAATCTGTAAGGGTGCCATACCAATTCCAGGAGCCAAAAATTTGCAGCAAGCAGAAGAAAACACAGGCGGATCGGGTTGGAAACTTAACGATGACGAAGTAGCCAGGTTGGACAGGATTAGTGATGATGTAACCACATAGTAATTTATATCCTAATTATTTTCAGGAGGAGAAAATGTTACGTGTAGATAAAATTGATACCAATAATAAAGCCTCAGTCAAGCGGTTTGTCAGAATACCATACCGTCTTTATGAAAATCATCCTCAATGGGTGCCTCCATTGCTTTCGGAAGCTGAGACCCAACTAAATAAATCCAAACATCCTTTCTATGAGCATAGTGTGGCTGATTTTTTTATCGCAACCAAAGACGGGCGTGATGTGGGTAGGATTGCTGCTCTGGAAAATACACGTTTTAATCAGTACCATAAAACAAGACAGGCTCAATTTTATTTATTTGAATGTGAGGATGACCAGGAAGTTGCCAATGCACTATTCGAACGCGTGGTTGAGTGGGCGAAAGGTAGAGGATTAGACCGATTGGTTGGCCCTAAAGGATTTGGTGCACTCGATGGATATGGAATACAGGTAGAAGGTTTTGAGCACCGGCAGATCATGTCTATGATGAATTATAACTACCCGTATTATGTTCGATTAGTCGAGAATTTGGGCTTCACCAAGGAAGTCGATTTTGTATCTTGTTACATGCATAAAGACACGTTCCATTTACCAGAACGGGTAGGAAGAATCGTAGAACGGGTAAAATCTCGCCATAATCTCGATGTGCATTACTTTACATCTAAAAAAGATTTGGCCTCCTGGGCGAATAAAATCGGGCGACTTTATAATAATTCGTTTGTGAACAATTGGGAGTATTATCCACTGACTGAACGCGAAATAAAATATCTATTGGATAATATTTTGACCATTGCGGATCCCCGCTTGATTAAAATCATTACTCATAACGACGATGCCATAGGATTTCTGTTTGGTTTTCCGGATCTCTCATCTGCATTCCAACGTGCTAAAGGGCACTTATTTCCATTTGGTTTGATCGATCTAATGCTCGAGATAAAGCGCACTAAATGGGTTTCTTTAAATGGCGCAGGAGTTTTGCCAGAATATCAAGGTATGGGTGGCAATGCATTGTTGTATGTGGAAATGGAAAAAACCTTGCACGATTTCCAATTTGAGCATGCCGACCTGACTCAGGTTGCTGAAACCGCTGTCCAAATGCGTCATGATTTGGAGAATGTGGGCGGTAAAGCTTATAAAAATCATCGGGTATATCAAAAGAGCATATAGATATAATCTTCCAGAAATTGAATACACAGCCTTCCAGCTGAATTTGCTGGAAGGTTTAGTTTTAAACCAGTTATTTTGTGCTAAACTAATTGAAAATCAGGTAATATGCGTCAACTGGTAGAGGAGATGTATGCAACCTATCTTGCGAATTAATCTTCACATCAGCGATATCGATAAATTTACTATACCGCATCAATGGGAAGTAGATTATTTAGGTGGGGCTTCATTAGGGGCAAGATTATTGTACGCAGAATTAACTCCCAGGCTTAGATCCATTCTCATCTGAAAACGCATCGTTACTATTTCTAAATGGTCCATTATCAGGAACTTCTGGACCAGCTGTAGGACGTTTTGTGGTCTGCGCTAAGTCTCCAGCCACTGGATTATGGGGTGAATCTAATTGTGGGGGTTTCTGGGGACCGGAATTGACGTATGGCAGGATTCGATGGTTTATGGATCACCGGAAAAGCCGACTCACCGGTTTATATTTCCATAGTCAATGGGAATGTGGATATCCACCCAGCTGCTCATCTTTGGGGAAAGATACATATTCAACACAAGCTGGGGTAAAGGCTGAATTGGATGAAAAAAATCCACGCGTGGCAGTGATAGGTCCGGCAGGTGAATCTCTAATCCCGTACTGCAGTGATTCTCACAGATCATGGCAGGGTGGCAGGCCGGACCGGCATGGGCGCGGTCATGGGATCTAAAAACTTAAAGGCAATTGCAGTAAAGGGGAATGGCAAAGTTCCCGTTGCACACGATGAAGAATATGCGGTTTTTCGATCAAATGCAAATCGCGAATTAAAGGCTGACTCATATACCAATCTGATGCATGAGCTCGGAACTGCTGGAGCTGCGGATTATTTTGATTACCTGGCAGAAATGCCAAAGAAATATTTTCAGAATGGGGTGTATGAAAATGCGGTAAATATATCTGGTGCGAGCATTGCTGAGAGCATTTTGGTTGGTACTAGTGCATGTCATGCATGTGTTATAGCATGTGGAAGAGTTGTTAGATTGGAAGATGGTGAAAAAAGGAAAGGTCCGGAATATGAAACGTTAGCAGGTTTTGGCCCAAACTTGTGTTATGCCGATCCGGCGAGGATAACCAGATTGGGGGAGTTATGCGATCTATATGGTATGGATACCATCAGTCTAAGTAACACGATCGGTTTGGTATTTAAATTAAGTGATATGGGGGTACTCTCGAAAAGTGACGCACATGGCATAATGCTAGATTGGGGAAATTCAGATAGTATGGAAACTTTAATCCATAAAACCATCCGGCATGAAGGACTTGGAGAATGGATTGCGAAAGGGTCCAGGGAATTAGCCAGGCATTTTGGTTGTGAAGATGAAGCAAACCAGGTTAATGGATTAGAAATCCCATATCACGATCCTCGGGGTGGTAGTGGGATGGCACTGGTATACGCAACTTCTCCTCGAGGAGCATGCCATAATCAGTCGGATTATTTTTTAATTGATATGGGGCAAGTATTAACCAGCCTGGGGATGAAAGCTTTTGATAGGCACGCTGGAGCCGAAAAAGCTCAGAATGTAGCTATCCACCAGGATTGGCGAACTATTGCCAATTCATTAGTCTTATGTATATTCGCGAATGTTCCTGCGGATACTGTGGTGAATTTAATCAATTCTGCATGCGGCCTGGATTGGGGCATCAAAGAGATGATGCTGGCAGGTGAACGAGGCTGGAATTTAAAGCGGGTGATCAATAATCGACTCGGTCTGAGGCGTGTGAATGATATGCTCCCCAAAGCTTTATTACTACCATATTCTGATCATCCAGAAGGGGCAGATGGATTCGTGCCAGATTTAAAAAATATGCTTGAGGCATATTATGAAGTTCGTGGATGGGATCTAGCAACAGGTTTTCCCAAGAAAGAAAAGTTGATCTCCTTGGGGTTGGAATGGTTGGTGGAGGATTTATGGTGAAATTATTTTCAGTAAAAGAAATGCAGACAGTGGAAAAAGAGGCTAATGCTGCCGGATTAACTTATGAAATGATGATGGAGAATGCTGGAGCAGGGATCGCAAAGGAAATTGAATTAGCGTATAGTCATTTACCTGAGAAAAGTATCGTCGCTTTAGTAGGATCTGGAAATAATGGGGGTGATGCTTTAGTTGCCTTATATCATTTATCAAAAATTACGTGGAAGACGTGTGCCTATATTGTTCGACCAAGGGCTGAAGATGATACCCTGATAGCTCGCTTATTGAACAACGGGGGTCAGGTGATCAAAGTTGAATCTGATCCTCAGTATGAGCAGTTGAATAATTTACTAACGAACTACGCAGTATTGCTTGATGGAGTTTTTGGGACGGGAATAAAATTACCCCTCAAAGATGAAATCGCAAATATTCTTAAGTATGTAAAGCATTATTTAGCATCTAGCCTAAATAAGATGCATGTTGTTGCGGTAGACTGTCCATCAGGTGTGGATAGTGAAACCGGTGAAGCAGCGGATGAAACCATCCCCGCCGAATTGACGGTGACCATGGCAGGAATAAAATCCGGCTTAATCAAGTTTCCGGCAGCAAAATTGGTTGGAGCATTGCGCATAGCCAATATTGGTACGATTGAAAATTTACCTACTTACACAAAAAATAAAAAAAGTATATTAACCCGTGAGGATGTAAAGAAATACTTGCCAAGCCGTCCTATTGACGCACATAAAGGGACTTTTGGTACTGCTTTAATCGTAGCAGGTTCGGTAAATTATACAGGAGCCGCTTTGCTAGCAGGTATGGCAGCATATCGCGCAGGCGCAGGGTTGGTGACAATGGCTATCCCTGGGCTACTACATGAGGCATTAGCTGGTCAATTTCCTGAATCTACCTGGGTTTTGCTTCCCCATGAAACGGGCGTAATTTCCGTAGATGCTGCAAAAGTAATCCAAAAAAATTTGGAGCGAGCCACTGCGATTCTAATTGGACCCGGATTCGGCTTACAAGATACAACCCTTGAATTTCTGAAAAAACTATTTACAGAGGCTGGTTCAGTAAATAATAATGATATGGGCTTTATTCACAAAGACACTATTCACGATGAAACAGATATTAGCCAAAAACCGATTGTTATGGATGCTGATGGATTGAAACTATTATCACAGATAGCTGATTGGTATAGTTTACTCCCACCTCTGTCTATCTTAACCCCTCATCCAGGTGAAATGTCAGTTTTGACGGGATTATCGAATGATAAGATTCAGGAAAACCGATTGGAGGTTGCAACGAAATATGCTAAGCGATGGGGACATATTGTCGTATTAAAGGGCGCATATACTGTAATCGCCGCACCTGACGGGCAACTCGCGGTTGTTCCAATCGCAACAGCTGCCTTAGCTCGCGCTGGTACTGGTGATGTATTAGCCGGTTTAATCGTTGGATTACGCGCTCAGGGAGTGGATCCTTATTGGGCTGCCTGTGCAGGTGCATGGATCCATGCAACTGCTGGTGTAGTGGCGGCAAAACAAATGGGCAATACTGCATCTGTAATTGCGAGCGATGTGTTAAGCGCAATTCCACAAGTCATCACAGATTTGATCTCCAATTAACTAAAAATAACGGAACCCAATTGCTATTCGTGGGCTCCGTTATTTTATGGTAATAATAATCTTATTCTTCTACCGTCACTTCAGGGGTATCGTCGGATGCAGTTTTAGTTTTCTTCTGGACGGCAGTCTCAATCCTTGATTTTTGAGTTTGATATACTTCCTGCCCCTTTTTCTTAAATTCCATTGCTTTTTCCTGAGTTAATTTTGCAAGCTCGTCTGCACGGGCTCTGGCTTCAGCTGCTGCCGATTCGGCCTTAATCCTGGCAGATTCAGCTTTTTCAGCAGCTTTATCTTTAAGCTCAATACTCCGATCATGAATTATTGTGCGAGTTTCTTCACCAGATTGGGGTGCGAGTAATAACGCAACCGCAGCACCGACCATTCCTCCGATTACAAAACCGGCAAGGAACGCACCAAAATCACCATCTTGCTCAGCCATTTTATTTTCTCCTTTCGCAGTCTATTTATTTTTTTTAGTTAATTTCAGTATATCTGTCACTCGTTGAAATACTGCCAGGATTTCATTCAATTTGATAACAGGCTCAACGAGATTATCACTTAAAAACTTTGTCGTACCGCGCAGATTACTGATGGTTTCATTTGTTGAATCAAGGATTGGTTTTACTTCGTTCTCAAGTAAATTTGTCAACCTGGCAATCTGAATAATCAAGATCGTCAGGGCGATGCCGATTAGAATGGTTTCCAATGCCATCAAGATAATAAAAATATCTCGTATGCGTGATACTGTCTCTACAGACGTGAGACCGGGGCTGATAAGAAAAACCAAACCAGTGATCAGCAGCCCCAAAAGGACGATAACCAATAGAATAATCCCGATCATCGCCAGACGTTGTTTTCGGGTATCTTCCGGTATCGAATTTAGTTGGTCTGTGCTAGCTTTAAGTTCTTCTGTCCCGGTATCCATTAAAAATATTATACCATAGCGACATATTTTTCATTCCAGGTGATTACTAGATAATTAATAACAGATTAACAGGAAATAATAAACTGGAGCTCAAATTTCTTGACAATTGGCACATCAAAAGTATAATAATTGTTGGAAACGGAAGAATATTTCCTCTCATATGTATGAAATAGACAAAACAGATATAAATATAATAAATTTGTTGATGGAAGATGGGCGAATGCCTGCTTCAGAGATGGCACGCCGTATCGGGGGTATTTCAGAAAGGGTTGTCCGGTATCGTATTGAACGGATTGTTAAAGAGGGGTACATTCAAATAAGTGCTATAACCAACCCGAAATCTTTAGGTTATGCCGTCACTGCAGATGTATTTCTTGAAGTAGAGTCGAATTCCATACTCGATGTTGCAAGAAAAGCGTCCGAGTACGATTGTGTTAGCTATGTTGCTTGTTCCATTGGTGAGAGCGATATAAGTATTCAGGTCGTTGGTCATGATACGAATGAAGTTTATCAGTTTGTAACTGAAATTATCGGTAAGATCCCTGGCGTACGGAAAACTACAACCTCTATCGTCCCTTTGGTACTAAAAGATGTATATCAATGGCGGATTCCAAAAGATGTCTTATGCTTCTGGTAATTCCAAAATGAATACAAACACTAAGGAGAGCATTGATGGAAACGAAACGATCCAAAAGCCAGTTGATGCAAACCAGGGCATTAAAATCAATTCCCTTGGGGGTTAATTCCAATTTTAGATATTGGGGTGACGGGATCACTCCCTATGTTTCCAAAGCTAAAGGCGCCTATTTGTGGGATGTCGATGGAAGGCGTTATATAGATTATCGATTAGCTTTTGGACCAATTATCCTTGGGCACGCATACGATGAAGTTAATGCGAAGGTGCATGAAGAAATCGATTATTCGGTTCTATGCGCTATGACTAGCGAACTGGAAGTTGAAGTCGCAGAAATGATCATAGAGATGTGCCCTTGCGTTGATATGGTAAGGCTGGCTTGTTCGGGCACCGAGGCCACAATGCATGCCCTTCGTATCGCCCGAGCATTTACTGGGCGTGAAAAAATAATCAAATTTGAGGGCATGTATCATGGGTTTCAAGACTATACCTTATTCTCAACCTATGCACCTGCAGAAGCCTACGGGAATATAAACAATCCTATCGCCATTCCCTCTAGCTCTGGAATTCCAAAGTCACTGAACGAATTAATTATTACCCTTCCGTTCAATAATTTCGAGGTTCTGGATAAGGTCCTAAGAAGAGTTGGGCATGATATTGCTGCAATCATAGCCGAACCTTGTTTGGGTAATTGCGCATCCATTGAGCCACTTCCAGGTTTCTTGGAATTTATTCGGGAAAAATGTAATGATTATGGGATTATTTTTATCCTTGATGAGGTAAAAACTGGTTTTCGCATTGCCCGCGGAGGTGCCCAAGAATACTATCAACTCATGCCCGATATGGCTACTTACGCCAAAGCACTGGGTAATGGCTTTCCAGTAGCTGCTTTCGGTGGTAAGAGAGAAATCATGAGCGTGATTGGAAAAGGAGTGGCTCAAGGTGGCACATACAATAATAACAAACCAGGTGTTGCAGCTGCCTATGCCACGCTTAAATTACTAAAAGAAAAACCCATACTTGAATCAATTGAAATCCGGGGTAAAAAATTAATGCAAGGGTTAAAACAAATCTTTAGCCAGGCAGGTATTCCCGCAACGGTCCATGGTTACCCAGCTATGCTTTCATTTGCAACAGGGGCAGAGAAAGTCACAGCACAGCGTGACTGGCAGGAAACAGAACGTGACTATTATCTTCGCCTCATGGATTATGCCATCGAGCGTGGGGTAATGCCCGATCATGACCCTCGTGAGCCCTGGTTCCTGTGTTATTCTCATTCTGATAGTGATATTGATGAAACCTTAAATGTCATGTCGGATGCAGTAAAAAATGTACAGAAGGTAAACAACCGATATTAAACACAAACACTCAAATAACTTCAATGGAGTAATCAATGAATAACGCTAATGACGAAGTTATCGACCGAAGAAATTGTTAAACTGAATAAAGAATACACGTTGTTTCTCATGGTCTGTTCAATCTGCAACCAACCCGATACCAATAACTCACGCAGAAGGGGTTTACTTTTGGGACACTGATGGGAAACGCTACATTGACTTCTCATCACAGTTGATGAACATGAATATCGGACATCAACACCCCAAAGTCATCAAAGCAATACAAGATCAAGCTGCTCAACTATGTTACGCCCATCCAGGCATGGCAACTGAAGCACGGGGTTGCTAGGACAAAAAATTGCTGAGGTAGCTCCAGGAAATCTAAAGAAAACGTTCTTTTGTTTGGGTGGCGCAGAGGCGAATGAAAACGCGATCAAGATTGCTCGATTTTACACCGGACGGAATAAGATCATGGCTCGTTATCGCTCTTATCACGGTGCAACTCATGGAGCGATTGCGCTGACCGGTGATTATCGACGATTACCGGTTGAGCCTGCCATGCCTGGTGTTGTCCACTTCTTGGATCCATTCTGCTACCGTTGCCCGTTTGGATGGACGATCGAGACCTGCCATCGGGAATGTATTTCTCATGTGGAAGAAGTGATTAATTACGAAGGACCAGATCGAATTGCTGCAATATTTATGGAAGGTGTGACCGGTTCAAATGGATTAATCGTACCACCGGATGATTATTGGCCGCGCCTACGCGAAATCTGCAATAAGTATGGCATCTTATTGATTTCAGATGAGGTTATGAGTGGTTGGGGAAGAACCGGAAAATGGTTTGCAGTGGATAATTGGAATGTTGTCCCGATATTATCACTACAGCGAAAGGGATCACTTCAGGGTATGTACCTTTGGGTGCAGTGATCATTTCCGAGCCGATCGCGAATTATTTTGAAGATAAGATGCTCTGGTGTGGGTTAACTTATAGTGGTCATCCCTTGGCTTGTGCTGCAGGAGTTGCCACAATTGATGTTTATACAGAAGATGGTTTGCTTCGAGAATGCCATAACGTTGGGAAATATCTTGGGTAAACGGTTGGAGGCAATTAAAGCTAAAGCATAATAGTGTTGGTGATGTCCGTTATATTGGATTATTCTCCGCCCTTGAAATTGTAAAAAATAGAACTACACAAAACAACCCATTGACCCATTGATCGATACGGGAAAATTTTTGCAGCGACCAAGGTTTGTTCACCTTTATTTTTCATAATGTTCTTTTCGTTGTGCCACCACTATGTATAAATAAAGCTCAAGTGGATGAAGGTTTGGAAATTATCGATAAGAGCGTTAAGCATAACTGATCTACTGTATGAGGCATAGTAATGGAAAATATTTTCAACTATATATGGCAACTCATGGGTCAAATCTGAGACATCCGAATTTATTGAGGTAATTAATCCTGCAACTCAAGAATTAATTGCTAAGACTCCTCTATCCACTCAGAGAGGAAGTAGATCGAGCAGCACTGGTCGGCTTCAGAAGCCTTTTATCGAATGGAAGCGAATACCTGTAACAGAACGAGTTCAATATCTATTCAAACTTAAAAAATGCTCTTGATGAGCATTTTGATGAATTATCTCGGTTGATTACGATAGAATGCGGAAAAACGTTGGATGAAGCACGCGGAGAGATGAGGCGGGCGATTGAAAATGTTGAAATTCTTGCGGAATGCCAATCTTGATGCAAGGTTATAACAATGAGGATATTGCCCGTGGTATCGATGAATTTATGATTCGCCAACCGATTGGGGTGTGCGCAGCAATCTGCCCGTTCAATTTTCCTGGGATGATCCCATTTTGGTTTATGCCTTATGCTCTTGCTTGTGGAAATACTTACATTGTTAAACCTTCTGAAAAAGTACCATTAACCATGCAAAGAATCTTTTCCCTGATTGATGAAATTGGTTTTCCACCCGGCGTGATTAATTTGGTTAATGGAACAAAATCTGTCGTCGATGGAATTCTTGATCATCCATTAATCCGGGCGATCAGTTTTGTCGGATCTACAGCAGTAGCAAAATATATATACAGTCGTTCAGCAGCCAATGGAAAACGAGCTCAATGCCAGGGAGGTGCAAAAAATCCCATTGTGATCATGCCAGACGCAGACATGGATATGACTACTAAAATTACTGCCGATAGTGCATTTGGCTGTGCCGGTCAACGTTGTGCCGCAGCGTCGGTTGCCATCACCGTGGGTGAAGCACATGATATCTTTACTGAATCAATTTGCGATGCAGCTGCCAGCCGGGTGACAGGATATGGACTGAATGAAGGAGTTCAAATGGGGCCAGTAATTACTGATCAGAGTAAAACAAGAATAAATGACCTCATAAGAAAGAGCCAAGTTGAAGGAGCATTCGATTCCGTAGATGGAAGAAATCCCACAATTATTGGGATATGAACAAGGAAATTTTGTACGCCCGACCATTTTAGTTAATGTTCCACCAGAGGCGAGATTTGCAAAAACCGAAATCTTTGGTCCTGTGCTGGGGTTAATTCATGTAAATTCCCTTAGCGATGCGATTAATATGGTAAATAAAAATAAATACGGCAACATGGCATGTATATTTACAAGCGATGGATCTGCAGCCAGAAAATTTCGGAATGAAGCTGAAGTCGGTGATGTGGGTGTGAATGTAGGAATTGCTGCACCGATGGCATTCTTTCCGTTTAGCGGTTGGAAAGAAAGCTTTTTCGGTGATTTACACGGGCAGGGATGGGATGCAGTCGAATTTTTTACGCAGAAAAAGGTAGTAATAGAACGTTGGCCAAAGGAATGGTCACGAAAGTTCTGAGAAAGGAGGAAAAATAAGATATAGATAGAACCTTTATCGGCTCCAGCAATTTTCAATACAAGGATAAAAACTCTTAACTATTTTGCAGGAGGATGAAAAAATGCCAGAACAAATGGCTTTTGCACGAAAAGCTAGTGGTCTTGTGCGCGGTTTGTCATTTCTCGATGCTTTCGGTGTCGGATTTATGAACCAGGGTCTGACACCAAGCATGTGGGTAATGATAAGCCTCGGTTTGGGGGTTTATACCGGTGGAAATTTGATTATTGCGACATTATTATCTGCCTTGCTATGTGGAATTGGCTTTTCCCTGGTGTGGGGAATTCTGGGTGGTTCTATGCCTCGATCAGGTGGTGAATATATTTATAACTCCCGGATTATCCACCCACTGATCGGTATCGCAGAATCCTTTGGGAATGCCTTTGTCTGGATCATGTGGATCTACGTGTTGGCTCCATGGACCATTGATCCGGGGTTGGTAATGATGTTCCAATTCTTGGGTATGCAAGAAGCAGCCGATGTTGTGACTACTCCTTGGGCTGTTTTCTTGATCTCTAGCCTGGTCAGTCTTATCGCTTTGCTGTTTGTAGTGTTCGGCATGAAAGTTTTTGCTACAGTACAGAAAGTGGTCATGGTACTAGGCATTGTGGGATGTACGATCATATTGTTAGTCTTTACATTTACCTCCCGTGATGCATTCGTCCTAGCTTGGAATAACCTTGCAGCTCAATATAGCTCGTTGGATTATCAAGGCTTTTTAAGTGCCGCCCGAACGACCATTGAGGGTGCTGGGGATGTTTTGCCTATTACATGGAATTGGTTTGACACATTGGGAGTGATGGTTGCTGGCTCATGGTTGTTTGCTTATTCATACTGCATCACATTCATTGCCGGTGAAGTTAAACGACCAGACAAAACCATCATTTTGGCAAATGTGTCAGCTATCCTTGTGCCTGCTTTCTTTATGACCTGGCTGGCAATTGTTCTCTATCGGACGGTCGGTTTTGAGTTTCTTTCCGCCACCGCCTGGGTTGATAATCTTGGGGAAGGGATTAGCTGGTTATTCACTCCCGTGGTCAACCAATTTTGTTGGTCTAGCAGCAGTGATCACCCAAAACAAGTTTATCGTATTTATGATGGCACTATCCTTCATGCTATTCAACCTGTGGTGGGTTGCCTTTTCTTACCTGGCATTCCCACGCATTTTGTTTGCCTGGGGTATGGATCGGATGGGACCCAAGTGGTTCGCTGATATTGACTATCGCTGGGCTTCTCCGGTTAAGAATCACATCCTTTGCTTCGTCCTGGGTGAGATTGGTATCTTTTTGTTTGCATTCTATGGTGATCCCATGGAAGCACTCTCTGTTACAGGAATGGAGATTGTTTCTGTGTTTGGAATCACCGCCATCGCAGCAGGAGTATTCCCATTCTCGAAGAGAGCCCGGCAAATTTGGGATTCTTCTCCGTACAAGAAATGGAATATCCTGGGTATACCTGTCGTCACTATTGCTGCTGTCGTGAACCTGATCTATTTGGGCATTCTGTTCTACTTCTTCTTCTTTATGGCAGAGATGGGAGAACAGGAGCTAGTAATAGGTTCATTAATTCTTTACGGCATCGTATGGGCCTTAGGTATCGTCTGGTATTTCTTCTGGAAATATCGCAATCACCAGGTGGGTGTCGATGTCAACATGACATTTGGAGAGTTACCTCCTGACTAATCATCTCTATCTCGAAGGACGAAGGGTTTCCCCTTCGTCCTTCGCACACCTTTAGCTTTACGGAGTTGCCAATGGGAAATGCGATAAAAATATTTTTTGTGACCGATATCCATGGATCAAATTTATGCTATCGGAAATATTTAAATGCCCTAAAAGTCTATAACGTGGATGTAGGAATACTACTCGGGGATTTAACTGGGAAAGTTTTGGTACCCCTGGTGGAAAAAGCTGGAGGTGGTTGGGAAACGACTTTAATGGGCACGCATCTTGACATTACTACTCAGGATGAGCTGAATAAATTGAAAAAGACGATCGAAATGATGGGATATTATTGGGTTCATCAGACACCTGATGAATTTAGAGATCATAAAGCTGATCCTCAGAAGGTCGATCGTACTATTTAAAGAATTGATGATGTCCCGATTATGCGAATGGATTGATCTTGCCGATGAACGTCTGGCAGGGACTAGTTACAAAGTTTATATGGCTCCCGGAAACGACGACCATTTTGAAGTCGATCAGATCATTTCAGACTCGAAGGCAATTATTAATTGCAATAATCGAAATGTTATGGTGGGAGATCATGAAATGATCACATTTTCATGGGCAAATCCAACACCATGGAACACACCGCGCGAGAAGCCAGACGAAGAATTGGAGCCCATGCTCGAAGAACTGATTTCAATAGTGAAAGATAAATCAAATGCGATTTTTAATTTCCATGTTCCCCCATACGGTTTTGCTCTGGATTTGGCACCAGAATTGTCCAAGGATTTAGTTCAAGCAGCTGACCGTAAGATCCATGTTGGCAGTCGTGCAGTGGCCAAGATGATGGAAAAATACCAACCGTTGATCGGGTTACACGGTCATATCCATGAATCTCGGGGTGCTCAAAAAATAAAACGTACCTTGATCATCAATCCCGGAAGTGAATATTCTGAAGGAATATTAAAAGGCGCGATGATTGTGTTGGAAAAAGGTAAAGTAAAGGATTACGTGTTTACATCCGGATAGGAGAAAGGCCAATGTTACCGGTAAAGAAGTTTCGTTTGCCTAAAGATATACCCTTGGAAGAATATCCAAAACCTGAAGAGTATTTGAATGAAGCACGTAGATTGACCGATGAAGCCCAGAAACAGGGATTGATACTGAGGGTAATGGGTCCGATTGCCTTGCATTTCTACTTCCCAGAGCATATTGATTTGTACCGGGGAATGGAACGTCTTGGAGATCGGGTATTTACAGATATTGATTATGCTTCGTATGGTAAAAACCGGGGGAAAATCGTGCTATTTTTCGAAAAGCAGGGATATGAGCTGGAAAAACGTGCTGCCATGATGAGCGGAGGTAATCGTCATATATATTTTGGAGATCGAATTCCCATGATCGATGTGTTTTTCGATAAACTTGACTACAACCACCCAATAAACTACCAGGGACGACTTGAGCTGCATCCACATTGTGTATCTCTTACAGACTTGTTATTACAGAAGCTTCAAATCGTGAAAATAAATGACAAAGACCTCAAGGATGCAATGTTGCTTTTAATTGGCGCCCCATTGGGTGAAACAGATGCAAATCATATTAACTTACGATATCTGGCTAAATTAATGGCAGATGATTGGGGATTTTATTACACCTCCCTGATGAATTTAAATAAAGTACAGGCTGCAGTCTATGGGGTGCCTGTTCTTTCAGAGCAGGATCGAATTTTGATTAAAGGCAAAGCCGAAACCCTGATAAAAATAATCGAGAACGAACCAAAGTCTGGAAAATGGAAAAGCCGTGCAAAAACTGGCACTAGCAAGATTTGGTACAAAGAAGTATCGGATTGGGAATAAAACCTAAAAAGGGAAAATACTATGTCCAAATCACATGAGGATGCGATAACTTTCGCTCAGCGTTGGATTGAAATTATTCACAAGACAGAGGTCACTGAAGAAGAAGCCAAATCGATCATCGAAGAATCAAAATATAACTTTGCCGAACATTTTAATCGAGGCTGGTTGGATTACCGTAAATCCATTACTGAAGCCGGCGATTGGGCTGCAGTGGAATGGACTGGTTCAGGTGCAATTTTTCGCGATGTGTTAGGACGGGAATATATTGACTGCCTGGGTGGGTATGGAATGATGGATCTGGGTTGGGCAAATCCTGAGGTTATCGATAATGTGAAGGCACAGCTTAGCCGCACACCCATGCCCAGCCAGGAATTAATTGACCCATTACGGGGTGTGCTGGCTCGCCTCATTGCTATGATTGCCCCAGGTGATATCAAGTATAGTTTCTTTGCTGCCAGTGGCACGGAAGCTGTCGAAGGGACGATCAAACTGGCAAAAATGTACACCCATAAGAATGGGTTTATTGCTGCTAATAAAGCATTCCATGGAAAAACCATGGGTTCTCTCAGCATGATTGGTAAATCCGATTATCGAACGCCTGTTGGAACCCTCTATGGAGGACCAGTCTATCACGTTCCGTTCGGTGATGCGGATGCTGTCGAGCAGCAATTAGACATATGCCAAAAAGTTGGTATTGATATCGCTGCGGTAATTATGGAACCCATCCAGGGCGAAGCTGGTGCAATCGTGCCCCCAGACGATTTCTGGCCTCGCATACGGGAGTCGACAAAACATTATGGAGTTCTGTTAATTGCAGATGAGGTACAGACTGGTTTTGGTCGGACTGGCAAACTTTGGGGAGTGGATCATTGGGATGTGAAACCGGATATTATCGCTTTAGCCAAATCATTAGGGGGCGGTGTGATGCCAATTAGTGCTTTCTGTTCCACTGAAGAAATCTGGCAATGCATGATGTTCCCGAATCCATTCATTCATACAACCACCACTGGCGGAGGTTCACTGGCATGCAGCGCAGCGATTGCTGCCATCAATATTACTTTACGCGATAAATTGTGGGAGCAGGCTGCTGCCAAAGGAGATTATCTTATTCCGAAACTTAAAGATATCGCGAACAGATACCCTCAAATTTATCACAGCATTACAGGGAAAGGATTATTGATCGGGCAGCATTTTAATAACCCGGATGTGGGATATAAAGTAGCTGCTGGATTATTTAAAAGAGGTGTTTTAGTAGCCGGAACTCTAACCAGTGCTAAAACCATTCGCATCGAACCACCTTTGGTAATCACGTATGAACAAATAGATGCGGTTTTAAATCGTCTTGAGGATGTATTACAAGAAATATATAAAAGCCTATAAATTGAAATAGCCATAATAATAATTTAAGGAGAAGGTTTATGAAAATATTACTCGTAGGAGTTGGGGGGGTTGGTGAGGCAATGGCTATGATTGCCAAACCTCATCAGTGGGTGGAACAGCTTGTTCTTTCAGATTATAACCTTGCACGCGCAAGGGAAGTTCAAGCTAAATTAGGAGATGACTTACGGTTTCCCGCTGAAAAAGTCGATGCTAAGTACCAGGAGCAAATTGAAGCTTTGGCAAAAAAGTATAAAGTCGATTTGATTATGAATGCCTGTGATCCTTCCTTCAACGTACCTATATTTGAAGCGGCATTTAGCTACGGTTGCAATTATATGGATATGGCGATGACATTATCGGAGCCACATCCCACTGACCCTTTTAATAAAGTTGGTATTAAACTAGGCGACTATCAATTTGAACGCTCGGCGCAATGGGAACAAAAAGGACTGTTGGCGTTCGTTGGCTTAGGAGTTGAGCCTGGGATGGCAGATATTTTTGCACGCTATGCTCAGGATTATCTCTTTGACGAAATTGATGAAATCGGCATTCGCGATGGGGCGAATATTGAAGTTCGTGGATATGAGTTTGCCCCAAATTTCTCTATCTGGACAACAATTGAAGAATGTCTCAATCCTCCTGTAATATGGGAGAAAGAAAGGGGCTGGTTTACCACCCAACCCTTTTCGGAACCCGAAGTATTTGAATTCCCTGACGGAATTGGAAATGTCGAAGTGGTTAATGTAGAACATGAAGAAGTATTGCTTATTCCGAGATGGGTTAAAAGCAAGCGTGTGACTTTTAAGTATGGATTGGGGGATAAATTTATTGAGGTTTTGAAAACGCTGCATATGATTGGATTAGATAATAAGCAACCGATTAAGGTTAAGGACCTCATGGTGGCACCTCGAGATGTTGTGGCAGCTTGCCTGCCTGATCCGGCTCACCTGGGTGACCAGATGTATGGAAAAACATGTGCTGGAACCTGGGTGAAGGGTGTTAAAGACGGAAAACCTCGTCAGGTTTATCTCTATCAAGTTGCCGATAATGAGGAATGTATGAAAAAATGGGGCTGCCAGGCAGTTGTAGCCCAAACTGCTTTTAATGCAGTCATCGGATGGGAATTGCTACAAAATGGTACCTGGAGCTCAACGGGTGTATTAGGACCGGAAGCATTTGATCCAATACCATTTATGAAGAAAATGGCAGAATATGGTTTCCCATACGGTATTAGAGAAATGTAATTACGAAAGGTGAATTTAAACAATGGCAAATCTATTAGATATGAAACAGAATTTATCACCAGTATGGAGCAGGATATTTTCCATAGAAGTCGAGTCTGGTCAAGGTTGTTATTTATACGATACCCAGGGTAATAAGTATCTGGATTTCACCTGTGGGATTGGGGTGACGAACACAGGGCACTGTCACCCACGCGTCGTTGAAGCGATCCAGAAACAAGCTGGTAAGTTAATCCATGGCCAGGCAAATATTGTTATCCACAAACCGATGCTTGAATTGGTCAGTGAGCTGAAGACAGTAGTTAATCCTTCCATCGATGGTTTTTTCTTTACCAATTCTGGTGCTGAAGCGATTGAGGGTGCAATTAAATTAGCCCGTCATGTCACAGGACGTACGAATATCATTGTATTTCAGGGCAGTTTCCACGGACGCACCGTGGGTGCAATGTCATTAACCACTTCAAAAACCGTGTACCGGGCTGGATATCAGCCATTAATGGCGGGAGTATTTGTAGCACCCTATCCGTATAGTTATCGGTTCGGATGGTCAGATGAACAGACCACCGAATGGTGCCTCAATGAGTTGGAATTCTTATTCCTATCTCAAACTGCCCCTCAAGAAACTGCCGCCATCCTGATTGAGCCTGTTTTGGGTGAAGGTGGTTACGTGGTTCCACCGCAGGGTTTTTTAAGTAGTTTACGTGATATTTGTGATAAATATGGAATTATGCTTATTCTTGATGAGATTCAATCTGGTTTTGGGCGAACTGGAAAATGGTTTGCCCAGGAACACTTCAATGTGACACCTGATATTATGACTGTGGCGAAAGGCATCGCATCCGGATTACCATTAGCAGGTGTCTTCAGTCGGTTGGAGTTGATGAAAAAATGGCAGACCGGCACGCATGGGGGTACCTATGGTGGTAATGTAATCGCATGCGCCGCCGGAGTCGCAACCATTAAAGCTATGCGTGATGAAAATATGATTGAAAATGCTCAGACAATGGGTTTACATTTGATGAATCACTTGCGCAGGCTCCAATTAGACTATCCAATGATCGGCGATGTGCGCGGTTTGGGTGTAATGGTTGGCGTTGAATTTCGGACCGCAGATCGGAAACCTGATAAAGCAATTACGAAAGCTGTGGTTCAAGCTTGTTTTGAACGAAAGCTCATGCTTCTCAACTGCGGCACCTATGATAATGTTATTCGCTGGATCCCACCACTCATCGTTACTGAAAAGCAAATATCAGACGCAGCGGATATTTTTGCGAACGCGCTGAAAGCAGTTATCAAATAAATTACAAGGGTGATTAAATGGCCACGATAGATCGCAAGCGGCTAACCGAGCTGCTCCGCGTAGAAGAATTGCGTTTTCATAAAGAACATCAAAAATCGTATGAGCTATATCAACGCGCAAGTAATTGCTTACACGGGGGCGTGCCTATGTTGTGGATGATGCGTTGGGCAGGTACCTTTCCTATCTTTGTTAAAGAGGGAAAAGGGGCTCATTTTACTGATGTTGATGAGCACGAATACATCGACTTTTGCCTCGGTGATACAGGTGCTATGACTGGACACGCACCGGATCAAACTGTGGAAGCAATTTATCAACAAGCTAAAAAAGGTATTACCTTCATGCTGCCCACAGAGGATGTGATTTGGGTGGGTGAAGAGTTGCAAAGACGATTTGGTTTGCCTTACTGGCAATTCACACTTACTGCCACGGATGCGAATCGTTTTGCAATTCGTATGGCCAGGGAGATCACGCAACGAAAATATGTGCTGGTGTTTAATTATTGCTACCATGGAACCGTTGATGAAACATTTATCACCCTAAATGATGATGGACCAGGACCAAGACGGGGCAACCTTGGACCACCTGTAAATCCAGTCGAGACAACCAAAGTAATTGAATTCAATGACATTCCAGCTTTGGAAGCTGCTTTAGTCCCCGGAGATGTGGCATGTGTCTTGGCTGAACCGGTCATGACGAATATCGGGATTATTCACCCTGATCCTGGTTATCATGACGCACTTCGAAAAATCACACAGATAACAGGCACATTTCTCATTATTGATGAGACTCACACCATTTGCACCGGACCGCGTGGGTATACCGGTGAATTTGGTCTGAAACCTGATCTGTTTACCTTGGGGAAACCTCTTGCGGGGGGAGTTCCTGCTGCGATTTATGGATTTTCGCAGGAGGTAGCCGATAAATTCTATGCCAGAATTAATTTAGAAGATTCTGATGTGGGTGGGATCGGTGGTACCCTGGCTGGCAATGCCTTATCCATCGCTGCCATGCGTGCCACGCTCGAACATGTATTAACAGAAGCTGCCTATAAGAAGGCGACTGAATTATCGATCTATTTTACACATGGAGTAGAATCTGTAATTAAGGAATCAGGTTTACCCTGGATTGTAAAACGCCTGGGATGCCGCAGCGAATATTGGTTTCGTGAAAATCCTCCCCGGAATGGTGCCGAAGCAAACGCAGCGATTGATAGCGAATTAGATCGGTTTATGCATCTTTATTCGCTCAACCGAGGCATACTAATGACCCCATTCCATAACATGGCTCTAATTGCTCCTGATACTTCAATTAGCGACGTAGATTACCATACCAAAGTATTTCGAAATGCAGTTAATGATTTACTGTTTCAAGTTTAGGAGATTTTAAATGGATCAAAAGAACATAGATAGCTTTGAATATTATGTCTGGCGGGTAAACTGCCGGACAAAAACGATTAATACGTGAACCCGTACCCCCTTCATGGGAAAGATTAGGCGGCAGGGGTCTAATTGCCCGCATCCTTTTAGATGAGGTCCCACCCCAGTGTGAGCCGCTCGGACCATTAAACAAGCTTCTCTTTCACCCCAGGACTGTTGGTTGGCCATATGCTATCAAGCTGTGATCGAATTTCAATTGGCGGTAAAAGCCCGCTCACCGGGGGAGTGAAAGAAGCGAATGCTGGTGGAACTACTGGCTTATATATGGCATTTTTAGGTATCAAAGCCCTTATTATTGAGGATAAACCCGATAATGATGATTGGAGTATATTACTGGTAAATCACGAGGGTATCAAATTTGAATCTGGCCAGGGTTTAATCGGATTGGGGGTATTTGAATGCGGTAAAAAGCTCATAGAAACTTTTGGACCTAAAATTGCGGTGGCTCTCATTGGCCAAGGCGGAGAAATGCAGCTTGCAGCAGCCGGGATACAGAATTTCGATAAGGAAAACCTTCCCTCTCGAATTGCTGCGCGGGGTGGGTTAGGCGCATTAATGGGCTCGAAAAAGATAAAAGCTATTGTCTTCGATTCAAGATTGGGAGAGAAACCTCCGATAGCACATCCAGAAGAGTTTCGACTGGCACAAAAAGCTTATACCAAGGCATTGATGGAACATCCACAAACCGCAGTTTACAGGGATTACGGTACTGCTGCGATGGCTCGTATGTGTAATAGTTTTGGTGCATTACCCACGCGGAATTTTTCCGAGGGGCAGTTTGAGGAAGTGGAGACGATCAGTGGGGAGTATATGCGGGATGTGATTTTAGCACGAGGCGGTGAGGGTGAACCAACTCATGCCTGTATGCCTGGATGCACTATTCGCTGTTCAAACAATTATGCCGATGCAAGCGGCAAATCAATGGTATCACCATTAGAATATGAGACGATTGGGTTAATGGGTTCGAATTTGGGGATTGGTAACCTGGACACAATTGCCAAGTTAAATTGGATGGTCAATGATCTTGGTTTGGACTCAATTGAGATCGGCGCATCACTTGGTGTAGCTGCTAAAGCCGGATTACTGGATTATGGGGATGGTGAGCGAGCAGTCCAACTGATTGATGAAATTAAGCGCAATACAACACTGGGAAGGTTATTAGGAAGTGGAGCGACCTTAACTGGGAAAGTCTTGGGTGTTGAGCAAGTACCTGCAGTAAAAGGGCAGGCTATGTCTGCATATGAGCCTCGGGCGATAAAAGGCACTGGTGTCACTTACGCCACTTCACCGCAAGGAGCTGACCATACCAGCGGGCTCACAATCAGAGCAAAGATCAACCATTTAGATCCCAACGGACAGGCTGCAATTTCCCGTACCACTCAGATCAATATGGCTGGATATGACACCTTGGGGGCATGTATATTTGCTGGGTTCGGTTTTGGTGCCGCACCGGAGACAATCCGCGACTTAATAAATGCACGCTACGATTGGAATGTTGGTGCAGATATTCTGCAAGTGTTAGGACGCGAATCCCTCAAGCTTGAACGAGAATTTAATCGATTGGCTGGGTTTACCAATGCAGACGACCGTTTACCGGAATGGATGACACGTGAACCATTACCTCCACATAAAGTTGTCTTCGATGTATCGGAAGAAGACTTGGATGGCGTATTTAACTGGTGATTGAACAAGATAACTAATAATTGTCTGGTAATATCCATAATAATAGTCGATCGTAATTTAATTCCGCCAGGGAGTAGCCTGGTGGAATTTGATTCTAAAATCAATAGGTAACTCAGACACAAATCGTTATAATTCAGGTTGATTGAATCAATTGTGATAAATAAAAGAAATAGTATTGATAATATATATACTAGTCGGAAGACTATAATTACCCAGGGAGCTATATATGACCGAGCAACAAATCCATCAAAGGCTGGAG
This sequence comes from uncultured Chloroflexia bacterium, assembly GCA_963743215.1. Classification (GTDB taxonomy): domain Bacteria; phylum Chloroflexota; class Anaerolineae; order Anaerolineales; family UBA4823; genus FEB-25. The sequence continues at coordinate 444,953 of CAVUOY010000008.1, forward strand.
GAATTAAAACGGGAGATTAATTATCACAATCACAGGTATCATGTATTGGACGATCCTGTGATCAGTGATTATGAATACGACAAATTGATCAAGGAATTACGCGAGATTGAAAACACACATCCCGACTGGATTACCTCTGATTCACCCAGTCAAAGGGCTGGCGCAGCTCCGTTAGAGAAATTCGTAAAAGTGAGACATCCTGCACCGATACTCAGTCTGGCGAATGCCTTTACTGGAGAAGACGTTCGTGCATGGTTTGAGCGAGTTAGTAAATTAGATTCAAGGGTTAGGACAGCTGGCTTTGTTGTTGAGCCGAAAATCGATGGTTTAACCGTCGTGCTTCATTATCAGGACGGATTATTTGTTCAAGGTGCGACCCGTGGGGATGGGATTATTGGGGAAGATATCACCGCCAATTTGAAAACTGTGCGGGCTTTACCCCTTAAAATCCCACTAGAATCAAAAGAACCGACTCCGCCTGGAGAATTGGTGGTACGTGGAGAAGCCTTCATAACCATCAAAGAATTTGAGAAATTAAATAAACGCCTTGAAGAAGCTGGTGAGACCACATACCAAAACCCACGCAATACTGCGGCGGGCTCGCTTAGACAGCTTGATCCAAGTCTTACTGCTACCAGACCACTGACGATACTCATCTATGCCGTTGTCTCCGCAAATGGAAGTATAGCCATGACACAAATGGATAGGTTGCACTATCTGCAATCTCTTGGCTTTCCAATCCCAGTCGCAAATTACTGCCAATCAATAGACGAAGTGATTAATGCGTATAACCAAATATTGGAAAAACGAGATAAATTTGCTTTTGAAGCCGATGGAGCGGTAATAAAGATAAACGATTTGACGTTAGCAGCTGAGCTTGGGGTTGTTGGAAAGGATCCAAGAGGAGCAATCGCATATAAATTCCCTGCACGCGAAGTTACCACCAAATTACTGGATATCGGCGTAAATGTCGGACGTACAGGAGTATTGACGCCATATGCAATTTTAGAACCGGTTGAGGTTGGTGGTGTGATCGTAAAACAAGCTACCTTACACAACTTTGATTACATCAGAGATAAAGATATACGCATTGGAGACAGGGTGGCTTTAAAGCGTGCTGGCGATGTCATCCCATATGTGATTGGGCCTATTCAAGATCTACGGACGGGCAAGGAGGTAAGTTATACACCACCTTCAAAATGCCCGACCTGCGGTCAGCCGATTGAGCATTTTGATGGTGAGGTTGCCTGGTTTTGTGTTAATGCTTCTTGCCCAGCGCAATTAATCCGTAACCTGGAACATTTTGCATCACGTGGTGCGATGGAAATCGTTGGACTTGGGATCAAGATTGTTGAACAGTTAGTCAGCGCAAATTTAGTGCAAGATCTTGCAGATATATACACGCTGGATAAGCAACGCTTACTCACATTTGGAAGGCTTTGCTGATAAAAAAGCGGAGAATTTACTTAACGCTATCCAGACATCTAAAAGCCAACCTTTGAGCCGTTTAATTAATGCACTTGGGATTCATGGAGTAGGTGAAGTGATGGCGGTTGAATTAGCCCATAATTATGAAGATCTGGAAAAGTTATCCCGTGCGTCGATCGAAGAATTACAAGAGATTGAAGGCGTTGGACCAAATATTGCCATGGGGATTGTGGATTGGTTTAAACGTGATTCGAACAAACGAGTGTTGAAGAAATTAAAAAACGCAGGTGTATGGCCGATTGAAAAAACAATTATCGGACAAGATAATATTCGAAAGCGATTTTCAGATCTCACATTTGTCATCACGGGTACATTAGAAGGATTCTCTCGGGATGTTGTAAAAGAGATCATCCATGAAAATGGTGGAAAAGTCTCTGATTCTGTAAGCAAGAATACGAGTTATTTGTTAGTCGGAGATCAACCTGGTTCGAAGCTGGATAAAGCCAAACAGCTTGGGGTTGAGATCATTGGTATGGATGAGTTCAATAGATTACTAACAAAGTAGTAACCTATATCTATGGCTAATAGCTAGATAATCTATGAATAATTGGAGTGCCAGGCTGGCTGATGTCTGACATTGTGATAAAACCTGGGCGGGAAAGATCGCTTATACGCCGGCATCCATGGATATTTTCTGGGGCGGTTGCAGCTGTACATGGATCACCCAAAACTGGTGAACCGGTCGATGTATTATCTGCATCCGGAGAATTTTTGGCGAGGGCAGCATTTAATCCAAATTCGAATATCGTTGGAAGGGTTTGGACCTGGGATCAGGCAGAAGAAGTAAATCCTGATTTTCTACAACGCCGATTTAAGCAAGCGGTTGAATTACGGGAGAATATGGCTGATTTGATCCCATCGAACGCAATGCGTTTGGTGCATGGCGAATCTGATGGTCTTCCAGGTTTAATTTTAGATCAATATGATGATGTGCTTGTAGTCCAATTTCTGACTGCAGGAATAGAATTTTGGCGAGACAGCTTACTGGACATTATTCAAAAGAATACGAATGCAAGCTCTCTGTATGAGCGTTCTGATGTCGATGTGCGCCAATTGGAGGGATTACCTACCAAAGACCGGCCTACTTTTCGGTAAAACTATGAAATTCCATTACAAATCATCGAACATGGACTTCATATTCAGGTAGATATTATGAATGGTCACAAAACCGGGTATTACCTTGATCAAAGAGATAATCGATTGCTGGCGAGGAATATCTCCACCGATCGAAAAGTGCTTGATTGTTTTTCATATACTGGCGGATTCACGATCAATGCTTTGGCAGGTCATGCGAAAAGCGTCACCCTGGTTGACTCTTCAGAAAGTTCGCTGAATATGTGCTCGGGAAAATATTGAAAATAACAATTTTAAGACGGATAATGTGACATTTATCGAACAGGATGTGTTTACCTATCTTCGAACGTTACGTGATCGAGGAGAATATTTTGATTTGGTAATTTTAGACCCGCCGAAGTTCGCTCCAACTGCTTCGCAAGTCGAGCGTGCAGCCCGGGCGTATAAGGATATTAATCTCCTGGCATTAAAGTTGTTAAACAATAATGGCTACCTGATGACTTTCTCTTGTTCTGGTGGAGTTAGTGAAGATTTATTCCAAAAGATTGTTGCTGGTGCTGCTTTGGATGCTAAGGTTGATGCAGTGATTCTTGACCGGTTACATCAAGCAAAGGATCATCCGGTCGCTCTAAATTTTCCTGAGGGAGCGTATTTAAAGGGATTTCTAATCGAAAAACGCACCTAGAGGTTAATCGAAATCAAGGTTTAGTTTACGGAATGAGGGCGATGTGACTGTATTTCCAGTAAATGGGATACTGCGCCCATCGAACACAGCATTCCGCAGTCTCTTCCCATGTAGGATGAATTTCACTAATGGGTATGGAAATGGATACTCACCTACAGAATCCCAAATAATCTCTATTGAACTTTGACTGGTAAGCATTTGGAATGTATCAACACGCCAGGTTCCATAACCGTCGCCGGCATCTTGATATAGCAGAGAGGTTGTGGCATTGTCGCTGCCTATATAAATATGGAAACAGAGCTCTGAAATTTCATCCATTGGTAGCAGAGTACCGCCTTTTATAAAAATTGGTATTGTTTCCTTGGAAATTGAAAATTCCAACTCCAGCCCGCCATCGTAAGTGTGATCATTCCAATAAGAGTACCATTTTCCTCGAGGTAAAGTAATACTACGGGTATGTGCACTCTCATCCATGATTGGAGCGATTAATATGGAATCGCCAAGCAGGAACTCATCTTCAATATCCCATAGATTTTGATCCTGCGGGTTTTCCCAAAAAAGTGGCCTGATCGGAGGATGTCCAGATTTTGCAGTCTTCCAGGCTAATGTATATAAATAAGGGATCAGTTTATAACGCAGCTCAAGAAAATTACGAATAATGGTGGTGTAGGGTTCTCCAAATACCCAGGGTTCTCTAGGTTTTGTACCAATAGCTGAATGAGTTCGGAATAATGGCAGAAAGGTTGCCAATTGAAACCAGCGTAAATATAAATCGGCGCTTGGGCTGCCACTGAAGCCACCAATATCCACACCTGAGAATGAATGACCGGATAATCCTAAACCTAAAATCGTGGGAATAGTTTGCCGCAATGCTTCCCAGGATGTTTCAACATCTCCCGTCCAGTTCCATGCGTATCGCTGAAGTCCAGCCCATCCAGATCTAGAAAAGATCCAGGGTCTCTTATCTGGCGCATATTTATGTAATGCATCGTACCCTGCCTGATTCATCAACAATCCATATATATTATGAGCTTCGAGATGATCGCCACCTTGACCTTCGAAAAAATGTCTGGTTGGTAAAGGTAGCGTTTTATCTCCCCACCCAGCAAAAGAGGACGGCTCATTCATATCATGCCAAATACCAGAAATACCTGCTTGCAATAAGACTTGATACTTCTCCTGCCACCAATTTCGCACAGCAGGATTTAAAAAGTCGGGAAATGCTGACCAACCAGACCAGGAAACACCGTGCAATACGTTTCCATTTGGGAGTTTACAAAATACATTCTTCGATAATCCATCTTTATAAACTGGGTAATTACGATCCAATTTAACTGCAGGATTAATTGTGGTGACAAGATGTATGCCTTTTTCAATCAGCTCCTTTGACAAGAGCTTTATCCCAGAGAATCTTGTTGGGCTGAAGGTGAACACGCGAAACCTATCCATATAATCAATGTCGAGATGAATTGCCGATAGTGGATATTGGTGATCCGAAAAACCTTTGACAACTCGTCGAATATCTGCCTCATTACGATATCCCCAGCGGCATTGATGGTATCCAAGCACCCAACGCGGTGGCAAGGGGGGGCATCCAAGTAATTCTCCGAGTTGGGAAAAGATAGATTCTAGTGATCCAAAAATCAGGTAATACCTGAGCATCCCTCCCGCAAATGTCGCATCGAATGTATCAGTGATTTTGAAAGTTGAGCGATATGAGTTTTCAAAATAAGTTAAGTGGCTGCCTTCATTTGATAAACTCAAAACTATAGGTGTACCGATATATAAAGGGTCTCTTCCCCGTGAATAACTACCTTCAGCATCTGTATTCCAGGAAACGTATGAACCCGGACGAAGGTTAAGCATACCTGCTCGTTCTCCCAATCCATATATATGCTCTTCAGGCTTGAGGTTGGTGGATAAATGCCATTCATTACCAATTCTGATAGGCGCATCATCTTTTCTGAGCGTATTCTTTTGTGTATCTTGAAACAAAATATTTCCAACTTCATCGATAGAAATTTCGTGAGGCTCACATTTCAGCAAAGCACCAGAGCTATTTAGCTGGATATCAACACTTGGGTTATTCCATTCAGTCTTCGCTAATGTATACGGGATAGGTGGTTTACCTGGCTCCCAGGATACCCTGACAAGATTAGGGGTTAAAAATACCAAATCTAAAATGGAATTATCAAATTCAACCCGTAATCCTCCGACTATAGGGCTGGTCGATTTTATCGAGCCAGGGCTAAGTCGGGGAATTAGAGTATTTTTATGGGGATAACGTTTTTCGATTTGATCACGGAGTAATCCATACTGGATAGTGCGAGCAATCCCGCCCAATCCGAGCGCACGAAATACATAAATTACTTTTTGAATATCCATACTGAGCTATGAGCTAATAATCATTGAACGAAATGGTAAACATAAAATGTTGAGAGATAATCTGTATGAGTTACGAACATACGAAAGATATTTAAATTTATTGTTATGAAATTATCCATAACTTCTATAATGGAAACAAATTTCTCAATTTGCGGTAACCAATCACCTGAATTCCTTCATTGACAATATATTGTTTGAGATTTTCATCCATGAAGGTTTGGTAATCTGCCACCCGGCTTTGCCAATCAGGAGTTATGGATATTAGTTCAGGTGTTTCTTTTGAAGGATGGATAATGAAGTGGGTAATCCCCGGCAGTAAATTTCTCATCGCCTGCTTGGCTTGCTCAAAACGCTCAAAAGGTTTCGCCAGATCCAAACCTGCGGCGTAATCGACCAAGGGGATGCCTTGTTCTTCCAAGCACTTTCACAAAACCAGAAGCAACTGAGGCGGTAGCTTGATCCATTCCCAGCTGCCTAAACCCAGCTTCGTCCATCCGCGGGAATAAAAATGGCAGCTTATGCTGTATGGCTAGTTGAATGTATCCCGAAACAAATTTTGGATGAGCTACAGTGAGCATATGGGTGTCAAGATGGGTGACAGAAATGCCAGCCGAAATTGCCCGATCTAATTGAGCTTGCAGCTCGATTTGGACAGTTTCAGGATCACCTGATGTTTGCACATCTTCAGAACGCCGGTGAAAGTAGCCCTCGGTATCAATTAAACCCGAATTCGAGCCGATGTGTCGTTATAGGCGACCATCTGTAAGTGTTCCATTCACTGGTCAGGGTCAGATGGACTCCCATATCCACCTTCGTGTTTTGACGACAAAATAATGCCACTTGAGGGAACCATGAGCATGGCACCATGGTCGCTGCGGATGAGATCAGTCCGAAATCGACTAACTCAGAATATGCCTGTACGGATGCATGGCACATGCCTATGTCATCGGTATGAATAATTACCAGACGATCATTATTCGAATAGCCTAGTTTTTTGAGGATTGGATTTGGTTCCATGTGTTTTTCCTGGGTAGTGAAAACTTAGATGTGATTATAATTGAAGCACTATATTTATTGGGAGATTCTAGATGAACAACATTGAAAAAAACCTTGAGAAAATACTGGTTACTACCGATCAAATTAGTGCTCGCGTTAAGGAATTAGCCGATCAGATTTCTAATGATTACGCCGGTGTGGAGCAAATCTATCTAATTGGAATTTTAAAAGGAGCATTTATTTTTTTAGCTGACCTTAGCAGACAGCTGAGCATTCCACATGTGGTAGATTTTATGGCTGTATCAAGTTATGGCAAAACTGCCAACACTGGAGCGGTGCGATTGATTATGGATTTACGCGAGCCGATTGATGGTCAACATGCCATTATTATTGAAGACATTGCGGATAGTGGAAAAACACTAAAGTATTTATATCAGGTATTACAATGGCACAACCCTGCTTCATTGAAAACGTGTGTATTGTTGCGTAAAAACAGAGACAACCTGGATGTGCCCATCAATTATCTTGGATTTGTGATCCCAAATGCATGGGTAGTAGGATATGGGTTAGATTACGCCGATCAATATCGGACCTTACCTTATATTGCTGAGCTCAAGCCACAAGTGTACACAAAGTAACAATTAGATAAAGTTTTGGATAAAAATAAAGCCTGGAGTGTCCTATTGACCTCCAGGTTTATTTAGATAGTTTTAGTGCGGTCTCGACGGGATTCGAACCCACGATCTCGGCCTTGACAGGGCCGCATGTTTGGCCACTACACCACGAGACCTAGCGTGCGGTAGTTTACTATACAATTATACCAACGTCAAGTGGAGTTGTTTGTCAGACAAGTACGCTAAAGAGGTTCAGGGATTGATAATAACGTCGATAGAATAATTTTCGGATGTTTTTATTTCAACTACCGATAATGGGAATGGAATGTAATGACCCGGTGAATAATCAAAATTTGGATCTTCAGGGCGCGACATCGCTGAATAAGTGTCATTGAATGAGAATTCGTTCAATGGATTTGTTGATATGATCCCAACGTTCTCGCCGGTACGAATACCCCAATAGAAATTATTGCCCGCGCTCTCCTTGAAATACATATTACCCCAGCCAGGTGTATATCGAAGCCAAGGATCAACAACCAGGGGAATGCTGGAATATTGAACATATTGATAGGCTGATCGAATCTCAATATGAATCCTATCAGGTAACACGCTAATGATCTTTTGAATAGACATGTCATCTGCTTCTAAAATTATGCCGCGATCTTCGAGTTTAGTAGTATATCGATTCCAATGACTAAATGGATCTTGAAAAGCACCAAGTAGTTGATCTGGATCTGCCCTCACACCCAGATCAATATTCCAGGAGGTTACATCACTCAAGCCCACAATAAATTCCCAGGTCGGGCCGATTATCTGATGCATACCATTAATATCACTTGTAAATACAAATGGTATGTAACCACCATCAGGCTCAATCACTGCGAAAATATAGTCATTTGCCAGGATGCACTCACTAATGCCATCGTAATCCAAATCGATATCACATGATGCTATAGGATGAGGTTTGTCAGCCCAATCTGCTGCAGTAAGGATCATTCCAATTTGCCCTATGTAATTGGCACGCAGAGACACCAATTCTTGTGACGCTGCCTGAGTAAGATCAGAAAATACTTTCCAGGCGAGGTCGGATATCCGATTATGGGGTGAGTGCAGTAAAGATTCATGTACCTTGTTACCAGTAGTATCGCGAACAATTGAAAGTTGTGTGTCTGCATTATTAGCTTGAATTATTTTTAGATAAGGTAAGGATCCAGATATTGAATATTCTGTGGAGTCCGTAAGATCATTTATGGAATAAATTTAAATCCATGGATGCTCGTGTATGTACGTAAACACTTCGGAGCTCATCACTGGATCACCCATAACGGATTGGCTAAAATCACCACCCCATATTAGTGGAGCGGGGGATTTATTCAAGGCGTATTGTATTATTAGGCGCGTACACTCGAGAGGAAATTTGGTGTTCCGCCGTAATAGAAAGTAATCTGAGGCTATAGGGGATAAAGCACATTCAGAACTTATATCGTCATAATGCGCATAGTCATAATACCTAATAACTTTACCACTATTACCTTTATACTTATCACTATTCAAAAATAATATAAATTCATCATTATTAATCACTAGATTGTGATCCAAATTACTTGAAATTTTCCATGTATCATATAAATCCATCGATAAATTTAAATTATCGATAGCGCTGAAGCTCGTCTCGGCAATATTTTTATCAAGTATTTCAAATTGAGAACTTGCCGGTGATACCAAAATCCCAGCATTTGCCAGGTTACGTATGCGTGGCAATGCATTGAGATAATCAAGCACTGATAAGGTATCAGGAGTTAATAGATCAAGTAGAAACACGGTCGATTTGTATTTGGAAGCTGAATCAAGCAGGTAACGAAGTCCATGTCTTCTGCTTATCAAACCTGAATGCGCTCCCGCCCATGATCGAAGGGTTTCGGCTGGTGTAACCGATGGTAATGTATTCCAAAATGCAAATAATACCTTCGCTTTGGTAGGGGAGAGGGAATCCAATGAAAATTGGTCACTAATATCGGTAACAGTGGTCCGACCAGGTTCAGTGATAGTCACTTGCATTTTCGTATTTCCATAATATATCGGGAGAAAATCTTTCTTCAAACTGATAACAATCCTGTCCTGCCATAAATCGTACAAAATGAATAATTCCACCCCAGATAATGGGGCGAGGTTTTTATCAAGTATTCCAATAGATCCTGATTTTGAGATTATTATCAAGTATTCCCACTGAAGATCACTTGAAAAAGGTAAATCTTGGGTAACACCACCTGGACTGGTATCTATCGCAATATAGATATCTTTACCAAGGTAAGTATCCAGGGCAAGAAAGTCTAAGCGTATTTGGAATGATTGATTATTTGTTCTTGTGTATACAGCGATCAAATCCTGGTCTGGATTTATGGTATCAATCCCATCCAAAAGCCGTATATCCCCATATTTCCAATTCATCATTTCATTACTATTCTGGTTTGTATTAAATTTGCTGCAGCCAGATAGTAAAATAATAAAAATGGGAACCAAAATGGTATATTTCACGTTAATAATATATCTATCTTCAGAAATTATTAATTAGGATAATATTCATCTAATATTAACCTGAATAAATAAAAGTCGACTGAAAGTCGAGTAAAATTTCTGAAACAAACTAAATCCAATAATAATACAAAATAGGTTGTTATTGGGTCATAATAAAAGGGAGAAAACCTATGAAACGCATAATTTCTATCTTAATCACTTTGTTTGCCGTATTTACATTTGTTCTACCGGTATCAGCATCAACCACTCCATCACAATTGCATCCATATTTTAATATCCTCGAGGTCGTTAAAGACCAGACTGTAACTATCCAGGTTTTCAATTTCCCTGCCAATGATACTTTTCGGGTCACGATGGGTATATATGGTTCGTAGGGTATCGGATGGTGTGGTTGTGGGATTCACAGAATAGCGGAATGGTGGCTCTTTAAGGCTGACCTATACAATACCTATCGACCATGGCAGGCTACGAGAGGATTGCTATTCGCTTACAAAGCCCAACCAGCGGTTATTTTGCTTACAACTGGTTCTGGAACAATCCCAGTAGTCTCCACCCATCACCACCCCGATCCCTGGCTATAGTGGTTTCCCGACATTTTCAATCAAATCAGTGGTCAGGGATCAATCTGTGACAATACTTACCAATAATTTTCCACCGAATGATACCTTCACTGTGACCATGGGAAAATTTGGAACCTTGGGAATTGGAGGAGTGGTTGTGGAAAGCACAAATTCTGGTGCAGGTGGATCATTTGAGGTGACCTATGCATTCCTACAAGAATTGACAGACTTAAGTCAAATTGCCATTCGTTTACAAAGCCCAACCACCGGTTACTTCGCTTATAACTGGTTCTTCAACAATACTGCCGACAGTTACCCCAACCCACAGCCTACACCGACCTCAACTCCAACTCCCCCGGGATACAGCTGGTTTTCCAACGTTTTCTATTTCAGCGGTGGTTAAAGACAATAACTGTCACGATCAAGGGAGTAAACTTCCCTAGCGAATGACACTTTTACGGTGTTGATGGGAAAATATGGCACACGCGGTATCGGTGGGATAAATGTGGGAAGCACGAACTCTGGTACTGGGAGGTCATTAACTGCAACCTACAACATTCCCTGCATCGTTAGCCGGTGCTACCCGAATTGCTATTCGATTACAAAGTCCAACCAGTGGGTATTTTGCTTACAATTGGTTCTGGAATAACTACGTCACCATAAACTTAGCAGATTCAATTAGTATAATAAAAAGAGGATCATGCACTAGCATGTCTTCCGTATGTGCATGATCCTCTTTTATTATCGATGAATCCCGCTTATAGAATCTTTCCTGTAAATTGCCGCCAGTGTCATATCATCCGATAAATCTGTCCCTTTAATAAATTCATTTACTGTTGCCTTCAATTATATCTAATAATCTCATCGGATGAGATAAATTGTAATTCTGATAATAAATCTAAATAATCCGCTCTGTACCGAACATTTCTCCCTGAAGTGGAAAAAGCTTCAGTAATACCATCAGTATATAACAACATCCAATCACCCGGATTCAGAGATATTTCTCGTTCTTCAATTTCTATATCGCTAAATAATACCTAATGCCATACTGGTTCGGGTAAGCTCAACAAGTCGTCTCGTTCGAAATGCTTTACAATTGGTGGGTTGTGCCCCGCATTGGCATATACAATCTTTCCGGAATTTAAGCGAAAATACTCCATAAAATACTGTCACAAACATTCCATGCTTCGAATCCGGAATCAGTAATTCATTCACCTGCTTCAGGACGGCAGCCGGTGATGATTTTTCCTTTGGCAGCTGCTCTGATTAGTGTCCTGATTAAAGTCATAAATAGAGCAGCCGGCATTCCTTTGTCAGCGACATCTGCAATTACAAAACCTATTCGATTTTCATCGAGGATAAGATATCGTAAAAATCTCCACCGACTTGACGAGCAGGCTGCCACCGCACATCGATATCCCAACCAGGTAATTCTGGTAATCTATCAGGAAGAAATGTGGCTTGTATCTCCCTGGCTAGCTGTAGTTCTCTTTCCATCCTCTCGCTTTTTACTGCTTCTTGTTGTAATAAGCTCGTTCTTGATCGCAATTGCTGCCTGTTGGGTGATCCCTTTGACGATCTCTATTCGTTTTTCCCGAATATGTAAGCGATGGAGATCCCTTTATTGGGTCTTCTTCTTCAATCAGCATTACACCAAGAATCTCACCCTTTACGGATAGGGGAAAACCAATGAGCAACGTTCCCTGCTAATTAATGATTTATCATCTAAATTAATTGAGAGATTCTCATCTGAATCCTGGGTGATTCCTTCGATCAAGTGATAATCATCTGGTGCAATCTCATTCCAGGATAATGGTGAATTCGCTGGACCAAGCGAATGATAAATTATTTGATTACTTTGTAATAGTTTCAATGAATGGAAATTCATTTGCTTTAATCACCTGACCAATGCAGCGAAGATCATTTTTAGAAAAGCCGAAAATTTTCAGATTGACGAAATACTAGATCTTTCTCGTCCCACAAATATATGATGCATCTTTTTACACCGACTAAAATAGGTGTAATTCGGACGATCGAACCCAAGTATTTCATCCAATTGATTAAGGCTAACAATAGCTTGGGCAACTTGTAACAATGCGACCGAAATATATGCCTCTTCTTCCTGTGATTTAACCAGCTGGAGGTTTTCTATTGCTATCGCAGCTTGGTGGGCTAGCACCTTGGATCAAGGTATATTTTTCGTCCCAATTCTCTTGAGATGAATTATATTTCAGGTTTGAATTTGTAAAGTCGATCAGGATCGCTCCCATAAAAAGTTCTTGAGTAATTAACGGAAATAATATCAAAAGATCTTGTTGAAAATCATAGTTTGGGAATACTATGTGCAGCATTTCATCCGATATCGTATCGCTATTTAATATTACTGGATTTCTGCTCTGTTTTAGATTTTTCGAACGCTAGAACAGATCCAGGATAAATATTCCAAGGCTTTCACTCTAGCTAGTTGTTCAGGTTCAAAACCATAGATGCTCTGGAGGAAAAAGCATTCGATGGATTGGTCCCATAGAAATATCGTACATGCATCCACACCAATCAAACCCGGTAACATACCAACAATTGTTTCGAGCAGCTCATCCAAATTGGTAATTGATTGGGTTGCTTCTGCCACTTGAAGTAGCACTGTGGATATCCATGCTTGATCATGAGCAGCGGTATATGTTTGGTATTTTCGATCGCAATCGACAAATTATTAACGAGAGCACTCTGTAATGGACCGTGATTCATGGTCGTATTGATCTGGCAGATGATGCACAAAAACAATAATCCCACTAAGCTGGTCGTCTAATCATTAACGGTGCCCCAATAGCAGAATAATCGTTATCAAAACCAAGTAATGCACCCAATGGCTCATAAGTTGAGCTTGAATTTCGTAATCTGAGGCAGTTCTGAGTTTATGATTTCAGATATCCATGGATATGCAGTTAGTAATTCTTGTGCGTCATTAGGATTTTGTATATATTTATCGAATAATTCGTTCGTTTCTTCCGAGGTAATTGACTTAATATCGGCGGATTGTTGGTTGGAAATCCGTGCAACTGCCAGCCGCAGAGACGAAATAAACTGTCCATGTTCAGATTCTGTAAGCGGAATTGTCAATCAACCAGATAGCGGAGCATCCCAAGGTAGGATTTCCTCAATATTATCAAATAAATTTTGCAAACTATCATCTAAAGAGACATCTGCAGATATTCTCCCGATAGTTTTCTGAAGGCGCTCATAGATCAATCCCCTCATTTGTTCTGTTCGATATAGATCAGCGTTTCTGATTGCGACGGCAATATTTTGAGCCAGTAGATGATAACCTTTTAGCGTTTCTGGTCGAAAATGCATTAACCGATTCACTGCAAAGATCTAGGACGCCTACAAATAATTCTCCACAAAGCAGAGGAAAAATTAGCTCTGATTGTTTATCAGCTGAAAAACTGGGCGTGGAAAACCGTTTGTCGAAGGTCGGATCACTTAACGATAACTGGTTCCAGGTGCGAAATTGCCCAGGCAATCGGTCCACTATCCTTCTCAATTTCATAAATCTTTGCTGGATCAATTCCATCTTCAGATATTCCGAACTTGATTAAATTCCCTTTTATCGTCCGATCGGACAGTATAAATATTAACCTGCCTGAAATCAAATTTCTGATGGAGAAGTGAGAGCGTACTATTCAGTAAACTATCTTTATCTAAATTAGACAAGATAGATTTACTGATTTCTTCGATGGCAGCTGAAATGATCAATATTTTGCTGAAGGTATTCACCATGCGACTTTTGTCGTAGGGTACTAAAACACAGGGATACTTGAGAAGTGAAACTAATGAGAAAATCGATTCTTCAAGTTGTTGAATACCAGCCTGGTCAGATTTCTCCAGCTCAATAATCCCAATAATCTCATCCCCGGCGAATAGGGGAATTGCCAGCGTCGGTCATGTACTCCGCGGTGTCATTTTGAAGGTTGTTAACTATCTGTCTTTCTTGAAATGCAAGTTCCATCAATGGTGATAAATCTCTCAGAAGTGGATCGATATCTTCAAAGCCTTTATGATCTATCAGCGACGCCAGCGATGGAGTCAACCACATCCTGGTATCAATGAAAATTTCACTTGAAAGAGCTGTGTAATATGTGAAATCAGGGATTCAAAACTATATTGAGTCGTTAATAACATCGGCAAGTTTTACTACTTCTTGCCAGATACGCAGGTTGCCTAAGTTATTAGAAATAAGCGAGGGCTGATTTGACATTCTGGTAGAACTTAAACAGAGGGACAAAACCTGCCAGCTCTAATGTCTCATATACTCGTTGTGGAATCTTAACCAGTAAAACTTCCCCCTGGTTTGCTTTTTTACACGTTTTTTGAAGATCAATAAGGACTCGCAAGCCAGCACTGGATACATAACTTACATCATTCATTTCCAAGATGATTTTAAACTGGCTATGTTTTGTTATATTGCTTAAAGCTTCCGACAAATTCGGAGCAGTGTAGCTATCTATCCGACCTTTAACTGTGACCAAATCACAATTTTCCAGAGATGTTACGGTTATTTCCATGACCGTATATCCTTATTTACTTGATTGTCGGAAACTATCACCCTAAAATTATACCATTGGGGAATATAATATATCGATAAGACTAGCCGGCATTATCTACAATATCGATTAGGGCAATGATCATCATGGAAAATCAAAAATCGTTTTCAATTATTATTCCAGTTTTCAATGAGGAGAATAATATATCTCCTCTTTATACAGAACTTAGTGCTGTATTAAGCAAAATCGGTCTCCCATACGAAATCATCTATGTCGATGATGGTAGTACCGACAATAGTTTCAAGGTATTATCAGCAATGCATATCCAAGATAATACAGTTAAAGTAATTCAATTTCGCCGTAATTTTGGACAAACTGCTGCCTTTGCCGCCGGATTTGATAATGCCCAAGGTGATTTAATTATTACGCTTGATGCAGACGGTCAAAATGATCCAAATGATATACCGAAGTTAATAACCACTCTTCGCGAAGGAGATTATGATTTTGTGACCGGCTGGCGGGTTGACCGTAAAGAATCTCTGCTACGGCGGATATTATCAAAAGCCGCCAATATGATTATCAGTCGCAGCACCCATCTAGTCATCCATGATCGTGGTTGCTCTTTGAAAGTCTTCAAACGTGAGATCGTTAAAGATCTACGCCTATACGGGCAGCTCCATCGCTTTCTACCCGAGCTGGCTAGTGCAATTGGGGTGAAGCTTGCAGAAGTACCAGTTAATGATCGAAGCAGGATATCTGGCAAATCGAAGTACGGCTCAATCACCCGCACTCCACGGGTGGTATTAGATTTGATCACAGTCACTTATTTATTGACATTTTTTACCAGCCCGATGAGGCTCTTTGGATCTATCGCTATATTCAGCAGCCTATCTGGCCTGGTTATCGGTGGTATTTTGGCTGGAACGAAGATCTATCACGGGATCATCGGTGGCTGGAGTGGATTTCAGGCGTACCAGATTGGAAATCGCCCTTTGTTATTATTAGCAATTCTATTAATAGTGATAGGCGTGCAGTTACTGATGATGGGATTTTTGGGTGAGATGATCATGCGAATTTATTACGAATCCCGCGATAAATCCATCTATAAAATTAAACAGGTATTGGAATAGCTCCTTATATCTTAGCCAGTCTTTTTCTCTTCAAAGATATCCCAATATCCCTTATCCAGCTCATCATCAGATAGGTGAGCATAGCGTTGGGTTACAGCAATGTTCTTGTGTCTGGCTAATTCTTGCGCTAACTTTAAATTACCCGATGCCCTAAGCACAACAGTAACAAAATAATGTCGGAATGAATGCGGGGTTATTGTTCCAACTGCTTCATTTCCGAGTGCTTCTCTAACGCGTTGCGTAACGATGTTTCTTCCAGTGGTGGTTGTTATCGGTTTTACCTTTTTACCCGCACCTCGATCATGCCTCGCAAAGAGGGGCAGGGATCCCAAAGTTCTACCTGAGCTTCCATCCAAACTAGCTCGCAGGCTGAGATAATCCTTGATTGCCCCTAGGCTGCGCCGAGAGAATCGAACAACTGCTTGTTGATTACCCTTCCCAATGATGATAGCTCTGCCTTCGTTCCAGTCCACATCGCCCCGACGTAATGCGCATGCTTCGTGAACACGAAGACCCGTATCTGCCAGGGTAAGCAGGAACGCCCGGTCGCGATAGTTTATCAATTGATCTTCCTGGGATTCAGTTGCCATTAATGCAATATTATTTGCATATTTCAAGATAATTTCAATATTATTATAAGGGAATTGAGGCAGGCGTTGACCTGGTTTTCGAGCGCGTTGCCTGATCAAAAGTCGTATACGCGGAAGGTTGATTTCGCATAGTCGTTCAGCTGATAAATACTCATAAAACCCTGACAGAGCGGTCAGGTAGAGCCGTTCTGTAGGAGGTGAATATACCTTTAGGGCAGCGATAAACCAAGAAACAGCATCTTCGGGTAATGTAGATATCGGTGTCAAATCCGGAGGCATTTGATGGTCATCAAGCATCAACTTGAAGGAATTCATTGCATTATGATATGTTCTTCCAGTGTTGGCGCTGCGGGCAGAGGTGACAGTATTTATATATTCATTTATTACATTAGAAATAGATGATCGCTTATTCATCACAATTCCTCTCGGGAATTATTGTTTATGATAATAATACTTATCGAAAGCATGATAATAATAACCGTATATTAGCTCTCAGTCAAGCCCCCTATTGACTATATGCCCAGATTGTTGCTGCCAATAGATAAATAATAATTCACAATATTAATTATGGATTTATTGCTTGCTCAAATCAGACCCGATCCATACTGCTCCCCCTATTCTGTTGGCTATGTAACAAGCCTGGCTACCAGAGATATGGGATGATATGCCCTGCGTCCTGTACCATCTTCAATTTGCGATTTGCAGGAGATACCAGCAGCAGAGATAAGAGAATTACTCGAATCTCTGATTGCAGGCAGTAATGCCAGCTCGCCTACCTGCATAGATACTGTGTAGTGCTCTTTCTCATAACCAAATGCCCCTGCCATCCCACAGCACCCGTCATCAATATTCTTCACCGAATAACCTACATTTTCCAACATGGTCATCGTTGCAGTTACGCCAACCGGGAATCCATCGCTTGCTGGAGGCTGCGCCTTCTGATAGCAGTGACCATGAACTAGAACATTTGTTCGGTCTGGATTCATTTCAATCAATGGCACAAGTTTTGATAATCGGGGTAATCCATCGCCTCCCGGGCGGATCAAAAATTCATCGATCATGAATGCTCGTTGTGATAGCCCCTCCATCCTTCCATCCTTGGGGAACATGTCTATGTACTCGTCTTTAAGTGTATAGATTTCCGAAGGTTCTAACCCAATGATAGGTAGCTTTCCATTTGGATCAATTCTGTTAATCTCGTTGATCAAGCGGGTAGCATGCTTCTTCGCCTGAGTAACAAATCCCTTTGAGATCAGTGTTCGTCCTGCTCCCATCGTCGCCAATAATTTCACTCGGAAACCAGCTGCATACAAAACCTTTAGGGCGTCCATTCCAGTTTCCGGATAAAAATATTCGTTAAATCCATCCGATAACAATAAACAGTCTGGATGATCGACTACCTCAAATTGTCTCCTTGCGCGTGCGTGCAGTGACAGACTGGATAATTTGGGTAGAGTCCTGTTCATCGACAGTCCTAGCAGGCTCTCACGCAACCCTGCCAGTAGTGGAGTAGATAGAAAAATATTTACCAATGGAGCAAAGGGGTGTCCCAACTTGACAATTGAGGATATATAACCAAACAAGTAATCTCGAAGTGGGTGATGATGACCTGGTAATGCATAGTAATGTTGATAAAATTCGTACTTTAATTTGGCCATATCCACTGCAGAAGGGCATTCAGATTTACAACCCTTGCATGCCAGGCATAATTCGAGCGCTTCTTTAACCGCCTGCATTCCCATTTCTTGAGAGGCGAAACCTTGCGAAACCATAGATCTGAGTAGATTAGCTCGCCCTCGAGTACTGAACATCTCATCTTTTGTCGCCTGGAATGAGGGGCACATCACACCGGTAGACTTTCTGCACACACCAGCCCCGTTACATTGTTCTATCGCCTCAATTAATCGGCCAGGATCTGGAGTATCAGAAGAAAAAGCCATCACTGGTTTCCAAGCAATTGGACGATATGCTTCGCTATATCGCAATGAGGAATCCATTTTGGGAGGATCGACAATTTTTCCTGGGTTCAAGATCCCGTTTGGATCCGCTGCGTGTTTGATGATCCGCAATGCCTCTACAATCTTAGATCCATACGCTCTCTCGATCCATTCGCCACGTGTGATCCCGTCCCCATGCTCAGAACTTACCGCTCCACCAAGCCGGATTGTCAGATCCACTGCGGCTTCAGCAATCGAGCGCAGCTCTACCTTACCTGGCGGAGTCTTGATATTCAATAATGGTCTGATATGTAAACAGCCGGCAGAGGCATGACCATAATAATCTGCCTGGGTGCCATAATTCTGTAGGATGACATCCATTTCATGCACAAATTCCCCCAATCGTTCGACAGGCACGCTCATGTCTTCAATAAAGCTGATGGGCTTCAAGGTTCCAAGACGAGACATCAAGATACCCAATCCTACCTTTCGTACTTCCCACACCTGTTTCTGGGAGGCTGGAGTTTCTGCAATGTATGGGACAGTATCCCAATTGCTTAAGAGATTTAGCGCATTAATCTGATCCTGCAATTGACGTTTATCATCCCCGGAAAACTCAACTACCAGCAAGGCTGCTGGATTACCAATCACAAACGAAAGCTGGTTTGCATATGCCGGCACTGAGCGTGCGAGTTGTATCAGGCTTTGAGGAATCAGCTCAATCGCGGATGGAGATAATTCAAGGATTCGGGTAACACTGTCGCAGGCTTCAATAATACTCGAAAAATTAATCACCGATAAAATGGTGTTCTTCTTTACCGGCACCATGCGTAATGTCACATTCCGAATAATCCCCAACGTCCCTTCAGAGCCAGCCAATAGCTGTGCCAGGTTAATCGTATTCGGCGCCACAGGGGGATAAGGTTGTTGATCAATGTCCCACTGAGGTGGAGCTGTCGGCGACCATGGGAGAAGGTAATTCAGGTTATAACCCGAAGCCCGTCTCCAGGTTTGAGGCCACCTCCTTTTGATTTCATCCTGATATTCTCTTCGGATCTCCAACGCAGCCTGATACATGGATCTTTCAAGGCTGGATGCATTCGTTAAAGATTCCCCTATTGCAATTTTGTGGGCAAGTTCCAATTCCACTGGTTTGAGCGAAGTGACAGTCCCATCGGCAAGCACCACGTTCGCTGAAAGCACATGATCAGCCATCATCCCGTACAGGATTGAATGCGCCCCGGCCGCATTATTCCCAATACATCCACCTATAGTAGCCCTTTCAGAGGAGGCAGGGTCTGGTCCGAATTGCAGGCTATATTTTTTTGCTTCCCGGTTCAGATCATCTAATATCAACCCCGGTTCTACAGTGGCAGTCAATTCTTCCGGATTGATTTCAACCAATCTGTTTAGATAGCGCGAACAATCAACAATCAATCCTTTACCGATCGATTGGCCGGCCAGGCCTGACCCAGATCCGCGAGCAATAATTGGAATCTTGTATTGACCGCAAATTTGAGTGATCGGAATGAGCTCATCGATATTGCGTGGGAAGACCACCCCGAGCGGTTCAATCTGATGAATAGATGCATCTGTGCTAAACAGCACCCGCGTGATGGGATCGGTTCTAACTTCTCCAGTGATGGAACTTTTCAATTTAGCTGCTATGTCTGCTGTTAATTCGTCCATAACGCCTTTTATCGAACATTATATTTTCGCTTATGATATTGAAATCATCAGAATCTCCCTATTATGCCACAATCTGCTCGCGGCTTTGAACTATAATGGCTTTCGAAAGTGAGCGAATGTAGAGATGGAAAATATATCCCAGATAAAATCACTATCCTGTTCATCATGCGGAAAATCGTTCCCTCCAGAACAAGTACAGACCTATTGCCACGATTGCTCCGCGCCACTTTTAGCGAATTACGATTTGATTTCCATTAATAACCTGCTGGATCGCGATCGAATTGGTCATCGAAAAAAGGGTATGTGGCGATGGCTGGAATTGTTGCCGGTGACTGATCCACAAAACATCGTTTCACTTGGAGAAGGAGATACACCGCTCCTACGCCTCAATCACTTAGGTCAAGAAATCGGAACGCCTAACTTATTTCTTAAGGATGAGGCCCTCAATCCAACTGGGTCTTTTAAAGCGCGCGGGTTATCAGCTGCGGTCTCGAAAGCCAGGGAGCTTGGAATTAATAAAATGGTCCTTCCCTCTGCCGGGAACGCTGGAGGTGCCTTGGCTGCCTATGCAGCCCAGGCTGGGATGGATGCGCTGATTTATATGCCAAAGCGTTCACCTTTATCTAATATCAATGAAAGCATGATCATGGGTGCCACAGTTGAATTGGTTGATGGTTTGATCGATCAGGCTGGAAGGCTTGCAGAGCGTAAGTCAGCTGAAGAAGGTTGGTTTAACATGTCTACCTTCAAAGAACCGTATCGAGTAGAAGGCAAGAAAGTTATGGGATTTGAAATTGCCGAAAGCTTCAATTGGAAATTGCCTGATGTTATCCTTTACCCAACAGGTGGTGGAACTGGCCTGGTTGGAATGTGGAAGGCTTTTAATGAGCTGCAGGCATTAGGCTGGCTCGAATCACCAGATTTACCAAGGATGATTTCAGTTCAGGCAGAAGGCTGTGCACCTGTTGTCAAAGCAATTCAGACAGGTAGATCAGCTTGTGATCCATGGGAGAATGCTCAAACCATTGCCACCGGCCTTTGTGTGCCTAAAAGTTTTGCCGATCAGCTCATCCTGAAGGATATCCGAGAAAGTAAAGGCACTGCTGTAAGCGTTTCTGACCAGGAAATTATCCATTGGCAGCAACGCTTGGCTCAAAAAGAGGGCATTTTTGCCTGCCCGGAAGGTGCATCAACCATCGCCGGGTTGGATAAATTAATTAAACTAGGATCGATACTCCCGGGTGAAACAATAGTTTTATTTAACACAGGGAGTGGATTAAAGTATATTGGCTCGTAGAGTTAATAAGCAATGGGATATCTCGGATATTTATTTGTCCGACAAACTACCGACAAAAATCACATTGACGCTTCACTTTATTCAGGATAAACTTCAAAAATACATTGATTTTGTGCATCAGCCCTTTGATATCAGATATTTCGAATAATCTTTAGGAGAGAAATCAATTTATGAATATCAGCAGACTTGCAAGAGCGATTGCTGAGTCACCCACGTTCGCCTTGAATGAGGAAGCGCGCATATTGCGTGAGCGGGGAGAACCGGTGATTAACATGAGTATTGGCGAACCCAAGAATAAGACCCCCATCACCGCCATACTTAACTCAGCAGCCAAATTAAGCGGTGGAGACATTAAATATACCCCACCTGATGGTACACCATCTCTCAAAAAGGCCATCATCCGTTATACAGAAGAAAATTATAATAAGATTGTTGCTCCCGAGAATGTAATCGTTTCTGCTGGAGCAAAACAATCCCTCTTTAACATCCTATATAGCATCATCAATCCCCAGGATGAAGTCATTATCCTGGCCCCTCATTGGGTCAGCTACCCCGAGATGGTGAAGATGGTTTACGGGATTCCAGTCATCGTTACCCCTGAAGATGGTACTTTCCATCCACGAATGGAAGACATCGAACGGGCCGTTAGCTCTTATACCAAAGCCATCATCATCAATAGCCCCAACAATCCATCTGGTGAAGTCTTCTCGCCCGATTTTATTGCCCAAATTGTGGAATACTGCGAGCGCAAAAAAATCTTCCTGATCATGGATGATATTTACCACAAGCTCGTTTTCGATGGCTCGGTATGGGAGCCGGCGTATAAATACACGAATAACGATATCGAAAACACGATGGTTATCGTCGTCAATGGGATTGCCAAGCTTTACGGGATGACAGGCTTTCGCATCGGTTGGGCTATAACCAATCGCAAGCTTGTCGAAGTAATGACCAATGTCCAGGGTCAAATGACCTCCTGCACCTCAGCATTGCTTCAAGCAGCCGCGGAAGGTGCACTCAATGGAATGCAGAGTGTTGTCGAAAATCTTCGGTTGACATTCCAAAACAATAAGCAAGTTGTGGTTCAGGAATTAAAAGCGTTCAAAGGGATCAAATTGAACTCACCAAAAGGGACATTTTACGCTCTCCCCGATTTTCGGGCTTACCTGCCCTCCAGCCTGGCCAAAGATTCAGTCGATCTGTCTAAAGTAATCTTGAAGAAAGCACTAGTAGTTACAGTCCCAGGAAAAGAATTCGGCATGGAAGGTCATCTGAGGCTGAGTTATGCCGGCTCTGTAAAAGAGATCAAAGAAGGTATTGAGCGAATTAAATGGGTTCTCGATCCCACTTCCCCCAACGAAATATACATTGGCGATCGGAAATTAGTTAGGGATTGGTTATGAATAACATCTTAAATATAAAAACACCTGCCGAGGCTCAAGCAGATGCTACTAAGGCCGATTATGGACTGGATAATATCGGCTTGAATAATTTACACAAGGTGTATTGGAACCTGTCCACTGAAGCACTATACGAGGAGATCATTTTTAGAGGCGAAGCACAGATATCCCAATTGGGTCCGATCATTGTAAGCACTGGCAAGCACACTGCCCGGGCAGCCAATGATAAGTTCATCGTTCGAGAATCAACCACTGAACAAAACGTTTGGTGGGGTGAATATAACCGCCCATATTCCACGCAGAAATTTGATGAGCTTTACTGTCGCCTACAAGGGTTTTTACAAGGGCGAGACTTGTTCGTCCAGGATTGTTATGGTGGAGCGGACCCGAATTATCGCTTACCAGTCCGCATCATCACCGAGCTGGCCTGGCATTCATTATTTGCCCGTAACATGTTCATCAAGCCCAAGACGAATGAAGAATATCGCAGGCATGTACCCGAATTCACTGTTCTCGCAGTTCCTTCGTTCAAGTCTTTCCCACAAATTGATGGTACTCCAGCAAATACCTTCATCGTGATCAATTTTGATCAAAGACTTTGCATTATCGGAAATACAGGCTATGGTGGTGAGATTAAGAAATCTGTATTCACCCTTTTGAACTATCTCCTACCCATCCAGGGTATCATGACCATGCATTGTTCTGCTAACATAGGGAAGAATGGTGATACAGCCCTGTTTTTCGGTCTCTCTGGCACAGGTAAAACAACCCTTTCTGCAGACCCAAATCGGGGGTTAATTGGCGATGATGAACATGGCTGGAGCGATGAAGGTGTTTTCAACTTCGAAGACGGCTGTTATGCTAAAGTGATCGGGCTTTCCGCCTCCGCCGAACCCGAAATTTATGCTTGCACAAAACGCTTTGGGACTATCCTCGAAAATGTCGTCTATGATCCCGTGAGCCGCATGGTGGATCTGGATGATGATACCCTCACAGAAAATACGCGCGCTTCTTATCCGCTTGACTATATTGCCAATGCGATTCCCGATAAGATGGGTGGCCACCCTAAAAACATTATTTTCTTAACCTGCGATGCCTCCGGCGTCATGCCTCCGATTGCCCGATTAACCCCTGATCAAGCTTTATACCACTTTATTTCTGGTTATACAGCCAAGGTCGGTGGGACCGAGATCGGCCTCGGTGAAGAGCCTGAAATCACATTCAGCGCTTGTTTTGGTGCTCCATTTATGGTCCTGCCACCTGCTTTTTATGCTGATCTGCTAAAACGCAAGATATTACGCTATGGTGTCGACTGCTGGCTGGTCAACACAGGCTGGGTTGGTGGACCGTACGGAGTTGGAAAACGAATTAGCATCCGCTACACACGTGACTTGCTTAATTCTGCCCTGAATGGTGAACTGAAGGATGTAGAGTATTATACCGATCCCATATTTGGTTTTGAGGTTCCCAAGCACTGCCCAGGGATTCCAGACAGTGTCCTGTATCCGTCAACCGCCTGGTCGGATGAAGAGGCATACATGAAAAGGTACCGCAGCCTGGCAGCTCGTTTTATTGATAACTTCAAAAAGTTCGCCGATAGCTGTCCGATCGAAGTGGTAAAGTCAGGGCCTCAGTTATAAACATGCGTTTGAGTTTTTTTACAAACTACACCTGCTTTATGGTCAAGCAGGTGTAGTTTTTTATGGATTATCTTTTTGAAATTGGCGGTAATATGAGAGTAACCGGCCCGGTATTCTTCCCTGAAGTTCCACCCCACCCGCTATCTGTTCCAGTCGCTCCACTTGCCCCTGCTCGTGAAACAGGGCAATTAGAGCCTCCCTCCTGATACGGCAAAACGATGTGGATCGGTACATAGTCCTCGTACAAATAGGTATGCGCTTTCTCAAGCAAGTCAGGGATACCTTCGCCAGTGATCGCTGATATCGCCACTGCACTTGGAAAGCCGGTCAGCGCTTCCCTGGCATGATCGGGGTCAGTTAGTTTATCAATTTTGTTTAATACGGTCAGGATCGGAATGTGGTCGGCTTGAATATCTGAAAGCGTCTGATAGACCGCTCTTGCTTGCTCCTGGGCTTGTGGATGATTGATATCAATCACATGAATTAATAGATCAGCTTCTGCAATTTCTTCGAGCGTGGCTCGAAATGCTGCCACCAGCATTGTGGGAAGCTTTTGTATAAACCCAACCGTATCGGTAAACAATGCCATGTGTCCATCAGACATGTTCACCCGCCGGGTGGTTGGATCAAGGGTTGCGAATAGCATATCAGCTACAAATACATCAGATTTGGATAAACGATTCAATAGGGTAGATTTCCCTGCATTGGTATAACCGACCAATGCCACCACCGGGGTAAACGACTTCCTCCTCCGGTTGCGATATTGCTGCCGATGGGTGCGCACCTTCTCTAATTGTTCCTTCAGGTGTTTGATCCGCGCGCGGATTTCCCGTCGATCCACCTCGAGCTGGGTTTCACCCGGTCCTCTTAAGCCAACCCCGCCAACTTTTCCAGATCGGCCTCCGCCTCCACCTGCCTGACGTGCCAGGTGTGTCCATGCACGTGTCAATCTGGGTAGACGATATTCGTATTGGGCTAATTCAACCTGCAATGAACCCTCATTCGTATTTGCATGCTGGGCAAATATATCCAGGATTAAAGCAGTTCGGTCGATGATCCGTACTTGGTCGGTGAAAATAACCTCGAGCTCCCTGAGATGCCTCGGAGATAGCTCATTATCGAACAATATGACGTCTGCTTTCACTTCATCCGCCAGCATGCGAATTTCACCCACCTTACCGGAACCAATATAGGTTTTGACATTCGGTTTATCCATGTGCTGGGTGGATTGTCCCACCACTTGCAAGCCGGCAGTTTCACCCAATAATGCCAGCTCAGATAATGAATCCTGCAAGGTCAACAGGTGATCCTCACCTCTGATCTCAACTCCTACCAAAAACGCCCGTTCACGTGGTCGTAAAGTAGCTTCTGGAATTTTTTTCGCCATTCTGCAATCCTCGATTTTTCTTAATACATCTTGCCTGCATTAAATGAACACACGTAAATGATCTCTAATTCATCGAAACATTCTGCGCTTATCCTGTTGCAACGTCTATTTCGGATACTGCTCCAGCCAATTCATAATCGTATCACCCACTACCTGTAAGCTTTCGGCAGATACTTTATCAGCGGTGTCCTCAACCGTGTGATAGTATGGGTAGTCAAAATCGATCACATCCACTGCCCTGATCCCAGCTTTAAGGAAGGGTGTGTGGTCATCAATCAAATTATATTTGTATTTGGGGATAAATTGGGAATAATCCAATTCTGTAGCAACACTCCAGATTTCATTGTTTAAATCGGGATTGGAATTCCCCTCCATGTAGATATTTAAATCTTTATCACCGATCATATCGAGAATAATCACGCTATCTGGTTGACCGCTAAGCATGGAGACGAAATATTCTGATCCTAAATCCCAGCCTGTTCCGAATGCGTTTCCATTGTCTTCTGCATCAAAAAATACTAACCATATTTGTTTATCTACATTATTCGGTATAACTCGTGCCAACTCTAACAAGACAGCTACACTGGATGCACCATCGTTTGCCCCCGGTACAGGTAGTTTCCGATTTTGTGGTGTTGGATCTTTATCTGCATAGGAACGTAAATCATAATGGCTGCCAATAATGATCCAAGGTGTGCCCAAACCTCTTTTTGCTATTATGTTTTTAATTGCCACCCCAGATGTGACCGCTTCTTGGGTATCCACCATCCATTTTTGATTGTGCAAATTGGAGATCATCCACTTTGTCACTAAATCATGCGCCTGGCTGCCCATGGTTCTTGGTCCGAGATCAACCTGGAATTTAACATCTGCATAGGCGCGCTCACCATTGAAATTAGGATTTTCATTGTTTAGTTTGAAAATTGCGATAATAATCAAAATAACTATTACATACAATTGTTATAGCTGATACGAAGATCTTATATTCTTTTCTCATTATGGCTATACGCAATACCCTTTATTATATTATCCCAGGTGTGTGTTCTGAAATAAGCGGACTTCTGCCCTGGACCTTTCTGCAAATTTAGCTGCACGTTCCCGCTTTCCTTTTACCTTTTCTTCTAACTCCGGTAATATCCCAAAATTCGCTTTCATCGGTTGGAAATCTTTAGCCTCCGCATGGGTGATATAGTAACATAAAGCTCCAATGATCGTATTCGCAGGCATTTCAATCAGACCATTTCCCTGGATATAATTTGCTGCATTCCATCCGGCAAGCAACCCTGTGGCGATATTACCCACATAGCCTTCAACACCAGTAATCTGACCTGCAAAGAAAAGATCTTGCCTGGTTCGATATTGTAAGGTTGGATTCAATAACCCTGGAGAAAATATAAACGTATTTCGGTGCATCTGACCGTAGCGTGTAAATTCGACTCTCTCCAAACCAGGGATCATTCGAAAAACTCGTTCCTGTTCTGTATATTTAAGATTAGTCTGGAATCCGACAATGTTATACAGGGTCCGTGCCAGGTTATCTTGCCGTAATTGGACGACTGCGTAAGCATGCTCACCAGTTCGGGGATCGGTCAAGCCCACCGGTCGCATGGCACCATACGCAAGCGCATCTTTCTCTCGCTTCGCGATCACTTCCACTGGCAAGCAGCCTTCAAAGTATTTGTGGGTTCCTGCCCGTACTCCAGCTTTAATATCTTCTTCAAAACCCAACAGTGTGATCCTGCTCTGCGCGGGTTAATTCATCAACGAATTGATAGTATTCATCCTTATTCATGGGGCAATTGATATAGTCGCCCTCACCCTGCTCACGATTTTTACCATAGCGAGAAGCCTGGTACGCAATATCCATATTAATGGTGTCTTTAATCACAATCGGTGCCACAGCATCGTAAAAGAATATCTGTTCGTATCCAGTCAAATTCTGGATAGCATTAGTAAGGGTTGGAGAAGTCAATGGTCCAGATGCGATGATAGTCGGGCTGTTTGGAATTTCCCTGAGTTCTTGACGGATGACTTTTATATTGGGATGGTTTTCAATTTTTGAGGTCACTTTTTGTGCAAACATATCACGATCGACTGCCAACGCTCCACCCGCAGGAACAGCAGTTTCATCGGCGCACATAATTAGCATGGAGCCGAAAGATCTCAGCTCGTCTTTCAATACTCCTGATGCTCTATCTGGAAGATTGGAACCCAGCGAATTGGAACAAACTAATTCTGCCAGGAATGAGCTGGTGTGCGCTCCAGTCTGTATAATTGGACGCATTTCGTATAGATTGACTTTTATTCCCCGGGTTGCAGCCTGCCATGCAGCTTCAGACCCTGCCAATCCTCCCCCAACAACGGTCAAATCAGGATAATTTTGATTATCTTTCACTATTCGTTATTTTACCAAATATGCTTTTATAATTAAGATACTCTTTTTGCCTACCATATTGACTATGCGCAACTCTCGTGACCATTTTTTTAGTATTTATTCCTTCCGTCAAGGCTGATAGGTTCTGACAGCATATTTTGGCATAATGTTAAAGTTTCTTACTTAATAAGGATAATCACATGCGTGAAGTAGCCATCATAGGTATCGGGCAAACCCCGGTCGACGAACATTGGGATAAATCTCTTAAAGAATTAGCTGGAGAAGCGATATTTTCTGCCTTATCTGATGCCAATTGGAATTCAGCTGAAGCTCTTTATATTGGCAATATGCTTTCAGGAATGCTCAGCAAACAGGAAAATCTAGGCGCGCTGATTTCTGATTGGATCGGATTACCAGGTATGGAAGCCATGAAAGTTGAGGCTGCCTGTGGTTCAGGGGCAGCAGCTTTCCGCGCTGGATTGATGGCTGTCAGCTCTGAGGAAGTGGATAGTGCGCTGGTGGTGGGTGTGGAGAAGATGACCGAAAGTTTGCCTGTCGAAACCACCGAAGCCCTGGCAACTGCTGCTGATGCAGACTACGAGGCTGCGCAAGGTCTTTCTTTCGTTGCCATCAATGCACTTGTAATGCAGCTCTATTTACATACCTACGGGTGGAAACATACCGATTTTGCTCCCTTTTCGATCAATGCCCATGCCAATGCCTTGCATAATCCATTTGCTCGCTTACATGAAAAGATCACCGAAAAAGACTATATCAATGCAAGGATGGTGGCAGAACCTATCAACCTTTTGGACGCATCTCCAACGGGCGATGGCGCAGCTGCGGTGTTATTAGTTCCCGCAAATTCAATTTCTGTAAATGACCGGCGGATGATAAAAATTATTGGCTCAGCCTCAGCCACAGATTCGATTGCCATCCACAGTCGCAAAGATCCACTCTGGCTATCAGCCGCTGAGAAGTCAGCTCACAAGGCGTACGACCAGGCTGGTGTCAGCCCTGACGACATCGATTTTTTCGAGCTGCATGACGCATTCTCCATCATGTCCGTACTTTCATTGGAAGCTTGCGGGTTCGCAGAACGGGGTAAAGGACCAAGAGCAGGTCTGGATGGTGATATTACGCTGAATGGCCGCATCCCCATTACAACCCGAGGTGGTCTTAAAGCACGTGGGCACCCGGTCGGGGCTACCGGGATTTATCAAATCGTGGAAGCTGTTCAGCAATTACGTGGTGAGGCCGCCCCAACCCAGATCCAAAATCCACGTTTCGGTATGACCCAAAATATCGGCGGTAGTGGCGCCACGATCATAACTCACATCCTCAAATCAGCCTAAGCCACCCAAATTCGAATAAGAAAAGACCATCAAATTGGTCTTTTTTGTTAATTTCAAGAGTAATGATATGATTGGTGAATGACATACAGCACTACAGGTGTGAATTCATCTGTGATAACCTGAAACGCCATGCATGAATTATCGGTAACCGAGAGCATACTTGAAATTGCTCTCCGCCACGCAAATACAACCAACGCCAAGCGCATCACCAACCTGTACCTGGTAATTGGGCAATTAGCCAGTATCGTGGATGATTCAGTTCAGTTTTATTGGGATATCGTTTCAAAAGATACCATTGCTGCAGGCGCTACTCTCCATTTCAAGCGATTGCCAGCAAAACTGACCTGCTTAGATTGCAACCACCAATACGATCTCGACAAGAAAGGATTTTCTTGCCCTAATTGTCAGAGTGATCATGTAAAAGTTATCTCAGGTGATGAATTCTACATGGAAGCTATCGATATCGAATCTTGAAGATGATCATAAATGCCTAAAAACATTCTCATTGTAGAAAAAATATTAAGTGCCAATGATCGCATTGCAGCTGAGAACCGAGCGATTTTTGATGCTGCGGGTGTCAAAACCTTTAATTTGATGGCTTCACCTGGTGCCGGGAAAACCTCACTCATCGAGCAAACGATTAAACGTCTGCAACCATCGTTGAGACTGGCAATCATAGATGGAGATATTGCCACCAGTCTAGATGCAGATCGTGCATCTGCAGCCGGAGCATTCGCGGTCCAGATCAACACGGGGGGAGAATGCCATCTGGATGCGACTATGGTTAATTCAGCCTTAAAGCAGATGGACCTGAAGGAAATAGACGTTATCATCATCGAGAATGTCGGTAATCTTGTTTGTCCGGCAAGCTTTCAATTGGGAACGCATAAAAGCGTATTAATTGCCTCGATCCCCGAGGGGGATGATAAACCTTATAAGTATCCGGGCATGTACCGGGGCGTGGATGCTCTGGTGATTAATAAAATAGATTTACTCCCTTATGTTCCATTCAATATGGAATATTTCCAAAAAGGTGTGGTGATCCTGAATCCGGGGGTAGTGACATTTCCATTATCCTGCAAAACGGGAGATGGTATCGATAATTGGATTCAATGGCTCAAGGAGAACGCCTGATCTGCGCTTATTTAGCCTGATTAAGAGAAATATCAATGATTGGCAATAGAATTCATATCACAGGCATCGTTCAGGGAGTGGGGTTCCGTCCATTTGTTTTTAAGCAAGCTCATCAAAACAGATTAACCGGTTGGGTATGCAATACCTCTGCAGGTGTGGATATCGAAGTATACGGTATGCCTGGAGATGTCAGTTTATTCGTTCATACCTTGAAGTTTTCCCCTCCTCCCTTAGCTCGCATTGATACGATTGAGGTACGCCAGATACCAGTCGAAGATTACGCCTCTTTTACTATCCAGCACTCACAAGCAGTCGTGGATGCATTTCAACCTATTTCGCCAGATATCTGTATTTGTCCTGATTGCCTGAAGGAATTGTTTGACCCGTCAGACCGCCGCTACCGTTATCCTTTTATCAACTGTACAAATTGTGGTCCCCGATTAACCATTATTGAAGACATCCCCTATGACCGGCCAAACACGACCATGCGCGATTTTGAGATGTGCCCGGAATGCAAGTCTGAATATTCAGATCCGACCAATCGCCGTTTTCATGCTCAACCCATTGCCTGTCCTGTCTGTGGTCCTCAAGTCTGGTTGGAATACCCGTCTCATGAGCCAAAAGCAAAAATTAATCGGGATGTTCGTGGCAATGAAGCTATTTTAACTGTCCAAAAGCTACTACGAACAGGAAAGATCGTCGCTATCAAAGGTTTGGGGGGGTTTCATCTTGCCTGTGACGCTACCAACCCCAAAGTGGTCGCTGAATTGCGTCGGCGCAAGCTCCGTGTCGATAAACCATTCGCCTTGATGATGCCGGATGTTGCTGCCATTGAAGCGCACTGTGTGATTACAGATGCTGATCGAATGTTGTTGCGATCAAGTGAATGCCCGATCGTGATTGTCCATCGTCGAGCGACCTCCTCGATTAGCCTTGAAGCTGCTCCCGGTCAAAATACATTAGGCGTCATGCTTCCTTATACACCGCTTCATTATCTATTGTTTGCGGATCCAGAAAATAAAAGATCACTCTCAGCTCTATCCAAAACCAAACCAATGCCGCCCCTCGTGATGACGAGCGGCAATATTAGTGAGGAACCGATTGCGATAAATAATGAAGAAGCCCAGGCACGATTATCTGGGTTAGCTGATGCATTTCTAATGCATGATCGACCTATTCTTACACGTTGTGATGATTCTGTGATGAGGACAGTTCACGGGGCAACTTTCCCTTTACGCAGGTCACGTGGCTATGCCCCGTTCCCGGTATATTTATCCTTCAGATCTCCTCAACTTCTAGCTACTGGTGGAGAATTAAAAAACACCTTCTGTGTCGTGCGGGATCGATATGCATTTTTAAGTCACCATATCGGTGATATGGAAAATTATGAAACATTTCATTCATTTCAAGATTGTATTTCTAGATATGAAACCCTGTTCCATATAAAACCCGAAGCCATCGCCTACGATCTGCATCCGAATTATTTAGCTACCCGTTATGCCATCGATCGCGCAGAACGTGAAAAGTTGCCTTATTTTGGCGTACAGCATCACCATGCCCACATCGTCTCCTGTATGGCTGAGCATTCTCTGCCAGCCGATCAGCCTGTGATCGGTGTAGCTTTCGATGGTACCGGTTATGGCGAAGATGGGGCTATCTGGGGTGGTGAATTCATGGTTGCTGATTATCGAAGTTACAAACGGATCGGTCATCTTAAATATATCCCCCTACCTGGGGGAGACGTCTCCATTCGCAAACCTGCCCGTATTGCCTTGTCTTATTTATGGTCCAGCAATATCGATTGGGATCCAGAGCTTCAGCCAGTTTCAGCCTTATGTGCTGAGGAGCTCTCAATCCTAAAATCCCAATTAAAGTTAAAACTAAATACCCCACTCACCTCATCCATGGGTCGTTTTTTCGATGCTGTTGCAGCGATTTGTGGCATTCGCCAGGTGGTTAATTATGAAGCTCAGGCCGCGATTGAGTTCGAAGCTATGGCGGATCCGGATGAAACCGGTGAATATGATTTTGTTATCGAGCCGGTAGCAGAGCTCGAGAACAAGTTATTACAGATAAATTCATCTGCTCTGATTGAAGCGGTCATTAATGATATCCATTATGGTGTTGAGAATTCTGTGATCTCAGCGCGTTTTCATAACAGCCTGGCCAGAATGGTTCTCATGTTTTGCAATCAGATTCGAAAAGAATATGACTTAGCGCATGTTGCGCTTAGTGGTGGTGTGTGGCAAAATATTACCCTGTTGCGCCGAACTGAATCCTTATTATCGGCCGATAATTTTATTGTCCATATTCACCACCAGGTACCTACGAATGACGGTGGAATTGCGCTCGGTCAGGCAGTCGTTGCGCTTCATCGGATGACAACATGAAGATTGTTGCTTGGGAGGTATTATGTGCCTAGCCGTTCCAGGAAAAATCCTGAAAATTTATGAATCCAATGGCTTATTAATGGGGAAAATCGATTTCGGTGGAGTGACCCGTGAGGCTTGTTTGAGTTATGTGCCCGAAGCGAAAGTCGGTGACTATACCATCATCCATGTTGGATTTGCCTTGAATCTGATCGATGAAAAAGAAGCACTGGAAACGTTAACTCTCATCGATGAGGTAACTAGCCAGGAAACCATGGAATGAAATATATAACTGAATACCGGGATGCTCATCGCGTCCATGCCTTAATGGATGAAATCGCTCGAACGATCCACCACCCGTGGGTGATCATGGAAATATGCGGCGGTCAGACTCATTCCATCATGAAATATGGGTTGGACCAGCTTCTGCCCGATGGATTGGAGCTAGTACACGGACCAGGCTGCCCGGTTTGCGTCACTTCGTTGGAAATGATCGACAAAGCTCTCGCTATCGCAGCTCAACCTGAAGTCATCTTCACCTCTTATGGAGATATGTTACGCGTACCCGGTTCAGATGGAGATCTTTTTTCCATCCGGGCATCCGGTGGTGATGTAAGAGTTGTATATTCTTCCCTGGACGCGGTAAAAATCGCACAGGAAAATCCTGAGAAACAGGTTGTTTTTTTTGCTATTGGCTTTGAAACCACCGCGCCCGCCAATGCCATGAGCGTTTTCCACGCCAAAAAATTGGGATTGAAGAATTTTAGTCTGTTGACGTCCCACGTCAGGGTTCCCCCGGCGATGCATACCATTTTGGGATCGGTGAACAATCGCGTCCAGGGATTTTTAGCTGCAGGCCATGTATGTGCTGTGATGGGATATTGGGAATACACTCCCATAGCTCAAAAATACCATGTTCCCATTGTTGTAACAGGTTTCGAGCCTTTGGATATTACCCAGGGCATTTTGTATGTAGTCAGGCAGCTGGAAAAGGGCACCTATAATGCTGAAAACGCATACTCCCGAGTGGTGAGCTATGAGGGCAATCAACCTGCTCAGAAAATTATCCAGCAGGTATTTGAAGATTGCGATCAGACCTGGCGTGGCATTGGTATGATCCCCTCGAGTGGCTGGCAACTCAAAACCGAATATAAGGACTTTGATGCTATTCAGCGCTTCCAGGTTCAGGAGATAAAACCAACTGAATCTCCTTTATGTATTGCTGGACACATCCTCCAGGGATTAAATAAACCCTTTGATTGCAGTGCGTTTGCAAATCAATGTACTCCCGAACATCCACTGGGTGCCACTATGGTGTCATCCGAAGGTGCTTGTTCAGCTTACTATCGATATGGAAGGTCCCAATGAACAAATACTTTCCCACTCTGGAGGGTTTGGCTTGCCCCATCCCTCTGCCCCATAACCAGAAGATTGTGCTCGGTCATGGTAGTGGGGGTAGGATGTCCTACGACCTGATATCCAGGATCTTTTTTCCTCCGTTTGATAATCCGATCCTTAGAGCGGGTGATGATGCCGGTGTAATTACCATACCCAATGACATTGATGGTTTAGGTACAAAGTTGGCGATCAGTACTGATTCACATGTCGTCACACCCTTATTTTTCCCAGGTGGTGATATTGGCAGGCTGGCCGTTTGTGGGACGGTGAATGATATCGCCATGCTAGGCGCCACTCCACTCTATCTGACGGCAGGATTTGTCTTGGAAGAGGGGCTGGATGTTGACTTGCTCTGTAAAGTTGTTGACTCCATGCACTTAGCCGCCAGCGAGGCCAATGTTCAAATTATTGCCGGAGATACCAAGGTTGTTCAAAATGGGAAAGCAGATGGCTTGTACATCAACACGACTGGCATTGGTATCATTCCGCACGATGTTGACATTCATGGTGGTAATGCCCAGCCAGGCGATGTCGTCATTGTTTCCGGTTCACTTGGCGACCATGGAATTGCAGTCTTAGCTGCTCGGGGTGAATTAAATTTTGAAACTCAAATTGTGAGTGATGTCGTACCTTTGAACGGATTAGTCTCCACGATGTTGGCGACGACAAAAGCGATCCATGTATTGCGAGATCCCACCCGTGGCGGCCTGGCAACCACCTTGAATGAAATTGCCATCCAATCCAATGTCGGAATAACAATTTTCGAAGAATCTATACCAGTCAAACCGGCTGTTGCCGCAGCCTGTGAAATGTTAGGTTTTGATCCATTATATGTCGCCAACGAAGGAAAGTTAATCGCAATTGTTGATAAAAATATTGCCGACGAGTTAATTTCAGTGATGAGAGATCATCCGCTCGGAAAAGATGCATCCATCATCGGGGTAATTAACGATCTGCCTGCAGGTTTGCTTACTCTAAAAACTACTTTCGGGACAACCCGAATAGTGGATATGTTGTCGGGTGAAATGCTGCCTAGGATCTGCTAAGGTCTGGCTAATTTAAATAAGAGCTAGGATTAATTCTCGGGGGTGATCACACTGCCAGTTTATCGATCACGACCCAGGCAGTAGATTCTCCAATTTCAATCCTTACCTGCGCATTAGGGTCGGTAAAAGAAGCCCCAATATCTACCGGGGAGATAAAATGGCTGCGCATCAATGCTAGTTTCTCAATGATCGCCATGAACTTTACTGGTCTTGTCCGGATGTCTGGCTCTTCAATGACTATCCGACCGCCCGGTTTAATCACTCGCCATAGCTCAGCTGTTGTTGCCCGGTAATCAGTGACGTGGTGGAGTGCATCCACCATGATCGCCCGCTCGAATGTTTCATCTTCAAATGACAATTGCTCAGTCTCCGAGCGAACGGTTAATAATCCAGCTTTACTTGCTGCCTGTGTAAGCATCCCCATGGAAGAATCAGCAATCACGATACCTGTCACCATCTCACGTAATAGATACGATTTTGCACCCGTCCCTCCACCGGCATCCAGCAATCTTCCTTGAACCGGCAATCCAGCAATAGCGCAGAATCGTGAGAGCTCGGTCGGCTTTATAAATCGATCATAGAACGGCGCAAGGAGATCAAAGTGATTAAAGTGTGCCATTTTACTCCACAAATATTAGAGAGCCTCCTAAATCAGGAGGCTCTCTGTAATTCTATCCAGGGTTCCGAAATTAGAACTCATCTTCATCGATATATAAATCATCATCCTCTTCATCCACATCGACATCTTCCCAATCGTCGACTTCGTCTGCTTCGTCTTCCTCTTCATCCCACTCATTTTCTGTTTCTACGTCATTTGCACGCGAATAAGTCATACAGCCCATATCGGGATCAATCTCTACAGCCGCTGCTCCACAGTATCCATCGTCTAAAAATACGCAATCAACATAATGGCATCGAATACGGGGCATGGATTCCTCCTGAAATTATGGTATTGCTTTCCGTCATAACATTATTCATTACCAGCAAAAATTCCTTTTCTCAGACGGCAGTGATTTTACCTCAGATAGTGTAAACAGAAAAGTATCTGTCAAGGGCAAATTTAAACTCATTTTTTACCATTTTAAATATGAGGCGACATTATATCACCACATTTCTTAATTGTATGCTGGAGGATCTTTGGTCAAGAATTTTCTCTGCTATCCCCTGCAGAAGGACCTAGCCCGGTCTAACTCGATGAGCTTCCATAACATTGGGCAATGCTTCAATTCGTGTTAATACCCGGGTCAGTTGGTCTATATCTTTCACTTCTAATACCAGGTCAAGTACTGCCAGGCTCAACTTGGAATCGTGATTCACTCCTGCCTGTACGAGTCCCATGTTGATGCCTTCATTCGCTACTAAATTGGAAACGTCCCGTGCCAACCCGTCCCGATCATATGCTTTAACCCTAACGGAGACTGGGTAAGTGCGCTTTGGCTCACCCCATGCCACTCGAACCAGCCTTTCCTTTTCCCGCAGGCGCAGGATATTCGGACAATCTCTGCGGTGGATTGTTGCACCGCGCCCCCTCGTCACATACCCAATAATATCGTCGCCTGGAACAGGGTTACAACAACGTGCCATCGTGGTCAAAAGACCTTTAAGACCCACAACGGTGATGGTGTCATGGCTCTCACCCGCGGTCTCGGGGATGATCCGTGTGCCAAATTTGAGTCCTTCTTCATCCTGCTCATTTTGCATCAACTGGTTGGCAATTCTGATCAGGGGCACATCACCACACCCAATCGCCACACACAAATCATCTACCGACTTGAATTCAAATTGCCTTGCCAGCTGCTCAATTTTGATATCACCAACCCCCAGCCGCCGCAATTCGCGCTCCAATAAATCCCGACCCTGGTTGATGTTCTGTTCTCGGGCTTGTTTCTTGAACCAATATCGGATTTTTGCCCTTGCCCGCTGGGTTTTTACCAAACCCAGGTTGGGGTTTAGCCAATCCCGACTTGGTCCCCCACGTTTGGCGGTTAGTATTTCAACTTGTTCGCCCGTTCGTAATATGTAATCCAGGGAAACCAATTTCCCATTGACTTTCGCTCCCCGGCAGCGGTGCCCAATATCAGTATGGACGTGATAAGCAAAATCAATCGCGGTGGAGCCTGCCGGTAAATCGTAAATATCACCCTTCGGAGTAAAGATGTAAACTCGATCCTGGAAGACATCCGTTTTCAGGCTGTCGACAAAGTCACCAGCATCGTCGACATCCTGTTTCCACTCCATCAATGAACGGAACCAAAGGATTTTCTTTTCGAATGCATCATCCCGTGGACCTCCTTCCTTATACCTCCAGTGGGCTGCAATCCCCAGCTCCGCGTTTTGGTGCATTTCCGGCGTGCGGATTTGGATTTCAAGCGTCTTCCCATCGTCATACAGCACAGATGTATGCAGTGACTGGTAAAAGTTATCTTTTGGTACTGCAATGTAATCATCAAACTGACCTGGTATGGGTTTCCAATGCGTGTGGATCACACCCAAGGTACTGTACCCCGATGGTATATCCGGAACAATAATGCGCACCCCTCGAATATCGTGCACCTGGTCAAATGCGACGCCTTTCCGCACCATTTTTCGGTAGATGGAATAGATGTGTTTCGGTCTTCCAGAAATTTCGGCATTAATTCCTGCTTTAGAAATGATTTCTGTTAAATGGTCGATGATCTCACCCATCTCGCGTTCGCGATCAAGTCGTTTATCTGCGATATTGGTGGCAATTTCTTTATACTTTTCAGGGTTCACATAGCGGAACCCCAGGTCTTCAAGCTCCCATTTCATTTGCCATATACCCAAGCGATTGGCCAAAGGAGCAAAAATATCCAATGTTTCCTGAGCAATACGACGGCGTTTTTGTTCAGGTAAATGTCCGAGTGTCCTCATATTGTGCAGCCGGTCTGCCAATTTGATCATCACCACTCTGACGTCTTCTCCCATGGCAAGGAAGGTCTTTCGCAAAGTCTCAGAGACTAAATCATATCTTCGACTTTTCGTTCTCTGTTCAGCTGTATCGTCTGGGTTCGGTTCTCCACGCCGGTCTGCTATCTGGCGTAATTCTTCCTCTAGGATTTCTTCCTCAGGATGTTGATCACCCCTCGAAACTCTGGGCAGCTGCGTCAATTTGGTGACGCCATCCACCAATTTAGCGACGTCCTCACCAAAGTCATTTTTTAGGTCATCTAATGTGACCGGGGTATCTTCGACGGTATCATGCAAAAGTCCTGCCACAACAACGTTCACTGGTACCTGTAACTCCGCTAATATGAATGCTACAGCTACGCAGTGATTTACGTACGCTTCCCCAGATGCACGATTCTGACCTCTATGAGCGGCTTCTGCCACTCGATATGCACGGTTGATCAGCTCGCGATCCGCGATCGTGTATAGGGCTGGTAAGGATTCCAATAACTTGTCAATTTGCATAATACGACCTTATCCGACATAGTATACTCACGCCTTTATTGAGCGACAAGGGTGCGATATAGCATAGGCTCATTAACAACTTCCTTCGAACTGCGCAATTCTTTTAATAATAGTAAAATAGTTTTTGATAGTATTACTCGCCAGAAAGTGAGGTTATTTATGTGTGGCAGATTTACCCTTACAATTGATCCTTATCATTTACAAGAAGCTTTCCCGTGGGCGGTTATTCCCGATGATTTGACTCCCCGATATAATATTGCCCCCTCCCAACCTGTAGCGGTGATCCCCAATACCGGCGATAATGCCTTATCCTTTTATAAATGGGGGTTAATCCCATCCTGGTCGAAAGATCCAGCCATTGGAGATCGAATGATCAATGCCCGATCTGAAATCCCTGGCAGAAAAACCTTCTTTTCGCAATGCCTATCGTCGTCGCCGCTGCCTGGTCCTGGCTGATGGTTTCTATGAATGGAAGCTGGATCCCGGGATGAAGAGTAAACAGCCGGTATATATTCGATTAAAAGACGCACACCCATTTGCGTTCGCTGGATTATGGGAAATATGGAATTCACCCGATGGTTCTGAAGTGCGATCCTGTACCATCATTACCACGCAACCGAATTCACTTCTGGAGCCAATCCATAACCGCATGCCGGTGATCATCCCGCCCGATGCGTATAGCATCTGGCTTGCACCTGAAGATCGCCAGCCTGCACAGCTGAACGATCTGTTAGTCCCCTATCCCGCCTCAGAAATGCTTGCATTTCCTGTCTCAAGGATGGTAAATAGTCCTCAAACTGAATCTCCTGACCTGATCAGGCCGATTGCAGATTTTTAACTTCTGCTAATCATGATCATCCAACCCGAGCAGTTTACTACCCATAGCCTGCGTGGATTTCCGCGTAGCGACGATATCTGCCAGCTCCTGGCAACTGCGATCAATTCTGCAGATGCTGCCGCGGCTATTAAAAAGGTAGTCTCGCTTTCTGGTAATCTCCTTATTGTCGACCAGAATACCTACGATCTTGCGGTTTATAAACGGATATTCGTGCTCGCGGCTGGTAAGGCGGCTGTTCCAATGGCAGCAGCAGTCTCTGAGATCCTTCGGAATCTCATTACCTCGGGGGTTGTGATTACAAAGGACGGTTATGTAGATCCAAAACTGTCAATCATCAAGCCTCAAATCAAAATTTTCGAAGCTGGCCATCCAGTTCCCGATCAGCGCAGCCTGGATGCATCATCGAAATTAATTTCATCGATACATAACCTTGTCCATGATGACCTGGTGATTTGTTTATTTTCTGGGGGTGGGTCATCACTGCTACTGAAACCCGCTGCAGGATTGTCTCTCAAAGATATCCAGGATACGATTTCTCTATTATTGACCTGTGGAGCAACAATTGATGAAATCAATACCATCCGGAAACACTTGGACGAGCTGAAAGGTGGCAAGCTTGCTAAACTCCTTTTTCCAGCCACAGTAGTCACATTATTATTGTCAGATGTGATTGGAGATCATTTGGATGTCATCGCTTCAGGTCCAACCGTCGCCGACAAAAGCACTTTCGAGCAGGCCTTAGCAGTTTTGAATCAATATAAATTAATAGATCAGGCTCCACCGGCGGTTTTAGCTCACTTATCGAATGGAATTGCTCGAAAAATTCCGGAAACGATCAAGCCTGGAGATCCAGTGCTGGCCAAAGTCCAATCTGTTCTGGTCGGGAGTAATATCCAGTCTGCAAGGGTTGCACTCCACGCAGCGGAAGATTTGGGATTCAAAGCAAGTTTACTGAAATCACCAATCCATGGTGAAGCCTCTCGGGTGGGTTTAGAACTGGCGGAATCTGCAAAGTCGTTATTAATTTCGCTTGCAGCAGGCAGCTTACCGGCATGTATCATTGCTGGCGGTGAAACAACCGTGACGGTTAAAGGCACCGGTCTGGGAGGTCGCAATCAAGAGCTCGCCTTGGGAGCCGTGAACAGCCTGGCGGGAATTGACCAAATCATGCTGATCAGCCTGGCTACTGATGGCGGTGATGGACCTACCGATGCGGCTGGTGCTGTTGTCACCAATCAAACCTATTCGCTCGGATTGGCAAAAAATCTAAATCCGTTGGATTTCCTGGAAAGGAATGATGCTTATCACTACTTCGAACCCTTGGGGGATTTGATAAAGACTGGTCCAACCTTGACCAATGTGAATGATCTGGTTTTTATCTTTCGGGTATAGCCTGGCTAACCTTCACATTCCGTAAACGTAAACTGTTGCTGACGACGAAAACGCTGCTGAAAGCCATTGCTCCAGCAGCCAACATAGGGTTCAAAAAACCTGCTGCAGCCGCCGGGATCAGGATTACGTTATAAAAGAAAGCCCAGAACAGGTTTTGTTTGATCGTTTGCAGTGTCTTGCGAGATAATCTAACCGCCTTCGCCACTCCAAGCAAGTCTCCACTGATCAAAGTGATCGGTGCTGCTGCCATCGCAATATCAGTCCCAGTGCCAATTGCGATCCCCACGTCCGCCTGTGCCAACGCGGGTGCATCATTGATCCCATCACCTACCATGGCGACTACCTTGCCGCCTGCTTGTAATTTCTTTACTTCAGATGCCTTCTCCCCAGGTAATACTTCCGCTAAAACAGTGTCAATCCCCACCTGCTTGGCAATTCCATTAGCTGTTCGCTGGTTATCACCGGTGATCATGGCTATGCGCAATTTCATGCGAGATAATTCGGCAATCGCTTCTTTTGAGCTGTCCTTCACCGGGTCAGCAATCCCAAAGATCCCTGCAAGTTTTCCATCCACTGCTAAGAGCACAACAGTTTTCGCCTCATTCTGCAGGCGCATTATCTCTTCCTCTGCGCCGTTGATGGCTATGTTGTTCGTTTCCATCAACTTGGCATTTCCTACAAAGATATTCCTGCCATCCACAACTGCCTGGATCCCCATTCCCGTCTGAGTGTTAAATTCATCCGGTAGCTCCAGCGTGATCCCACGCTGCCCCGCCTCTGCAACAATCGCTTCCCCTAGTGGGTGCTCGCTGGCTTTCTCGACCGAAGCTGCTAATCGTAGCAGTCTCGATTCCTGTTCAGTTTTATCTCCCGATTTATCCAGAACAATCATATCGGTGACTGTTGGTTGACCTTTGGTGATCGTTCCGGTCTTATCAAGCACCACGATATCAATTTTGCCTGCCCGTTCGAGTGCTTCTCCTGAACGTAATAGGATTCCAATCTCTGCACCCTTTCCGGTTCCGACCATGACTGCGGTAGGTGTCGCCAATCCCATTGCACATGGGCAAGCAATCACGAGGACTGCCACCATGTTGATCAGCGCTCGTGTGAATAAATTTATATCTGAATTTACCGGCAAAGGGATTACAAAATACCAAACCAGGAACGTAACCAGTGCAATTCCGATGACGATTGGAACAAATACCTGGGAAACATTGTCTGCTAATTTCTGGATGGGTGCCTTACTACCTTGCGCTTCCTCAACTAAGCGGATAATTTGCGCTAAGGCAGTCTCTTTGCCCACTTTGGTAGCTTCAAATTTAATAAAGCCAAGTTTATTGATCGTTGCACCAATAACTGCCTCGCCGGCTTTCTTCTCTACTGGCATCGATTCACCCGTCAGCATTGATTCATCCACCGATGAATGGCCTTCGAAAACAATTCCATCCACCGGGATTTTTTCACCGGGTTTCACCAGCACGATATCCCCAATCATTACATCATCTACTGCCACCTCAATCTCATTCCCCTCTCGTTCAACGTGGGCTGTCTTTGCTCTCAGCCCCATCATTTTTTTGATGGCTTCGCTCGTCCGGCCTTTTGCCCGCGCTTCAAGATATTTTCCCAGCTTGATCAACGTAATGATGACCGCCGATGTCTCGAAGTACACATGCCCCGGTAAGCTGCCTAATGTGACAAATATCGAGAATACGTATGCCACAGAAGACCCCATCGCAATCAACACATCCATATTTGCTGAGCGGTTGCGTAAAGCCGTGAATGCGCCTACATAATATTGCCACCCGACATAGAATTGCACCGGTGTAGCCAGTAGAAACATCAGCCAATTTACCCAACCATCTTCTCCCCAGGAAGGCATTAATAGGTCCCTCACCATGGCAAGACTGAACAAAGGTAGGGTGAAAACCAGACCAATAAGCAATAAACGCCGCTGTTGATCAATCTCATGTTGTCGCGCCAGCTGTTCTGCGTCTTCAGTATCCGTTCCTGTTTCTACCACCTCGAATCCTGATGATTTAATCACCTTGCGTAGTTCTGCCTGGCTGACAATTGTAGGAATATATCGAATCCTGGCACGCTCAGTCGTGATGCTTACATTTGCTTCCAAAACTCCCTCAATTTTATTGATCGCCTTCTCAATCCTGCGTGCATCGCTATCATCGCTCATGCGCTTGACCAGTAAATCTGCTTCTCCGGTTGCCACACCGTATCCAGCCCGAGTGACGCGTTCTATCAAGTCTCCCAGTTTTGAAAGCGCTGGATTATATTCAACCGTCGCTCGTTCCGAAGAGAGGTTCACGTTGGCAACGCTTACCCCTTTTTCTTTTTTTAGATTTCTTTCGACCGTGGCAACGCAATTTGCGCATGTCATCCCGGTTATGGGTAAAATCACTTGGATCGATTCAGACATAGCTTCTCCTGAAAAACGAATTA
The DNA here is from genome assembly GCA_963743215.1 of uncultured Chloroflexia bacterium. Lineage (GTDB taxonomy): Bacteria > Chloroflexota > Anaerolineae > Anaerolineales > UBA4823 > FEB-25. Next base: position 488,696 of record CAVUOY010000008.1, read on the forward strand.
CGCAATAAGCCCCACCTTACCATCCTGTGGGCAAATTGCGTAATTCACACAAATATTAACTAATTAACCCATCACAGGATATTGAATAGATTCTAGCAATGCTTTTATCTTATCTTCGCTGGCTGGGGGTTCGAATTCGATAATCGCATTTCGTAAGTTTTGATCTGCTTTTACCGATTTCACGCCTGGAAGTTCAATCAGCTCAGATTGAATCGTGTGAACACAATGCCCACAATGGATACTTGGGATCGAATAGGTTACTTTAGTTGTCATTACATTTCTCCTTTAAAGTTATGAGAATTTCTTCATTCCAAATACATCCGCAATTTCTGTCAGCACCCGCTCCCGCTCATCAGGGTTTTCGCCCCTCACAGCGGTGATCAGGCAAGAATGCAGATGCCCGTCCAGGATAATTCCACTTACTTTATCCAGGGCTGCCTGTACTGCATGAATTTGCCGGAGCACATCGATACAATATGTACCGTTTTCGACCATCTGCTCAATTCCATGCACATGGCCTTCTATATTTTTCAATCGTTTTACCACATCTTCATTCATTTTTCATCTACCTACCCCCCCCATAGGGGTGGGGTATTGATATTATACTATTATACTCAACTTTGTCAATAGTATTTATTAATTAGTCAACTGTGAATTCTGTTATACGCCGAACTCTTCCCCCAATTCATCCATCCGCAGGCTGATCACCTGGCTGGCTGAATCGCGTCCCATGGTAATCCCATAGATAATACTCGCTGCTTGTACTGTATTCCGGTTATGGGTAATCACAATAAATTGGGTTTTTTCACTTAGCTCGGTCAATAAATCCCGAAACCTGCCTACATTGGCTTCATCTAACATGGCGTCAACTTCATCCAGGATGCAAAATGGTGTCGGTGAAACTCTCAGCAGTGCAAATATCAAAGCTGCTGCAGTCAGGCTCCGCTCACCACCGGAGAGCAAAGATAAACCCTGCTCTCTTCTTCCGGGCAATCGAGCTTCGATATCAATACCTGTCTCAGTGATATTATCAGGATCTGTCAATGTCAGGCGTGCCGAGCCTCCGCCGAATAAGCGTGTAAATATCTGCTTAAACTCCTGCGCGACGGCGTCGAATGTCCGTTGAAATTCTCGTTCCATCAACAGATCTAGCTCTGCAATCACTTCTCGAATATCACTTTCCGCTTTCAATAAATCATCCACTTGTGAAGTCAGAAATTCAAATCGCTCATTGACTTCTTGATATTCGTTTTGAGCTTCTGGGTTTATCGCCCCCATCCTGCGGATTTGAGCTTTTTGCAGCCGTATGGTCTCCTCGATCTCCGCAGATAAAACTTTAACTTTCGGCAATTCCTCGACCATTCCATCCAACGGCAGTGGCTTGGGTCCGGTCACCGACTCAGTATAATCGAACGATACCAGACCGAAGTCATCTTCGATATGACCCCTCAATGTCTCAAATGATTCCTGGTGATGGACAAGTGCAATTTTTGCCTGGGTATATTGTTGTTCTGCGCTCCTTAGCGTCTGCCGGGCTTCTGTATCAGTGGACAATAGCCCATTATGCTCCTTCTCCAAAACACCCAGCCGTTCTTCCAGAGGATTCACCATATTGGACAATTGCTCAATTTTGACAGCAGTCTGGTTCTCTTCTTCAGTACAAATCTTAATATTTTCATCGATACTCTTGATTTCAGTATCCAGTTGAGCTGATCGATTGTCAAGTTGACCCAAATTAGTTTCTAATTGGTGCAGCCGGTTGAGTTTATCCTGCTTCCGATTTCTAGCCCCTGTTAATGCTTGCTCGGTGACGGCTGCATTCGTGTTCCAATATGCATTCTGAGATTGCAGCTCATCCAGAGGCAAGGCATCCAAATCCGTCGCTTTACGATCCAATTCTGCCTGTAATTCACTGGACTCTTCATGTAAAATGCTAATTTCGGCCTTAATATTCACCTGCTCGACTGTTTCCTTGTCAAGTTCTGCCTGGTTATTTATCCTTTGTTCACCATGCCATTGCAACCCACGTTGGATTTTTTCGACCTGTAGTTCTAGCTGGTTGACTTGCTTATTGATTGCTGCTTCTTCTTCTTGTGCTTTCTTATATCTTTCGTTGCAATCTATTTCCTCAAGCCTCAAATTGTCGATTTTTGTTACGATCGAGGTGTTTCTCTCTTCAAGTTCATTTACCATGGATGTAGTTTTTTCAAGAATCGCTTTTGATTCCCGCTGCTGACGTGGTCTGACCAGCGATCCTTTCCTGGATGCTCCCCTGATGATCGGCCCGCTCGAAAGATACATCTCACCTTTCAATGTGACTACACGCATATTGGGCATCTTTTGCCAATCATGCGATGAGATGATTGTTCGAGCTGTCTTCCGGTCTTTGACTACGATAACCTGTCCTAATAATAGATCCACAATTGGTTTTATTTGCTCATCCGCTTTTACCAGGTTTGCAGCCACGCCAAGAATGCTTTCCGGATCTACCGGGGCTTTTTCCACATCCAGTGATAATGGTCGTACCGGTGAAATTACATCCAGCGGAAGAATGGAACCTCGAATAGTTTCACTTTCAATGAGATCCAGGGCTCTATCCGTTTGGTGGATCGATCCGATGATCAGCGCATCGATAAATTCACCCAAAATAGCTGCGATAGCCGACTCATATTCTTCGGGCACAATCAGGTTGTTACCAAGAGCACCAATTGCTCCATCCAATCTTTTTTCTTGTACTGCCTGCAGCAGGATGCGCGCTCCTTCTTCGTACCCTGTGAGGTTTTTTTCCGCCGCTTCCAAGACGTTGATTTCTGCTTGAATTTGGGCAGCTAAAGTCTTTTGTGTCGAAACCTGATCAAATATCGCTTGACGTTCCAGTTCGAGCTTACTTAGCTTTTCCTGCAGGATTACCTGCTCTTGCTGAATTTTTAGCGTATTTTTGGATTTTTCTTCCTGTAAACCTTGACTATTATTCAAGCTTTTCTGAGCTGAGGTAAATTCATCCTGCGCAGCGATGATTTCCTTATCAATCTCTTGAAGGCTCGCCTTCAAACGACCGATGTGGATCTCTTTCTCGGTTTGCCGCGCTTGAAGATGGGTTGACTCCGATACGAGATCGTTGACCTTTTGTCGAAGCGCTTGGATTTGCTCATCCAGGCTTGAACGCTCTTGCATTCTGGTGGTTAATGCTTCAGCAGATTCTGAAGCTGATTGATGCGCTTCCTTCAATTCCAGGTCTAGCTGGGCTAATTCCTGATCGGCGGTTTCTAGTTGGTCTTTTTGAAATGCGATTTCTTCCCCCAGCTTGAGCTTTTCAACCGCCAGCTGTTCCAGTTGTTCGATCAGAGATCTAGACCTTTCATTGTTGACTGCCTGTTCCCGGCTCAAAGTCTCTCGTCTTTGGTGTAAATCAGTCAATTCTTTATGCCAATTGCTTAACTTTCCCCTAATATCATTGATCTGTGAACGGTATACACCTAATTTTTGGTCTAAATTTAACTGAGCCGATTGCACCTTGGATAATACTTCTTCTTTTTGTTTGGCGTCAGCTTGAACAGTTACCAGTTCCGCTTGTGCTGCATGCCAATGGTATCCATACCATTCCCGTAACAGCACTTTTAGATCCGCCTTCATCTGATTATATTCTTGAGCGCGCTTTGCTTGCCGTTCCAGGCTGCGTAATCGTGGTTGAAGCTCTGCCAGGATATCTTGAACCCTCTCTAAATTACGGCGGGTCGTCTCCAGGCGCTTTATCGACTTTTCCTCCGCGATCGGTGCAGACCAATACCAGCCGCCTCTTCAAATAGACGTCGTCGTTCTTCAGCTTTCAAAGCCAAAGCTGCATCAACCAACCCCTGACCGATAATCGTGTAGGTTCGTTCTGCCAGACCAGACTTGGCTAATACCTCGGATACATCTTTTAAACGAACCCGTTGACCGTTAAGCAAATACTCGTTATCACCATCTCGGTATGCTCTGCGTGTGATTCCGACCTCGGTAAAATCGATCGGCAACCAGCCGTCACTATTATCAAAAACAATTGTTGCCGAAGCCATGCCTGCTCTGGGTCGATTCTCAGATCCTGAAAAGATCATGTCCTCGGTTTTCTTTCCCCTTAACAAGCCGTAAGACTGCTCACCCAATACCCATCTTAGTGCATCTGCAATATTTGATTTACCAGAGCCATTGGGTCCAACGATTGCAGTAATTCCATCGGAAAAAACAAATTCATTCCGTGATGCAAAGGTTTTGTATCCATGCAGTTCGAAAGACTTTAACCTGGCTGGCATACTCTACCTTAACCCCAATTTTTCGAGAGCAGATTTTGCTGCGAGTTTTGCTGCCGCATGTTTACTATGACCCCTGCCCCTACCATATACACCTCCGTCGATTAATACCTCTACCTCGAAGGATTTGTCATGATCTGGGCCGCTATCCCCAATCGTTTGATAAATTGGCGTTCCAAATCCCTTTGATTGTGACCATTCCTGAAGAATGCTTTTAGGGTGATGCTCTACTTGATTGGCAATGATCACTTTTACTTTCATCTCGAGCAGGGGATCCATGAATTTCCACACCTGAGATATATCCTGATCCAAATATATCGCCCCAATTAATGCTTCAAAAGTAGAACCTAAAAGTGGCAACCGATCACGACCGCCATTTTCGGCTTCCCCATGACCTAACCGCATCGCCGCCCCTAGATTGAATTCGCTCGCAAATTCTGCCAGTTGTTCGTTCCCAACCAAAGCAGCCCTAAGTCTGGTCAATTGTCCTTCAGCCATCTCAGGGAATCGGTGGTATAACCAGGCACCCACCATAAAATCCAAAACAGCATCACCCAGAAATTCAAGCCGTTCGTTATCCTCGACCGCGTCTTTATGCTCATTAAAATACGAGCGGTGTGTAAGCGCGCGGGTTAATAATCCAAGATTTTTAAAATGTAGATCAATCCGTCTAGAAAAATCCTGTGGAGATTCCTCCGACAGATTACTCCCTGGTGCACTATCCATAGCTCATCTCCTGTGAACTCAGGGAGCGCTAAACGCCCTGCATGCGCCGGGTATTTGGCGGTCCATTAGTTCTAATCCGACCATATTGTGTAGAAAACCTGCCAACGATTAGGGTTAACCTGCATATTATAAGCGAAAACCAACCGGGATGTGCCGCCTCGTCAGGTCAGCATAACTTGTATACCCGTCTTTTTTGATCATACTGGCTTCCACCTATTGAATAAACCTCGTATCAGCGCGACCAGTCCGGTCTGCTTGTGACCGGAGGGGAATAATCCCAAATGCTACATTTCAAATCCCTCTCCTGCGCTGCTTCCAAGTGTTATTCCCCTTATGCTGAATAATTACCAAAGGTGTGATCATTACTCCCTGGGTTGGGGATGATACTTACCTTCGACCCACTCTTCTCCATCCTTGCTCACTTCTTTTTTCCAGACCGGCACGATTTCCTTCAACCGGTCAATCCCGTAGCGCGCTGCTTCGAAAATTCCAGAATCTCGGTGTGAGGCTGAACATGCGACGATCACTGAGACGGCTCCTGGCGTCAGCTTACCGACTCGTTGCACCAATGCGATCCCCTGTACATCCGTCCACCTTGACCGGATTTCTACGCAGATTTGCAGTAATTTTGCTTCCGCCATTTCTTGGTAGGCTTCATATACAAGGTGCTCCGTTTGCCGATCACCCCCTCGACTGGTCACCTCCCGTACAGTGCCTGTGAAAATGCAAACTCCCCCCGTCGTCGCTCTTGTTATCTCGGTTAGAATCTTATTGATATCCAGCTCATGGTCAGTGATTGCGACAATTGTTGGAAATTCATCCTCATTGATCAACCCCCCGCTTACTGGTGGGAACATGGCAATCTCAGCTTCGTTGGGAACCACATCCTCGTCGAAAGCAAATTCATGGTTTAATGCCACAATCATCGTGTCCATGATCTGACTGATCGATGGATATTTCTCCAGGACCATCTTCTTGATCTCAGAAATTGTTGATCCGATCGGAAATTCTATCGTTATTTCACGTGTTCCGGTTTTATCACGCAAGGTGGCGAAAAACAAAACTCTGGCATGCTCACTCATTCACCACATCTCCGCTCTTTCCACCCGTCTTCCTTACCAGGCGGACATTTTGAATGCGCATGGTTTTTTCAGCGGCTTTAGCCATATCATATACAGTCAATCCTGCCACTGTAACCGCCGTAAGGGCTTCCATTTCTGCACCCGTTTTGGCGATAGTTTTTACACGTGAAGTAATTTGTACACCAGGCAGATGATCGTCCAACACTAAGTCCACTTTGATGTCCAACAATGTCAGTGGATGGCACATGGGGATCAGCTCAGAAGTGCGCTTGGCAGCCATGATTCCCGCGATTTGAGCGACTGCCAGTACATCCCCTTTTTTGATCATCCCATCCCTGATCAATTCCAGGGTATTTGCCTGCATGACCACTTCACCCTTTGCAATTGCCACCCGTTCTGTGTCATCTTTACCGCTGACGTCTACCATCCTGGCTCGACCTGTTTCATCTAAATGAGATAGTTTGTTCGTCATCATCATGAGATCTCATCCGTTCATCAACATTCTCAAAGCTTGTTTATAAGGTGGATAGGCAACTCCACGGTCGGTAATAATCGCACTAATATATTGTGCAGGCGTTATATCGAAGGCTGGATTTGCCACTTTCACCCCTTCTGGTGTGATTGGTGTATTTCCGACGTGTGTTATTTCATCCGCTGACCGCTCCTCAATTGGGATGTCGTCTCCACTGTCAATTTTTAGGTCAATTGTGGTCATCGGACCTACCGAATAAAAAGGTACATGATGAGCAGAGGCTACCAAAGCCAGGTTATACGTACCGATTTTATTCGCCACGTCACCATTCGAAGCGATCCGATCACATCCTACCAGGCAGGCATCGATGTGCGTCTTTTTCATGAAGTATCCGGATGCTCCATCTACGATGACCGTATGAGGGATGCCCAGCTGCTTTAACTCCCAAGATGTCAATCGTGCTCCTTGCAATCGAGGCCGGGTTTCATCCACATATACATGGATCTTTTTCCCGCTCTCATGGGCAAGTCTGATCACTCCCAGCGCCGTCCCGATACCCGCGGTCGCTAAAGCTCCGGTATTGCAGTGGTGGATGAGATTGGCGTGGTCAGGGATGAACTGCTGACCGTTTCGAGCGATCTTCAGGTTCATTTGGACGTCTTCGTCGGCAATTTTGACCGCTTCCTGTATTATATTTTGCTTAAGCGCCTCAATATCCAGCTCGAATGGCTGATTGACGATGCGTTCAATTCGCTCGATAGCCCCAAACAGGTTCACTGCAGTCGGGCGGGATATTCTCAACTCATTGGCTGCGATCTCGAGCTCTTCGATTAACTCTCCTCTGTCCGACGCATGGCTATGCGCAGCCACCAGCGCCAGTCCATATCCCGCTGCGACCCCAATCGCAGGTGCACCCCGAATGACCATCTCACGGATTGCAGCCGCGACCTCGCTGCATCGGGTGTAATCGCGGTACACCTCCTCTTCCGGCAATAATCGTTGGTCAATCATCCTCACAATGCCATCCATCCAGCGGATGGAAAAATAATCAATCATCCAATCCTCCACAATCGAACCAATAGGCAATTATAAACCCCGTTTTGCCCATGTTATAATACCCGACCGATGAATAATATCCTATCCAAATGGAAATCTGGTCTCGCCCGCACCAGTAAGGCAACCTTTGGTCAGCTCGCCACGCTATTAGGAGCGACCGAGATTTCCGATGATACCTGGGAAAAACTCGAAGCCCTCCTCATCCATGCGGATATCGGGGTGGATACGACCATTAGTATCATTGACCGGCTGGAAGATCGAGTTGAACGCGAAGGTATCATCAAAGAGACTGACTTGAATGCTCTCTTGCGTCAGGAGTTGCGCGCATTTCTTGATACCCCTCCTGATCTCCAATTTTCAGAAAAACCAACCATTGTTTTAATCGTTGGGGTAAATGGTTCAGGTAAAACCACCACCATCGCCAAGCTTGGGAAGAGATTTGCTAACCAGGGCAAGCAGGTTATTTTAGGCGCGGCAGATACCTTTCGTGCGGCTGGTGTTGATCAGTTGGAGATATGGGCAGATCGAATAAACTTGCCCATCATCAGTGGTCAGCTGGGGGGCGATGCTGGTGCAGTCGCCTTCGACACAGTCCAGGCAGCCGTCGCCCGAAAATCCGATATTGCCATTATTGATACCGCTGGGCGACTTCATACTCGTTACAATCTGATGGAAGAGCTGAAAAAAGTGTACCGGGTGGTTGGTAAAGCACTGCCCGGTGCTCCCCATGCAGTCTGGTTAGTGATGGACGCTACTACAGGTCAAAATGCGCTCCAGCAAGCGCGCGCCTTCAAAGAAGCGGTAAATATTACTGGTATCATCCTGGCAAAATTGGATTCTTCCGCGCGTGGCGGTATGGCTTTATCCATCCAGAAGGAATTGGGGCTCCCGATCCTGTTCGCGGGTTTGGGTGAGCAACCCGATGATTTGCAACCCTTCGATGCAGATATGTTCATTAGCGGGATAATCCAGGAATAAGTTCTCAAATCGGGGAGTAATTATATGCAAGACATAATCGATCGACTTAGTTCGGCACAAACAAGAATCCAAAGTTTATTGGTGCGTCTTTGACTTGCCAGTCAAAGAAATTGAACTATCCAGGCTCCAGGTACAATCCGAACAAAATGATTTCTGGCAGGACACAGAAACTGCCCAGCGGGTGATGAAGAAGATCTCCGCACTACGCGAAGTCGTCAACGATTGGAATAATCTATCCCAGCGTGTCGCTTACTTGCTTGAGCTGGCAGAATTAAACGATGAGACATTGCGTCCAGAAATTACCACGGATCTGGACGAGATTGAAAAAGATCTCGATCGGCGTGAATTTGATGTGCACTTGTCTGGTAAATATGACCGGAATAATGCCCTGCTTGCCATCCATGCTGGCGCGGGTGGCGTCGATGCGCAGGATTGGACCCAGATGCTTGAGCGCATGTACCTCAGATGGTCGGAGAATCGCGGTTTTCGCTCTGAAATCCTTGATCTAAGCGAAGGTGAAGAAGCCGGGATAAAAAGTGTCACCATCGCCATCGAAGGCGATTACGCATATGGTTATTTGAGACCAGAAAAAGGTGTCCATCGTTTGGTCAGGCTTTCTCCATTCGATGCGGCTCATCGCCGCCACACTTCCTTTGCTTTAGTGGAAGTGTTGCCCGAGGTCGAGAATGACGCTGATATTCTGATTGGTCCCGACGATATAAAAATAGATACCTACAAATCCTCTGGCGCGGGCGGTCAGAATGTGCAGAAAAACGCCACAGCCGTGCGCATCACGCACCTCCCTACCGGGATCGTGGTGACCTGTCAGAATGAGCGTTCTCAAACTCAAAATCGCGAAAATGCGCTGCGTGTTTTACGATCCAGGCTGGCGGAGATAAAAGAAGAACAACAGGCAGCCACTCTGACTGAGTTGCGCGGTGAATATACGAAAGCCGAATGGGGAAGTCAAATACGATCCTATGTGCTTCATCCATATCAAATGGTCAAAGACCATCGCACGGATTACGAGGTCGGTAATGCACAGGGGGTGCTGAATGGTGACATAGATGGGTTTATAGAAGCTTATTTACGCTCAAACCTGGGCAATGCCAATAAATAACCCCTTCAAGCGCCATAAAATCCCTTTCCAACCACGGAATTACCCCCAGGTAAAATTCTTTCCTGTATTAATCCTCCTGCTCATTGCCTCATTGAGCTTGTCAGGCTGCGTAACCATGGCTGATCCTGAGGCTTCGCAAGACTATACCTCCGATGCCGTGGTAATTATAGATAGCCAAACCGATCTTGGGCAGAGCTTTATCTCCAGGCGTCCCAATCTGAATGGGATTACATTTTGGATTTCCTCACCCCCTCCACCGGCAAACACGAGCAGTACTTCTCAAACCATTAATATTAAGCTTTTCAATTCCATCGGGGATTCGACGCCAGTTTTTTCCAGCTCCATTTATGCTCCCGCATCGGCGAGTAATGTTCCAATAAACATTAGCCTTCCAAATCTAGGCAATCTTGCTGGTCAATCTTATTATTTATTCCTCAGTACAACCTCCAGCTCTATCCAAATTAATGGGCGTAATGAAGATGCTTATCCCCAAGGGCAGGCATACATTAATGGGAATGGTATCGGTGCAGATATTGCCTTTCAGCTGAGCTACGATTACGATTTATCAGCTTTGGTCCAGGATCTCGCACACTTAGCTGCTTCATCCTGGCTCATCTTTCCTCTGCTAATTATTCTTTACTTACCCGGATGGCTGTTACTAAATTTCGCTGGAATTCGTTCCCGCTTTGATTTTATTGAGGCGGTAGCAATTTCCATCGGCCTTAGCCTGGCAATAATTCCTGTTGCTATGGTATGGACCACTCTCCTGAATATAAAATGGTCGAGGCAGTTAGTTTTCTTTATTGCTGGCTTTCTGATTGCCTTATGGATTGTGCGGTTAATTTATGCTTATATCATCAAAAAGAAAAACCAGCCCTCACCCGATCAGACAGAAGCGATGGATCAAAGATTTCCAGCCTCCAAAAAGATATCGCTCCGATCCTTGACCTCAATTGCTCTTACCCTGATATTTCTAGTTTCACTTGCCATACGCCTGATCATGGTCCGAGATCTGGCGACCCCGGCCTGGGTAGATTCGGTTCACCATGCCCTGATCACTCGATTGATCTTAAACGCTGGTGGTTACCCCTCCAGCTTCCAACCATATTTAAATATCTCACCGACTGATTATCACCCTGGTTTCCATAGTATCGCTGCTACCTTCATCTGGCTCACGAATCTCGACCTAGCCAAATCTCTCCTGATCTTGGGTCAGATATTAAATGCATTAAGTGTATTCTCAGTTTATCTGTTAGCCAAAACCCTCACCCGTCGCTCAACCGCGGGGTTATTTGCCGCCTTCGTAACTGGGTTTCTCACCCCCATGCCAGCTTATTACACCAGCTGGGGTAGATATACCGAATTGACTGGCTTGCTGATCTTGCCCGTGGTCCTTGCACTCATCCAGACGTGGTTGGATGAGAAAGCGAAGAAGAAGACTGTTGGGATCATCCTCCTTGGCGCACTGGCATCTGGTGGCCTTTTCATGATTCACTACCGGGTGGTCGTGTTCCTGGCAGGATTAATCCTTTTTTTTGTCCTCTATCAGCTTATATTTGAATGGAAAACCCATCATGGTAAGCCTCTCGGTTTCATTTTTCTTGTTCTGGGGATTGCCCTTCTGGGTATGACATCTGTATTTCCCTGGTTTATCCAAACTGTAAAAACCACATTCCTGGCTAAAGTTTCCCTTCCGGTTGTCTCGTCCGTATCATTTTTCCAGGATTTTTCATGGCCATATCTCACCTCTGCCTACGGCAAGCAAGCCATGGTCGTAGCAGGCTTAGGTTTCTTCTGGAGCTTAATCAAACGCCGAAGTATGGCATTTATCCTTGGTTTTTGGATCTTGATCCTGTTCTTCCTGGCAAACTTGGGAGCCCTCAAACTGCCTGGAGCTGGCTTGATCACAAACCTTTCGGTGGAAATTATGCTGTTTATCCCCATTTCCATTCTGGCCGGATACTTTCTCGACCAAACTTTGATGTATTGGAAAGATTTAATTCCAAAACAGCTTATCCTTCCATCAGTCGGAGTCATCTTCCTTATTTTCGGATTGGTCGCCTATCAGGGTGCCAGGCAATTGATCCCAATCATCAATCCGGTCACCATTCTCTCCCGCCAGGCTGATTTACAAGCCATCCAATGGATTGGTGACAACATCCCGGCGGGTGAGACCATCGTGATCAACCCCTTTGCATGGGGATACGGACTATATGCAGGTAACGATGGAGGCTATTGGATCTCTCCCCTTTCAGGTAGGTTAACCCTCCCACCTCCCGTCTTATATGGGCTTGGAAACAACTATAAGGAAATTAATTCGCAAGCCCAGCAGATTTATTCCTCGAGTACAGATCCAATTAAGTTTTGGGAATATTTAAATTCCAGGCAATATCATTTCGTATACGTCGGTGCCAGGGGTGGGGTGATATCCCCCGAAAAATTATCCTCCAGTGGATTGTTCAGTGTGCTCTATCATAAAACCAGCGTCTGGATTTTCGGGGTTACACCTTGACAGGAGTCGCACACGATTATATAATCACACCCTGCCTGCCCGTATGGGCAGGTGTTATTGTGAATTCACAACGAAGGCAATTCCAGGCAAGGTTTTGCCAATTGAAGAAGACAGGAGAATCCTCATGACGCCCCAACCAAAAAGAAAGCACTCTTCTGGTAGACGTGATCGCCGGCGAGCCCATGATGCATTGGCAAGTCCAAACCTGGTTGTTTGCAGCAACTGCGGTGAGATGCGCTTACCCCATCGGGTATGCCCGAATTGCGGTCATTTTAAAGGCCGTGAAGTAATCGAAATAAAAGAAGAAAAGAAATAAATACCTAAACGGGCCGTGAAAACCACGGCTCGTAAATTTTTAAGCATCTCCTATGAATGACCATAAAATTGCATTTGTATTTCCAGGGCAAGGATCTCAATCGGTTGGAATGGGTCATGCTCTGGCTCAGGCCTATCCAGCTGCCAATGAGATATTCCAACAAGCTGATGATATTTTGGAATTTCCTCTTTCGCACATTGCCTGGGAAGGTCCCGAAGATTGCCTTAACGACACCATCAATACTCAACCCGCTCTCTTTACACACTCAATTGCTGTTTTGCATGTCATACACTCACAAAATATCGATCTTGTACCATTATTTGTCGCTGGTCACTCCATGGGCGAGTTAAGCGCGCTTGGTAGCTTCAGGAGCATTATCTTTCAGCGACGGTTTACGATTGGTGCGTATTCGTGGTGAATTGATGAAGCGGGCTGGTGAATTATCTCCCGGTGGTATGGCTGCAATTTTAGGATTGGATATTCCCACCATCGAGCAGCTTTGCCTGCAATCGAGCACTGCTGATGAAATTGTCCAGGTTGCTAATGACAATTGCCCCGGTCAGGTGGTCATCTCTGGTTTAAATCCCGCTCTCGATCGTGTTCAACCTCTGCTTGAGCAAGCAGGAGCCAGGCGTGTAATTCGCCTGGCGGTTAGTATTGCTGCCCATTCGCCTTATATGTCCACCAGTCAAAAGGATTTTAACCAATCCATCGCTTCCACCCTGATCAAAACCTCTTTGATCCCCATAATCAGCAATATCACTGCCAAACCTATCATGGATGCCGATGATATTAAAAATGACTTACAAAATCAGCTCACCCATCGGGTCCGCTGGACCGAATCGATTCAGTTTCTAAACACACAAGGAATATCCGAATATATCGAGATCGGGAATAGCTCGGTTTTATGCGGTTTGATCAAGCGAATCGATCGAAATTGCATCGCCACCCCTCTCGGCACTCCTGCAGATTTCCAAATCTTTGAAAAATATTAACCAACTTGTAAGAATCGTTTCCAAAAATCCCTAATACTGATTAGGGTATAATATTATTGACCGTTTCATCAAGATATCCAGGAGATTTAGATGCTAAATTCAGGTTTTTGCTCGATGGAAGGGCGGGTTGCTATTGTAACAGGAGGTGCCAGAGGTATCGGTCGAGCAATCGTAGAAAGATTGGCACTATTAGGCGCTAATGTAGTCATCGCAGATATGTTGCTCGATCTGGCTGAAAAATCTGCCGAGGAAATTTCAGACGCCGCACATACCAGAATCATCCCTATGAAAGTGAATGTGACAGAATTTACGTCAGCAGGTGAGTTGATCGACCATACATTAAAAGAATTCGGCAAAGTGGATATCCTGGTCAATAATGCCGGAATTACCCGTGATACCCTCATCCTTCGCATGGATGAATCAGATTGGGACGCAGTAATCGCAGTTAATCTCAAAGGTGCATTTAATTGTTCAAAAGCGGTGATTCGCCCGATGATGAAACAACGTTATGGTCGTATCGTTAATATTTCCTCGGTTTCTGGTCAAGCCGGGCAAGCTGGGCAAACCAATTATTCAGCCTCAAAAGCCGGGCTCATCGGGTTCACCAAAGCCCTGGCGCGTGAAGTTGCTTCCCGTCTGATCACTGTCAATGCTGTTGCACCTGGTTTTATTCCTACCTCATTGACCAATGATTTATCCGAAGAGCTTAAGAAATCCATTTTGAACGCCACCCCAATCGGCCGCATGGGAAAACCCGAAGAAATTGCTGCCGCTGTAGCTTTCCTCGCCTCCGAAGAAGCGGCATACATCACCGGGCAGGTATTGGCAGTCGATGGCGGAATGGTGATGATGTGAGCCAGCCAGCTATAAAAGGGAGCACAGCTATGAAAGATGATGACCCGTCTCAAGGTACGACTACCATTGCCCCAGAAGTGCTATTAACCATCGCCCAATTAACGACCCTTAATGTCGAAGGGGTAAGTCGCCTCAGTCATGTTCAAACTCCAGTCAATCAGTTGCTCAAGCGAACCCAAAAACGCGAAGGTGTTTTGATTGAGGTGGTGGATGATGTGGTTTATGCAGATATCTATGTTATCTTGAAAAATGATGTTAATGTGCGTGACGTTAGCCATAACATACAACATGAAGTCTCGCGTGCTATCTCAGAGATGGTCGGGATGACTGTTGGACGGGTTAATATTCATATCGAAGATATCGATTACCCTCCGGAGGCAGAGACTTAACCCAATGAAACCACGGACCAGGGCACGTAGTATTGCCCTGCAGGCACTTTACGAAATTGATTTGACCGGTCACCCACCGGAACTCGTTTTAACAGAAAGGTTATCAGAGACCCCATTGGAAGATAACCTGGGTGAATTTGCGCGAAATATAGTTTTTGGCATTCAACCTATCGTGCATGAGCTTGATCAAATTATCGCCAGGCATGCCCCTGAATGGCCGCTGGACCAGGTAGCGATCATCGATCGAAATATTATGCGTATTGCCCTCTGGGAAATTGCGGTGAGTAACCAAACTCCATTAAAAGTGGCCATCAATGAAGCCGTTGAACTGGGAAAATTATTCGGTTCTGAAAGCACACCTCGTTTTGTGAATGGCGTGTTGGGAAGCCTTGCCCTGCATTACAACGATATTGTTCAATATTTTAAATCATTGAACTGACGATACGCACTCATGGAATTTCTAGGCATTGGACCTCTTGAACTTTTCTTTGTCTTGTTGATCGCTTTGATCATCCTTGGCCCAGGTGACATGGTCAAAGCTGGCCGAACCCTAGGTCGGTTTTTGCGTAAAGTGGTCACATCACCTGAATGGCGCACAATCCAAAAAGCATCGCGAGAGCTTAAGTATTTACCCAATCGATTAATGCGCGAAGCCAGTATAGAAGATATCTCCAAAGACATGGCAGATATCAATAAAATCGGGGGTGAAATTGGTACAGAAATTAAAAAGGTAAGTAATGATCTCTCCTCCTGGACGACTCCTCCGGAGCTTAGCGGAATTAAATCGGATGACCCAATCCAAGATCAAGCACCACCTGTAACTACCAATCCACCAGCCGAACCAGATCCTCCCCACCAGAACGACTAATTTATGCGAAAGCTGCTCCGCTCGATTTGGAAAGTGATCACCGCACCGTTCCGTTTTATCGCCTGGATCATACGGAGAATTATTTCCAGCTTAAAAAAAGCATCTCGAAATGTAACTTCATTCTTCAAAGATGAAGAGACGGATGATACGCCGATTGGTGATACGCTTGCTACGACCATAGAAAATCCAAGTGCGCTTCTCCCACATATAAATGCTTTACGGAAGCATTTAATCCGCGCATTATTAGCCGTCATCCTCACCACTGCCGTTTCGTTCTTATTTGTTCATGCAATTCTCAGCTATTTGGCTGCCCCAATGGCTGGGGGTATAAAAGAATTAGTCGCCATCGATGTCACCGAAAATATCGGTACGGTCATGCGGGTAACATTATTGAGTGGTTTTACGATTGCCTTACCCTACATCATATTTGAGATCTGGCTTTTCATTGCTCCCGCATTGAAAGTAAGCTCACGAATAAAAGGACTTTTAGCTATCCCAGCGGCAATATTTCTTTTCGTAGGGGGGATGGCTTTTGCCTTCTTCATCATGCTTCCTACTGCCTTACCATTCCTCTTCAATTTCATGGGGTTAACCACCCAACCTCGACCATCTTCATATTATAATTTTGTGACCAACATAATGTTCTGGATCGGTGTGACCTTTGAATTTCCTTTAGCGATATATTTACTGGCTAACTTCGGTTTGATCAAGGCTAAGTCATTAGCTTCACAATGGAGAATTGCCATCGTGGTTATTGCAGTCATCGCCGCCGCAATCACTCCAACTGTAGACCCGATCAATATGGGATTGGTGATGGCTCCGATGATTGTCTTGTACTTCGTAAGTATTGGCTTGGCTTTTATTGCCCAACGGAATCGGACTGTAAAACAAAAGGAGGCCTTGGAAAACGCTCAATCATCCTAAACAATGGGATTTTCCCATCAACTTAATCAACCAAACCTGATCATAAAGGAGGTATCCATGCATGAACGTGTTGCCATCGTGGGAGTAGGCTGTACAGGTTTTCGACCGGTCACCCCTGAACAGTCGTATAAGGAAATGGTATATGAAGCTGCCATGCGTGCCTATAATGATGCTGGTGTCGATCCCCGCCGCGATGTGGATAGTTTTGTAACCGTGGCAGAAGATTTTCATGAGGGAACAAGCATCTTTGATGAATACACTCCAGATCAATTAGGGGGTGCACTAAAATCTGTGCATACCATTACTGGGGATGGATTACATGGTATCGCGACTGCTTATATGCTCATTCGCACCGGACAATTTGATATCGTCGCGGTTGAGGGCCACAGTAAAGCCTCCAACATCAAGACTCTTCCGGAAGTTACTGCCTATGCGCAAGACCCTATTTTAAATCGGCCACTCAAATTAAACACTCATTTCATCGCCGGTCTCGAAATGAATCGCTATCTCTATGAGACTGATTCAACTCAAGAACAGTGTGCTGCAGTTGTCGTCAAGAATAAATATAATGCATTAAAAAATCCCTTTGCCCCTTACGGAGCGAATTTATCGATCGAAGATGTTCTGTCTGGACCAATCCTATCCTGGCCGCTTGGAGAACGTGAAACTGCTCAGCACTCCGATGGTGCGGTCGTCATGGTTCTGGCTGCGGAAGACCAAGCTCTATCCCTGACTGACAAGCCCATCTGGATCCTGGGAGCGGGTTGGAATAATGACTCTCCCTCGCTCGAAAATCGCGATTGGGCACATTCAATTTATGCTGAAGAAGCTGCCCGCATGGCCTATCGCCAGGCAGGTATCAACAACCCACTGGAAGCTATCGATATCGCAGAGATTGACGATCTGTATGCCTACAAAGAGTTGCAAGCTCTCGAAGCGCTCGGTTTTTGTCGTGCAGGAGAGGCCGGTAGTCTAACCCTGGAGGGCTTCACCAGCTCGGATAGTGGCCTCCCGGTCAATGTATCCGGTGGAAGTCTTGGCATGGGAAACCTACTCGAAGCCAACGGTTTGGCACGTACCCTTGAGATTGTTCTCCAGCTCAGAGGAGAAGCAGGTCCTCGCCAAATTGAGAATGTCAACATCGGTCTTGCACAATCCTGGCGTGGGGTTCCTACCACCAGCGGTGCAGTTCTGATCCTCACCAACTAGAAAGGATGCCACTATGGGAATGCGAAAAGTAGCTGTTGTTGGTGCTGGTATGACTAAGTTCGTTCAGACGCGCCCAGGAGACTGCCAAAGAACTCACCTGGGAAGCATCTCATATGGCTCTCGGATCATGCGAGATGACCATGGATGATATCGAAGCTGTTTGCTTCGGGACGGCCCCTGATGCTTTTGATGGCGTTCACTTGAATGGCGAATACGTTAGCGATGGGGCAGGCGCTTGGCGGAAACCATATATGCGCTCTTATGTCGGTGGTGGCACGGGTGTATTCATGCCCATCCAGGGTTGGTATCACGTCGCATCAGGCTTGTTCGATGTGGTCATGATCGTGGCAGAAGAAAAGATGTCATCCTATTATCCTCATGCCCAGGCAGCCTTTTTGACAATTTTCGACCATACCACTGAGCGTCCTCTTAAACCCAACCTGCTTTGGATTTTTGCCCTTGAAATGAACCGTTATATGACTACCTACGGGATTTCCAAGGAAGATATTGCCCAGGTGGCTGTATTGCACAAACGTAATGCTGCCGATCATCCCTGTGCTCTCCTGGGCGATGCCAATATCACCCTGCAGGATGTTTTGAACTCCGAAGTGCTTGCCTGGCCGGTACAGCGCCTTGACGTCAGCCCGGTTTCCGATGGCGCCGTCGCCATCATCCTGGCTGCAGAGCATGTCGCCAAACGCATCACCGATAAGCCTGTTTGGATCGAGGGAGTTGGCTGGCATCTGGATACCTCCTATTGGACGAATCGCGACCTTGCTTACCCACGTTATGTGGAATATGCCGCCCGCATGGCTTACGATATGGCTGGGATCAAGGAACCGCGCAAAGAGATTCACATTGCCGAACCCTATGACCCATTCGATTACAAAGCCCTCCACCATCTGGAAGGGCTGCAGCTGGCTGAGCGGGGTAAGGCTCCCGAACTATATAGCGATGGCACTGCCTCACGCACGGGCAATATGCCGATCTGCCCTTCTGGTGGTCTTCTGGGTGTCGGTAATCCTATTGCTGCTGCCGGGTTGATGAAAATCGCCGAATTGTTCTGGCAGCTGCGCGGAGAAGCCGGTGCCAGGCAGGTCCCTGGCCAGCCTCGCCGAGGTGTAGCCCAGGCCTGGGGAGATCTGATGCAGGTCGGTACGGTAGTTGTCATGGGGAAATAAGGAGGATATGATGACCGCAAAAATCAAAGAGTTCCCTGGAATTTCACTCAGCGAGCAGGATTTTGCTGATGGAAAGATCCTGTTCAACTTCGATAAGCTCAATGGCATTTATGCCTGGGATAATGGTGTCGGTATTGGAAGCTATCTGGCTTCCTTGAAAGCCGGCGTGATCCTTGGCAGTCATTGTGCCACCTGCCGAAAGATCGTGGTACCTCCCCGTACAGTCTGCGAATGGTGTTACCGCCCCATGGATGAATATGTGCCATTGGAAGACACCGGCACGGTAAGCACCTTTTCTCTTTGTTATGTCACCTGGGATGTCCAGCGCATCAAGGAACCGGAAATCCCTGCCGTGATCAGCATCGATGGTGCTTCACCCAATCATGGAATCATGCACATGCTTGGTAAAGTCGATCCGAAAGATGTCAAGATTGGAATGCGTGTAAAAGCCGTCTGGAAACCTGCCAAAGAGCGCCAGGGTTCGATCAATGATATTTTGTACTTCAAACCGATCAAGGAGAAATGACCATGACACTCCTACAACGCGATCCTAATGCACCTGTTGCGTGGCTGGGCGATTTACCCGTCGTGAACCGCTACACATTCGGTCTGGCAGGTGAAAAATTCTTCCGCACCCTCAAGGATGAAGGTCGCATCCTCGGTACGTATTGCCCGGATTGTGATCATACTTACGTGCCGGCAACCATATTTTGCGAGCGTTGCCTTGGAAAGTTGGATACCTGGGTCAATGTCGGCACCCAGGGAGAAGTAGTCACTTTCACCTTCCTCACGGTTGGTTTAGATGGCGAACCGCTTGAGGATCCTGAAGTCATCGCATTCGTGCGGTTTGCCGATGGTGGTTTGATCCATCGCTTGGGTGAAGTTGAGCTTGAGCAAGTGGAGATAGGGATGATCGTCGAAGCGGTTTTTAAACCTAAAGTCGATCGTGTGGGTTCCATCTTGGATATAGAATATTTCAAGCCGGTCAAGTAAACTTGTAATCAGCCCATAAGCCGTATCCTGCGGATGGTATGAGGGGAGTGCTCCCGATATTCTTTATCTCCGCAGGATACTTTTTTGCTTATGTTGTTGCGAGACGCAAGTGGTCTTCTTGCGTCGTGGCAATCTCCAACCCGGTAGACTACCCAAGGAACGCGAGAAAGGATTATAAGGAACTCTTATCTCGAATTTCCTCCAAACCCCACTCATAAATATATACCAATTTAGACCTTCCCAATGATAAAATTTGGTTATTCTCTTAACAGTTTTATGTAGTAAACCTAAAACCTCCTGCTGTGGACTTATCCATCTATGCCAAAATCAATCAAAAAATACCTCTATATCAGCACAGTTGTTTTAATCAGCCTTACATTATTAGTCGGTTGTAATTTACCCTCATCCAATACGATTAGCTTAACCCCGGCAGCTACGAAAGCTCCTGAATTCCAACAAACCCTGGTTATTTTTAAAGTTAATCTAGCCGAACCTCTACCTGCAGGCGATTCCATTTACCTGACCTTATTAGATGAAGTAACCGGGTTAGCATTTAATCCACATAAATACATCATGCAAGCGGATGATGGCCTTAACTATTCGGTAACTTTGCCATTCACGATCGGCAAAGTGATCAAATATCGATATAGTCGAGAGGGCTCAATCACGGTCAATGAACATCTCTATAATGACCGCCCCGTCCGTTACCGCTTATACCATGTCGAAGCACCCGCTACAGTCCAGGATGTGGTCAGTCAGTGGACTGATACCGAGTATCAGGGTACCCGTGGGCGTATCATGGGTGAAGTAACGGATTTTTCCACCGGAGAGCCGATTCCTAATTTACTCGTCTCTGCTGGTGGCGAGCAGGCTCTCTCCCTCGCTGATGGCACCTTCCTGCTTGAAGGGTTGCCACCCGGTACCCATAATTTGGTCTTTTATGCCCTGGACGGTTCATATGAGATTTACCAGCAAGGCGCGGTGGTCGCAGCTGAATCAACTACACCTGTCTCGGTTCAATTGAGCCCTGCCAGGCTCGTAACAGTCATTTTTACCGTTGAAGTACCAACCGATACACCTGCAGACGCTCCTCTACGTCTGGCGGGCAATCTTTACCAATTTGGAAATACCTACGCCGATCTTTCGGGAGGTGTGAGCAGCTTGGCGTCCCGCATGCCCACCCTTGGCAAGCTAGCGGACGGCAGGTATATGGTTACGTTAAATCTCCCTGCAGGTACCTACATCGAATATAAATATACCCTTGGAGATGGCTTATGGAGCTCTGAAGTCTCTACGAATGGAACCATCCGCTTACGTCAGCTGATCATTCCTAATGCTAGTTTCGAGGAAAATGACATCGTCGATGCCTGGCTTTCTCCCAACACAAGCCTCATCCGCTTTGAAGTTAAAGTACCTACCGATACACCCCAAGGTGAGACTGTTTCGATCCAATTTAATCCCGGTTTTGGTTGGCTTGAAGCTGTTCCAATGTGGCAAGCACCTGGCACTGATGGATCTGTGGTCTGGAAATATGATCTAACAGGACCATTTCTTAACTTAGCATCCCTCCAGTACCGCTATTGTCGGCAGGGTCAATGTGGGAGTGCGGATGATGCTGAGACTGCAGGGATATACCCTACCGGTCGTGTGGTAAACCCCGGTTCAAACCCTGGGACGATCAGGGATGTGGTCACCAGTTGGGCCTGGTATAGTAGTCAAAATCCCCCAGCCAGTGTCCCAGATGCCCAGGTAACCCCAAGGAGTGTGGATTTCGTTGCTGGAGTGGCTTTCCAACCTCGTTATCACCCCTCCTGGGGGCCTTTGCTTCTCAATGCGATCAAAAACGCCCAGAACCTGGATGTGAACTGGTTGATCCTCAGCCCTACCTGGACGTTTACCAACCCCGCACCTCCTATTCTTGAGCCCCTTCCCTCGCAGGATATGCTCTGGGCGGAATTGGAAAGCTCAATCACCGCTGGGCATCAAGATAATTTATATGTTGGGTTATTCCCAATCCCTCACTTTCCTATTCAAGTGAGTCAATGGTGGCTGGATGTCCCACGTGATTTTCCCTGGTGGGTATCATTCTTCGAAAGATATTCGAATTTCATCTTGCACCATGCCACTGCTGCTTCACGCACAAATGCCAATGCCCTTATTCTAGGTGGTGAATGGCTAAATCCTGCTTTACCAAACGGACAGCTTTCCGACGGTTCTCCAAGCAACGTGCCCCAGGATTCCGAGCTTCGTTGGCGGGAATTGATTGCCAAGCTCCGGGAAAGATATCACGGCACAATCGCCTGGGCTTTGTCTTATCCCGATGGAATTAAAATCCGCCTCCCTTCCTGGATGCGGTTGACCAGGTTTACATCCAATGGTCAGCTCCCCTTACAACCGAGCCTGGTGTTTCCTCAGAGCAAATGGAGGCTCAGGCTGCCACAATATTCGATCAAGAAATCCAGCCATTCCAGCAGGCAATTGGGAAGCCGGTGATCATCGCTATTTCCTACCCGTCAATCGACCAGGCTGCCACAGGTTGTATTGCCATCTCTGCTGGAGGCTGCCTAGATTATGACTTGCTCACCCTACCCAATCTCGATATCCCAGCTCTCACCCTGAACCTGCAGGAACAGGCGAATGCCTATAATGCCGTCCTTTCTGCAATTAATGAACGCAGCTGGATCGCCGGATATGTCTCCATGGGCTATTATCCGCCCGCTATCCTGCAAGACAAATCCACATCCATTAATGGCAAGCCTGCCAGCGGTGTGCTCTGGTACTGGTCTCAAAAATACCTGGGCCGGTGATGTGTTCCTAAAATTGAAATCTCTGCGATTAAGAGGAAACAAATACAACCCTTATTCAGTTCGTAATGAATTTCGTTATTTGAGCACCTAAGGCATCCACTTTAAGTTTTCGGGGATAAAGATATGAATTTACACATTCGTCCATTCAGAAACAGTGATCGTGACGATCTGCTATCACTCACCTTACTGGCATTCGAGCCAATATTCATCTCATTTGAAAAAATACTTGGACCACGAATCTATCCAATCTTATATCCGGATTGGCGGAAAAGACAACAAGAGGGGGTTGAAAACATCATTAACAATGAAAAGATATACCTGTGGGTTGCAGAAGTGGATGCAAACGTTATTGGTTTTATTGCCTATGAAATATATGATGATAAAACAGGAGAAGTACAATTACTCGCAGTCCATCCTGATTATCAAAATCACGGCATCGGTACAGAACTTAATAACCTTGCACTTCAGAAAATGAAAGAAAGTGGTGCGGTATTGGCTGTGGTAAGCACTGGAGGCGATGATTCTCATGCGCCTGCAAGAAGATCATATGAGAAGTCTGGATATACTGCATTACCTTTGGTCAGGTACTATAAAGATTTATAACACCTGACTTTTAGTCAATATCCATTCGCTCGATCAATAACCCTGTCAATCGCCTGCCGGGTTGAGCGCCTGTCTTTTTCGGTAAGGGCGACCCCTCACGATCATTCTTCAACCCTCTCTCCGAGATTTCATCGCTATCTGAGATCTGGTTCACCTACGGGCGGGTCGCCCCCCCAGATAACATCCAAACGGCTATTTACCTTTGATCATGCTGCCCCCTTAATTGGTATCTGTGGCGACGCCCCGGCGGGGCGCCTCGGTGCTACTTAACGCTAACCTTAAATTATCGCGGTTTTGGCACGAGTTTTCATAAACCTCTTGTGAATCAGAACATTTGTGCTATATTAGTGATATAATTACTCACCACATCCCCAAATATATACCGATTAATCACAGATCAAGTGAGATTACCGTCATTACCCAGACGTTTTAAAATCCCATCTGGAAAATTCGAATGATCTCAATTGTCTATTGTGTAAACCTCGTAGATGCGCAGGGGAGGAATCCCAAATGCTACATTTCAAATCCCTCCCCTGCGCTGCTACTAAGTGATCTTTCTGGTTGGTAAGGAATAACATTGTGTTATATTTACTCGCCTATCCCCCTTTTTTCTTCTTTATCCCAACCGATTGTATACAAAGGGAGTAAATGTGAGATATAACGAAGAGTTTTGAAACACCTTTCTCCATATTACCTCATACCTGTATACCAAGAACTAATATTCGTTCCTTTTCGATATCGAGGGCAGTTTTTACCAGAAGTATCGCGACCGTTAATTGGGAGCAATATTTCCGTGAAACGAATACTTTTCAACTTGCCTACATGCGGAGAGTCCACAACAGTAGCCATTTTCGTTTAGCTTGCGAAGTCCAGTTTGCACCCGCAAAGTCTTCTTGCTTTCACTCTTTCTACCGGAGTGGTTTATCTACAAGCAAAAACGCAATTTAATCCATTTCCATGCACGAGAAGATGAATTGAATGTATTTGAAATATTTTGGTTCAATTAAAAAAAGGCTGCCTCATCTTTCTGGGCAGCCTCCAAAAATTTTTTCCTTATCACGAATTGACTGATTGACTAATTACTAACTACTATTCTCTCTAAAACATCATCGCATTCAATTTCTCGATCGTATCTTTGGATGGACGGAGACGTTCCTCTGTCAGCCGGTTGAGTGGCTCATCTGGCAGGTTGTAATGCTCGAACAGGGTCGGTTGGGTCTCATCGATGTAGATTAAGCCGGTGATCAGGCAGCAATCCTTGTTCGATTCATCCAACACCCGAAAGGCTTCAGTTCGATTCTTTGGATCATAATCCCGATCCAGTTTCTTCAAGATGATTGTAGACCCGTCATGCATGGTCACTTCTTTGATTTCACCATCCTCATAATCAATCATGATCTCTTCCTTGCTTGGCACATAGGAAAGTTCATGCAGAGCCACCTCGTGGTCCTTACCCCAGGAATAAGAGTGACTGGTCTCATCCTGGTTATTAAATGTCACACAGGGGCTGATGATATCCAGCACTGCAATCCCTTTGTGGCTGAATGCGGCCTTAATCAGCTCCTTCACCTGTTTTGGATCGCCCGCAAAGGAACGCGCTACAAACGTGGCATGCCCCACCAGCGCTTCCCAGGCAATATCAACAGGCAGATAAGGATTGGTACCCTGTTTCTTCAGCTCCAAACCTTCATCCGCAGTCGCCGAAAACTGCCCCTTGGTAAGACCATACACGCCGTTGTTCTCAACGATATACACCATCGGCACATTCCTGCGCACGATATGCTTGAATTGCCCCATGCCGATGCTGGCAGTGTCACCATCACCGCTCAATCCGATCGCTTTCAGGGAGGTATTACCGAACATTGCCCCGGTTGCCAGGGAAGGCATTCTTCCATGTAAGCCATTGAATCCGAAGGAGCGGTTCAGGAAGTAAAAGGGACTTTTACTCGAACAGCCGATCCCACTGAACTTCACCAGTTCTTCAGGGATTATGTTCAATTCATAACAGGCAGTGATGATCTGGCTTGAAATGGAGTTATGACCACAGCCCTGGCATAAAGAGCTGGGATTGCCGCGATAATCGTTTTTACTAAGTCCGACCAGGTTTACCTGGCCACGTTGGGTTTGAGTTGTTTGATCAGTCATATGTTCCTACTTTTCATTTGCCTTGATCTGCTCTTCCACCCATTTCGCAGTTAAGGGTAAACCATCTAGATGGGAAAGCGAGATCAATTTCATACTGCAATCTGGTATTTCCAGACGTAATATTTGATGTAATTGACCATCCCGATTGAGCTCCACTACATAATTCCGTTCATGGGCATGGACGAATTCGACCACCTCTGGAGCGGTGGGCAGGGAGCGCATGCGTAGATGATCGATCTTGTATCCTTGACTGGACAGGTCGTCCATGGCTTCTTCAATCGCAACAGTACTCGAGCCATAGGAGATGATACTGATGCTTGCACCAGGTGTTTTTCTTATAATCGGTTTGGGAAGGAGTGCCAGGTTGTTTTCCAGCTTCCGGCGCAAACGGAGCAAATTATTCTCCCATTCAGTTGGATCTTCACTATATTGAGCAAATTGATCGTGACCCGTTCCCCGAGCAAACCAGGCTGCATTCGGCAGCTTGTTGCCCGGCAGCGTTCGGTAGGGTATCCCGTCGCCGTCCACATCCAGGTATCGTCCCCATTTGCTGGTTAACTGCTTAAGCTCATCCTCCCATAAGATCTTTCCCCGATCCATCGGCGTTTCGGGATATTCAAAAGGTTTGGACATCCATTGGTTCATTCCAAAATCCAGGTCCGATAATGCAATTACAGGTGTCTGAAGCCTTTCAGCAATGTCAAAAGCTTTCCAGCCAAATTCGAAGCATTCCGTCACCGACCCGGGGAATAAGATTACATGCCTTGCATCTCCATGACCCATGGTGTAGGCTAACCTCAAATCTCCCTGGGAGGTGCGCGTCGGTAAACCGGTCGACGGACCAATGCGTTGGATATCCCAGATGACAACCGGTGTCTCCGTAAAATATGCCAGGCCAACGTACTCGACCATCAAGCTGAGACCAGGTCCGGAGGTGGAAGTCATCGCTCGCAAACCTGACCAGCCTGCACCAACCACCATGCCGATGGCTGCCAGTTCGTCCTCGGCCTGAACCACGACGCAAGTGTTTTTTCCTGTTATCGGGTCTTTGCGGAAAACCGGTACAAATTCATTTAAAGTTTCCGCCAATGAAGTAGCTGGAGTGATTGGATACCAGGCCGCAAATTGCAGCCCACCATATAACGCCCCAAGCGCGGCAGCTGTATTCCCATCCGCCATGATAAACCCCTCTGTCTTGTTGGAAGGTTTTATGAAAAATGCATCAGCCTTGGGTAAATTAGCTGCTGCCCAATCGTATGCTTTTTTTACCATACCCCAATTCAGCTCGATCGGTTTTGGTTTACTCTTAAAATGAAAATCCAATGCCTGGTGAATATGATCCATGTCTATCCCAAGCACCTGTGCAACGATACCCACATAAACCATATTGGCGATGTAATCACGGATGTTGGGAGGTGCATCAGAATCCCTGACCATCTGCTTTACTGGCATCGGGTAAACATGCAAATCCTGGCGTGTGATCGGCATCTTTATGCTGTCGTCATAGAACAACACCCCACCGGGAATTATCCCTTCCATGTCCTTGATGAAAGTTGCTGGATTCATCGCCACCACGATTTCCTGGTTTTCACACCGTGCCAGGTGACCTTCTTCATTAAGTCTGATCGTGTACCAGGTTGGTAAACCCTGAATATTCGAGGGAAATATATTCTTGCCGGATACCGGGATACCCATCTTGAACAATGCCCGCATCAACGTCAGGTTGGAAGTCTGGCTGCCTGATCCATTGACTGTCGCAACTGTTATGCTGAAATTGTTGATTATTGGGTCCATCGATTTCATTTCGTCTATAGTTTGATTCTGCTTTATCCAAGACCATATCTACTCCACATTATTCGCTATATTTTCAAAAATTTCATTGCAGATGCCGCCATCAATCCAGCTGCTTTTGAGAGGACGGACTCATCAAAATCAAATTTTGAGTTGTGATGCGGAGCATCCAAATTCATATCCTTATTGGCTGAGCCGATAAAGAAATAGCACCCAGGCACTTGTTCTAATACGTAAGCCATATCCTCAGAACCCATGGTCATGGTCTGAAAATCAAGCTGGTCATCGTGCAGCACTTCGGCTGCAACTTCTTGTACCCTGGCTGTTATCTCCGGATCATTGTACACGGCTGGAGTGATGGATCTAATTTCAATGATTACTTCACATTCTGATGCTAGACCAATATTTTCAACGATTTCGTGAAACCGCCTAATCACCACATCCCTGATCTCAGGTCTCAAATGTGCGGAGCGTGCCTTTCAATTCCACTTCAGCCGGGATGATGTTGAATGCGTCGCCTCCATGGATGGAGGCAACTGTAACAACAGCCGATTTCAAGGGTGAAACATTCCTCGAGACGATACCTTGCAAGGCAGTTACCACCAAAGATGCTGTCAGGATGGGGTCCTTTGTCAAATTGGGCACGGCTCCATGCCCACCCTTGCCGATAATCCTTATACTGAATGTATCTGCAGCCGCCATAGTCGGACCAGGTACGATGCCAACCCATCCCACAGGTTTCTCATTCCAAATATGTAGTCCCAGGGCTACGTCTGGCTTTGGATTTTGCAGGATCCCATCCGTGATCATACTTTCCGCGCCTCCAAGGCCTTCTTCGGCGGGTTGGAACACCAGCTTGACCGTACCGTTAAATTCTGAGTGCAGATCATTCAGCAAACGTGCGACCGTCAATCCAATTGCCACATGCCCATCATGCCCGCAGGCATGCATCAAGCCATCATTCAGCGATGCATATTCAGCCCCGGTTTCTTCCTGGATGGGGAGAGCATCCATATCAAAACGTAGTAACACCACCGGCCCCGGAGCTTTTCCTTCAAGAATACCCACAACCCCGGTTTGCCCTACCCCAGTTTTAACTTCCATCCCCAGGTAGGATAATTCTTTTGCAACAATGTTAGCGGTGCGTATTTCTTTAAATCCAATCTCAGGGTGCCGGTGGAAATCACGCCTTAAGGCACGCGTGTATTCAAACAATTGATGCGCGTTATCCAGGTAATTTCTCATGCTTCCTCTTAATCCTTAGATAACATATATCTGAAAATGTGACAAAGCTCAACCTAACATCAAACGGCGAAATTTTTCTTCGTAACGCGGTTTTTCAGGGGTGCTATCTTCCGTCCGGCGCTCCCGCATCCGTTCAGCTAACGTCTCGGGCTCTCCGATCTGACTTTTATGTTCGAATAATGCTTTTATTTTAGTTTCCCAGGTTTCAGTGACGTCCAGTGTTACGTCCGGAGAAAGTGTACCGCATACCCAAACTTCTCGGACGATATGAGGCTCTAGATGTTCATTTTTCAACAACTCTGGAAAGTTTAGATGATCGCGAGCGGCTGGAAAGACGGCATCCAACGTCGCCTGACCAGCGGCGCGATGATCCGGGTGGTTCAGCCTGCCATTAGCAGTGAACAATGTTTGAGGGTCGCAGGTCACCAACACATCCGGTCGGGCGATGCGGATCATGCGGGTGATATCCCGTCGGAGGCCAATATCGGGGATCAGATATCCGTCGGGATATTTCAGGAAGGTAACCTGTTCTACTCCAAGTACTTTTGCTGCTGCGCGTTGTTCTGTTTGTCGAATGGAACACAGCTCTTCCGAACCAAGGGTCAGATCTTTAGTCCCTTTATCACCACAGGTGATCACACAATAGGTTACCTCGTGTCCAGCACGCACCCAGCGGGCAGTGGTTGCACCGCAAAAAAATTCAGGGTCATCTGGATGGGCAAGTACGACCAGGATCCTTTGAGGCGTTTCCCAGGCATCAGGTGCTTTATCTTGGTCTGCCATGAGGCTTCTTTTTCCCTTTCCTCATCTCCGGTCGTATATCCACAGGCCGCGGACCTTCAGGACAGTTTTCACATGAGCCATCAGCTTTCTTCTGCAAGGCAGCCAATTCTTCCAATGGTTGTAGCTCATCATGCATAAACTCGTGAATCCCGCCCTGCTCCAACTCGACCAGTACCGCACCTTTCAGGGGATTCACGTCCAATACTTTGCCATTTCCCCGTGGTGTAACCATCAATTTACCGCGCTTTGGTAACTGCTTGCGCGCTTCAACATATTGCTCATATTCATAGACCAGGCAGCACCGTAATCGTCCACACATGCCAGTAATCTCGGTAGGAGTTAGCGAAATGCCTTGTTCCTTCGCCATTTTGATCGAAATGGGACTGAACTCGGTCAGAAAAGTGGAACAGCATCGGCATTCCAACCCACATGCACCCATACCGCCCAATGCCTTCGCCACATCCCGCGGTCCAACTAGGTGCATTTCAACATGGGTCTGCGGATATGTTCTTTGCATGGCTCTTTTCAGTGATTTTAGATCTGTTTTTTCACCTTCCTCACTGCTATAAACAAATAACAACCGGCTGCCATCCAAACTGAACTCTGCAGATACAATCTTCACATCGAATATTTTAATTCAAGCGTTTTCGCCCTGCATTCCTTTAATGCTACCGCTTCCTGATGCACCCATTCCTGTCGGACCAACAAATCCTGTGGAGTGGCTATGCGAAGTATCGACTTTAATCCGGGGGAGATATTACGATCAGGATTGGTGACATACTGTACTATTTGCCCCAACTGTGATCCACGGCTGGTTTCGACGACCACATAATCGCCTTCCTGCACACTTCTAAAATTACTGGCATCAAAATGATAAATCTTTCCTATCGGTTGAAAGCGCAATCCAACCACGCATTGCACTGCTGCCAGATTTTGTACATTTTCTTCCAATTACTTATCCTCTTTTCAGCCCGTTAGCTTACTCAATAATATTGATCGGGACTTCGTTCTTTTTTTCGATCGCCGCCAGGCTAATTCTGGCAGCTATTTGTTCTGCGATACTACGTAATGCCTCAGCCGCGGGTGATTTGGGGTTTTCAACAATCACAGGTCGACCTTCATCCCCACCTGTCCGCACCAGCTTATCCATTGGGATTGTGCCAAAGAATGGCACATCACCCTCCTTGGCCAATTGCTCGCCTCCCCCGACCCAAATACATCCAACCTGGAACCATCCGGTAATTCAAGATAGCTCATGTTCTCAACAACACCTAAGATGGGAACATTCAGCTGGCGGAACATTTCCATGCCGCGCCGTGCGTCTTCCAAAGATACTTGCTGCGGGAGAGTCACAATCACCCCACCGCTCAAAGGGAGTGATTGAGTGAGACTCAACACTGCATCTCCGGTACCTGGCGGTAAGTCAATAATCAGGTAATCGAGCTCACCCCATTCGACATCGCTGAGAAATTGCCGGATGGCTGAATGCAACATCGGACCTCGCCAAATTAATGGCTGGTCAGGCTTTACAAGCAAGCCGATGGACATGACCTTCACCCCATATGCTTCAGCGGGAACGAGCTTTTCCAGTGTAGGTGGTGGGAGTTTACCCACACCCATCATTGTGGGGATATTAGGACCATAAATATCGGCATCGAGCAATCCTACACAAGCACCGGCCTGAGCTAAGGCAACTGCAACATTCACGGCAACCGTGCTCTTCCCAACCCCACCCTTACCAGAAGCGATTGCCACAGCATTCCGGATTGGTAACTGCATCAAGCCTCGGGTACGCCCATCATCAGGCACGCTGGCGTCCATCTTGATCTCCACAAACATTACCCCTGGCACAGCCGAGACTGCTGTTCGCGCATCACTTTCGATCTTAGTCTTCAATGGGCAGGCTGGAGTGGTTAACTTGATCGTAAATTTAACCTGATTACCGTTAATTTCAAGATCCTGGATCATATTCAACGAAACCAGGTCCTTCCTTAATTCCGGATCTTCTACATTACTGAGAGCAGCCAGAACTGCTTCCTTCGATACCAATTCCACCGTCATTTCATCATACCTCTTTCATATACCTGGTAATTTCTATTTTTGCATCCTGGTAAAGATCAATCAGATTTTGATCTTCACCCTTATAGCGTTTTATTGTATTACTCGAACATAATACACAACCTCGCATAGCTCGATATGAATCTGATTGACAGGTAGTACATCCACTGATCCTGACCATGAACAATACGAAGGCAATTCGTTCCAGGCTGGCTGGTTCTAATTCGACCAGATTGTTGATCAAATTTTCCCAGCCGTCTCCGCGTAATTTCCGTAGAGGTTCAATCGCTCTGGATGGGAAAAGTAGATCAATACTACCACTCTGCATTGATTAACTCCATACTATCAATGATAAGATTCCCAAACCATAAATAGGATACATTAAGCATGCGATCTCCTGTTAATTCGCTGAGCTTCCGCTTCTCGATTGGCAGCCTGCTCACGCTCGTAGTTGATTGGACGGATGGAGGCATAATAGGAAACAGGTTTCCCGAGTTTCACCTTATCATATACGTTGGATTTACGATCATATTTTGCAATTTCATAATCGTGATCCATCTTGATGGCATCAAACGGGCAATACTCTGCGCATAAACCACAGTTCATACAAATATCGATATCAATATAAAACTCCGCCGGGTCAGGAATTGGACGACCTGTGTTCGGATCAGTTGAACGTACGATCCAGATACATTGCGGTGGGCACACTTTAGGACAAATTCCACATGAAGTGCAGCGATATTCAATCTTTCCATCTTTCTCCTCATAAATAAGAAAAGGAATGTATCTAAATTCTTCCGGTACAGGAATCTTCTCCTCAGGATATTGCACCGTGAAAACACCTCTAACATCTTTCGTGCTCCGGTATGCAATCCCTTCAGGAGTGCGATAACGCTTGCCCCATAGCCGGATGTCATCCACATAAGTTTCGATAAAATGCCTGAAAGCTAGACCCAATGTTTTCAGGACACCGAGACCATAAAAATAAGCATTCTTTTGATCAGACATTCTTCACTCACCTATCCGTTTCGCCTAAAACGATGTCAATTGAGCCAAGGATCACTACTACATCCGCGATTTTATTGCCGATACACATCGATTCCAGCGGAGTCAGGTTGATAAATGATGGAGCGCGCACATGATAGCGCCAGGGGTTTGGTTTACCGTTTGAGATTACATAGAAGCCCAGCTCACCTTTTGGACCTTCCACACACCCATAGGATTCTCCTGCGGGCACCCTCACCTGATATTGAGGCTTGCCTTCTTGTATTGGACCTTCAGGAATATCCTTTAATACCTGTTGTAAAATCCGTAAACTCTGATACATCTCATCTAAGCGAACCAGGTAACGGTCATACACATCGCCGTGGTAGCGAACTGCTACGTCAAAATCAAAGCGATTATAGATACTGTAAGGTTGCGCCCGGCGCAGATCGTAAGGCACGCCCGAGGCTCGCAGAATTGGACCAGCTGTGGAAAAGGCGATTGCCTGTTCAGGCGTCAAGACCCCAATACCTTCAGCTCGGTGCCGAACGACCTCGTTATTGGTTATATAGGTGTTTAGATCCGCAATTTTACGAGGCAGACGGTCGAGCACCAAATCCTTGATCTTTCCCAATATGCCCTCCGGTAAGTCTCTTGCTACACCTCCAAAGCGAAAATAATTGCACATCATGCGTGAGCCAGAAACCGCCTCAAAGATATCCAGAATTAGCTCACGTTCCTCAAAAGCATACAGGAATGGGGTGAAGTAAGCCCCAAAGTCATTCATCAGAAAACCAAACAGCGCCAGGTGATTTACAATACGGGTAAGCTCCGCCATCATTACCCGAATATATTCCGCTCGCTCAGGCGGAGCGATTCCCATCAGTTTTTCAATCGCCAAAGCATATCCAAAATTGTTGCTCATCGAGTTGAAATAATCCAGGCGGTCGGTATAGGGCATGTTACCCAGAAAAGTATTGCGTTCACCAATTTTTTCGTGATTCCGGTGAAGGTAGCCCATGACCGGTTTTAGATCAACGATTGTTTCACCATCCAGTTTGGCAGCCATGCGAAATACCCCATGCGTGGAAGGGTGTTGAGGACCCAGGTTTACGATCACCTGTTCAGTGCCAATTCCAGTATCTTCCTGCTGGCGTTCAACTTTACTGAGCCCTGCATATAAAGCTGTTTCGGGTTCAGGAACCCAGCTTTCAGGATTAAAACCGGCCGGATAATCTATGTTTGTACCAAGTGGATTTTTTTGCTCTGCGCTTTTATAGATGCCTACTGGCCAACGGCTCTTAAAAGGTTTACCTTCTTCTTCGAAATAGGCTTCTTTCCAGTCTTTTCTCATTGGATGGCCATCAAAACCCTCCCACATGAGGATTCGACGTAGGTCAGGGTGACCCGTAAATTTTATGCCAAATAAATCCCAGGCTTCCCGTTCCTGGAATTCGCTACCTGGAAAAATTGAAACGAGCGAAGAAATTACCGGATTATCGCGATCCAGCTGGGCTTTGATAACCAGGGGTGAGCCACCAGTGGATTTGCGAATATGATAGACGACTTCCATATTATTTTCGGGTAAATAGTCCACCCCGGTCACCGATGAGAGATAATCGTATCCAAGATCATCCCGCAGCCTCTGCATTGTGGGAATTAAATGCTCAGGTTTTACCAGGTAACCTTGATAATTGGCACGTTCATCGCGAGTGATGCTCTCGGGAAATATATTTGTCAGATCTGATTCAAGTGCAATGTTTTGATTACCCATGAATATGCTCCGAAATTCGATAATTCATCTACCCAGCATCTGGAGTAGCTGGTTGGTCAGGTGCTTCTAGAGCTGCCGCCTGTTGAGCGAGCAGCTTTTTTTGAGAATATTCCATGATCTCTGCATACTTGCGTGGGTCCATGAGATCGGGACCAAGAACAGGCACCAGCAGCGGTTCTTCCGGACCCTTTTGGTACCATCGCACCGTCTTGATTGACTGCTTATCGATCAGTTTCTGTAAGGTAATCAAACCATTTAGCAGTGCCTGTGGTGTAGGTGGGCAACCCGCAACATATACGTCCACCGGAACGAATTCATCAACCCCGGAAACAACGTTGTATCCTTCTTTAAAAGGCCCTCCACCAGATGCGCAGGATCCCATTGCAAGCACATATTTGGGTTCAGGCATCTGATTGTATAACCTGACGATTTGGGGGATCATCTTCTTGGTGACTGTGCCAGCAACAATCATCAAATCGGCCTGACGTGGGCTTGGGCGCATAATTTCCATCCCAAAGCGAGCAAAATCAAACCGGCTGGTAGCAGTGCAGATCATTTCAATCGCACAGCATGCCAAACCAAACATCATCGGCCAGATGGAGGAACGCCTTCCCCAATTGTAGATCTTATCAAGTGTGGTTATGGTAACCTGTCCCTGCATTTCAGGTGGAATTTCATAACCAGGGTTGTCCAGGTTTTGATTCATAAATACTTCCTCCTCAACTCAAATATCATACGGGAGGGATTATACACTCAAGTCTAATCATGTCAACTGATATAAGCAAATATATATTTGCATTTATCGAGATATTTGATATACTTGCCTGGAATCCATATGCCAACTGCGCGCCAAAAAATATTAAATTTCATCCTTGAGCAACAGAGCACAACTGTCGATGAGTTAAGCAAGGTGTTTCGGGTTACACCTGCCAATATTCGTCATCATCTTTCAATTCTCATTGGGCAAGGGAGTGTGAAGATAATTGGGCTGAAACAGGCTTCATTTCGGGGACGACCTGCACAGATATACAGTTGCACGCAGCAAAGTGATCAAAACAATCTCGATCAGCTGTCAGACGTACTTTTTACCAATCTCCTAGAGAATTTATCACAATGCGAAACTGACTCCACGCTGAAAAATATAGCTAGCCAGCTGGTGGATAAATTTCCAATAGATGCGATCAACCCGACTAGAAGATTATATTCCTCGATCCGCATCCTTAATCATATGAATTACCAGGCACACTGGGAAGCGCACGTAGAGAACCCGCGTATCATGTTGGGGCATTGCCCGTATGGCGCAATCCTTGAGCATCACCCTGAGATGTGCCAGATGGATGGTTATATCCTGGAGGCATTATTGGATGCTCCTGTGAAACAAGTTGAGAAACTTACCGTCAATCCAAAAGGACTCCACCAATGTGTATTCTTGCTGAAAAGAACCAGCATCTGATTTCCCTCTGACATTCGGACAAAACATCAGACAATTAGTAAAAATAACTGTCATTGCGCCCGCCCCCGCTGCATTTCGGGGGAATCCCACCTGCTTTTGGTGGGAAGCCACAAGTGGTTTTCTTGTGGCGTGGCAAACTGCTCTTTGCTTTTTAATGTGTCCGATATTTCCCTTACAATCGTCTTTTTTTAGCCATGTCCGATCTATAGTCCGAACCTAAGTTCTCATACTTTACAGGATCTATAAAATAATATATAATATATAATATATCAGATACCTGATATATTTTCCACCGGTAAAATTTTCTCTGCAAGTTGAATAAGATAATCATGGAACAGATATACCCCATCCCTGAGAATGGCGAGCTACTTCGCAAACGCTCATTAACTGATGAAGTATACGAGTATCTGTCCGATAAGATCATCGCGGGTAAATATTCTTCTGGTGATTGGCTTCGCCAGGAAGATATTTCCACGTTATTGGGTGTAAGTCAGACCCCCGTGCGAGAAGCACTTGACCGTCTGGTGGCTTCTGGTTTGGCTGAGCGTGTTCCCTACAGGGGTGTACGAGTCCCAATCTTAGAACCAAAAGAAATCATCGATGCATTTCTACTGCGTTTGATCTTAGAAACGACAGGCGCACGTCTGGCAGCCAAAGCAATCCAGCTGGAGGAAGCTCAGGCTTTATCTCTGCTGGTTCAAAAAACTGCCGACTTGGTCACTCTCGATGACATGTCCACTTTACGCCAATTGAACAAACAATTTCATACGCGACTGGTGGAAGCTGCGCGCAGCCCATTACTAGATAAACTATACGCCATGGCTACCAATGCTTTCCCAGATTGGATGTTATATGAATATATGTTCCGTCATCCAGAGCTGCTCCAATCGAGCTTAAAGCGGGAATTCCATGAGCACGAGGCAATTGTTGAGGCATTGAAAGCCCGAGATCCCCTGGCAGCTTCGTACCAGGTGACAAGTCACATTAAAAATCTATGGCATGACTTGCAAACGATCCTGGAGATCTCTGGCGATTCTATCCAGGATATTGATCAACAAATCGACGCAATGTTTCCAAATCATCATAAATAAAATCGGAATATAGAAGGAGATAAAAATGCAAATCGAAGATCTGTTTAAAGAAATGGCTCAAAGTATCACCGACGGAGAATCTGAAAAAGCAGCAGAATTGGCAAAACAAGCTATTGCTCAAGGAATTGACCCCCTGGATGCAATCAACAAAGGATTTGTGGCTGGTGTGAACTTTGTTGGTGACCAGTTCAGTTGTGGAAATATGTTCCTACCAGAGCTGGTAATGGCGGGTGAAGCAATGAAAGCAGCCGTAGCTGTCTTAGAACCAGAGATGACCAAACGAGGAACTGAACGGAAAATGCTTGGAAAAGTCGTTCTATGCACGGTGGAGGGTGATATCCATGAAATTGGTAAAACCCTGGTTGGCACGATGCTCTCAGCCTCAGGTTTCCAGGTTTTCGATTTGGGAGTGGATGTACCTGTAATGAAGGTGGTAGAGAAAGCGCGTGAAGTGAAAGCCGATATCGTTGCCATGAGTGCATTACTCACTACTACAATGGTTCATCAGAAGGATGTGATTGAAGCTTTGGAAGATATCGGTATCCGCTCCAATGTAAAAGTCATGGTTGGTGGTGCCCCTGTCACCCAGGAATGGGTCAAGCAAATCGGTGCCGATGGGTACAGCGAAGATGCGATTGGCGCTGCACGTGTTGCCAAGCAGCTCCTGGGTGTTTAACATCATTCAGTGCCGCTATGACAGGAAAAATTAAATCAATCACCAATCCAAAACTCAGCCTGGATATCCTTACTCCCGAGGAAATTCAACGCATCCACACAGCCACCTTAGATGTTATCGAAACGACAGGTATCCGCTTCCCATCCAAACGAGCATTGGATATCTGGGAGGCGCATGGTGCACAGGTCGATCGCAATTCTTCCATTGTCAAAGTACCCGGGCAAATTATTGAGCACGCGCTGAAAGCTCGCTCCACCCAAATATGACCTGGCGGCGCGAAAACCGGAACAAGACCTGCCCCTGGATGGAAATCATGTTTTTCTCGGAACAGACGGATGTGGCGTGGAAGTCTTGGATATCAACTCGGGAATCCGTCGAACGTCTGCATGGCAGGATGTCGCCGATATCGCCCGCATAGCCGATGCATTGGAAGAAATCGCCTTCCACTGGGTCGCAGTTTCCGCTCAGGATTTACCACCTAAAACAAGGGGACTGCACGAGTTGCGTGCAATCTGGGAAAATTCCACCAAGCATGCCCAAACCGAAAGCATCTACAATGAATGGGAAGCACGAGCAGCCGTCGAAATGGCAACGGCCATTGTTGGTGGTAAAGAGGCTTTACGAAATCGACCCGTCTTATCCATCATGCAGTGCACTGCCCCACCGCTTGGCCAGGATGGTGGCAGCGTTGATGCTGCCCTGATTGGTGCTGAAGCAGGTCTGCCCGTGGGATTTATGACCATGGCAGCCTGCTTAACCACAGGCCCAGCTACGATGGCAGGCAATCTCGTGGTGGGGAATGCTGAAGTAATCAGCGCAACCGCGCTGATTGAACTGGCATACCCCGGTGCAAAGGTCTTTTACGCAGCTGCCCAGACGGCCTCTGATCTACGTACGGGGGCTTATACGGGTGGAGGCCCGGAAGATTTTCTCTTCGGAGCTGCCCAAAATAAATTATCGGATTTTTATAATATCCCACTTTCAATGGGATCGTTCGCTACCGGTGCCAAAGAGCCAAACTGGCATGCAGGAGTTGAAAACAGCCTGTCTACTTTTATGGCCAGCCTGGTGATGTCGGATATGCTGCTGGGTGTGGGATTATTACACGGCAGTAGGATCTGGTCTTATTCACAAATGCTTATGGACTGCGAGATATTCTCCATCATTCAAAAGGTGATGGAAGGAATTGTGGTTGATGACGAAACCCTGGCATTGGATGTGATCAAAAGCGTTGGCCCGGGTGGAAACTTCTTGAGCCAGAAGCATACCCTGAAACATATGCGTGAAATTTTTATCCCACAATTCATGGACCGTCGCCCATACAATGTGTGGGAAGAAAAACATGATGATGGGCGTGATTGGGCACTCGACAAAGCAAGGAAACTCCTTAAGACTCACCAACCCGAGTCATTGGATCCTGCTATATCAAGTGAGCTGAAAAAGATCATCGCCACGGTAGAGGTAGGCTGATGACTATACAACCGAATATTACCCTGCTCAGTGATGAGTTGGTCAAGCAAATCCTTGATGAAGCATTCCAGTTGATGCTTATACCGGGAATCAAAGTCCAATCTCCCGCTGCCAGGCAGCTATTGGAAGATGCCGGTGCTACCATCGATCAAGACGTAGAAGTAGCCCATATTCCCGAAAGACTGGTTTACCAGGCATTGGAGACAGTACCCCATCAGTTCTACCTTTACGATCGAAATGGCGAACCCAAAGTAAATTATGGAGGCAATGCCGTTCATTTTGATCCTGGTTCATCGGGAGTACATATCCTGGACCCAGACACATCTGAGCACCGTCCATCCTATACCGATGACCTGGTGAAGATTGTTAAGCTTACCGAATCATTACCTCAGTATGATGCTCAATCTACGGCAGTGATCTGCAATGAGATTCCCAAGTCAATCAGCGACTTGTACCGCTTATACCTGGTGTTGTTATATTCGACGAAACCTATCGTCACCGGCGCATTTGCCATCCCCACCCTGCAGGTGATGCTGGATATGCTGGCAATCTTCGCAGGCAGTCGTACAGCGTTGGCTGAAAAACCGCTGGCTGTGTTCGATGTCTGTCCGTCTCCTCCATTGATTTGGAGTAATTTTGGGGCTCAAAATTTGATCGACCTGGCCCATGCCGGCGTACCAGCCCAGATGGTTTCCATGCCGTTGGCGGGTGCCACAGCACCGGTCACGCTGGTCGGATCTGTTGTTCAGCATGCGGCGGAATGCCTGAGTGGTATCACCATCCACCAGTTAGCCAAACCAGGAGCACCTATCGTTTGGGGTGGCGCTCCGGCGATCTTCGATATGCGTAAAGGCACAACTCCCATGGGAGCGATTGAGACTGCGATGATCGATGCCTCGTATACCCAGCTTGGAAAATTCCTGGGTTTACCAACCCACACCTATTTGTGTGCCAGTGATGCCAAAGTCATCGACGCTCAGGCTGGGTTGGAAAGTGGGATCAGCGCTGTGATTGGCGCTCTAGCTGGCGTCAACATGATTTCCGGGGCAGGTATGCTGGATTTCTTGGCTTGCTTCAGTCTCGAAAAGTTGGTGATCGATGCTGAGATCGTTGCCATGGCAAAACGACTTATCGCTGGGATGCATACCCCAACGGAAACACTGGCGACTGCCATGTTTGAAGGGATCAACTTTAAAGGTGATTTCTTGAAGCAAAAAGTGACGCGTGAATTGTTTTCTAAAGAGCAGTACCTTCCATCAAAAGTGCTGGATCGTGACTCTATTCGTGGCTGGCACCAGGATGGCAGTTTGGATACTCCGGCACGCGCAAAAATTCAAGTCAAACAGCTGCTTGACCAGTATGAAGTCCCAGTCTTACCCCAGGAAAAAATTCAAGAGCTTCATAAATTGGTTAAACAATGTGCTGTGGATGCCGGCCTGGATAAGTTGCCAGTGCTAGATGAGTATTCTCGATAGCAAATATAAAATCTGAAGAGGTGTGTAAACAATCACACCTCTTCACACCCAAAATTTTCGAATTTTTGTAAATAACTCATAAAAATATTGTAAAAATAAATCAATATCTCTGGAGGAGCCTATGCACGAATTAAACGTGATGTCTGATGCAGACGTTGAAGCCGTCCATTCAGCAAGCTTGCGTGTATTGGCGGAAACAGGGATCATCCTAACACACCCAGATGCACGTGCGATTTTATGCACTGCAGGCGCAAAGGTTGAAAACGACAGGGTGCTCTTGCCACCTGCTTTGGTTGAGCAGCAGGTGGCTAAATCCACCAAAAAAGTAAGCATACGCGGTCGGGGCGGTGCGACGAAAACCCTTGGCGACGGAACCCTCCACTGGCATAACCTGGGTGGCGCTCGTGATATCTACGATGCAGGTTCTGGTGAGCGCCGAAAAGCCATGCTTAAAGACTTACAAGATTGCACGCGCTTGCTCGATGCTCTGGATGGGGTCACCACGATCACTCCATTTTTTACACCTCAAGATGTCCCCGGTCATTTGATGTCACTGGCGATGTATCGGTATGCTATTCCGCATACCACTAAACCGTTACAAGGCCCTGGAGTACAGACTGCGCTGGAAGTTCAGTTTGCGATTAAAATGGCAGCTGTCATCGGCCCTCCTGATGAAGTGTTTTCATTAAGTGTCTCTCCAGTTAGCCCGCTAAATTTCCCGAACGATACCGCAGCTGCAATTATGGAGATCGCCCGAAATGGGATCCCATTTTCACCTTTACCCTGCCCAACTGCAGGGACGACGGCGCCATTTTCAATTGCCGGGGCAATTGTCCAGCAGAATTCCGAGATCCTGGCAGCCATTGCACTGTCTCAATTGGTCCGCCCTGGGTTACCGATCGTTTATTGTGGGCGTCTGGCGATGATGGAACCCCGTACGGGGATATCAGTGTGGGGTGGGGTAGAACTTGGTCTTGCTTCAGCCGCTACTGTCCAGATCGGTCATCGTTATGGTTTGCCGGTGAATGTTTATGGCTTTTCAACCAATGCGCATACCCTGGACATTCAAAGTGGCTTTGAGAGGTCACTGAATGCAATCCTCCCCGCGCTGGCAGGTGCTGATGAGCTTTCTGGTATTGGCGAGATGGAAGCGGGTGTCATGGGATCCTTCGCTCAAATTGTCTGTGATAACGAGATTGCTGCCAGTGTTAGAAGGCTGAAAAGAGGATTTGAGGTCAATGAGGATTCATTAGCCATTGATATTATATCCTTGGCTATGCGCAGTAGCCATAATTTCCTTGGTCAGAAACACACGATGCGTTATCTGCGCGGTGGCGAAGTGTTACTCACCCGCCTGGCTGAGCGTAGTTCATGGGAGACCTGGGAAGGAAGTGGTCGTGCGGGGATGGCAGAGCGCGCCCAGTCTGAAGTCAGTCGTATCTTACAAAATCATCAAGTTCCTCAACTCCCACAGGATCAAGAACGGGAACTGGATGAAATTCTCCATGAAGCTGACCTGAAACTAAAAAGGATGTAATATGACCACTTTTAATATGTTGGATCGAGCTAAAGAACTGCAAGACAAGATGATAGGTTATCGGCACGACTTTCATAAACACCCTGAGGTTGGGTTCCATGAAATCCGTACGTCCGGTAAGGTAGCTGAAGTATTAACCTCTCTTGGTTGTCGTGTCCAACGCAATGTCGGTAAGACGGGTGTGGTCGCCGAACTTGGACAGGGTCTTCCTCTCGTGGCTATCCGGGCAGATATGGACGCACTTCCCATGCAGGAGGATAACCAGACGGATTATGCCTCCCAAAACTCTGGTGTTATGCACGCCTGTGG
Organism: uncultured Chloroflexia bacterium; assembly: GCA_963743215.1. Taxonomy (GTDB): domain Bacteria; phylum Chloroflexota; class Anaerolineae; order Anaerolineales; family UBA4823; genus FEB-25. The sequence continues at coordinate 530,859 of CAVUOY010000008.1, forward strand.
TCATGATGCTCATACGGCAATACTATTGGGAGTAGCCGAAATACTTTCAAAAGAAGAGCAGCTGCCTGGCACAGTTCGTTTCTTGTTCCAACCTGCTGAAGAAGTCGCGGATGCTGATGGATTAAGTGGCGCTCAACGCATGATTCAAGATGGTGCCATGCAGGGTGGTGTCGGCATGACGATCGCCTTGCATGTCTCCGCACATGTTTCAGTAGGACAGATACAAATTGGTGCTGGTCCGTCCTCTGGGGGTGTGGATACATTCCGTGCCTCAGTCTTAGGTAGGGGTGGACATGGGGCAAGGCCGCATGAAACAGTCGATCCTATCCACCTTTCTGCTTATGTCATCCTGGCATTAAATGGGATTGTGTCCCGACGTCTAAACCCGTATGATCCCGCAGTGGTGAGCATCGGGTCGATCCATGCCGGGAACGCGGAAAATGTCATCCCGGATAAAGTCGATCTCCTGGGTACGATACGTTATACCCAACCCCAAGTCCAAAAACTGATTCATTCCGAGATCAAGAAAGCCTTTGAGATCACCAAATCATTGGGGGGTAATTACACCCTCCAATTCGAGATCGGAGTTCCACCAATGATCAATGATGGGAGCGTGGTGACCTTCATAAAGGAAATCGCAGGCGAGTTGATTGGCAGCGAAAATATTCTGCCACCCCAGGATGGCCTTGGAGCCGAGGATTTTGGCTGCTTCTCCGAGCTAGCCCCTGGGGCGATGTTCTCACTGGGAAGCAAAGTTGAAGGTGATGAGCGCGAGCACCATAACTCAAGGTTTGACGTGAATGATCAATGCTTACCTTTTGGAGCAGCCATCCTTGCAGAGACTACTTTGCGGTACTTAAAAAATGGTGGCTTGTGACTTTAATTATATAATGAAGAAACATTAGCTCTGGAAGAGATGAATAAATATATTGGCGAGGGTAGTTTCATCTCATCCCGCCAAACAATGAAATTATTCCGCAATGCCTACCACACCAGCTGTATTTTCCCCCGGCTAAGCTTCGAAAAATGGCAGGAATCGGAACAACGCGATTCGATGAAATTCCTGCGTGAAAAGACCTTGGAATTGTTAAATAAGCCTGATTTTCCACAAGACCAACCCAAGTTACTCAAAAAAGGTGAGTATCTGATATCACACAATCAGTAGTAATTCTATATTCGAGATTTATCGTTATTCGACTGTCACGGATTTAGCCAGATTTCTGGGTTGGTCCACGTCCAGACCCCGCTTGGCAGCAATGTAATAAGCCAGCAGCTGCAAAGGGATCACTGTTACCACTGGGCTCAGTAACCAGGGAGTTTCTGGAACCCATAATACATGATCCACTAGAGATGGAATTAGCTCATCCCCGTCGGTAGCAACTGCGATCACAGTACCCCCGCGGGCTTTAGCCTGCTCAATCTGGCTGATCATCTTTTCATACCATGGATCATGGGGTGCCAATACCACCACTGGCATCTCTTTATCAATCAGGGCGATCGGACCATGTTTCATCTCACCCGCAGGATACCCCTCTGCATGGATGTAAGAGATTTCTTTAAGTTTCAACGCCCCTTCGTATGCAATCGGCATATTAATGCCCCGACCCAAATATAAGCAGCTGCGGGTTTCTTTAAGCGTCTCAGCAATCGCCTCAACATCCTTTTGACGGTCCAGGCATTTACCAACTAAATCCGGGACTACCGTTAAATTGGCGATCAATTTTTGCCGGGATTTTTCGCTTAATGAACCGCGCAGATCGGCGAGTAGAATCGCCAGCATGTACAGATCTACAATTGGAGCGGTGAATGCTTTTGTAGAAGCCACCCCGATCTCAGGTCCAGCCTGCATGGAGATATATCCGTCGGCTATGCGCATCGCTTGAGTCCCAATCGCATTAACGATTGACCACACGGTAGCCCCTTTTTTCCGCCCTTCTTCCATCGCCGCCAGCGTATCCGCCGTTTCTCCCGATTGGCTGATTGCTAATACGACCGTATTTTTATCAATGATCGGATCACCATAGCGGAATTCTGACGCGATCTCCATCTGCGTAGGCACATTGGCGATACGCTCCATCAAGATCTTCCCGATCATTCCAGCATGCGAAGCTGTTCCACAGGCTGTGATCACAATCTTTTGGATTTGTTTGGCGTATTCAGCTGTAAGGTTTAGTTCATTCAAGCGAACGCAATTGCACTCATAATCGATTCGACCAGCGATTGTGTCCGTTAATGAGCGTACCTGCTCGTTGATCTCTTTAAACATAAAATGGCGGTACTCGCCTTTTTCAGCCGAGATCGGATCCCATGCAACAACCTGCTCCTTGAACTTAACTGGTTTCCCTTCCAATGTCTGCACCGTTAATCCGTCCGCGCACACAATCGCCATCTGGCGAGATTCTAAAAATACCACCCGGCGGGTGTGTTCAAGAATTGCTGGTAAATCGGAGGCAATGAACATTTCGTGATCACCGATGCCGATGACCACCCCACCGGCATTCCCGATCCGAGCGGCAACAATCTTATCCGGTTCGGATGCTGACATCAGCACGATCCCATGCGCACCTTTTAGCTGACGCATCGCATTCTGCGCAGCCTCAACCAAACCGATCCCGGTTGATTGAAATCGCTCAACCAGCTGGACGATCACCTCGGTGTCGGTATCTGAATTAAATTTCACCCCTTCCGCTACCAGATCATTCCGCAATTCCAGGTAATTTTCCACAATCCCGTTGTGTACTACCACCACGTTTCCGGTCATCCCAATATGCGGATGGGCATTTCGTGCACTTGGCTCTCCATGGGTTGCCCAACGCGTGTGACCGATACCTACATTCCCCGAGACTGGGATCTCTGAGACTAGCTCAGTTAATTTGTTTAATTTACCCACATCCCTGCGAATTTCGATGCGGTTGTTCTGGATGACTGCCAACCCGGCTGAGTCATATCCTCGATATTCCAGTCTTTTTAACCCATTCAATATGATGGGTGTAGCATTCTTGGGTCCGATATATCCAACAATTCCACACATATGTTCATCCTCATAAATTAACGAGGTATGGCTGAAACCATCTGGCCATACCTCGTTTTTCTTCTGGGGCTAGTTCCCCGGTTGCTTTTGAGCACTTTCGATTTTTGCCCAGGTGTCTCGTAATGGCACGATCCGGTTGAAAACAAGCTTTTCCGGGGATGAATCGGGATCGACTACAAAATATCCCTCTCGCTCAAATTGATAGCGTCTCCCCGGTACTGCCGATGCCAGGCTGGCTTCAGCTTTGCAATCACCGCTCACCTGGAGAGAATTTGGGTTGATATAATCGAGAAATTCAGTCCCCTCATCCAAATCGTTGAGATCCGATCGGGTAAATAGACGGTCATAAAGCCTGGCTTCAACATCGATGGCATTATGAGCAGATACCCAGTGCAGAGTGCCCTGCACCTTCCGCCCATCGGGGGCATAGCCGCCACGCGTACTTGGGTCATATGTACAATGCAGCTCTGCCACTTCACCGGTCGCAGGATTCTTGATGACCTCTACACACTTGATAAAATACCCGTAGCGTAATCTCACTTCGCGACCCGGAGATAAACGGAAATATTTCTTGGGCGGATCTTCTCGAAAATCATCCCGGTCGATATAAATTTCACGTGAAAAGGATATCTTGCGTGTGCCCGCGCTTGGATCTTCAGGGTTATTCACCGCATCCAATTCCTCCACCTGCCCGATGGGGTAATTATCAATGACGATTTTTAATGGGCGTAGCACTGCCATCACCCTGGGTGCAATCAGGTTCAGCTCATCCCGCAGCATCGCTTCAAGCAGGGCGATATCCACCAGATTATTGTGATGAGGTATACCAACTGCATCCAGGAATTTTAGGATCACCTGGGGAGAAAATCCTCGTCGCCGCATCGCCGACAAAGTGGGCATGCGCGGGTCATCCCAACCATGTACGTATCCATCTTTGACTAGCTTCAACAGCATCCTCTTGCTCATCACGGTGTAAGTAAGGTTAAACCTGCCGAACTCAATCTGACGCGGATGATAGATCTCCAATTCATTCAGAAACCAGTCATATAGAGGACGGTGGTCTTCATATTCCAATGAACACAACGAATGTGTAATACCTTCGATCGAATCACTCTGACCATGGGCGAAGTCATACATCGGATAAATACACCATTGATCCCCAGTACGGTGATGCGTGGCGTGCAAGATGCGATACATGACTGGATCACGCAGGTTCATATTTCCAGCTGCCATATCGATTTTAGCCCTTAGTACCCTGGCACCATCCGGGAATTCACCCTTGCGCATGCGCTCGAACAGATCCAGGTTCTCTTCTATGTTACGCTCACGAAACGGGCTGTTTTTACCGGGTTCTGTCAGCGTGCCGCGATACTCCCTGATTTGATCCGCGCTGAGATCATCCACATAGGCTTTGCCTTTTTTGATCAAATTAATTGCATATTCATATAACTGTTCAAAATAATCCGAGGCGTAAAACAGGCGCTCTTCCCAATCGAAACCCAGCCACCGGATATCTTCCTGGATCGACTCCACATATTCAACGTCTTCTTTTACTGGGTTGGTATCGTCAAATCGTAGGTTGCATTTACCGCCAAATTCACGCGCCATGCCAAAATCGATGCTGAAGGCCTTGGCATGCCCGATATGCATGTAGCCATTGGGTTCTGGAGGAAAACGTGTGCGTACATTCGTAAAGCGACCCGAATCAAGGTCAGCCTGGATGGCTTCACGAATAAAGTTGGTGGGAACATTCGGTGTCGTCTCAGTCATATTGTCCTCCTCGGTTACCAAAACACCCCGGATCAAACTCACGGGGTGTTTTGACCTCTGGCTGGGGGCAAAGGAGTCGAACCTCTACATACAGATCCAGAGTCTGCTGTCCTACCATTAGACGAGCCCCCAGTAATTAACAGAAAAATTTTACCATGCCCATCCCCCGGCGTCCAGTCTGATACAGGATCAGGTTGGGTCTTGCATCTGTTCGAGAGTTTCAATGACAGTTTTTAAACGTACCAAAGCTTTATCTTTACCAAGGATCTCCATACTCTCGAACAACGGTGGGCTATCTTTTTGACCTGTCAGGGCTTCTCTCAATAATCCCAATACTTGTCCAGCTTTCAGGCCCGATTCCGCCACAAAATTACGTATGGGTAGTTCTGCCAGGTCTTTGTTAATCGTTGGCAGGGAAGACAAAATCTGGTAAACCTTCCTGGCTATATCAGCAGATTCTGCTGGTGTGAGCCCCGCCGCTACCAGGCGAGCAGGATCGGGTGAGACACTATCCTTGAATAAAAACCCGGCCACCGGGATGACATCATCCAGGGTGACTAACCTCTCTCGGATGATCGGGATCGCCTGGATGAGAATATCCTTGTCATACGAATATCCAGCATTGATAACAAAAGGAGCCAGCCTGTGGGCAAGGTCTTCCATGGCAAGATTGCGAATATGTAGACCATTAAAGTAGTCGAGTTTGGTGAAGTCAATTGCAGCCGGAGCTGGATTTAGATGGTTCATGCTGAATTTGTTAATCAGATCCTGCATCGTGAAATATTCTGTCCGGTCATCATAACTCCATCCCATCATAGCAATCCAATTCACTACCCCCTCAGGGATGTATCCCAATCCTTCCAAATCCTTAATAAAAATAGAATATCCATCCTTCATCGCTTGGGATGTATCCCTCTTACTCATTTTTCCTTTTCCACTGGGTTTGAGGAAAAGGGATAGATGCACCCAGATTGGTTCCTGCCAGCCGAAATGCACGAATGATATGAACATGCAAGGGAAATGTAGATAACCATTCAGATCCACGGATAACGTGTGTGATACCCATCAGGTGATCATCCACCATTGCAGCCAGATGATACAATGCCAACCCATCCGTCCTTACAATGATATGATCATCCAGCGCTGAATTATCCACAGTGATGTCGCCACGGATTAAATCGTGCCCGGTAACAGAGCCGCCCACAGGTACTTTAAAACGAATCACATGCTTCTCTCCGGCAGTAACGCGTACCAGGGCTTCGTCTGGGCTTAACCGTCGGCATAATCCGTCGTAGCGTGTATTTTCTCCCCGGCTTTTTTGTTCTTCGTGCACTGTTTTCAACCGTTCAGGGCTGCAAAAACAGTAATACGCGTGCCCTGATTCGATCAGCTTGCGAGCATATTCTTGATAAATTTCTTTCCTTTGGGTTTGATAATAAGGGCCATTTTCGCCACCCACACCAGGACCTTCATCCCAATCAATTCCTAACCAATGCAGGCTGTCTATCAGCTCATTTTCAGCGCCCTGAACGTAGCGCTTTCGATCAGTATCTTCGATACGCAGGATGAACTTACCACCGGTTTGGCGAGCAAACAGGTAATTATATAAAGCAGTTCTTCCACTTGCTACATGTGTATGGCCCGTGGGTGAAGGTGCAAAGCGAACACAAACTGGAGCTTGATGAGTCACAAAATTTCTCCCATCTGTAATGAGTTGTCGACACGAAATTGAGCGAATTTTACCAGATACTGACTAAAACTCGAGTGGTTTATGCCGCAAGATAACACTTTCCACTAATCCCACCCCCAGTAATAACGAGAGTAATGAGCTGCCTCCGTAGCTTATAAATGGCAATGGCAAGCCGGTTGCGGGTAATAGTTTTATATTTACTCCGATATTCACCAGACCCTGGAAAGCCAACAGCGTAGCTACACCGTAGCAGATTAAAGCCCCAAACGTGTCCCGGGCTAGCCTGGCAGCCCGAAGGCAACGATAGATGATAAATAACAACAATAACATGATCAGCACCGAGCCAATGAAACCGAATTCCTCTGCAGTGGCTGAAAAGATAAAATCTGACCAGCGTACCTTAAGGAATCTCAGATGCACTTGCGTACCTTGGTTATAGCCTTTCCCTAACAAACCACCTGATCCGATGCTGATTAACGCCTGCTGAATATTGTAGGTCTCTCCCTGGGTGGCATTCGGATTAGAGATTATAAAATTCAGGATCCTTTGCTTTTGATAATCTGCCAGGAAAGGAAAAGCAGCAAAAGGAGCCACCAACCCGACTCCTCCAAAAATAAGCAGGTACTTGAGCTTCAATCCGCTTGCCCAAAGCAAGCTGAACCAGATAGCTAAAATCACCAGGGAGGTGCTCAAGTTTGGCTGTAGGATGATCCACACCACGATACCCAATGTGTATAAAAGGCTGCGTCCTATCCAGGAGAGGTTATCCAATTTATCGATATTCCTGGTAAAGAAATCAGCGAGCACTAGGATGACGACAATTTTTGCAATCTCAGATGGTTGTATCAAAATAACGCCTGTATCAAACCAACGGGCTGATCCATAGAGGGCTTGCCCAGCAATCGTCAGTGCCCCCAGGAAGATGGCGGTAATGATATACATGGGACGGCTGACGGATGCCCACAAGTGATAGTCGATGATAGATGCAATAAAAATAACGAAAAAACCAATCACCGCGAAAATCAATTGGCGTTGGACGAGATTAGCCGCCTCCAGCTCGATATTTCCGGCGACTGCAGAGCGGATCATCGTGATGCCAAAGATGGTCATTAAGACCACCGCCCCTAACAACCAAAAATCAAAGTGCCGCCAATTTGTTTGAGTCATTAATCCACACAATTACAACCAATTACTGAAACTCTTCGATTCTCAATTCATTATTTCAACATTTTCCGAATGATTTGAAAGATTATCAACAGCTACAGACGGGTAACCACATCTATGGATTAAGCGCACTATCAGCAGACTTTAATTCAAAATATGCTTCCAATACCCGCCTGACAATCGGCCCGGCAACCGTGGACCCTTCCTGGCCATTATAGACAAATGCCACTACAGCAATTTCAGGGTCTTCATAAGGTGCAAATGCTACTGTCCAGGCATGCGAAGGCCAGTTTCCTGGCTCACATAATTTTTTAGCCTTGGCAAATTCGTCACAATACTCAGCTGTTCCGGTTTTCCCAGCCACGGCAATATTTACATTGGTAAACTCAGATTTTAATGTACCTTCCAAAACCGCTAACCGCATCCCCTGACGGATCTCGTCAAAAACCCAGGGCTGGACAGTTTTCATTTCACCCGTAGGTTGGCAACCACGGATTGTATTATCCTCATAGACCTGGATGACTGGGTCAACTGTCAGGTCCCAGCGCATATGGGGCATGAATGGCTGGATGACATTCCCTTCGCTATCGAGGACTTCATATAATAGGGTCGGTGCCATTAGCTTTCCACTATTTGCAACTGTTGCAGCCGACAATAATACCTGTAATGGAGAGGCTAGGTCGTAACCTTGACCAACACTCGTTATATAGGTGTCACCAGTTGACCAGCTTTCACCTTGATTAATCCGTTTCCAGGTAGGATCGGGGATCAATCCTGAGGCAACATCCGGAAGCTCAATTTCAGGGGTTTTGTAACCGCTAGGTAATCCCGCATATCCATCATCGAGTCTCCCATATCCTAACGCCCGTGCGTATGTCCCCAAACGACATATCCCAAGCCCTGGATTGACTTCATCTTGATAGCCACCCCCAACCTTATAAAAATAGACATTGCTGGAATTGGCGATGGCATGCACAAAATCTAATTGAACAAATCCCTCCGGTCGAGTTCGATAGATCCAATCGACGAAATCTCTGGGTTTCCCTGGGTCATTGGCATAGTAACGTTCCGTAACGGTAATCTTTCCTGGTGTCTTGATAATCTCATCTGGGGTGACGACCCCCTCATTCAGTCCGCCCGTTGCAGTCACTAGTTTGAAGACCGATCCAGCAGGTAATTCTGTTCCAACCGCCAGGTTCAACAATGGATTGCGTTTATCCGCAATGAGCTGCTCATAATAATATGCCGGTATCACTCGCGCCAGGCGGTTATTTTCATAGGTCGGGTAATTAACCAATGCTAAGATCTCACCTGTACGAGGGTTCATCGCAATTACCGCACCGCTGGTCATCTTTTCCTCGCCCATAGAACGATTCCAATCGTTAATTTCATCAATTAAGATCGACTGTGCGGCTTGTTGAAAGCGAGTATCAATCGTTAGGACAATACTGGAACCAGGAGTTGCAGATTTAGGTGGAACCAAATCACCCAGGATCTGCCCGGCTATATCCCATTCCACCACCCTATGGCCATTGACTCCAGCCAATAAATCTTGGAACGATAGCTCAACGCCAGCATAGCCAACCTTGTCACGATTTGGAACGAAACCAACGGAGCGATAATAATCTTCATCAACAGCTGGAATAGGTCCAAGGAATCCTATGATGGAGGCAGTCAAAGATCCGGTCGGATAATCCCGGACAGAAACCACATTAATCGTCACCCCCGGCCAGTTGCTGGTATTCTCCTGGATTGTCAGAGCGATCTGCTGGTTTACATCACAAGCGATCTTAACCGGTTCATACGGTGCAGTTGTTTCACCATAGGTAACGATCTCCGTAATCCCATGATCTGACGTGCAGGGAACATACGGGTCATTCGTGGATACCTCACCACGATTTACCGGAATACCAGTCAGTTCTGAGATTGCCCGGTAAATATTTTGCACCTCACCAACATCATCGGGTAGATCAGCGGGAGTGATTACCACGTTGTAAGATGGGATGTTTTTTGCCAGGACGAATCCATTGCGGTCATATATCATCCCCCGTGTGGCGGGTAAATTGATCTCATGCGTGCGGTTCTCATTTGCCTTAGCTGACCAGATGGAGTACTGAAGAACTTGCAAATTAAATAAACGACCTGTATAGATGAAAAATACAGCAATCAAAATGATTCCAAATAAGATGATCCGCCAAGTAGCGACCATGTTTTTTAATGCAGCTGAGCTTTTCAAACTTCCAGCTCCTCTGGATACATCCAGCGTGCTAAATCACGCATGATTGCGAACACGGGGATTGCCAGCATAAGATTTAGTAGTAAGCTCGGAAGCAGAATTAAATTAAGTGCATTCATCAAAGGGATGCTCACTCCTGTAAGAAATCGAATACCAAGCGATATCAACTGAACAAGAAGGGTGCAGATGAACGTAGCCGCGAGCATAGCTAAAAATGGTGCTTTCCAAATACGACGTTTTAACAATCTGGCAATACCCATGCAAATCATATAAGCAATAATAAATGAACCGAACGGTAGTGCTGAGTATAAGCTGGCAAAAATTCCACCAATCAGGCACCACTGCCACGCAGAATCCACCCGATCTTGTAATGCCCAGCCAACAATAAACAACAGGATTAAATCTGCTGTTCCGTTCAACAACGGCATCGTGCTGACTATTGTACTCTGGATAATAGCTAAAATCCCAAAAAGGATTAAGCCGAACAAATTTTTCATTTTCTATTAATTGGGTGAGCTCGAGGCAGGGATAAGCGGAGAAATGTCGATCGGCTGGAAGTTGGTGATGATCAATACAATCTCAAGCTGTGAGAAGTCGACCGCAGGTTGAACACTGGCAGTTTGAAATAAGGCAGAAGCTTCATTTCTAATCGTAACCACCTGCCCAATAACTAGGTTCGCAGGATAATTACCCCCCAATCCAGAAGTCATGACCAGGTCTCCAGGTTGGATCGTTGCGTTCTTACTGACCATATCCAATTCAATTTCACCCGTAATTAGACCATTCAGCACTGCTTCTTCATCGGATTGCTGGAGTAGTACGTTGATACTTGACCCAGGGTCATTGATGAGCTGTACCCTGGCTGCTCCTGCTGTGACCGCGGCAATATTACCCACCAACCCTTGTTGGGTGATGACAGGCATTCCTTTTCTTAATCCATCATCAGAGCCCCGATTAATGATTACATAATGCATAAAAGGGCTGACATCACGGGCAATAACTGAAGCGGCAGTATATTGATTTTCTACGTGTCTGCGCTCATAATCCACCAGGGTTGAAAGTAGTTGAGCTTCTGTCACCTGTTGTTGCAGCTCAACGATTTGTACTTGTAGGCGTGAGTTTTCTGCTTCCAGATCTGAATTTTTCTGACGTAAGGTGGTTACATCCTGGGGTTGAGTGATCAGGCTTTGCACTGCTTGGTAACGTCGGGCAAGCCAGGTTTGAGCCGATACAATGGGATTCAATAATAAGCGTGATATTGGCGTGAGATATCCGCCGAGAGCTAATCCGACCACTCCCAGGACTAAAAGCAGCAACACAAATAATTGCATCGAACGCGGGGAATTTATCTTCATCATTTCAGGGTTATTCAGCGTGCGGAGAGTCGAGAGGTAGGACGATCACCTCCCACGCTCAGTTATGTGCCGAACTGACCGTGCCGCCCGTCTCCTGTCCGCTCCAGGCTGGTTAATAAGTGTTTTAGATGGTCATAATCTTCGAGCACAGATCCAGCCCCTCTGGCGACACAGCTCATCGGGTCTTCAGCTACCCAAACGTGTATTTTCAATTCTTCGCTTAATCGTCTATCCAAGCCTTGCAGCAAACCTCCACCGCCAGAGAGACACACTCCAACATCCATCAAGTCAGCAATGATCTCAGGCGGTGTTTCATCCATTGCATCTTTCACGGTATCAACGATGGTATTTACTGAGACAGATATCGCTTCACGTATCTCGACAGATGAAACTTCCACACTTTCTGGCAACCCGGTCACCAAATTTCTGCCACGCATGATGATGGTTTTTTCTTCTGGTAGATGGGCAGCAGAACCAATTGCAATTTTTGCTTGCTCGGCGATTCGCTCCCCGATTAGTAGATTGTATTTATTGCGCATGTATTGGACGATATCTTGATCCAGCTCATCCCCCGCAACTCTCAGGGAGCGTGAGATGACAACACCACCCATGGATATTACTGCAACCTCGGAGGTGCCTCCACCGATATCTACAATCATGCTGCCGCGAATTTCATTCACCGGTAACCCAGCTCCCAATGCAGCTGCCATCGGTTCTTCGATCAATCCAGCCTCACGCGCTCCAGCAGACATAGCCGCATCATAAACCGCTCGTTTTTCTACCTCTGTGGCCCCGGATGGGATACCCACTACTACACGCGGTCTTGGGACGGGCACAATGCTCTGGCGGTGGGCCTTCTCAATAAAATATTCCAGCATAGCCTGGGTGATTTCAAATTCGGAGATAACCCCATCACGCAGCGGGCGGATTGCAATTACATTGGGTGGGGTTCTCCCCATCATTTCCTTGGCTTCCGCGCCAATAGCTAGGGGTATGCGGGTACGTTTATCGATTGCCACCCAGGAAGGCTCATTGATAACAATGCCTTTACCACGTACGTTAACCAGGGTATTTGCGGTACCCAGGTCAATTCCGATATCGAGGGAAAAGAAACCTAATAACCAATTGAGGGGATTAAACGCCAATCTTAGCTCCTGGTATTTCCTGCCTAGGGGCGCATGACATGCTTATCTTGACCACTGAAGCGATTATACCATTACGCATCAAGATGATAGGTGTGGTAGGGATTGACGCATGGGTTACCCCAGGCAATATGCATCGCACGCGCAGTCAAGTCGATAACCATGGAATTTACCGTTTTTTCGCGATCCAGAGGTTCACTTTCAGCTTCGGTATGATTGCAGATGGAATTTGGAAAATTAATATGGTCACGCTGGATATTTTGGATTGACTTAATGGTATGCTGATTTGATTCTCTTAACAAACGATTGGCTCTGAAATAGCGGAACCGTGTTGAGATGAGCTCATCGGGTTCATATTCAACGATCTGCATGCTGGGATCAAGATAATGGTTCGTGTGTACCATATACCCATCATGTCCATGAAGAATGGCAAACTTACGGGCAGAAACTTCAACGTTAAATATTTCTCCACTTTCATGCGCAAGCAGGTGATTATATCCGGCAGCTCTGCGCGGGATGAGCATTTGACGCATAGCCTCGGTGGGTGTCTTCGCCGCCAGTACAGCCCTCGAAACAACTACACGCGGGATCCCGATGCGGCTGTCATTTGGATAAACTGAATCACAACATTGGGCAAGTCCGTAGGCATTGAAACCAATATTGGGTAATAAAGCCCCATAAGTCATAGCTAGAAAGGGCGGATCATCATTGGGCTCGGCGTGAATCAAGTAGACATCCGGCTCATCTTCCGGGATCCAATCTTCATTGTGCGCAATCAAGACATGCCCATCGGCCGTATTGGTCTCGCTTAGTGCCATACTGGTACATTTACTCAGGTGCAGTGCATCGATGGTCACAGCCTCAAGGGCATTCACCACTCCGACGTCGTCGAAATCAACATTTGCGCCTTCAGATAAGCCATATAATTCGTCCACATATTCTGGAAATCTCTCCTGGGCAAAGGGGATGTACTTGTGCCCTTGCATGCAAGCACCTTCCCAGTCCAGCTCAAGTGATTCATAAGTCGAATTGATCAGCTCACGCGTATTTTGGATATGATGTTGGATCTGCTCGCGGAAAGCTTCTCCGATCTGACAGCCAATTTGCTTATGCGTACCTTTCACCTTGATCATGGGTATCGGATCAGGGTGGATAAAATTACTGGGGATATTTATTTCAATATTCATAAAACACTCTTCGTGCTAAAACCCGGTCGTATTGAAGCGATATTGCCTTGGGAAAGCCTCTGTTGGTATCGATTTATAATCAATGAGTATTATTACTATATCTACACGAATGGCACCCGAGAATGTGAAAAGTATAGCATAGAATTTCTCATTTTTCCCCTTTATGGTGTTCTGGTGTTATAGAATTGAGTGTATTACCCAATATTCCCCGTAATGCGGTAGCGTTACAAGATAAGATTTATCGTTTCTACTCGCATTAATGGCTATGCGAAACATAGCATATAATTAATGCACCTGCTGTGTAGAAAGGTTGTCCTCAATTTATTTATATTTATTTATCTGGGATGCAGCCTTTATGGCGTCGAAAAATATTGCAACGCAATTCTCAAACGTGTCTCAACATCTTGAGGGGTGTCTCGTGGGATGTATTGTAATGCTGCCTGTGCTTCCACTAGACTATAACCTAACGACGTCAAACCTGCCAGCACTTCAGTATCCACGTCGCTGATCTTGGAGAGAGGTGCCAACCCGTCCGTGGATGGCAGCCTATCCTGCAAATGCAGGACGATCTTTTGTGCCGTCTTATTTCCGATCCCGGGGACGCGACTGAAGATTTCTGCTTGCTCGTTAAACACCGCTCTTCGAATCGTATCCGGCGATAGCGTCGACAAAATACTCATCGCCAGGCGTGGGCCAATCCCGTTGACACTCAGGAGCAAGTCGAATACATCACGCCCTTCTTTTGTCTCAAACCCGCACAAGAGCCATGCATCCTCCCGTACAATCATCTTTGTGTACAGGTACACGTTCTCTCCAGGTTGCAGGCTGTCTCTTAATCCAATTGGCACCATGACGTGAAACCCAACCCCACTAACATCCACCACGATCCCATCAGTTTCCTGTGAGATGACATTCCCATGAAGGATGGATATCATTGGTTTTCCTCCTGCTTTCTATAGCTAACCTTCATAGAGAAGACCAGCGTGACGTTATTGCCAAGGATAGAATTCTACCAGCGCTTTTTTCATGAACCACCAGCTCACCAGACGACAATGCCCCCTTGTAAACCTTCATCATTTCCTGAATTGTAAAATGCAAAGATAGTGCCGACGCTCGGATGGCATAAGCAGTGATCACCAGAAATAATGGCTTAGGCGACAGCACAGGTTTGATTTCCTGAAGCAGATATGGCAGCATTTTGAAGAATTCCCATACCTCACCCTTTGGACCTCGACCAAATTTCGGGGGGTCCAGGATGACACCCTCATAATGCACGCCTCGACGGGCTTCCCGCCCAACAAACTTTACCGCATCATCGATGATCCAGCGAATCGGTTTATTCTCAAGTCCTGATAGCATCTGGTTTTCTTTGGCATACTGTACGGATTTCTTGGATGCATCCAGATGAGTCAAATTTGCTCCGGCTTTAACCGCTGCGAGTGATGCTAATCCAGTATATCCAAATAGATTGAGCACGTTTATTGGTTTATGATAGGCTGATATTTGCTCACCGACCCAATCCCAATGTGTCGCTTGTTCGGGGAATACACCCAGATGCCTGGAGTTGCTTGTCCGAGCCATGAAAGTCAAGTCCTGGTAATGCATTTTCCACTGCGGCTCAATTTTTTGGTTATATTGCCACTTTCCACCACTTTCGTCACTGGTTGGAAGAAAAACTGCATCTGCTTTCTCCCATTCCTTCGGAGATAGTACAGGTTTCCATACCGCCTGATGTTCCGGGCGCACAAATCGATAGGCACCAAAACGCTCCAGCTTGAGGCTATTTCCGCAATCCAACAACTCATAATCTTCCCAAGACACAGTGGAGAATAATTCAATCGAAGGTATCATGCTCACCAACCTGGTCCCCAATTTTAGGGTACATTTTCATCGTATAGATTGCGTATTTTTACGCTGTGAATATGGCAGATGGCAACTGCCAGCGCATCCGCAGCATCATCCGGCTGTGGTATGGCGTCCAGCTCCAGGATCGCCTTGACCATTTGCTGCACCTGGTTTTTATCCGCACCCCCGTAGCCTGCTACAGCCTGTTTGATTTCCATGGGTGTGTATTCGCCAATCTTGATGCCCAGTTCTGCCATCGCCAGCAAGGCAACCCCCCTGGCTTGCCCAACATTCAATGCTGTTCGGACGTTTCTTTCAAAAAATAATTTCTCCACCGCACCCATTTCGGGTTGGTGGAGAATGATGAGTTCTTTTATTCGTCTGTAAAGCTGAACTAATCGGTCAGCATGCGATTGTTCTGGGCTGGTCCGGATCACCCCAAAGTCCAATACATTCAGGTGTCCATCCTGCTCTTCGTTAATTACTCCATAACCAGTAATCGCCGTCCCTGGATCAATCCCTAAGGTGATCATCCTGACAGTCTGGGTTAGTCTTCCTCTAGCTTGGCAATCGCTTCATCGGTGATGGTCAGGTTCGAAAACACTTCCTGCACATCATCCAGCTCCTCAAGTGTTTCGATCGTGCGCATCACCTGGACGGTAGCACCGGGATCCAGCTCGATTTCATTCTTCGGGATCATTTTCAAACCTGCATCCTCGGGTTGAATAGCAGCCCCGGTTAAGCTATCTGAGATCGCCTTGAAAGAGTCTACCGGTCCAATGATCTCAATCGTATTTTTATCAAAGATCACATCATCTGCCCCAGCTTCAACTGCTAGCTCAAACACCTTATTTTGGTCTTGGCCCTCTGCCGGGAATGAGAAATAAGCCACGCGGTTGAATTGCCAGCCCACCGAGCCTGCTTCAGCCATGCTACCACCGTTACGTGACAGCGTATGTCGGATCTCTGCCACAGCACGATTGCGATTGTCTGTGACCACCTCCATCATCAGTGCAATCCCGTGATTGGCATAGCCTTCATAGAATACCTGCTCGAGCTCGCCCCCTTCTTTTCCCTCACCTGTGCCACGTTTAATTGCACGGTCTATATTGTCTTTGGGCATATTTTGTGCCCGCGCCCTTGCAATGGCGAATTCCAGGCTTACATTTGTGCTTGGATCACCGCCCCCAGATCGAGCAGCTAAAGCAATTTCGCGCGCAAGGCGTGTGAAAACTTGCCCACGTTTGGCGTCGGCAGCACCTTTCTTGCGCCGAATCGTAGCCCAATGTGAATGTCCAGACATAGCTATACTCCTACTAGATTACTGAAGGAACTGTTTCCTACTTGAGCGTGCAAATTATACCATGCCTAATCTGCACCACGTATATATGCCTCTGTCATCTCACGAGCAACGTCATCTTTGAATTGCTTTGGAGGTGTTTTCATAAAATAAGATGATGGACCGATCAACGGACCTGCAATGGATCGATCAAGTGCCAGTTTGGCACATCGAACAGCATCTATGACCACACCTGCAGAGTTAGGTGAATCCCACACCTCAAGCTTAACCTCAAGGTTAAGTGGGACGTTGCCGAATGTCGTCCCTTCCATCCTGATGTAGCACCATTTTCGATCGGTCAGCCAGGGGACGTAATCGCTCGGACCCACATGAATATCGGTTTCAGGAAGAGTATATGGCAACATGCTCGTTACAGCCCCAGTTTTTGAAATTTTCTTCGATTTCAAGGCGCTCGCGTTCGAGCATATTGAGGAAATCCGTATTGCCTCCAAAATTCAGCTGGTATGTCCGATCCACCTTAACGCCACGATCAACGAACAGGCTGGTTATAACACGATGCAAAATGGTAGCTCCTACCTGGCTCTTGATGTCATCACCAATGATGGGTAAATTACAATCTCGGAAACGTTTCGACCAGTATTCCGAGCTCGAAATAAATACCGGGATAGCATTCACCAGCGCACACCCGGCTTCCAATATCTGTTCGACGTACCACTTCGTTGCCATCTCCGAGCCTACGGGAAGGTAGTTGATCACAACATCCGTTTTGGTTTCCCTCAAGATATGGATGATGTCTGCAGTTGGTCCAGGTGCTTTCTTAACCACCTGTGATAGATATTTACCCAGCCCGTCATGGGTCATTCCCCTGGAAACCGGCACATTTAATTTCGGCACATCCATAAATTTATAGGTGTTATTTGGAAATGCGTAGATCGCTTCAGATAGGTCCTTCCCCACTTTGGTATCCACGACATCGAATGCAGCCGTAAACTCAATATCCCGGATATGATATCCACCCAGGTTCACATGCATGATTCCAGGGATGTTCTCATTTTCTTTCGCCTCACGATAAAAATGCACCCCCTGTACTAACGAAGAAGCGCAATTGCCGACACCAATAATCGCTACTCTTACCTTTTTATCACCGTTACTCACAATAAGCCTCCAGGCAATATACCGATATTTTGGATAAAACTGCTAGATGATATCATTTTTCTTATAAAACGGTATATAACGATTAAAAACCTCTAGATTTATTCTCATAATTAGTGCAGTTAACCCTGTTCCTTGCCAAAGCAGATTGGCTAGATTATAATCATGCCGTTCGGGGCGTAGCGCAGTCCGGCTAGCGCGCACGGTTCGGGTCCGTGAGGTCCCGAGTTCAAATCTCGGCGCCCCGACCAGGCAGCTTGGTTCAAAATCTCCTTTGGTAAATACTGAAGGAGATTTCCTTTTTTTACGAACTTACATATTAATTAATAACTCTCAATTGTATGGATGGAATTTATCGAATACAATACACCAGATATCATTGAAACAACTCCAATAAATAGAACTTTCAGTGTATAAGGTTTTTTTGTCCTGTAGGTTTATCTACTCAATTCGCCCAAACATACGGATAACTCTCGTCTAGCAATCATTATTATGTTTCCACTCAGCCCTGATCAACGCCAGATCATCCAGTTACCGAATACTGCCAAAATATTCCTCGAAGGTCCTGCCGGGACGGGGAAAACTACTGTGGGGGTTGAGCGCATGCTGTATTTGATGAGCACCGGTGTTCCGGGCAGCTCGATCCTGGTTCTGGTACCTCAACGCACCCTGGGAGCACCCTTTCTTGAAGCCATGAGCACACCTGGTGTGGTGGCGGGCGGGATGGTGAGTGTGGTTACGATCAGCGGGTTAGCTCAGCGAATGGTGGACTTATTTTGGCCAACAGTTGCAGAAACCGCTGGTTTTTCGCGACCTGCAGAACCTCCCACCTTCCTCAACCTTGAAACTGCCCAATATTATATGGCACATATCGTCCGTCCCCTTCTTGCGGATGGGTTGTTCGGCTCTGTCACCATAGATCGCAACCGGCTCTACAGCCAAATCATCGATAATCTCAATAAAGCTGCAATTGTTGGTTTCCCGTTTCAAGAAATTGGGAATCGCTTGAAATCTGCCTGGTCGGGTGAGCCTGGTCAAGCAAGGGTTTATGAAGATGCCCAGATGTGTGCCGCTTCATTTCGTGAATATTGCTTGAAGCATAATTTACTGGATTTTTCATTACAAATCGAAATTTTCGGGCAAATCCTGTGGAAATCCCAGCTGTGTAAAGACTACTTGATTAATTCCTATGGGCATTTGATTGTTGATAATATTGAAGAAGATATTCCCATAACCCATGATTTATTAAGTGAATGGTTGCCCAAAGCGGAATCATGCCTTGTGATTTACGATAGCGAGGCCGGTTACCGGCGTTTTCTGGGTGCAGACCCGATCAGTGCCCACCGGCTTACCGGGTACTGCTCCCATACTTATTTATTCACCCATTCCCATGTAACCTCCCCTGAAATTCAATCCCTGTCGGCTCACCTTAAGAATTCGCTCCTGAGGCTCCCATCTACAACCCCACCAGTCGATCCCCGCTCTGCCCTCACGCATGCGACCCATACCTATTACCCACAGATGTTGGATTGGGTTGCCAGTAATATCGAGCATTTGATCAATGAGGATGGCATCGCTCCAAAGGATATTGTAGTTTTGGCACCTTTCTTGTCTGATTCATTACGGTTTTCCATTGTCAACCGCCTGGAAAGCAAGCACATCCCTGTAAAAACCCATCGCCCTTCTCGCAGTCTACGCGAGGAACCGGCAACTTTTTGTTTGCTCACCCTGGCTTCTATCGCCCACCCTGAGTGGGGATCCGTACCGACAAAGTTTGATCTCGCTCAAAGCTTGATGCAAGCGATCGATGGGATGGATTTGATCCGCTCGAAAATCCTGGCAGATATCGTTTATCGGATGAGGGATGGCATCATACATCTCGCACCGTTCGACCAGATCATCCCACCTGCTCAAGCGCGCATCTCATATCTGCTCGGTGAAAGATACGATCACCTACGCCAGTGGCTGGAGGAATACCACCAATCAGGTTCCACTGAGCTGGACTACTTTATCAGCCGGCTTTTTGGTGAAGTGCTTTCACAACCGGGATACGGCTTTCATTTTAGCTTTGATAAGGGTCAGGTGACTGCTAACCTGGTTGACTCAATCCGGAAATTTCGCCGTGTAGTTGGAGAGGATCTATCCGAAGCCGGTATCGACATCGGAAAAGAATATATCGAAATGGTGCGCGCGGGTGTTATTGCAGCCCAATATGTGCCGCGCTGGCAGGAACAAGATGAAGACGCGGTATTTATCGCTCCAGCCTATACATTTTTAATCAGTAATTATCCGGTGGATGTGCAGTTCTGGTTGGATGTTGGCAACCGCAGCTGGTCAGAACGGTTATTCCAGCCCCTCACTCAGCCTTATGTGCTCAGCCGAAACTGGTCGGTGGATAAGATTTGGACCGATTCAGAAGAGGTGGAAACAGGAGAACAGGTCCTCTACGCTTTGGTATTCGGGTTATTGACTCGTTGCCGTAAAAAGATATTTTTAGGATTAAGTGAGTATAACGAGCAGGGATATGAGCAACGCGGCTCGTTGCTGCAGGCATTCCATCGTATATTGCAATCCTTAGCCATCGATTGATCGAGCTTTCTTCATGTTCAAACTCCGCCCCAAACAGCAGGAAATCCTTCGCTATACCCACGGAAGAATGGGCATTTCCGCCGTTCCTGGAAGTGGTAAAACCTGGACTTTATCCTTCCTGGCTGCTGATTTGTTAAAACGTGCTGTTTTACAGGATGACCAGGAGATCCTGATCGTCACTTTGATCAACTCAGCCGTGGATAATTTTTACAATCGCATCGGCTCTTTCATCGAAGCCAGGGGGTTGATTCCCAATATTGGTTACAGAGTACGCACCCTGCATGGATTGGCACATGACATCGTCAGGGAGCGCCCTGAATTGTTGAGGCTGGACACAAATTTTCAGATCATCGATGAGCGCGAATCTGATTCCATTCGTGATGGCGTATCCCAGGCCTGGTTGTCCAGCCATCCAGGTGAGCTCGATACCTATCTTGACCCGCTCATGGATGATGATAAGCGTAACTGGGCGAAACGGGATAAACTACCTGAATTGGTTAAGGGTGTCGCCCTCAGTTTTATCCGTTTTGCTAAAGATCATCGCTATACCCCTGAGTTGCTTCGAGATCGGGTCAAACATCTACCTATCCCCCTTCCACTTGCTGAGATGGGTCTGGAGATGTATGAAAACTACCAAAATGCACTCATCTATCGCGGGGCAGTTGATTTCGACGACCTCATCCGCCTGGCTTTGGATGCATTAGAATGGGATCCGGCCTTACTGCAGCGCTTACGTCACCAGTGGCCGTTTATTTTGGAAGATGAAGCTCAAGACAGCAGCTTGCTTCAAGAGCAAATCCTCAATTTATTAACCGGCGAGAATGGCAATTGGGTGCGTGTGGGTGATCCAAATCAGGCGATCTATGAAACGTTTACCACTGCCAGCCCTGATTATCTGCGTAATTTTCTGAAACAACCCAAAGTGGTGCAAAAAGAGCTGCCCAATTCTGGAAGATCCACCCTTGGGTTGATAAGGCTGGCGAATCACCTCGTCGATTGGACCAATAATGCCCATCCAAATGGATCCATCCGAAATGCCCTGCAATCATCACCAAAGATTGAACCAACCCCACCTGACGATCCTCAACCGAACCCACTCGATGATTTAACCGGCATTTACATTTTCAATCAAAAGTACACCCCCGCAGCGGAAATTCAAGCTGTTGCAGATAACATTGCCCGCTGGTTGCCCGATCATCCTGATTCCACCGTAGCAGTATTGACTCCCAGAAATGTGCGTGCGTTTGACCTGGTGGATGAGCTCCGCAGGAGGAGCATCCCTTATCATGACGATTTATTGCGCAGCTCGAGCAGCACTCGCTTCTCAGCCGGCAGTCTTGGGCACATCTTACGTTACCTGGCAGACCCCGGGTCATCGAGCAAACTGGCTATGGTCTATAGAGTATGGAAACGTGATAGCCGTGAGAACGAGGTTGAACAGACTCAAGTCGACAGAATTGCCGAATTGCTTAAGAAGATCCAGCATGTCGAGGATTATCTGTGGCCGCTCAATGCTAAGGATTGGCTTGAAGATGCTGACCTGGCAACTCGTTCCCCAGCTGTCTACCAGCAACTTAGTCACTTTCGCGAGATTGTCAGACGCTGGCAAAGCTCAGTGCTGCTGCCCATTGACCAGATTGTGCTCACTCTCGCCCAAGATCTGCTGACTGACCCAGGTGAGCTGGCTGTGGCGCATAAACTGGCGGTATTATTAGGCAGAACCCAGGACGCTCATCCCGACTGGCGTCTCGTCCAGCTATCCGACGAATTGGTGATCATCGCTAAAAATGAGCGCCGCTTCCTCGGGTTTAGTGACAGTGATTCGGGTTTCGAACCCGATAAATACAAAGGCAAGGTGGTCATTTCCACCATGCATAAAGCCAAAGGCTTGGAATGGGATCGGGTTTACCTCATGTCGGTCAATAATTATGATTTCCCATCTGGAATACAAGGAGACCCATATATATCTGAGAAGTGGTTCATCCGGGATTTCCTGAACATAGAAGCCGAAGCCTTGGCGCAGTTGAAATCGTTGATATCAGGCGATGAATATCACTGGTATACGGAAGGCACACCGACCATCGAAGCCCGCATGGATTATGCCCGTGAACGCTTACGCTTATTATATGTAGGCATCACACGGGCGAAAAAGGAACTGATTCTCACCTGGAATGACGGCCGGCGGGGAGAATCAAGGCCTGCTGTTCCTTTGCTCGAACTCTATTCATTTATGGAGAAACAAGGAGAGCATCAGCATGACACTGCCTGAAGGTTTTCTCTTCAGCCAAAGTAATCTGCAAGACTATGTGGATTGCCAACGCAGGTTTCAATTACGGCACATCCTACACCAGACCTGGCCAGCAGTGGAAGCGGAGCCTTATCTTGAAAATGAACGCCGGATGGATCAAGGAGCGAAGTTTCATAAAATTGTCCATCAGCACCTCATCGGGGTTCCCGAGGAACAAATCTCAGCCTCCATCCACACGGATGAGACGATGCAAGTGTGGTGGAATAATTACCTGCATTCCATCAGCGCTGGAGTCCTTGGGTTGGTTAATGAAAAAGGCAGCCAGCGGTTTGAGGAAATTACTTTATCGATAGCGATAGGTGAATTTCGCCTGATTGCCAAGGTTGATCTATTGTTAATCCAACCCGATGGTAAATTAATCATTATAGATTGGAAGACATCCCAGAATCATCCCAAACATCGCTGGCTGCTAGATCGCCTGCAAACCCATGTATATCCATTCGTCCTGACGGGAGCAGCTGCTGGATTTTTGGGTGGGAATCCCCCAGATCCGAGTCGGGTTGAGATGATTTACTGGTTTACCAACCAGCCGGAGCAGCCTGAGCGTTTCCCCTATAGTCAATCTACTTTCTCTGACGATACCAGGTATCTGGGAGATCTGATCACCGCTATTAATATTAAATCAGACCCCATCTTCCCGCTCACACCGGATGTAAAACGCTGCTTATTCTGTACATACCGTTCATTGTGCAACCGGGGAGTAAAACCAGGAGATATGCAGCATTTGGAAGCCTGGGGTGAGGCAGAGTCTGACGATGAAGTCAACCTGGATTTTGATCAGATCGGTGAAATTGAGTTTTAAGAGCTATGCTTCGAACCTGGTTGGAACCGCATAAGCTATTCGTACCCGAGGATTTCGTCCGGTCGATTGGTGGAAACCCATTGGTCAGCCAGGTTTTATATTCCCGCGGTTATCAGGATTTGGTTTCTGCCAAAGGGTTCCTATCTCCTGATGAATATCAGCCCACACCACCTTCAGAAATTCCGAATTTGGAAAAAGCAGTCTATATTATAAGAAATACGCTGACAAAAAACAAGGTGATTGGCATTTGGGGTGATTTTGACGTCGATGGGCAGACTTCCACTACTCTCTTGGTATCTGCACTCCGCCAGCTCGATGGAAAGGTTATTTATCATATCCCGGTGCGGGCAGAAGAATCGCATGGGATCAGTTTACCTGCTTTACATAAGTTTCTGGAGCTTGGCCCGGAGTTGATCGTCACCTGTGATACCGGGATCAGCTCGGTTGAAGCGATTGAATACGCCAAAACAATCGGTGTCCCAGTGATCGTCACCGACCATCATGATCTTCCTGAGCTACTTCCCGATGCTGAAGCGATTGTCAACCCTAAAATGCTACCTGCTGGGCACCCGCTGAGCACTCTTCCCGGGGTTGGAGTAGCATATAAAATAGTTGAAGCGTTATTCAAGGAAGATCTTCGTCAGCAATATCTTGATTTGGTGGCATTGGGTATTGTCGCAGATATTGCCCTGCTTAGAGGAGATACCCGCTATCTGCTCCAACGGGGTCTGGAGGCATTGCGGTACACGAAAAGGGCAGGTCTCCTTGCCATGCTGGAATTGACCGAGCTTAATCAAGCCAACATTTCAGAGGAACATATCGGGTTTATCCTGGCTCCGCGCATGAATGCACTCGGTCGGCTGGATGATGCCAATAGTATGGTTGAGCTGCTCTCAACCACAGATATGGGTCGGGCGCGTACTTTAGCTCTCGAGCTTGAAGGCATGAACGCCCAGCGCAAGTTGCTCAGTGACCAGGTATATCAAGCTGCTCAGGCACAGCTAAGCATCGATCCACACTTACTGGATGATCCAGTTTTGGTTCTATCCCATCCGAGCTGGCCTGCCGGGGTTGTAGGCATTGTGGCTTCACGCCTGGTCGAGCAATATCACCGCCCGGTAATATTACTTGCAGCTCCACCGGGCCAGGATGCCCGTGGGTCTGCCAGGTCGATTGAAGGGATCAATATTACCGAAGCAATCTCCGCCAATCATCACCTGCTCAAAGGATTCGGCGGCCATCCCATGGCGGCCGGCATGGCACTCGATCCTGAACACATTCCCGCCTTTCGCCAGGCGATTTCGTACACCGTCCAGCAAATGGGCATCACCATCCAGCAGGAAAAAGATCTGCAAATTGATGGCTATCTTTCTTTGCCCGAATTACGCCTTAATTTGGTCGAAGACCTCGAGCGTTTGGCACCTTTCGGAGCTGGAAACCCGCCATTGGTATTCGCTACCCGCAACCTAAAACTGACCGGTTATGCAGCCGTTGGCCGGGCAGCTGAGCACCTCCAGCTGACCGTTGAAGATGAGCTAGGCCATTTACATCGCTCCATCTGGTGGCAGGGAGCAGGTTATCCCCTACCCGAAATAAATTTCGACCTTGCGTATTCTGTGCGTGCCAGCACCTACCGTGGTCAACGCGATGTTCAAATCGAGTGGATTGATTATCGATTGGCTGAGAATGAATCGATTTCGTTAAAAGCTAAAAAACGCTCAATTGAGGTGATAGACCTGCGATCAGAACCTGATCCACTATCCAGTCTCGAAGAACTGCATAAGCACGAACAACTTATCGTGTGGGGAGAAGCTGTCTCAAATAAAACCATCTCCAGCCTCGATCGATTTTCTCTCTTCCCTGCTGATATACTGGCAATTTTAACGATCCCACCCGGTCCAAATGAAATTCGGTCTGTGTTAGAAACTGTTAAACCGACCAAAATATATTTATTTGGCCTCAATCCGGGCATGGATGACCCCGCAAAATTTCTTAAACGCCTGGTAGGGTTACTGAAAAACCGGATCAAGACCTCCCAAGGCATTGTCAGTCTTAATTCATTGGCGGTTGCAACTGCACAAACAGTCGCCAATATTAAAAGTGGTCTGGAATGGCTTGACTCAAACGATTATATTCGCTTGATTTCGCTCAAAGACGATCAGGCAAAAATTGAATCCGGCACCAGGGTGAAAAATAAAAATGCTCCATCCAGCGCTTCTCATCTCATCTCCATGTTAGCTGAAAGTGCGGCCTTCAGGCGCTATTACCTGTCTGCAAATAAAGATAGACTCGTGACCTATGATGCTCAGCCATAATTAAAGAAATTGATTGGACTCTAATATGTTCAGCCTTGCCTACTTCGCATCGGGTCATTAAAATCAGGATATTGTGAAAGATATCTCGCGTAAGAATTTCCTCAAGCTGGGAGCTTTGGCATTGACCACATTGGCTGCCAATCCATTTCCGTCGTCTCTTGATGATTCCATTATCCCAAGCGGTACAATCGGGCGAATCACCAAGGATACAGTCAGCGTATTTAAACAACCCACCTGGCCGCAGGGAGAGACGGTCGGATATCTCCGCCGAGATACATTAAAAAATCTGTATTATTCACTGAAACCTGAAGATGGTCCGCCCTATAACCCTGTCTGGTACCGCATCTGGGATGGCTATATCCATAGTGCTTACGTCCAAAAAGTTAAATATCGGCTAAATTCTCCTGTCATTTCCTTACCTGAACGCGGCCAGTTGTGCGAAGTCACGGTTCCATTCACGCAGATTTACCAGCACGTTGATCGCGGTGATTGGCAGCCCAGGAGTCGCTTATATTATCTATCCTCGCATTGGGGTGTAGGAGTGGACGAAGGGCCTGATGGTAAACCCTGGTATCGTTTGTACGACGAGCTTCGAGAAGATGAATATCACGTCCCGGCCAGCCATATGCGTATCATACCGGATGAAGAGCTGAGTCCAATTTCCCCGGATGTTTCGCCATACAAAAAACGGATAGAAGTTTCAATTCAAAATCAGACCTTGATCGCCTATGAAGAAGATAATGTGGTTTTCTCGACGCATATCTCTTCCGGCATAAACAAGCAGCCCGATCCAGATGGTGTTCCCTGGGATACCCCACGCGGCGAATTTAATATCCAATCCAAGATGCCATCCAAACATATGGGGGACGGTGATCTCGCCAGTGATGGCAGCGATCTTCCTGGAGTCCCCTGGACCCAATTTTTCCTATCTCCACCCGGAAATGCTTTTCATGGCACATACTGGCATGATAATTTTGGCTTACAAATGAGCCATGGATGCGTTAATATGTTAACTGAGCAAGCCAAGTGGTTATTCCGCTGGACCACACCAGTTTTTAAAACACCCATCCGGGATCATTCCAGTTGGGAGCAAAGAGGGTTTGGGACAAGAGTCATCATCACCTGAGCACCGTTATGCCTGAGATTACCGACCCAAGCTACCTTGAACGTGAACAATACAAGGATGCCAGTCACTTAAATGCGCGCATCCATCTTCATCAACGTTTCAGCACGAATTCATATGGCTGGTTCCGCTGGGTATTTGACCAGCTGGATCTTCCTCTTGATGCGATTATTCTCGAGTTAGGTTGTGGACCTGGAATCTTTTGGCTGGAGAATAAAGCTCGGATTCCTTCAGGATGGCAAATCACCCTGTCAGATTTTTCCCCTGGGATGGTGCGGGAGGCAAAAAATAATCTCAACCTATTTGGGGCAGATTTATATTACGCATCCTCAAACGCCATGGCAATTCCCTTTGCCAATGCCACCTTCGATGTAGTCATCGCTAATCATATGCTCTATCATGTACCCGATCGTCAGACCGCGTTTAAGGAGATTAATCGAGTGCTGAAACCAAATGGTCGGCTTTTAGCTGCGACCAACGGGAAAAATCACCTTCGGGAACTCGATGAAATTACTATTTCATGCAGCCCAGCTGTAGGTGTACATCTAACCACAAACTTTAGTTCAGCTGGATTTACCCTCGATAATGGGATCCAACAGCTCACCCCCTGGTTTACCCAGCTAGAGATACATCATTACGACGATGCCCTCGTCGTTACAGAAGCGCAACCCTTGGTGGATTATATACTCTCGATGATCCCACTCCCCGGAAACACTTCTGACAACAATTACGCAATCAGCCTGACTAATTATATAAACGAAAAGATCAAGCAAAACGGTGCCATTTACATCCAAAAATCCTCTGGTTTAATTAGAAGCATAAAAAGAAACATCGATGAATAGAAAATCGAGCTTACTTTTCGTTATTGGATTGATCTTCGTGGGATTATCAGTTTGGCAAATCTATAACGCATCGCACGGTCTGGATATTATCAATTTGCACTCAACGAATCCACCCGTCACCATCATCACTCCATCAGATGTTCCCCCGGGCTCAAGACCCACAGTTCTCATTGCCCATGGTTTTGCCGGCTCATCTATGCTCATGCGCGGCTTTGCCCTCACCCTTGCTCACGCCGGCTACACCACCGTTTCCTGGGATTTTGAAGGTCATGGGACAAACCCGAATCCCTTCGCCTTATCTTCCGAATCAAGTGATCTGATTAAGAATGCCGAGTCCGCCCTGGACTGAAGCAGAAACCTTAGGCTTGATCGACCCTCAGCGAGTGGCCATTCTGGGACATTCGATGGGAAGTGGTGTTGCTTTATCGTATGGCAGCCTCCATCCCGATACCTGGGCTACCATCGCCATATCCCCAGTTAATCAGTCTGTCTCCCCCACCTTGCCGCATAATTTACTACTAATGGCAGGCAGCCTCGAACCACAATTCGCCTCCAACGCTGAACAGTTATTAGTTCAGGCAGGCGGTCAGGGAGTTGATTTTGCTGCTGGAGCTGCGAGAAAGCTGGTCATTGTCCCAAATGTGGAACATATCTCCATCCTTTTCTCACCTGTAGCCCATTCAAATGTACGTGCATGGCTGAATGCCACCTTTGGACCACAACCTGAGGCAGTAAATTATATTGACCGTCGTGTCATTTGGTTCGTGTTAGGCATCCTGGGCTTTATTTGTTTATCGAAAGCAATCCTTAGCTCGCTACCCGACCTAAATCCAACCAGGAATAACCACCCTCCTAAATGGCTCGGTTTGATTGCCATTGTTGTGGGCAACTTTGCAGCCACAGGGATTCTATATCTGGTGAGCTTACTTGGGGTGAAGATCAGCCAGATGATGGGGCTGCTTGTGGGAGGCTACTTGCTCATTTGGTTTGCCGTGGCTGGTTTGGTCAGCCTGCTTGCACTTAGACCTCGAATATATTTCCCGAAAATGATTGAGATCGGAAAAGGGTTGCTTGCTTTTGCTGCGCTTTGGTTAGGGGTCGGACTGTTGGGAAATTTTGTTTGGTTACCCTGGTTGCTAATTCCACAAAGATTATGGTTGTGGGTTCCTGGTTCAATCCTGCTCCTACCTTGGTTTTTTGCAGCTGGTGAAACAACCAAACAATCCAATCGTTACGGTCAAGTGGGTTGGTGCCTGTTTCAAGTAATTGTCCTGATGTTTGGCTTCTTCCTGGCCCTATGGATCAATCCAGAGTTAGGTTTTCTTTTCATCATCCTTCCGCTTGTTCCTGTGATGCTTGCCTTGCACAGGCTGGTAATCACATCCAGGCATGGTAGCTGGGCATTTGCACTTTCAGGTGCAATGTTCACCGCCTGGCTGCTGCTGGCTGTCTTCCCACTACAATAAAGGCTGGGTAATGATATGAGTGATCAACAAGTTATCTTTTCGATGAGCAAGGTCGGCAGGTTGTACTATCCTAAGAAACTGGTGCTGCGTGATATCTCCTTAGGGTTCTACTATGGTGCAAAAATTGGAGTCCTTGGCTTGAATGGCGCTGGCAAAAGCACCTTGTTGAAAATCATCGCTGGTGTTGATAAGGAGTTCATCGGTGAGCTTGCTTTTGCAAAGGGATATTCCGTAGGCATGTTGGAACAGGAACCGAACCTGGATCCGAAAAAGACGGTCAAGCAGGTGGTGGAAGAAGCGGTTCAGCCGATTATCAACCTGCTTCATGAATACGAGCAGATCAACAATAAATTCAGTGATCCCGATGTTGACTATGATGTACTGATCAACCGGCAAACTGCCGTCCAGGAAAAATTGGATAAACTGGACGCCTGGACCCTGGATAATCGCCTCGAAGTGGCTATGGACGCTTTACGCTGCCCCCCCGAGGATATGCTTGTGGGTATAATCTCCGGAGGAGAACGTCGTCGAGTGGCCCTGTGCCGCTTGCTTCTCACCGAACCAGATATCCTGTTGCTGGATGAGCCAACCAATCACCTGGATGCAGAATCCGTAGCCTGGCTGGAGCTGCACCTTAAACAATATAAAGGTACCGTCATCGCTGTAACCCATGATCGTTACTTCCTGGATAATGTAGCAGAATGGATCCTTGAGCTTGACCGCGGGTACGGAATCCCGTGGCGAGGGAATTATTCTTCCTGGCTTGAACAGAAAAGGGATCGCCTGGAGCATGAAGAAAAAAGCGAAACCAGACGTCAAAAAACCCTGGAACGTGAGCTTGAATGGATCCATATGTCTCCCAAAGCTCGCCAGGCAAAAGGGAAAGCCAGGGTGACGGCTTATGAAAAACTGCTCAGCCAGGAGTATGAGCAACGCCGTGAAAATCTTGAGATCTATATTCCGCCCGGGCAAAGGTTAGGCAACCGTGTCATTGAATTAAGTGGCATATCTAAAGGATATGGGGATAATCTTTTACTCGATAACCTAAACATGAGCATCCCTCCCGGAAGTATCGTCGGAATTATTGGTCCTAACGGGGCTGGCAAAACGACTTTGTTACGATTAATCACCGGGCAGGAACAACCTGATTCAGGCAAGATATCAATCGGTGAGACCGTTCAGCTGGCGTACGTAGACCAGGCACGCGATTCATTGGACAACGAAAAAACCGTATGGGAAGAAATCTCGGCCGGGGAGGAAAATCTCCTGTTGGGTAATCGGCGAATGAATTCGCGCGCATATGTAGCCAGTTTCAACTTTCATGGGACTGACCAGCAGAAAAAAGTAGGCGTTCTTTCAGGCGGCGAGCGCAATCGGGTCCACCTGGCAAAAATGCTCACTCAGGGCGCGAATGTAATCCTGCTCGATGAGCCAACCAACGACCTGGATGTAAATACCTTACGAGCTCTGGAAGAAGCAATCGATAATTTCGCAGGTTGTGCCCTCATCGTCAGCCACGATCGTTGGTTCCTGGACCGTGTTGCCACACACATACTGGCATTCGAAGGGGACAGTCAAATTTATTGGTTCGATGGGAATTTCACCGATTATGAAGCCGACCGGAGAAGACGCCTGGGAATAACTAGCGATATTCCCCACCGGATACAATACCGGAAACTAGCCCGTTAGTAGAAAAGGTGATCAAAGATGAATAAAAAAACGAACGATAAATCTACCCAAGATTCAAGCGAAAATTTACAACCCATACCATTTAAAGCTGAAACCCGGCAGCTCCTGGATATTTTGATCCACTCGCTTTACACCGAACGGGAAATATTCTTGCGCGAGGTTATCTCCAATGCCTCTGATGCCCTCACTCGCATGAGTTTTGTTATGCTCACCAACCGGGATGTACTCGACCCGGATGCAGAGCTCGCCATCACGATAACGACAGACCCGAACATGGGAATATTGACGATCAGCGATACAGGCATCGGAATGACCGCTGACGAGCTGGCAGAGAATTTGGGAACGATCGCCCATTCTGGTGCCAGGGCATTCATGACCGCTGCAAAAGAAGGTGCAAAAAATGTGTCCGAGATCATCGGCCAATTTGGGGTTGGGTTTTACTCCGCCTTCATGGTTGCTGAATGGATCCGGGTGACCTCGCGCTCATATTTAGCAGATACGAGTGCAGCCTCCTGGTATTGTACCGGAAACGATACCTATACGGTCGAACCGGCTCAAAAGATTGAGCGTGGCACAACGATTGAGATCAAACTCAAGGAAGATGCAAAAGAATTCGCTCAAGAGAGTCGTCTCCGTGAGGTCATCAAAAAACATTCGGATTTCATCTCTTTTCCGATCTACCTGGGAGAGAAAAAAGAGCAGGCTAACAAACAAACTGCTATCTGGCGCCAGGCACCACGCAAGGTCGAGAAAAAAGATTATGAGGATTTCTACCATCAATTGACATTGGATTTTTCTCCTCCTCTCACTTATATCCATTTATCGGTGGATGCGCCCGTCCAGATGTATGCGATCTTGTATGTGCCATCTCAGTCAGAACGAAACATGTTTTCCATCCGCAAGGAAGATGGCTTAAAATTGTATTCCTGTAATGTCTTGATCCAGGAATACTGTAAGGAAATCTTGCCTGAATATTACCACTTCATCCAAGGCGTAGTGGATACAGAAGACCTGCCACTTAATGTCTCTCGCGAGACCATCCAGGCAAACCGTGTGATCCTTACCCTCAAACAGCTGATTACCTCAAAGATTACCAGCGCCCTTGAGAAGTTGGCTAAGGATGAAGCCGATAATTATTCGAAGTTTTGGGCGGAGTTTGGACGTTATATCAAGGAAGGTGTGGCAATTGAGCAATCCGAACCTGAAGTCGTTGTATCCGCTGCTTCGTTTTCACACCTCCACAATGGCAGCTCAATGGTCTTCCCTGGATGATTATATTGGGCGTATGAAACCGGAGCAGAAGGATATCTACTATATCCTGGGAGATGATGAACGTTCGGTGATATACAGTCCCCATCTCGATATCCTCAAAAAGCATGGGCTTGAGGTCTTACTGCTGACCGAGCCGATCGATCCATTCATGGTGGTTCGTTTGTCAAAGTACCAGGACCACGCACTGGTAAATGTGTCCTCTGCAGATATAAAATTACCTTCCTTGGATAAGGAAGCTGAAGCAAACGAGCAACCTGCCCTGGATCCGAATGCATGGATCACCCTCATCCAGCGATTTAAATCTCAATTGGGAGATAAAATCGCCGATGTCCGCATGACCGACCGTCTCTCAAATTCACCTGCTCGGTTAGTCGACCCCGAGGGAGTACCTAATCAGGAGATGCAAAGGGTGTATCGCATGTTAAAAGAGGACTTTCAGACTCCAAAAAAAGTGCTGGAATTAAATCCCCACCACCCAATCCTGATACAGCTCAATACACTCCCCGATGATGCAGGATTGGGTCATTTGATCATCGATCAAATTTACGAAAATGCACTATTGATCGAAGGCTTACATCCCGATCCCGCAGGGATGATCGAACGCATTCAAAAAATTATTGAGGCCGCGATTAAATAAAAAGGTTCGTGCACAGGGAAAATCTGCACGAACCTTATCATTCAGCAATCGTTATATTTGCTTTAGGGAAATTTCCTGGCAACAGCGTACGAAATCCAGGACCGTTGGCACGTTTCGCATCATGACTGCCATGTTACCACGCAGTCCGAGCATGCGGGTCATCAAAGCTTGCATGACACCTACCTCACCGGATAATATTTTCAGGATATTCCCATATTTGGTTTTAAGAATAAACATGGGCTTGATGGTGGAGGTTTGTTCTTCAATATATGCGTCCCGGCATTTTCCATGCCAGAGATCAAAATACAACCACATAGGCTCTTTGAACGATTCATCCGGATCAATGACTATGCGCATATCACCTTCCCACTTTTGTGCAATCCTGGCGTACTGCTCGTCTGTATTCAATTTATCTTTGATCGCCAGCATCCATTCGGCGGAAGGAAATTCAGCCATATTCGATTTTCCTCTTTAAGGGTTTTTCAAGGTGTGCGCTGGGGGGGACTTGAACCCCCACGCCTTGCGGCACATGGCCCTCAACCATGCCTGTCTGCCAATTCCAGCACCAGCGCAAAAGGTAATGGTATTATAATCGGCTAATTGTGAATGTCAAGCAAGCTTAAATCAAGGAGCCAATCATGCGTATAGTTCTGGATGCGATGGGAAGCGATACCTGCCCTGAACCTGAGGTTTTGGCTGCGGTTGAATCCACTCGCCTGTTCGGGGATGAGATTATTTTAGTCGGTCCCATCGATGATTTGAAAACTCGCCTTGATAAGCTTGGTGCACCGAGTAAATTGATCCGCCTGGTCGATGCAACAGAGACCATTTCCATGTCTGACAAAGGTATGGCTTTGGCATTAAAAGCTAAACGCCGCAACTCCAAGACCTCCATGGCTGTGGGGATAGACCTGGTGAAATCAGGTGAAGCAGATGCATTCGTAACCGCCGGGAATACTGGTGGAGCGATGGCAACCGCATATTTCCGCTTGGAGACCATCCCTGGCGTTGAACGTCCTGCTTTGGCTCCAACCTTTCCAGTAAAAAATGGTTTTTGTATCGTGCTGGATATCGGCGCTAACCCTGATTGCAAGCCTGAGCATCTGCTGCAGTTTGCCATCATGGGTTCAATTTTCGCCCAGAAAACACGTGGTATAGAATATCCGCGCATTGCTATCCTATCTAACGGAGAAGAACCCGGCAAAGGTAACGAGCTCGTGAAAAATACTTATCCACTTTTAGCTGGAAGCGGTTTGAATTTCATCGGAAATGTTGAGGGAAAAGAGCTCTTTGCTGGTGAAGCCGATGTGGTGGTTACGGATGGATTTACCGGCAATATCCTGCTCAAATCTACCGAAGCTGTAGCAAAGTTAATCATGGATATTATGCGTGAGCAATTAAAATCCAATCCTATTTCGATGCTTGGTGGCGCATTAGCAAAACCTTCCCTCACAAAAATCAAAGCCATGCTCAATCCTGATGAATATGGCGCAGCCCCATTACTGGGTGTGAATGGTTTGGTATTCATCGGGCACGGGCGCTCAAATGCTCATGCCCTGGTGAGTGCCGTAAAGGCTGCTCGAATGTCTGTTGAGACAAACCTGCTGGACTCCATTCGTATGGCCATCCAGGAAAGTATTCATAAATCCTCTATCAAGGAAGTTGCATGAAATCTCATCGCCCTGTCATAACCGGGATGGGAGCCATCACTCCATTAGGCTCATCCATCGATACATACTGGAATGGTCTGGTCAACGGTGTTTCGGGTGTTCGCAAGATCACCCAATTCGACGCCACTGGTTTTCCATGCCAGATCGCTGGTGAAATTCCAGATTTCAATCCCGAGTTGTATCTGGACCGGAAGGAAGCTCGTCGTCTTCCGCGTTCAGCTCAAATTGCACTTGCGTCCGCCATCCAGGCGGTCAATGATGCTGGTCTGCCAGACATAATGCCAGACAAGGAACGCTCAGCGGTTGTATATGGCACTGCTCTTGGTGGGATCGATCAGATCGATGAGGGAATAATCGTCCTTCGCACGCAAGGATATAGCCGGGTTAATCCATTTACCATCCCCTTTGCGATCCCCAACCTATCTTCATTTCTAATCGCTCGCCAGTTTCAATGTCTCGGACCAAATAGCACCATCGTTACTGCCTGCGCAACCGGCACGCAGACCATCGGTGAAGCAGCTGAGCTGATTCGCCGCGGAAAAGCAGATCTGGTCATTACCGGGGGCACTGAATCCTTGATCAAAGACTATTCAATCGCTGGTTTTTGTGCTATGCGGGCCCTCCCCCTCAATTACAATGATAATCCAACTGCTGCCAGCCGTCCTTTCGATACTGACCGTGAAGGTTTTATTCTTTCCGAAGGTGCAGGTGCATTAGTGGTCGAGGATCTTGAGCATGCCCTGGAACGTGGTGCCCGCATCTATGCAGAGATCATTGGTCAATCCTCAACAAGTGATGCATTCCATATAGCTCAACCAGACCCGGACGCAGAAGGCGCCATCCGCACCATGCGCTGGGCATTGGATGATGCAGGCATCGACCCGACCGAGATTGATTATATTAATGCTCACGGAACTTCCACTCCATTGAATGATTCAACTGAAACCAAGGCAATCAAGGCAGTCTTCGGTGATCATGCCTATAAGCTTGCCATCAGCTCCACCAAGTCGATGATTGGTCATGCCATGGGAGCTTCCGGAACATTGGAAGCAATTGCATGCGTGTTAACCATCGTACATGCAACGATTCACCCCACCATCAATTATTCCAAACCCGATCCCGACTGTGATCTGGATTATGTCCCCAACCAGGCGCGTAAACAGGCTGTACGCACTACATTATCGAACTCATTCGGGTTGGGCGGTCAAAACGCCTGCCTGATATTAAAGAAATTTGAGCAATAACCAACCATCATAGCAATTAAGGATTATGTTCATGAAAGTAATTATCAACGAGAAAATGATCAAAAGAAATGGCCGGATCGGTCGGATAGCAAGGGCTGCAGGATTAATAATCCTGTTCGGTTCGTTTATCGTCACATTTCTAAATCAGTTGTATGTGAATATCGCCTTTATGGCATTATTATTTGGTTTTTTGTTAACCCAAATCGGGATTTATTTTGGCAATCGTTGGGGAAGGCACCCCCGTCCCGACGAACTTATCGACCAGGGATTAAAAGGTCTGAATGATCAATATTCCATCTATCATTATATGACTCCCGTTGCCCACTTATTGGTTGGGCCATCTGGATTATGGGTCATCCTGCCCTATTACCAGGTCGGAAAAATTGTGTATGAAAAGAATCGTTGGAAACAAAAGGGTGGCGGATTCTTTCAACGCTACATGCGTTTTATCGGTCAAGAAGGTCTTGGAAGACCAGACTTAGAGGCTCCTGCTGAAGTTTCAGCAATTAACCGCTATATAAAGAAACAAAACCTTGAGAACGAAATTCCTGAACCCAACGTTGCCCTGGTATTTACCAGCGAAAAAGCCGAATTGGAGCTTGAGAATCCTCCCATATTGACCCTTCCATTAAAAGGGCTGAAAAATACCATCCGGAAAATCGGAAAAGAAAAACCTCTCTCTCCAGAGCTCATTAATCAGATTAATGGCTTATTTGCATAAAATAAAAACCGGTGCTTGGTGCACCGGTTTCTCGATTAGATGATCCTAGCTCTTGAGGAACTCCTCAAGCGCTTCCTTGCTGATCCTGAACGCGTTACCAATTTTTTTAGCTTTCAGGTCACCTGATGTGATTGCAGCCACTACATCCTCCTCTGATACTTTCAAGAATGTCGCTGCTTCCCCAGGGGTCATCACAGCTGGGATTGCCCCACCCCCACTTGATCCACCTGAAGGTTGTCCACCAGCAGGCGTCATAGCTCCCGAGCCGGTCATACCTTGCAGAGCAGAGCCCATTACCTGCCCAATCCCTACGCCTGCACCGATCCCTGCAGTTAACCCGGCACCACCGCTTGGGTTCTGAGCAGCATCCCGTAATGCGTCTGCAGCTTGTAGCTGGGTGTAAGTAGCCATATCCAACATTCCCATCGCTCGTAGTTCTTCAGCCGACTTGCTGGAGGGTTTCAAGTTTTCAATATAGAATGACTTCAAGGTTAAGCCAATCGCCTCAAAATCCTCGAGCGCCTTAGCACGCACTCCTGATCCTAATTCTTCGGTCAAAGAAATCATCTTCGGAATGTCATTTTTTGCTGCTGTCTCGCCCAGTAAATCCTGTAATTTCGAAAGCAGCATGGCGCGTAGCCGTGATTCTATCTCCTCAGTCCGGTAAGCACCCTGTGTACCAACAATTTGGGTCACAAATTGTTGTGCATCCTTCACCTGGAAGCTGTAGTTTCCGAAACCCTGTAATAGAGCGATACCCAAACCCATCCCAGGGTTGCGCACGATGATAGGCTGAGGTGTACCCCATTTCTGATCCGCGAATTCGCGCATAGAAACAAAATAGACTTCCGCAGGGAACGGAGTGGCTCCATTAAAAAGTGCATTTCCAATCTTATCGATTAACAGCGGGATGTTCAGAGTCGTAATCGTATGCCGCCCTGGGCCGAATGTGTCTAGGGCCAGTCCATCTCTAAAAAAGACCGCTTCCTGTGATTCCCGAACGATCACCTGGCTGCCGATCCTGAAATCACCCGGACCAGTTTCGGGGAAGCGGTGAACGATTTCATCCCTCATCTCATTCGGATACTCGACTACATCAAATATTCTAGCCATTGTTTTATCTCCTATCGGAATAATATCAGTTTAGTTTCTTGTCACTGGGCAGTGAGCACTTCTTGCCGTCGGTCATAAGCTTTGATGCATTCTTTGGACAGTGTCTGCAGGTATCGAATTGCAGCGGGTAAGCCATCTGTTCCCACGGATGCTTGGATATTGTCTATTGCGCTGCCAATTTCATCGGCTTTGTCTAGTAACAAGTCATCATATTCATAGATCTTAGCCAGTTCAGGCTCGTTGATTTTTACCGCTTCAAACAGGCTGGAATATCCGCGTGGAGCAGTTCGAACCCGGTCAGCGAATGTTCGTAAGCGCAATGCAGATTTTTCCAGGTCATTTGTATGGCTGATCTCTCCCTGATTGATAAATTCGACTTGTAAGTCAGAAATACGTCCTTCAAGCTCGCGGAACCGGCGGTAGATCGTATCACGAATGAGTTTATCAGAGTCTCTTCGGTTCTGTCTTTCTACATATCCCTTGAAACCAGGTATTTTACTGGCTATCTTTTTGAAGATATCCATACTATTGGTGACTTTTTGGAATATCTGATCCTTTAAATCGCTCATTTTTTGCCTCCACTTTCTTGGTCATATATTTAGGAATTTGATGATTAAGATTATAGTCTTTGTTGATAATAAATACAACAGATTTTATTAGGTATACGTCCCTGGCTGAGACAAGTTGCGTGAATGAATAATTTTGATATTTGCGGTTATAATCACCGCCATGATTCGTGAAAATCTCACTTACCTGGATTACTCAGCCACGACCCCGGTTGATGCGCGCGTCATGCAGCTTATGCAGCCGTATTTCAATCAGTCATTCGGAAATCCTTCCTCGATACACCGTTTTGGGCAGGTTGCAGAAGCTGCTTTGGAAAACGCTCGCCAGACAATAGCTGAAATCATGCATTGCCTCCCGGAAGAGATAATATTTACCTCCTGTGGCACCGAAAGTGATAATCTAGCCCTGAGAGGATCAGCATTTTTAGCGCGCGAGAAACGCGGCGCTAATCATATTTTGATTTCCCCCGTGGAGCACCACGCCGTCTCGCGGACTGCCGAACAGCTTGCCAGCCTGCATGGCTTTGAGCTTGAATATCTTCCCGTCGATATCTTCGGGCGAACATCGGCCGAAGATGTTGCCGCCCATTTACGACCTGGAACCGCCATCGTCTCAGTGATTTACGCTAATAATGAGATTGGAACGCTAAATCCGATTGCAGAGATTGGTAAATTATGCCGTTCGCGTGGCGTCCTCTTCCATACCGATGCGGTTCAGGCAGCTGGATATCTATCCC
Source organism: uncultured Chloroflexia bacterium (assembly GCA_963743215.1). Classification (GTDB taxonomy): domain Bacteria; phylum Chloroflexota; class Anaerolineae; order Anaerolineales; family UBA4823; genus FEB-25. Next base: position 569,825 of record CAVUOY010000008.1, read on the forward strand.
TGGATGTAAGCTTGTTATCCACAGACATGATATCCATCGGAGCACATAAGTTTTACGGACCAAAAGGGATTGGTGCCTTGTATGTGCGCAAGGGATCACCTGTCCTGCCCTCCCAAACAGGTGGCGGTCAGGAAAATGGATTGCGGGCTGGCACTCAAAACATTCCTTATATTGTAGGAATGGCGGAAGCCCTTCGGCTTTCCCAGACTGAGAAGGAAGCCCGTACAGCCACCCTAAATCCATTGCGCGATCACTTGATTGGCACCATCCTCGAAGAGATCCCTGATACTCAGTTGACCGGGCATCCTGTTGAACGCCTGCCAAATCACGCCAGTTTTATCTTTAAAGGTGTCGATGGCAATGCTTTATTGATGATGCTAGATTTGGAAGGCTTTGCTTGTTCTTCAGGCTCTGCCTGCAAGACAGGTAGTCCTGAGCCCTCGGATGTCTTAACCAGCCTCGGGTTTACCCGCGATTGGGCACTTGGCTCATTGAGAGTCACATTAGGGATGTATACAACCTCGGCTGAAATCGAAGGATTTCTCTCGGTATTACCCAGGTTGATTTCGAAATTACGCCAGGTAAGTTAGTCAGCCAATGGACACAAAGCCTGTTGTTGCGGTTGCCATGAGCGGTGGAGTAGATAGCTCTGTTGCTGCTGCTATTCTGGTGGAGCAGGGTTACACCGTCTTTGGAATGATGCTCCGCCTATGGAGTGAACCAAGCACTGATCGCACTAATCGTTGCTGCACGCCTGATTCTGTGGCAATGGCAAGGCGGGTTGCGGCGCAATTATCCATCCCTTTTTATGTACTTGATGCCAGGCAATATTTCTACGATACCGTCGTAACGTCATTCATCCATGGCTATGCGCATAATCTGACGCCCAATCCATGCCTCACTTGCAATCGCCTGGTCCGCTGGGATTTTCTGCTCAAGCATGCCCTTGCAGCTGGCGCAGATTACCTCGCCACGGGTCATTATGCTCGCCTCTCTCAAATTCCAGGTCATTCAATCCAGCTGCTTCGCGCCGTAGATCCTGCCAAGGATCAATCCTACGTCTTGCATGTAATGAACCAAAACCAGCTCGAATGTGCCTGCTTCCCCCTGGGTGAATACCAGAAGACCGAGGTTCGCCAGCTGGCTCATCGCTATAACCTGCCTGTCGCTGAGCGCCCGGATAGCCAGGATTTATGTTTTGTAGGCGCAGACGGAAATTATCGACAATTCCTTTCCCGCCATGCACCTCAGGCGATCATTCCCGGGCAAATAAAGGATCAACAAGGGAACTTGCTAGGCAATCATCAAGGTCTGGCATTTTTTACTATCGGGCAGCGCAAGGGCATCGGCCTCGCCTCTCCCACCCCGCTGTACGTTTTGGAAAAGGATTTCCGAAATCACACGCTTGTTGTCGGTCCACGCGAGCAATCGGGGAGAGAACAATTCATCGCGAAGGATGTTAATTGGATTGCTGGAAAACCTCCAGACAGTTCATTCGATGCCCTGGTCAAAATTCGTTATAAAGCCAAAGATATCCCCTGCGTTGTGGAAACTATGGATGGCAGCAATATTCAGGTGATCTTTGAAAATCCGGTGGGTGATATTACACCCGGACAGGCTGCTGTGTTATATAATGGAGAGGTCTGCCTTGGTGGTGGAATAATAACAAATAAATCAGACGATTAATTATCGAGCGAGCTCTGCTATGTCCTTTCCAACATTACTTCTAGGTCTCATTTTATCCACGCTTTATGGAGCATTATTCCATCTTTGGCGTGGTGGGAACGCCGGGCGCCTGTTGTTATATCTTATTCTTTCCTGGATTGGTTTTTGGCTCGGTCAGTTGATAGCAAACTACTTTAATTTTTCCTTCGATACACTGGGTCAGCTTCATCTGTTGTTTTGCACCCTTGGGAGCTTGATCTTTTTAGCCGTCGGTTATTGGCTCAGCCTCGTCAAAACTGAAAGTAAAGCCTAGAATTAAAAAAAATCCCCTCACCAATGTGAGGGGTATTTAATTTTAATGGGGGAAAGATTATTCTACTATTTTAATAACGTTTGCCGCCTGTAGACCTTTTGGGCCTTGCTCGATGGTGAATTCGACTTTTTGACCTTCATTGAGGGTCTTGAAACCCTCAGAATCGATTGCCGAGAAGTGTACGAACACATCTGGGCCATCTTGTCGTTCAATGAAGCCATAACCCTTGCTAGCATTGAACCATTTGACAGTACCTGTCACCCGCTCACTCATCTTTTCTACTCCTTACTTGATTAATGATTGTTTCGTGGCATCGTTGTGTCTATCTCATCCATTCGGCTCTTTAATAAAAATATCCGATCCGAACTGCACTTACTGTTCAGACCGGTTCCTCATGAATCACAGAATGAACACCCGTGCCACATGAACAGTTGCAGTTTATCAGGCATATTTATTTTCGTCAAGGTTCTAAGCTTTTACTCATATTCGAAGGATCTTCTGATTCTAATAATGTTGTCCCTGGTTTTTGAAGGTACAATTGTCTACTAAACATAATAAAGACAGGAAGGGATAGGAATATGGCACAAATTGAGTTTTTTCTTTCAGCCCGAGCTTTCTTCTCACCTCAATTGGTGGATGATCGGATATATTTTATAAGTAATTTGAGCGGCAAGATGAGCCTGTATGTAATGGATCATGGCGGAAGTATCCCCGAGCCGCTTCTGCCACCAGACATTGCCATGCAGAACCCCCACCTCATTGGAGGAAGTTCGTACTGCGTCTTTCCAAAGATCGGGAAAATCCTGGTCATGTTGGATAAAGATGGCGATGAAAATTACCAACCAAAATTGATTCCAATTAACGGTGGATATCCTGAATCGGTTTTGAATAATTTCTTCGAAAATTATCGCGTTCACCTGGGTAGATGTGACCGTAAAAAGCAAATTTGTTATTTCTTAGCTGAATCACGCACAGAACAAATGAATGAAACTTTTCAATGGGATCTCTCGAGCGGTGAATTAGCAAAGATTGCCGAAAGCCGCTGGGGAGGGTATGTTCGTTCTCATAATAAGAATCACACCAAACTTATCTTGATCGATGGTTACACGGCTGGCGACAATGTACTTTATCTGTGGGAGAAAAGTAAAAATAAGCCCAGGTTAGTCTATGGGGTTCCTCTCGAAGATCGAAAACCCGATCAGGTGGTTCCATTGAGTGCAATCGATTCTATCCAATTTATCGACCACGATCGTGGATTATTGATCGCCTCAGCCATTTTTGATGATTCTTTCAGCCTGGGTTACCTACGCTTTAAACACCCAGCGGAGGTTAAACCTGTCTCAATAAAAGGAATTAAACATCATGGCAAAGGTGAGCTGGTCAATTGCACCCACCTAAAAAAGAATATCTACTTGCTTGAATATAATATTGACGGATGCACCTGGCTCTACGAAGGCAAATTCGACCTTGAGCAGCTGAAGATGAGTCTAAACCATGTAGTTATTGGTAAAGGGGAGATCTCCAACGGGGTGTTGGAATCTGTCGATTATGAGAAGCAAAGTGACACATACATATTAAGCCATTCCACAGCCACTTCACCAACCCAATTATTCTCTGTGGAGGGGAAGAATAGGTCAAGGGTGATTTTGCATACCCGTGAGCGTGTCTTGGGGATCACCGATACCTCCTTATCTTCAGGTGAAGATGGTTCCTTTACATCCTATGACGGATTGAGAGTTTCCGCTCGTCTGTATCTGCCTGCGGCCGATACCAAAGCACAACCTCCATATCCACTGGTTTATTATATTCACGGTGGGCCGCAAAGCCAGGAACGCCCCGATTTTGCCTGGTTCTCCATGCCCCTCATCCAATATTTGACGATGAATGGATTCGCGGTATTCGTCCCCAATGTTCGGGGTAGTACTGGCTATGGGCTTGCTTATATGAAACATGTAGATCATGATTGGGGTGGATTTGACCGCCTCGATCACGTGCATGCGATGAAATTATTGAAAAAGGATCCCAGACTAGACCTGACCCGGGCGGCAGTTGTCGGTCGCTCTTATGGCGGTTATATGACTCTCACCCTGGCTTCCCGGCACCCTGAGCTTTGGGCAGCTGCAGTCGACATGTTTGGACCCTATGACTTGCTTACCTTCAGCGAGCGCATCCCCGAAACTTGGAAGCCCTATTTCAAAATTTCGTTAGGTGATCCAATTAATGACCGCGATTTCTTAACTGAACGTTCTCCACGCACTTATATAGATCAAATTCAATGCCCATTGCTTGTTATCCAAGGGAAAAATGATCCACGCGTGATTGAGCAGGAATTGCGCGACCTGGTAGAACATCTACGTGGCATTGGCAAACAGGTGGAATACCTGATGTTTGAAAATGAAGGTCACGATGTGCTCAAGTTGGAGAATCGCGTCACTTGTTATAACTCGATCACTGAATTCTTCAAAAAGCAATTGATGAAATGATGGAAATAGAAAACAAAACCTGTGCCCAGATTGGCGATATCGCCCAATTGATCAGCGCACAGAATAAACGCTTTATTTTTCGCCTTGTACCCGATGGTAAATTTGAGACTCACCGTGGTTACTTGAGTCATAATGATCTGATTGGAAGACCATGGGGCACCCGTGTGCTCACCCATATGGATAGCCCTTTCGTATTGCTTCAGCCTTCCTTGGCTGACATTTTGATGGAAACGCGTCGCAATTCGCAGATCATGTATCCAAAGGATATCGGTTTTATCCTGGTCTCCATGGATATCGGCCCTGGTAAACATGTTCTCGAAGCTGGTACCGGGTCGGGCTCGTTCACCACAGCATTGGCATTCACCGTTGGTCCACAAGGCTTGGTCACCTCGTATGAAATTCGTCCCGAATTTCAATATCTGGCTCATAAGAACTTGGATCGGCTTGGTCTGGCTGACAGGGTGGATTTCAAGTTGCGCGACATTGCTGAAGGTTTCGATGAGCGCAATGTCGACGCAGTCTTTCTCGATTTGCCCAATCCGCAAGATTATATCCCCCAGGCGAAAGAAGCATTAAAATCTGGCGGGTATCTTGGTTGTATCCTGCCAACTACCAACCAAGTTTCAACACTTCTAATTGCCTTACGTCGGTCGAATTTTGCTTTTATCGAGGTCTGTGAGATCATCCTGCGGTACTATAAAGCCGTTCCAGACCGGCTGCGTCCTACCGACCGCATGGTTGCGCACACGGGTTACTTGATATTTGCCAGAGCAGTGGTCGACGAATTAACTGAGTTTGATCAATCTGAAAACCGAAAAAAGAAAATGCGGGTCTAGCCTCAAGATAGAGCCTAACCTACGGACAAAACACTGATATGTCTTATTAAATCTCTTCATTGCGGAATCCCCCCCGGTTCTGGGGGGAGAATCTCCCCGGTTCTGGGGGGAGAATCCCCCCCGGTTCTGGGGGGAGAATCCCCCTGGTCCTGGGGGGAAGAACCCAGTGATTTTCTGGGTGCGAAGCAATCTGCACTTGAAAGTATTTTTAGCAATGGACCTCTAAAAAATATTCCAAAACAGCAATGTCCAATCTTTCATCCTAAACTAAGAGTTCCTCTTATACCAGTTTCGAAAATGATGCTGCCCATCCTTACCGAGCAATATATATCAAAACGGCTAGCCGAAGCCCAAACGTCTCCGGCGGTTGACCTGTACAGCTCCGAAATTTCGTCCGACGAAACCCGCCCGGCTGCCGTGCTGATACCCTTGTTTCATGCTGATCGTGAGGATGAAAAAAAACATTATTGGCAGGTTTTGCTCACCCGCCGTACAGACGCAGTAGCCGAGCACCAGGGACAGGTGGCTTTCCCTGGAGGCCGTGCTGAGTCAGCTGATTCTTCACCAGAATCGACCGCACTGCGCGAAGCCCAAGAAGAAATCGGTCTTGATCCTTCTCGGGTTAAGATATTGGGCAAGATGAATAGATTACAGACCATCACCAATTATTGTGTCACCCCCGTGATTGGCGTGATTCCGTGGCCATTCCCTATCCAGCTCGAAGAAATAGAAGTCAGTCGTGTATTTTCAATTCCCCTGGATTGGCTGGCTGATCCGGATCATCACGAGATTCGCGATCATCCGATCCCTTTGCCCTATTCAATGCGGCTGCATCGAGAAACTTACCCGGTGATTTATTTTCAAATTTACCAGAATGAGCTGTTATGGGGGGTTAGTGCACAAATCATGCTGAATTTTATTAATATCCTGGCAGGTAAAAAAGTATAAAAAAACGGGCGATTGAACTGAGTTCAATCGCCCGCCAGGTATTATTTGGCTTCTTCCTCGGCTTCTTCTTCCTCTTTCTTGCCGTGTTCGATAATCTCTGGTTCCTCACCAACCACCTCTTCTACCACGGGTGCTACTTCTTCCTCTACCGCAGCTTGAGCTGTGATTAGGGCAACCATCGTATCAGGTTCTTCCAGAATTTTTACCCCATCGGGTACTGGAAGATCGCGCACATAGATCCCATCCCCAATTTTCGCTAACCCTGAGACGTCCACAACCAGACGTTCAGGTAGATCCTGTGGCAAGACATTCAACTTCCACTTCGTCGAATCCCGTTACAAGCACTCCGCTGAAATCTTTGATAGCGGGTGCCAGACCGACGATTTCGATATAAACTTGTGAACGCAATTTCTCCGTCATGGAGACTTCCAGGAAATCAACATGCAACAGCATGCCCGAGATTTTGTTGCGTTGTTTTTCCCTCACCAGTGCTCTATGCGTGGTTCCATCTACATCCACGGTCACCAAAGCTGAGGGTGCCAAACCCGTCAGGCTTTTGTTAGTTTCACGCAAATCAAGCACGATCGAAATCGGCTCGATGTGGCGACCATAGATGATTGCAGGAAGTTGGCCTTCCCTACGCATTGCCTTAACTTGTTTACCAATTAACGTACGTGGACTTGCCTTAAGAACTACTTCTGCCATTATTCCCTTCCTCGAGCGCCTCTCACCTCTCAATAAGAATCTTATTGATGATTACCTTCGCTCTATGCTGTATTCCGGTTTCCACCGGTTGAATTTAGCTTAAGGATCCAGGCTTGGGGGTATTTCCTGCCAGCCTTCCGCTTTTATATCCTTGAGCAAAAAAATCGCCTCCTGCTCGGAGACGTCTTGAAAGCAGGCTGAATTTTAGCCGTAATATCCACTTTCGTCAATAGCAGGACTGTTCTTTAGTCGTATCCCCGCTGGTTTTCGGGGACCTTTCCCTGCTGGTTCCTGGTTTGTTGGGGGGAAGGACTGCTCTTTGGTCCTGTCCCCGCTGATCCCTGGTTTGTCGGGGGGATAATCGCCGCTAGTTCATGCTGAAATCCTCGTTGTTCTCTCTTCCGTGAGGAGAATCCCCCCTACTTATTGACGTCATTGCGGAATCCCCCCTGGTTCTGGGGGGAGCATCCCCGCTGCAATTCGGGGAAAGCTAATGCTTTGCTGAAGCAATCTGCTCTACTCTGTCGCTATATATCTCCGCTGGTTTGAGGAAAAACCGGTGTCCTTCCCTGCCTGTGCCAATCTGCCCTTCAATGAGTTATGTTGTAATACAATTCTCAATGCATCACATTGTAAGGTTGGTCTCCCCTAGTGTATGCCTCAAAAGGTCATGCAACCAGATATAATTACCCCATGCAAGCGCATAAACCCTTGCCCGTATCCTACCACTTTGATAAAGCCCTGGATCTATCCAAAACCCGTACCGTGTTATGGTTAAATCTTGCCGCCCTGCCTCTACTTGTCTTCTTCGCTTGGTTATTTGGACGTATATTTTTCCTCCTACGCTCAATCAATCCTCTCTCCGCTGGTTTTTGGGAATTTTTCACCTTTTCGATCGGGGAATTAATCTGGCTCATCCTTTCCATAATTATTATGCTCACCTTCCACGAGCTGATTCATGGCTTGTTCTTCTGGTTGTACACCCATGAGCGACCGAAGTTTGCTTTAAAATCTGGCTATGCCTTTGCTGCTGCTCCCGATTGGTATCTGCCAAAATATCAATACATCATCGTCGGTCTATCTCCACTCGTTATCATTTCGGTTATCTGCGTTATATTAGCTGTCTTCGTGCCATCTCCGGTCATTCCGTATCTCCTGCTGGTTGCCACCTTCAACGCTGCTGGAGCACTGGGTGATATGATCATCGTTGCCTGGGTATTCTTCCAACCACGCGATATCCTGCTGAGAGATCAGGGTGATAAATTTTCAATTTTCGTCCCAAATATAGAATAGATTTTCCAATGAACAATAAACTGCCTGTTCCTTACCCAGAACGAGAGAAATTTGTTGCGTTTTTAGGCCAGGAACAGCTTGAGCTGGTCACAGCACCAGGTCTTCCAGATTGGAATCTGGTCTACCCTTCCTTGCAATTACTCGCCCAATATCCCAGTTTCGAGCCTGACCACCCAATTCTGGTATATGGAAGTCATTCCGGCGCATTAGCAGCCTTACCTGGCTCGCAAATTCCCCCCAGCGCTCCTCACCATCAGTGATATCAATTTCACTGCTCTCGAGGCAGCCCATCGGACGTTGGAAATTAATCATTGTTCCTCAGTAAGCATCCTGGCTGAGATCGACCTGCCTCAGGATCAGTATCAAAAATTTGGTGCAGTAATGATCATGATTCCGAAAGGCAGGCAACTGGGTCGCAGGTGGCTTGTCCAGGCATACCATGCTCTGTCAAACGGTGGTAAATTATTCCTTGCTGGCTCAAATAATGAGGGCATCCATTCTATGATTAAGGATGCTCAAGAATTATTTGGCTCAGTTCAGGTTCTAGCTTATAAAAAAGGTCACCGTGTAGCGCAATTCATCCGGAAAACCAGCACTGAGCCTGGACCAGAATGGGCTCTTGCCCCTGGGATTGCACCCCACACTTGGGTGGAGTTTACGCTCACTTTACCCAATCAGATATTATCAATTCGTAGTCTTCCAGGTGTCTTTTCCTATGATCATCTGGATGAAGGCACGCAAATGCTAATCAACACGCTGCAAATCCAACCTGGGACTAAAGTACTGGACGTAGGTTGTGGTTACGGAATTATTGGTTTATTCGCCGCTGTTCACGGGGCAGCCTTGGTTCACCTGATAGATAATAATTTGCTTGCAGTTGCAGCTGCGCGTGAAAATTTGGCTTTAAATAACATTGTCAATGCGAATGTATTCGCTGGTAATATATTGGATCCAATCATCCCCAATATGTACGACCTGGTCCTGACCAACCCACCTTTCCATACCGGTCATACAGTGGATTATCACATCGCCTATACCATGATTAACCAATCTTTCCAGGCGCTCAATCCTGGAGGTCAAATCATCATTGTTTCTAACCGCTTCATCCGCTACGATCACCTGGTTGAGGAGATATTTGGAAACGTCACATTCTTATCCGAATCTGGGAAATTTCACGTCCTTTCTGGATTAAAATCCAGCCATTGAATATCGCAGTGACCCAGGAGGTCGCATGACTGAGCCGACAATCCACACCATCGATCTAAATTTTTTAGGCCGGGCAGGGACCATCGGGACCTATCTGGTTCCCCATTCCAAAGGCGGTATCCTGGTCGAGACAGGACCACGCTCGACGATCCAGAACTTAATCGCCGGCGTAAAGAATTATGGGTTAGAGATCAAGGATATCACTGACGTTTTTCTCACCCACATCCATCTCGATCACGCTGGGGCTGTTGGTTGGCTGGCGCAGCAAGGTTGCCAGATCCATGTGCATGAAAATGGCGCGCCCCATTTGATCAATCCAGAAAAATTGTTAGCCAGTGCCAGCCGCCTGTATGGCGACAGGATGGATATGTTGTGGGGAGAGTTTACACCCGTCGATCAAGAAAAAATCTCGATCATGCACGACCAAGAGGTAACCCAGGTCGGTGGCCTGTCCGTTCGTGCCCTGGATGTCCCTGGGCATGCCAACCACCACCTCGTCTACCTGATCGGGGATGCCTGTTTCAGTGGAGACATCGCAGGCATCCGCCTCAACCCTCACCATTATCTGAGCCTGCCATTGCCTCCACCAGATTTTCATCTGGAAATGTGGCGCCAAAGCATCAAATATATCCAGGAATATGACCCCGCTCGTATCGTACCCACTCATTTTGGAGTTTACACCGATGCACGCTGGCATCTCCAGGCTGTGTTGGATGCGCTTTCAGAAGTGGAAGCCTGGATGGATGAAAAGATGCCGCTGAATCTCTCACTGGAGGATTTGCGCCAGGAATTTATCCAGTTTGAGCAAGCACGGGCACTAAAATACAATGTTGAGCGTGCGACGGTTGAAGCCCAACAGATTGCCAATCCATCTTTTATGTCTGCCGATGGAATTTTCAGGTATTGGAATAAATTTCGCAAACCGACCTAGAAATACTTAGTACGAACTGCCCAATCTTACACATATTAATTGGAGGAGAGCATGGACTTTAATCACTATTTTACCAACCAAGAAATCACGGACCTCATTGCTGAGTGGACTAAAATATACCCGCATCTCCTCCAGGTCAGTTCAATCGGAATCAGTCATGAGGGCCGGCCAATTCACCTCTTCACGCTAACGAGCCTTAAAACCGGCGCAGATACAGAAAAACCAGCCATCTGGATTGATGCCAATATCCACGCCACGGAGATTACCGGCACCACTTCTGCCCTCTATATTACTGATCACCTTTTGAGCAGTTATGGAACCGATGAACAGGTTACTCGCCAGCTCGATCAAAGCGTGTATTACATCGTTCCCCGAGTAAACCCGGATGGTGCGGATTGGGCCATGGCACCCAATCCGCGCTATGTGCGTTCGGGTGTTCGTCACTATCCGTGGGAGGAAAAAGATGAAGGGCTTTTCTCTCAGGATATCAACGGGGATGGGAAAATTCTGCAAATGCGCCTCCCTGACCCAAATGGTGACTGGAAGATCAGCTCTCTCGATCCTCGCATGATGGAGAAGCGTGCCCCTGATGACCATGGTGGCACCTATTACCGATTGCTCTCCGAAGGTTTACTGGAAGACTACGATGGTTACATCATCAAATTGGCCCGTCCTCTCGAAGGCCTTGATTTCAACCGCAACTTCCCATTCGAGTGGCGTACAGAAGGAGACCAATCTGGTGCTGGCCCATATCCTGCCTCCGAGCCAGAAACACGTGCCTTGGCTGATTTTGTAGCAAAACACCCCAACATCAATATTGCGATTACATTTCATACTTCTAGCCGGGCCATCCTTCGTCCGTACAGCACCAAATCGGATGATGATATGAACGTAGAAGACTTGTGGGTCTTTAAAAAGATCGGGGAACTGGGAACAAAGCTCACCGGTTATCGTTGCGTCTCCACATTCCACGATTTCAAATATCATCCTAAAGAAGTCACAACGGGTGCATTTGACGATTGGATGTATGATCACCACGGGGTATTCACTTACACGATCGAGTTATGGGACCTGCCCACTGAAGCCGGTATCAAGGACCGCAAGTTTATCGATTGGTGGCGTGATCATCCCCATGAAGAAGATCTGCAGATATTGAAATGGATCGATCAGCATGGACCATTGGATGCTTATATGCCATGGCAACCCTTTGACCACCCACAACTGGGAAAAATCGAGCTGGGTGGATGGAATAACATGTTCACCTGGCGTAATCCTCCCCTGGATATCGTAGAGGCTGAGGTCAAACGGCATTATCCTTTCATGCTCACCCTGGGCGAGTTGCTTCCACACCTGGCCATTTATTCCCTGGATGTCACTCAAATCAGCCCAAATAAGTACCACCTCAACCTGGTGGTTGAAAACACAGGTTTTCTACCCAGCTTCACCAGCCAGCAAAGCAAATCGCGCAAATCCATCCGTCCAGTAAGGGTTGAATTAATCCTCCCGCACGGCGCAACCCTTACCAATGGGAAGCACCGCCAGGAATTGGGTCATCTCGAAGGTCGAAGCAATAAATTGGAAGTCACTTCCTTCGGAGCTGATAGCCCCACCGACAATCGTGCCCGTCTTGAGTGGGTCATCCAGACAGCCGAGGGTACGAAGGTTGGACTCAAGATACTGAGTGAACGTGCCGGCTCGATCACCCGTGAAATTACCTTACAATAATTCAAACCTACCAAAATAATGAGGCTCCTATAATGGCATCACTCATTCAAGAAAAAGTACAACAGGCCATCGGTATATTGCAGGAGCTGGATATTGATCTATGGCTCACATTCGTCCGAGAAACCAGCGCCGGTGGTGACCCAGTTCTTCCTTTGATCTACGGGCTCGACCTGACCTGGCAGAGCGCCCTTATCATTACCAGGTCGGGTAGAAGCATTGCGATTATTGGCCGGCTCGAGGCTGAAGCCGCCCGACGCACGGGAGCGTATGATACGATCATCCAATACGACCAATCCATTCAACCAGAGTTGCTGAATGTGCTGAATGGCCTGGATCCAAGACGCATCGCCATCAATTATTCGATGGATGATGTGCACGCCGATGGCTTATCTTACGGGATGTACCAACTTTTGTGCAGCTATCTCCACGGTTCACCCTACCTAACCAGGCTGGAATCAGCTGAAAAGTTGCACAGCGCTTTACGCGGCCGAAAAACACCCCAGGAAATTGACCGCATCAGGAATGCCATCCGCACCACCACTACCATTTTCGAGCGCACATTTGAATACATTAGGATTGGCATGACTGAGAAGGATGTCAGCGATTTCATGCATGCCCAGCTGGATGAGTACCGCCTACTGCCTGCCTGGGAGCGATTAAATTGCCCGATGGTTAATACTGGACCGGATTCTTCCATCGGGCATGTTGGACCCACTGACTTGAAAATATCCCCTGGTCATATCCTTCACTTTGATTTCGGCGTATTGCAGGATGATTACTGCTCAGATATCCAGCGCCTGGTCTACTTCCACCGTCCCGGTGAGAAGACCCCTCCGAAAGAAGTCCAGCGCGGTTTCGATACCGTCCGTGATGCCATCCAGAAAGCCTTTGCAGCTATAAAACCTGGGGTCACCGGTAATTCGATTGACCAGGTTGCCCGCCAGACCATACTCGAGGCTGGGTATCCCGAATTTCCCTATGCCACGGGTCACCAGGTGGGGCGTGTAGTGCATGATGGTGCCGCTATCCTGGGTCCTCAATGGGAGCGTTATGGCAATACTCCTAATTTTCCGCTTGAAGCGGGGCAGGTTTATACCCTCGAGCCTGGGTTAGCAGTCCCCGGTTTTGGTTACATCGGTCTTGAAGAAGACGTCTTGGTCACAGGACATGGAGCAGAATATCTGGGTGACCCACAAACGGAGCTGATCATAAAATGATCGAACATCAGGTAGAGCTACCTAAACAAAAAAGCATTGAATTAATTGCTCACGACGCCAGTAAACCCGATCTGCTTGCCTGGGTCAAATATAATCAAGGCACCCTCAGTGATCACCTGCTTTTTGCCACCGGGGCTACCGGGAGGATGCTTTCTGAAGCAACCGGTTTGGCAATCCATCAATACAAAAGTGGTCCATTTGGTGGAGACCAGCAAATTGGTGCCCATATCGCCGAAGGTGGAATCGATTTTCTGATTTTCTTCTGGGACCCTCTTGAGCCGCAGCCTCATGATCCAGATATAAAAGCATTATTACGACTGGCTGTACTGTACAATATCCCCACAGCATGCAATCGGGCAACTGCCGATTTCTTGATTTCCTCACCTTTTATGGATCGTACCTACACTCGTATTCTCAATCGATACAATGCTCGGCTAAAACGGATATTTCGAAGAAGCTGGGAGCTTATAACTGAGAGATTGATTGGGCAATATTCTGCCGGAATTCAAGCTGGCTAAATTTTTTCCACAGATCAGGGAAGGATCGCATCAGGTGATATCGATCCGCATGCAGGGTTGCCAGGTAGTTCACGATCGGCTCTGGGTTCAGGCGTTCATTGATTGGTTTTAGGGTTTGTTCCTCGTCCCATTTCTTCAAAAAACCTCTCACCAGCTGGCAAGCCACATCTGCATCATGTAGCTCGCCCAGATGGTCTTGCAATTGCTTTAGTTCATTGATCGCTTGATTCACCCCCTCCCCCAGAATTTCTCGGAAATACTCGAGGGTATAGCGGAATTTCTTGAACTCAATCCGCAAGGCGTGCAGCTGAGTCATTGAAGCCGTAGGCAGGCTGAATTCATAAGCTTTGACGGCTGCATAACGGCTGTATACCAATACGGGTACGGTATCACGCACCCGTGACGTCGCTCCACCGTTTTGGGCGTCAGCGTGTTTTACATTCTCAGATACCTGTAAGAAGATATTGAAGTTTTCTTTAAAATTCCGGTAAGATTCACTTTCCAGGTGCTTGATCATTTTGATGCGTTGCCCGTCAATATGTTTACTCCACGAATTTAATAACGGCTCCAATCCGGGGCGGGCATTCTCTTTCATTTTCTTCTGGTATGCAATTGCATTTTCCAGGATCACATCCATGTCCCGCACCTGTCCCAATACTCCCCCAATGGTGCGTAAACCCTTAAGATGGCGTTTCATCGCTTTGGCATCAAATGCCGGTCCAAAAATGTCAAATGCAGACCGCATACGACGCGTGGCTACACGCATATCATGTAATTCTTCAATATTTTCCCCTAACAATGTTCCCTGTTCATGGCTTAACATCTCCGCGAAATAATATAGCCATACTTTCTTACCTGCTTCTGCAAGCGTATCATCCGGATTGATCCCAATCATCTTGCGCGGTTCTGGGAATGGGATCTCAAGCCGGATCGGCGTTTCTGGTTCCGCAGGTTCGAGTGGTAAAGGTCCAGCCTTTACCTCCTCCGATTTCTGTTCCAGACTTTCGGCTTGCTCATCAGCACCGATAACATCCGTCTCATCCTGGGTAAAGATATCCATCCGCTTAGCAAAAAACTGGCGTTTCCAAAAGCGTGCCCTGCCGCGTGATATCCCCGCATCCAGTGAGGCTTGCAAGGTAGGTTTTCCCTCTGCATACGCCAAAATTAGGCGCGCCCGGTGGATTAGCAGGTCAGGTGCAGCCTGAGCTATTTTCATTAGCTTACTTTTTTCTTCGTCAGATAATGTGATCATCGGCATGTGAATCATTATAGCATGTCTGATTTATTATTAACTTTACATATCTACATCTTTTTCAAACCCTTTATCTCCGCTTCCACCATGATATCCACCAATTGCTCAAAGGAGGTTTGTGTTTCCCATCCTAATTTCTGCTTTGCCTTGATTGGGTTTCCCACCAACAGATCGACTTCGGCAGGGCGCATGTAGATCGGATCCTGGATCACAAATTCTCGGTAGTCCAATCCCACCGCTTTGAAGGCCAGCTCGGCGAACTCCCCCACCGAATGGGTCTGCCCGGTCGCAAGAACGAAATCTTCAGGATGGTCCTGTTGCAGTATCAACCACATTCCCCGCACATAATCCGGGGCAAATCCCCAATCCCTCTTAGAATCAAGGTTCCCCATACGTAATTCCTTCTCCAAATGATGTTTGATCCGCACTGCTCCCCGCGCGATTTTCCGGGTCACAAATTCTTGCCCCCGTCTCGGGCTTTCATGGTTGAAACATATACCTGAGCAAGCGAACAGATCATAGCTTTCGCGATAATTTACCGTGATCCAATGGCCATATAGTTTGGCAACTCCATATGGGCTGCGTGGATAGAAAGGTGTGCTTTCTGTTTGCGGAGATTCATGCACCTTTCCGAACATCTCACTTGTGCTCGCCTGGTAGAAGCGGATATCAGGGTCCACCAGGCGGATGGCATCCAAAACACGCGTCACACCCAGGGCAGTTACCTCACCTGTGAATACCGGCTGCACCCATGATGTTTGTACGAAAGATTGTGCCGCCAGGTTATAGACCTCGCTTGGTCTGTGGGTCTTGATGATATCGATGATGGAAATCTGGTCCATCAAATCGCCAGATACAATCGTTATCTTGTCTTGAATGCGCTCGATCCGTTCGAAGTTAATCGTGCTTGAACGCCGGACCATCCCGATGACTTCATAACCTTTATCCAGTAAAAACTCTGCCAGGTAAGATCCATCCTGACCGGTAATTCCTGTGATCAATGCTCTTTTTATCGCCATTCGTATCTCCTTCCTTTGGCTTAAGCATATCAGGTCATCGCGAATTTGTCTGCTAATTGGATTAGCAGATTTGCCCAAGATTTTGCGGTATAGTTGCTATTGATGGTCGAAACGATAGGCAAACGCATCGCTTACCTGCGCCAAAAAAATGGTTGGACGCAGCAAAGCCTGGCTGATAGTCTGGCAATGTCACGTGTGGCGATTTCCCACATCGAGATGGATCTGACCATCCCCAGTGAACGCAGCATTACCTTAATGGCTGGTATCTTCAAGCTCTCACCATTCGAGCTGGTCAATGGTACAACCTATCCGAAAGCAAAAGCTGAACGTTTACCCGAAGTGACCAATCTATACACCGAGCTCGAGCTTCAGTATGCATTATTAGTTAATGACTCTGAGTGGCTCTTGTGGATTGATGATCCCATCAAAAAAATTAACTATTTAACTGTGATATTGAAAAAATGGTCGATCAAGCTGCAGGATTGGAACCGTAAATATATTGGTGACAGGGAGAGAAATATCATATCGAATATGAGCAAAATCCTTGTAGAATTAAAAACTCAATTGGATCATCCCCGGGAATAACTATTCGAGAGTGCTGCGGATAGATCCATTTCATTTTTGACCACCCGATGGGGTACACCCAACAATTTAATGCTTTCGACCATTTGTGCCGACCCTGGCTGTCCCCCAAAGGTCGAAGAATCGATGGCAACTACGATCGGCTTCAGTCCTCGCTGTAGCAAGTAATCGACCATCAGGGGTACTTCGCGTGATGTGGATGGAGTGATGAGCACGACTGTACTCCCGCGCACCATGTGTTTTACCTGCGTTTCGATTAAGGCACGTAATGGCAGCTTACCTTCCGCTCGGGTTAACGCCAGGGCTTCTAGGATCTTCCCTAGCTGCCGTCCCCCTCGGTCTGGGGATATCAAGGTCAGGTGTTGCCCGGCACAGACAAATCCCACTGCTCGACCTCGCCGTAAATAATCGCGTACCAGTGAAGCTGCTGTGCAAATTGCATATTCCTCCGTTGAGGGTGGCAATGGGATTTTTCCGGAGTGCGTCCATAAATCTTTAACCATTGTATCCATCCTCGGCTGGGGTAAAGAGGCCTGTACATACTCAGCTGCGTCCAAGAAAATCCATACATCCGCCAACGGATCAAGCTCGAACTCCTTGACGATCAAACGACCCCGCCTCGCCGTGCTCAACCAGTGAATCCGGTTTAACGGGTCACCGGTAGAATATTCCCGCACCCCGGCCGCATTCGGAGTTACCTGATGTGTGCGCCTGCGCAAAGCTTCACCTCCCGGGAGCAAGCCTGGCGGGTTTGGAAATCCCCGTACGTCAACCATCATGGGATAAACCAATAAAGCATCTTCCCCGGGTATGGATCGTTCAACTGGAAATAA
This sequence comes from uncultured Chloroflexia bacterium, assembly GCA_963743215.1. Taxonomy (GTDB): domain Bacteria; phylum Chloroflexota; class Anaerolineae; order Anaerolineales; family UBA4823; genus FEB-25. The sequence continues at coordinate 587,351 of CAVUOY010000008.1, forward strand.
TCCAAATAGATCACCCGTCGCAATCACGGTTGGACCGAGTGGAAATACCCCCCGCCTGACCAGGCGCACGCGTGATAGATACGATCTGCCCTGTTTTCCTCTCAATAAGGTGAGCACGCGTGATCCATCTGCTCCAGGCAGGCTGGATTGGTCACGAATTTCCATCCATACACGCGGGAATTGATTAAGGTTCTGGACTTCAAAACGCTCCTCAAAGATCTGCCCTACCTGGGCCCGCAGTGTGCGTGCCGATCGTGTAAATTTCAAACCTCTGACTGATAAAATCGACCAAAGCCATGAGCTGAAAAAGAGCAGCGCCCAAAAAATGGACAGGCGATAATACAATTTACCCCCGGTCGCCAGTCCGGCGATAATACTCAGCACCAGTAGGGCTATAACAACTTTTTGCCCGGTGGTCATTTTGCTGGAGTAGCCCGTAAATCTCCCCCAGGAACAGGAACGACGCTTAGAATTTCGTCCAGCACCTGATCGCTGCTCAGATCGCGCAATCGGGCTGCTGGACCCAGGATTACTCGATGAGAAAGGGCTGGCTTTACCAGTGCTTTTATATCATCTGGAAGCACAAAATCGCGCCCCTGCATCGCTGCACTCGCCTGACCCGTCCGGAACAATGCCAGGCTGCCGCGGGGCTTGCTCCAAGGTATACATCCACGTGCTGGCGAGTCTGATGGGTCAGCTCGACAATATAGTGCTTGACAGCCGGCGCAACATAGATAGATTTGATTGCTTCCTGCGCTTTTAACAATTCCTCAGCTGAAACGACCTGTTGCAAATCATTCACAGGATGTTGATATTGCTGCCGTTCGAGGATGTTGATCTCATCATTGATGGCTGGGTATCCTAATCTTAATCGCAGTAAAAAACGGTCCAATTGTGCTTCAGGTAAAGGGAATGTCCCTTCATATTCAATCGGGTTTTGTGTAGCAAGAACCATGAACGGTCGTGGCAGCGCATGCGTTACTCCATCGACCGTGATTTGATGTTCCTCCATGGCTTCCAATAGCGCAGCTTGGGTTTTCGGGGTTGCCCGGTTGATCTCATCCGAAAGCACGATTTGCGCCATGATGGGTCCAGGTCGGAATTCGAATTGCGTGCTCACCTGGTTGTATATGGATACACCCGTCACATCACTCGGGAGCATGTCAGGTGTGAATTGAATCCGGCTGAATGAGCACCCTAATGACTTGGCAATGCTGCGCGCAAGCACGGTTTTTCCCACGCCGGGCACATCTTCGATCAGCAAATGTCCCTGGCATAACAGGCTGATGATCGCCAGCTCAACTGGGCCGCGCTTCCCCACAATCACTTTTTCAATGTTATTGATCACTTTCTCTGTAAAGGTCTGGATTTCTGTCATGATCTGCTCCAATTCCAGTGATAAGAATAAGAATACCGCACCTATCCGAATATTATCATATTTTTACTTCGGGAACCAATACATCTACTCAAGCCTCCGTTGATATCGGTTCATTATAAATATCCTCCACTCAGGTTTTATGCTAAAATCCCACCGGAGGAAATGCCATTATGACTGCAAAAATCATCCTTAATCCGTATGCTGGGCGTTGGAAAGGTCTGCAAAAACGTGCTGAGATTGAAAGCTCGCTGAAATCCTTGGGGATCGATTTCGAGCTGGTGTTGACCGAAGCTCCAAATCATGGAACTCAGCTTGCCTATCAGGCTGCGAAAAATGGTTTTACTCCGATTATCGCTGCAGGTGGAGATGGCAGCGTCAGCGAGGTCATGAACGGGATCGTCTCTGCCGCAGAAGATACTCACACGGATCCCGTCCCATGGGGATTTTACCGCTTGGCACGGCCAATGATCTGATGGTTAATCTCGGTATGCCCACCAATATTCCTGATGCAGCTAAAATAATCGCTGCAGGAATCACCCGCCGCATCGACTTGGGAGAGGTGACTGCCTGGGATACTGCCGGAAAGGATCCGCACACAAGATACTTTGATAATAACAGCGCCATAGGATTGGAGCCCTGTATCACCCTGATTCAACAGCGCATTTCTTGGCTTCGGGGTTCCATCCGTTATGTCGTGGCTGCTTTGGCTGGCGTGGCAAAAAATCCCAGGTGGAATATGCGCCTGCAGTGGGAGGATGGTGAATACGTCGGACCAGCCACCCTGGTCACTGCGGGTAATAACCCCCTCACCGGTGGCGTGTTCTATATGGCTCCCCATGCCGATCCATTCGATGGAAAACTGACCTGCGTCTATGGATATATGGCTTCCAGGCTTCAAATACTGCGCCTGCTTCCAAAAACAATGCAAACCGGTGCAGGCAATTATGTGGCACACCCCTCCATCCATGAGATCAATGTCAGCTGGCTGAAAATTCACACCGATCGGCCCACCCCGCTCCACGCCGACGGTGAAATTCAATCTGAAGCTACACAGGATATCGAATACCGTATCCTGCCGGATTATCTCCCCGTGTTGATGCATGCAGAAACCAAATAACCCGCCTGGCGTAGTTCCCATTTCATTCCCAAAACGCATCTTCATTGCATTATTACGTCTTTTCTTCACATTACTCTATCACCAGTTTGCCTGGACGTACGACAGTGTGGCTTCCATCGTATCTCTTGGGTCATGGCAAAAATGGGTCGCATCCGTCGCACCTTACCTGGACGGTCCGAGGCGCTCGAGATCGGTTTTGGACCCGGTCACTTGCAAGGCACCCTCAATCAGAAGGGGGTCAGCATAGTTGGGTTGGATGAAAGCCGTCAAATGACAGCGCTCGCCCATCAGCGCCTGTCCAAGGCGGGCTATCCCGCCCGGCTGGTCCGTGGGGATGCTCTGCTCCTGCCGTTTGAGATCAGTCTTTAATCAGTCGTAATGACCTTCCCGGCGGAATACATCCTCAATCCAGCTACACTCACTGAAGTCCGTCGCGTTTTATTTGATAGCGGATGCTCATTATTCTGCCTTTGGCGTGGATTACCGGTCGCAGTCCATTGCAACGCCTGGCTGCCTGGGTCAATCACATCACCGGCGAAGCCCCCCTCTGGGATGAGAGATTCTTGGAGCCGTTGAAATCATCCGGGTTCGAGCTCACTGGGATATGCTGGATCTCACCTCCAGCAAAATTCTTGTCGTCCGATGCGAAAGACCTGAAGCAATCTCTCTATGCTCGAATGTCTACATATTGGATTGATATTCTATCCTAACTTTCATGGTCTCATCGATATTGTTGTACAATATCGGGTATGGAAATTCAGCTTGCGGTCGCCAAGATCAACAAGTACGCCACCTCCGAAAGTGGCGATTCCGTAGAGGTCGTCGAACGACCGAATGGTGGTATCTCAGTCGTGATGGCGGACGGTCAGAGCTCGGGCAAAGGCGCAAAACAGATATCCTCCTTGGTAGTCAGGAAAGTAATTTCATTACTATCCGAAGGTGTGCGTGACGGTGCCGCTGCCAGGGCTGCCTCTGATTATTTATTCACCGAACGCAAAGGAAAAGTATCTTCAACCTTGAATATCGTCTCCATTGATCTGCAGACTTCCACCATGGTCATCACGCGCAATAATCCATTGCCAGTTTATATCGCCTCGAACCAGGAAATTTGCGCTTTCGATAACGAGTGTGACCCGATTGGTGTATATCGCGATACTCGTCCGTTGATCAATGAGATGCCCCTTGAGCCGGGCTTGACTCGTGGTCTTGTTTACCGATGGTCTGGTACATGCCGGCTCACGCAGTGGCGAAAGCCTGGATGTTAAATCTTTCTGGAATGCCAGCTTGAAGAACGGGAAGCATCTGATCCGCAGGAAATGGCCGATCAGCTTCTTTCCGATGCGATGCAGCTGGATCACGGGCAAGCCGTGGACGATATCTCCGTCGTCGTCATTCAGGTCACCGGTCAGCAAGGTGATGCAGTACGGCGCATGAAAGTTCAGCTGCCGCTCAATTAATTCATCATGGGGCAAGCATTCATTCAATCACCTGTGTCCATCTATCGTAATCGTCCCATTCTCAGAAAGTTAAAAGCCGAATGGCGTGATGCCCGCCTCTTATTGGGTCGGTTTGGCACTCCCCTGTTGATCTTTGTTTTGGCGATCCTGGGGGGTGGGCTGGGTTATTACTTGTTATCATCCTATGCTGGTGAACCCTTGGGGAATCTGCTGGAATCGCTCTATCAGGTATTATCCATGGTGTTTCTACAAAATGGTGGAAATTTTCCCCATACCTGGTATCTCGGAATTTTTTATTTCATCATGCCCGTCATCGGGTTGGTCATCCTGGCACAGGGTATTACCGAATTCAGCGTCATGTTATTCAACCGTCGAGCGCGTGGAAAGGAATGGGAAATTGCTGTGGCATCCACATACAATAACCACATCATTCTGGTCGGTTTGGGTCACCTGGGTTTCAGAGTTGCCCAGGAAATTATGAACATGGACCAGGAAATCGTATTGATTGAAGCCAATCCGAAAGCTGATTTGATCGCCAGCGTAAAAAAGATGGGTATTCCGGTGATCCAGGATGATGCCAGCCATGAATCAACCTTGGAATCGGCTGGTGTTCAGCGCGCCCGTGCAATCATTCTTATGCACTCAAAATGATAGCCTGAATCTTAAGGTTGCCCTCAAAGCTCAACGCTTGAACCCCAATATCCACGTCATCTTACGTATTTTCGATGATGATTTTGCCCATGGGTTGCAAGAACAGTTTGGCTATACCGCCTTCAGTGCCACCGCCATGGCCGCCCCTGCCTTCGCCGCCGCGGCTTCCGGGGTGGATATGACCCGCCCCATCACCGTGGAAGGCCAATCGATGAGCCTGGCTCATCTAAAAATTGAACCGGATCTCGCTCTTGATCAGTCACTCGGTCAATGAAGTTGAACAAAAATATAACCTCAGTGTGGTGTTCATTCGCAGGAATGGCAGCTCAGATTTCCATCCTCCGGCAGATTGCTGCCTTTCTGCGCAGGATGAATTGGCGGTCTTGGGTGGTCCCAGCGAGATCAGGTTATTAGCTGGTGACAATCATCCTACCACGGTAATTGCAGGGCGGAATGGTAATCGGTGTGGTCGGTCCTTGCGGTGCTGGAAAATCCTCCCTGGTGGCAGGATTAAAAGCCGAGGGTATTCTGGTCAGGCATATCGCTCAGGAGCATTCTTACGTTCCTGATATGTGGAAAAGGCTCACCAATCCAGATATTTTGATCTATCTGGAAGTCTCCTATGAAAACACGATCCTTCGGCGAAAACTGGATTGGACTTATGCAGAATATGCTGAGCAGCTTCACCGGTTACGCCATGCCCGTGAGCATGCAAATTTAATTATTGATACCAATCCACTGACATTTGACGAGGTCTTGAACACCGATTAGACTTTATTAAGTCTGCCAGCATGAATTCTATTCACAAATAGACAATCACCCTTATCGGGGGTATAATCCCCGCTTGCCAGTCGATTTTTGTATATTAGCACTGTTCGGCTGGCGTTTGTGTGTATCATGGAGGTAGAAATCGCCAGATGAGCCGTACTTATCGACTACTTATACCCATCGCATTAATCCTGCTGATTGCCATCTATATTGATATTCCCGAAAGCCCGGGATCCATATCATTGGTATCAATCGTGATTTCAGTACCCACCTTGGATTGGATCTCGTCGGTGGAGTACAGGCTTTGTTGGAAGCAGCAGTCGATCCATCTACC
>CAVUOY010000009.1:0-267260 GCA_963743215.1 uncultured Chloroflexia bacterium
GGGCGCCGGTCGCCTGGGTGGCCATGCCCATGGCGCTGCTGGCCCCCTCGGCGCCGCAGCTGCTGCCCGGCTCGCGCTTCCTGCGGCGGCTGCACGAGGGGCGATGGCCGCCGCAGGTCCGGCTCACCTCGATCTGGTCGCGCAGCGACAAGGTCTCGATCTGGCCGTCGCCGGTGCTCGACACCCGGGACCAGCCGCAGTGGCGCAACGTCGAGGTCAACTGCTTCCACTACGACTTCCTGACTCGCCAGCGGGCCTACGCGGCGCTGCGCCGCGAGCTGCGCTTGCTGGAGGCGCCGGCCGGCCGGCCGCCGCTCACCGTCGTGGCCGGCGGACAGGCCGGGTAGACTCGCGGCGTGCGGGACAAGCGCCACGACTGGCTCTACGAGCGCCAGAAGCGGCCCATCAAGCAGTACCTGCTGGAGCGGTTCGCCGGGGAGCTGGCCGGCGAGCTGGCCGGCCTGGCCGCCGCGCCGACCTGGAGTGGGAGAGCGAGGCGCTGCGCCGGCGCTGGGAGGCCGGCGCGGCCGGGCCCCCCGGCGAGCTGGTGATCCGCTACGCGCTCGAGCTGGCGCGGCTCGACCTGCGGCGGCAGTGGGAGGAGATCGACCGGCGCCTCCAGGGCGAGGCCGACGCCTGGTGGCGCACCCCGGAGGAGCGGAGCGCCGGCCAGCTGCTGGTGAAGCTGCTCACCGAGCGCTGCCTCTGGTTGAAGGAGCGGGCCAGCGGCGCGCGCCTCACCCGCGACGACCTCTGCGCCGCGCTCGATCTCGTGGAGCAGCGGCTCTTCAAGGTGACGCTGGGGTGAGGTTCGCCTGGGACCTGAAGGCCGCGCGATCAGCTCGACGCCGACGTGTACTTCGCGATCGACCGCGTCCAGACCAGGCGCGACGCCACCGCGAAGACCAGCGAGCCGCCCAGCGCCTGCGCCGCCACCGCCAGGTCGAGCTTGCCAAGCAGCGCCAGCGCCGGGTAGCTGGTGAGCAGCGCCAGCGGGATGACGAAGGTGAAGAGCACGCGCAGCAGCCCGCGGAACACGTCCACCGGCCAGCGGGCCGCGTCGTAGATCGAGGAGAAGAGGTAGGAGAGGTTGTCGATCTTGACGAGGTAGAAGGCGGCCGAGATCACCAGGATCCAGAGCGAGTAGAGCACCAGCGTGGCGCAGACCAGCAGCGCCAGCGATCCCGCCACCGCGGCCGGCGTCGGCCAGCGGCCCATGCGGTGGAAGGCCACGCCGAAGATGGCCAGCCCGGCCAGCACGTCGACGATCCGCCAGGGCATGAACCGCGCGGTGCTCACCAGGAACTGGGCGTCGGCCGGCTTGAGCAGCACGAAGTCGAGCGTGCCCTTGCGGATGTGCTCGACCACGCTGGCCAGCGAGGGGTTGACCGCGCCCTCCAGGATCCCCTTCATGAGCGTGAACCAGCCCATCACCACCAGCGCCTCCTCGAAGGTCCAGCCGGCCACGCCGTGGCGCTCGCCGAAGACCACCACCAGCGGCACCAGCGACCAGCTGGTCCAGAGCAGCGCCAGCGCGCCCTGTCCGAGGAACTCGAGCCGGTACTGGAGCGCCAGCGCGGTGGAGGCGCGGAGCTGCACGGCCAGCAGGCGGAGGTAGCGGGTCACCGTCAGCCTCCGAAGGCGGCGAAGCGGCGCAGCCCGGAGCGCCAGGCCAGCCGCGCCAGCAGCAGGAACCCGGCGATCCAGCTCCACTGGATGAGCAGCTCGATCAGCGCTTGCTGGCGCGTCAGCATGCCGGTCACCAGCTCGACCGGGAAGCCGAGCATGGAGCGGAAGGGGAGCCAGCGCGCCAGCGCCGACACCCAAGGGGGGAAGAGCTCGAGCGGCACCAGGTAACCGGAGAGCAGCGCGTAGAGCCCCATCCAGATCTCGAAGAAGCTGGTGGCCGAGTCGACGTGGAAGGCCAGGGAGCCGACCGCGGCCATGGCGAGGAAGGTGATGAGCCAGGCCCCCAGCACCGCCACCGGGAAGAGCAGGAGCCGGAGGGGGTCGTGGGTGAGCTTCTCGCCGGCGGTGAGCCAGAGCAGGAGCAGCGCCACCGGCAGCGACAGGGCCACCCGCAGCGGCATGGCCGCCAGGTTCTCGGCGGCGTAGGCCACCAGGGGGTGGAAGGGCCGGAGCAGCCGGTAGGACAGCGTCCCTTGCCGGATCTCGAAGCTCAGCTCCCAGACCACCCAGGCGCCGGTGAGCAGCCGCACCACCAGCGCCGCGAGGTAGTAGGCGACGAAGTCCTGCTGGCCGAACCGCCCGACCGGCCCGTCGCGCGCCACCGCGCTCCAGAGCGCCAGCATCACCAGCGGCATGTTGGTGGCCAGCAGCCAGACCAGCATCTCGCCCCGGTAGGCGACCGCCTCGGCCAGGCCGACGCGCAGCAGCGTCGGCAGCGCGCGGAGCGTCCGGCGCACCTACCGCTCCCCTCCGCCACGCTGCCCGCTCCGGAATGGCACGGCGCGACTCTACCCCTGCTCCAGCCATGCCCGGTAGGCGTCGAAGCGGGTGGGCCGGCCCAGGAACGCCTCCACCAGCGCCGCGGCCGGGCGCGAGCCGCCCGGCTCGAGCACCGCGGTCCGGTAGCGGCGCGCCGTGGCCGCGTCCATCAGCCCGGCCTCGCGGAACGGCGTGAGCAGGTCCTTGGCGATGACCAGCGACCACATGTACGTGTAGTAGATGGCCGAGTAGCCGTCGAGGTGGCCGAAGGCGAGGTGGAACCAGGTGCCGGCCACCGGCTGGAAGGGCGTGTAGCGGGCCATGAGCTGGTCGCAGAGCCGGCCCGGGTCGAGCCCGGCCGGATCCCGCCGGTGCAGCTCCAGGCTGACCGCCGCGTAGAACATCTGCTGCCGCACCATCAGCCCCTTGCCGTACTCGTCGGCGGCGCGCATGCGCGCCACCAGCTCCGCCGGGATGGGCTGCCCGGTCTCGACGTGGCGGGCGAAGCGGGCCAGCACGCCGGCGTCCCAGGTCCACTCCTCCAGCAGCTGGCTGGGCGCCTCGACGAAGTCCCACTCGGTGGCCACGCCGGAGTGGGCGGCGTGGCGGGTCCGGCCTCCCAGCAGGTGGTGGAGCAGGTGGCCGAACTCGTGGAAGAGCGTCTTCACCTCGCCGTGCTCGAGCAGGGCCGGCGCCCCGGCCTTCGGCTCGGGGAAGTTGCAGACCAGCGCGCCCTCCGGCCGGCGCACGCCGCGCTGCCCGTTGGCCAGGGGGAACTGGGCGAAGTGCTGGTACTTGCCGGGGCGCGGGTGCAGGTCGAGGTGGATGCGGCCGAGCAGCTCGCCGCCGTCGAAGGCGTCCCAGGTCTCGACCGAGGGGTGCCAGCTCGGCGCGCCCTCGACGCGCCGCCAGGTGAGCCCGAAGAGCGCGCCGGTCACTTCCAGCACGCCGTCCACCACGCGCCGCAGCTCGAACCAGGGCCGGACCGACTGGGCCTCGAAGCCGTGCCGCTCCGCCTTGATGCGCTCCTGCAGGAAGGCGGAGTCCCAGGGCTCCACCCGCGCCGCCCCCGGGGTGTCCTGGCGCTTGCGCTCGAGCAGCTGCGCGTACTCGGCCTCCATGCGCGGGCCGGAGAGCGCGGTGATCTTCTCGATGAACTCGGCCGCCGCGGTGTCGCTGCCGATCATCTTGTCGTCGGTGGCGAAGGCCGCCCAGCTCGCGAAGCCGAGCAGCCGGGCCAGCGCGGCCCGCCGCGCCAGCAGGCTGGCCAGCACCTCGACGTTGGCCGGGTGGCCGCGCTGGCGGGAGAGCTTCCAGAGCGCGGCCCGGGCCTCCTCGCTCCGGGCGTAGGTCATGAACGGGACCTGGTCGGAGGGATCGGTGCTCACCTCGCAGAGGCCGTCGTCGCCGGGCGGGTGGCCGCGCCGCCAGTCCTCGGGGAGGCCGTCGAGCGCCTCGGGGCGCAGCCGCAGCGTGCGGCGGTCGTCCTTGATGTTCCGGCCGAAGGTCTGGCCGATCCGGACCAGCTCCTCCTGCAGCGCCTGGACGGCGGCGCGGGTGGCGTCGTCGCGGTCGACGCCGGCGCGGCGGAAGTCGCGCAGGCTCTTCTCGAGCAGGTGGCGGCTGACCGGATCGGCGCCGGCCGGGTCGAGCGCGGCCAGCACCTGGTAGAGGCCGCGGTCGAGCGAGAGCTCGGTGGTGAGCGCCGCCACCTCCTGCTCGGCCAGCTCGGCCGCCTCCCGCACCGCCGGGTCGGGGTGGACCGAGCGGGCCAGGCCGGCGCGCGCGCCCGCCTCGGCCAGCGGCGAGAAGATGGCGTCGAAGGCGGCCAGCGTCGGCTCGACCGGCCGGGGCCCCGGCCGGCCTGGGCGCGGAAGGCCGCGGCGGCGGCGCGGGCCCGCTCCACGTCGGCGCGGCAGCCGGCCAGCAAGGGCTCGGGGCCGAGGGTGAGGGCACGGGCGGCGTCGGGAGGGGGCAGCGTCGGCATGACGGTGTTCTGGCCGCGGATGGCGCGAGGGTCAAGGGCAAGCGGTGAGCGGGCCGAGGATGCGCCGCGGCGGCGGTCGCTTCGGACGGCGGAGGTGGACCGGAGGATGCGGTTTCCGGATCCACTCGCTTCTTGCTGTGCGTCCGGGCGGCGTGGCACCCTCCCCTGGGAGCCCGGCGATGCCTTTGGCGAACGAGAGAGAGGACCGCATCGAGAGGTCACGTCCGATGCCAGGCCGTGGCCGCATCTGGGTCCTGGCTCTCCTCGTGGTCGCCTGGGCCGCTTCGGTCTGCGGCGGCTACGTCACGCTGGTCCTGGGCGCGCGGGAGTGCGCGTGGCGGTGGGGCTACGGCGCCGCAGCCCGAGGCGTCCGCTCCCGTCCCATCGTCGCAGGCGAGGACCAGGTCGACCGGACCCGCGAACGTGCCCCCGGCGGGCGAGGCGGTGGTGACAGGGGCCCGCGCGTCGATCTCGAACCGGGCGGAGCGGGTCGGCTCGAGGTTGCCGAGCAGGTCCTCGGACGCGAAGCGGACTGTGGTGCTGGTCGAGAGCCTGAGCTCGCTGCCTGGAACGGCCTCCGGCGAGCCCGACGCGGGCTCGCTGCCGTCGAGCGTGTAGCGGGTGATGGCGCATCCCACCCCCAGGTCCTCGCAGGCGAACCGCACGACCAACCCGTCGGAGTAGAGCCCTGGTGCGGGTGACGCGGTGGAGACCGGCGGGGTCCCATCCACCACGTAGCGCTCGGTGACGTCAGGGCCGACGTTGCCGAGGGTATCGACCGACAGGAGGCGGACGGTGGTGGTCGCCGCCACGGTCAGCGGCGCCTCGGCGACGGGTGAGTACGGGGTCGGCGCGGAGCCGTCGACCGTGTAGTGGATGGTGGCGCAGCCCGCCGGACCGACGTCGGCGCAGCCGAGGGTCACGTCGACGGGCTGGCGAAACGCGCCGCCGGCCGGAAGGGCGGCCGAATTCGGCCCGGTCCGGTCGAAGCGGTACTGCTGGTCGCCCTCGACGGACTGGTTCCCCACCCGGTCCACGGCCACGAAGCGGAGCCGGGTGTCGCTGGCCACCACCATCGGCAAGCCGTAGACCGGCGAGCCCGGACCCACGGCGCTACCGTCGAGGGTATAGCGGATGAGAGCACAGCCGGCGCCGGCGCCGTCGCTGCAGCGCAGCTCGACCAGTTGATCGGTTGCGAAGAGGCCGCCGTCCGGGGTTGCCGAGGCGAGCGGGGCCTCGGAGTCGGCCTGGTAGTGCGCCTCGCCGCTGGCGCTCCGCCCGCCCGTGTCCCATCCCGAGAAGCGCAGGGTGGCTGAGGCCTGGAGCCAGAAGGGGCCATCGTAGCGCGGTGGACGTGGTCGTCGGCGCCGAGCCATCGAGCGTGTAGCGAATCTCGGCGCAGGCCATGCCCTGGCTCACGCAGGTGAGCGACACCTGGAGCGGTGGCAGGAAGGCGCCCCCGCTCGGGCTGGCGCGCACGGTCGGCCGGGGGATCTCGGGCGGCACCGGGCCCGGGCGGTCGGGGTGACAGCCGGAGAGCGCGAGCAACGACACGGCCAGGCCGCAGAGCGAGCCACGAACGTTCGAGAGGGCGATCATCGGGAATCCTCCTGAGCAACGCCCTCACACCATACGTTCTAGTATCCACTGTCAATGTGCATTTTCGCAGGCGCCACCGGAGGGAATCCCGCGCTCGCGGCGGAGCGGGCGGCTACAGCCCCAGCAGCTTGAGCAGCCGCGCCTGCGAACCGCGTGAGCCAGACGCGCACAGCCCGTCCGGGTACTCCCCAACAAGACCATTCCGACCTCCGGCCCCGGGTCCACGATGCCGGGCGAACCGAATCCCGGAGGTCGCCATGTGGATGGTCAGGGCCTGGGTCGTGAGGCTGGTCGCCGTCGCGCTGTTCCTCTTCCCCGCCGCGAGCCTCGCCTCGCCCAACCCGACCACCGTCACCATCGCCGGGAGCCTGCAGTCGGAGCTCGGCTGCGCCGGCGACTGGCAGCCCGACTGCGCCCTCACCAACCTCACCTACGACGCCGCCGACGACGTCTGGCAGGCCACCTTCCACGTCCCGGCCGGCAGCTACGAGTACAAGGCGGCCCTCAACGGCTCCTGGACCGAGAACTACGGCGCGAACGCCACGCCGGGCGGCGCCAACATCCCGCTGGTCCTGGCCGCCGACACCGACGTGAAGTTCTTCTACGACCAGAAGACCCACTGGATCACCAGCGACCAGAACGCCGTCATCGTCAGCGCGCCCGGCAGCTACCAGGCGGCGCTCGGCTGCCCCGGCGACTGGCAGCCCGACTGCCTGCGGTCCTGGCTGGAGGACCCGGACGGCGACGGCATCTACACCTTCACCGCCAACCTGCCGGCCGGCAGCTACGAGGTGAAGGCGGCCCTCGACCAGAGCTGGAGCGTCAACTACGGCGCCGGCGGCGTGCAGAACGGCCCCAACATCCCCTTCACGGTGGCCTCCGAGTGCGCCCGGACGGTCTTCTCCTACAACGCCGCCACCCACCTGCTGACGGTGGGGCCCGAGGCGGCCTCGGCCCAGCCCGCCAGCGTCACCATCGCCGGCAGCCTGCAGTCGGAGCTCGGCTGCCCCGGCGACTGGGACCCCGCCTGCGCCACCACCAACCTCGCCTTCGACGCCGGCGACCGCGTCTGGCAGCAGGTCTTCAACGTCCCGGCCGGGAGCTGGGAGTACAAGGCGGCGCTCGACGGCGGCTGGGCCGTGAACTACGGCGCCAACGCCACCCTCAACGGCGCCAACCTCTCCCTCAACCTGGCCGCGCCCGCGGCCGTGAAGTTCTACTTCGACCCCAGCACCCACTGGATCGCCGACAACGCCAGCAAGGTCATCGCGGTGGCGCCGGGCAGCTTCCAGTCAGCGCTCGGCTGCCCCGGCGACTGGCAGCCCGACTGCCTGCGCTCGTGGCTGGAGGACCCCGACGGCGACGGCCTCTACACCTTCTCGACCCGCGCGCTCCCGGCCGGCAACTACGAGACCAAGGTGGCCATCAACGAGAGCTGGACCGAGAACTACGGCGCGGGCGGCGCGCCCGGCGGCTCCAACATCGCCTTCACGCGTGCCACGCTCCTGCGCCGAGGTGTTCTTCAGCTACGACCCGGCCACCCACATCCTGGCGGTGTCGGCCAGCGGCGCGCCCAGGGGCAACCTCAACCTGGCCCAGGCCCACTGGATCACCCGCGACACCATCGCCTGGAAGATCGCCCCCACCAGCACACGTCACCCTGCACGCCAGCGCCGCCGGCGCGCTGGTGCTGGGGACCGACGGCGTCAGCGGCGGCACCGACTTCGCCGCTGACCAACGACCCGGCCGGGCTGCCGGCGGCGGTGCTGGCCGGCAACCCGCACCTGGCCGGGTTCTCCGCCTTCAAGCTCTCGGCGACCGCCGGCCGAGGTGGCCGAGGCGCTCAAGGGCCAGCTGGCGGTGTCGGCCAGGGACGCCGGCGGCGCCCTGGTCGACGCCACGGCGCTGCAGCTCCCCGGCGTGCTCGACGACCTCTACACCTACGCCGGCCCGCTCGGACCGACCTTCTCCCACGGGCGTGCCGACCCTGCGGGTCTGGGCCCCGACGGCGCGCTCGGTCACGCTCCACCTCTTCAGCGACTCGACCGCGCACCGCCACCGAGGCCGTGCTGCCCATGTCGGTCGACCGCGCCACGGGCGTCTGGGCCGTCGCCGGCGACGCCGGCTGGACCGGCCAGTACTACCTCTACGAGGTCGAGGTCTTCGCCCGCGCCACCGGGCGCGTCGAGAAGAACCTGGTGACCGACCCCTACTCGGTCGGCCTGTCGCGCAACAGCCCGCGCAGCCAGCTCGTGAACCTGGCCGAGCCGCGCGCTCAAGCCCGCGGGCTGGGACGACCTGCACAAGCCGCGGCTGGCGGCGCCCGAGGACATCGTGCTCTACGAGCTGCACGTGCGCGACTTCAGCGCCAGCGACGCCACCGTGCCGGCGGCGGAGCGGGGCACCTTCAAGGCCTTCGACCCGGCTCGGCTCCAACGGCATGCGCCACCTGGCGGCGCTGGCCGACGCCGGGCTCACCCACGTGCACCTGCTGCCGTCCTTCGACATCGCCACCATCGACGAGGACCGCGTCGACCTGGCTGGCGCCCGGCGACCTGTCCGGCCTGCGCGCCCGACTCGGACCAGCAGCAGGCCGCGGTGATGGCGGTGGCCGGCCGCGACGGCTTCAACTGGGGCTACGACCCGTGGCACTACACCGTGCCCGAGGGCAGCTACGCCGACCAACCCCGACGGCAGCCGGCGCGCATCGCTCGAGTTCCGCCAGATGGTGCAGGCGCTCGACCGCATCGGGCTGCGCGTGGTGATGGACGTGGTCTACAACCACACCAACGCCTCGGGCCAGGACGCCCGCTCCGTGCTCGACCGGATCGTGCCCGGCTACTACCACCGGCTCAACGCCGACGGCGAGCGTGGAGACCAGCACCTGCTGCGCCAACACCGCCACCGAGCACGCCATGATGGAGAAGCTGATGGTCGACTCGGTGCTCACCTGGGCGCAGCGACTACAAGGTGGACGGCTTCCGCTTCGACCTGATGGGCCACCACATGAAGCGGAACATGGTGAAGCTGCGCGCCGCGCTCGACGCGCTGACCCTGGAGCGGGACGGCGTCGACGGCCGGAAGATCTACGTCTACGGCGAGGGCTGGAACTTCGGCGAGGTGGCCAACGACGCCCGCGGCGTCAACGCCACCCAGCCCAACATGGCCGGGCACCGGCATCGGCACCTTCAACGACCGCCTCCGCGACGCCGCGCGGGGCGGCGGCCCGTTCAGCGGCGTCCAGGAGCAGGGCTTCCTGACCGGCCTCTACTCCGACCCCAACGCCACCGACCAGGGGTCGGCGAGCGACCAGAAGGCCAGGCTGCTGCTGGAGGAGGACTGGATCCGCTGCGGCATGGCCGGCAACCTGGCCTCCTACGTGATCGTGGACCGCAACGGCGCCGCCACGCCGCCTGCAGCCAGGTCGACTACAACGGCCAGCCGCACCGGCTACACCGCCGACCCGCAGGAGCTCATCAACTACGTCGAGGCCCACGACAACGAGACGCTGTTCGACGCGCTCGAGTACAAGCTGCCGGTCGGCCTCTCCATGGCCGAGCGGGTGCGGATGCAGAACCTGGGCATGAGCCTGCTGGCCTTCTCGCCAGGGCATCCCGTTCTTCCACGCCGGCGTCGAGCTGCTGCGCTCCAAGTCCGGTGACCGCAACAGCTACAACTCGGGCGACTGGTTCAACCGGCTCGACTTCACCTACGCCGCCAACAACTGGGGCGTCGGGCTGCCGCCCAGCGGGGACAACGCCAGCAACTGGCCCCTGCTGCGGCCGCTGCTGGCCAACCCGGCGCTCAAGCCCGGGCCGGGCGACATCTCGCAGCGCCTTCACCCACATGCTGGAGGTGCTGGCCATCCGCAGCTCGACGCCGCTCTTGCGCCTGCGCACCGCGGCCGAGATCAACGCCAAGGTCCAGTTCCTCAACGGCGGCCCCGACCAGCTGCCGGGCCTCATCGCCATGGTGGTGCGCGACGACCGGGGCGAGGAGGACCCGCAGCACGACCTGGTGGTGGTGCTGGTGAACGCCGCGCCCGGCGCCCAGGCGCTGCCGGCGCCGGCGCTGGCCGGCCAGCGGCTCAGCCTGCACCCCGTCCACCTGATGTCGCCGGACGCGGTGGCCCGGACGGCGCGCTTCGACCGCGCCACCGGCACCTTCGTGATCCCGGGCCGGACCGCGGTGGTCTTCTGGTCGCGGCGGGGAGACCACGACCGGAACTGAACGGGTCGGGCCGGTCTTCGGGCGCGCACCGGCGAGGCGGCGACCTGGTAGCGGTCGCCGCCACCGCGCGGACGGCTACAGCCCGAGCAGCTTGAGCAGCCGCGCCTGCATGGCCTTCTTGCGCGCCTCGTCGGTGCAGGTCTCGATGGCCCGGGCCCAGGCCTCGCGGGCGCTCTTCTTGAAGCCGAGCTGCTCCCAGGTCTGGGCCAGGTACTGGTGGGCCGCGTCCACGTCGGGGCGGAGCTCGGCGGAGCGGGCGTAGGCGGCGGCCGCCTCGAAGAGCAGCCCCTGCTTCGCCAGCGCGTGGCCGAGGTAGTAGTGGGCCTCGGCCGAGAGCTCGTCGAGGGCGGTGGCCTGGCGCAGCAGCACGGTGGCCTCCTCCAGCTTGCCGTCGCGCAGCGCCGCCGGCGCCGGCGCGCCAGACCTTGACCGCCTCGGCGCGCCGCTTGGCCTCGGCCGGGTCGCCGGCCGGCCCGAGCAGCAGCACCTTGGCCACCCGGGTGACCTCCTCCAGGCGCAGCGGCTTCTCCAGGAAGGCGTCGGCGCCGAAGGCCTGCTGGGCGTCGGCGGCGGCGGCGCCGCGGTGGATGGCGCAGGTGAGCACCACCCGCGTCGGCCGCAGCACCGGGTCGCCCTTGATGGCGCGGCAGACGTCGAAGCCCTGCACCATGGGGAGCATGGCCTCCAGCACCACCAGGTCGGGGCGCGCCTCGCGCGTGATGTCGAGCGTGGCCCGGCCGTTGGCGGCCTGCAGCACCGTGCAGCCGAGCTTGCCGAGCAGCTCGGCCAGCTCGTCGCGCGTCTCGCCGTTGGCGTCGGCGACCAGCACCAGCTTCCCCGCGCCCGGCCCCGTCGAGCCGCACCGTGGGTGGCGACTCCGAGCCCGGGCGCCTCGCGCCTCGGCAGCCTCGGGCGGGCGGGAGAGGCGCGCCGGCGACGGCGCCGCGAAGGGGGTCTCCAGCGCCTCGGAGATGGGCACCAGCACCAGCTCGCCGGCCTCGGGCAGCTCGCTCGGCCTCCGCCTTGCGGGCGGCGTGGACCACGCCCACCCAGGCCGCGCCCGGGTCGGGGAGCGCCGGCGCCTGGGCCCCGCGCCAGGCCGGCGCGAAGCGCTGCTTCTCGCGCACCAGCCCGTCGATGGCCCGCTCGATGGCGGCCGGCACCGCGACGTAGCGCAGCACCTTGCGCCCGGTGACGAAGCGCAGCTCGTCGGCCAGGGTCACGTCCTCCGGGTTGGCCATGGCCAGCACCAGCTCGGCCTGCCCCACCGACACCGGCAGCACCCGCCGCTGGCGGCAGAAGCCGTGCGCCACCACCGAGAGGTTGGCGGTGGGGATGACGCTGTGCGAGAGGTCGACGCCGGGGCAGTCGAAGAGCTCGACCAGCGCCCGCACCAGCGCGGCCTCGGTGGCCAGCCCGAGCCGCAGCGCGGCCGAGGCCACGTCGCCGTCGTGGGCGGCGGCCAGCGCCTGCGCCGCGGTCTGCGCGTGAGCGTCCCGGACTGGACCAGGTAGGCAGCGACGTCGGCCATGCGGCGATGCTAGCCCGGCGTCGCGGCCGGCGGAACTTCTGTCCCGCAAGGCTCAGCCGCCGGGGCCCGGCCTGGCCGAGGCGCGCCGCAGCGCCTCCACCTCGCGCACCAGCCGCTCCAGCGCCAGCTCGTTCTTCAGGTTGACGCGGTAGTCGGCCTCGGCGGCGGCGCGGTCGGCCGCCGCCTCGCGGTTCTGCGCCATCATGAGCAGCGGCCCCTGCAGCGCCACCAGCACCGCCAGCACCAGGTTGAAGAAGACGAAGGGGTACGGGTCGAAGGCGCGGTCGGCGAGGGCGTTGAAGGCCGACCAGGCCGCCGGTGACCAGCACCAGGAAGGCCACGAAGCCCCAGCTGCCGTTCCAGCGGGCCACCCGCTCCGCGAGCCGGTCCGAGAGGCTCCGGGCGGCGTCGAGCTCCTGCACCACGTTGCGGCTGGCCCGCTCGGTGAGCAGGTCGGCCGAGAGGCGCAGCTGCAGCGCCAGCGCCTCCACCAGCGCCCGCGCCCCCTGCGGCGAGGCCAGCACGGCGTCGAGGAAGTCGCGCCGGGACAGCGTCGAAGAGCCGCGTCGCCGGTCGAGCGCCACCACCGAGGCGGTGCGGGGCCCGCCGTCGACCACCGCCAGCTCGCCGAAGTGGTCGCCGGGACCGAGCCGGCGCAGCACCACCCGCGGCGCCCCGCGCTCGGCCGGGCAGGAAGACCTCGACCGTCGCCCTCGGCCAGCACGAAGAGCTGGTCGCCCGGATCACCGCGGCTGAAGATGATGGCGCCGGCCGGCACCCGCCGCTCCCCGAGCCGCTCCTCGCACCCGGCCCGATCGGCCGGGGGGAGGGCCTGGAGGAGCGGGACCCGGTCGAGGCTCGGTGGGCCTGGCATGGCGCGGCGAGCGGGCGCCGGTCGGCCCTCCAGATCTCGGCCTTGGTCTCCCGCATCATCAGCGTGGTGACCGCGTCGCGCGGGTCGACGCCGTCGTTGATGATCCCGTAGACGGTCTCGATGATGGGCATCTCCACGCCGAGCCGGGCCGCCAGGTCGCGGGTGGTGCTGGGCGTTGCGGACGCCCTCCGCCACCTGGCCGATCTCCTTCTGGATGTCCTCCAGCCTCTTGCCGGCGGCCAGCCCGCGCCCCACCGTCCGGTTTCGCGACAGGTCGGAGTTGCAGGTGAGCACCAGGTCGCCCAGCCCGGACAGGCCGGAGAGGGTGAGCGGGTTGGCGCCCTTCTTCACCGCCAGCCGCGAGATCTCGGCCAGGCCGCGGGTGATGAGCGCGGCCAGCGCGTTGGCGCCGAAGCCGCAGCCGTCGCTGATCCCGGCGGCGATGGCCACCACGTTCTTGACGCAGCCGCCGATCTCCACGCCCACCACGTCGCCGGAGGTGTAGGGCCGGAAGGTCTTGCAGTGGAAGGCGTCCTGCACCTGCCGCGCGATCCGCTCCCAGCGCGCCGCCACCGTCACCGCGGTGGGCAGCCCCTTGGCCACCTCCTTGGCGAAGGACGGGCCGGAGAGGATGGCGATGTAGGGGTGCAGCGGCACCGGGAGGACGTCCTCCAGCACCTCGCTCATGGTCATGAGCGTGTCGGCCTCGATCCCCTTGGCGACGCAGACGATGGGCGTGCCGGCGTGGACGTGGCGCTTCATCTCGATGCTCACCGACCGGACGACGTGCGACGGCACCGCCAGCACCACCAGCTCGGCCCCCTCCAGCGCCTTGTGGATGTCGGGCGAGGCGAGGACGTTGGGCGAGATGGGGATGCCCGGGCAGGTAGCGCTCGTTGCGGTGGTGGGCGGTGAGGTCCTCGAGGACCTTGGTGTCCTTGTCCCAGGCGGTGACGCTGTAGCCCTTGGTGCCCAGCAGCGAGGCCAGGGCGGTGCCCCAGGAACCGGCGCCGAGCACGGTGGTGCGCATGTGTTCGACCTCCCAGTAGGTGAACCTCGCACCTCCTACCCGAGGTAGGCCGCCAGCACCCGCTCGTCGCGCCCCAGCTCGGCGGGCGTCCCCTCCACCGCGATCCGGCCCCGCTCCATCACGTAGGCGTGGTCGGCCACCTCGAGCGCGGCCCGGGCGAACTGCTCCACCAGCAGCATGGTCATCCCCTCGGCCTTGAGCCGCGCGATGGTGCGGAAGACCTCCTGCACGATGACCGGGGCCAGCCCCATGGACGGCTCGTCGAGCAGCATCACCTTGGGGCGGGCCATGAGCGCCCGGCCGATGGCCAGCATCTGCTGCTCGCCGCCGGAGAGCGTCCCGGCCAGCTGGTGGCGCCGCTCGGCCAGGCGCGGGAAGAGGTCGTAGATGCGCGCGAGGTCGGCGGCCGCCTTCTTGCGGAAGCCGAAGAAGCGCGGCAGCCAGGGGAAGGCGCCCAGCAGCAGGTTGTCCTCGGCGGAGAGCGGCGCGAAGACCTTGCGCCCCTCGGGCGAGTGGGCCAGGCCGAGCCGCGCCACCCTGGGCGGCCCCCAGCCCCTGCACCGGCTTGCCGTCGAGCACCACCTCGCCGCGCGTCGGCGTGATCAGGCCGGAGATGGCCCGCATGGTGGTGGTCTTGCCGGCGCCGTTGGCGCCGATGAGCGCCACCACCGACCCCTTGGCGACGGTCGAGCGAGGTGCCGACCAGCACCTCGGAGAGGCCGTACCCTGCGTGGAGATCCTTGACGATCAGCATTCGGTGTCCTTCGTCAGCTGGCCACGGGGGCGCCCTGGGCCGGCCCGGGCGGCGGCGCCTCGCCGGCCGCGGCGCCGAGGTAGGCGGCGATCACCTTGGGGTGACGCTTCACCTGGTCGGGCCGCCCCTCGGCGATGACCCGCCCGCCGTCGAGCACGGTGACCACGTCGCAGAGCTCGGTGACCACGTCCATGTGGTGCTCGATGAGCACGATGGTGAGGCCGCGCGAGTGGATGCGGCGGATCACCTCGACCTGCCGCACCACGTCGGGGTGGGCCAGGCCGGCGGCCGGCTCGTCGAGGATGAGCAGCTCGCGGCTTGCGGGCCAGCGCCCGGGCCATCTCGAGGAAGCGCTGGGCGCCGTAGGTGAGGTCCTTGACCGGGGTGCGGGCCTCGCCCCCGAGCCCGACCAGCTCGAGCAGCGCCAGCGCCTGGGCCTGGGCCCGCCGCTCCTCGCCCCGGCCCAGCCCGGCCAGCACCAGCGGCAGCGGGACGCGGTAGGCGCCGCGCAGCGCCACCATGACGTTCTCCAGCGCGGTCATCCCCGAGAAGAGCTGGAGGTTCTGGAAGGTGCGGGCCACGCCGGCCTGCGCCGCCCGGAAGAGGCTGCCCGCGGGCAGCGGCACGCCCCGCAGCAGCAGCTGGCCCGCGGTGGGCGTGTAGAGGCCGGAGACCACGTTGACCAGCGTGCTCTTGCCCGAGCCGTTGGGGCCGATCAGCCCGTGGATGGTGCCGGCCCCCACCGACAGGTCGACGCCGTCCACGGCCCGCACGCCGCCGAAGTGGCGCTGCAGGCCGCGCACCTCCAGCAGGGGGACCGCCACCGCCTCCGCCGCCGGCAGCACCTCGTCGAGCGACGCGGCCGGGGGCAGCGGCGGGGGCTCGACGCGGAAGAGCCTGGCCAGGGCCTGGGTGGCGAAGCCCATCAGCCCCTCCGGCAGCCCCACCACCACCGAGAAGAGCATCAGGGCGAAGATGGCCTTGCGCCAGTCCTCGGTGTTCTTCTGCAGGAAGGAGCCGAGCACCAGGACGCCGGTGGCCGCCACCGGCGCCAGCGCCTGGAACGGGCCGGTGGTGCGGCGCACCAGCCCGCGCACGCCGGCGAAGAGCGCCATGGCGAACCCGACCACCGCGAAGGCGCGGAACAGGCCCGGGTTGGAGAGCAGGTTGGGGAGCAGCGCCACCAGCGTGGCGCCCACGAAGGCGCCCCACAGGCTCTTGCGGCCGCC
This sequence comes from uncultured Chloroflexia bacterium, assembly GCA_963743215.1. Classification (GTDB taxonomy): domain Bacteria; phylum Chloroflexota; class Anaerolineae; order Anaerolineales; family UBA4823; genus FEB-25. The sequence goes on from CAVUOY010000009.1 coordinate 15,683, forward strand.
CAGCACCACGCCCAGCAGCAGCACCACCGTCAGCTCGTAGACGTAGCTCTGCGGCTGCAGGTACTCGAAGTTGTAGGCGTAGAGCGCGCCGGCCACGCCGCCCAGGCCGGAGCCGAAGGCGAAGGCCGCCACCTTGTGCCGGTAGGTGCCCACCCCCATGGCGTCGGTGGCGATGGGGCTGTCGCGCAGCGCCTCGAAGGCCCGCCCCCACTGCGAGGAGAGCAGGTTGCGCATCGCCATCCAGACCACCGCCAGCACCGCCAGGCAGAGCCAGAAGAAGAGGCGCGGCGTCAGCGCCACCCCGAGGAGCGGCGGCCGGACCAGCGAGAGCCCCTGCGAGCCGCCGGTGAGCCCCTCCAGCTCGGTGAGCGCGGTGGTGGTGAGCGCCAGGAAGCTCAGGGTGGCGAGCGCGAACTGGGGCCCCTCCAGCCGCAGCGACGGCAGCGCCAGCAGCGCACCGATGACGGTGCACAGGGCCGCCGCCGCCAGCACCGCCAGCGGCAGCCCGACGCCCAGCCGGGTGGTGAGGATGCCGGCGGTGTAGGCGCCGATGCCCAGGAAGGCGGCCTGCCCCAGGTTCACCTGGCCCAGGTAGCCGACGGTGACGTCGAGGCCGATGAGGAGGACGCCGTAGATGGCCAGCAGGGTGAGCAGGCCGAGCATGTAGGGGCTCTGCTCCACCAGCGGGATGGCGGCCAGCAGCGCGAAGAGCAGGATCTCGGTGCCGCGGACGAGGAGGAGGCGCTTCAGCACGGGGGCTCCTAGACCTTGCGGATGACGGACTTGCCGAAGAGGCCGGTGGGACGGATCGCCAGCGCCAGGATGAGCAGCACCAGGCCGGGGGCCTCGCGCCAGCCGCTGCCGATGTAGAGGCTGGCCAGCCCCTCCAGCGCGCCCAGCATCAGCCCCACCAGCACCACGCCGAAGCCCGACTCGAGCCCGGCCACCACCGCCACCGAGAAGGCCTTGAGGATCATGGCCGACGCCATGGTCGGCCCGACCGTGGTGATGGGCGAGACCAGGATGCCGGCCAGCGCCGCCACCACGCCGGAGAGCGCGTAGGAGAGCATCACCGTGCGGGTGGCCGAGATGCCCATGAGCTCGCCGGCGTCGCGATCGGCGGAGACCGCCTCGAAGGCCTTGCCCAGCAGGGTCTTCCGCTTGAAGACCTCGATGATGCCCATGATGGCCAGCACGCCGACCAGCACCGAGATCTCCAGGCCGGTGACGTCCACGCCGAGGATGTTGATGGGCGCGCTGGGGATGGGCGTGGGGAAGGGCCGGTCGTCGCGCCCCCAGACGTTCTCGGCCAGCGAGAAGAAGAACAGGCCGACGATGATGGAGAGCAGGATCCAGCCCTCGCTCTTCTGCTCCAGGGCCAGCCGCACCGCGGCCCGCTCCACCACCAGGCCGAGCAGGGCGCCGAAGAGCAGCCCCAGCGGCACTACCGCCCAGTAGGGCAGCCCGGTGTTGATGAGGGTGAGGCTGACGAAGGCCGAGACCATCACCAGCTCGCCCTGCCCGAAGTTGATCGACTTCGAGGTGGCGTAGGTGAGCTGGAAGCCGTAGGCGACGAGGGCGTAGACCAGCCCCATGAGCGCACCGCTCACGGCGATCTGCGCGACGATCGAGAATGGCACGAGGTACCGGGGGGAGTCGGAGAGGGGAGGCCGGGGAGGCGGTCGGTGCCGCCTCCCCGGAGACCAGGACTACTTGGCGCCGCGCTTGGCCAGGCGGGCCTTGTCGGCCTCGTTGGCGAAGATCACGCGGCCGTCCTTCACCATGCCCATGATGGTCTGCTCGCGGCGGAAGGCCTCATGGGTGGTGACGTCGGTCGGGTTCCACTTGGAGTACGGGTGCTTCCAGGTGGCGATGACGCCCTCCACCGGCTCCTTGAGGTCCTCGAGGGCGTCGCGGATCTTGAGGCTGTCGGTGGTGCCGGCCTGCTTCACGGCGGCGGCGAAGATCAGCACGGCGTCGTAGCCCTGCGCGGCCGAGACCGGCGAGGGCATGCGGGTGACGCCGTAGGCCTTGTGGTAGGCGTCGATGAAGGCCTTGGCGCGCGGGGTGATGGGCTCCTCGATGAAGGTCTGCGGCATGAGCGCGCCGTTGCCGGCCGGGCCGGCGTTGTCGACGAAGTTGGACATGGAGAGCGGCCAGCCGCCGATGAGCGGGACCTTGTAGCCGAGCTTGGCCTGGCCGGTGGCGATGGCGGCCAGCTCCGGCCCGATGCCCCAGATGAGGATGGCCTGGGCGCCCGCGGCCTTGGCCTTGAGCAGCTGGGCGGTCATGTCCTTGTCGCCGATGGCCCACTTCTCGGTGACCACCACCTGGAGCTTGTTCCCCTGCTTCTTGATCTGGTCGAGCATGTCGTCGCGGCCCGACGCGCCGTAGTTGGTGGCGTCGGCGAAGATGGCCACCTTGGTCAGCTTCCGGTGGATGGCCTCCTCGACCACCATGGCGGCCTGGATGCCGTCGTGGGCGGCGAAGCGGAAGATGGAGAGCTGCTTGGGGCCGGGCGCGCCCGGCTTGTCGAGCCACTGGGTCATCGACGACGAGCCGGCCGCCGGGCAGATGATCTTGGTGATGCCCTTCTCCTGCAGGTGCTTGTCGCCGGCCATCACCACGCCGGTGTTGACGCTGCCGATGACGCCGGAGAGGTCGGGCATGGCCGCCAGCTCCTGGGCGATGAGGGCGCCGCGCTCGTTCTTGGCCTCGTCGTCGCGCTCGATGACCTCGATCTTGAGCTTCTTGGCGCCGACCTGGATGCCGCCGGCGGCGTTGATCTCGGCGATGGCGAGCTTGGACCCGTCACGGGTCGAGGTGCCCATGGGCGCGGAGCCGCCCGAGTAGGGGCCGGTCAGGGCGATCTTGATGGTGTCGGCCCCGAGGGCCGGTGCGGCGGCGAGACAGAGGAGCAGTCCGAGGAGTCTCTTCATGGCTGATTCCTTTTGGCTGGAGATTGGGGAGGGAGCGGATGGTCGAGGCTGCAGCCGATTCGGATCCTTGCTCTAACCGAGGGCGGCGACGGTAGCACGGCGGTCTGGGCAGTTGAGCCACGCGGGCCGGCGCCGTGGACAAGAAGTCGCACCGGCGGGCCATCGGCGCCGTGAGCGGGCCGCTGGGCGCCGTGAGCGGGCCGTCCAGCGGCCGTGGAGCCGGTCAGGAGAGCGGATCGACGTACCGGCCGTCGCGCCGGAGCCCGAGCCGCTCCTTGAGCCGCTGGAAGTAGCGGCGGCTGGCCGGCACCTCCTTGCCCGACTTGAGGCGCAGCACGGCGGCCCGCGGCTCCGGGCGGCGCACCTCCTCGACCTGCCGGACGTTGACCAGGACCTGGCGGTGGCAGCGGGCCAGGTCGGTCTTGGCCTCCAGCACCTGCATGGTGAGCTCGGTGAGGAACTCGCCCCTCGAGGTGACCACGTAGACGCCGGCCGGCCCGCAGCGGACCAGCTCCACGTCCGCCACGTCGACCAGGCGGACGCAGTCGACGCCGGTGCAGGGGATGCGCTCGATGGCCGGGCTCTCGAAGCTGGGCCGCTGGCCGTCGCGCAGCGCGCGCTTGAGCTTCTCGATGGTCCGGGCCAGGCGGTCCTGCTGGACCGGCTTGAGCAGGTAGTCGAGGGCGTCCTCGTCGAAGGCCTTGACCGCGTAGGCGTCGAAGGCGGTGACGAAGACCACGTGCGGCTGCTGCGCCTGGTCGATCATGGAGACCAGCTGGAAGCCGTTGACCTTGGGCATCTGCACGTCGAGGAAGAGGACGTCGGGCCCCTCCTCCCGGACGGCGCGCAGCGCCTGCAGGGCGTCGCCGCAGCAGCCCACCACGGTGACCTCCCCGGTCGCCTCCAGCATGGCCTTGAGCGAGTCCCGGGCGTGCACCTCGTCGTCCACCACCAGCGCCCGCATCACGGCGCGGCCTCCGGGAGCGGCACCGTGAAGGAGACCCGGGTGAGCCGGTCGGGCACGCACGAGGTGGTGAGCCCGTGGCGCTCGCCCAGCAGGCTGCGGATGCGCCGGTCGACCAGGCGCATGCCGAGGCCGTCGCCCCGCCCCTTCCGCTCGTCGAAGGCGCCGGCGTCGTCCTCCACGTCGACCCGGGCCGAGCCGTCCTGACGGTAGACGCGGATGCGCGCCGTGCCCGGCGTCAGCATGTCGGAGATGCCGTGCTTGATGGCGTTCTCCATGAGCGGCTGCAGCGTGAAGGTGGGGACGCGGAGCTGGAGCAGCGAGCGGTCCACGTCCACCTCCACCGCCAGCCGGTCCTCGAAGCGGGCCTTCTCGATCTCCAGGTAGGCGCTGACGTGCTCCAGCTCCTCCTCGATGGTGGAGAGCTCGCCGTTGCGCTTCAGGTTGGCGCGGAAGAAGTTGGAGAGGTGGTTGAGCAGGCCGCGGGGCCGGCTGCCGTCCGGCAGCAGCGACATGATGGTGTTGAGCGCGTTGAAGAGGAAGTGCGGGTTGACCTGCGCCCGCGCCAGCTTGAGCTCGGACATGACCAGCAGGCTCTTCTGCTCCTGGTAGCGCGCCCGCAGCAGCTGGCTGGAGAGCAGCACCTTGAGCCCCTCGCCCAGGGTCCGGTTGAAGCTGAGGAAGCGGCGGTGGGCCGGCTCGTAGAGCTTGATGGTGCCGACCACCTCGCCGTCGACGATGAGCGGGACCACCAGCACCGAGTGGAGCGGGCAGTCGCGGGAGAGCGGGCACTCGAACCGCTCGTGCACGCCGTCGGCGTAGGTGGTGGTGGTCTCGGCGATGGCGCGGCGCGTCCAGTCGGAGGCGATGGGGGTGCCGGCCAGGTGGTGCTCGGCGCCGACCCCCACGAAGGCCAGCACCCGCGTGGCGTCGGTGATGGCCACCGCGCCGACGCGGGTCTCCTGGTGGATGATGCGGGCCAGCTCCGGGGCCACCACCGCGTCGAAGCCCTTGGCCAGCACCGCCAGCGTCCGCTCGGCGATGCGCAGCGCCCGCGCGCTGGAGACGGCGCCCACCTGGTCGTAGAGCTCCTGGCGGTCGCGGATGATGCTGATGAAGAGGGCCGCGCCCACCGAGTTGGCCGCGATCATGGGCAGCGCGATCACCTGCACCAGCGCCAGGGCGTCGGGGAGCGGGCGGGCCACCGCCAGGATGATGGCCATCTGCACGGCCTCCGCCACCGCCGCGGTGGCGAGCGCCACCACCGGCCGGAACACCTCGTCGGCCCGGCCGCGCCGCGCCAGCAGCAGGTGGACCAGCCCGCCGATGAGCCCCTCGGTGAGGGTGGAGAGCCCGCAGGCCAGGCCGGTGAAGCCGCCCAGCCACCAGCGGTGGACGCCGCCGGTGAGCCCCACCGCGGCGCCCAGGGTCGGCCCGCCGATCAGGCCGGCCAGGATGGGGCCGATGGCCCTGGTGTTGGCGATGGCCCCCTGCACCGGCAGGCCCAGGTAGGTGCCGGTGATGGAGAGCGCGGAGAAGAAGACGTAGAGGAGCAGGCGGTGGCGCACCCGCAGGGCGTCGGAGTGGAGCGGCGTGAAGGCCGGCGACTTGCAGTAGACGTAGGCGACGAAGAGGAAGAACGTCATCGCCTGGATCAGCGCGAAGAAGATCTGCATGTGACTCCTTCCGCCGGGGCGCGGCGCCTCGCCCGACCGGGGGAGCGGCAGCAGACCACACTCCGCCGGCCCCATTCCAGACCCGGCCGGGTGGGTCGTGGCCGCTTGCCAAGTCGTCTTCCGGTCTTAGGTTGGCGGCATGCGACCCGAGCGCTTCACCGTCAAGGCCCAGGAGGTGCTGGCCGGCGCCCAGACCGAGGCCCGGCGGCGCGACCACCAGGCCGTCGACGTCGAGCACCTGCTGCTCGCCCTGCTCGACCAGCAGGACGGCGTGGCCCTGCCCCTGCTCGAGAAGATCGGCGCGCCGCCCGAGCGGATCCGCTCCCGCGTCGAGGACGAGCTGCGCACCCGGCCCCGCGTCGAGGGCGGCGAGCAGCAGCTGGCCCAGCGGCTCGCCAAGCTGCTCGACAAGGCCGACGACGAGGCCAAGGCCCTCAAGGACGACTACGTCTCCACCGAGCACCTGCTGCTGGCGGCCGCCGCCGAGAAGGGGGCCTGCGGCGAGGCGCTGCGCTCCGGCGGCGCCACCCCGGCGCGGATCAAGGAGGCCTTGAAGGAGCTGCGGGGCGGCGCCCGGGTGAGCAGCCCGGAGGCGGAGAGCCAGTACCGCACGCTGGAGAAGTACACCAAGGACCTCACCGAGCTGGCCCGCGCCGGCAAGCTCGACCCGGTCATCGGCCGCGACGACGAGATCCGCCGCGTGATCCAGATCCTCTCGCGCCGCACCAAGAACAACCCGGTGCTGGTGGGCGATCCCGGCGTGGGCAAGACCGCCATCGCCGAGGGGCTGGCGCGGCGCATCGTCGACGGCGACGTGCCCGAGGGGCTCAAGGGGAAGCGGCTGCTGGCGCTCGACCTGGCCTCGATGGTGGCCGGCGCCAAGTACCGCGGCGAGTTCGAGGAGCGGCTCAAGGGCGTCATCAAGGAGGTGGTGGGTTCGGCCGGCGGAGATCATCCTCTTCATGGACGAGCTCCACACCGTGGTGGGCGCCGGCGCCGCCGAGGGGGCCATGGACGCCGGCAACATCCTCAAGCCGGCGCTGGCCCGCGGCGAGCTGCACGCCATCGGCGCCACCACCGTCAACGAGTACCGCAAGCACGTGGAGAAGGACCCGGCGCTGGAGCGGCGCTTCCAGCCCATCTTCGTGGGCGAGCCGTCGGTGGCCGACACCGTCTCCATCCTGCGCGGCCTGAAGGACCGCTACGAGCTGCACCACAAGGTGCGCATCCAGGACGCCGCCCTGGTCGACGCCGCCCGCCTCAGCCACCGCTACATCGCCGACCGCTTCCTGCCCGACAAGGCCATCGACCTGGTCGACGAGGCGGCCAGCCGGCTGCGCATCGAGATCGACTCGATGCCGACCGAGGTGGACGAGGTGCGCCGGCGCGTCGGCCAGCTCGAGATCGAGAAGCAGGGCCTGCTCAAGGAGAAGGATCCGGCCAGCCGGGCCCGGCTCACCGAGGTGGAGAAGGAGCTGGCGGCGCGCAACGAGGAGTTCTCGCGCCTCAAGCTGCGCTGGGACGAGGAGAAGGCGGTCATCAAGGAGCTCTCCGACGCCAGGAGCGCCATCGACAAGCTCAAGGTGGAGCAGGAGCAGGCCGAGCGCCACGCCGACTTCCAGAAGGCGGCCGAGCTCAAGTTCGGCAAGCTGCCGGCGGCCCAGCAGCTGGCCGACGCCGCGGCGATCCGGCTGGCCGAGCGCCAGAAGGCCGGCGCCATGCTCAAGGAGGAGGTCACGCCCGAGGAGATCGCCAAGGTGGTCTCCAACTGGACGCGCATCCCGGTCTCCCGGCTGCTGGAGGGCGAGGTGCAGAAGCTGCTCGACATGGAGCACCGGCTCGAGGCCCGGGTGGTGGGCCAGCCCGAGGCCCTGGCGGCGGTCTCGGCGGCGGTGCGCCGCTCCCGCTCCGGCCTGCAGGATCCCAACCGGCCCATCGGCTCCTTCATCTTCCTCGGCCCCACCGGGGTGGGGAAGACCGAGACGGCGCGGGCCCTGGCCGAGTTCCTCTTCGACGACGAGGCGGCCATGATCCGCGTCGACATGAGCGAGTACATGGAGAAGCACACCGTGTCCCGGCTCATCGGCGCGCCCCCCGGCTACGTCGGGTACGACGAGGGCGGGCAGCTCACCGAGGCGGTGCGCCGCCGCCCCTACGCCGTGATCCTCCTCGACGAGATCGAGAAGGCCCACGCCGACGTCTTCAACGTGCTGCTGCAGCTGCTCGACGACGGCCGGCTCACCGACGGGCACGGGCGGACCGTCGACTTCCGCAACACCGTGGTGATCATGACCAGCAACCTGGGCTCGGCCGAGATCCAGAAGCTGGAGTCGCGCGCCGGCGCCGACATGGGCCAGGTGCGCGCGGCGGCCCTGGAGCTGCTGCGCGCCGCCTTCCGGCCCGAGTTCCTCAACCGCGTCGACGAGGTGGTGGTCTACCGGCCGCTCTCGCGCGAGGACGTGGGCCGCATCGTGGAGATCCAGCTGGGCCGCCTGCGCCGGCTGCTGGCCGATCGCAAGCTCACCCTGACGCTCTCCGAGGCGGCGCGCGAGGCCATCGCCGACGCCGGCTACGACCCGGTCTACGGCGCCCGGCCGCTGAAGCGGGCGCTGCAGCGGCTGGTGCAGGACCCGCTGGCGACGCGGCTGCTGCAGGGGGAGTTCGTGGCCGGCGACGAGATCGTGCTCGACGAGGGGAAGGACGGGGCCATGCGCTTCCGCAAGGGAGCCGCGTCGAAGCCGTGATAGCTTCCGCCCCCTGACGAGGTGGACGCATGCGCTGGCTCAGGAATCTCTTCACCCGCCCCGCCCCCGAGGCCGCCGCGCCCGAGCGGACCTCCACGGCTCCGGCCGCGGCCGCCGCGCCGTCCGGCTGGGAGTCCTGGCGCGCCCAGGCCCCGGAGGGACCGGTGGCGGTGGCGCTCGACCTCTCGCTGGAGGAGCGGGTACCCGACCCGGCCCGGTCCCGGCTGCTGCGGGTGAGCTACCCGCTCCGCGCGCCCGGCCCCGACGGCCTGCCCGGCGCCGGCGAGGGGGAGGCCCTGGCCCGGGCCGAGGACGCGCTCTCCTCGGCGCTCGGCGGCATCGGCGCCACCTACGCCGGCCGCGTCACCATGGCCGGGAGCCGCAACCACCTCTTCTACCTGGCCGAGGGGAGCTCGCCGGCCGAGGCGCTCGCCGCCGCCGTGCCCGGCCTGGAGGGCTACCAGGTGGCCAGCCAGCTCGAGGACGATCCGGCCTGGCAGGGGTGGAGCGCCGAGCTGGCGCCGCCGCCGCGCACCCGCCGCTGGCTGGAGGACCGGCGCGAGGTCGAGACCCTGGCCCGCCGCGGCGACCAGGTCGAGCGCGCCCGCCCCGTCGACCACCAGGCCTCCTTCCCCACCGCCGAGGCCCGCGAGGCCTTCGCCGCCGAGGCCGAGGGGCTCGGCTTCCAGCCGGCGGCCCGCCGCGACGACGCCCCGCCCCCCGCCCCCTTCGCCGTCGACCTGCGCCGCGACGACTTCATCACGCTGCGTCACATCCACACGGTGAGCTGGTCGCTCAGCGAGCTGGCCCGGAAGCACGGGGGCGGCTACGACGGCTGGGAACCGGCCTCGCGCGCGCCGTAGAAGACCTCGTCGAGGCAGAGCCCCTGCGGCGGCGCGGTCGGCCCGGCCAGGGTCCGGTCCCGGGTCAGCAGCAGCGCCTGGAGCGACGCGGGCTCCCGCTTGCCGAGCCCCACCTCGCAGAGCGTGCCGGTGATGTTGCGCACCATGTGCTTCACGAAGGCGGTCGCCTCCAGGGTGAGGTCGATGCGTCCGCCGCTCTCGCCGGTCACCTGGCAGCGGTGGATGTGGCGCACCGCGTGCTCGCTGGCGCAGTCGGCCGCCTGGAAGCAGGCGAAGTCGTGGCGCCCCAGCAGGTGGGTCGAGGCGGCGCGCATGGCGGCCACGTCGAGCGGCCGGAAGACCTGCCAGGCGATGAGGCGGGAGAGCGGCGCCCGGCCCGGCCCGTTCTCGATCCGGTAGGTGTAGCGCTTGCCGGAGGCGCTGCGCCGGGCGTCGAAGCCGTCCGGCTCGATGCTGGCCGCGCGCACCGCCACGTCGGGCGGCAGGATGGCGTTCATCCCCTGCACGTAGGCCTTCACCGGCAGCGGCTCGCGCTCGAAGAAGCTGGCCACCTGCCCGAGGGCGTGGACGCCGGCGTCGGTGCGGCCGGCCGCGGTGACGCGCCGCGGCGCCTTGTGCAGCTCCTCCAGGGCCCGCTCCACCTCGGCCTGGATCGACGGTCCGTTGGGCTGCACCTGCCAGCCCACGTAGCGGGTCCCGTCGTACTCGAGCACGAGCTTGACCACCGGCACGGCCGCGAACCTACCACGCCGGCCCGTTCGATTCGAGTGTGGCCGGGCGGCGGAATCGGATCTAGGCTCACCGACCGGTCTGGACCGGCCGACGGAGAGTCCGTCCCTGGAGGTCACCTCATGGTTCGTCGTTCGCTCGCCGCCTCGCTCGCCGCCCTGCTCCTCGCCGCCGTGCCGGTCGGCGCCGAGGAGAAACCCGCCGCCGAGGCCCCGAAGGCCTGGCCCAAGGGGCTGGCCGCCTTCTCCTCCCTGCCGCGTTACGCCGGCGCCAGCATCTCGCCCAAGGGGACCACGCTGGCGGTCATCTCGGTGGAGAAGGGGAAGCAGACGCTGGTCCTCATGAACCTCGCCACGCGGAAGTTCAGCACGGTCCGCCCCGGCGGCGAGAGCATGATCGGCGACGTCCACTGGGTGAACGACACGCGCATCGTCGCCGAGCTGGTCGACCAGGAGGGCTGGCTCTCCCGGCCGCTACGGGACCGGCGAGCTCTACGCCGTCAACGCCGACGGGACCGGCGGGACCCGCATCTACGGCTACCGGGCCGGGCGCGCCGGCGACGAGGCCAGCCGCGTCAGGGGCGCCCGCCGGGAGATGGCGGGCGGGTTCGTGGTCTCGGTCATCCGCAACGATCCCGGCAAGGTGCTGGTGGCCAGCTTCGACTTCCGTTCGCCGGGCGACACCATGGTCAGGCTGGTCAAGGTGGACGCCTACACCGGCGCCTCCACCGACGTGACCCAGGGTCCGCTCCCCAACCTGAGCTACCTGGCCGACGCCGACGGCGTGCCGCGGCTCGCCCAGACTCGTGACGTCAACCAGAAGCGGCGAGCCTTCTACCTGGACCCGGAGAAGGGGTGGATCGACCTGGCCAGGCGGCCCGGCTTCGGGGAGCATCCCGACCTGGTCGCCTTCAACGCCAAGGACAAGACCGTCGAGCTGCTCGAGCCGGTGGCCGGTGGCTTCGGCGTCTTCTCGGTCTCGGTGGAGACCGGCGAGCGGAAGCTGCTCGTCAAGACCAGGACGGCGGTGCCCGAGCGCCTTCCTGCGCGATCGCGGCACCGGCCGGCTGCTGGCCGTGGCGTCGGCTCCCGACTTGCCGGTCATCGACTACGTCGACCCGAAGCACCCGATCTGCCAGGTGCTGGCCGGCCTGGAAGAGGCCTACCCGGGTCAGTATCCCTGGCCGGTGAGCCAGACCGACGACGGCAAGCTGGCGGTGGTGGCCCTGGGCGGGGATCGCCACCCGCCCCAGTGGCTGCTGGTGGACGTGGAGAAGCGGAGCGCCGAGCCGATCCTGAACAGCCGCCCCTGGATCGACCCCGAGCAGATGGCCGAGATGAGCGCCTTCCACATCGCCGCCTCCGACGGCTTCATGATCCACGGCTACCTGACCATGCCGCGCGGACTGACGCCGGGGGAGCTGCCGCCACTGGTGGTGCACCCGCACGGCGGCCCGCACGGGCCCCGCGACTCCTGGGGCTTCAACCCGGAGGTGCAGCTCCTCGCCAGCCGAGGGGTTCGCGGTGCTGCAGGTCAACTTCCGCGGCTCGGGCGGCTACGGTCGACGCCTACCAGGAGGCGGGCTACCGCCACTGGGGCGACCGGATGATGCAGGACGTGGTCGACGCCACCCGCTGGGCGGTGAAGAAGGGCAAGGCCGACCCGAAGCGGATCTGCCTCTACGGCGCGCAGCTTCGGCGGCTACACCGCGCTCCAGGCGCCGCTGGTGGCCCCGGACCTCTTCCGCTGCACCGTCGGGTTCGCCGGCGTCTACGACCTGACGCTCATGGCCAGATCGGGCGACATCTCCTGGTCGCGCTTCGGCCGCGGCTTCCTCAAGGTCGCGATCGGCGAGGACGAGGCCGAGCTCAAGGCCATGTCGCCGCTCTACCAGGCCGACAAGCTCAAGCTCCCCATCCTGCTCATCCACGGCAAGCACGACCTGCGCGTGCCCATCGAGCACGCCGAGAAGCTGCGCGAGGCGCTCATCAAGGCGGGGCGGCCGCCCGGCTGGCTGGTGGAGACCGACGAGGGGCACGGCTTCTACGACGAGGGGCGGCGGGAGAACATGTACCGGCGCCTGGTCGAGTTCCTCAAGGAGAACACCAAGGTCTAGGCGCTTCACCCACCGTTCACGCGCCGACGCGCCGCGGAGCCGCCACATGGAGCTGGTCTCGGTCACCGAGAAGACCACGCTGATCGACCCCGCCGGCAAGGCCGCCGAGCAGGTGATCGAGCACCGCACCGATCCGCTCACCGGGCAGGTCGCCTCGGTCAACCTGGCCATGGGGGAGAAGGCCCGGGTCTTCCTGGGCACGGCCGACCTGGCGCTGCTCGAGGAGCTGCAGGAGAAGAGCCGCGCCACCTGCCCGTTCTGCAGCGCGCCGGAGAAGGGCACCCGCTACGCGCCCGGCTTCGCGCCGGAGGGCCAGCTCCGCTTCGGCGGCGCGCTGGCCATGCCCAACCTCTTCTCCAAGTGCGCCAGCGACTCGGTGGTGATCCTCGACGTGGGCAACCACGTGCTGCGCCCCTCGCGCGTGGGCGCCGAGGCGCTCGGCAACGGCATCCGCGCCGCGGCCGAGCTGGTGCGGCGGGCCCGGGCGGCCGACGCCGCGGCTGGTGCACCACGTGGCCGGCATGAACTTCCTGCCGCCGGCCGGCTCCTCGGTGCCCCACCCGCACTTCCAGGTGCACGTGCGCGGCGTGCCCTACTCGGGCGTGGCGCGGCTGCTGGAGGCGAGCGCGGCCTGGCGGCGGCGCACCGGCCACGACTACTGGCGCGCGCTGGTGGACCAGGAGCAGGCGAGCGGCGGGAGGTACATCGGCCGCGATGGGCCGGTCGAGTGGCTGGCGGCCTTCGCGCCGGCGCACCAGCGCGAGATCTGGGGGCTGGTGCCGGGCGTCGGCAGCCTGGTGGAGCTCGACGAGGCGGGCGTGAAGGGGCTGGCGGCCGGGCTCGATCGCGTGCTCACCTACTACGAGGAGGTCGGCGTCCACCCGTTCAACCTGGCCTTCATGTCGAGCCCGGAGCCGGGGCGCGGCGGCGAGTTCGCGCTGCAGGTGCGCGCCTGCTCGCGCCCGCCGCTCAGGAACCTCTACGTCAACTACGAGACCTGGTTCGGCCCCATGTTCGCCGGCGACGAGATCCACACCGAGGCGCCGGAGGCGTACGCGGGGAGGCTGCGGGAGCGGTGGGCGGTCGGGCCCGGCGCGCGTTGACCTGTCCGCCCGGGGGCGGCGTTGTGAATGGCACCTTGCTCATCTGCCCCGCCCAGGGCCCCTCCTTCGCAACTTCGGACGTCCGAAGTTGCGTTTGGGGGAGGCGGCTCCAGGGATGCCGCGGCGAACCAAACGGAACTACGTGGACGCGGTAGCGACGCAGTCCTGACGCAGGGTACGCGCGTCACGACGTCCCTGGGACGGGAGGCCGGAGGCCGGACATGGCTACCCTCGCTATGGAACCGTCGGGTGATCGGGCGTCGTGTCGCACAGCTTCGCCTTGTGGTCCCACTGGCCGCCGGCATCGAGGCACTTGTCCACCAGGATGAACTCCCACAGGTAGTGAGCAGCAAATCCGGTCAAGGTCGCCGCGATCAACAGCCACAGTATCCGAGGGCGCTTCGAGGCGGCCATCACCAACTCCACGTCAGCGAGTCTGGGGAGCCCGCGATGGGATCCAACTCCAGATGAAGTTGGCCAGCTACGCCATGCCTTCGAGAATATGCGCTCAAGCCTTAAGGCCCGTCTGGATGAGCTCAATCGGCTTTTGCAAGTCAGCCGAGGTGTTGCATCCAACCTCGAATTCCAGGAATCTGTAAAGCCGGTCATGGAAGCCGCCTTGAGTACGGGTGCCAGCGCAGTGCGGGTGGTACTTTCACCCGATGCTTTACCCGAGATGAAGGGTGGAACTCCCCCACCCAGCCGCTTCGGCTATGGCAAAGGCAATGAGCAATATAGTTATTTGGATGATCAAATCCTGCCCATGACCCGCCAAAAGGAAGTGGTGGCGCTGAATAACCTGAGCCGGGTGCGTATGCTAACTTTTCCGGCCAATGCCCCCCGCCCAGAAGCGCTTCTGGCATTGCCACTGCATCACGAGAACATGTTTTACGGCGCACTTTGGCTGGCATATGACACTCCGCACCAGTTCGGATCGGATGAGGTCCGTTTCTTGACAACCATTGCCGGGCAGGCTGCCTTGGCTTCCGCCAATTCCCAGCTTTTCGCCAATGCCGAGATCGGTCGCCAGCGCATGGCAGCATTCCTCAATTCGACCCCCGATCCGGTGTTGGTCACCGATTATCAAGGACACTTGCTGCTTGCCAACCCGGCAGCCTGGCAGGTGCTGGGGCTGCCTGGTGAAACAGTCAATGGGAAATCGATCGATTCGATCATTCAACAGCCCGCCTTAGTAGACTTGCTCCGCCTCGTTTCGGAAGAAAAACAATCGGCTGAGGTTGAGCTGGCGGATGGAAAGATTTATCTAGCCACCGCTTCATCGGTCATCGTTGAGAATCAACCGGTAGGTCGCATCTGTATCCTGCGCGACGTCACCCGCTTCAAGGAGCTGGACACGCTTAAATCGGAATTCGTGGCAACGGTAAGTCATGATTTGCGTTACCCGCTGACTACCATGCGTGGCTATGCCACGATGCTGGAAATGGTCGGTGAGCTGAATGAGCAGCAAACCGGTTATGTACGCAAGATCCTATCCAGCGTGGACGGGATGAACCAGCTTGTGACCAGTCTGCTTGATATTGGTAGGATCGATGCCGGTGTAGACCTGCAACTGGAGATGGTGCCCGTGCAGGAAGTGGTGGAACGCGTGGTGGGCGCATTGCAGTTGCAGGCCTCTCAAAAGCAGGTGGTTATCTCCAGTGATATCTCGCAACACGCCATTCCGCTCATCGAAGCAGATTATGCCTTGCTACAGCAAGCCGTGCACAACCTGGTTGAAAATGCCGTCATCTACACTGAGCCCAGGGGCAAGGTGGCGGTGCGCGTCGAGCCTGATAAAGATCAGATGGTCTTCACCATTGTTGATACCGGGATTGGGATTGCCCCCGTCGACCTCCCCCGCATATTCGAAAAGTTCTACCGCGGGGGTCAAAAAGAAGCTAAGAAACGCCAGGGCACTGGTTTGGGCTTGGCGATCGTTAAATCGATTGCAGACCGCCACAAAGGCAGGGTGTGGGTCGAAAGCCAGCTGGGCAAGGGTAGTGCCTTCCATCTGGCAATTCCTTTCCGGCAGCAAAAAGGGGGAAAACAGGAATAACGGGTCGAAAACCCTAATCATCCTCTTATAATTGCCTCTTGACCAAATCCTACCGATTTTGGTATAATCCAAGTTTGCATGAATTCAATGTATGACTTTTAACCGCCTGGCGCTTGAGATGTTTATCTCAAGCGCGGGCTTTTCTTGTTCTATTTACCAGGAGGCACTGAGTGGAAACAAAAGGACTGACTGCACTTCGTATCAGCCTGGCATCCCCAGAAACCATCCGCAGCTGGTCTTACGGTGAAGTACTTAAACCTGAGACTATCAACTACCGGCGATTACGCCCGGAAAAGGATGGACTGTTCTGCGAGGCCATTTTTGGACCGACCCGCGACTGGCAATGTTATTGCGGTAAGTATAAGAACATCCGTTATAAAGGCATCATATGCGATAAATGCGGTGTGGAGGTTACTCGCTCATCGGTTCGCCGTGAGCGTATGGGGCATATTGAGCTCTCTGCACCCGTAGCCCACGTTTGGTATACCCGGCGAATTCCATCCTACCTGGGTCTGCTGCTGGATATTTCCCGCCGCAACCTGGATCGTGTGCTCTATTTTGCCCAGTATGTAGTCACCTATGTGGATGAAGACGCTCGCCAGAAGGCACTCAAGCGGTTAGATGATAATGAGCTCGCTACTGAACGCGAGAATGCCGCCCAGATCAATTCAAAGATCGCAGAAACTAAAGCAGGCCGCGACCGGGCTCTGGCGGAACAGGAAGGTCTGCGCCAGCAGATCAACAAGCGTTACGATGAATCCATTGAGCTTGACCCAATTATTAAAGAAGGTCAACACCTGGAAGGTCAGATCACCGATAAGCAAGGGAAAGTCACCAAAACTGCCATCAAGTTCCAAACCGATACGGTGGTGGTCGAGGCTGGTGAGAAAGTTAGCAACCAGCATTTGGTTCGCCTTCAGAAGGTGGTTAAAGAGCAGCTGGAAGAGTTGGAACATCAGCTGAAAGACCAGAAAGAGCGCGAGCTTGAGCATCTGAAGATGGATGTCGAGCGAATCCACGCTGAAGCTGAGATGACAATGGAAGGTTTGCGCAACCAGCTGGAAGAACAATCTGGCACCGTGCGCGATGAAAACGACAACTTGCGCGATGAGCTGGTCGACCTTCGTCCACTCACCTTTATGGGTGAGACTCGCTTCCGCGAGCTAAAAACCCGTTGGGGTCAGGTGTTTCGCGCCGATATGGGTGCCGAAGCTTTCTATGACATCCTACGCCGCCTAGACTTGAACAAGTTGGCAGAGGAATTGTGGAAAGAAGTTCGCACCTCCAAGAGCAAGCAAAAGCGCAAGAAAGCCACCAAGCGTCTGAAGGTCGTCGAAGCCTTCCGCCGTAGCGGCAACCGTCCGGAATGGATGGTCCTCACCGTCCTACCGGTGATTCCACCCGATCTGCGTCCGATGGTCCAGCTTGATGGTGGTC
Source organism: uncultured Chloroflexia bacterium (assembly GCA_963743215.1). Lineage (GTDB taxonomy): Bacteria > Chloroflexota > Anaerolineae > Anaerolineales > UBA4823 > FEB-25. The sequence continues at coordinate 32,310 of CAVUOY010000009.1, forward strand.
GCTTTGCGACTTCCGATTTGAATGACCTGTATCGCCGGGTGATCAACCGCAATAACCGTCTTAAGCGTCTGCTTGAGCTCGGCGCACCCGATGTTATTGTGCGCAATGAGAAACGCATGCTTCAGGAAGCGGTTGACTCGTTGATTGATAATTCCCAGCGTGGTAAAGCCCTTTCACGCCGCGGTCGTCGTGAGCTTAAATCTTTGAGCGATATGCTCAAGGGAAAGAAGGGTCGTTTCCGCCGCAACCTGTTAGGCAAGCGTGTGGATTATTCCGGCCGTTCCGTAATCGTCGTCGGACCGCAGCTAAAACTCTACCAATGTGGTTTACCGAAAGGCATGGCACTGGAGTTATACCGACCATTCGTTATTTCACGTCTGGTATCTCATAATTATGCCGCCAATGTCAAAGGCGCCAAGCGCTTCATCGAACGCAATCGCCCTGAGGTGTGGGAAGTCCTCGAGGAAGTCATCAAGGAACGACCTGTCATGCTCAACCGTGCGCCTACGCTGCACCGTCTGGGTATCCAGGCCTTTGAGCCCATCCTGATCGAAGGTTCAGCCATTCAGCTGCACCCACTCGTAACAACAGCTTTCAATGCTGACTTCGATGGTGACCAGATGGCAGTCCACGTGCCCCTGTCTCAAAAGGCAGTCACTGAAGCCCGCGAGCTTATGCTTTCCTCGCGCAATTTGCTCAAGCCCGCCGATGGTGAGCCTATCATCAGCCCCTCCAAGGACATGGTGCTGGGTGTCTATTACCTCACCACCTCAGATGACTCGCGCAAGCACAAGGGTCAGGGGCGGAACTTCGCAGATATTGACGAAGTGGAGCTGGCTTATAACCTGGGTCAGGTTGATATTCACTCACCGATCAACGTATTGGTAAATACCTGGTATGCTGAAAATGGTGACCGTCTACAGAAGCCTGAAGAGCGTTTGCTTGCAACTACGGTTGGGCGGGTTATTTTCAACCGCATTCTGCCTCCCGAGATCCAATTTATCAACTGGAAATTGGACAAGGGCGAGCTGAAAGACCTGATCGCCGAGCTCTATGAGGTCGGTGGAGAAGACCAGACCCCCGAAGTGGCAGACCGCATCAAGGAAATTGGTTTTACCTATGCCACTCGCTCAGGGTACAGCATCGCGGTTTCTGATATCGCAGTTCCTCCTGAAAAACAGGAGATCATCAACCAATCGTTGAAAGAAGTGGAGCTGGTTCAGCGCGACTTCCGTCGTGGTCTGCTCACCGATCAGGAACAGAACGAAAAAGTAATTAACATCTGGCAAAAGACCACCAATGATGTTGCTGAAGCCGTCAAACGCTATATGGACCCGCATGGTAACCTGGCAACTATGGCTAACTCTGGAGCCACCAAAGGTGGTTTCGGACCGATCTCTCAGCTGGCTGGTATGCGTGGTCTGATGGCTGACCCATCCGGTCGCATCATCTCCCACCCCATCCGGTCTAACTTCCGCGAGGGTCTGAACGCACTTGAGTACTTCATCTCTACCCATGGTGCCCGCAAGGGTTTGGCTGATACCGCCCTGCGTACTGCTGATGCTGGTTACCTCACCCGCCGCTTGGTGGATGTAGCCCAGGATGTAATCATCAACGAGCTGGATTGCAACACCCAGGATGGCATCCCCATCCGCAAGTCTGATAACGTCGCAGACCAGGCTATGGGTACGCGCTTGTTCGGGCGTGTGGTTGCCCAGAATGTGATCGACCCACAGACCGGTGAAGTGTTGGCAGAACGTGGCGACCGGTTAGATCGTGATAAGGTCCGTCGCCTCACCACTGCTAACGTGTCTGAAGTTCTCGTGCGCTCACCACTTACCTGTGAATTGGACCATGGGATCTGTGCCCAGTGTTATGGCATGGACCTGGGCCGCGGCAAGATGGTCGAAATGGGTTCAGCTGTTGGTATCGTCGCCGCTCAATCCATTGGTGAGCCAGGCACGCAGCTTACCTTGCGTACCTTCCATACCGGTGGTGTGGCGGCTGGTGGTGATATCACCACCGGTCTCCCACGTGTGGAAGAGCTTTTTGAAGCTCGCCGTATGCCCAAAGGTGAAGCTAAAGTGGCAGAGATCGCCGGCACAGCGCGCATCATGCAGTCGGATCGCTATTCCGAGCTGCGTCTGGTGCGTATCGAACACTCCGAGATGGTGGGCGATGAATACAGCATCCCCGATAGCTGGACTGTAGCCGTCGAAGATGCTACAGAAGTAGCCCAGGGAGATGTAGTGGCTTTTCTGGATACTGCTACCATTGTTTCCCAGCATACCGGGCGTGCTCGCCTTGAAAAGGGCGAGGATGGCACCAAGGTCATCGTCTCCTATGAAGTACATCAGGAAGCGGAACATGAGCTTCCCACCAATGCCCGTTTGCTGATCAAAGATGGCGACCATGTGGAACCGGGTCAACCCATTACTGAAGGTTCTTTGAACCCCCACCGCATCCTGCGCATCCAGGGACGCTATATTGCCCAGATGTATCTGCTGACCGAAGTTCAGAAAGTTTACCGCTCGCAAGGCCAGAACATCAACGATAAGCATTTCGAAGTGATCATCCGCAAGATGACCTCCAAAGTGCAGGTAACCCGCCCGGGTGATACCAACTATCTCCCCGGTGACCTGGTGGACCTGCTCGAGCTCAAGCGGGTGAATGAGGAGCTGCTCTCACAGGGCAAACGCCCTGCGCGCTTCCTGGAGACCCTGCTTGGGATCACCAAGGCCTCCCTGAGCACTGATTCCTTCTTGTCAGCCTCGTCCTTCCAGCACACTATCAAGGTACTGGCGGGTGCTGCCATTGCCGCTTCGGAAGATCCATTGTATGGCTTGAAGGAAAACGTGATCATTGGCAAGCTCATCCCCGCGGGGACGGGTTTCGTCCACGGTCGTTTTGTCGAGCAGGTAGCCGGTGAAGGCAGTGCGCATGACCGTACCGATGGCGAATTCGAGGATGACTACGCCTCCGAAGACTTCGCCCTAGCCGATGACATCGCTGCTGATGACAACTTTTCGGTCGATTAATCAACTTTTGTAGAGATGCCTCGCTAGGGCGAAGCCCTAGCCGATGACATCGCTGCTGATGACAACTTTTCGGTCGATTAATCCAGATTTCTAACCCAACGGGGCTGGTTTTGCCAGCCCCGTTTTAATTTTATCATTGCGGATGATAATAAAGGGGACACGGTAGGCCGATTGTCATTAGGTCCTCGAGACCGTTCCGCAGTGCGACCACCGTGTCTGCCGTCTAAAGTAAGCCCGAACAGTTGAGTGGTCCAAAGAGGCCGTATCCTTGCTAGTGTGGGCTTACCTCGCAAATAAGGAGAATTCGTACCAATGACAACACAAAACGAAGTGTATGTTGGGATCGATGTAGGCAAGACCTGGCTGGATGTGGCCCTGTGGGGCGAAGATGAGGTGTGGAGGGTTTCCAACGATGATGCTGGAGTAGCCGAAGTCATGGAGCGAGTGACAGGGTTGGAGCCGCGACTGATCGCAATCGAAGCCACTGGTGGATATGAACAATTGGCAGTCCAGACGATGCTCCTGAATAGTCTGCCAGTAGCAGTTATCAATCCCACCCGAGTGCGTGCTTTATCCAAAGCAACCGGCAAACTGGCCAAAACGGATGTGATCGATGCGCGCTTGATCGCCGAGTATGCCTGCAAAATCCAGCCTAAAGCTCTAGCGCCCAAGGAAGCCAATGAAATCCGCCTGAGAGCATTGGTTACCCGTCGCGAACAGCTGGTTGAAATGCGGGCTGGCGAGCAAAATCGCCTGGGAACTGCCCAGAACTGCATGAAAGCCGATATTCGCGAGCATATCGACTGGATCAGCATGCGGATCAAGGAGCTCGAAGTGCAGATTTCCGAGTTGGTAGATAGTCTACCGGAATGGAAAGCGCAAGCCGATCGTCTTGACAGCATCCCAGGTGTAGGGATGATCACGGCAGTTACTGTACTCGCTGATATGCCTGAACTAGGCCAATTGAACCGCCAGAAGATTGCTGCTTTGGCTGGCCTGGCCCCGTTCAACCGGGATAGCGGCCGTAAAAGCGGTAAGCGACGGATATTTGGCGGTCGCAAAGGCATCCGTCGAGTATTGTACATGGCCTGTATGTCAGCAAAAAAATACAATCCACTCATTCGCTCTATGTACTCCCGCTTGACCTTGAAAGGTAAAATCTTTGAAAGTTGCTATCACTGCTTGCATGCGAAAAATGCTCACCATTATGAATGCCATGACCCGCGATATGGTCAATTGGAGGCGTCCTGATCCTATTTCAGATTAAATATACCCTTTTCAAATAACACAGTTACTGCGGAATCCCCCCAGAATCAGGGGGGACCTGCCCCCGCTGGTATTCGGGGAAACCCGGCGATCCTGCAGCGTCTTCATGTTCTCGCTGCGTTGCTGGATGAATCAATCTGCTCTTATAATAAAATACTTAGTAGCAAGCACCTCCCTTCCATTCCTTTATCTGGTCAGCTTCGTAGCTAGTCCAATCGTAAAGGTAACGCAGCGGATCAGTATTAATTCACCATTAATTCGATTCTATATTCAGACGCATGTATAATCCAAATAGAGTGTCTTATTTCTCATCTCAAATAAAATCGTCAATGGAGGAGTAAAAAATGGCAGAACCACTTGATGCAATAATGGCAATCCACAATGCTTTCCGACGCGATATGAGTGGGATCGATACGGCTGCACTTGCTTCTGCACGTGGTAAACCTGGACTTGCGCCCGCAATTGAGCGTTTCCGATTTTTCAACGAAGTGTTGGTTTGGCACGCCCATGGTGAAGAAATTGCCATCTTCCCCGCATTGGAAGCCGTCGCGCCCTTGGTCGCTGAGGCATATTTGAGAGATCACCACGGTCTGGATGCTGCCTTCGAGGCAATGGACAGGGCATATACTGCCGGTGATGTATTGGAGACTGCACGCACCTCTGCTGCGTTCAAGTTTCATTTAGACATTCATCTTGCCAAGGAAGATGCGCACCTGTATCGCCTTGTTAGGGAGCGCGTTCCCAAGGATGAGCTGGCAAAGGCAGCCGGTATCATGTCGAGCGTTATCCCCCAGGACCGTTTTCCGGAACTGATCGCATGGGAATACCCTCTGATTGGTCTTGACGACCGCGAGAATATGACCCGCATCTTGCAAATGGTGATGCCGCCACCCGTGTTTGCCAACGTCAAGCAGGTCATCCAAAAGGCGATTGGTGATGACTGGTCAGAACTGATACAGCGAATCCCTTCGCTTACATAGGCCTCAATCAGATAAACTGTAATAGCTCTAATCGTGACGGCGCGTATGCGCTGTGGCATATACATCGGTTTTGGTCTCCCGATGTTTGTTCTCATTGACACTATTTAATCTTTACAATCACGATAAAATAGAGTTAAATAATCATAATATATATGGTCACCAATACCAGACTTGTGGAAAATACCGCTCATGAGAATATCGCTTCCTCACCCAGCTAACCTCAAGCCTGGTGTTTTGGAAAAGTATGAGCGCAACTTAACGCAAGGCGACACTTGCTTATATAGCGCTATCTTCGATGGTAAATTTTTTCGAACCGATATAAGGGAGGAATGATGAGTAAATCAAGACGACCAGTCAAAGGATTAGGTGAAGTCTCAATTCGTGTCAAGAACCTGGACGTCATGTACAGGTTTTACGCAGATGTGATTGGACTTGAAGTACTGGACCGTGGCGAAAGCCAGGTGTTCTTCAAAATCGCAGATGGGTATGGCGGGCATACCCAGAATCTAGCCCTATTTGACGCCTCCAACCGCATGTTTCTGGTAAACAAATCTCTGCAACTAAGCCCCGACCAATCGACTTTGCACCACATTGCGCTCAATGTTGCTCTTGAAGATTTCGAATCCGAGAAAAAACGCCTCGAGGGTTTAGGGCTGAAGGTGAATGTAACCGTTCATCAGTGGTTACATGTTCACTCCATGTACTTTTCGGACCCGGAAGGGAATCTGCTGGAGTTTGTGAGTTATGATCCGAATGTGAAATAGGTGTATCGGGCGGTCAGGCGGAAAGTGCAGCATGTCGAATTCTGTTTTTATGGGTCGCGAAACCGAATTACAGACGCTAAAAGTGTTTTTGGATACAGCAGCCCATGGGAAGACACAGGTCGTCTTTATTGCCGGGGAGGCAGGAGCGGAGAAATCGTCCCTGGTCACTGAATTTATCCACCGCCAGGAATAAGCCGATCCCAAACTGATCGCCTTCGCCGGGTGCGTGCAACGCCCAGACTGGCGGAGTCGTTCCTGCGATCCGCTGCTTACAGATGAATACTTCCTCTAATGCTCCAGGATCTGCGACAGGAACAGCTTGGTGCGCGCTTCCTGGGGGTTTTTGAAGATCTGGTCGGGCGTGCCACTTTCTACGATCAAGCCTTCATCGAAGAAATACATGCGGTCGGCAACCGCCCGAGCAAAGCCCATCTCGTGGGTCACCACTAGCATGGTCATGCCTGTCTTCGCCAGCCTCACCATCACATCCAATACTTCTTTGATCATTTCCGGATCAAGGGCAGATGTCGGCTCGTCGAACAACATGATTTTTGGCTGCATTACCAATGCCCGCGCAATAGCCACACGCTGTTGCTGACCACCTGAGAGCTGCCCTGGGAATTTATCCGCCTGCTCTGGAATGCCCACCTTCACCAGGAGATCCCTCGCCTTTTCTTCAGCTTTTTCTTTAGACCACTTACGCACCCAGATCGGCGCCAGGGTGATGTTCTGCAACACCGTAAGGTGTGGGAACAGGTTAAACTGCTGGAACACCATCCCAATCTCACTCCGCACCTTCTCGATGTTGCGCACATCATGCGAGAGCTCGATGCCATCTATGATGATTGTGCCTCTTTGGTGCTCTTCCAAACGGTTGAGTGTGCGGATGAAGGTCGATTTCCCTGAGCCTGAAGGTCCGAAGATTACGACCACCTCGCCGGGCGTCACTTCCATGTTGATGCCTTTCAAGGCCTGGAAGTTATCGAACCACTTTTGAACATCCCGGGCGATGATAATCGGCTGTTCGTCCTTGACCTGTTCGCTCATAGCTGCCTCACTTCTAGCGTTCACCCACGCCCAATGCTTTCTCTAACTGTAAGCTGGCGTATGACATAAAATAGCTGAATACCCAAAAGATAATTGCGATAAATAGATAGACTTCCATTTGCAACCGCCCAAACTCAGGTTCTAACTTTAACACCGCATTACCCATCCCGAGTAAATCGTTAATTCCTACGATATACACCAGCGTGGTATCCTTGAATAGTGAGATGAATTGCCCCACGATTGTTGGGATTACCAAACGTAACGCCTGCGGGAGAACAATCAATGACGTGATATGTAAGTTTTTCAAACCCACGGCTTTGGCAGCTTCCAATTGCCCTGGTGGAATGGCTTGCAGTCCACCGCGCACATTCTCGGCGGTGTAAGCCGCACTGAAGACCACAATCCCCATCAGAGCGCGAATTACGCGGTCGATCCTCGATTCGGTGGGCAGAAAGAGCGCCAGGATGATCGAAAACATAAATAATATTGTCACCAGCGGTACACCACGCACAACTTCAATGAATAAAATCGAAAACAATTTGACTACCGGCAGGGATGAACGTCTCCCCAGCGCCAGCAGCACCCCGAAGGGGAATGAGAGCAAAATTCCACCTACTGAGAGCAGCAGCGTGATCAGCAGCCCGCCCCACGCGGTTGTCGGGACTTTTGGCAGCAGGCTGGAGTTGGTAAATCCTGGAAGGATCACCAGAGGGATCAAAAGAAGAGCGATCAGCCACGCTGTCGCCACATACCGCCCAAGGACCGATCCGAGTCGACCAATCCGGTACCCCAGGTAGATTAGGAATGGATTGATGAGCATGAATACCCGGATTGGGAGTGTTATTGTGGGTGTGGCTAATGGGAAGACAGCCAAAAGGCCCATTAGAATGCCCAGGAAAATAGCGAATGGCCTGATGTAGCGCTTCCACACCCCCCAGCTCATGCCAACCAGAAATGTGATCATCAGCACGCTGATGCCTACACGCCACAGTTCCTCGCGCGGGTATTGACCAACCATAAACAGGAGTGGAGCCACAGTCACCGGACGCCAGTCTGCAGATTTAAACATCCAGGTGATGACGTAAACCAAAGAAAAGTACACCCCCGTCGCACCTAGGATGGTTAGCAAGCTGTTGAACCAGTTGCTGAACAGATTCTTTCGGATCCATTTGGCTGCACTTGGTGGTAAAGGAGGGGTTGATTCCAGATGGGCGGCTTTCATCTTCATCGCTCAATAAATTGCACGCGCTTGTTGTAAATGTTCATCACGACTGCAGTCAGCAGGCTGATGGCGAGATAAGTCGCCATGATCAAAATGAACACTGGCACAGCTCGACCGGCCTGGTTAATGGTGACCTTGCCGATAGCAAACAGCTCCTGGTAACCAATTACTAGAGCCAAACTCGAGTTCTTGGTCAAATTCAAGTACTGGCTGATTAGAGGCGGGATGATGACCCGCATGGCTTGTGGGATGATGATTAATGACAAAATCTGAGAGTAACGCAGCCCCACAGCTCTGGCTGCTTCGATTTGTCCCTTCTGCACAGCCTGGATGCCTGACCGGAATACCTCCGCGATAAATGCGGCCGTATACATGGCTAGGCCGATCAGCAACGCCGTGAACTCAGTTGTCAAACGCAGACCACCCTGAAAGTTGAATCCCTTCAATACGGGGACGTCGAATTGTAGAGGTTTCCCACCTGAAACAAACCAGCCAATCAACGGAACTAGTACCAGTATCGCCAGACTTATCCTACCAAAATACGTCTCCTTGCCTTTCACCTCCCGAATACGGCGCAGCACCACCCAGGTGATGATCGCCAGGATGATACCGGCTATCAAAAATGCTACGAATACAGTCCCCCCATCCCCTAAGTGTGGCCAGGTAAGGTAAAAGCCCCTTTGGTTGATGTATAGGAGTCCCGGCAGCATAATACTCTCTTTCACCGGCGGGAGCTGGGTAAAGACACCAAAGTACCACAGAAATAGTAAAACCAGCAGAGGAATGTTGCGATGAAATTCAATGAAAGCCAACCCGATGTGACTGATCATCCAGTTGGTGGAAAGCCGCATCAGACCGATGATAAAGCCCAGCACCGTGGCGAACAGGATGCCTGCTGCCGACACCACCAGGGTGTTGATCAGACCAACCAGGACGGCTCTTCCGAAGGACATGGTTGAGTCATAAGGGATGAATGATTCCTTAATTGGAAAACCCGCCGCTTCTTTCAAGAAGCCGTAATTCAACGCCATCCCTCTTTGCTGAGTGATCTCCAGGAAGTTGCCGATCATCCAATATAGGAAACCAAAGACGATGAGTGAAGAGATGATTTGCGCGCCAATTTTGAGCACACGCTCATCTCTCCAGATGGAGATCTTTTTTGGACTATACTCGCTCGTTGCCATCAATTGTTATTTTGATTACAGCATTGGGTGTGCAATCGTTGTATGGATGGACTGCACACCCAAAGTGATGTGCTTATCGTGATTACTTGATCGGTGGCGCGTACATCAAGCCACCATTGGTCCATAGATTGTTCAAACCGCGGTCCAGCTGGAAGGCTATGCCATCCGCGCCGAAGTAACGGTCGTAGATCTCACCGTAGTTCCCTACTGCTGCAATCGCCTTGGCAATTGCATCAGGTGAGAGGCCAAGAGTTGTATAACCCCAGTCCGCTTCTCCTTCCACACCGAGAAGGGCGCGTATGTCTGAATTCTCGCTGGATTTCATTTGATCCACGTTATCTGAGGTGATCCCATACTCTTCACCATTGATCAATCCCCAGATCACCGTCTTGACGATATCAAACCACTGATCATCGCCGGACGGCACAGCTGGTGTGAGCGGTTCCTTGGAGATGGTGATGGGCAGGATGACGTGGTCAGCCGGAGTTGTGAAACCAGCCCGGGCGGCTGCCAGCTGTGATTTATCGCTGGTGGCCACATCGCAGCGCCCTTCTACATAAGCGCTGTACACAGATGGGGTATCTTCAAACGGGACCGCCTCGTATTTCAGCCCCGCATCGCCGAAAGCTGTTGCCAGGTTTTTCTCTGTAGTTGTGCCAGTAGTCACACATACGGTAGCCCCGTCCATGTCTTGCAGGGTGGTGATCCCACTATCGGCACGCACCAGGAACCCTTGACCATCATAGAACGTGATCCAGGTGAAGTTGCCCCATTCTGCATCCCGCTTGGAAGTCCAGGTCATGTTGCGCGTCACCATATCGACCTCACCGGTCTGCAGCACTGGGCCACGGTCGGCTGCTGTGATCGGGACAGCCTCAATGGCATTCGGGTCACCCAATACTGCCGCAGCCACAGCTCGGCAGAAGTCAATATCAAAGCCAACGTTGCGACCATCCGCGTCCAGGTATCCAAAGCCGAGCAATGAGGTGTGCACGCCGCACACCACTTTACCCCGTGCCTGTACAGCTTTCAACCTGTCTCCATAGCCAGCCTGTGTAATGATTTCTGGAGGTAGGGCGGTGCTTTGCACAGGCACTTCAACGATGACCGTCTGTTTGACTTCAATCGTTTCTGCAGGGGCGACTACACCACCACTGGTAGGAGCCGGTGCTTCAGTCGCTTTAGCTCCACAGGCGGTAGCCAGCAGGCTGATGGCGATTAAGATTCCCAATACAAAAAATAGTTTACGCGACATGTATCTCTCCTCTTGTGTGTAATTAAATTTTTGCGAGCATGAATCTTTCTCAGGGGTCGTGATTGGGATTGGTGCTGCACCTCCTCTCGGAACTTGCTATGATTGTTTATTCCGATGTTAGTTTTCTACGGCGCAAATGGATCCAACCAGGCTGATAATTTCTGACGACAAGGTTTTTTAGGACACACCCAGGGCTTACCCGGTACAGCAGTATTGGGGTGTATGGGAGTACGGACTGTACCAAGGGTAATTATAGAGAATATCCGCAGAATATACAAGGCTGGATTTAGTTTGCCGGTAAGTGTCGCCATGCTCCACCGGGGAGACTACCATGCTTCATCTCATCCCGCTTATAATATCCCCATGCTCATCAAAGAAATCCAGTCCAAGACCATCCTATCCACCTCCAAAGTCTACCCTTACGTCATAAACCCCTACGTTGGTTGCCAGCATAACTGCTCCTACTGTTATGCGCATTTTATGAAAAGGTTCACCGGTCATAAAGAACCCTGGGGTCAATTTGTGGATGTTAAGTTGAACGCCCCTGATCTATTAAAACGGGAAGTTACCCGCAAGAAAATCGACCGGGTCTGGATCAGTGGTGTATGTGACCCATACCAGCCGCTTGAGGGAAAATATAAGCTCACCCGCCAATGCCTTGAAATCCTGGCAGCGAATGGCTGGCCCGTGACCGTTCAAACCCGTTCACCATTAGTCCTGCGCGACCTGGAACTATTACGCACAGGCAAGGATTTCGAGGTCGGCTTCAGCATTACCACCGTTGATGACGGCATCCGTAAATTATTCGAACCCAGCGCACCCCCCATCCGTGAAAGGCTTAGAGCCCTCGACGAATTGCATCAGGCCGGGATTCGCACGTATGCCATGATTGCGCCCATCCTCCCAGGGGCTGAGAGCCTCGCCGAAGCCCTGGCAGGCAAAGTAGACCATGTGCTGCTTGACCGGATGAACTATCACTATGCGGATTGGGTCTACCGGAAATACGGCCTCGAAGATAAGCTGACCGATGATTATTTTTCCAGCACAGAGCAGATTCTTACCTCCGCCTTTGCCAGGCTGGGGATAAGCTATCAATAAATGTAAAAACAACCATGATAAAATGGTCACAGGGGAATATATTCGGGGGAGTTTAAACCATTCAGATTGGAGGACATTTACCTATGGCGAAAGCACTCGGCGTAGGCGGAATCTTTTTCAAATCACCCGATCCTGACAAGCTCTGCCAGTGGTATTCACACTGGCTCGGTCTCTCGGTTGAATCGGAGTCTGGCTCATTTGTTTTGTTTTTCCCACGCAGCATGCCTCAAAATGGTTACACAGTTTGGAGCCCTTTTACGTCCACTACCACCTACTTTTCACCCTCCGATAACCAGTTTATGTTCAATTTGGTCGTGGATAACCTTCAGGAAGCTCTCAATCAGGTCGAGTCAGGCGGTGCCCAGCTGGTCGGCGATATCGAGAAGACCGCTTATGGCCAGTTTGGGTGGTTCATGGATCCCGACGGAAACAAGGTGGAATTGTGGCAGCCGCCTGATACTTAACGAGCAGTCAACCCTATAATTTCATCAAGAAGTATGAGGCACACTAAATATAAGCTGTATCATGGTCCCAATTAAACGATATCCAGAGTGAGGCTAGTTGAGTCGGGCATGTTCAGCGGCTCAGCTCTGTCTGATGGGCGGTCTGCATTCAACATCCACTCCCAGCCATGGAATGCAGCTGACAAAAAGTCATATTCTTACTCACAAGGAGGTAGCTATGAGAAAGCTACTTGAAAACGCTGCACAACGTGCAATTTTATATCTCGAAAACCTGCAATCTAGAGCTGTTGCGCCTTCACCAGAATCCATTCTAAAGCTTTCCGTACTTGACGAGCCATTGCCGCAGGCGCCCCGCGCCTGAAATGGTATTAAATCAGCTAGACAAGATCTGTTCCGCTGCCACGATGGCCATGGCAGGACCTCGTTTCTTCGGTTTTGTGATTGGCGGGTCACTGCCTGTCACTCTGGCTGCCAATTGGCTGGCAGGTGCATGGGATCAGAATACCGCTTATTACAACGCCACACCTGCCACGGCATACCTGGAACAAGTCACCCTGGGTTGGATCCTTGATCTTTTTCATCTCCCACCCTCATGTGGGGCTGCGTTTGTCACCGGCGCAACCATGGCGAACTTCAGCGCTTTAGCCACTGCCCGTCATGCGGTCCTCAAAAACGCCGGTTGGAACGTTGAGGCTGATGGGTTATTTGGTGCCCCGCCTATTACGGTGATCGTTGGAGCAGAAGCCCATCCTTCACTGATAAAATCCCTGGGATTGTTGGGTCTTGGTCGAAACAGGGTCATCAAGGTGCCGACCGACTCACAGGGGCGATTGCGAGCTGATGCTCTGCCCCCCATTTCAGGTCCCACCATTGTTTGTACCCAGGCTGGCAATGTCAATACCGGAGCCTTTGATCCGATATCCGCTATTTGTGATCTTGCCCATCGCTCTGGCGCCTGGGTGCACGTGGATGGAGCCTTCGGCCTTTGGGCAATGGCTGTCCCATCCATGAACCCCATCACTACCGGGATAGATCAGGCCAATTCATGGGCGACAGATTTCCATAAATGGCTGAACGTCCCGTACGACAGTGGATTGGCATTAGTTTGTGATCCCGATGCGCTCCGTGCAGCCATGTCGGTCACTGCGGAATATCTTCCAACCTCCAGCCCTTTCCGCAACCCCTCAGACTTTGCCCCTGAATTATCCCGCCGCGCACGAGGGGTAGAAGTGTGGGCTGCTCTACAATCCCTTGGAAGTATTGGGGTCGCGGAGCTGGTTGAGCGTAACTGCCGCCAGGCCAGGCGCTTTGCCGAAGGATTGCAATCGGCCGGGTATGAAGTACTTAACGAGGTAGTTCTCAACCAGGTGCTGGTGGCGTTCGGGGATGCCGATACAACCAACCGTGTCATTTCTGGGATCCAGTCAGACGGTACCTGTTGGTGTGGAGGCACGGTTTGGCATGGGCGCACAGCCATGCGCATCAGCGTATCCTCTTGGGCTACCACCGACGATGATGTTGAGCAGTCCTTGGAAGCCATATTGCGAATTGCCAAACAGTATATTCATTAATGGAGATGTTCGCCCGCGTTGCTTTCCACTGGCAAGATAGCTTCCATTTGGCTATAATTGACCCTGTGGGTCTCACCTGAAACATCAACCATACCTGACCCAAGGAGGACCGGATGAGTAACACCAATATAATGGATGCAATCAAAGTAGTCAAAGAGAACGAACGGATCGCCTCAGATACCTACGCGGCTGCCGCCCAAAAAATCAGCAACCCCATGGGTAAACAGCTATTCACTCAGCTTAGTGCGTTTGAGCAATATCATTTCACCCTGGTCAGTGCCCTGGAAAAGTCATTGCTCGAAAAGGGCAGTTATATCACCTACGCGGGCAAAGACTTTCCCCTCCCACCGGTATTCGAGATAAAAGCTGCCCAGGAAGTTAATCGAAAAAGCGTCATGAACATTATTTCTGATGCCATTAACCTCGAGAAACAGGCCGAAAAGACCTATGCCGACCTGGCTGTCGAGGTATCTGACCCCGAAGGTCATGCCATGTTCGGCCGGCTCTCGGAGGAAGAGCACAACCATTATCGCATTCTCAACGAGGCCTACTGGACCCTGACCAACCTGGGTGTTTGGAAGTGGTCTCCGCCATGATCGATTAAGCTGCTGGCTCTCAGCTGCTATGCTGGAGCAGTCGCACCTCGCATGAGAAAGAGGATGCTCTCCTTATGAGCCCAATCCGCATGGAACGTGTGGAATCAGGCGTGCGCGTGGTCATCGCCTTTAACGACGCCTTCAACCGGCATGACGTCGCCGGGATGATGCAGCTGGTAAGCAATGACTGCGTCTTCGAAGAACCTCAGCCCCCTCCCGATGGCACCGTCTTCTCCGGAAAAAATGCCATCTCACAGTACTGGCAGTCGTTCTTCGCCCGAAGCCCCCAGGCGCACATCAAGATTGAGGAGACCTTTGGTTATGGCCTGCGCTGTGTCATGCGCTGGAGGTACGACTGGGTGGATGAATCCGGAAACTCCGGGCACGTGCGGGGTGTAGATCTCTTCCGGGTGCAGAACGGACTCATTATTGAAAAGCTTTCCTACATGAAAGGATAATTTTATTGTAGAGACGCCACAGTGTGGCGTCTTCCCCATTGGGACGTCTGGTGTGGTATGGATTTCTTTTGTAGAGACGCCATACCATGGCGTCTAAAAAGGTGTTAATTCTTTTGTAGAGACGCCCCGGTGGGCGTCTCCCTCGCTGGGGCGTCTGATGTGGTATGGATTTCTTTTGTAGAGACGCCATACCATGGCGTCTAAAAAGGTGGTAATTCTTTTGTGAGACGCCCCGGTGGGGCGTCTCCCTCGCTGGGGCGTCTCTACAACTGCCTGAACTGGCGGTTGGTCGATGGTAGGGGGAAATCCCGCCGAATAATTGGCATAGTAACTGCATCTTTATAGAAAACCTTCAAAAAAGGGCACATTTATTAATCTTTAACAGACTGGTTAGAGGACAGGCTCATGTTACTATCACACTACGCAGATAGCTCTATTGAGCCAGCAAGTTTTTTACAGGTAAGTTCACCCAGTCCGACACGTACGCTAGCTGGGCCTAGCTGCTAGCGGGGACGTGGGATTGATGGTGGTCAGTTTGAGCATGCCCCGCCGAGATGTCCCCTCCGGCGGGGCGGGTTTTTTGTAGAGACGCCCCTCTGTGGCATCTCCCCCGCTGGGACGTCTGGTGTGGTATGGATTTTCTTTTGTAGAGACGCCATACCATGGCGTCTAAAAAGACAGTTTTCTTTTGTAGAGACGCCATACCATGGCGTCTAAAAAGATGGTTATTCTTTTGTAGAGACGTCCCATTGGTACGTCTATCGCCGTCGGGTGTTTTTTTGTAGAGACGCTCCGTTGGGGCATCTCCCCTGGTTCTGGGGGAAGGAGGGGGCTTCCCTATTGCCTTCTACCCTGCCTCTGCCATTAATTCTATGATTGTGGATATTCGCAGCAAAAACCCAAAAAACAGCAAGCTTTTTAATCTTTAACAGACTGTTTAGAGGAATGGTGCACGCTACTATGATAAAAGGGAAGGCATTTGAACTGAGACAAAAACAGCCTAAAGAATTGCCCTCATAAAAGCATCGCTCTCTGCACAAACATCATAGCCCAGCAGCTTTTTCGGGTATCTTCTGTTCTTAATCGGAAATTTGTTGAGTAGCACCGCCGAGTCACACCAGCCCAGATTCTTTTACAAATTGATGCAATTCGTGAAAACTCATCATCAACGCTCGCGCATTCTGCGGTTGCAGTTGGGAAGGGAGGCATATTTCCTATGGTCTTTCGATCAGTATCTCGGTGACAGGCAAAACCACATAGGGAAGGGGTAAAAAACATGAAATATAAAATAGTCACAATATTTATCTTTCTTGCAATTTTTATGATGATTCCGAAATTAGCTCTTGCTCAAGCGGTTGAACAACCCGAATCCACAAAGATAGAGATAGCTAACCTGTTCACCTGGTTATTCACCACCCCAACCGATTGGGGTCGTGGCGCGCTGATTGCTGGTATAGGCCTCGTCGGAGCCTTAGTCACGACCTTTTTCCTGGTCGGCGGCACCATTCCTGGAACTGCCGGACAAGTTCAGATCGACGCTGAGGCCGAAAGGCTTGATCAATTCTATAAACGCATCGATGAGCTGACCAAAATAAATTCATTTGACCCTAAGACTGTCGGTGTGCTTTCGGATATGGTGGACAAGATGCGGGATGACTTGCGCGGGGAGAGATGGCGCCAATTTTGGTTGGCAGCCGTTCTGTATGCTTTGCTCGGAGCATTTTTTGCCGCTATGCTGGCCCAGGATATCCTGCAGGCATTGGTCATCGGGGCCGGCTGGACGGGCTTTGTTGGCAATTTAGGTCTGAAGTCAGATTATAAAAAGCGATCATCAGAGAAGGATTCAGCCTTGGATAATTTGCAGGCCATCGTGACAAGCCAGGCAAATGCTGGAGATATTGTGAATGGGGCGAGTGAAGCCCTGGAGCAGGCCAGTTATGCCAGAAAGTTGTAGCGTATACGCGTATATACAGGATCAAATCCCTCAATTCTTCAAGGTCCTACAAAGAGGAGCCATAACACGATGAGGATAAGACCAATAAGTGGCTGGACGTGAAAGAAAGGCAGGTGAGGACCATTGCGATATTTAGAGCGTAAAGGAACAAGAAAATATCACATTTGATAACAACTAAATCACCAAAGTTTTGCCAAGGGAGAGAACTATGTTTACCAAAGATTTTAGTGCCAATGTGCCTTTGTACGGGCAGGAGCTATGTGTTTATTGTGGGGCGGCTAGCGGGCAGATGATCCGCAACGGCTATCCAAACCCAGCCGACCGCCTGTTCTTCACGCAGACGTACATCTGGAATACAATCCAGGTGAACAACAGCACACTGCCTGCCGACTCGGGGTGGGCCACTGACCCCCATGGTTTGAGGGCCTGCCTTCAGTCGCTCAGCAATCCCCCCGGAGTTCACTGGGCTGAGTTTGCAGGGACGAGCCGGGATGCGGTTCTATTCGATTTGCTGTATTGGATGAATCGCCTCGAATATCCCGTTGCGGTGCTGATCAACCACGGCGGTCACTGGGTGGTGGTCGTGGGTTTCACCACTGATGTCGAGCCTGTATCAGGGAGCACTCCCACGCTTCAAAGCATCATCATTCATGACCCTGAACCGCATAACGTGGGCACTGACTCGACGATGACCGGCGCGCAGTGGTTTTCAGGTCCGTGGAATGGAGCCATCAGTTATGCTGGATCCTGGCTCAACAAATATGTGGCCATCGTGGAACCGCCAGTTGAGAAAGGGGTGGTGAAAGTGAAAAGAGTAAGGAGGACCGGTGAGCAGCTGCTTTCACCCGCCCAGGCGGTGGAGCACGCCAAACGATGGATCGCCGAGCTAAATCTTGCCGAGCAGAGCAAGTATAAGCTGCTGGGGCGTGACGATGTGCACAACTTGAAACCGCTGCTCGTGCGCGAGGAGATGCCCGGCGAGCAGGATAAGATTGTGCCTCATTATTACATCGTGCCGTTCGGGATCAAGAGCGAGTATGGTGTACGTGAGGTGCGCATGGCACGCGTGTGCGTGCTGGTGAATGCGTTCACGGGTAATTTTGAGGAAGTGACCGCGTTTGGCAAGCCGATGCGCTACCTGGTGGAAGAAGAGGTGCTGGAGATCGTGGCAGAGGCAATGCACACGGAGCGGGAGAAACTGCGCGACGCCAGTCTCACGCTGATGTTCCAGCCTTCAGACATCACGCATGTACGCACATGGCCTTTCTGGCAGGTGAAAATCGGCGAGCGCACCATCTACGTAGACCAGCTGGGCAAGCTGTACGGCAAACTGCTGCCGAGCATTCCGGGAGATTAATTCACAACCAGGCTGACGGTTGGTGCTGATAACAACCATTAAACGCAGGGTGGCGGCAACCCGCACCCTGCGTTCAGCCCTCGAACACCCCGTCGCTGTTTTTTGCAGAGACGCCCCAGTGGGGCGTCTGGTATGGTATGGATTTCTTTTGTAGAGACGCCATACCATGGCGTCTGTCTTTGTCGCCGGGATCGTTGATCCCGGTCTTCTTCCTCACCGGGGGTTAAACCCCCGGCTCCAAAGAGCACCAAACCCGCACAGCGGGTTTCTATCGGTGAACCCGCATTGTCCAGGATTTCTTTTGTAGAGACGCCATATCATGGCGTCTAAAAAGATGGTTTTCTTTTGTAGAGACGTCCCAATGGGACGTCTAATCAATTTGCCTTTGGTTTTTGCAGAGACCCCCACCGTGTCGTCTCAACAAAAGGTCAATGGCGGTCCCGTAGGGGCGACCCACCAAACATCCTTGATCACTTTTATCGCCTGGTCATGAACATTCTTGATTTCCTGCGTCTACAGACGGGTCGCCCCTGCACAACAAATCAAAAGGGAAGGGCTTACCCTGTCCCTACATGTTGGGTTTCGGGCAGAAATGCGTTCTCCTCTACCCAACCCCCGCGCTAATCGTGCTGAAGTTATAATTAGGACTAAAGATAGATATTTTCCAGCCATCCATAACACGGAGCTGCGTATCTATGATGAAAAAATTTCTTCTCTTTTCCTTGCTTGCACTCCTCACCCTGCTGCCGACAACGAACGCCATTGCCAATTCTGCGCCACCACCCTCGGTGGTGTGGTTTACCCTGGTGTTCGAAACACAGCCAACACCAAGGCTGATGGGCATGCAATTGATCGGCTGCCCCACCGACCAGTGCACCCAGCCGGTATTATTTCAGCAATATGGGCGGTGTGATGCGCCAGGTTGTTTTTTTTCACCGGTCACGTTATCCGGGTTCGAAACCTCATTTGGTTGCGCCGCTAACCAATGCCGCCTCACATCTTACAATGCCTACGGTGGGATGGACTTCAAGCTGGTGGCGCAATTCTCCGACCAGGTGCGCAGCAGCCCGGTGACCAGCAAGTTGCCTTCAGGATTTGGGGAAGTTGCTGCGTGGAACGTTATCGTGGGAGCATCAGATTTATCCATCACACCCGCTGCCACCATTCCAGCCATAAACGTGCCCTATCAGCTGTTTCGGCAAGACCTGGCCGTGATTGGGTTATCCATCCTGGTGGAATTGGTGGCTGCTGGGGCAGGTTTTTATCTCTGGGCACGCACAGATTGGCGCCAATGGCTGAAAAGGTTATTGGTTGTTTTCCTGGTAAACCTGGCCACGCTTCCAGCCGTGTGGTTGTTCTTTCCGGCTTTTGGGCAGTTTCAATCAGCCGGCAGCCGTAATCTCGGTCTTATCGCTATAATCGTTTCAGCATTCTATGTGGCTTTTCTAATCGTTATTTATCGGTCGCCGCGAAAAGTTCGCCTCTGGGCTATCCCCGTGATTGCTGGTGACAGGCCTGGTGACCGGTTTAGTAAGTCTCTTTCTGTTAATGATGGCTTATTATGGAGGACAGACGGTATATGCCCTGGGTCTACCTCCTACGCTGGTGATACTGATATCAGAGCTGTTTGCTGTGATAACTGAGGCGCTTCTGATTTCCATCCTGTGTAAACTGCCTCTCAAGACGAGATGGATTTGGATCACCAGCCTCGCCATGAATGCCGCCAGTTTCATCGTGGGTCAATTATTGATCGGCAGATAAGCAGAAATTTGCACCCAAAATATTGGGTAAAAACGTACAAACGCCCGCCGTGTCGTCTCTACAAAGGGTCAATGTCGGTCCCGTTGGGGCGACCCATCAAAACATCCTTGATCTCTTTTATCGCCTGGTCATGAACATCCATGATTTCCTGTGTCTACAGACGGGTCGCCCCTGCACTACGATCCTCTCGTCATCCGATAATCCGCTATGCTATCCGTTACCAGTTCCTCCACCTCCAGCGCCTGCACGGAGACGCCCCGCCGGGGCGTCTCTACAAAAGACTTATCAACCCTTTGTGTACTTCGCGACCTTTGTGTTTTTCTTTTCCCCTCTCCAGGAATCAAAAAGGGACGGCCTTGCGACTGTCCCTGTATCTACATTATGTTGGGTTTCGGGCGGAAATGCGTTGCCCTCAACACCAACCTACGTGCTTCTCTCGTCATCCGATAATCCGCTATGCTATCCGTTTACCAGTTTTCTCCACCCCCGGCGTCTGCACGGAGACGCCCCACCGGGGCGTCTCTACGAAACAAAATGATTAATTTAACCCTTTGTGTCCCTTGTGTCCGTTGTGGTTATCTTATTTCTTGTATTATCGCCCAAATGCAAAACCAGCCAGGAATCAAAAAGGGACGGCCTTGCGACCGTCCCTGTGTCTACATCATGTTGGGTTTCGGACAGAAAAATATTGCCCTCAACACCAACCTACATATTGGTTTAATAATCCATCCCACCACCACCAGGCGGCATCATGGGTGCCTTGTCCTTCTCAGGCACGTCGGTGACGAGCGCTTCGGTGGTCAGGATCATGGCGGCGATGGAAGCCGCGTTCTCGAGCGCACCACGTGTGACCTTGGCGGGGTCGATGACACCGTCTTTGATCATGTCCACGTATTCCTCGCTGATCACGTTGAAGCCAATGTTCTTGTTCTTCTTTTCCTTCTGGGTGCGGCGGACGGTATCCAAAATGACGGAGCCATCCTTGCCGGCGTTCTCGGAGATCTTGCGCAGTGGCACTTCAAGCGCCTTGCGCACGATGCTCACACCGATCTGGGCGTCCTCATTGTCCATCTTCAGGCCATCCAGGGCTTTCATGGCGTTGATCAGGGCAACTCCACCACCCGGCACGATACCGTCTTCGACGGCGGCGCGGGTTGCAGACAGGGCGTCTTCCACGCGGTGCTTCTTCTCTTTCAGCTCGGTCTCAGTTGCGGCACCCACACGGATGATCGCAACGCCACCGGAGAGCTTGGCGAGACGTTCCTGCAGTTTTTCCTTGTCATAATCGCTGGTGCTCTTGTCGATTTCCACACGGATCTGGTCGATGCGTCCTTTGATCAAGGCAGCATCGCCCTTGCCACCCACGATGGTGGTATCGTCTTTGGTGATGACGACCTTCTCAGCACGACCGAGGTCGGCGATGGTGGTCCCATCCAGCTTACGACCGGTCTCTTCGGAGATCACCTGACCATTGGTCAGAACGGCGATATCCTGCATCATAGCCTTGCGGCGGTCACCAAAGCCAGGGGCTTTGACGGCCACAGCGTTCAGCATGCCGCGGATCTTGTTGAGTACCAGGGTTGCCAGGGCTTCACCATCCACGTCTTCGGCGATGATGACCAGGTCGCGCTTGCCAATCTGGACCAATTTCTCGAGCAGCGGGACAATATCAGCCGCGGCGGAGATCTTCTTGTCATAGATCAAAATATAGGCATCTTCAATGGAGGCTTCCATGTGT
Organism: uncultured Chloroflexia bacterium; assembly: GCA_963743215.1. Classification (GTDB taxonomy): domain Bacteria; phylum Chloroflexota; class Anaerolineae; order Anaerolineales; family UBA4823; genus FEB-25. The sequence goes on from CAVUOY010000009.1 coordinate 54,063, forward strand.
TCGGGGTCGGTGATGAAATAAGGGGAGACGTAGCCACGGTCGAACTGCATACCTTCGACGTACTCGGTCTCGAATTCCAGACCCTTGGATTCTTCCACGGTGATAACGCCATCTTTACCCACCTTGTCCATCACATCCGCGATCAGCTCACCGATGACACGGTCTTGGGCAGAAATGGAGGCTACATTGCCGATCTCGGCTTTGGTGGTAACTTCGATGGCATCCTCGCCAATCTTCTTGACTACGGCTTTGGTGGCGGCCTCGATCCCGTGCTTGAGCAGCATGGGGTTGAAGCCGGCGGCGAGGTTCTTCATACCTTCGGCGACGATGGCATGTGCCAGCACGGTGGAGGTGGTGGTACCGTCACCAGCAATATCGTTGGTTTTGGTAGCGGCTTCTTTGAGCAGCTGGGCGCCCATATTTTCAAAGGGGTCTTCCAGCTCAATTTCCTTGGCGACGGTGACGCCGTCATGGGTAATGGTGGGGGAACCGAACTTGCGGTCTAAAGCCACATTGCGCCCCTTGGGGCCAAGTGTGGTTGCGACTGCGTTTGCGAGGACGTCCATGCCTTTGCTCAGCTTGCGACGAGCTTCTTCAGAAAATTGCAGTTGTTTTGCTGCCATAGTTTTTAATACTCCTTTATCAGACTTTGATTATTTGCCTACAACAATTGCTAACAGATCACTTTCGCGCAGGATGAGCAGTTTCTTGCCATCCACCTTGATTTCGGTGCCGGAATACTTGGCGAACAGGACCACATCACCTTTTTTGACATCCATGGCGATACGCTTGCCTTCGTCATCACGGTCACCAGGGCCGACGGCCAGGACGGTGCCTTTTTGGGGTTTTTCTTTCGCTGTTTCGGGGAGAACGATGCCACTGGGGGTGATTTCATCTTGCTCGATGGGTTCAACCACCACGCGGCTGCCTAAGGGTTTGAAATTGATGGACATAGCCACCTCCTATAATGGAATGATTTGGATTGATTATCCGATTAACTAGACGTGGTTTAGCACTCGCGCGAATAGAGTGCTAAACCATGGTGAATGATAACCAAATGTAGAATAAAAGTCAAGGGAGAGCGGCTGATTCGAAATGATTCTAACGAAATTCTGATATTAATTTGTAGCCGTGATCGGTGATCGCGTACAGAGGAAGGGAGGCACGTATCTTTTGTAGCCGTGATCGGTGATCACGGCCAACAAAGCGTGCCGCTATCAACGATAGCGGCTACAAGACCTGCGGCTACAACTTCAATGGCACAAAACAGACACGATTTTTTTGGTTGTTTCAGGGCGAGGGAGTACCCATCAAATCGCGGCAGGTGGCTTCGTTATCTTCCACATTTTTCATCAAGACGGGGTCGTCGGGGTAGGTCAGGCGCAGCTGGGTCATCAGCTCGAGCGAGTGCGAGCAGTAGCCGTTATCGGGGGTGCTCAAGTAGGCCAGCACACTGCCGTAGCGCACGTAATAGTAGGCTATGTTCAGGTTGGTGAGCGGCAACGGCTGCACAGAGGTGCTTTCGGTGAGGATGCCATTTTCGACGAAGAGCTTGGCGGTGTCATTTTCGTTCGCGCTGCAGCCGTCTACAGCGCAGCGCAAGGTGGGCAGGGCAGTCTCGTAGTTGCGCGCCTGCACGTAGATCATGCCCAGCTGACCGTAAGTATCGGCATTGGCAGGGTCAAAGGAGAGGGCTTTCTCACCGTTGCGGGCGGCAATGAAGAACTCACCCTGTTGGGCGTAGGTCTTGGCGATGGCGATGTACGGCAGGGGGTCCTTGATCCCCAGCGTCTGGTTGATGGTGGCAGCCTTCTCGAAGTACTCCAGGGCGGTGGGAAAGACCTGCAGCTGGCGGTAGCCGATACCAATGCGCAGGTAGAGGAAGGTGAGGTTGGGTGTGATCTTGGAGGCCTTGATAAATTCATCGATGGCATCGCGGTAATAGCCCCAGGCTTCCAAGACGGTGCCCATGACGCGGTGGGTATCCATCGAATCAGGCGCCAGCGTAACCGCCTGCGTGGCGTACTCCTTGGCCTGGTCCCACTTATCCTGGTCGAGCAGCACCTCAGCATAATAGGCCAGGGCGGTGGCATTTTCGGGGTCGAGCAGATAAGCCCGGTTGGCCTGAGTTTCGGCTTGCGCCAGGTAAGCCTCCCTCTCGTCCGCACTGATCAGGTTGCTGGAGGCATTCCAGTCCAGCACAAAGGCGTAGATGGCAGCGACGGTTGAGTCATCCGGAGCCAGTTCGACTCCCTTTTCAATCGAGTCAAGCGCTTCCTGCAGCCGGTCGAGGCGCAGCTGGTCGGTGCTGAGTGTGCTGTAGGAATAGATCTGAATGCGGGCAAGCTCAGCCCAGATGGTGGCGTTGCTGGGATCGATCGCCAGGGCTTGCTGGTAGGCACCAATGGCATCCTGATCGGAGGCCGGGTCGTCCAGCTTACCGGCCGCAAAATAGGTTTGTGCCGCCATGATGTAGGATTGAGGGCTGCGGGTGGGCGTGGGTGTGGGGTCGAATGGAGATTTGACCTCCCCGCGCTGAAACTGCAGCAGCAGCCAGATGCTGCCCAGGATCAGCAAAGCCAGGAACAGGATGCGATACGGGTTGGACTTGCTCCTGACCGGATGGAGGTTAAAGGTCTTGCCGGACTGGATCTGGCTCATATCAAGGTGTAGGCGTCACAGTTGCTGCAGCAGGTGTACCGGAGACGGTGCGGCAGTAGTCCATCCCCTGGGTGGCATTGTAATATGCCACCTGGTCATCTGCGATTTGGGTTAGGATGAGCTGCATGATCGGGATGGCCTCGGAACAGTGGTCAGTCTGGGTGAGCGATAGTGCATAGATCGAATAGTAATCATCGGCGATCCGCCCGGGTGCCAGTGGAAGTCCCTCGACCACCACGCCATCTGCAGTGGTGCCCCCGTGCACCACCAGGGTTAGCTCTTCAGCTGCATGGGCATATTCATCATTCTTATACAGCATCACGCCCAGATTGCCATGCAGGCGGGCACTGGCTGGATCGAGTTTCACCGCCTGGTCGGCGTACTGGATCGCCTTGCCGTACTGTCCTTCGGTGGCATACGTGCGGGATATTTCAACCAGGATATCCGGGTTGGTGGGGTTGAGCGCCACAGCGGTAAGCATTTCCTGGTACGCCAGGTTATACTCACCCTGCAGCTTATACACCGCCCCAAGCGAGTAATGCAGGTCCCATAGCTTGTCGTTCAGGGAGATGGCAGCCTTGTACTCCGAGATAGCCTCGGTGAAGTTACCGGTGTTGAAGAGCACATAGCCGCGTGCCCGGTGCGTCTCAAGCGCGCTAGGAGCCAGCGCCTGGGCTTTCTGAGACATGTCGATGGCGGTCTGGATATCTTCATAGTTACCCTGGTCAAGCAATATCTCCGTGTAGTAGGCATAGGCAGCGGCGTTATTCGGGTCAAGTTCGATGGCTTTCGTGACCGCAATCGTGGCATCGTCATACTCACCCACAAAATCCAGGGCGGAAGCCTTGATGGCATAGGCCATGGAGTTGTTTGGGTTGAGCAGCAGGGCATTCTCAGCATTGGTGACTGCATCTTGGTACAACCCGGCGAATATTTGGATGCGGGCAAGGTCAATGAAAGTGGCTGGGTTGCGTGGGTCAGCCAGGACGGCTTGCTTGTAAAAGTCGATGGCCTGGGAGAGCTTTCCATCGGTGAAGTAGGCCTGGGCTTCATTGAGCAGGGATTCCTGGCTGCGGGTGGGTGTAGGGGAGGGCATGAAGAGGGTGGGCATATCCGGCACCACCACCTGGTTAAAATAAATCAACGCACCGATCGCCACGACTAAAAAGGCGATCAGTAGCGGGTTTGAAGGGCGACGGGTGCGCTTCTTCATGTTCAATTTGCCACCACGCAAGTACATGGTTTCATATTACCACCGCCTGGAGGGAGAATCAAGAGAGATATAATGTAGATTAAGATTCTCTCGTTTGAGGCACTGCTTGATTCTTTAACAATTGTGGTAAAATCATTTTCGCAAACGTCCCTGTAGCTCAGCGGATTAGAGCATTTGCTTGCGGAGCAAAGGGTCGGGCGTTCGAATCGCCCCAGGGACGCCTTATAGCCTCGCTCGCAAAGGACGTTCGCCATGCTTTGTCGCAGAAGAGTCCTTGAGCGAGCCGTTTTTTTAAATTTCTAATGAGGGTGTGATCTGATGGACAAACCATTCCAAATCCTGCTGACAAATGATGATGGCATCCAGTCCCCAGGGCTGTGGGCTGCCGCGGGGGCGCTTTCAGAACTCGGATACGTGCACGTGGTGGCGCCGCGCGACCAGTTCTCAGGCGCGGGGCGCAGCCTACCATCCACTTCAGACGGGATCATCACCCCGCAGCAGATGCAGGTGAATGGCAAACTGTGGACGGTGTACAGCGTGGGTGGCACCCCGGCGCAGGCCATCCTGCATGCTATTTGCGAGATCCTGCCCGAGCCGCCTCATCTGGTGGTCTCGGGGATCAATTATGGCGAAAACCTGGGTGTAGGTGTGACCGTCTCGGGGACGGTGGGAGCGGCTATGGAAGGGGCGGGCAATGGCATTCCGGCACTGGCGGTTTCGTTGGAGACGGATGCCTCGGAGCACCTGTCTTATTCCACCAAGATCGATTTTTCAAGCGCGGCATACTTCACCACCCTGTTCGGGCGGATGATCCTGGAACGCAAGCTGCCTCAGGATGTGGACCTGCTCAATGTGAATGTGCCCTGTGAGGGTACTGCAGACACCCCGTGGGAGGTCACACGCCTATCACACCAGGCGTACTTTGTGCCCGTCACTCCAAAACGGGTACAATGGGACCAACCAGAGACGGTGGGTTACCGTCGGATTGAAGAGCTCAGCGGTAGCGCTGCCGATACGGATGTGCACGCCCTGCGGGTGAAACGGGTGGTCTCGGTGACGCCGCTTAGCCTGGATATGACCTCCAGGGTGAGCTTGCAAGAATTCGAAAAGCTGCTGCGAAACAAATGAGGTTGATATTAAGCGAATAAACAGAGGTTAGCAGGATAAGGGCGGATAAGATACTTAAATTAACACTCTGTACATAACGCGAAAGGGGCTGGAATTCACGCCAGCTCACGCAGCAAGAGCGAATGGAGTTGAGGGTTAGCGGTCAACACAGACTGAGGCGCGGTCATGAAGTCTGGCTCGCCAGCCATGTTGGTGACCACCGCCCCGGATTCCAGAGCGATCAATGCACCAGCAGCCACATCCCAGGCTTTCAAGCTTAATTCCCAAAAACCATCGAAACGCCCGCAAGCGACATAACACAGGTCCAAGGCCGCCGACCCCAGGCGCCGCACTCCCTGCGTCTTCAGGGCCAGGTGGGCATAATGGTCCAGGTTGTTCTCCTGGGTGGTGCGGATGTCATAAGGGAAACCGGTGACGAGCAGCGTATGATCGAGGTCGGAGGTGGATGAGGGGTGGATGGGATCATCATTGAGCCAGGCACCTGAACCGGCTTCAGCGCTGAAACACTCATCCCGCATCGGGTCATAGACCACTCCCAGACGTAGTACTCCGGCTTCGGCATAGGCAATCGAAACCGAGTAGATCGGAATCCCATGCACGTAGTTGACTGTGCCGTCCAAAGGGTCGACGTACCAGGAATGGTCAGAGGTACCAGAGTGCTCGCCGCTCTCCTCAGCCACGATACGGTCAGCTGGAAAATGTTGGCGGATGTAGCTGAGCAGGAAAGCCTCTGATTGGCGGTCGGCTTCGCTGACCAGGTCGATCACTCCTTTTTGGTCAACATGCAGGAGCTGTCCGAAGCTAGTGCGCAGGATCTCGCCAGCCTGGCGAGCGAGGGTGATGAGTTCTTCTAGGGTGGGGGGCATAATGCGGGTATTTTAGCCGGGATGTGGACGGAAGGCAAGGATTATGATTGCTTGAGAGGAAAAAAAAGACACTAAGGAAACAACGGACGCAAAGGTATCTTAATGATAAAAAAAACTGTGTACAAATTGGGAAGCTTCGAACACTTCATGAACACAAGAAGTATTGCTTCTTCTGCTAATTACCGGTTCTTTATCCTTGCTTATCCGCCCTTATCCCTGTAATAAAAACTCATCAAAGCTCCACTGACAATAACGGCACGATCATCTCTTCGGCGGAGAGACCCCCATGGCGACCGACGAGTGGGTTTTCCTTATCTGCCCACCATAGGTAAGCCTCTTTGCGGGCTGCTACGATCAGGTCTCCCAGGCGGTCTGTCAGGCGGGGATGAGGCTTGCCAGGTCCGAATAATCCCCTGGTGACGGCTTCAGAGGGATCGATGAAGGTGAACTGGTCAGGCCAGGTCTGGTCAAAGTAGCTGCGAACATTGTCAGTCTGTCCGGGGCGGATGAACAGGTACATCAGGCGGTTTTCACCGGTGGGCAGGATGTGCAGCAGGCGGGTGAGCTCCGGGTGGTTGCGCAGGTCATAAGTGGCAGATTTTTCGGTGGCGATCATGCCATGGTCAGCCGTCAGCAAGACCAGGGTGCCCTTCCGCAGGGTAGGCGATAGCTTGGTGAGAAAGTGATGCTCAAATTCGCGGCTGAACTCTTCAAATTCGGCTGCGGTACGCTCATCATCCGGGTGGTAGTGGTGCGAGAAATGGTCGATCTGACCGGTGTATACCCAAAAATACTGGCGCATGTTGGGGTTAGCTTCCACCAGATGACGCAAATTGACCCACAGCTCGCCTGGGGTGAAGAACCCGTGCACGTTTACATCCTTGAAAAACATCTGGGAGAGACCCGAGTGCATGATGCTGCGGTGCTGTAGGGCGTAGCTCCGTACACCGTACGACGCCAGGTGCGTGCCCAGGGTTGGCAGGTTCAGGAACTGCTCAGGTATAAAACCGGCCTTGGTCAGGCTGCCGGCATCATTTCCAAAGCTGATGGGCGAATGCAGGATCATGTTGCTGACTACCCCATACTCCTTCAGCCAGAGCTCATAACCGACGATACCGTGCTCAGCCGGGCTGCGCCCCGTCCAAAGTGAGGTGAGGGCTGCGGTGGTGGTGGAAGGGGTGATGGAAGTAAGGGCTGCTAGCTTGCCCTGTTCTGCCAGGCGAGACCAGACCGGAGCGGTGCCATCAGACATCCAACGCTGCAGGCGGTGGAGAGAGAGGGCATCCACCAAAACCAGGATGACCCGGCGGATATCCGTGGAGGTGGCGACGGTCAGCTCGGAACGCAAGGGGACAGTCGCAAGCGGTTCACCACCCAGGGCGCGGCAAATGGTGGAGGGAAGATTCAATATCGAGCCGCCGGCGTAATCGGGATGGATAAACTCAGGGCTAAGCTGTAGACCAGGAAGTTTGTTACTTTCTATGCCTGGTAGGATTTCGGAGGTGACGTCGCTCATAGGTGGCTGTGGAGGAGCTGCTCAGTGTTCTTTTGATATAATGACGAGACTGGAGAAATAATTGCAAATTTTTGCAGGTTCCAATCAGGTTTTGAAGCGATATCTTACCCTATTTTATGGCTTTGCTCTAGGGCTGGCGTTGATTCTGGGAATCCTTGCCATTATCCAGCCAGGGAGCGAGACACCGGATGCACCTGCGATCACCCAGGTGAGCTCATTAACTCAGATTGCATCTTCCACTCAGGACGGCACCCCGGTGCACAGCTCCAGCATTCCTACCGCATTTCCAGACATCCCACCCACACCGAATATTGAGACGCCCTCGACCCTGGGCGTGACTGCATCAGATCTGAACGGAGTAGAGGTGAGCCTTTGGTACCCATGGACAGGCTCAATGGGTGCTGCCTTTCAGACCATGCTGGATGAGTTTAGCCATACCAACCAGTGGGGAATCACGGTGCAGGCAGGTGCATTCGAGGGTTTTGGCAGCCTGGATGATGCGGTAGAAGCAAGCCTAGCTTCAAAGACCTTTCCGGATGTCCTGGTGGATTACGGCTACCAGCTGCGGCATTGGGATGGAAGCGGCGTGGTGACAGACCTGACCCCGTATGTCAATGACCCGGTTTGGGGGCTGGCGAGGTATCGAACAGGACGATTTTTACTCGGGATTCTGGGCGGAAGACCTGGTGAGTGCCGACTTGTCAAGCCAGACCAAACGGGTAGGGATTCCATTTTACCGTTCAGCCTACATGCTGTTTTACAACCAGAGCTGGGCGTGGGAGCTCGGTTACCTCACTCTGCCTACCACTCCCCAGGATTTCAAAACGCAGGCCTGTGCGGCTGCCCAAGCAATCAGAGAACCGGGTGAACTATCAGCCCCACGCAGAGGCGGTTGGCTGGTCACTCCTCAACCAGGAACTTTCGTGGGCTGGATTTACGCCTTTGGTGGGGAGATCATCAAACCGGACTTGTCTGGGTATTTATTCAATACAGCGGAGGCAAGGCAAGCCTTTGAATACCTGAAGGGATTGCAGATTAGTGGTTGTGTATGGTCTGAGACAGATGTGAGCCCGCAGGATGAGTTCGCCAACCGGCAGGCATTATTTGTGGTGGGCAGCCTGTTTGACATTACAGCTCAGCAGGCGGCCTTTGTCCAGGCAGGGAATACGGATAATTGGATGGTGATCCCATTCCCTTCGAGCGACCTCCCCGTTGTGGATACATATGGCCCATCTTTGATGATCACCCAGTCCACCCCAGCTCAGCAGCTGGCAGCCTGGCTGGTGGTTAAATGGCTGGTTTACCCGCCCAACCTGACTGAATGGATAAAGTCGATTGAAACATATCCGGTACGACAGAGCATAATGAGCTACCTGAGCGAGACTTCGAATGAAAGCTCACAATGGTCGCAGGCACTGAGCCTGCTGCCGTATGCGCACAGCGAGCCTTCTCTTGCTTCCTGGAGTATGGTACGCTGGGCACTTAATGACGCCATGGCTGAGTTAATCGATCCTCAGTTTACTCGGGATCAAATCCCGGCATTGCTTGAGAATCTGGACAACGTGGCTGGAGAAATTTTCTCCCAGGTGCACTGATGGCAGACCTTTCGCGTGTAACAATCTACACTGATGGAGCTTGCGAGCCAAACCCAGGGCCAGGTGGATGGGCAGCTTTATTATTGTTTGGCAAGCATGAGAAAGAATTGAGCGGCGCCGAGCCGCACACCACCAATAACCGCATGGAGCTGACTGCAGCGGTGCAGGCATTGAATGCGCTTGCCCAGCCATGCCGGGTGGATTTCTATACCGATTCCGAGTACTTGCGCCGAGGCATTACAGAGTGGTTGCCAGATTGGCGGCGGCGTGGCTGGAAGAGAAAAAGCGGAAAACTGGCGAATATTGACTTGTGGCAGGCTCTCGAAAGCAGCCTGAGAGAACACGATATCGGCTGGCATTGGGTGCGTGGGCATGCGGGGAACTTGCATAATCAACGTGTGGATAGTCTGGCCCGTAAAGCCATGCGGAATTCTACTTGACCGCCTTGAGGGTATAAAGTATACTCACCCGCGCCGGGGTGTAGCGCAGTTCGGCAGCGCACCGCGTTTGGGACGCGGGGGTCGGCGGTTCGAGTCCGCCCGCCCCGACTTATGGCGAAATTCAATTATGATGGTGTAGTTGAAGCTGCCCATTTCAAGCCGGATGGACAATTGGATTGGGTGCGGGTTTACGAGCGCCGGTCCGTAGTCTTTTCAGACCGGATCATATTACGGCGTGAGGAGTTCATTAAGCAGCTCAAAGCAGGTAAGCGTTATGTGCTTGGTGAACGCATCCCTACTATGGGGGGCACATTCAATGTTACTCAGCCGGTTCATCTTCTCGAGAAAGGCGGCAAACAGGTGGTCATCATCGGTGATGCCCTTACAACCACCGACGAGATGATGGGCGTGCCAATTATATAAAATAGTCTAAATATATTGGTGAAAGTACGATAAAGCGGCTTCGCATGCCGCTTTTTTTGTTCTTTATGAACAGTGACCACAGACTGGTATAATTTTTAGATGCCCACCCCCTTCTATCACCTGAGCTTGGCGCAGGAACTATTAACTCAGCCTTCTTTGCCGGAACCAATCAACCAGTTTCTGCGAATGAGGCGTTGCGAGTTCATGTTTGGTAATACCGCACCCGATGTACAGGTGATTTCTGGTCAAGCACGGCAGGAGACACACTTTTTCAACCTGCCCATTCTGGCAGGAGACCGGCCTGCATGGGAACGGATTTTCGTGGAATTTCCTCAACTAGTTGTATTTGATGAGCTCCCAACCGCCCAGGTGGCGTTTCTGGCAGGCTATGTGTGTCATTTACAAGCCGATTGGCATTGGGTAAATGATATCTTTGCTCCTTTTTTTGGCCCGCGCTGCTCCTGGGCGACCTTCCGCCAACGGCTGTATTACCATAACGTGTTACGTGCGTATCTCGATACGCACATCCTGTCAGAGTTACCGAATGGTATGGATGCCTGCCTGAGTCAGGTTGTGCCTAAGAGTTGGTTGCCATTTGTGGTGGATCATCATTTGGCGGAGTGGCGTGACCTGCTTTCCCTGCAGCTCCAACCTGGTGCCAACATTCAAACTGTGGAGGTGTTCTCCTCGCGCCAGGGAATATCGCCACCCGAATATTATGCTTTGCTGGCCTCTGAAACCCGCATGCAACAGGAAATCTTTGACCATTTTCCACTCGAGCTGGTTAATCGTTACCGGCAGAATGTACTGGATGAAAATATACACTTGTTATCGGATATCATGGCATTCACCTTGCATCCAACAGATGCACCTACCAAGGGAAAAATATTCCAGGGAGTTCAGCCTTGAAACTAATCGAGCCAAACCGAAGACCTGTTGAAAAAGATCGCATCCAAATGCTGGTTGACCAAGCTGGTAAATTGCTTAAATTGGGCAGCACGGATGAGCATTCTGAAGATGCTTTAATCGCACGTTTTATGAGAGGCCTGGATAATCGATTTGTCATGCTGCGCAACCTGCAGCTTGAGGGCACAGGTGAAGTGTTCCCACCTATCCTGGTTGGACCTGCAGGGCTGGTTGTATTGAACGTGAGTCGGGCAAAAGGATTTTTTAAAGCGAAAGAGGAACTCATGGTGGGAGATGAACAAAAGCTCGCATAAATTTGGACCAGCTCGCCCCAATTTACTCCGCCAGAGCAAGGAATATGCCCAGAAACTGGCGCAAATACTGGATGGGCATGGGAAGTCTCACCCGGAAATCATACCCATATTGGTCTTCGCCAACCCAGGTGTGAATATTGAGAGTAGCAACCCGATCATCCGGATCGTGTTGATGGATGGCGTTGAAAGCTTGATCGACAGTTTTCTGAACAGTGAGGAAGTGCTTCAGACAACAGAGATCGACTTTCTATCCGATACACTCGAGATCATGTCTAACCCTGAAAAGGCTGTCCCAATGGGCGAGGGTGAAGACTTTTTCGGACGAGACCTGCTATTGACTGAGAAGAAGCCACCGCGAAAACTTCCCGAAATTTCAATTCCCACCAATCTATCCCTTCCACCAGTAGGTGAGAAGCTGAAATTTACCCGAACGCAGGTACTGATCCTGGAAGTGCTATTAGGATTAACCATTGTGGTACTATTAGGGGCAATTATCTTTGTGTTAAAGTTCCTCTGACCTGTGTGAACAAAGGAAAGCAATTGCCCACACCATTTCTTTCACTGATTATCCCGGCATATAACGAAGAGACACGCCTGCCTGAAACCCTCAGGCAGGTGTTTGAGTTTGCTGCCAAACAATCCTACGCTATGGAAGTGTTGGTAGTTGAGAATGGGAGCCAGGATAAGACTCTCCAAATTGCACAAGATTTTGCTACCCAATACCCCCAGCTGAAGGTGTTACAGAACCCGGAGAATGGTAAGGGAGGCGCGGTACGGCAGGGAATGTTGGCTGCCCAAGGCGAATATCGGTTCATGTGTGATGTCGACTTTTCCATGCCAATCGATGAGATCAATCGCTTCCTGCCGCCGGCACTGAAGGATTATGATATCGCCATCGCCTCGCGTGAAGCGCCAGGGGCTGTTAGGCATGGAGAACCTTATTACCGTCATTTTGTAGGCCGTATCTACAACGGATTGATCCGCCGTCTGGCATTACCGAACCTGCAAGACACTCAATGTGGATTTAAATGTTTCAGGGGGGAGGTGGCTGAAGACGTGTTTCCGCGCCAAACCCTGCATGGATGGTCGTTTGATGTAGAAATCCTGTTCATCGCCCGTCTTCTTCACTACAGGATTGTCGAGATACCTATTCACTGGTACTACAACCCGCACAGCAAGATCAAAGTCGCGAGCGATTCCTTTCGCATGGGGGCAGATATCGTTAAAATCCGAGTGAATGCCCGGCGTGGAGTTTACGCCCCTATTGATGTCCGCGTTTGATCGCTCACTCATACCCCCCGAACCCGACCTTTCATTCGAGCAGGTATTATGGCAAGCCGGGCTCACATCCGTGGCTGGTATCGATGAAGCCGGGCGTGGGGCCTTAGCTGGACCTGTGGCTGCGGCGGTAGTCATCCTGCCACCTGAGCAGAAAATACGCCTGCGGCTGAAGGGGGTGCGTGATTCCAAGCAATTGACACCCTGGCAAAGAGAAACATTGCGGGAAAGGATCCTGCAATATGCAGCTGCATGGGGGGTAGGTTTTGCATCGTCTGCGGAGATTGACCAGCTAGGCATCCTGCCTGCCACGCGCTTGGCAGCCTGTCGGGCGCTGGAAGCCTTGATCTTGCTTCCATCCCATTTACTGTTGGACTATATATTATTGCCAGACGTCGTCACCCCGCAGACTGCTTTGGTCAAGGGCGATTGCCGTTCACTAAGCATCGCTGCGGCTTCCATCCTGGCGAAAACTTCTAGGGATGCAGTCATGCGAGATCTCGATCTGGTATATCCTGGGTATGGTTTTGCCAGGCATAAGGGTTATGGCACCATCGCTCACCGGCAGGCGATACGCCAGCTGGGGTTGAGCCCGCTGCACCGGGTCAGCTTTGAGCTCCTCGGAGATTCAGACAACTTGATGGATGAAGCATAGTAGAAATATCAATCACTCGCCAAGTTGGCAATTAAATTACATAAGCGTTCAGTCAGTCGTAGCAAGAGCTTGATACAGGATGTAAGCGTCCGAATTTTATGGTGGTAAATCAGTTATTAAGTCTAAAAAAATGGCGTTGGTCACACAAAATTTCCTTTTTCAATTGATGGTTACAATAGATTCGGCAAAGAGAATAACACTAATTGTCAAAAGCTAATTACACGGCTCATTTGCAGTATATTCAACCATGGAAGAGCAGGAATACGGCATTATTACCACAAATCAAAAGTCAGTAAAATTAATAGTTATGTGGCTTGTATGTGAACTTCAGGAGTATTAAGTGTGGCAACTCTTCATTTGATGGTTGGACTTCCTTGTTCAGGAAAAACAACGCTTGCTCAAAGGCTTGAGAGTGAGAAAGCAGCGCTTCGATTGACGCCCGATGAATGGCAAGTGCGTCTCTTTGGTCAAGATGCAGAAGAATCGGAACATAACGCCAGACATGAGTTAATCGAGGCCATGCTGTGGAACATAGCAAGTAGAGCACTTGTATTGGGAACGAATGTGATCCTCGATTTTGGCTTCTGGGCACGAGAGGAACGCGAAGATTTCAGGTTGCGAGCAAAGCAGCTTGGAGCTAGTAGTGAAGTACACTTCCTCGATGTGTCGGAAGATGAACTGATGCGTCGGCTTGCGCTAAGAAATTCGCAGCTTTCGCAGGAAAGTTTTCACATTTCCGAAGATATGATGAAGCCATGGATTGCGTTTTTCCAGAAACCTACACTCGATGAACTTGAGCGCAGGGAATAGATGAGTTTGGAGAAAACCTTCCCACTCGCTAAAGCACGTGGAAATTGCAGCAACGTCACCTAACACCGGCTCCAGTCAGACAGCGGTTCCGCCGCTTGAAATGGCGTCGGCTTGCTAGAAATGGTGCATAATTGAGAAAGAGTTCTCGCCAGTCCCGCCGCTGCCGCTGAGCCAAACCGTTAGGCCTCACTCAAAATAAACAACCTAAAGAATGATAAGAATATGGACATTACCCAAGCGCTAAAAGACACAGAAAATTCTCTTCGAGACATCATTTCAGTCATACTTCGTGCGAAGCTTGGTGAATCTTGGCTTCCAAACTCTGGTATCTCTCCAGAAAGATTACACAGATGGGAAGATCGGAAGGAATCGGAGCAACAACGACAAGATACAGGAGTTGTGGAGCAACGATTGATATATTTTGCCGATTTCTAAGACCTTCGTACTATCATGAAAATAATTGGGCAGGCGAATTTTCAAATGCCCTTGGTGATTGGAAGACAATAGAAGCGCGGCTAACCGAATTGGAGAAACTTCGTGGCCTTGATGGTCATTGACGTGAACTTCTACTAAATTACCAAATCCCCCAAATATTTTCCTTCCAACCGTGCTGGCCGCGTAGGGGCACGAATGCCACCGGGGTAATATGCTCTTGTTCGAATTCATCGCCATGCTTCCACCAGCGATTCAGCACCTGGCCACCTGCCCCTCCCTCAGGTAGCACCAGACAACCACCCTCATCCAGCTGGCTGAACAATGGCTGTGGAACGCGCGGGGCAGCCGCAGTGACCATAATTGCCTGAAACGGTGCATAGATGGACAACCCTAGGCTGCCATCACCCACATGCACGGTTACATTGGTTAATCCCAGTCGCTTCAGCACCTTGTTTGCATTTTCAGCCAGGGTTGAATGCCTTTCTATGCTGTGGACCTGCCTGGCCAATGAGGCCAGCAATGCCGCCTGGTAACCCGAGCCTGTACCCACTTCCAATACATTTTCATCCCCATGCAATTGCAGGAGCTCGGTCATTAACGCCACAATATACGGCTGAGAGATGGTTTGCCCGCGCCCAATGGGGAGCGGACCATCTGAGTAGGCAATTTGAGCGTATTCCACAGGCACGAACCAATGGCGCGGCACGCGCCGCAATGCATCCAGCACTCGCTCATCGTGGATGCCGCGGGCGATGATCTGATCATCGACCATATGGTTGCGTAGGTTGGCAAAATACGATTCGTCTTCCATCTCAAGAATAATTATACGCTCTGCACCAGATGTTTCCAAAAATCATCACGTTCGCCCGGGATGAACGGAATATACAGCCCCAAACGATCAACCAGTCCATGGTAGCGCTCCAGGAGTGCGGCGGGTAAATCAGCCGCAGGAGCTATGACCGCAAATTCGTGCAGGATATCATCACCGATCAAGCCTGCCATATCCGCCCACTGCGAATGCGAAGCCAGAATAGAAAGCTGCCTGGCAATTTCATCCCACCCATGCAGCTCCATCACTGGTCTATAGGAAGGGGTGGAGGCATAAAAAGCGATCTGGGAACGGACAAAATACTCTTCTTCAGGCGATGTAACCACGAATGCGGAGGTGGAAACTTTGATCTCACCGCGAGCTCGACCGGATTTGACAGCACCTTGTTCAATCGCCGGCAGGATCATCTCGCGAAGATAACGCGGGGTGTGGAAGGGATGAGCATGAAAACCTTGAGCCGTCTCACCTGCCAGCCTGGCCAGCCCTTGATTTACCCCGGCAATGTAGATGGGGATATCCGGATGCTGGATAGGACCCGGGTTGAAGAAGGGCGACATCAGGGTCAGCTTGTAATGCTCACTGTGGTAATTGAGAGGCTGGTTGTTTTGCCAGGTATTCCAAAAGGCACGTACAGCCCCGATTTGCTCGCTTAGCTTGCCCACCACTGAGTCAGGCCAGGGCATGCCGAAACGGCGCTCGATATGCGCTTTTACCTGCGTGCCCAGTCCAAGGATGAAACGCCCCGATGACGCTTGTGATAGGTCCCAAGCAGTGTAAGCCAGGTTTGCTGGACTGCGGGCAAAGGCGATGGCTACTGCAGTACCGAATGCCAGCTTTTGGGTGTGTTCAGCAATCAGTGCACCGGGAAGAAATGGATCATGCATTGTTTCGGTCGACCAGAGGGCAGTAAAGCCCATATCTTCTGCGGCACGCGCGATGGAAGGGACTCGAGAAAGTGAAACGGGAGGGAGGGTGGCGTCGATAATCATGTTCCTTACCTCATCAAATATGCGCACACCCATTGTGTGGTTGCCAGCAAGGCCTCCAGGTGGGTGCGTTCGTAATTATGCGAAGCATCCACGCCTGGACCGATCAGGGCAACCGCTACATCCCCACCTGCCCGCCAGAAAGCTTCGCCATCCGATCCGTAGTAAGGATAGATATCCACCATGTAGGGGATACCGTGCTCATCGGCCAGCTGGCGCAGCTTTTGACTCAACCCATGATGATAGGGTCCGCCAGAATCCTTGACGCACAGGGTGGCATGGAATTCGTCCGAAGTTTGCCCTTCGCCCACGGCAGCCATGTCCACGCTGAGCAGCTCGGTGGCATCGGCAGGGATACCGGCTGCAGCCCCATGACCCACTTCTTCATAATTACTGATGTGCAAATAGGCGGTTTGGGCTGGTTTTAGCCCGGCATCATGAAGCGCTTTGACGGCTGCCACCAGGCAGGCGACGCAGGCTTTATCATCCAGATGGCGTGAGCGCACAAACCCATGGGTGATCTCCACGCGTGGGTCAAAAGCGATGAAATCACCCACCCGGATGCCCAGCGCCTCAGTTTCCTCCTGAGAGGCAGTGCGTGCGTCCAGTCGAACTTCCATGGTGTCGTCTTCGCGCTTGGTCTCGCTCAACTTAGTGCCATATACGTG
This sequence comes from uncultured Chloroflexia bacterium, assembly GCA_963743215.1. Classification (GTDB taxonomy): domain Bacteria; phylum Chloroflexota; class Anaerolineae; order Anaerolineales; family UBA4823; genus FEB-25. Next base: position 70,786 of record CAVUOY010000009.1, read on the forward strand.
CCCCGATGCCATTTCTAGCAAGATCGATCCTCGAACTGGCTCACCCTGGCTTGCTAGCACTATACAACCCTCCCCTTCGACCGTATTCCAGGCAAAACCACCAATCTTCGTCATCCTCAAGCGGCCATTAGACTTGATCTGCTTGACCATCGCCCCCAACGTATCAGCGTGGGCGGTGAGAGCACGTGGAGCATCAGACTTATCACCCGGCCAGGTGGCAACCAGGGCACCTTTGCGGGTACGCTTGAGGCTGAGTTCAGGAAAGGCTGTGAATGCCTGCTCAGTGAAAGCAATCGCCGGTTCAGCCAGTCCGGTCGGGCTGGGCGTGTTCAACAGTCCGGAAAGAAAGGTTAACAAGAAATCAGCATCGATCGTTGGAAGTGGCATGCATCTGCTCCGTGAGCTAAATTATCGTCCATAAAAGGAGATTATAAGCTACCCCTCATTACTCCAGGTTTGTTCGCTTGAGGAGAAAGAAACCGGCCAGGATTATCCTACCTGCCCCTCAAATAGCAGGATTGCCTTACGCCAGTCCTCAGGAATGGGCACGGATCGCTTGTTTTGGTAATCATATGCCACCAAGACACTTGACCCACTGGCAAATTCACTCCCATCACTTGTATCTTCAATGCGATATTCTGAAGTCATGCTTTTATTACCGATGCGGGAGATACACACACCAACCCGGATGGGATCGCCAAATTGGATGGCTTTGCGAAAGGTGATCTGGACATCTGCCAGGATGATACCCAGGTTCAGAAAAGATCCGCCTTCCCACAGTTTAAGCTGCTTAAGGTAAAAAACACGCGCCTGCTCCATGTAAGACAGGAACTTGGCGTTGTTGACGTGACCCTGTGGGTCGAGGTCGCCATAACGAACTTCGATCAAGTGGTAGAAGTGAAAGTCGGGCATTCCTAAAATTATACCCTTATCCTGTGGAAACCAAGGCCTCTTGGGGAGGATTAACGAGTTTTTTATGCCTGATAGGTCTATCCTGAGTGTATTTCCGAGTAAGAATTCTTCCCTGAAGTTATAATTACCCTGATGATGCGTTTAAATCCATTTAGAAGATTCAGGACATTCCGCGGTGTGGAATACCTGCTTGCCGTCCTGGTGACGGTGATTTTTACCCTGATCTTCCTGCCCTTCCGTAGTGCTGGTGGACAGGATCACACGGTTTTGTCCCTTCTATACCTGCTACCGGTCGTGCTGAGCTCGTTATTATGGGGGCTAGGTCCAGGGGCGCTGGTGGCGTTGGCTTCATTTCTGGCATTAAACTATTTTTTCGTGGCGCCGTACTACACCTTGCTGGTACATCGCACCCAAGATTTAGTGGTGTTGATTGTCTTTTTAGGAGTTTCAATCACCATCGGGCAATTAGTCGGCAGGGTGAGTAAAAGCTTGAATGAATCCACCGCCCGAGAACATGAAGCCATTCACTTGTATGAGTTGATCATGCATCTGGCAGGCTTACAGGATGAGCAGGAAATCGTATCCACTTTGGCTGAGCAAACCCTGATTGCATTGCATGCCGACCGGATCGACGTTTTAGTTGAAGCCCAAGGCAGCCTGCCTGCCCGTCACGTCAGGATGGCCGATCGCTCAAAAACGGGTTTTCTCCTGGAAGATTCTCCCACTTATATTACCCCTTTGCAGTCGGCGCGTGGTTTTCTCGGAGAGATCAAGGTATGGCGCGAGGTAGCCTCGCTTACCCATGCGGAGGAACGCCTGCTGCAAACTTTTGCCAGCCAGGGGGTACAGGCGTTGGAGAGAGTTCGCCTCTCGCAGGCAGCTTCGCGGGCGCGTCTGCTGGAGGAAAGTGACCGGTTTAAGTCCTCCCTGTTATCGTCAGTTTCCCATGAGCTGCGCACTCCTCTGGCAACGATTAAAGCCGCTGTCACCAGCTTGCGTAGTGGCACGGTTGAATGGGATACAGAGGCGCGTGCAGATTTATTGGCAGCCGTGGAAGAGGAAACCGATCACCTGAACCAGCTGGTGGGCAACTTGCTGAACATGTCGCGCATCGAAGCCGGTGCATTAAAACCGGAACGGAGCTGGAATTCACTGGCTGAGATCATTCAAAGTGCCCTCGAGCGGATGAGGACCCAAATCGAGAAGCACAAAATCGAAGTGGACGTCTCGGCTGACCTACCGCTAGTACCGGTGGATTATTTTCAAATTGAGCAAGTATTTATTAACCTAATCAGTAATAGCACCAAATACTCCCCAGCAGGCACGACAATTGCTATTCATGCTGAAGCGGTGATCTCAGAGCATTTATTGATATCGGTAAAGAATCAGGGTCCACACGTGGCTGAAGAACATCTGGATCGTATTTTCGACAAATTCTTCCGGGTTACGGCTGCGGACCGGGTTACTGGGGCAGGGTTGGGGTTAAGTATTTGCAAGGGGATTATTGATGCCCATGGAGGGCGCATATGGGCGGAAAACCTGGACAGGGGTTTCGGCTTCAACTTTACATTGCCCCTTACCTGGGAAGGTTTTGCCCTGGGAACTCAGCAGGAGATAATTGACGAATGACCTCTCAGCCGCACATCTTAGTCATCGATGATGAAGCACAAATCCTGCGGGCGCTACGCACTATCCTGACTGCCAAGCAATTCAAAGTGAGTGTTGCCAGCCGGGGTGAAGAAGGGCTGACCATGGCAGCGGCCCAGCCGCCCGATTTGATCATCCTGGACCTAAGCCTGCCAGATATGGATGGTGTGGAGGTTTGTGCCCGCTTGCGTGAGTGGACCCAGGTACCCATCATCATCCTTTCAGTACGCGAAAGTGAGCGCGATAAGGTCATTGCCCTGGATAAAGGTGCTGATGATTACCTGACCAAGCCATTCGGAATTGAGGAGCTTCTGGCGCGCATCCGGGTGGCATTGCGCCATTCTGCCCAGACCCTTGGCAGCCAAAAAAGCCAGATCATCACGGTCGGATCCGTCGTGATTGATCTGGCGCTACATACCGTTACCCGCGCTGGGGAGGAAGTCAAGCTGACCGCTAAAGAATTCAAGCTGCTGGCTTACCTGGCCGCTAATGCAGGTCGGGTTTTAACCAACCAATCGATCCTTACCCATGTATGGGAGCCAGCGGATGCAGACCGGGTGGAATATCTGCGCGTATATATCCGGCAGCTGCGAAAAAAATTAGAAGACGACCCAGACAACCCGTGCGTTATACGCAACGAGCCAGGCATTGGGTATCGTTTCCTGATGGATGAGTAACTTTTTGTGGATTTGGAGATATGCTTGGAATATAGAGTAGAGTACAATTAGCAAGTTTGGGAGATGAAATGGCCAAAAAAACTCAATCCAAGAAATTAATCGACCCATATCCTGGGTTAGAGGATAGTGCAGTCAGCCAGCTGCGCCAGGAGTTGCTTAGCTATCAGGAACTACTCCAAGCGCAGCCTCCACTCGTGCAGCGATTTTTGGAGACACAGGCCTCCTCGCTGGCAGAGGCGGTCGTTCAAGGTTTACCCCAGGCGCGTTTCACGTTGCCTGATCGGGTTGTGCTTCAAAAGGAGGCGGAGGCGAAACCAGCAATTGTGCCAAAGGAAGCGCGCGAGCAGATGACGGGTGGACTGATGGACCGCCTGACGCGCACCGACTTGCGCACTGCCCTACGCTTGCGCCTGGGAGAGCTGGAACAATCCTCGAACCGTTCGGTCGCGGTTAGCGCAGGGCTCTTACGCCATGCAGTGGTCAGGCATATGATACGCAATATGCTGCCAGCTGGTCGAACGGTACGGTACATAGTGAGTGAAGGCGAAGAAATTCCCAGCGTCCCGAAGAAGAGCGACTGGGAGCCAGAGTCGGCCATCACTGCCTCGACGGATGCCATCGCCGCAGAAGATGAGCGAGAAGAGGCAGGCAGAGGTGAGCTGTTGGTGCCCTATGTGGAAGCGGCACGGCGATTTTACTTGCCCCAATGGGTTGCATTTGATGATGAAGGACGTCTCCTGGTGGGAAGCGTGAATGAGGCTGAGGCGGATATCGGCTCCATGCAGCGTTATATATCGGTTTTGCATGCTGCGGTGGGGCTGGCACCCTACATGGTAGCGGATGAGGAATACCAGCGCAAGCGTTATGGAATATTAGGCCAGCTGGTGAATCAGGGAAGAGCTTTGGCGCACTACCAGGTGGAAGAAATCATTCAGACCATCCATCGTAGAGCTTCCTCACATGACTTAAACAGGGGATTGAGTCTGAGCCTGCCGTACTTTAATGACCAAACGCTGGCGATGGAGAACTATAGTTTCGAAGTAATTCCAGCCGGGCGGATCATGTTTGTGCCGGCTTTCGTAGTGCGGGCGGCGCGCGAGCAAGAAGCGAAAATTGCCCAGGATACACGCCTGAGCCAATCCACACGCAAGCACTTGCTCGTAGAGCTCCGTAATCTTGATCAAGCATTTTCTCAATTAGAATGATTAACAGTGATCGGTATTCGATATGATATTTTCGATTGGTCTTCTGATCGTTATAGCTTACTTAGCCTACCGAGCCTCGCCTCGTGAGCGACAGGAGGACGCGCACGTACATGGCGCCGGGCAGATAGGTTTATTGGCCGCGATTGCACTCTTTGGGGTGGATTATTTCACTTCGTTCTTCTATGCAACGGGCGAGATGATGAGCTCATTGCACCCATACGGATTACAGAAATACGGATATATCGCTGTAGCCTTCATTGCTTTCGCGAATGCAGTCTTCGGATTTTTATACATGTATTCGTTGGGCATCTTCAACGAGGGTGGCGGATCCTATACTGCCTCCATGCGTTACCTTACGCCGGCCCTGAGCCTGATCGTGGCAGTTGTGCTTATTCAGGATTATATTTTTACAATTGTTGTATCCACTCTCTCCGGAGTAGATCAAGCGCTGTCCCTGCGCAATGCCACCGGGATACCGTGGTTTTGGCATTTTCTAATAGCGGCGATTTTGGTTTCAATAAACTACTTCCTGACGATCCGTGGGAGGGGCGAATCGGCACGGGTGGTTTTCATTATGCTGTTCGTCTTTGTTTTGCTCACGGTGACAATGGCTTTTGGGTTATTTCGAGCCAGCGCAGTGGGTGTGCCAGCTTTACCCATGCTTGAACAACCAACAACTGTTCCTATCGGCAAGGCCTTATACCACATGTTAACTGCCTCGATGAAAGGACTGGTCGCCCTGAGTGGTTTGGAAGCCATGTCGAATGGCATCCAATTCGTCAAGAACGAGGATGCCGGGATTGTCAAGTGGGGTAAACGCCGGCTTCCACGTCTCAAAGGGCTGTGGGCATTCTATAGTGGGAAATCGGGCATCGGGCGGATAGTCCAGACCTCATTTTTGTTCTATGGTGGGATCAGCACTTTACTTCTGGCTGAATTTGCCATTCGTTTCGATGCCTTTGATGGTACGATGGGGCGTACCCTCGTCGGGAACCTGGCATTCATCGGATTCGGTCAGATCCAGGGCGGAGTTATATTGTTCTGGGCATACCAGATACTGGCAGTCGGGCTTTTAACTGCCGCCTCGATGACTGCATTCCAAGATCTGCAAGCGACCGCCTGGCGGGATGTTGCCATTGGTGAAATCCCCGAAGTTGTTGTGTACCGCAATCCAGCTGGGACGTTCACACGCTCGGTGACCGCAGGATTTATCATTTCATTGGTGATTATGTTGATTTTGCGCGCTAAACAGTCAGCCGCTGTCCCCTATTATGGCATCGGTGTGTTCATGCCTATCATGGTCATGGGGTTGGCGATTCGTAAACATATATTGGCAAAATTTTCCGGCAGGGTGCGTAAATGGGGCAGCACGGGGGCATTGTTCGCTGCAATTTTAGCCGGGCTTGTTTTTATCGGTCAGATCGTAGGTAAATGGACTGAAGGTGGTTGGGTGGTGCTCATTTCATTCAGTGTGCTTGTACTGACTGCGAATGGATTGCTCATTTCTCCCATCGGTTATCGCGACGTTAAGCAAATTCACCGTATTGTGCGCGAGAAAGCCCGCGTTCAGGGTTCGATGGGTTCTATTGTCGAGTGGCAATCCTTAAAGATGCAGGAGTATCGATATGCGTTGCTGATATTCATCACCCGTTTTTTCGAGGTTTTGGGTGTGCGTAGACCTTTACGCTTCGAACCTCCTATCGAAGCCGGGACATATGATGAAGCCGTACACTCCGATCACCCTGAAGCGCCTTCACTTTTAGCTCAATACCTTGAGAAAGAAGAAAAACCCAAGGTGGGTGGCAAACCAAAGGAAACTGCCCCCGGAGACGACCCCTCAAAATTGCCATAAAAACCTCACAAAGTACGTCTCAAAGACCTCCCAGTACTTGGGAGGTCTTTATTCTTTTTTAATGCCTTTGCCTAAATTATTTGTCTCCATTTTATTCTGACTCGATAGAATATTACTGAAAATCAAGAGGGCTCAGATCAAGACCCAGAGGATTTTATGGAAGATCATGCGCAACTAATTACCCAAATCACTCTAAGCATTCCCACCGGAGTTGTGAGTCAATTTCGGCATGAATATCTTAGTCACCAGGCGCAATTGCAGGATCAAGCGCCGCTGGTGCAACGGTATCTCGAGATTAATGCCGCCTCGCTGGCTGAAGCTGTTGTGCAGGGGTTAATGCAAGTCCGATTTTCCCTGCCCGACCAAGTGGCCATACGCGATCATGATTCGGATGTAAATACTCTACCCGTGCCTGCTGAATCTCGGGAACAGATGATCGGTGGATTAATGGATCGCTTGATTCGCACTGACCTGCGTACAGCCTTACGAACTCGTTTTTTGGAATTGGAAGCTTCCATGAACCAGGCATTATCTATGAGTGCCATTCTATTGCGGCATGCCGTGGTGCTGCACTTGGTGCACAACATGCTGCCATCCGGGAATACCGTCCAATATGAGTTAGAAGAAGGGGAAGAAATCCCGACCATACCTGTATCGATTAAGGCGATGTCGGGATCGGCTATCACAGAAATGTCTTATGGGGGCACGAAAGGGGATGCTCATGCTGAGACCAGGCGGGGTGAGCTGTCAGTGCCTTATGTTGAGGCAGCGCGACGATTTTACCTGCCACAATGGGTGGCATTTGACAATGATTTAAGTTTATTGGTGGGGAGTATAAGCGAAGCCGAGGCAGTTATTGCCTCGATGCAGCGTTATTTGTCGGTATTGCATGCTGCGGTGGGATTAACACCCTACATGGTGGCGGACAAGGAATATCAGCAAAAGCGTTATGGGATCCTGGGTCAGTTGGTGAACCAGGGACGAGCCCTGGCACACTATCAGGTGATGGAGATCGTTCAGACGATTCAACGCCGGGCAGCATCGCATGACCTAGACCGTGGTTTGAGTTTGAGTCTGCCGTATTTTAATGATCAAACGCTGAAGAAGGAAGAATATAACTTCGATGTGATCCCGGCAGGGAGGGTGATGTTTGTACCGGCGTTTGTCGTTTTAGCTGTCCGAGCGCAAGGAGCGAAAGTTGCTCAAGACACGCGCATGAGCCAGTCAACACGCAGGCATCTGCTGGCAGAGTTGGGGTTGCTGGAGCAAATATTTTCGAGGTAAAAAATGTTTTTTTCGATTGGTTTATTGATTGTCATTACTTATTTGATGTACCGTATCTCGCCACGCGAGCGGGCCGAGGATGCACATGTACACGGTGCAGGGCAGATTGGTTTGCTTGCTGCCGTGGCACTTTTTGGAGTGGATTACTTCACTTCGTTCTATTATGCTACAGGCGAGATGATGAGTGCACTGCACCCATATGGGCTGCAGAAATGGGGATTCGTTGCGGTAGCAGTGATTGCCATAGCAAACGCAGTTTTTGGTATTCTGTACATGTACTCGCTGGGGATATTTAACGAAGGTGGTGGATCTTATACTGCCTCGATGCGCTACTTGTCCGCCGGGATCAGTCTTATCGTGGCGGTCGTTCTGATCCAGGACTATATTTTCACCATCGTCGTATCCACCCTGTCAGGAGTGGACCAGGCACTATCACTGCGCGGTGCCACAGGAATACCCTGGATATGGCATTTTCTCATCGGCGCAGCTCTGGTAACCATTAATTGGTTCCTGACCATCCGTGGAAGAGGAGAATCCGGAAGGGTGGTATTCACCTTATTGGGTGTCTTTATCCTGATGACTGTTACCATGGCAGTTGGTTTATTTATGGCTCATTTTGGTGGTGTTGCCGCTGTACCAATATCAGCATCGCCTCAATCGGTAACCATAGGCCGAGCGCTATATCACTTTCTCACTGCCTCTATGAAGGGATTGGTTGCGCTTACGGGTTTGGAAGCCATGTCGAATGGAATCCAGTTTGTCAAGAATGAGGATGCCGGAATTATCGCCTGGGGCAAGAAGCGCCTGCCGCGCTGGAAGAAAATTTGGGAATTCTATAGCGGAAAATCGGGCATTGGACGGATTGTTCAGACTTCATTCCTGTTCTATGGTGGGGTTACTACATTAATGTTATCCGCGTTTTCCATCCGTTTTGATGTATTTGATGGCACCTTGGGGCGTACATTGGTTGGCAACCTGGCATTTATCGGTTTTTCACAAATCCCCGGTGGCACGGTTCTTTTCTGGGCATATCAAATCTTAGCGGTGTTGTTGTTGACTGCAGCTTCCATGACCGCTTTTCAGGACCTCCAAGCAACGGAGTGGCGCGATGTTTCCATTGGTGAAATACCTGAGATCATTGTCTATCGTGACCCACGGGGTACTTTTACCCGTTCTGTAACTATTAGCTACGTATTAACCATGATCATTATGTTTATCGTCAAAGGTAATACTTCAGCGGCAATCCCATATTATGGTGTAGGTGTATTCATGCCTATCATGGTCATGGGTTTCTCGATCCGTAAGCATATACTCCAGAATTTTACTGGACGCGTTCGTAAATGGGGCAGCCTGGGGGCTGGATTTGCCGCTATTCTTTCAGCAATCGTATTCCTTGGCCAAATTGTAGGAAAGTGGCAAGAAGGCGGTTGGGTTGTGTTAATATCATTCAGTGTGTTGATTCTGGCTGCCAATGCCCTGCTCATTTCACCGATTGGCATTCGTACACCGAAGCAGATCCATCGCATTGTGCGTGAAAAAGCTCGTGTGCAAGGCTCGATGGCTTCCATTGTGGAATGGCAATCCTTGAAGATGCAGGAATATCGTTATGCTGTACTTATGGCAATCACCCATTTCTTTGAATTGCTTGGCGTGCATCGACCTGTGCGATACGACCCACCCATCCCGGCGGGTGATTATGACCATGCCTTACATAGCGATCATCCGGAAGCCCCTTCTTTCCTGGCGCAATATCTGGACAAGAAAGAACCGCCTCGTCTGGGGGGAAAACCCAAGGAGACTGCTCCAGTGCATGAAGGTCACACGCCCTGATAGCAGGTAAACCAGTAAATTAACGACCACAGTCGATATGATAAAATCCCTTTGCACGAAATTGCAAAGGGATTTTTATGGTCTCTGACCCAATCTACGTCCTGCCTGTATCGGATGTGTTTCCTTCCTTGGAGACTTCGCCCCATGGTCTATCCATCAGTGAGGTCGAAGCACGCCGCTCATTGTATGGCAGGAACCAGCTTACCGAGCCGCCCAGCGAGCCTGCCTGGAGAAAACTATTTGGATTTATCACTCATCCCATGGCACTCCTACTGTGGGCTGCGGGTGGGATTGCTTTATGGCTGCGTGAACCCACCCTGGGGGTGATCATCTGGATTGTAGTGCTGGTGAATGCCGCTTTTTCCTACTGGCGGGAATACCGGGCGGAACAAGCGACGGCCGCATTGCAGCACCTATTACCAAGTTATGCCCGGGTGATCCGCGACGGTGTGGAAGTCAAAGTGTCTGCGGGTGACCTGGTGCCGGGGGATGTCCTCGTCCTGGCAGAGGGGGATAACATCCCGGCGGATGCACGTGTGGTTGAAGAATATGGCTTGCGCGCCAACAATGCGGTGCTCACGGGTGAGGCTGTGCCGGCGCGCAAGACCGCCGATGCCTCGCTGCAAGAGGGGATCAGTGAGGTGGAACGCCCCAACCTGATCTTCACCGGCACTTCAGTGGTCTCGGGGACAGGCCGGGCGGTGGTATATGCTACGGGCATGCTCACCCAGTTTGGGCGCATTGTCCGACTTACCCAGGCAGTGCATGAAGAACCCAGCCGGTTACAGCAGGAAATGTCTCGGCTGACACGTACCATATCCTTTTTTGCCCTGGGATTGGGGGTGATCGTTTTTGCGGTGGGCATTGTGGACGTCAAGATGGGGATCAACGAGGCGTTCATCCTGGCATTAGGCATCATTGTAGCAACCATCCCTGAAGGCCTTCCAGCCACGGTCACCCTGTCCTTGGCTGTTGCGGTACAGCGGTTGGCCCAGAAAGGCGTGCTGGTCAAGAAGCTGTCCATCCTGGAAACGCTGGAGCACGTATCGGTTATCTGCACTGATAAAAGTGGCACCCTGACCCAAAACCAGATGACGGTCCGCCAGGTGTGGGTCAGTGGAAAGCCATTGGTGGTCACTGGAACAGGTTATGAGCCGGTAGGCGAGTTTGTGCCTAATCTGGGCAGCGAGGCAGCCGAGAGAGATCTACAAGCCCTGCTCACCGCAGCCATGTTATGCAATAACTCACGCTTGAACCCACCCTCCCCAGACTTCCCCCATTGGACAGTGCTCGGTGACCAAACAGAAGCCGCGTTACGCGTGCTGGCGTTAAAAAATGGGCTGACGGAAGAGGCATTTAATAAAACCCTTCCCCGCATCCATGAAATCCCCTTTGATGCCCGGCGGAAACGGATGAGCACTATTCATCAAGTAAATCGACCAGAGTTTGCTTTCTCCGCATATTCCCGTCGGGCAGCAGGTAGCCTTTATCAAAGGCGCCCCGCGTGAAGTTTTGCAGCTTTGTACTCACCTGCGCATGCATGGTGAAGTGATCCCGCTGGATGACAGCCATCGGGCGAGGATTTTATCTGCCAATGACGATTATGCCCGCAATGCTTTGCGGGTGTTGGCACTCGCATATCATGAATTACCTCCTCGCGTGGGTAGTTATACCGCCGAGAGGGTTGAAGTGAACTTGATATTCCTGGGTCTGACCGCCATGATGGACCCCCCACGCCCGGAAGTGACGGAAGCAGTCAGCACATGCCGTAAAGCCGGCGTGCGTATGGTGATGATCACTGGCGACTACGGTCTGACTGCAGAATTGTTGGCCAGGCGCATCGGCATGCTTACGACAATGAGCCCGTTGATCCTGACCGGCGCAGAATTGGAAAGGCTCAACGATATTGAGCTGGAAGGAATTCTTGACAAGGAAGTAATATTTGCCCGCATGGCACCAGAGCATAAATTGCGCCTGGTGGCAGCCTACCAAGCACGCGGGGATGTGGTTGCAGTGACTGGTGATGGAGTCAACGATGCACCTGCCCTGCGTAAAGCAGATGTAGGCGTGGCAATGGGCCTGGTTGGGACTGATGTTGCCAAGGAAGCTGCGGACGTCATCCTGACCAATGATAACTTTTCTACCATCGCTCGCGCCATCGAAGAGGGGCGCACGGTGTATGACAACCTGCGCAAGTTCACCACCTATATCTTCTCGAGCAATGTGCCTGAGATTTTACCTTTCATCCTCACCGCATTGCTCAACCCGCAGGTAATGCCGCTCGCCTTGGGGGTCAAGCAGATCCTGGCCATAGACCTGGGAACCGACCTGTTCCCTGCCCTGGCACTGGGAAGCGAGAACCCGGAGCGGGACGTGATGCAGCGCCCACCACGGAGCAAGTCTCAACCTCTCGTGGATGGCCGTTTGCTGCGGCGGGCGTTTTTATGGTTGGGATTGATTGAGGCAGGCTTATGTTTTGGAGCATTCTTCTTCATCAATAACGGGCTGGATATCCCATTCTTTCAATCCCTGCATGCCAGGATATTCTCCGTCGTTCCACACGAAGAGCAACACAACCTGGCAATCACGGTCTATTATGCCGGGGTGGTCATGGCACAGATCGGGAATGCTTTCGCATGCCGCACTGAACGCAACCGTGGCCGCTTCCTCGGGTGGTTCAGTAATCCCACCCTGTTGCGTGGGATTATTATTGAGCTGGCGATCCTGCTTGGGTTAATTTATCTAAAGCCGTTGGCTGATCTATTTGGTCATATAGCCATACCGCCGGTATTATGGATTGGGCTGATCTTCTTTCCGCTGATCATCTACAGCCTGGATTGGATCCGCAAGATGCTCATCCGCTTGCGGGAACATCTGGTACAGCAAGTGATTAATAGTTCTGTGAGCAAGGAGGAAACATGAAGGTAATCATTATTGGATGTGGTCGGGTCGGAGAGCAGCTGGCGCGTTTGCTCGTCGACGAAGGTCACCAGGTGTCGGTGATCGATTACGATGCCAATGCCCTGGCACGCCTGGGACCAAATTTTAAAGGCAAAACGATGATTGGGGTGGGATTTGATCGTGATTTATTGATCAAAGCCGGGATTGAGCAAGCGGATGCTTTTGCCGCTGCTAGCTCATCCGACAATGCCAACATCGTTGCGGCTCGTATCGCCCACAACATCTTCCACGCGCCCCGCGTGGTAGCCCGCCTTTTTGACCCACAAAGGGCTGAGATTTATCGCCGCCTGGGTATGTTGACCATCTCATCGACCACCTGGGGGGCAGAACGCCTGCGTGAGATGCTCACTTCTGCGGAGATGGATCCAATCATCAGCTTTGGCAGTGGCGAAGTGAGCCTGGTTAATATCGAAATCCCATCTCACCTTGCAGGGCGCATCGTGAAGAACCTGTCGGTCCCGGCTGAAACGGTGGTAGTAGCCATTACCCGCCAGGGGGCAGCCTTCATTCCCACCTTGGGGAGTGAGCTCAAGGAAGGTGATGTGGTCCATTTAGCACTCCTGGCTTCAGCCCTGGAACGTTTCAAAACCCTGATCGGACTCGTGGAAGGAGGGTGACATGTTTGTCATCATAGTCGGTGGTGGTAAGACTGGTTCGCAGCTCGCCACACAATTGCTCAGTGGTGGACATCAAGTTAAATTAATCGAAGATCGCCCGGCAGTATTAGAAAAGCTTCGGCAAGAACTTCCCGTAGATATTGTTGTGGCTGGAGATGGCAGCTCGCCCAGTGTGCTCGAAAGCGCAGGGATTGAACACGCCAATGTGTTAGCAGCCGTCACCGGTGAAGACGAAGATAACCTGGTGATCACCACATTGGGACGGTTTGAATTTGGGGTGCCGCGCATCATTGCCCGCGTGAATAATCCTAAAAACGTGTGGCTGTTCACCCCGGAGATGGGTGTGGATGTGGCTCTAAGCCAATCAGACATCCTGGCCAAGCTGATTGCAGAGGAAATGTCGCTCGGCGATATGATGACCCTGCTTAAACTACGCAAGGGCGAGTTTTCCATCGTCGAAGAGAAAGTGGATCCAAGGGCAGTGGTGGTGGGTAAAATGCTGCGCGATATTAATCTGACCTCCCCAATGCGTTTTTGCGGCAATCATCCGCAAGGGTCAGCTCATCGTACCGAATGGAAACACCGAGCTGGCGCCAGTGGATGAGGTGATCGCATTGGTGCATGCCTCTCAGGTGACTAAATTAGCCGAGCTTTTGGGTCGTCCAACCTAGGATACTCACCTTTCGAGAGACTGCCTGGAACTTTCACCCCATCCAAGGCGTCATTTTCACTGAGGTATAATTGGCGGAATGCAAACAACCAACCAAGAATCTGGGCTTGAAGAAACCCAACCCATGCCCGACAGGTCAATAGCAGAATCGCCGGACAGCAATATGGGCGAACAATCTCTTGGCGATACGCAACCATCCAGGCTCAACGATGAAGGTATCGTAATCCCGCCTGAAATTCCTGAGCTGCAACCGCAGGAACCCAAAGGCAGGCACTTGTGGATTTTATGGGCTTTCCTGGCGGTTCTGGCCCTGGCATTGATCGCCGGGGGGAGTGCATTGGCCGGGTATAACTCAGCCATTGATCAACGCACACATGCCCAGTCAACCCAGGTGGCGGGTGATGCCGCCAACCAATATGTATTAGCGCAGCAGGATATTGCCCTGGGTAATTATGATCTTGCCCGTCAGCGTCTCGAATTCATCATCAAGATTGACCCCAATTATCCCAACGTTTCCGACCAGCTGGCATTCGTCCTCACCCAGCAACGCATCACTGCCACCCCCACCTTCGCGCCTTCACCCACACTGACCCCCACACCTGACTACCGTGGCAGAGATGACCTGTTCACCCAGGCTCAGAATCTGCTCGTCGGGCACGATTGGACGGGTACAATCGATACCCTGCTGTTGTTGCGCAAGAATTATCCCGATTACATGCCAGTAAAAGTGGACGGTATGCTGTTCGTGGCCTTGCGAAACCGGGGTATTGATAAGATTGCCCAAAACCATGATCTGGAAGGCGGAAACTACGATCTGACCCTGGCAGAACGATTCGGACCTCTGGATGCTGAAGCCCGTAATTGGCGCGACTGGGCAGATTTATACATACGCGGTGCCAGCTTCTGGGATGTGGACTGGGCACAGGCGGTCTATTATTTTTCGCAATTAGCGAACGCTGCCCCGAACCTGAGTGATGTCTCAGGCTGGACTGCTTCAAATCGATATATGGATGCCTTGCTCGGGTATGGTGATTGGTTCGCAGCCAAAGAACAATGGTGCGATGCCCAGGCACAATATGATACCTATATGAGCATGATCGCCAGCCCACAAGTTGAGCCAACGGCTGTCTATGCGGCGGATAAATGTACACAAGCTTCAAATCCACAGCCAGTACCACCAACGCCGGGGTCGGAGACTCCCACACCTACCGCAACACTGCCTGCAGAAACCCCCTATCCACCACCTTAAGGTGTAACCTGAGGTTCTATATAAAGCTGAAACGGCTGCCCGGGATAGTAATGATACACCATGCGGTCTGGGAAGTCGTTTGCCAGCGAGGCATCGGTGGAAGTGTTAATGCTCCAGGCGAAGATGAAGGGAGTGGTGAGCTCAGGATCCTCGAGATCCAACAAGGCACCATATTCCATCCAGCGCGGTATGTGGACGATGATCAGGGCTGGAGCGACAGATTTAGCTGCAGCGGTTAAAAACGGTTCCTGATCGGCCAGCTCAATATCGTATAAGGCGATCATACTCTCAAGGCGAACGGGTAGATAACTTAGCAGGTTGATCCCTACCAGAGCACCCAGTATCAGGGTGACGAGCAGCGGGCGTATTTTACGCCAATCTGTGTACCCCACGAAGGAAACCCCGTGCTTAACGGGCCAGCCTGCCAACCATGCGATGCCAGCCGCACTGAGTACTGTCAGGCTGAACAGGCCTTCATAATAATATCGTGGTCCAAAAAGCATGGCGCCGATCCAATAGGTCATATAGATCAGCACCAGGCTTACGACTACACTGCCGAGAAGTAAAGCTTTGGGATTTCGGCGGGAGGCCCACAACCCTAATGGCAGGAAGATCCAGGAGTAGCTCCCCCAACCGAACAGGTCAGACATGCCTTCGCTAAGACTGTTGCGGGTATTGATCCACGCCAGGTACAACGAATGACCACCAGGCATCCGACCATATCCGGGACCAAACCCCACCTTGTCGTAAGGCCACCACAAGGTGTACGGATTGAGTAAGGCATCACCAGTCAGGGAATACTGCCACCATAGATATAATCCGGTGAATAGGATCGCCACACCTCCGATGACCAGTAGGCGCAGGCGTGCCTGGCGATCACCGCGGAATAATAAATATAGCCCGTGAACAGTAAACGGTGCTGCCACCGCCAGGGCTGTCATCGGGCGAGTGATCATTAATCCTCCCAACGCCAGGGCTGATAGAAGCGTATAAACCCATGTTTTTTTCGCTCGATATAGCCCTTCGATGTCCCTTTCATTCTTGGCCGCCCAGAAAGATTCCAGCCAACCCAGAGCGAATGATGAACTCAAAACCAGCCCAAACGGGTGGGAGAGTAATGAGCCTGAGTTCATCAGGAAGAAAGGTGAGGCGACGGTTAATCCGGCTGCCAGAAGCCCCACGATATCATTGAAAATCCGTTTCCCCAGCAGGTAGGTTAACCACACTCCTAGACCAGCCAATAAGGGGTTGATCCATGTTCGCAAATCTAACCGGATGGCTATGGATAATAACACGGGCCAACCCGGGGGATATTTTCCGAACCGTTCTCCCTGATAATCCACAACAAATGGCACCATATAGCTGTTGTGATGGGGCGGTGAGGAAATTGTCAGATGACCTTCGGTAAGTGCCCTGGCTTGCCAGACATACGCGATTTCATCTTCAATGTGGGGAATACCTTCAAATATACGCTGGGTGACCACTGCGGATGCTACAAAGCCTGCGATAGCAAGCAGGAGGGCGAGTATATCAGCGCGATGGGTGCTGATTTGCTGTGAAAAAGACGGATGCAGGCGATTCAAGGTTACTTTGGATGTTTTGTGGCTTCAATCATCAGGGAATTTCAATTCAAGGCATGGCAGCATAATAGACGTTATTGGCAATCGCAAGGAAAGCGGTCCGGTTCGGGCTGATTGCAAAGGCGGTCGCCTTACCCTCCGCCAACGGCGATTTCGGCTGATACTGCCATTGCAAGGTTAAAAGCACACTGAAGTAGTATACCGCCTGGTTTTTAGGATCTAGCATATAGATCGATCTTTCCGGGAATGATGAGAAGTAGATCTGGTTGAAAATAGAATCTTCAACCACGGGTCCGTGCGCTCGCCCTGGGCGGTTATCCGAATAAGGATAGGGGTCATCACAGCGGGTGGGTGATTTAGCCATCCCACTGTAAGTGCATTTGGTGGTATGCCCGTCAGCGTGCAGTAAGAATAGGTCATCGTTATACACTGCCAGATCAATTACATCCTGCATCGGCGGGATTGTATCACCAAAGAACAGGCGAGGCGGCTGGCTGACTTCCATATTACGATAGATCCACACCGCATTCACCTTTGGGTCCAACACATAAAGGTCTCCGCGGTCCAGACTGATGGCATTTGGCTCGCCTAATCCGGTGTTGGGAGAAGCTAAGCTTTGGCTGAGGGGCTGCGAACCCACCACGCAGTAAAGCAAATTGCCGTTACCATCCATGCCCAGCAAACTGGCATTTTCGTATGATCCCGAGGGTAGCTCAGCGATATCTATCAAAGGTCCAACATTGATAGGCCCATCCGTCGGTCCACACGTGAAGCTGGTGTCTACCTCATACCCACGTGCGGTCATAATGGCATGCAACACAGAACCATCCGCTCCATTGAGAAGGTATAAATCAGTGGTAGTGGCAATGATGCGGGTCACGTTGACGCTGCCATCCAGGCCGTTAACGATGGCTTGTTGGTAGTCCAATCGTTTGACTGCATCGATGCTATCCAGGCTGGCAGTCACCTGGGTACGAAGCTCCTGTGATTGGCTGGTGGAAACATAGCTTTCAGCTTTATCCAGGTCTCCGATGGCGGTGATCCAGGCTAATCGCTGCTCCAATGGATTGGAGAGCGTGGCTGCATATGCAGCTTGTTCCACCGCTTGTTGGTAATAAATTTGATGTTGTTGGGCACGCCCACGTTGAAGAAAAACCATGCCACCGATCACAGCTAAGATCACCGGGATGGCAATGGCGACGAATACCATCATCGAGGGAGGTAGACGCAGCACGTCTGCATCGGGTAAAAGGTTTTTCAGCAGGCGCAGCAGAGCAGAGCCAATCGTCCCCATCGCGCTGCTAAAGGCGCGTAGTAGGGCTGCCCCGATAGGTTTCAAGGCTGCTTGAAAAGAGGCAAAATATCTCTGCCAGGGGCGTGGTGCCGAGGCGGTTCTGGCTTTAACTGGGGGAACGGGTTCCGAGACCGGCCTGGAAATGGATGGGACTGGTTGGATTACCGCTGTGGAAGGAATCTCAGCCTGGGGCATTTCTACTTCTACTGCCGAGGGTTGTTGGCTGATTGCTGGAGTGGACACGGGCGTGGATTGAGACTGTTCTCCGCGGGATGTCACTTTCTCATCCATTTCAGATGAGTCAGTAATAGGTGCGATGGAAGGAATCCCCAACCTTTTATCCTCAGCGGGTTCTTCGATGCTTTCAAGCTCAGGCTCTGGGCTGGTTGGGAGGCCTAACCTCCTGTCTTCAGTTGGTTCTGCGGCTACCACTTCTGTTGGTGGGGTCAGCCGGCTCACCGCATCGCCTGGTTGGTCAACCGAGACGGGATGAACTGCGCTGGTTGATTCGGGCTTTCTTCGCATAATCCTCAACTTGCCCGTGCCCGCTTGGGCCTGGATAATGACCGCATTATATTCCTGGCTGGCCTTCTCTAAAAGCTGGATGCGCAGGGCTTCAATACCTTGTCGATCGGGATGTGTCAGAGTGGCCTCTGACCAACCTGCCGAAGAGATGGTTGCAAGTACCAGGTAATCATCAGGGGCCATTTTTATCTGCAGGAAGCGTACGGGCATTGAACGGCTGAGACCCAGCCCTCGCCCGGAGCTTTGCGGATCATACAAATGCTGCGTTTCGTTGCGCGTGACCAAAAATGCATGCACCGCACCACATTGGACCAGATACAACGTATCTTGGCGCAACGCCACCAGGAGCAGCTGACCAATTCCCTGGCGACCTGCACTGGTGCTACGGAGATTGCGGTCGAGTAGGTATAAATTGAGTGCCTCTGCCACTGTACGCAGGGCAGCTGTCAGGCTGCCGGTGGTTTTATAAAATTTATTAGCCAGCTGTTCCAACAACTGTTTGTGGGCTTCAGTGGTAAGGGGCGAATTTCCACTCATGCTGAGATATATGATCAGGTTATCCGCTTCACGCCCGCGGGCAGTCCTGCGCGGAGGTGTCACTGCATATAAATCAGGCAAATCAGATGTAACCAGATCGCCTTGCTGTGCCAGTAATAGTAGATTGAGATCGAGGGAAGAATTCATACCGAATGATTATACTGGTAAAATCTAACTTGGATTATACCGCCAGGAGATAATATGCACATTACCACCGTCCGTACTCTGCCAGAATTGATCAGCCTTGAAAAAGAATGGAATGACTTGCTCACTATGAGTGCAAGTCATGTGCCGTTTTTACGGCATGAATACATCACAGCCTGGTGGCAGGGGTTGGGTGGTGGAGAATGGGCCAAGGGTGAATTATATGTCGTCACTGCTCGCCAGGATGGGGGTGATCTGATCGGCATCGCCCCCCTGTTCCTGACTAACAACCGGGATGGTGAGCCTGCCCTGATGTTGATCGGGAGTATTGAGATATCCGATTACCTGGATGTCATCACCCGCCCGGAAGATGTACCTGCCTTCATGGAAGCACTTCTCGAATACCTGGCGAGTGAAGATATGCCCGGCCTTCACTTGCTGGACTGGTATAACCTGCTGGATAGCAGCCCTACCCTGCTTGCCTTGCAGGCTGCAGCAGATAAGCTGGGTTGGAGTTATTCGCTACAGCCTCTACAACACTGCCCATATATTACACTGCCTGGAGATTGGGAGAAGTACATTTGCAGTATCGATAAAAAGCAGCGGCACGAGATCCGCCGCAAGATGCGCCGCTCTGAAGAGTATTACCTGCCTGTGCGCTGGTATATCACGCAGGCTGGAGAGAATTTAGAGCAGGAGATGGAAGATTTTATGCGCTTGATGGCGAATGAACCTGACAAAGCTAAATTCCTCACCCCTGCCATGCGCACGCAGATGCATGCCATTGTGCAGGCGGCTAACAAAGCTGGATGGCTGCAGCTGGCTTTCATCGAAGTGAATGGGGAGAAAGCCGCCGGCTACCTGAACTTCGATTACATGAACCATATCTGGGTGTACAACTCGGGCTTGGATTTTCGCTTCCGTGAGCTTTCACCCGGTTGGGTGCTGCTGGGCAACCTGCTGGAGTGGGCAAATGAGCACCAGCGTAAGTATTTTGACTTTATGCGCGGGGACGAAGATTATAAGTACCGTTTTGGGGCGCTTGATCGGCGCGTGATGCGCCTCATAGTACGAAAATAATCATCTCCCTTTGCATGCGTATCCAGAACAAACCTTAATCAAATAGCCTGGGCATTCCCCAACCCCCAAGCCGAACCGAGTCGGGGTTCTCCGTCCAAATACCGGGTATTTTTGTGCCACACTTTGGGCAGGCTCCCTTTTCTGTGAGGTGGTACTGGTGGATGACGTATCCCGTGCGTTCCACCAACAACGTCTGGCACTTGGGGCAACAGGTATTTTCATATTCCCGCAAGCTGCCAGGCAGGTTGCCTGCGTACACGAATTTCAGGCCCGCTTCCTGACCGATCTCAGCCGCGCGTTGAAGCGTCTTCACCGGGGTTGGATGGGGCTCAGTCATTTTATAGTCAGGATGAAAAGCGGTCACATGCCAGGGGATGTCGGGTGAGACCGAGGTAATGAAGCGCCCGGCCTCCAACAGCTCCTCGGTGCTGTCATTGAAGCCCGGGATGACCAGCGTCACCACTTCAACCCATAGACCGAGCTCGTGGGCTTTTCGGATGGTATCCAGCACATTCTTCAACACGCCGCCCAGCTGGCGGTATTGCTTATCCCGCATCGTTTTCAGGTCGATCTTATAACCGCTCAGATATGGTCGCAGGTAATCCAGCACCTGAGTGGTGGCATTGCCATTGGAGACGTATACACACTTGATCCCCTGCTGTACAGCCAGCTTGAAGATACCCACCGCCCATTCAGAGGTGATCAGCGGTTCGTTGTAGGACGATGCGATCACGCTTGCGTTAGCTCGTTTCGCCGCCAGCACCATCTGCTCTGGAGAGATGCGACGTGTATAGTTGATTGATTCATCAGCCGCCGGGTCGCGCAGCATCTGTGAGCTCACCCAGTTCTGGCAGTTGGCACAGTGGAAGTCACACCCCAACATGCCGAAGGTAAGCGCCTCACTGCCGGGCAGCACGTGGAAAAAGGGCTTCTTTTCAATCGGGTCGGCTTGCAAGCCTGCCACGTAGCCCCACGGCACGCGTAGTTTGCCAGCCTGGTTGAAGCGCACCTGGCAAATCCCGCGCTTGCCCTCACGGATCAGGCAGCGGTGAGCACAGGCGAAACAGCGCAGGGCATTATCCGGCAGGGCTTCTGCCAGCTCCATGTTTTCTACCGTCATATCATCCAGGATTGCCGCCATGGTTTTCATAGAATACTTCTCCTTAGCGTTAAACCCATTATAATCATGTTTGGTTGCAGGATGGATTCAATGAATATCAGGCTGAAACTATGTAGGAACCGTGGATGCTGACCCTGGCGATCCAGGCGGGGGGCGAATCCCGCCGCATGGGCAGTGATAAAGCCTTGCTGCTTTTCCTGGGGCAGCCGATGATCCTGCGCCTGCTAAATCGCCTGGCGAGCATCGCGGATGAGGTGCTGATCACCTCGAACCAACCTGAAAATTATCGTTTTTTAGGTCTTTCTCCCATCCCTGATTTATTGCCCGGTTTTGGTGCCCTGGGCGGGCTTTTTACCGCCCTTAGTGCAGCGGGGCATCCATATGTAGCCGTCGTTGCTTGTGATATGCCTTTCGCCAGCCCTGAGCTGTTCGCGGTCGAGCTGGCGATCCTGCGCGAAACCGGTGCGGATGCGGTTATTCCTCGCTCGGAAGCCGGCACGGAACCCTTCCATGCCGTTTACCGGCGTGATACCTGCTTGCCACATATTCAAACTGCACTGGACGCCGGCAAACGGCGAGTGGATGCCTGGTTCTCCCAGGTGAATATCCGTTATCTGGCACCCCATGAATACCTCCCCTACGATCCCGATCAGCGGGCCTTCCTGAATATCAATACGCTTGACGAGCTGAAGGAAACAGAGCGGATAGCGAGACAGGAGGATGCTCCTGCTCACTCGAAATAAGCCCAGAAAATATTGACAGCTAGTCTGGGTTAAGTTAGTGCGATTTTTCCTTTCAAACGTTATATAATTGAATCATCATGAGCATAACTCCATTGAAGGGAAAGGTTTCCCTCTAGGGGAATAGAACGTGGAGCAACCCACAGCTCGCACAATTTTCCCAGACCTCAAAACCGACTTACCGGTATTGTTGATCCATAACCTCGACCGTTCTTGGCCGCAGGCTGATATTGACATGTGCGTTGAGCTCGGGGATTTAATGTTTGATTCCCTGCAGTCTGCCGGGCATCCAGTGATCCGCGTTCGCGTGGAAGACAATAATCTCTCCACCTTACTGAGCTGCTATGATCCATCTCGGCTGATCGTGTTCAACTGGTGTGAGGAAATCCCCGGCATCCCCCGCAGTAGCTGGATGGTGGCGCAGGAATTGGAACGTCAGGGTTTCACCTATACCGGAGCCGACTACCCTGCCCTGGTATTCAGCCAGGATAAACGCCAGGTTCAACAAAAGCTAAAAGATGCTGGTGTGCCCACACCTGAGTGGAAGGTATACTCAACCGCCAGTTCACTTGATTGGGATCTGTACCCGGCTATCGTTAAGCCGGCATTTGAGCATTACAGCCTGGGGATTTCGCGCGAATCGGTGGTCGAAACAGCAGCAGAACTCTCCCAGCGGGTCAGTTATGTTATCGATCAGCACCAGCAGCCCGTTTTGGTCGAGGAGTTCATCGATGGACGTGAATTCCACGTAGGTGTGGTTGGCAATGATAATTTGTATATGCTGCCACCCGCTGAGATCGATTTCTCTGTATTTGATGATATCCACGACCGGTTATGCACTTATGAGGCTAACTTCGTCCCAACATCTATGGCATACCAGAATTCTTTTGCCAAATTGCCAATTGAATTCACAGCAGAAGAGCTGGGCTGTTTGGAAAGTGTGGTTTTGGGAGCGTACCGTGCCACGGGCTGCCGCGATTATGCCCGCATGGATGTACGCATGCGGGATGGTGGCTTTTATATCCTGGATGTAAACCACAACGCAGATATCAGTCCAGATGGCAGCCTGATCAAAGCCGCTGAAATGGTTGGCTATCCCTATGGACAATTTGCCAGCCTGTTGATCAACCTGGCTGCAGTACGCCACCCCTTGTTAGGGAATGGTTTTCGCTAAACTTATTTTCACTTGCATTTATTCCCACCGCATTAAAATTCTCTCAATCCTAACTAGCCAATTTCATGTAACTTATCACATTCACTAATCGCCTTTCATTAATCACTAATCACTAATTGCTGATTTCAAGGAGTTCACCCATGCCTCTCGACCTGTCTGTCATCCGAGCCCAATTCCCTGCCCTGTTGCGCGAGTGCATATACCTGGATAACCCTGCCGGCACCCAGGTGGCACGCACGGTGCTCGACCGGATGAAGGATTACCTGACGTGGCACAATGCCAACCACGAAGGCGTTTTCGCCACCAGCCGCGAGTCGGATGCGCTGGTGGAAGAGGCGCGTTCGGCTGCGGCTGATTTCCTTAATGCGCACGACCCGCAAGAGATTGTTTTCGGACCAAACATGACCAGCCTGACCTTCAACCTCAGCCGCTCATTGGTGCGCACCTTCAACCCCGGGGATGAAATCGTGGTCACCCGTCTGGACCATGATGCCAACGTCACCCCCTGGGTGATGGCAGCCCAGGACCGCGGCTGCAACGTCACCTGGGTAGATTTTCACCCCGAAGATGGCACGCTCAATATGGATGACATGCAGGCCGCGCTGAGGCGCAAACCGCGCCTGGTGGCAGTTGGTTACGCCTCCAATGCCCTGGGGACGATCAACCCGGTGGCGCAGATCACCCAGCTGGCGCATGAAGTTGGCGCGCTGGTTTATATCGATGCGGTGCAGTTCGCCCCGCATGGTCCGATCGACGTGCAGAAGTTGGACTCTGACTTTTTAGTGTGCTCATCCTATAAATTCTTCGGCCCGCACATGGGTGTGCTGTATGGGAAGTACGACCTGCTCGACCAGCTCACGGCGTATAAGGTTCGCCCTGCCCCTGAGCTCCCACCGGGCAAGTTCGAGACCGGTACAGGCAACTTCGAGGGCATATGCGGTGTGCTCGGGGCGCTGGAGTATATCGAATGGGTGGGGGAGACCTTCGGGGAAGAGTATGCTGAACGTTATGCGGAGCGAATACACCGGGCGGCGACTGAGCTTCAAGAAAGGTATGAGCGCCATCCGCAGCTACGAGTTCGAATTAAGCCATGCATTACTGGATATCCTGGCGGAAACGCCGGGGGTGACCGTTTATGGCATCACGGATACCCGCCGGCTGGAGGAGCGCGTACCGACTTGTGCGTTTACGCTAAAAGGTAAAAGCCCGCGCCAGGTGGCGGAAGAACTGGATGAGGCTAATATTTTCGTGTGGGATGGGAATTATTATGCAGTAGAGGTCACCACGCGCCTGGGATTAGAGGAGAGCGGCGGCATGGTGCGGGTGGGGCCGGTGCACTACAACACGCTGGAAGAGATCAGGAGGTTTGGGGAGGTGTTGGGGAAAATTACAGTTAATTAGCGTTAATTATGAACCGATACAACTAAAAGTCGTTCACAACAAATTCTTGAGCTCGTTGTAAGATATTTCGCAATCTTTTAGGATTTGGGAAGTAATCCCTGGACCTAACGTTTCACCGCGATGGATGGGGATCACTGTACTTCGCCCATCAGGATGCCTTAAAAAATAATGACTCCCCTTAATTCGGATCACTTCGAATCCTGCTTTCTGGAGAGCCAACAATAGCTTATGGCCAGTTAATCGTGGAGCCTTTGTCATGTCTCAACCAGAATTCGTTGGACACCAATGAATTCTAGATGTTCGCTTTCTTGACCCTGGACCTCCAGACATAAGGCGATAGCTTCTTTGATCCTGTCCATAAGTGTGTCCAAGGATTTCGCTTGGGTATGGCAACCATGAAGCTCTGGAACTGATGCCACATAATAACCTTCATCATCTTTTTCGATAATCACGTTATATTCACGTGTCATACTCTGCCTCTATATAAAATTATATCCTAATATGATTGTTCGTGTATTACCGATATCCACCTTTTTTGAGGACGGCTTATCCATTGAATGGCTATAAAGCAGGTTGAGAAAACCTCCATTATGTGGGAAGGTAAATACTATGTCCTGGGGGTCACCGAGCGTTTGGAACTGGAGGATTCTGGCGGCATGGTGCGCGTCGGCCCGGTGCACTACAACACGCTGGAGGAGATAAAGCGGTTTGGGGAGGTACTGGGGAGGATTGCTACGCAAAAATACTAAACTCCACCCTGGTGTTTAATGGTTTTATTGATTCAATCCATGATCTAGATGGCGATTAATTAATATTATAGATAATTAAATGGATGATATCCAACGTACTCATCTATCCCGTGGTCATGGAGTAATTCCTTGAAACGCTGCTCTTTTCTAATGCTGCCAAAGTTGGTCCATACCCGGCACAGGGCGGGGTTACGCAATACGGGCAATAAATCCTCCGGCTGTTGGAGCTGGCCTTCGATCAGGACAAACTCTTCCAAGGCAGGTGACCATTGCAGCTCGCTAAAATCCCTGAGACCCTTCAGATTATTAAGGGTGATCCGCCTCAGCTTCCTCATCTCGCGAAATGACGGCAAGGCGGTGATTAGAGGCAGGGATTGGAGCATGAGGTTTTGCAGGCCTGGAAGGGTGGTTATAAAATCGATATCGTTCAATCCCCGCACCTGCCAGAGTTCTAAATACTTTATCCTCTGCATCCCTTCAATCGCTGAAAAGCCTCGGATTCCCCCCAATTTGATATCCAGCGACCACATGTGCTGAAGTCGGTTCAAGTAGTGCAGATCGGGAGTGGTGATCGATCTAAGGGTAACGTCTTCTAACAAGTTGAGTTCACAAAGCACATCGATGTTCTTCTGTTGACCATCCAGATATATTCTCGTCAGCTTCCCGAACCTGTTTAAAGGTGAAAGATCTGGTTTCTTAGACCTGGTTGTTCCCAGCAAGAGTCCTGTGAGTTTATCGGTCACCTTACTGAATACACGCAGCTCCACTTCCGGTCTTCTCCGGAAGAACTCGTTATTCAATAGGATCCATGTCGCTTCCTTTATTGGGGTGGAGCATTGTAATACATCGATTTTAGGATCCGAAACTAAATAATCGATTTCAGATGTGGAAATGGGCTCTGTAAAATCTACGCGCTCTGGATGGAGCATGGAAAAGAAGGGCATGTTTATTTATCAATCGGTTTTGGCAAAGAGATCAAATCCCCTGGTTGGAAATAAGGTCTGACAGTTAGGGCATTCTGTTTCTTTGTCGAGATCGAAGATGGCATTGCCCAGCACTGGGTGACCCCGAACAGCGGCAAGCGCCCCAAGTAGGATCTGGTATTCTGTTTCCTGCCATTCAAGTTCCAGGCAATCGAGGATCAACCTAGAGGCTTGTTCGATGGCTTGCTGATAGGCTTTCTGGAGCTCAGCGGGTATAGGTGGTGCATCATCGAGATGGCGAAAAGCCTCAATGGAAGCAGCCAAAAACAAGTGATCGAGTCGCTCGCGTGCAGGTATGGAGCCTGCAATAATTATGATATGGGGCAAAGCTGCGTAGGATGCAGTATACACGTCGTATTGGTGGCAGAGTGCACTCCAGAGTGAGAACCATGGTTCATCATCATAATCATTTTGAGGACCTGCTGTTTTCAATTGTTCGAGAAGTGCTGGAATATTAGCTGCACTGCCATAAGCATGCGTGAGTTCCTTCCATAATGGGCTTTTTGGATCCAACATACATTCCTCTCCTCTGGCATTTTCGATTATCGTGAAGAATGAGACAGGTTTGAACCCATGCAGGAGATTGGCTTTAAGAACCAGACGATAGATCTGGAAATAATAGATAAAGCCTGCGTCTACATTTTACCCTAGCTAGTACTATCAGGTGATTAAAAATTTTCTATTAAAGAGGCCTCCATTGACTCATTGAGTTCTCACACAACAAATTCTTCGGTCCGCACATGGGCGTGCTGTATGGGCAATACGACCTGCTTGATAAGTTGACGGCCTACAAAGTCCGACCAGCCCCCCAAAACCCGCCAGATAGGGGCGAGTCTCAGACTCGCCCTTACGAGACCGGCACAGGCATGCCGGAGCCGGCACGACGAGCCTTCCAGAATCGCGATTCGCAACATCTCAATCGAGAAAATGAAGGTCAATCAATTTGCCTTGGACGCCTAACGGTTTGCGTTAACCGCTGGCGTGTCCCTTGCGATGGCAATGCTAGCCCACCTCAGGTGACGCTTCGTCGATGATAACGATTAGCATTATTATCGAGCATATGGCTTACCATTCGTTGTCGGTCCTCAAGCAGGTGGATGGAATGGAGTAGATCTGCGACCTGATATTGATGATTTCAGCATACACGCTCGGTTCGATGTAAGCACACTTGGGAGCTTTAGTTCAGATAAGCATTGCGACTATGGTCATGATGAACACCGCTCAAAATCAGCGTCGATACGATCTTACCTTCTGCTGTTGGGTACACCTTGTCCTCATATCATCGCGGAATACGCTGTTGGATAGCCTGAAGTGGTCGGGCTTTATTCTAGTAACTCCCATAGTCCTTTACCATCCATTCCGATTGTCGTTGGTTCAACACCAATGTATGCTCCAGACTGGTGCGGTCGTCGAAGTCTCCTTGGGCTAAATCTACTCCAAGATCCTGGAGCTCGCCAACAGATCTGGTTGGTGGAGATGCGCAGGTCACCGATGACGACAAGAAATATGGCGTTTTGAATGGCCGGCATTGATTCCTCCTTCGGGAGGGTTATCGCTGATTGTTTTCCCCCCAGTTAATTTTAACGGCTTTCATTTCATCAGTCAGTGTGACTGGTTTTCCTGGACATTCCCGCTCAGGGTACTTTATGAGCTTCAGAAAGCCATGGAAGACGATTGATCAATAATTGCATCCCCTCTTTTTTTGTGCTATACTTTTTTTGACTGCTTTTTCAGTTGACGATCGAAAGATACAACCGGTTGGCATTCTTCGAAAGAAAACCTGTCTAGAAAGGGTGGGGTGACTTCATGCTATCCGATAATAAGTGCATAAATCCTGCAAATCTCCAAGAAAGTACTTGTTTCCACCAAACAAGAAAGAGGTTCCTGGTGGGCACTCACGTATTTCAACTCAAGCTGGCAATCATCTTGTTGCCAGCATTTTTTGCTTTATTGATAAATATTCCATTCTCTGGCGGGATGGCTTATGCCCCTGAATGGATGTCAACTTTGATCTACCTGCAGGATTCTGACATTATTTATCCAATCCGCACTGGCGAACTAGAACAGCGTGATATTTACCTGCCTCTGGTAGGTAAGAATTTTCCCTTTACACCCCCGTCGCCGGTGGTAAATTCGATCGTCAACGTTGACGGCGATGGGAAATATTCTGTCACCTGGTCCATAGCTGAAGGAGCTGACACCTATCTCCTGCAGGAGGATGATAATGCATACTTCTCCAGTCCAACCACTGCATACGAGGGCCCTGCCACCTCGAAAGAGATCAGCGGAAAAGGGGTGGGGACCTATTATTATCGCGTTATGGCTTCCAATGCTTATGCTAGTAGCGAGTGGAGCAATATCGAGTCGGTGGTGGTCAATGTAACACCACCCGCCTGTCCACAAACCGGCAGCTGGCGGGGTACCACCAGCCAGCATGAAAGCATTGAATTTATAATCGAAGACTCGCCCGCCTGCCAGATTGCGGCTGGCTCTTTGAAAATAAGTTTCTACACCACATTGTGTGGGGGTGCCACAACCACATTTTTATCAGCCTTCCCCATCGTCGATAATAAATTCAGTGTATTTAGCTCGACTGTTGACGCAAAAGGTGAGTTCACTGCTTCAGACCTGGCGGCAGGTACATTGATCGTTGATTACATGAGTGAAATTTATCGTTGTTACTATACTGGTTCATGGGAGGCCTACCCGGTCGTCGGGGCGAATGGGTCTGTCTTTGACTTGCTGGTCCAGCCAGATGAAAAGATCCTGTTAGGCGGTAAATTCACAGAAGTTGGCCAGCAGTCGCATCATAATCTCGCCCGCCTCAACCCCGATGGCAGCCCGGACTCAGCATTCAACCCTGATTTTAATAGTTCTGTGCACGCACTGGCTATCCAAACAGATGGCAAGATCCTAGCAGGCGGCGTTTTCAGCCAGGTGGATGGGCAGGTCCACGCCGGCATCGCCCGCCTCAACCCGGATGGCAACCTGGATACGGGCTTTAACGCACAAATTGATGGCGATATTTATGAGCTGGCATTACAGTCTGATGGCAAGATCCTGGTTGGCGGTTGGTTTTCAACAGTGAATGAACAGCCGAGAAGTAGTTTAGCCCGCCTGAACGCTGACGGCACGCTGGATGAGGTCTTCAATGTAGATTCAGCTTACATGTACGTCAATGCGCTGGAAGTGCAGCCTGACGATAAAATCTTGTTGGGGGGCAACATCGAGGATATCAGCGGGGTGGTTTGGGCTGATTATTTTGTTCGTCTGAATTCGGATGGGACGCTCGATACCTCTTTCCAACCAGATACAGGAGGCTGGTGGGTCGATGGGCTCACAGTTCTGGCAGACGGTAAGATCGTGGCTGCCATTTACGAGGACCTGGCTCGCTTCGCTTCAAATGGAATCCGTGACAATAGCTTCATTTCCCCCGCGTCTCTTGGTGGTAGTATCCGTCATGTGGCTTTACAGACCGACGGTGCTCTGGTTGTGGGGGGTGATTTTATTAGTTTAGGTGATGCCCCAATCAATTACCTTGCCAAGCTTGACGCGAATGGCACGCTGAACCTTGCATTCAATCCCGGGCCAAATAACAAAGTTTATACACAGGTTGTACAGGCTGACAATAAGATCCTGGTCGGGGGTGCGTTCACCCAGATCAATGGGCAAGTGCGGCATAGTATTGTGCGGTTGAACCCGGACGGCAGTCTGGATTTATCCTTTTCGCTTTTGCCATAGAGAATGAGAGATGGCAAAAGAAATGACATTGGATAAAAGCAAAAAGTTGAAAAGCCGGCGAACAAGTACAGGCTAATATTTGTTGTGATACCCACCGTGGGTAGGCGGTCTACCCTCTCCACAGGTCGTAAAGACCTCGTGGCAGCGAAAGCTGCACATTATTGCCTACCTCAATCGTTTGGTGATATGGTTCTAGCCTACCGAGGGTTTGCGACAGAGATTGCTAAGTGTCTGCTGGGCGATCTCATAATTAAGATGCATACTCCTCATTTTATTCCGACAAATCCTCAATCAACAACCTGATTGCAAAAGCTAGTTTCTCCTTTTGCTCATTGAGTCTCACACAACAAATTCTTCGGTCCGCACATGGGTGTGCTGTATGGACGCTATGACCTGCTTGATAAGTTGACGACCTACAAAGTCCGACCAGCCCCCCAAAACCCGCCGGATAGGGGCGAGTCTCAGACTCGCCCTTACGAGACCGGCACGGGCAACTTCGAAGGCATGCGCGGGAGCTCTCGGGGCACTGGAGTACATCGAATGGGAGGGGGAGACCTTCGGGGCTGAGTACGCCGAGCGTTATGCGGGCGAGATTTTGCCAAACCTGCTAAGCGCATATTAATTTTTAAAGAACGAAAGAGAAAACTGCTTTCTCTGCCCAACTGATTGGCTCAGCCGCTTATAAAGCGCAGCGAAGCAAGACGGTTACAGTGTAGTTTAAGGGGGTCACACTGCCCACAAATTGATGATAAAGCTAAAGTCTCTCCTGCATCAGTTATCTCCAACATTGAACCTTAGAGGCTATCCTTGGTCTTGCCTTGGCTTTTCAGATGAGATAGCGACCTTAGCCGGTGGGGTGTTTGCGTCGCGTTTGTACGTCTTTATCCTGACCAAATGAATGGTAACCCCCACCGCTACCCCTAACAAAATAAATTGGCCCCACCAGGCTGATACGACATGCAGTGTGGTGAAACCAATCATGACCCACAACGCTATAAGCGTAAGGGTTTTTTCCCGAAGAGGAATGCCTCGGCCTTCTCGATAGTTCTTGATGTATTCTCCAAACCACCGATTGTTCAGGAGCCAATGATAGAACCGTTCTGAGCTCCGTGCATAGCAAATTGCGGCCAACAGCAAGAAGGGGGTGGTGGGCAGAACGGGCACGAATATACCCAGAACACCTAACGCCACACAGAGCGTACCGCAAGCAATTAAAAGGACTCTGATAAACTTCTTCACTATAATTTATTTACTGTCCGGAATTGGTTGATAGTCATTTAAGATTATACAATATGCGTCTTTCCATTTACCTTGAGTTGCAATGAAGGCCGCCTAACGGATTGGTTCAGCAGCAGCGGCATGGTTCGCTTGGGACCGGTACCACAAAACCGGTGGTTTACAACACGCTGGAGGAGATTAGGAGGTTTGGGGAGGTGTTAAGGATGGTTGCGGAGACTAAAATATAAACAGTTAATTCGGGGCTATAGCTCGTCCGCCAGCATTCTCCGCAATAATGGCTCTATCCCTGGAAGGTCTTCAGAAACTGCTTTCCATACAACGACCTGGTTTACCCCAAAGTAATCGTGGACAAGCTTATCTCTCATACCCGCAATTTCCCGCCAAGGAATCTCTTGATAGTGATCTTTCACTTCTTGAGGTATTTTCTTGGTAGCTTCTCCAACAATTTCTAAAGCCCGGATGACTGCATAAACCGTTTTCGCATCACGGCTGAATTCTTCATAACCCATGCCCTCAACGAACATTGTGGCCTTTTCGATTGCTTCAAGGGTGTCTTCCAAATAGTCGATGTAGGTATGTTGCTCCTTCATACTCGTATGACTTCCTCGAGGATTTGTTTACCGATTGTCGGCTTGAGCGCATCTTTCATTACCAGGTCCACCTTAACCCCGAAAACATCGCTCAGATAATTTTCCAACTCAATAAACTTCAATAAGCCTGGTGTTTCAGAAAATGTGACCAGGATATCCAAATCACTTTCATCGCGTTGCTCCTGACGTACATACGAGCCAAACACACCCAGTTCTTGCACTTTAAATCGATCGTGAAGCACTGGCAATAATCCTTTAAGCTTGCTCAAGATATGGGATAATTCTGAGTCCATACATTAATTATACCTGTTTGCATCCGCCAATGATTATACCTTTCCCGTTACACATGGCGGGTAAATGTGAAGGTTATTATTACGCCTTGGACTTGGAGAATAGCGGCGGTATGGTGTGCGTGGGTTCGGTACCACAATACCTGTGGTGTACAACACGCTGGAAGAGTTCAAGCGGTTTGGGTAAGAGCTGAGCAAGATTACGGCAGGCGTTACTCAATAATGGCGTGTGGTCATCGCTTTAATGGACCGGGCGGTTTTTACTCATCATGATCTCTGGCTCCAGACTGACTGTAATGTTCGATAATCTACAAGAATAATCCCTTCTTCTCTGACGATATCCTTTGCCTGTTGGGAAGTCCAAAAATCGAAGTCCGTCTGGCGCTCATGATTATCCGCTGGTTCCAACGCCAGCAATTCAGAATTATCGAGCCCTGGATGGACCGCCCACTCACTCAAGCCTGGCGGCAGCTCACGCAACATCTGCACATACCGGGCAGTTTTTTGGACAGGGTCTACCAGGTAGCTGTCCAAAAAGTCGTAATCGCTGGTCGGCAAACCCTGGCTTTGCAGTTTTTCAATCAGGGCTCGCCCCATCACGCGCAGCGCCAAGCCATATTCTTTTGCCAGCCGGAGCATCAGGTTAAAAATATCCGCTCTACCCCCGATGCGCAGCGCATGCCAATCCAGGTGGGTAGGTCTGAGTCCGGCTGTCAGTACAGTCTCAATCTGCGCCCTGAATTCCACTTCCAGTTGGTCCATCTCCACCTGGGCCAGAAATGCAGGCATGGCTTCGAAGTTGTAGAAATACCCTGCTTTAGTCAACCAGGGATGGCACCAATCCAATGGAGGTGACCGGACCCCAACGGTAATCCGTCGGGTCGCTGATAACGGTGAGATGAACCCCGAAGGGAATTTCGGGATGGTCGGCAAGGAAATGCATGGCATGTAACGCCCACGGACAGGGAACCATCACGGTTGTTGAGCGCACTATACCTTCCTTCAGCACGCCTATGATGGCTTCATTCACCGAATTGCACATCCCGAAATCATCGGCATTGATAATTAACAAACGCGCATCCGCTGGATACCCCAGCAATTGGTTGGTTGGGCTTTTGGTCAACGACTGCATCCTCCAAATTTCCTTAACCACTTATCTGCGGCATCCTGTTGCTCAACATTCGGCTTCGCTTGCAAGGCGCAGTGGTGGAGCCAATGGTAGACCGCTTTATTTTGGAAAAAACCTGCCTGTCCTCTGCATATAGGCTTTATATTGCTCCCCGAACTCTTTTATCATCATTTGCTCTTCTTTGGGGAGGCGAGTAAATACGCCAGCAATCATCGTGATTGCGAAAACAATAAAAAATAGGTTTGCAGTTACTAGCGCCAGGCTTATTCCATAACCGATCATAGCCGTGTAGAGCGGGTGACGGATTCGGGCGTAAGGCCCTGTGGTCACCAGGTGGTGTTCTTTTCGCAATTGTAGTTGAGGTGACCACTCTTTCCCAAGTGCAATTTGAGTCCATGACCAAAATCCAAGGCTGGCGAGTCCTAAGGCAAACCCAATCCAACGTAGCCAGGCGGGTAATGGAACAGATAGTAGTTTCATCCAAGTTGGATTGATAGCATAAAGTGCCAGCCAACCAATCAAGATAAAGAACAAAATAACCCGAGCAATGAACATACCCGGTCCTTCGCGTTCAACCGCTTCACGGTTTGGCATCACTCGCTCCCCAGCCTGACGAACCTTAATTGCAAAGTAGATTCGCATTACCAGCACTCCTGTGAAAAGAATCCAAAAAGCAACCCGAAAGATTGCTTCTGTGGTCATAGGATTATTCTCTTTCACCCAGTAAAGCCGTCCAACGGTTGGCGTCAACCGCTGGTGGGCGGCAGGTGATGATGCTGATTTGGCAGGCTTCCTCGTCAAGACCCTGAACCGCCCAGGTCTTCTTCTTCAAGGTATTGTGGGGGTGCTTTTGTCTCATACAAAAAGCGGCTGCATTCCCAGTTCGTCCATCTGTGTTTGCATTTCGTCGTCCGTGGGCGGTTTGACAAAACGATCGGCTGCGTCTAATACCTTTGGTAGAAGGTGAACATCCCCTACCGAGTTTAGAAATACCCCTGCATGCCCCAAAACCCAATGGACTGCTCGATCGATATCAGCTTGTTTTTCTAGAGGCCGGTACCAGGTTGCTCGATTAGGCTCATGCTGCTCCCCAGGGAGTATGCACGATGGATTTGATGGTCTGCACGGCCACATTTCGGGCTTGGCATATTCCAAGTAAGCTCAAAAAATCGCTGCGATATTGCTCATTCTGCGCCATCACATAACTAAACGGCAGCAGAATCGAGTCAAAATCAAATCGCTCAAGCGCTTGACGGTGCATTGCGGCTGCTGTTACCCCGTGCCCTGTAACACCGATAAATCGTACCAGTCCTTGCTCGCGCGCCTCGATAGCGGCTTCTAATGCGCCACCTGGTCCTAACGCTGTTTCCCACTCTTGTGGATCAACCAGGTTATGCAGCTGCAACAGGTCCACCTGGGCTACCTTTAAGCGTTCCAAAGATCGATGGATCTCCTCACGCGCTTTTTTCACAGTGCGTTCTCCCGTTTTTGTGGCAAGGAAGAAGGGCCTGCCGTGCCGGCTAATCCAGCTACCGAGACGGAGCTCTGCCTCGCCGTAACTGGCGGCCACATCAACGTGATTAACCCCAAAAGACAAGGCTAACTCCAAAGCCGCATCCGTCTCGGCTTGAGTGACCTCTGAAAAAGCCGCGGCACCTAGAAGGATACGAGAACTCATATGACCACTGCGGCCAAAAGCTTGGTTTGTTATCAAAATCCACCTCCTGATTGGGATGATGAACCGCTAAAGCAACTCCTACTATTATATTTCATCCTTGCGGTCACATAACCCGAAGCATCTTTTTGTAATTGAGAGGTCGTTCCAAAATTTAATCAACGGGATCTTCTTTGCCCACGAGTATAAATCCTGCTCGATTGATCTCTATTCCTGGTTCACCGGGCAAATGCCCGGTAGGGGTTTAGGTGAGTTAGCTGGTGGATCATCCCCTCATCCACTACAACAGCCCGTAGCTTCGGCAAAAATTGCTCTGCCAGGTAGGTGTATGGCTTGGGAACGCCGCCTCCTGGTATCGCCGGGTCATACCAGCCCCGGTCATGGCTCAGCAGCAATCGATCACCGAAACCGGCCTCCAGCAGGCGCTGGATGTTCTGCAGAAGTGTTTCTTCGCTCACCCACTCACGATTTCCAATCGAGTCGTATTCCAGCCAGGCTCCACGCCGGGCCATCTCCAGATGCAGCTCGAAATCCGGTTCAGCCTGGGTGTGGATCCAGATAAACCGCTCCGCCTCATAACCCATCGTTTCGATGATATCGAGCTGTTCGCGAACCACCCAGCCTCGGATGGTATGGCTGCCGATCACCGCATTGGTTTGGCGGCCGGCCGCTGCCGCCGCCCGTAAAATCTTGGTTTCACAGGCAGTTAACCCATCATCCCCTGCGCTCAGCTTGATCCAACCGGCTTGCACTCCGCTCTTTTCAATTTCACCCTGCAATTCACCCAGCATCCAATCAGTCAATTCAGTTTCGTTGGCTTGATGCACCCAATCAGGCACCCAGGGTTCACGGTATACCCCGGTTGGAATAACCAGGGGAAAATTGGTGGCTTCCGAGACAGCCCGCTCAATATCCGCCCGGCGCCCCACACCGACGGTGCTGCATTCGACAATTGCTGTCACTCCAGCTTCTTGTGACTTTCTTATCTCTGGTGCCATCAGCCGGATGACGTCATCAACTTCAGCCTGGGCATAACCGGGAGTGTCCCATGTGCGCAGGTCTACGAAGACGTGTTCGTGGGGCAAAATCATCCCCAATTCAGTATTTTCATAAAGACCAAGGGTGGTGATAATTCCAGGCATAAATTTATCTCCTCTTTATTACGGCGTAAACAAGAACCCCCTGGCAGAATAATAAAAATAAGAATAGCGATGCAATCAATGACGCTGCCACCAATAATAATGAAAGGTCAAGATGATTTACTGGTATGCGACCATGAAATAGACCGTTGATGACAAGACTGAAGGACAGTATGAATATCACATACCAATGCCAGATTGAAAATCTACGCTGGTTCCGATTTCTATTGAAAAACATGGTTCAGAAGTCGAACTGGGGCCAACGGAATACGATAATGGCTAACAGGATAGCTGCATCTATAAGGATTCCCACACCTCCCTGGCTGTCCAGCTCGTGCAATCGTCCATTCCAAAATAGAATATAGAGAACTACAGAAAACGCAGCCGTTGCAATAACCACTGTACGCCACCAGGATTGGCTGAAGAAAATCCCCGCCGCTCCGAGCACAAAACCAGCCGCTACCAGGATGCAGAAAACCGTGGCGAGAGTGCGAGTGTTATTATCCCCGAGCAGCTTTGAAAAAGCCCACGAGCCGTCAGGCCACAACATTCCCGGTTTGAGCTCGAACAACCTGATGCTCTGTCCGAAGTATAGCAGGTGGACGAACGCGTGTAGAATAAGAAATACCCCCGCTAGGATCTTGATCATAGTAGCCCTCCTTCAAAATAGGAACGCGGAGGACAGGGTAAACGAAAGCTCCTCGCAATTTCTTATGTGATTATATAGTTAATTCGATATTTTATACCACCAATTAGCCTCCCGCCATGGCACCCACTACCCTCAGGGGTTCCTTTCCTGATGCTACTTTCTCAGGCAGTGGGTTGGTGGGAGGCTCTAAAGACAGATCCTCCCCACAGGCAAAATAGCGGATGAAGGGTCGCCTCTCCAGGGTCACCTGGTCGCGGATTGTCCCGCGCAGCATAGGGAAGTTCGCTTCCAGAGCATCCATGACGGCGGATACAGTGGCAGTACCTTCTATCTCCAGCACCGCTTCGCGCTCAATTTTAGCCAGATTGCACAGCTGCATGGGCAGCAACACCCGGATCATGGCAATGTCTGCACCTCCACCGAGAGCACGGGCGGAAAATCCCTCACAATGGCGGTCCAGTTGTCACCAGAATCGGTTGAGGCATACACCTGCCCGCCGGTTGTGCCAAAATATACCCCACACGGGTCCATTGTATCCACCGCCAAGGCACTGCGGAACACGTTTACATAACAGTTGCTTTGGGGTAACCCATTCGTCAGGGCTTCCCATTCATTTCCACCCGACCGGCTGCGGTACACGCGCAGCTTGCCCTCGGGTGGGTAGTGTTCCGAGTCGCTTTTAATGGGCACGATATAAATCGTTTGCGGCTCCTGGGAATGTACCGCAATGGCGTATCCGAAATCAGTCGGCAGGTCACCGCTGACCTCACGCCATAATTCACCTGCGTCGTCTGTACGCATCACATCCCAGTGTTTCTGCATGAAGAGTACATTCGGGTTGGATGGGTGCATGGCAATGCTGTGCACGCAGTGACCCACCTCAGCTTCCGCTTCAGGCAGCTCATTGTTTGACTTCAAACCATGGTTGATTGCCCGCCAGGTATCACCCCCGTCATCCGTACGGAAGGCACCCGCAGCTGAGATGGCCGTAAACATTCGCCCAGGGTTGGCCTGGTCTTGAATAATGGTATGCAGGCACATTCCACCCGCCCCGGGAGACCATTGGTCCCCTTTTACATTTCGCAACCCGTTGAGCTCCTGCCAATTCTGCCCGCCATCTGTTGAGCGGAACAAGGCGGCATCCTCCACCCCTGCGTAGATGGTTTCGGGGTCTGTCAAGGAAGGTTCAAGCTTCCAGACACGTTTAAATTGCCATGGACGCTGTGTTCCATCGAAATACTGATGCGTGGTAGGACCACCTTCATAAACGAACTTGTTACCCACTGGCTCCCAGGTTTCACCGCCGTCATTCGAACGCTGGATCACCTGTCCAAACCAGCCGCTGGATTGGGAGGCATAAATCCGGTTGGGGTTTACGGGTGATCCTTTGAGGTGATAGATCTCCCAGCCTGCAAAGTGTGGTCCCCGGATATCCCAGTGTTCGCGTGCGGCATCCGAGGTGACCACAAAAGCTCCCTTACGAGTTCCCACTAAAACTCTGACTTTGCTCATCTGAGCGCTCCCTTCTGAGTCAATTCCAGATTCGATTAAATGTCAAAATATACGAGATTTCCTCGCTTACAACAATTATTTTAGAGCCCTCGTTGGCTCGAGAAATTTGGGTTTATTGGCAATCATTAGGTGCCTTCCAATATCTCAAATATTGGCATCAGGATTAACGCAGCTCACGATTGTGCCGGCTGCACCAGGTTGACCAGATTGCCACAGGTATCCTCGAATAAAGCGGATGTGATGCCACCCATTACCTGTGGCTCAGCTCGGAAGACCACCCCTCGTGATTTGAGCAGCTTGTATTCTGCCTGTATGTCTTTTGATAAAAAAGCTGTGATCGGAATGCCGGCGCTATAGAGTGCCTGCTGATAATCCCGTGAGGGTGGAAAACCCAATGGCTCGAGCACCAGCTCGACTCCCTCAGCTCCATCAGGCGAAGTAACAGTCAGCCAGCGGTATTCACCTATCGGCATATCCGTCTTTTTGATGAACCCCAGCTTCTCAGTGTAGAACTTTAACGCTTTTTCCTGATCCTCGACCATCACACTGCTTAAGTTGATCCGCATGGTTTCCTCCTATTTTGGTACAGGTTCGTCAAACCAGCCTGCATCAATCGTTGATATTTTTATAATACCACAAATAGCATCAATTTTGTTTTAAATAGAAATTAATCACACTGGGTACAGATTATAGGCAGATAAGCCGCCACCAGGAATTCTCAATTACCCTCGTTTCACTTCATAGTAGATCCCACTATATTGAATCAACCCCCAGCCTTCCCAGGGTGCGCCAAGCATTCAGGGTTAACCAGCGGGAGGGTTCTTTCTTCTGGCCGAACTCCCAATCCTTCCATGCCGTCCATATTGATTCCAGCTGGAATCGCCCTTGAGTATCGGCCTTGTTTTTCAAAACGTCGAGCATGTTGATCAGGCGTGGATCGTCCTTGAGCCAGTGAAAGCAGGATAGGACGTCCAGCACATGCAACAGGTCATACCACACCAGGGGCACCTTCAGTTTGCGGAAGTCGGTGCCCATATAGAACATATACGGGTGTTGGGTGAGGCTCTCGCTCCATAAATTCAGCAGGGTTTCAGCGCCAGTATGGCATTCCGG
Organism: uncultured Chloroflexia bacterium; assembly: GCA_963743215.1. Classification (GTDB taxonomy): domain Bacteria; phylum Chloroflexota; class Anaerolineae; order Anaerolineales; family UBA4823; genus FEB-25. Next base: position 110,094 of record CAVUOY010000009.1, read on the forward strand.
GCTATCACGCCAGTCTTCTATAACCGATAATGCTTTCAACATGGCAAGTGTCGCGTACGGGCAGGGATCGTCCTTTCGCCCCGGTCCCCTGAATTTCCCCAACTCTTTAGAAACCACGCATGGCCAGCCGTTGTCACGCACCAACCCCACCAGGTACTGGGTAGCTGCCTTCACCTGCAGGTCAGTTTGCAGGCCAAAACTCGCCAGGGCGTAAAGGATCAACGGCGCATCACATAGTGCCCATGCCCATTGATCCTGCCCGCTTCCCCCAAAGTGGACCGGGATATTCGTCGACAGCTGGAATGGACCTTCATCGGACTGGTGTAGCATAATTCGCTTGATGATTTCATCCATACCAGGGTCACCCGCTTTGAGCCCCAGGTCGGCCAGGAAATTCAGCTTATGGAAAGGTTGCCCGGCGCTCTTGTGGCTGGAGATGACCGTTCCAGGCCAACCCTGCAGCTCGCGCACCAATCCCTGCACCTGGGGGTGCTCCAGCATTGCCTGGCGAGCGCGGCTGACGTCTGGCTCTGTTGCTGCCTGACCCAACAAAGCCACCCGCACGTTGTATTCCACCCAGGGTTCACCTTGAAGAAGCCAATCAATTGGAGGGGTAATCATTTTTATCATGAAATTTTACCATTTTCTTACTTTACCTGATGATGACCCTTACAAGGCTTTTTGATCAGCCGAACCAAGAAAACTGTGAATATTAACTTGTACAGGAAAAACAAAGGGTGTATAGTTAATGTGACATTAATATTCAGGGAATAACAAGCAAAATATTTGACCTGGGCAATTTTATACGCTGGGGGGATATGTGTGGAAGGATGGTTTGGAAGCGAGGCGAAGGAGGTGGAAGCAAACGCAGCAAATTGCGATCCTTGTTACTAACTATCGTGCATCTGTCAAACAGTAAGGGGAAGGAGAAAGCATTATGAAAAATAAATATATCGTGATTCTCTTAGGAGCGTTTCTTGTGGCGATGGGGGTTGTCGCCATGCTTGCACTCGATTTTCCAAGCCGTGTTCTGGCAGCTGACCAGCTGAGCAATAAGGTTGAACCGCTCCTTCTTGATAAATTTTCAACCGAGGGCCAGGCTGATTTTATCGTGCGATTCACCAACTCAGCTGACCTTTCTCCAGCTTATTCAATGGATTGGGAGCAACGCGGCGAATTCGTTTACAATGCACTGCTTGATACTGCGGTAAAAAGCCAGGTGAATACGAAGGCAATCCTTGATCGAGCAGGATTGCGCTATCAAACCTTCGTCGCCGGGAATGAGCTATACGTCTGGAACGGCGCTTCTACCGCAGCCTACGCATTGGCTGAGCTACCAGAGGTGTATTTCATCCGGGCAACGAGAACTTATTACATTGACCCGGTGGTAATAGTGAACCCCTTGGAAGGGATACGCTGGGTTGGCGATTTGTTGGCGAATAATCTACTCGTCACCGTAAACAACTCAACTGAGCTCTCTCGCCTGGGGCATTTCCTACACCAAAGCCGACCAGTTTTGGACGACATATGGGGTTCAAGGGGATGGTATCCTGGTTGCGAACATCGATACAGGTGTTCAATACAGCCATCCAGCACTGGACCAGGCTTATAAATGCCCAGACCAGCCAGGTAATTCTGCCTGCTGGTCTGATCCCTCCAATATTTGCGGGGGTACACCCTGTGATAACAATGGACATGGCACGCATACAATGGGCACCATGGTGGGGGATGATGATCCTTCTCTGTCCTATCAGGTAGGCATGGCCCCCAATGCAAAGTGGATTGCCTGTAAGGGATGCGAGTCAAACTCATGTTCTGATTTTGCATTAAATACCTGTGCAGATTGGATCCTTGCACCCGGTGGAAGTACTGCCAATCGTCCCGACGTGGTTAATAACTCCTGGGGTGGCAGTGGAGGGGATACATGGTACCGGGCAAAGGTGCAGGCATGGGTTGCTGCGGGCATCTTCCCAGCTTTTTCAGCCGGCAACGCTGGCTCATCATGCAGCACGCTCGGCTCACCTGGTGATTATCAGGAATCATTCGCCAGCGCAGCCCACGATTCCGGTAGCTCCATTGCCAGTTTTTCGAGCCGCGGAGCATCCGCTTTTGGTCATGACCCTTATACCAAACCAAACATCGCCTCTCCCGGAGTGAATATATGTTCTTCTGTACCCACCAATAACTGGAGTTGTAGCTACAGTGGGACTTCGATGGCAAGCCCGCACACCGCGGGTGCTGTGGCGTTGCTGTGGTCGTGTAATCCCAGCCTCGTCGGTCAGGTGGATGCCACCTTCCAGGCGCTTCAAAATAGCGCTGGCACCCCTCCGGCAGGTAACTGCGGTGCGCCTCCCGATGGGCAGGGCAACTATACCTTTGGGTATGGCTACCTGAATGTGCTGGCAGCTGGGAATGGCAGATGCGGCGCGGTTGCAATGGGAACACTGAGTGGGCAGGTTACCGACTCCTCCACAAATGCCCCCATCGCAGGAGCCACAGTGTCCGCTGGGCAGGTCAGTGATACTACGGATGCGGAAGGCTTCTACTCCATGACGCTTTTGCCAGGCACCTATAACGTGACCGCCTCGAAGGCGAATTACACCTCTCTGACAGAGCAGGATGTGAGTGTGATTGCCAACCAGGTCACGACACAGGACTTTGCATTAACGCCACTGCCGGGCTGCGCAACTAACTGCCTGAGGGTAACCGCGATTACGATGACTGCTAATCGCAATAACACCAGCGCCACTGTCACAATAAAAAATGAAAACGATGTGGCTGTCTATAAAGCCACCGTGTATGTCAGCTGGATCTACCCGAGTGGCACGACCAACCAGAGTGCGCGTACGAGTTCGAGTGGCACTGCCTCTTTCCGGCTTAACGTTGTTCAACCCGGAGAATATATCATCACTGTCACCAACCTAACTAAGTCTGGCTATGCTTTCGACCCAGATCACAGTATATTGACCAAATCGCTGACCCGTTAGTAAGGATTGATTTGATAATAAAATGAAGCCGGGCTTGCCCGGCTTCATTTTATGGTTTCCACATAGCATCATTGACACAATGTATCTGTTGTAAAAATTTGGGCAGGTGAGCGGTGTATCCACACCGTGGATTATAATAATCACGCGAATATTCCCCCAGTGAGACCATTCATCTCTCGCTGGCATCTTAATCTGGCTCCAGGAGTTCAAACATGACTGATACTAACACTCTCCCCTCCCGCAGTGAAGTCCCGCTCGAGCAGACCTGGGACCTCAGCTCCGTCTTCAGCACTCCCAAAGATTGGGATGCCGCCTGCAATCAGCTCACCGCCATGTTGCCTGATCTGTCCGTTTACCACGGGCACCTGGGAGAAAATCCGCTTACATTATTGCAGTTCATCCAGTCATATCAGGAAGCTGGTACCCTGATAGGCAAGATCAACGTGTATGCCAACAATGCCTATGCTGTGAACACCCTTGATCAAGATGCAGCCGCCCGCAATGGTCAGGGACGCAGCCTGATGGCGAAATATGGCGCTGCAGTTGCCTTCTTTGACCCCGAGCTGATGCAGATTGGTTTCCCCAAGCTGCGCCAGTGGATCAAGGATGAACCCCGGCTTGCCTTCTTCGCCTTTTATGTGGACAAGCTGGAGAAGCGTCAAATGCACGTGCGCTCAGGTGAGGTGGAGCAGGTGCTTGCGATGGTCAACGACCCATTTTTTGCTGCCACCGGCATCTATAACACCCTCAACAACGCCGAGCTTACCTTTCAGCCTGCCAGGGCATCGGATGGCACTCAGCTTGAGGTCGGCCAGGCCAGTATTGGTGCCCTGGTCACTCACCCCGACCGGGAGGTGCGCCGCACGGCCTGGGAGAATTATTCCGATGGTTATTTAAATTATAAGAGCACCATGGCAGCTACGCTCACCACCACTATCCGCCAGGATGTGTTCAACGCCCGCGCACGCGGATATGAATCCTCCCTACACGCTTCCCTGGCTCCCAATAATATCCCCGTGGAGGTCTTCCACAACCTGATCGGGGTTTTCAAGCACAACCTCCCCACCTGGCAGCGCTACTGGCGCTTGCGCAAGAAGCTGTTGGGTTACGATAAATTCCACGTATATGATATCAAGGCTCCACTCACCTCCAAAAAGCCGGCCATACCTTTCCAACAGGCGGTGGAGTGGATCGTTGAGGGCATGGCACCTCTAGGCGAAGAGTATGTCAACATCCTGCGCAACGGCTGTTTGGAAAAGCGCTGGGTAGACTATGCCCGCAATAAGGGCAAGCGTGAAGGTGCCTTCTCCAGCGGCTCGATGGGCACACGGCCTTTCATCATGATGAGTTATGCCGATGACGTCTTCAGCCTGAGCACCCTGGCGCATGAGCTGGGTCATTCTCTGCATTCCAACTACAGCCGGATCTACCAGCCGTTTATCTACAGCCGCTATGCCCTCTTCGTGGCGGAGGTGGCCTCCAACTTTAACCAGGCCATGGTACGCCGCCACCTGTTTGAGACGCAGACTTCCCCGGAATTCCAGATCAGCCTGATCGAGGAGGCTATGTCGAATTACCACCGTTACTTCTTCATCATGCCCACCCTGGCCCGTTTTGAGCTCGAGCTGCACACGCGCGCAGAGAAAGGTCAGCCGATTAACGCCGACATCCTCATCGGTCTCACCGCCGACCTGTTCAAGGAAGGCTATGGTGACGAGGTGGAGTTCGACCGTGACCGCATCGGCATCACCTGGGCGCAGTTTGGGCACATGTACATGAATTTCTACGTCTATCAATATGCCACCGGCATCTCCGGCGCTCACGCCCTGGTGGACGGCATCCTCACAGGCAAGCCGGGTGCTGCCGAGAGATATCGCCAGTTCCTCAAGCTGGGCGGCTCGATGTATCCTCTGGATGCCTTGCAGCTGGCGGGCGTCGACCTGACCTCCCCCGAGCCGGTCGAGAAAGCCTTTGCTGTCCTTTCGGGGTTGGTGGACCGCTTGGAGAAGCTGGCTGGGTAAGACGTTAATCTAATAATGAAGATGAAATTGATTCAACCAGTGCGGTTTGTAAGGATTCTCCTGAAACCGCACTGCCGATCTGTTCTAAGGTTCAGCTGGCTGGCAATGCTATTGCTCCTCGCCCTGGCGTGCAACCTGCCCGCCCGCCAGTTGCAAGGGTTAAGCTTTCCAACCGACCAGCCCCAGCTCACTTTGCCTGAACAGGGGCAACCCACCTCGGTACAGCTGCCCTTGCCGATCGATGGATCGACCCCAGGTTCTATAGGTACTGAGCCATCGATCATGCCCACAGCAACGCTTGTACCCGGGCAGTTCCCAATCACATTTCTGGGATTGCAGACCGCCACTCCCGGCGTGGGTTTACCCGGTGTATGGATTACACCCGAGCCTGGGGTTAACCTCCCGCCCTTCGTCTACTTATCGCGGTCCGGCGATACCCTCACCGCCCTGGCAGCCCGTTTTGGAGTCAGCCCTGGTCAGATCAATCCTGCTCAACCCACTTTTGATCTGCTAGAAATTGGTCACGAGCTCATCATCCCCAACTTGCTGGGTGACCCACCTTACCCCAGTGCGGTCTTGCCCGACAGTGCCGTCATTTATTCACCCGCCAATGCCAGCTTCCAGGTTGGTGACTATATTGCTCAGGCCGGCGGTTACTTAAGCAATTATGATGAACAAGTGGACCCAGGGGTCTGGGAGACGGGGTCTCAAATTGTCCAGCGGGTGGCTACAGAATCCTCGATCAACCCCCAGGTGTTGCTGGCGTTCCTTGAATTTCGCTCCGGTTGGGTGCGCGGGCAGCCAACCGACCCTTCGCAGGTGGATTATCCGATTGGATTTTATATCCCCGATTATCATGGCTTGTACCTTGAGCTATCAGTGGTCGCCAAAGAGCTTAACATCGGCTATTATGGTTGGCGCCAGGGTACATTGACGGAGTTAATCTTTCCCGACAATAGCCATGTTCGCATCAGACCCCAGCCTGAATGCCGGCTCAGTCGCCCTGCAGACGCTTACCTCCAAGTTCTATCGCCAGCAGCAAGATTGGCTGGTAGCCCTTTACGGTGTACACGGTTTCCTGGGTATCTATCACGAAATGTTTGCCGATCCATGGCAGGCCGCAGCCCAGGTTGAGCCGCTTTTCCCGCCCGGTCTGGTGCAGCCTACCCTTGAGCTCCCCTTTTCATTTGGTGAGCTGTGGAGCCTGACGTCTGGCCCGCACATTGCCTGGCGCACCGGTACGCCGCGCGGCGCCCTCGACTTTGCTCCCATCACCGGCGAGCCGCATTGCGCCGTGTCAATCGCCTGGGTGACGGCTTCAGCTCCCGGTCTTGTGCTTCGCACACAGGATGGGACGGTTGTGCTTGACCTGGATGGCGACGGGCTGGAACAGACCGGTTGGGTGTTGGTGTATATGCATATTGCCGAACAAGACCGTGTCTCACCCGGCACCTGGGTGGATACCAGTTCTCCTTTGGGCCATCCATCCTGCGAAGGCGGGCAGGCCACCGGCACACACGTCCACCTGGTACGCAAGTATAATGGCGAGTGGCTGGCCGCGGATGGCCCGCTGCCATTTGTGCTGAGTGGTTGGGTAGCCCATGTGGGTGAGCTATCTTATGAAGGCACCCTCGAAAAGAACGGTCAGGTCGTCTCAGCCCATCCGGATGGTTCGTCGGGCTCGACCATCACACGTTAGAACGTTGTAACGTTAAACGTTCTAACGTGTAAACGTTGACTGTTATTCTAGGTAAAATCTAATGGATAAAAACTCTATCAAAAAAGAATTATTATCTGACCTCGATCAGGAATGGGCTCATGTCGAACGGATTTGCTTCAGTCTGAGCGAAGCAGAGATGCTCACCTCCGACGTTCAGGGTGATTGGTCGGTCAAGGATATCCTTGTTCATTTATCAGCCTGGGAGAAGTACCTGCTCGACCGCTTGGAGTACATCATGAGCGGGCAACACCCTCTATATCCGGCCATGGCTTCCTGGGATGATGTACACCGCTTCAATGCGCAGGTGTATGCAGAAAACAAGACTCGCCCGTTGACATCCGTGATCATCGAGTTCCGCAGTCTGTACCGAGGTGTGATGACTGTGCTCGAGGCACTGGATGACCAGGTTCTTAGTATGCCATATAGTTATGATTTTCCCGATGACAACCTGACGGTGCTGCAGCTCATCCGGGCTAACACCTTTGAGCACTACCGTGAGCACTGCATTGTCATCAATAAGTGAAAATGATCCAATATGGATGACTTAGAATTGGTCTGAGAACCTTCAAAGCAATAATCGAGTATTAATTGTTAGTTATGTATGGGGTAAACTATACCAGAGGTACGATTAAAAAAATTCATACCTAATAAAAGGAAGGTTGATATGCGTGATCGCTTAACGGAAGCAATAAAGCAACAGAATGTGGAATATGCCGATATCCGTGTGGAAGACAAAACCAATACGTGGGTAAACTTCCGCGGACCTGACCTGGATACAATCGGCTCTGCACGTACGGTAGGTGGCATCGTCAGAGCGCTATACAAAGGTGGCTGGGGGTATGCCACTTTCAATGACCTGGAAGATCTCCCCAAGCGGGTGCATGAAGCTTGCGAAACCGCTCGCCTGGTCGGCACAGGGACGACCTATTTCGCTCCTAACCAGCCGGTGGTGGATAAGGTCAAAGCCAATCTGGTCAAGGATTTCCGCCAGATACCACTGGTGGATAAGAAATCCCTGATGGAAGAATACAACCGCATCATCCTGGGGCACCATAAGAGCATCCAGACCAGCTCGGTACGGTATGCCGACAGCTTCAAGCATATATCGTTCGCCAGCTCGGAAGGAGCATATATTGAGGAAGAACTCCCAGATGTCAACATCATGCTCAATGCAACTGCCCGAGAAGGCGATATCGTCCAGAACGCCTTCCAAACGGGTGGCAGCATCGATGGTTACCAGGGCGTGGAAGGTTTGCATGAAAAAGCCCGCAACGTTGCCCAGAAGGCGGTCGACCTGTTGGCAGCCCCACCGGTGAGCGGTGGCAAGTATACCGTCATCACCGACCAGATTCTCACCGGGGTGTTTACCCATGAAGCCTTTGGTCACCTGAGCGAGTCGGACTTTGTTTACGAGAACCCGCGCATGCAGGAGATCATGGTGTTGGGCAAACGCTTCGGGGTTGACAACTTGAACATCATCGATGATGGCACCGTGCCCGGAGGTTTGGGCACCCACCGTTATGATTACGAAGGTGTCCCAACCCGCAAAAATTACCTCATCAAGGAAGGCATGCTCGTCGGGCGCTTGCACTCGCGCGAGACCGCCGCCAAGATGAAAGAGCCGGTTACAGGCAACGCCCGTGCCGTGCATTTCCAGCACCCTCCCATCGTCCGCATGACCAACACATACATCGAGCAAGGAACAGTGGCATTCCAGGATATGATCAAGGATATCAAGCTGGGTGTGTACGCCATCAAAGCCATTGGTGGGCAAACTGCCATGGAAATGTTCACTTTCAGTGCGGCGTACGGCTACATGATCCGGGATGGAAAGGTGGCGGAGCTGGTGCGGGATGTGGTGCTGACGGGTAACGTTTTCGAGACCCTGATGAATATCGACCAGATTGGGAATGACATGGCATGGGAACCCAATGGTCCTGGCGGCTGCGGCAAGGGCGACCAACAACCGCTGCGTGTGGGGTTGGGTGGGCCGCATATCCGCATTCAAAACTGCGTTGTAGGAGGTCAGCAATGATAGTACAACAGATCGTTGAAAAAGCATTAAAAAAGGCTCAAGCTGCCCAGGCAGTCATGCTCACCCAGGAAACCAGTGCGGTAGACTTTGAGAATGACCGCCTGAAATCGGCCCAATCCTCCCAGCGCACCCAGATCGATGTCAAGGTCATCCTGGATGGTAAGGTGGGTGTTTCCAGCACCACCGATCCTCAGGATGTGGAAGGCGTGGTCAGCCGGGCGCTGGAGGCGGCGCAATTTGGTAGCCCGGCGCATTTTGAGCTCCCGGATGCCCATTCACTGGAACCTGTCAAGATCTTTGACCCCGCCCTCCTGCCGCTTGAAAAGCCGGAGATGATTCGCATCGGTCAGCAGATGATGGACATGATCAAGACCTACAACCCCGAGATTTTGGCTGGTGCGGCGGTAAACAAAACCGTGTCCAAGGTTGAGTATGCGAATTCAAAGGGTGCCACCTATGCAGCTGACCATACCGATTTCAACGTCGGCGCAGCCGGGCAGCTGGTGCGCGGCACTGATATTCTTTTCGCCGGGCATGGTATCGGGCAAAAGAAGCGCCTCGTAGATACGGAAGAAATCGCAGCCCAGGCGATTGAATACTTCCGCATGGCTGAACAGCTTGCTCCAATAGAATCAGGCGAGATGCCAGTGATCTTTACCCCAGGCGGGGCGATCGCTCTGTTACTTTCCCTGATATTGGCTGTGGATGGCAAGAACGTAAACCTGGGGGCTTCACCGTTGCGTGACAAATTGAACCAGCAGATTGCCAGCCCCAGCCTGACCATTGTAGATGACCCATTCGTTGCCTTCGGTCCACAGACCAGTGCTTTTGACAACGAAGGTGTGGCTCGCAAGGTCACCCCGCTGATCGATAAAGGCGTGTTGCGCAACTTCATCTATGACCTGGATACCGCCGGGCGTGCAGGTGTCAAACCCACCGGGCATGGCTCCTCCCGCAATCTGACTAACCTGGTGATTGAACCCGGTAAAAAGCCTTATGAATCCATGATCCAAGGTATCTCGAAAGGCTTATTGGTGCATGAATTCCTCGGATTAGGCCAGGGCAATCCGATCAACGGTGAGTTTTCGGTCAATGTGTTCCTGGGGTACAAGATTGAAAATGGCAAGCTCGTTGGGCGAGTCAAAGACGTCATGCTGGCAGGCAATGCCTTCGAGGCGCTTAAGGACATTACTGCCATCAGCAAGGAACGCCAGTGGGTGAGCGGACCCTGGGCCTGGGTCACCGGGTTGATGCCCTATATTCAGGTCGGCAAGCTGAGTGTGACTGCAAAATAGTGCTTAATAATGATAACTGCTCACACTGCCTGCTTCTGCAAACCATAAACACGGTATGGAGGATGAAATATCGGAAAAAGGATGTATGGAGGGACGTAGACCTGACACACATCCTTTTTCCGAACCCTTTCCCCTAAATAGCCTAAATGGAGGCTGCCATGATCGAGATGCCTGAAGCCTTGACGATTGCGCACCAAATGGACGAGACCCTGACAGGGAAGACCATTTCGCACTTCGCTCGCGGGGCGCTGGTGCATAAATTCCTCTGGCTAAGCAAACCCGCCGAGGAGTACGATACCTTCCTGGCGGACAAGCCGGTCACAGGCGCTAAAAGCTATGGTCGCTCGATCTACCTCTATGTAGGGGATACCCACCTGCTGTGGTTCGGCGAGCTGGGTGGGCGCATCTTATACCACTCAGCAGGGCAGCCCCTGCCGCCAAAGTACCACCTGCGCTGGGACTTCTCAGACGCCTCCGCCATGACCTTCAATATGCAGATGTGGGGTTTTGTGGGCTTGCTTGAAAAGTCCGAGATTCCAAAACATCCCTACGCTGAGGTGGGCATCCCACCGCTATCTGATCGGTTCACGCTTGAACGTTTCGATCAGCTGTTGGAAGAATACCCCGAAAAGACCAAAAAAGGTGTCAAAGGTTTCCTTGTCACCAGCAAGCACATTAATGGGATCGGCAATGGCTACCTGCAGGATATCCTGTTCAAAGCGAAGGTCCATCCTTCGCGCAAGATTCCCACGACTTAAGCCTGAAGAGCGCACCAAGTTGTATACCGCCATCCAGGATACGATGGCTGAGGCGATCAAGCTGGGCGGTCGCGATGATGAGCATGACCTGTACGACCATCCCGGCGGTTATAAACGCCTGATGAGCAACCAGACAGCCGGGCAGCCCTGCCCAAACTGTGGCACAGCCATTCAAAAGATCTCCTATCTCGGTGGGGCATGCTATATCTGCCCCACCTGTCAGGTGTAACTATGGATGTTCCAAATAAAATGCGCGCCATGCTGTTCACCGGGCAGCATCAGCCGCTGAAGCTTGTTGAAGTCCCCGTGCCAGTCGCGGGGGCGGGGCAGGTATTGATCAAAGTACATACCTGCGGGGTTTGCCGCACCGACCTGCATGTGCTGGATGGTGACTTGACCGAACCCAAGCTGCCCCTCATCCTGGGGCACCAGATTGTAGGCACTGTCGTCAGCCTGGGTGCCGGGGTGGATCGTTTTGCCCTCGGCCAGCGTATCGGTGTGCCCTGGCTGGGCTACACCGATGGCACCTGCCGCTACTGCCTGCGCGGGCAGGAGAATCTGTGCGATCATCCCGAGTTTACCGGCTATACCCTGGACGGCGGATACGCCGAGTATGCCGTGGCGGATCAGCGCTATGGCTTTCCTTTGCCTGAATCGTATAGCGATATTGCCGCTGCACCGCTGCTGTGCGCCGGTCTGATTGGCTACCGCACCTACCGCCTGGCAGGCGAGCATGTGGAACGGCTGGGTATCTATGGTTTTGGCGCGGCCGGTCATATCATCGCCCAGGTGGCCGGCTATGAGGGTAAGAAGGTTTTCGCCTTCACCCGTCCCGGTGATACGGGAACCCAGGAGTTTGCCCGCCAGTTGGGGGTGTATTGGGCAGGTGGTTCCGATGAAATGCCCCCCGAGCAGCTGGATGCAGCCCTGGTGTTGGCACCTGTGGGTGCGCTGATGGTGACCGCCTTGAAAGCGGTTGCCAAAGGTGGTGTGGTGGTGAGTGGCGGCATTCACATGACCGATATTCCTTCCTTCCCCTACCACCTGCTGTGGGAAGAGCGCACTATTCGCTCAGTGGCCAACCTCACCCGCCAGGATGGGGAGGAATTCCTGGCACTCGCTCCCCTGGTGCCGGTGCGTACCGCGGTCACCCCCTACCCGCTCGAGGATGCCAACCAGGCCTTGGATGACCTGCGCAGTGGCAAGTTGGATGGGGCAGCTGTCTTGACGTTATGAACGTAGGGGCAGGTCTCAGACCTGCCCCTACGGGAAGGGGGGATCAATGATCCCGGATTTCTTTCTGGTGATGGATTTCTTATTGTTGGGGCGAAGCAAAAGGCGAAACATCTTTTGCTTCGCCCTTACAAATTGCCGTGATCGTTGGTTTTGACCGGCTGTCGTCATCGATGGCGGCTACAAGTATATTCCTTTGTGTCCTTTGCCTGCCCTCATTGTACTTAGAGGGGGTGGTTTTCTTTCTCTTTATGATTTTCTTTTAGGTTTTTGGTATTTACCCTTAAATCTTTTACCTTTGAGTCCTTCGCGTCCTTCGTGGTGATCTTTTGGGCTTTTGGTTTTACCCCTTAGTTGTTAACCTTTGGGTCCTTCGCGTCCTTTGTGGTTTTCTTAAATCACTTTATCCAATGAGCCAATTCCGCCACCGGTCTTCGCACGTGCTGGTCGGGGAACTCGGCCGGGTAACCGAGGGGCATGATCACCACCGGTTCCTGCCCTTCGGGTGCCTCGAGGATCAGGCGCACAACTTTTTCATCGAACGTCCCCACCCAAACACAACCCAATCCCAGATTGGTGGCTGCCAGCATGGCAAAAGTACACGCGATCGAGGCGTCCTGTACGGTGTACAGGCGCGTGCCGCGTTCGGTGTAGCGCCCTTGGGTCAGAGCGGGGTGGGTGCAGAAAACCAGCACCACAGGTGCCTTGGCAATCGATTCCTGTGCCAGTGCGGCGCACGAAAGCCCATCCCGCTTCTTGGCATTCGTGACCACGTAGATTTCAAAAGCTTGCAGGTTGCCGGAGGAAGGTGCCAGGTTGGCTGCCTCCAGGATTTGCTGCAGCTTCTCAGGCTCAACCGGCTGGTCTGTGAATTTGCGGATTGAATACCGCTTCTGGATCACATCGAAGAATTCCATTGCTTGGTGCTCCTCACCACAAGGGGTTCCGCCTTTGGATGGTATATTGTAACCCAAGAAGGGTAGATGGAGAAATAGTGTATATCTCCAATAACACCCCTTCCAATTCATAATATTCACAATTTACCTGTAGAGACGCCCCGCCGGGGCGTCTCTACAGACATATTCTCCGCTTTATCAATTATTAGTTCCGATATTCACCCTTGCCTCGGCGTAAATTCAAGATTTCTATCCTGGTAATAATAAATTATCTGTTTATCCGATAAATATCCACTGACTGGCTTCTGATGATAAGAAATCTTAAATTATTCACGGGTTTCATAAACCTGACCTAGGACAAAACATCGGACAATTATTATAAGTACCGGTCATTGCGCCTGTCCCCGCTGACTTTCGGGGAAGAGACCGATGGTCATCCGGTCTCGTGGCAATCTGCTCTTTGAGTGTTTTGGTTCGTAATTAACCTTCACAATCTTAATTTCTGAGGTAATGTCCGCCCTTTAGTCCGAAACCAAGATAAACCTCTTGTAGGTCAGAACATCAATGATCTTCTATATCGATCAGTGATCTCCTGTACCAGTGATCTTCTGTACCGGTTGTTTGGTGCTCTCCCATACCGGTGCGAGCGATTTTCTCGGTATTGGTGGTTTTCCAATCGATATTGTGTTTTTTCCCATATGAATTTTATGAGAAACCTTAAATTATTCGCCAATTTCGATAAACCCCTTGTAAATTAGAACAAATGTGCTATAATGGTACAATGAATTATTGTCACTTTTCAGCCTTACATTCTCCCTCCCAAAAAGGAATTGAATGCTTTTGAATTTATTCCCATTCAATTCCAACAAGAGCCTTTTGGAAATCTTGTTCGCTGCGGTTCGTTTTTAAAAAGAAAACGAATCGGCCACATTTGCCCACAATCGCTAGCGAGTTCCGTGAAAAATTAAGAATATTTTCCCGCCGTTAAAATCATGATTATGGCGAATGTATTGAGTTAGCAATAAATATAATACCAGGTTCACCGTTCCCAAATATAAACCCCAATCCCTGGTTACTTGATTACTGATTGCCTAATCGCCTAATGACCTGATCGACTAATTGCCTGATGACCTGATCGCCTGATCGACTAATCACCTATATCTGTTACAATCAGGTGCAATTTAAACCTAGATTTCCAGGAATATTTATGCTCTTATCTGATGCATTGCTAGACCCAGAAACCGTCACTCTCAAGGATGACACTCAGGTTATCATCCGCCCCATCCAACCGGATGACGCCGAAGACTTGCAGGCTACCTTCCAGCGCCTTTCTATGGAAAGCATCTATCTGCGCTTCCTGTCCTTCAAAAAAGTACTGGACGATAAGGAAGCTCAATATCTTGCCAGTGTGGATTACATCTCCCGCATGGCTTTCGTTGCCATATACGAGGAGAACGGCCACGACATCGTCGTTGGTGTCTCCCGCTATGCCTTGCTCGATAAAGACGACCCACAGGTGGCTGAATCAGCCGTGGTAGTGACGGATGAATTCCAGGGGCGCGGTCTGGGTAAGCTGCTGCTCAGGCGCTTGGTGAATTATGCGCGTGCCAGGGGTATCCATTACCTGCGCGGCAACATGCAGATTGGTAATAACCGCATGCTTGGTCTGGTTAAACGTAGTGGTCTGCCGCACCAAACCCGTTATGTAGATGGGATCTGGGAAGTAAATATCGATATCAGCCTGCCGGAGGAGCAACCATAATCCGCCCGGGTTCGACCACTCCAACCGAGCTGGCAGTGGCTTTCGATGCCGAACACCGTGCACTGGCGGTGCACAAGGCCGATACCGAGAGAGCCATTTGCCGGAAATATTCGGCCTTGATTCACCAGGCTTCCGTTGAATACGTGCTGGATTTTGCCCATATGCTGCTGGTCACTCATGGGCACCGCTGGCAGGCCTATGAGCTGATTGCTGGGCATAAAGGTGCATTCCGTAGCCTGCGTGAAGAAACTTTGGAAGAGCTTGGTCAGGGTATCAACAGCTGGTGGACGGTGGACTCCTTTGCCCGTACGCTGTCGGGCCCAGCCTGGCGGGATGGGTTGGTACCCGATGAGCTGATCGTCAAATGGGCAGGCTCGCCCGATTTTTGGTGGCGGCGGGCAGCCCTGGTAAGCACAGTGGCTTTCAACATCCGCTCGCAGGGTGGAAAAGGGGATGCGCCGCGCACGCTCTCCATCTGCCGCTTGCTGGCAGCCGATCACGAGGATATGGTAGTCAAGGGGTTGTCGTGGGCGTTGCGCGAATTGGTTTACTTCGACCCATCATCAGTGGAATGGTTTTTGAAGGAGCATGAGCAGGTTTTAGCGGGCAGGGTGAAGCGCGAGGTGATGACTAAGCTGAGAACAGGGCTAAAGAACCCGCGGAAGAAGAGGATTTTGTAGCTGCCATCGGTGATGGCGGATAGGATACAAATCCGGGATCAGCGATCCCGGCTACAAATTAATATTTAATTCTTTTGTGTCCTTGGTGTCCTTTGAGGTTATCTTTTTCTTAAAGCCCTCTCCCAGTTTCCATCTCGTCTTTCACGGCTTTGTAAAGCGTCTCAGCTTTCAGCTCGCTCAAGGTGTAACACGGGGCTTCCAGGTGATCTGCCAGGGTTTGTGCCAGCCCCTGGTCGAAGGCGGCATGTTCCATATTTACCACCACGCAGCGGATGTCATCGGCGGCAATCTGTTCCGCCAGGCGGTGGGCTTCATCCTGTGGCGGCATGGAAGACATGGATACATTGCCTGCCCCATCAGTCAGCAAGATCACCAGTGGCTGAACATCCGGGTGCAGGACACGCTCACGCTGCAAGGTCTGGTGAGCCATATACAGCCCGGCGGAAAGCGGGGTTTTGCCGCCCACGGGGATATCCGCCAGGGCGCGCTGTGCCAGCATAACCGAGTTGGTGGGCGGCAGCACCATCGTCGCCCGGTCTTTTTGGAATACGATCAACCCTACCCGGTCGCGACGCTGGTAGGCATCGGTGAGCAGGGAGAGAATGGCGCCCTTGGTGGCAGACATGCGCTCAGCTACCGCCATAGACCAGGAGGCATCCACCACGAAGAGCACGAAGTTGGCCGTCTTTTTTACCCGCACCTTGCGCTGGAAGTCTGACGGGCGGATGGCAAAAGCCACCCGCTTGCGCATCTCTACACGCTCCCTTTGGAAAGGTGCGGCAGCGCGGATAGTGGCGTCGAATGCCAGGTCATCCGTCTTGCCGTTTGCTGGGCGTGCCTGGATATAGCGCCCACGTTTGCGGTCCGTGTGGGTGCGCGAGCGTCTTCCTGCACGTTTGCGGTAAAGCTGGTCTAAATTGGTATTCAGATTGCGTGGCCGGAAGGATTCCCCAACCTTTACTTTCTCTCCCCCATCCCACCAGTAGGCATTGCCTACATCAAAGACGCTTTGGCGGGAAGGCTCACTCTGGTTCAGACTCTGCTGGTCTTCCTCCGAGGTGAGGTTTAGGTCTTTTTTTTTTATCAAAGTGGGGAGTATGATCTTCGTCCTCCGCCACTGGTTCTGGCTCTCCTGCGCTGATTGATGAGCCTTGCAGCTGCTCGATGCGTTCTTGAAGCTCGTCTTCCGAGACGACAGACTGCTGGAAAGGTCCCTGCCTGATGCGGTGAGGCAGTGCCAGCTCAGCTGCCAGGGCAATATCGCGTTCCGTGATGGATTTTCTACCCTCGAAGGCTGCCTGGGCACGCGCAGTTTTGAGGATCACCAGGTCGGCCCGGTGACCTTCCACGTTGAGCGAGGCAGTGAGAGCAGCGATGGAAAGCAGGTCGCGGCTGCTGTAGGTCACTTTATCCACCAGCCCGCGTGCCAGCTCAATCTGGCGGGAAAGCTCTTTTTCCTTATCCAGCCATTGCTTGCGAAACTTCTCAGGGTCTTCCTCAAACGCCAGATTGCGTTCCATGATCAGCACACGTTCGCGCGCTTCACGGATACCGTATATCTCAGCGGAATGGGCAAAACGGTCCAATAATTGCGGGCGCAGGTCACCTTCTTCGGGGTTCATCGTACCCACCAGGATGAAGCGCGCCGGGTGGGCAAATGAGATACCCTCGCGCTCGACCACATTCACGCCCATGGCGGCAGAGTCGAGTAGCAGGTCGACTACGTGATCGTCCAGCAGGTTGACCTCGTCGATGTATAACAGGCCACGGTTGGCGGCTGCCAGCACGCCCGGCTCGAAGATACGCTCACCCCTCTGGATGGCAATTTCGATATCCAATGTACCCACCACCCGGTCTTCGGTGGCGCTGATGGGCAGGTCGATGAAAGCAATCCGGCGGTTGACGATCTTCAGATCAATGCCTTGGGCTTTACGCTCCTTCACCCAATCCGACCAGGTGAGTGGGGCCTCCGGATCGTCGTTAAAGGGTGAATCAGCGAAGACTTTTATGTCGGGCAGCAGGGCTGCCATACCGCGTGCCGCGGTAGACTTACCAGTACCACGCTCGCCACGAATAAGAACGCCACCAATACGCTGGTCTACTGCGTTCAAGACCAGCGAGCGCTTCATGCGTTCTTGTCCGACGATGGCTGTGAAGGGATAAACGGGTCGCATTAAGTTGTTTGGGTAGCCTCCTACCCGGCAAGCGTATATTATACTCGCATGTGAAATTCTTGCAGTGTAGTAATTATATGGGAACTGCCCGGTTTAGCTAAGGTGATGCATAATCCAGCATCTCAAAATCCCTTATTTCCATCCAGGCCGGCTCAGGGTTGGGCAAGGTGCCATACCTGAGTCTACCCACAGGAGGAAGCGCTGCATACTGGTTATCGATCCAGATCACCAGGCTCAAGCGCCCATGAGGTGCAATACCAGTATGCAAGACGTCTTTCCCATCCAGGCTGAGCCTGACCAGCCCCGGCTCCCAAACCAGCTTGTAGGCATGCCATTCAGTCACATGGGTGTGAATCTGGGCGGCATCCTGATGGATCAGGTTGCGCAACCAGCGGCGGACAAGCTGTGCCAGCCCAGGGATAAGTGTTAATGCCATTCCTGGGGAGGCTAACGCCAGCAATGCCAAAGGCACTTTTGCAGAGCTGAAAGTAGCTGCCAGGAAACCATTGGCGGGCAGGTCATCCCTTAAGGAGAGGTAATTCTGGGGTGAGGCATGAAAGAACCAGGCCGCATCGGGTAATGCTGGGAAGCGCGGCACTACCTTATTATAAGCAATCATAAAACTGAAAGGGTCATTCCATAAGCCAAACCCCCAGGTGCCCGGCAGCTCTTCTGAGGATACACGTGCTTGCAAGCTCAGCGTGAGGGGTGACTTCCACGGAAAATCGCCTCTGCGAAGGCTGCCATGATCGTCAAGCTGAGCCAGGCGATAGCCATGTTTTGTGTTGGCAGGGACTTCCAGACGCCAGGAATTCTCTCCAGTTTTCAACACCCTGGCATCGGGTGATTGACTGGTGTGCAGAACTGGGATGCGATGGTTCATCACGAATTTATCATACCATTTTCTCAAGCCTTGCAGATAGACCTGCGAGAATTTCGTGCCCTACGCAAATGATATAATTCACCCATTGTCGGAGGTTGCATGGAAATTACCTGGTACGGTCTATCCTGTTTTCGCCTGACCGAGCGAAATTTGGCCACGGTTGTCACCGACCCCTTTGATAGTCAGGTTGCGGGCTACGAGGCTTTAAAACTGCGGGCAGATATCCTCACCGTCAGCCATGAGGCTCCAGGGCACAGTTACGCCTCCGGCGTGAAGGGTTATTCACACCTGATTAATACCCCAGGTGAGTTTGAGATCGGCGGGGTCTTTATCACCGGTATACAAACCAATGGAAACGATAAGCACGATGCAGCTGAGCCGCGCAACACCCTGTATGTTTTCGACTATGAAGGTGTGACGGTGGCGCACCTGGGTGACCTGAGCCGGGTGCCCAGCCAAACAGAGATCGAAGCCTTGGGTACGGTGCACATCGCCCTGGTTCCTGTGGGGGGCGGAGGCGGGCTCAATGCCGCCAAGGCAGCAGAAGTGGTGAGCTTATTAGAGCCCGGTTTCGTTATTCCGATGCATTACGGTACCTCAGCTTGTAATCTCAAGCTGGCACCGCTCAGCAAATTCCTTAAGGAGATGGGTCTGGGAACGATTAAACCCCAACCATCGCTTAAGGTCACTAAAAGTATGATCCCAGAAGAAACGCGTGTGGTAGTGCTGGAATATCAGCATTGATCGAACTGGAGCAACATTGTGACGGTTAAATTAATCATGACCTGGGATATCACACCGGGTCGCGAGCAGGAATATTTCGAATTTGTGGTGCGTGAGTTCATCCCACAGGTGCAGCAGCTTGGGATGGAACTCAAGGATGCCTGGCTGACCATGTATGGCGACCAACCGCAGATCATGGCATCCGCCCAGATGCCTGACCTTCCCGCTATGCAGGGTATCCTGGATTCGAAGGAGTGGCAGGGGTTGGTCAATCGACTGCTGGATTTCGTTGAAAACTATCAGTATAAAATTGTCCCTGCAAAATCAGGCTTCCAGATGTGAGATTTGGTCACATTAAGGGGCGCTTGTTCAATGCATCATAGGTAGACCCCAATTTAAAACTCCAGTGTAGAGGTATATGACGAACATGCTATTGCTCTGGCAAATTTTCCTTCTCTTCACGCGTGTGGCAATGTTTTCGTGGGGCGGAGGCCCGGCCTCACTTGCCCTGATGCAGCGTGAAACTACCAACGCCACCTGGACGCCTCCCAATCAAACCAACCCTGTCCCATGGATCACGCCGGATGAATTTGCGGATGCGGTTGCAATTGGTAACGCCATCCCCGGACCAATCGCTCCACAAGTATCCGCTTATGTAGGGTATAAAATGGCGGGTTTACCGGGTGCCGTCGCTGCGGCGGTTGGCACGGTGATCCCTACCACCCTGCTCATGCTCATCCTAATTGTGTTCTTTTTTGGGATCAAGGACAGCGTTTCGGTTAAGGCTATGCTCCAGGCTGTACGTCCGGTGGTGGTGGGTTTGCTGTTGTGGACTGCTTACGACATGGCAAACACTGTCTTCGGGGCCAAGAAGCTGGGGTGGGGTCAGGCGCTGACCCAGGGGTGGGATAAGCTGCTCTTTGTGGCAGGCGCATTCATCTTGTTGACCTTTACCAAGATCAACCCTGCTATCATTATCCTGGTTACCGCAGTGCTTGGATTCCTTTTCTATCGTCGATAAAATATTTTCGGCTACATCAAGCAAAATTCTGGATTGACAAACCTGGTTACCTCCCTGTTCTCTACGCATCTCCTTAGATGGTACTCCCATAACGCACGGTCACTTCCGTGGCGTGGGAACCCTGATCCTTATGCGATATGGGTCTCGGAGGTCATGCTCCAGCAAACGCGGGTGGAGACGGTCATCCCCTACTATGAGCGTTGGATGCAACGCTTCCCGAGTATCGAGTTATTAGCTAACGCTTCCATGCAGGAGGTGCTGGCAGTCTGGGAGGGGCTGGGTTATTATGGGCGTGCCCGCAACTTGTATAAAGCTGCCCAGCTGGTGATGCAGGAATATCAAGGTCAGTTACCTCGCGAAGTACGCATGTTACGCAAGCTTCCCGGGGTGGGGCGCTACACCGCAGGGGCGATTGCTTCCATTGCCTTTGGTTGTGATGAGCCCACGCTGGACGGTAACATTCGCCGGGTACTGGCTCGTTACTTCAATGTAAGTGAAGATGCCCGATCAACAGTTGGAGAGCGTGAGCTTTGGCATCTGGCCGCTGAAAACCTGCCTCCTGGACAAGCAGGAGAGTATAACCAGGCGTTAATGGATTTGGGTGCAAGCATTTGCTCGCCAAGAACGCCTGATTGCATACATTGCCCTCTGGAAGATGCCTGTCAGGCGCAGCTGCTCGGGATCCAGGAACAACGGCCGGTGTTACTCCCCAAGGCGGCTATTCCGCACTATGTTGTTACCGCGGCAGTGATTAACCGGGATGGTCGCGTGCTGATTGCTTGTCGGCCTCCCAAGGGATTGCTCGGGGGCTTATGGGAGTTCCCGGGCGGCAAGCAGCAAGAGGATGAAGATCTGCCCACCTGCCTGCGGAGGGAGATCTGCGAGGAGCTCGGTGCAGATATTAAGGTCATTACGCAAATTGGGATCTACCAACATGCTTATACCCACTTTCGAGTGACGCTCTATGCATTTGAGTGCATCATTTTACAGGGAGAACCCCAGCCTATTCAGGCTGCAGAGTTACGCTGGGTATTTCCCAGAGAATTGTCCCAATTTCCGATGGGGAAAATTGATCGCCAGATATCACAAACCCTGTTATCATCTACGCCTCTATGAATGATCCAATCATAATTGATGCTCATCAAGATCTAGCCTGGAATATCTTAACCTTCGGGCGGGATTACACTCTTTCTGCTGCTGAAACGCGTAAGCGGGAACAAGGAACCCTGGCCCCACAGGTGAACGGTGACACCCTGCTCGGCTGGCCGAATTATCAGCAAGGAAAAATCGCGGTGATATTTTCAACCTTGTTCGCAGCCCCTGCACGCTGCAAGCTGGGTGAATGGGACAAGCATTGCTATGGATCGGATGAAGAAGCTCACATTCTTTACTGGATGCAATTGGACGCCTATGCTCGCCTGGTTGATGAACATCCAGCGATGTACAGGAGGATCGAAACGCGCTCTGACTTACAGTCCATTCTGGACCATTGGCAGCGCACGGATACCGAGGACCACCCGGTGGGGCTTGTGACCTTGATGGAAGGAGCAGAAGGTGTGCGTGAGCCAGCTGAATTGGAGGATTGGTACCGCCGTGGCGTGCGCATCATCGGTCCAGCCTGGGCGGGTACACGTTTCTGTGGCGGCACGCGTGAGCCAGGACCGCTCACCAAGGAGGGTTTTGCACTATTGGAGCGCATGGCTGAATTTCGCCTCACCCTTGACCTGAGCCATATGGATGAAAAAGCCGCCTTACAGGCATTGGATTTTTATCCTGGTGCGATCATTGCATCCCATGCCAATGCTATGGCATTACTAAGGGGGACCAACAGCAACCGGCACCTGACCGACCGAGTTATCCAGGGATTACTCGAGCGAGGCGGGGTGATTGGCATTGTGGCAGCCAATAATTTCCTGCGTCCGGATTGGAACGAAGCCGGAGGACGAACCAGCGTATCACTGGATAATTTTATAGCGCAGATGGATTACATTTGCCAGATGGCTGGCAACGCTATGCACGTAGGGATTGGTACTGACTTCGATGGCGGATTTGGCCTGCAGTCCGTCCCTGGCGATATCGATACCATCTCCGATATCCGCAAGATAATTCCTATTCTGACCCAAAAGGGGTATACTGAGACTGACATTGCTGCCATTCTCGGCAAAAACTGGATGAGTCATCTTCAAAATACCTTACCGGAGGTCTTATGACAGATGCTCCGCCTGTTCGGAAAACAAATGGGCGATTGCGTATCCGTTTAGGTTTGGGGGTAACTGTACTCGGTTTCATCATTTACCTAGTGGGAGCTGAGCCTGGGCTGTATGGATTAGACCGTAGCCCGGTGGTAGGTTTTGTGCAAATTGCGACCTTCCTGGTTGGACTTGGATTTATATGCCTGGGGGGGTACATAAGCCTGGCAGCTTTATGGAATGGGGGGCAGAAATCAATTGCTTCGGATATCGGCTTAAGGCTGGTCGGAACGGGTTACGTCATTACGGTGGCATGCGGCATGGCAGATATTTTTGGTTTTGGCAGCAACAATTACCCCACTATACCGATATTTGGACCTTATCAGCAGATTGGCGTCATGGCAGGCGAGGTGGTTATTGCAGTTGGCTTGCTGTTACTGATCCCGTTTAAGAAACCGCAACCCAGTATCGGTGAAATCCAACCCTGATTTAGATCTCATCAACCCACGATGGGCTTTTTAAGCCCGATGGCAGTCAGCATCTCAACGTTACTGGTGTATTTAAAGGCTGGTAAGCCTAATTTCTCAGCTTCAGTCATTTGTAATTCAGCCAGTTTGGTAACGTCAGCCTTTTGAATGATGGGCTGATTAAGCTTTGCCAGTTTCGCTTCAAATTCGTCCAGTACAGCCTTTGGGTCCACCAATACAGGTGTAGATTGCAGGTAATCCAGCACGGCTCTGGCACCATTCTCGCCATCCTTGCGTGCCACGCCTACCAAACCGCTACTTGCTTCGCGTGACCAGCCAGCCACAAACACGCGATCAATCGGGCGGTTTAAATCTGGATCATAAGCTTCAAACGACAGCCCGTCCACAGGGTGAAGCGGGTTTGGGTTTTTAACAAAAGCATTCATCCTGACTGGCAATCCAAATGTCTCGTCCACTTTATCGCCGATGCAAAATATCACCGTATCTACATGCAGGATTCGTTTTGTACCCAGGCGTTTGGCTTGCACTTCCCCTTCCGAACAGACCAACGTGGTGTCCTCAACTTCCAAACCGTTTACAAATCCCTGCTCATTCCCTATGATGCGGCTGGGAGAGGCCAAAAAGTCAAAATAGAAACGGGTTTTTGATACTGCATCAAGTCCTTTGGGCAATGCTGACAGGATATAGTCTTTTGCCTCATCTACGTTCTGACCTACCGCATCCGCCACTGGTCGCACTCGTTCAACCTCGCTAAATAACTTTGCCAGATCCAGGTTATGCACAACGATTTTGAGCTCTTCTTTTGAGAATTTAACTTCGTTTGGGCCTCTTCGTACCACAGAGATGACCTCGTCCACTTTTAACTCGCGGATCAGCCAGTGAGCCATATCGAGCATAACATTCCCGGCACCGATCAATGCCACACGCTTGCCAATTCTGAAATCCTGCGTGCTGAAGGGTGGCAACAAATTGTAATGAAACACCAGGTCCTTGGCATGATAGACCCCGATCAGGTTCTCACCCGGCAGACCCAACCACTTCGTTCCTTGAGCGCCAACGGTGACGAGTATTGCTTGGAAGCCCATGGCGCGTAAATCTTGCAACCGAAAATCGCCGGTCTCTCCTATTTTTATATTCCCGTAATAGTCAATGGCGGGGAGATCGAGAATTTGTTGGAATTGCTTACGCAGCCCTTCTTTCATCTTATACTTGTCAAAATATATGCCATACTCAGCCAACCCACCCGGGAGAATATCCCGGTTCAGGAGCACAACGTGAGCAGCATTGGTAGCCAGGAGTCGGGAAGCAAAAAGTCCGGCTGGACCGGCTCCAATAACAGCAATGAGGTATTTTCCAAATGTATCCTCAACCAATTCGGATTCTCCTCAAAAAGACGGCTCACGCCGTCTAAGAAATTATCGGCCTGCCTGCAGATACCCCCTCGAGCGCAGATTCTGGTATCCACTTGGTAGGTATGCCCCAATATTTTAGCCTGAGGGAGTTAATTTCACAAGAGAGAACGGACAATTCGTTTCACCTTTTATTGTATTCTCACCCAATTAATAAGCTTTCCTAATCAGAGTGTTTGTGCTATATTCAGCTTATATAACCCAGGAGATAACTCATGGACCATACCAAGCCAAATCCCCAAGAATCAGAACTTGAATCTGAGTCTGAAACACCACCAGAATCGCCACCCGAACCTCAACCCGAACCTCAACTGGAGCTAAAGCCTGAACTACCAAGCGAACCTCAACCATCCACCGGGCAGGAATTATATACATATTTGAATGAGGGGATTAAACGGGTGTTCGAGCGGGCGAAATTATTCTTCAAGGGTACAAAAGATTATTACCGGGCTTCTCCGCGACTGCAAAAGTTAACCTATCAGGGCAAATACCTATCTGCCTTTTGGACAATCGCATGTATATTCTCATTAATGGTAAATATTATTTTAATTGCATTATTGATCTCATTCGGACGGCATTTCTTCGAACTTAAAACCCTGCTCTCAGATGGTCTGTTGACTGAAACATCCAATAATCTGGCGATGATGGATAAAGCCCATATCGTCACCACGGTACCCGTTGAAACGACAGTTCGACTGACGGACAATTTGCCCGTGGTGTTTGATATTCAGATTAATCAGGATACTGAGCTGTCTCTGGTGAAAGATACCAGAGTATCCAATGCTTCAATATACCTTAACAATACTCTAGTACCAACTGACTTAACCTTACCCGCCAAAACCGCTCTTGAGGCGAACGTAAACTTGACCGTCCCGGTCAACATAACCGTCCCGGTGGATATCACAGTCCCGGTCACCATGCAAGTGCCGGTGGACATTGCGATTGACCAAACCGATTTGCATCAATCCATCCTGGGCTTACAAGGAGCGATTGAACCATTTAAAACTACCATGGCATCCTCTTTCAATTCTCCCAAAGACTTTTCAATCTGCAACCACTGGTGGTCTGGATGGATGTGTAGCATCTTTTTTGGAAAGTAGTTGTGGCAATATATATTATCGCTACAATAGACTCAATGAAACGAAACAAGATCTGGCTTGTCCTATGAACGAATCGCTTACAAAATTAACCTTATCCAATGGTATGCTGGTATTGCTGAAGGAGATCCACACTTCACCCATTATCAGCCAGTGGATATGGTACCGCGTGGGCTCACGGGATGAAGTACCCGGACTTACCGGCGCTTCTCATTGGGTGGAACACATGATGTTCAAAGGCACACCACAGTTTCCACTTGGCGCACTGGATCGGGCGATATCGCGCGAGGGTGGATATCTAAATGCCTTTACTTTTTTGGATTGGACGGCATTTTTTGAAACCTTGCCAGCGGATAAGATTGATCTTGCCTTGCGTCTGGAAGCGGATCGGATGTTCAATAGCTCATTTGATCCCAATGAAGTCAACTCTGAGCGGACCGTCGTCATCTCAGAACGCCAGGGCAGCGAAAACGAGCCACTGTTCCGCTTGAGCGAGGAAGTGCAATCTGCTGCTTTTCGTGTCCATCCCTATCACCATGAAATCATCGGGGATTTAACTGACCTATATTCGATGCAGCGTGAGGACATATACAAACTCTACCGCACATACTACATCCCCAACAACGCGGTGTTATCCATCGCCGGAGATTTTGAGACTGAAGGGATGCTTCGGCGTATTCGTGAGCTTTATGAGCCGCTGGCTGCTGGGTTACAGCCACCCAGGCTGATGCGGACTGAGCCACCCCAATCGGGTGAACGAAGAGTGTCAGTGGAAGGACCAGGCGAAACAGTCTACCTGCAGGTTTCGTATCGAGCCCCAGCCGCGGATGCCCCCGATTTCTTTGCCCTGAATCTGTTAGACAGCTTACTAACCGGTCCAACCAATTTAAATATGTTCGGGGGAGGAATCACCAATAAGACCAGCCGGCTTTATAAAGCCCTGGTGGACACAGAGCTGGCAGTCAGTGTCAATGGTGGCTTACAAGCGACGATTGACCCATATCTGTATACGGCAGTGATCATGGTCCATCCAAAGCATACCACCAGTGATTGCATTGCCGCCATGGAAGCAGAGATCAAGCAATTGCAAGATTCACCCCCACCTATCGAGGAGCTTGAGCGAGCCTTGAAACAAGCCCGTGCCATCTTTGCCTATGGCAGTGAGTCAATTTCGAACCAGGCTTACTGGATGGGATTTGCAGAAATGTTCGCTACGATTGATTGGTTCAACAATTACCTCGACCGATTAGCGGCAGTCACCCCAGAAGATGTGCAGCGAATGGCTCAGACCTGCCTGCGTCCTCAGAATCGCATCCTGGGTGTGTATCTGCCGAATACGACTTCTCAACAATAAGAGTCAACTTTTATTATCCATCGATGGATAAAACAGGAGCACCTAACCCTTGAGCATCCACTCATTTCCTGGTCCTGATGATATCGTTCGGCGAGAACTTCCCAACGGTATTGTTATCCTGTTCCGCCCCAATGTGCACAGTCTCTCGGTAGTGATGACGGGTTACCTGTGTGCGGGTTCCATTTTTGAGCCGGATGACAAGCTTGGTCTGGCTAGTTTCACGGCGCTGTCTCTGATGCGTGGTACTGTTCAACATGAATTTCAACAAATTTACGACATATTGGAATCAAGTGGAGCAAGCCTGGGTATTGACGGTGGGACGCATTCGATTGGATTTTACGGACACGCCCTGGCAGAAGACCTGGATTTACTCACCGGAACACTGGCTGAGACGTTACGCCAGCCAATTTTCCCGACTGCGCAAGTAGAACGCTTGCGTAACCAGCTGCTAACCGGTCTGGCTATTCGCGCTCAGGAAACTTCTGAAATGGCAGGGTTGGCATTCGATGAGATGGTTTATGCCGGGCATCCTTACAGCCGTCCTGAGGATGGCTACCCAGATACGATCCGCTCGATCACGCGTGAGGACCTGGATGAATTTCATGCGCAGCATTTTGGACCGCGTGGGATGGTGATATCCATCGTAGGAAGCGTTAATCCAGAGCAAGTTTTGGATTCTGTCACCCGCTTTCTGGGAGATTGGGAGAATCCCAGACAGCCCGACCAGCCTGAGCTTCCAGAACTGAAACCACTGGGTGGTGTGATCACACGCCAGGTGAATATTCCTGGCAAGTCGGAGGCGGACATCATAATGGGAGTCGCAGGACCCCGGCGAAATTCGCCTGATTTCCTGCCAGCCTCTCTTGGGAATAATATCCTCGGACAGTTCGGGATGATGGGTCGGATTGGAGAATCAGTCCGCGAGCGGTCAGGGCTGGCATATCATGCCTCATCCAGCCTGAGCGGTGGGATTGGCCCGGGTCCCTGGTTATTCATTGCCGGGGTCGACCCAAAAAATCTGGAAAAGGCTATTACACTGATACGCCAGGAGATCACACGATTTATTAGCGAGCCTGTCACAAGCGAGGAGTTGGCTGATAGCCAGGCAAATTACATTGGGCGACTACCCCTATCACTTGAATCAAACGCTGGGGTTGCATCTGCTTTACTGAACCTTGAACGCTACAGCCTGGGCCTGGATTATTACCTGCGCTACCCCGATCTCATCCGGGCGATCACATCCGCCGAAGTATTGGAGACTGCACAAAAATATCTCCAACCTGACCATATGGCGATTGCTACAGCTGGAACCTTTGAAGTCTCCATCTAGGTAAACGGTAAATCGTATGCCTGATTTGAGAACGGGTGTTGATCTAATCGAAATCGACCGATTCACCGCTGCTTTCCTGCAATATAAACAACGATTACTGCAACGCCTGTTCACCCCGCGTGAGCTCTCTGAAAATGGTGAGAACATGGCTTCCCTGGCGGCTCGATTCGCAGCCAAGGAGGCCGTCGCAAAAGCATTTGAAACTGGAATTGGTGCCGTCTCCTGGCATGATATCGAGATTTGCCGGGGTGCCTCAGGCGAGCCGATCCTGAAATCTTTATGGTACAGCCCAGAGATTGGCTGAAGAGCATCACCTGCATACCTGGTCGCTTAGCCTAAGTCATACTCAGAAGCATGCCATTGCATTTGTGGTAGCCATTGGTGAGTGAAGATCATCCGCAATCGCTGAAATTAGCCTCATTCTCCTGACTGAGATATTTGTTACCTGAAAACTCCTTGGAACATCAAGAAAGGATAAAAGAATGGAAATTGCAACGACCCCTTTGGATACGTTCCTTAAGTATCTTCCATATATTATCCCCCTCGTCCTGCTTCAGTTGATACTGATGGTCGTGTGTCTGGTGGATTTGAGTCGCCGGGAGAAGACCTGGGGACCAAAATGGTTTTGGGCGATCGTGATCGTTTTAGGCGAGCTCGTTGGACCCATCGTCTATCTCATCGTTGGGCGAAAGGAATAGCAGCATGATTGCAGTACGCACTGAGCAGCTGCGCAAAGTTTTTGGGCAATTTACCGCCCTAAATGGTTTAAACCTGAGCGTGGAGGAAGGCACGATCTTCGGCTTTCTTGGACCCAACGGAGCAGGTAAAACCACCACCATCAGGATACTAACTGGTCTGGCCCATGCCACCAGCGGGAAAGCCTGGGTGTTTGGTAAAGAGGTAACAACAAACCGGAATGAAATTGCCCGGACCATCGGTTTTCTGCCTGAAGAGCCGGCTTTTTACGCTTGGATGACACCGCGTGAATTCCTGGATTATGTGGGACGGGTGTTTGGTTTACCGACCACAGAACGTTCTGCCAGAGCGAAAGAGCTCCTGGTATTGGCAGGGCTGGAAGAAGCAGCTAAAAGGCGGATTGGTGGATTCTCACGTGGCATGCGCCAACGTTTGGCGTTGGCACAGGCACTGGTAAACCGCCCCAAAGTGCTGTTCCTGGATGAGCCAGCCAGTGCGCTGGACCCTGAAGGACGCAAGGAAGTGCTGGATTTCATCGAACAGCTGCGTGGGCAATGTACTGTGTTCATGTCCACCCATATCCTGGCAGATGTGGAACGGGTGTGTGACACCGTCGGGATCATCAACCGGGGTAGGTTGGTGACCGAAGCCCCACGCGATGCGCTGTTAGCGCAGTATGCCATTCCTGCTTTTGATGTGGAAGTAGACCAAAAGACGAAAGCAGAGCTGATGCCATGGAGTGAAACATTGCAGCATGAGACCTGGGTCAAAACTGTCTCAATTGAAGGACTTGTAGCCAAGGTAATTGTGAATGATGTTGAGACAGCCAAGAGGGAATTACTGGCTTCCATCACACGAGCCGGGCTGATCCCAACCCGTTATGAAGTCGTCAAACCGTCGCTCGAAGATGTCTTTCTTCATCTGGTAGGCCAGGAGGAGGGGCAAGCATGAGCATTTTCGTCGCATTTCATAAAGAATGGATGGAACTAATTCGCAGCTATCGCCTTCTGGTGGTGGCAGTTGTGTTGGTTTTCTTTGGATTGACATCTCCATTTCTCACCAAATTCACCCCCGAGCTCCTGGCGGCAATTCCTACCGAAGGAATGACAATTGAGATGCCACCCCCAACAGTAGAAATGGCTATTGGCCAGTATGTAAAGAACATGGCCCAGTTCGGCATCATACTGGGAATACTACTGACAATGGGTACCATCTCGCAAGAGAAGGATAAAGGTACTGCAGCGATGATGTTAGTTAAACCATTATCGCGGGGTGCTTTTATGGGCGCGAAATTTCTTGCTCTGGCAACAATGTTCGCAATCTCCCTGGTTTTAGCTGGAATTGCCTGCTACTATTACACGATGTTGCTATTCGAGGCGATGGACATACTGCGTTGGTTGGTGCTGAATACGATGATATTTTTCTACACGCTGGTTCCTGTAGCTTTGACGCTATTGTGCAGCACGCTGACCAAATCACAGGCTGCAGCCGGTGGAATTGCCCTTGGTCTTATTGTCATTCCTGGTTCGATTGGCTCCATCCTGGGGTTTGGCAAGTATTTGCCAGGTGAATTGATCACCTGGGGTACCCGCCTGATGCTGGGTGATGCCACAACTTCCTGGATTGCCTTTGGGATCACCATCGGACTGATTGTAATTCCACTATTAACCGCCTGGCTGATCTTCAACCGGCAGGAATTGTGATAGGCGTAGTCTATAACCTGCCCAATAATGGTTTGTTTTAATTTCATTTTAATCTCAAGTCTTGCTAAACCGTGGGTCTTGATGGATAATCTCATTAGGCGGGACATTTATCTGATCCCGTATTCTGATAACTGAATATTGGAACCCAAGAAAACCACTTTCCTTGCCAAAGGAGGACTTATGTTAGCCAAGATCCGTCGCGTGGTGTTTTCTATTATCAGCGTTATCGTGGTGCTTGCCATTATTCTCGGGGCAGTGGGTGTATACCTGGCACAAAGCTCCTTTCCACGTAAATCTGGAGAAGTAAAAATAAGCGGCTTGAATTTCCCGGTAGATATATATCGGGATAACTATGGCATCCCGAATATCTATGCCCAAACTACTCACGACCTGTTCTTCGCCCAAGGTTACGTGCATGCCCAGGACCGGTTCTGGCAGATGGATTTTTGGCGCCATATTGGCTCGGGCAGGCTGTCTGAAATGTTTGGAAAAGACCAGCTGGCTACAGACACTTTCCTACGCACCTTGGGTTGGGCTCGCGTGGTCCAAAAAGAGCTGGAGGCCATGCCCGCAGATGAAATTGCCCTCTTGCAGGCTTATGCGGATGGGGTGAATGCTTACCTGGCAGACCACAAAGGGGCTGCCTTAAGCCTCGAGTATGCAGTTCTTAAGCTGCTAACCCCTGGCTATTCCCCTGAACCGTGGCAACCGCTTAACACCCTCACCTGGGGAAAAGCTATGGCATGGGATTTAGGCTCAAGCCGAATGGATAGTGAAATTGAGCACGCCGTCCTGTTGAAGACTCTCACCTCAGACCAGATGGCAGATCTCTTCCCGCCCTACCCGTCAGATCACCCTTTGGTTGTACCTGGTTTTTCGCCGAGCACCGCTCCCAGCGGCTTTAAAGTTCCAGCCCAGGGAATCCAAACCCTGATTGACCTATCCCCTGCATTTCAAAGTCTCTCGACAAGCATTTCCAATTTGGAAGCGCTCTTTGGTCCATCTGGCAGCGGGATTGGATCAAACAATTGGGTTATCGGTGGCAGTCTAACCACTACCGGTAAACCCTTCCTGGCGAATGATATGCACTTGAGTGAGCAGATGCCCTCCATCTGGTATGAGGTGGGTCTGCATTGCACACCCAAAGGCGCCGATTGCCCATATAACGTGGTAGGTTATTCATTTGCCGGAGTTCCGGGGGTGATTGTCGGACACAACGATCATATTGCCTGGGGATTTACCAACGTGGGACCAGATGTGATCGACCTGTACATCGAAAAAATCAATCCGGATAATCCCAACCAGTATGAGGTCAATGGCCAGTGGGTGGATATGACCATCGTTCACGAGACCCTCAATGTGCCTGGCTCAACCCCAACCGACCTGACCGTGCGCTACACCCGTCATGGACCGGTGATTTGGGATAACCCGGATGATCATAAAATTGTTCAAGAGAAATGGGGGGTGGAACTCCCAGCTGACTATGCTATTTCCATGCGCTGGACCGCCCTCGAGCCGGTCAATATCTTTAAGGCAGTATTTGGTCTCGATCGTGCTCAGAACTACGACGAATTCCGCCAGGCAGCCGCCTATTTTACGGTACCGTCGCAAAATATGGTTTATGCAGATATAGACGGGAATATTGCCTACCAGACACCCGGCAATATCCCTGTTCGTTTACCCAATCATAGCGGTGATACCCCCGTCCCTGGGTGGACAGACGACTATGAATGGCAGGGATATATCCCCTTTAACCAGCTTCCCAACACTCTCAATCCCGCAGCTGGTTTTATTGTCACTGCCAATAATGCTATCGTCGGCTCAGATTATACTTACCGGCTGACGGCAGAAGATTATGGCTTTCGCGCAGCTCGTATTGCCCAGCTGATCGAGACCTCACCCGGGCCGATTGACGCGGATTACATCCAAAAGATCCACGGGGATGACTATAATGCTTCGGCTGTCTATATGGTTCCCCTGCTGATGCAAATCCCCTTGCAAGACGAGCACCTGATTGATGTGCGGGATATACTCTCCGGTTGGGATTACCAAAATCAAATGGACCTGGCTGCACCCGCGCTATATAATGCCTTCTGGCGGGCAGCTCTGGTGCGGACTTTTCATGATGAGCTCCCCCAGGATTATTGGCCGGATGGGGGTGACGCCTGGTTCGAGATCATGCGCCACCTTGTACAGACCCCTGACAGTGCCTGGTGGGATGATAAAAGCACCCAGGCAGTTGAGAAACAGGATGATATCCTGGCTTTGGCATTTTCTGATGCAGTAGCTGAAGTGGAGCAACTGCTAGGCAAAGATGCTTCGCGCTGGGCGTGGGGCGACATGCATACCGTCACCTTTCATAACCAAACGTTGGGCATCTCAGGTATTGGTCCGATAGAGGCAATTTTCAACCGGGGGCCTTACCGCACTTCGGGAGGTGGGTCAATCGTCAATGCCACTTCCTGGATGGCATATGAAACTGATCCAGCCAAAGCGTACCAGGTTAGCTGGCTACCCTCGGAGCGCATGATCGTGGATATGAGCAACCTGCCAGTTTCTCTTTCGGTGATCACCACAGGAGAGTCAGGGCACGCATTTAATCACAATTATGATGATCAAATTGACTTGTGGCGAAATATCCAATACCACACCATGCTTTGGGAGCAGCAGCAGATACAGGATGGATCCAAATCACACCTGATATTAACTCCATGAAGACAGGCATAGAATAAGGCTATGCCCGCACATAGCACATCTTCACCGTAATTCGATAAGTTTCTAGACGAATCTCGCCAACCTATGGTATACTCCGTGCCGCTCCCACCTGAGGTGGGAGCGGTTACACCTGGTAACAGGTGATATTTTATCCCACACGCTTTCTGACTAACTGGTGCGTGCCGCAAAAAAGTGAGCTAACCCCTCACTGGCGGTCCCAGCTGGAATGAGGGAAGCGGCGGAAAAACGCACAAGGAGAAAAAAGAATATGGCAGTTGTTCCCATGAAGTCCTTATTGGAATCTGGTGTTCACTTTGGACATCGCACCCATAAGTGGCACCCCGCCATGAAGCCGTATATATTTACCGAGCGCAATGGCATTCACATCATCGATCTACAAAAAACCTCAAAAGCATTGGATACAGCCTACAACGTGGTACGTGATAGCGTTGCTAATGGTGGCGTGGTGTTGTTTGTTGGCACCAAGCGCCAGGCCCAAGAAACTATCCAGCTTGAGGCAACCCGCTCCAGCATGCCTTACGTGACGGCCCGCTGGCTGGGTGGCACATTGACCAATTGGCGCACTATTCGCCAGAGGATCAACGAGCTTGAGCGCCTTGAGCGTATGCGCGACAGCGGTGATTTCGGCCGTATCACAAAGAAAGAGGGCTTGATCCTCATGCGTGAGATCGAGCGCCTGGAAGGGCTGCTGAGTGGTGTGCGCAAACTGGTCCGCCCCCCCGATATGCTGTTTGTAGTAGACGTTTCGCGTGAAGGTACCGCCATCCACGAGGCAAATTTACTGAAAATCCCTGTGGTAGCCATGGTGGACACGAATTGCGATCCCTCCAATGTCGATTATGTCATCCCATCCAATGATGATGCCATTCGCGCCATCAAGCTTGTGGTTGGAAAAATTGCAGATGCTGCCTTGGAAGGTTTGGGTGCACGCAAGGAAGAGATTATCGAGGAAGAGATTCGGACAGTCGCCCGCGCTGGTGTTGAAGAAGCTGAGCTCTCTGATGAGGAGCTGCTCGGTGAAGCTACGCTCGCAAAGCTAGTAACTCACCCCAAGGATCTCGCGGCAGCTGAGATAGAAGCGATCGTAGAAGAGCTTGAAGAAGAAAAAGGGGATGAATTTGAGCTCGAAGAGGAAGAAGTTAGTGAGCTGATCGGTCAGGAAGAGAGCGAAGAGCCGATTGTTGAAGGTGATGTCTCTAACGAGACTGACGATAGCGAAGAGCCAGAAGCTGTCGCTGATGAGAAAGTAACCGAAGAGCCGGAAGCTGTCGCTGATGAGAAAGTAACCGAAGAGCCGGAAGCTACTGCTGATGTCTCTCACGAGACTGATAAAGCCGTTAAGACTAAGAAAAAAACCAAGAAGCAAGAGGAATGATCATGGCAATCAGTATCGAACTAATCAAGCAATTACGTGAAGAGACCGGGGCCGGTGTTTTGGATTGTCGCAAAGCCCTCGAAACCTATAACGGCGATTTTGCAAAGGCGATTGAATACCTGCGCGAGAAGGGCCTGGCGAAAGCTGCCAAGCGTGCTGACCGTGAGGTTTTAGAAGGCATGTTGGAGTTATACTCGCATGGTAATGGGCGTGTGGGTGTTATGGTTGAAGTGAATTGTGAGACAGATTTTGTCGCCCGCTCGGCTGCATTCCGCAAGTTTGCACATGAAGTGGCATTGCAAATTGCAGCCGGTGCTCCCAAGTGGATTCGGGTTGAAGATGTCCCGGCAGAGGTGATCGAACAGGAAAAAGAGAAAGCACGTAGCCTGGCAAAGGCAGAGGGCAAGTCTGATAATATCATCGAAAGAATTGTGGACGGTAAAATGGAAAAGTTCTATAATGATAACTGCCTCTTAAGGCAGACTTACGTCCGTGATGAAGAGATTACCCTTGAGAATCTACGCAGTCAAAACATTGCAGCCATTGGCGAGAACATCGTCATTCGAAGATTCGCCCGTTGGGAAGTGGGCGAAGAGGCTCAATCATAGTAAAAAATAGCCAACCTTCGGGTTGGCTTTTTGGTTAAAATATAGGAAATCATCAGTTCAATATACAGCACAATCCAGGAGTCTACATGGAACGAACCTTAAAATATAAGCGGATTTTGCTTAAGCTCAGCGGTGAATCGTTGGGAGGGGCTGACGGACTGGGGATTCATCCAGACCAGGCGGAAATGGTGGCAAAAATCATCGCTGAGGTGTACCAACAAAAAGTGGATATCGCCATCGTCATTGGGGCGGGAAACCTGTGGCGTGGTCGCACTGGAATACAGCGTGGCATGGATCGGGCTACCGCAGACTATATGGGTATGCTGGCGACTGTGATGAATGCCTTAGCCCTGATGGATGCCATGGAGAGGATGGGTATGTATATCCGCGTCCAGTCCGCAGTGGAAATGCGAGCCGTAGCGGAGCCTTATATACGACGCAGAGCCATCCGGCATCTAGAAAAAGGTCGTGTGGTTATTTTCGGAGGTGGGACGGGTAATCCATATTTCTCCACGGATACTGCGGCGGCTCTCCGAGCTATGGAAATCGGGGCGGATGTGTTGATCAAGGCCACTAAAGTGGATGGCGTGTATGATTCAGACCCTATCCGAAATTCAAAGGCGGTACGTTTCGATCGATTGACCCACATGGAGACGATTAATCGCCGGCTGGAAGTTATGGATAGTACAGCTCTCTCGCTTTGCATGGATAATAACCTGCCTATTTTGGTGCTTAATATGTGGCAGCCTGGCGCGCTGCTAAAAGCAGTCTACGGTGAGGCGGTCGGTACCCTGGTGACCTCAGAATAAGCACAGATCAAGTCAGATCTAAGTAATATGGGTTATTAATGCGATACTGAATCCAGTAAAATAAGCTTGTTTTGTATGATATTGTGGATATTCAAGCTAAAGGTTGGGAGAATGGTTTTTTGACACTTTTCGATTATTTACCCTTTTCTCTGAGACTATTTTCGAGTATCCTATAGGGAGAGAATAAATCCATATTCAAATACTAGTTTTGATGTAGACTTATTCCGAGGAAGTCAGACATGGAGGCCTCAATGCTAAAAGAAGCACATAACGAAGCGGTAGAAAGAATGAAGGGAGCACTCGAGGCGTTAGAGGAAGACCTGGCGGGAATTCGGACTGGACGAGCCTCCCCAGCATTGGTCGAGAAATTATCCGTTGAATACTATGGTATGCCAACCCCGCTGATGCAATTGGCCAGCATCAGTGTGCCAGAATCACGCACGTTGCTGATCCGTCCATTTGATGCGACTACATTGAAAAACATTGAGCGGGCGATAATGGCTTCTGATCTTGGACTGACACCCAATAATGATGGTAAGGTTATTCGCTTGAATTTGCCCCCGCTGACCGAAGAGCGCCGGCGTGACCTGGTTAAGCTGGTGCATAACCGGTTGGAAGAAGCGCGCGTAGCGGTGCGTAACGTCAGGCGGGATGGAATCAAGGATCTGCGCGAGTTTGAACACGAGAAGCTGATCTCAAAGGATGACCTTGAAGAGGGTGAAGAAAATCTTCAAAAACTGACGGATAAGTACATTGAATCGGTCAATGAGGTTGGAGTGCATAAAGAAAAGGAAATTATGGAAGTATGAGCCCAGAAAAGAAAGACACTCTGCCCGAACTACCCCGAAAAATTCCCACCCATATCGGGATCATCATGGACGGCAATGGGCGTTGGGCAGTGTCACGTGGTTTACCACGTATGGCAGGTCATCGGGCAGGCACGGAAAATCTACGTCGCATCATTGAAGCTTGCATTGAGTTTGGCATTAAATACCTGACGATTTATGCATTTTCAACCGAGAATTGGGGGCGACCCAGTGAAGAAGTGCAGGGTTTGATGCGAATATTCGAGAATGTGATCGATAATGAGCTTCAAGAGCTGCATGATCAGGGGGTCAGGTTGCGCCATCTAGGAAGGTTAGATCGTGTCAGACCCTCTTTTCGAAAAAAAGTGCTGGAAGCGATGGAATACACGAAAGATAACGATCGTTTGATCCTGAATATCGCATTTAATTACGGTGGCCGGGATGAGATTGTGTGTGCCATACAGGCAATGATTCGAGATGGGGTAAAAGCTGACGATGTAACCGACAATATGGTAAGCCAGTACCTGTTTACGGCAGGAGTTCCTGACCCAGACATGATCATACGCACTTCGGGTGAGCTGCGTGGCAGCAACTTTCTCATCTGGCAGGGGGCATATTCCGAGTGGTATTTTCCCCCCACCTACTGGCCAGATTTTGACCGGCAGGAATTGCTGAAAGCGCTTGAGGAGTTCAATCAGCGCGAACGAAGGTATGGTCTCACCACTGGGCAGGTCAAGCGTAAAAAAGACCATGCTGGTTAAGCGTTTATTGGTGACAATTATCCTGCTGCCAATAGGGATGGCAGCTATTTTATTAGGGGGATGGTATCTGACTGCTCTGGTTGCCATCTTTATGTGCCTGGCAGCCTGGGAATATTCCAGCTTATTTCACACCGGTGGTCTCCAACCTGCCGCCGTTATAGTGGTTGGGGGCACCTTAATTCTCCTGGTTGGTCGCCAGATAAATGGCTTTGAGAGTGCCTCATGGATGATCAGCCTGGTAATCCTGCTTAGCATGACCTACCATTTAGTGGCATACGAACGTGGTCGCGACCAGGCAGCGACAGATTTTGCGGTTACCCTGGCGGGGGTTCTGTACATCGGGTGGCTTGGAGCATACTTTATATCCCTGCGCAACCTCACCGAAGGCAAATGGTGGATCCTGGTTGTACTACCAGCTGTCTGGTTTGCTGACGCGGGGGCCTATTTCATCGGGAAGCGATTTGGACGCCACCTGCTTAGCCCACGCTTGAGCCCCAAGAAAACCTGGGAGGGTTACCTGGGAGGGATTCTTGTTAGTGTGCTGTTGACCACGCTTTTAGCTGCCTTATGGAGAGTGGGTGCCGGTCAAAATTCTGCTATCACACCACTGCGGGGAGCGATCATGGGTCTGGTGATGGGTATTTTCCCAACTCTGGGAGACCTGGGGGAAAGCATGATCAAACGCCAAATAGGCGTTAAGGATTCCGGAAATATATTGCCTGGTCATGGTGGGGCATTTGACCGGGTTGATTCGTGGTTATGGGCTGTGGTGATTGGATATTATATGATTATGTGGTTGTGGATCTAACCAGCAAGTTCCAATAAAACAATTCCCTGATAGGAGGATTTAATGAAAGAAGCACCGACTCGTAATCTGGCTTTGGAGCTGGTACGCGTCACTGAAGCTGCTGCATTGGCAGCTGGTCGTTTCATGGGGCGGGGTGACAAGAGGGCAGCGGATAAAGCTTCAGTGGATGCCATGCGCTACATGCTAAATACGATCGAAATGGATGGCATCATTGTGATTGGAGAAGGTGAGAAAGATGAAGCCCCCATGCTTTACAATGGTGAGGTGGTTGGGGCAGGAGATGGGCCGAAAATGGATCTTGCGGTTGACCCCATTGATGGCACGCGACCGCTTTCGCATGGGTTACCTAATTCCATCGCCACAGTATCAATGGCTCCGCGTGGCACCATGTTCAACCCGGGCCCGTACGTCTACATGGATAAAATCGCTGTCGGACCTGAAGCAAAAGGGGTGGTGGATATCACTGCTCCGGTAGAGGAAAACCTGCAAAAAATAGCCAAAGCCAAGGATATTGAGCTAGATAACCTGACTGTAGTGATCCTGGACAGGCCGCGACACTCAGAACTGATCGCGGAAGTGCGTCGAATAGGCTGCCGTATCCGGCTGATCCTGGACGGAGACGTCTCAGGTGCGCTGATGACCGCCTGGCCAGACTCGGGTATCGATGTGCTGCTGGGTATTGGTGGCTCACCTGAAGGTGTACTGGCTGCCTGCGCCTTGCGTGCCATGGGTGGAGAGATCCAAGGCAGGCTTTATGCCCGCAATGATGACGAGGTAAAGCGTGGTCGTGAGCTGGGATATGACTTCAACAAGGTGCTCACCATGGATGACCTGGTTGCGTCGGAAGATGTATTTTTCGCTGCCACGGGGATCACAGATGGAGAATTGTTGGATGGAGTTAAATATTACAGCCATGGAGCACGAACCAACAGTCTGGTGGTGCGCGGCCAATCGGGTACAGTCCGTCAAATAACCTCCATGCATCGCTGGGACAAGCTGAGGAAGATCAGCTCAATCGAATATTAACGATTAGGGAATACCCTGGTGGAATTGATGATAAAACAGGTCATGTTGACAGTTATCTCCTGGCGTGGTATCATCCCCCCGATAATTTAGCAGCCCCTTAGGCGCTCTTATCCAGAGAGGTGGAGGGACCGGCCCTGTGAAACCTCGGCAACCTATCAGCGAAATAGGCTCATTAATACAAGTTTTCGCTTTCAAGGTGCCAACTCCGGCAGAGGTATTTTCTGGAAGATGAGAGGGCAGTTCAAGTGAACGCTCGTTCCTTGCCCTTTCCTGACCAGAAGGGGCAATTTCATTTTTGGAGGCTTTGATGAGCAATACTTTTATGAATTCCCCCAGCCTGTTGTTCACTTCTGAATCAGTAACAGAGGGGCACCCCGATAAATTGTGTGATCAGATCAGTGATGGCGTGCTGGATGCCTGCCTGGCACAGGACCCCTATTCGCGTGTGGCATGCGAAGCTGCAACCAAAACAGGATTTG
The DNA here is from genome assembly GCA_963743215.1 of uncultured Chloroflexia bacterium. Classification (GTDB taxonomy): domain Bacteria; phylum Chloroflexota; class Anaerolineae; order Anaerolineales; family UBA4823; genus FEB-25. The sequence goes on from CAVUOY010000009.1 coordinate 149,956, forward strand.
TCATGCTGATGGGTGAGATCACCACGCGTGCTAACATAAATTTTGACGAGCTAACCCGCAAGATCATCACTGATATAGGGTACAACTCAAGTGAGTTAGGTTTCGATGGGAATACCTGTGCAGTCCAGGTGGCGGTTTCCAAGCAATCGGGTGATATCGCCATGGGTGTGAACCAATCATTGGAAGCCAAAGCATCTGGGACGAGCGAGGCGGAAGTGGATGCGATAGGTGCTGGCGACCAGGGTATGATGTTTGGTTTTGCCTGCAATGAGACTCCCCAGCTGATGCCACTCCCCATTTACCTGGCGCATAAATTGGCCCGCCGCCTGGCAGAGGTTCGCAAGGATGGCACAATTCCATGGTTACGCCCGGATGGGAAGACCCAGGTGACTGTGGAGTATAGCTATGGTAAACCTAAGCGGATTCATACCGTTTTGGTCAGCACACAGCATGCCCCTGGTGTATCGCATGCAGAAATAAGTGAATCAGTGATTGAAAATGTCATCATACCTTCCTTGCCCAAAGAATTGCGGGACGATAAACTTAAGATCTTCGTCAATCCCACCGGACGGTTCGTCATTGGTGGACCCTTGGGTGATTCAGGTTTGACCGGGCGGAAGATCATTGTGGATACTTATGGTGGAATGGGAAGACATGGTGGTGGTTGCTTTAGTGGTAAGGATCCAACCAAAGTGGACCGTTCAGCGGCTTATGCTGCCCGTTACGCTGCGAAAAATATCGTCGCGGCAGGTCTGGCCAACCGGGTGGAAATCCAGGTGGCATATGCCATCGGTATGTCACACCCCCTGAGCGTCAATGTGGAGACTTTTGGAACGGGTCAGATCCCTGACGAGCAGATTGCTCAGATTGTGGTGGATAATTTTGACCTCCGTCCGGGTGCGATCATTCGCGATCTAAATTTACGCCGTCCAATCTTCCGCCAGACAGCCGCTTATGGGCATTTTGGGCGTGATGACCTGGACCTGCCCTGGGAACGAACGGATAAAGTGGCAGATTTACGCAAGGCTGCGGGATTAGGCTGCGAGTAAGGACCTTATTTTTATTGCGTACGAACGGACTGGTAAGTTGATTGCCAGTCCGTTCTTTATACATCATGGCCTTTCCAGACCATGTGCTTCCAGGAGGGCATGGTCGTCCATGAGGGTGTGGGTAGGTCCATCTGCCACCACTCTGCCTTCGTCCAAGATGATCATGCGCGGGAAAATTTCATCTACCAGATGCATATCATGGGTTGAGACCAGCATAGTGAGGGGTAATTCCTGCAACAGGTGGATCAGTGAGCGGCGCGAACGAGGGTCCAAACCACCGGTCGGCTCATCCAAGACCAGCACCTCGGGGTGCATGGATAACACAGTGGCGATAGCGATACGTTTTTTCTCTCCCATGCTCAGGTGGTGTGAAACCCTTTTCTTATAAGCTAACATATGGACGGCTTCCAGGGCTTGATCCACGCGTAGCAAGACTTCGTCTTGTGGAAGGCCCTGGTAAAGTGGCCCAAAAGCTACATCATCAAAGACGGTCGGTGAAAAAAGCTGATCTTCAGGGGATTGGAATACCAACCCCACACAAGATCTCACACGACCCAGGTTCTCTTTGACCACCTCAAGGCTGCACACGCGTACCAACCCCTGCCCGCTCAGAATGCCGTTCAAGTGAAGGATCAGGGTGGATTTGCCGGCTCCATTGGGTCCCACCAGGGCTACTTTTTCCCCGGGCTCAATACTCATTGAAACATTGCTCAATGCCACCGTCCCATCGGGGTATGAAAAATTCAGGTTTTTAATATCTATCGAATGATGCATGTTTTATCCCCAAAACAGGTATGCAAATCCCAGCAGAACGCCAAGCAAGCCCAAGCTGCTGACCAGGACCACCCAATGGGCAGGTTGGATGTCTGGTAAGGGCAGGCTGTGCACTTCACCATCATAACCACGCGAGACCATCGCCATATAGATGCGGTCACTGCGTTCAAATGCTCTCAAGAACAAGCTGCCTGCCATACCACCCGTCACTCGCGCCCGCCAGGAAATACTTCTGCCTGGCCTTGCTCCAGGCAGGTCACTTTGCCCACTGCGGGAAGCCCTGGCACGCATTAATCGAGTAACTTCGTCTACCAGCACAAACATGTAACGCCACATCAACCCAAAGATGGATACCAGCAGTTGGGGCACACGTAATGCCCGCATGGCTACCAATAGATCAGGGAAAGAGGTGCTGGCTGCCAGCACGATGGCTGCCTGCATTGAGAGCCATGATTTTATAGCAATACTGGCAAACCGCACCAGTCCCGGATAGGAGGCATAGATATTCCAGGGGCCAATAGGAAAGCTGAATAATGATTCTCCAGGGACGGTCAAGATGAGCGGTAGGGCAGCCAACACAAATGGGAGCGCCAACGAAGACCTTTTTAACACATAGCCCAGACCCAGGTTGGAAAGTAACTCAACTGAAAGCATTAGTGCAAAGAGCAGGATGTAAATTGGCCAAGCGCCCACCGGAAGCAGGGTATTGGTTAGGATAAAAAAGACCGTCAATAGTAACTTGATACGCGGGTCAAGTTTATGCACCGGGCTGGTTTTTGGTCGATACGGGTCTAGAAAATGGACATGCATAATATCCCCACTTTTTGCCTGCGGTTAGCTCTTTTGGTCGATATCTGCAGCCGACTTCCGCTTGCGGGAATATGCTACCCCGATGGCAACACCGAAGACGATCAGCGTACCCAAAACAGCAGCCAGGATGGTAGCCAGGGTTTTGTCCTCTACACCTGGGAATAGGTAGTGGGGAATGAGTGAATATATTGGATTTTGAGCGCTGTGGATGAAACCATATTGAACAGCCACCCTCATCAGTCCATCAGGGTGCCTGGATGCCAAGGGGGATGCTATCGCCAGCAGCAGTGCCAGCACTAATCCTGTCACCCAGACGAGGCCGCCGCGTTTTGTGCCGGTTTCTCCAGATTTAAGCAAATCTCTTCGGCTGGCATGCAGAAAGGCAAGCGCACCGACAGTAATTAATCCCTCCCCAATGCCGATCAAAGCATGGACGCCTCCCATGGCCGGGATGGCAATGTTGGCTGGGGATGTGCCTGATATGCCCAGCTCAAGGGCGGTGCCGAGGGCAGCAACTAAAACCGAGGTCCAGGCAGCCGCGAATCCACTGGCATAGATACTCCACGATCGCCCACCTACCAGCCTGTGTATGGTGTGAAAGACCATGTATGACACCGTCACTCCGACAATGGCCATATTGAAGATGTTGGTGCCCATTACCAATAAACCACCATCCTGGAAGATGAGCGCCTGAACGGAGATGACACTGGTGAGTACCACCATGGCTGCCCAGGGACCTAATAAGATTGTCGCCAGGGCTGCCCCGATCAGGTGCCCGGAGGTGCCTCCAGCGACGGTAAAGTTGAGCATCTGCCCTGCAAAGATGGCAGCTGCCAGCACACCCATCAGTGGAACTTGCCGCTCGCCGATTTCAAAACGCACCCGCTTAAGAGCATAACCAATCACCAGGATTGAGACAAGCCAAAAGAAAATGGATACCGGAACAGATAGGAAGCCATCGGGGATATGCATTGCAATCGGTGCAGGCAGCATAGTATCCTCCCTCGTTTCTGGTTAATTTGCCTGACACAGGCTGCACAGTCCGAGTACTGAAATATGCTGCAGGTCGGCAGCAAAGTGGTAATCTGATCGCAGCTGGTGGTTGAACGCGGACAGCATTTCCTGGTCGGCGTATAAAACCTGGCCGCATTGGCGGCAAACCAGGTGGATGTGAGGCCCGTGCTGGTGAGTGGCATAGATCACCCGACCTTCTCCCAGGTCAATCCGGCTGGCAAGCCCTTGTTCCACCAACAGATCAAGAGTGCGATACACCGTGGCGAGGTTGACAGATCGGGTACGTTTTTGAATCAGGGCGAAGATTTCTTCTGCGTTAATATGATCACCCTGATGTGCAATAGCTTCCACGATCATCTCGCGCTGAGGGGTGATGCGAAAGCCGTGGGAGCGTAAAGTAGCGATGAAAGTTTGACATGGAGACATAGTTTTATCCAGTGGTTTGACCAACAGTTCAGTTATTGAGACCTTTTGCTATTGCAATAATTCGCAATAATTTCTTCAACCCGAATTGTACCTAATTTTCATGGGAATAATATTTAATAAAAATCAGGGCAGACCTGCAGCCTGCCCTGATGAAGTGTAAATGGTGGAATTGCTAGATGTACGACCCAAATTTCGAGATGATGCGATCCTTGGGTTGGTAACCACTCAGCCTTTGTATCGGGCGGCCATCGATGAACAAGATCAAAGTCGGCACCCCCATCACCCCATACTTCACTACGAGCTCGCTGTTATCGTCGATATCCAGCTTGACGAATTTCACCTTGCCATTCCAATCCTGGGCGAGCTGTACGACCACGGGCTCCAACATCTTGCATGGTCCGCACCATATGGCAGTAAAGTCTACGATGACCGGCAGGGTGGATTTTAGCACCTCGGCTTCGAAATCCGCTTCATCTACTTTAAGGATATCCGACATTGGAAACTCCTCAATTGAGGAAATATTGTCTGGATAGTAACAAGGGCGATGAGAAAAGTCAAGACTTGTTTAAGCAGAGCCGCGCGTGATAGAATGTTTTTCGCAATCTGGGCGTGTAGCTCAATGGCAGAGCAGTAGCCTTTTAAGCTATTGGTTGAGCGTTCGAGCCGCTCCACGCTCACTGATTTGGTTTAGCGCACCCGCAGGGGGTGTAAAATTCGAGCCGCTCCAGCTCACTGATTTGGTTTAGCGCACCCGCAGGGGGTGTAAAATTCGAGCCGCTCCACGCTCACTGATTTGGTTTAGCGCACCCGCAGGGGGTGTAAAATTCGAGCCGCTCCACGCTCACTGAAACTTATTATGCGAGGCAAACACCACCGCAAACTAACTTTCACCCTATGAGCTGATGGTGGTTGCCATCAAGACAGTCCCATTCTGCACCAAACTAACTTTCTAGCCCATTCATAATAGGCACCTGCGTGAGATAAGTAATTTCTCCTAGCGATATATTTATCCGTTCATGCAATATTTCCCTGAAATGGACTTTCGCCTGGTTGACCAATAAAGTCGAAAGTTCAATCCCAAATAGCACCGCAGTAGTGATAATTCTTAACTTCATGATTGACACACCCTTAACCCAATTTCCTGCTGCACGAAACCTGCTTATATCTATACCAGATGATAACCAAAACTAGCTAGTTCCATATACCCTTACCCAATTCAGTCGGGAAAAAAAATCATTCTTCACTTGGGGCATAGTAAATGTGATCTCTTCTAGGTGTATCCTCACTGTATTAGTTTATGACTTTTGGCATGCTTTTTCTGGACTTCAGTTCGCTCGTTCTGTCCACTTGCAGGTAATCTGAACCCTCTGATTGCACGACATTAATAATCCGCACACTTTTTAAATCGGGTACAGCATCCTATCCTTTCTTCGCCCGTCCAGTCGGTAGATCAGCATCAGTTTGTTGAGTCAATTCCATATCATATAATGATTTTTCGACCTACTATTAGGTTCATCTTTCTCAATGGTTTTGTTATATTTAGCAATAAATAGAAGAATGCTTGGTCATTTTATCTAGAAGCCCTGACAGCCATCATGTCAGCCATCATTGACAATTTCTTATAGTTTATTGTATACTCATTTTGTCTTAATTCTATTGAGAAATTCAGTCAGCTAATTACTCAAAAAATCAATAAGGGAGGGTGAGATGTTTCTTACTCATTTCCAATTCAACCGTCAAGGTCAGATTTCGGGCATATTCAAATTCCTCATCCTTGTTTTCCTACTTAGTGTATTAGTAGTTAACGGTAGAGCTAAGGCTGACCTCACTGATATACCTGTAATTTATGTTACATCAGATATCACATTGAATACAACATGGACATCAGATTATGTGTATTATATTACGCATAATATTTCCATAGCATCAGGAGCTACTCTCACGATCCAAGCAGGCACAATAGTAAAGTTTGATGTACCTTTTATTCCAACCCCATCCAACATTTATAAATTGACCGTTATTGGGAATCTGGATTTGCAAGGGACTACTGACCAACCTGTGTTGTTCACGTCTGGACGGGATGACACTGCTGGTGGTGACTCCAATGGTGATCTGAACCAAACTCTTCCTGCAGCAGGAGATTGGAATGCTATTACGTTAGTTAATTGGTCTTCTAATATAAATAATGTTATTGTACGCTATGCTTATAATGGAATCCAGATCCAGAATAATTCAGCGAGTAGTATAAGCCCGACTGTACACGACAATCATTTTACTCAGAGTGTTTGCGGTTTAACACTCTCGGTGAATAGTGTGGCTGATATCCTGGCTACAGTTGAGAACAATATTTTCTCACAGAACCATTATGGTCTTTGCACCACAATAGAGAGTAGTACCGGGGCATCCAGGCCTCTCGTAAAGAATAATACATTTGAACTGAATAATGTCCTTCCTATTTACTTAAACGGATCAGCTTATCCGAGTTATGAGAATAATAATATATTTATCGGTTATCCAAATCCCGATCAACGACTCGGAATAGGCCTTGGTGCCAGTTTTTACGGAACTGGCGAATGGACGAAGGTGAATGATATGCCTTATATTGTGGTGCAGACGGTGAAAGTACAAGCCAACGCAAACATTACCCTTCCAGCAGGCTCCGTCGTAAAGTCCTTTACCCGATATGATACTGGAATTACACCAGCATCTATTCCCGAAATCCAAATCATCGGTACCTTGAATTTACCCAGCACAGAACTTCAGCCAATCACTTTTACCTCATATAGGGATAACTCGATAGCGGGTGATACTAATGGAGATGGAACAGATACAGAACCTTATCCAGGTGATTGGAAGCAGGTCAATTTCAGGGACAATAAATCAACCATAGATCCGGACCTTACATTCCAATATCTAGAATTTCGTTATGCACAAAATGGTTTCTTATATGAAACGACAATTACAGGTTCTACACGCCACCCTACAGTGAGTAATTGCATCTTTTATAAAAACATCAATGGTCTTCGGTTCAAGGCTTATAACAATTCCTCGTCTTCCAGAATTGAACCGAACGTCCAAAATAATGAATTTAGAGAACAGGGTATTTTGATAACCGACATATCCCAGCTCGAACCGGGCGTGCCGATTTATTTGGAAAATGTTATACAACCTGTCTACGCAGGGAATACCTTTATTGGGAATTTGCATCCAGCAATCGGACTCGGAGGCACATGGCGATCCAGTACAATCTTGATGAGTGTTAGCGGTCAGGGTTTAGATCGACTGCCCTTTTTAATTCATGGAACCGTAGGGATAGGAAATATCAGCACTAATGATCCCGACAACACCATGACGCTGGAAATTCCTGCCGGGACAGTGATTAAATTTTATGCTAATCAATTTAATACAGCCCCTTCAGCCGGAGTACATGCGAACGGCCTGCTCCTGCTCACAAGTACAACAGATGATCCAATTGTATTTACTTCTTACTACGATAGCCTCTTTGGTGGCAATACTTCAGGAGAAACGCATACTCCAACCCGGCTCGATTGGAATTCTGTCACTATTCGCAATCCAGGCAGTCATGTTAGCAATACAATTTTTCGTTGGGGTAATAAGGCTCTAAATATCCAAAATAAAGGTGCCGGGTTCCTTTAACCCGAACATAAACTATAACCAGTTTGAAGAAAATAATTTTGGACTATATCTAGATATAGAGAGCAGCGGACACATCAACAGTACGATAAGTCACAATGCATTTATAAAAAATAATTATGGGATGGGCACGTTTGCCAAAATTAATGTCACGGGAATGGCTTTGCCGGCCTTGTCGTACAACAGCATCGACGAGAGTAGCCAGTTTCCCATCTTCATAAATGGCTCAACTTCATTAGAATACATGGAAACTGAAGGTGAACAGGCGAATACATTTGCCAACAACGTTCACCGTGCGATAGCACTAGGCGGTTATTTCGGTTCTGGATACCGGCCTTACATCCTGCCGGCTATTCCGGGCGATTCTAACCTGCCATTCTCCGGAAAACCCTTCCCCTTTGCAGTCATGGAAAACACAACCTTTGATCATTCCACAACAGCTAATATTGTTGGCGATCTGGTATTCAAATTTGATCAAGGTCAATGGTTAAAATTCTTAGGCACGCTTAATATGAGTAGTGATGCAGTCCACAAAAATTACTTTACTTCATATAAAGATGATTATTACGACGATACTGACGCGACACCCAATCCTAACCCCGTTCGGGGAGATTGGGCAGGTGTGTACATAGCTGGTCCACTAACACCGAATTTCAACTACTCTGTCATTAAATATTCCACAGATGGGCTTGTAATTCTACAAGACGGCTTTAGCGCACAAAATCTAACATTAGAAATAGCAAATAACTGGTTTGAAGAAAATAGGAACGGTCTGACCTTGCGAATCGAGGCAAATTACGATATATCGCCTATGGTTGCAAACAATATTTTTATTAATAATGATTATGGGCTGCATACTTATACTGATCAATCCAAAGCGCACCATTATGGTCTATCAAATCCGATTTTAATCCAGAATACATTTCAAAATCAAAGCGAATTCCCGATTCATCTACAAGGCTCCTCGGATCCTACCTATACTGGAAATATATTTTCCGGAAATATACATCCGGCGATTGCCTTAGGCGGATACTGGTCGCGGGATGCAGATTGGCAGCTGGTCTTAGGAGATAATGGTAATTATTTTCCCTATGTAATCCTTGAGAACCTCACGGAAGAGATTCCCGCTGATCTACCTTTTGGCATCCCTACCATCATGATTCCAGCAAATGCCATCATTAAATTTGATGATGGGCGGTATTTGTATGTTTACGGTTGGCTTGATTTCATGAGTTCAGCAGATAATGAGATCATTTTCACTTCGTATAAAGATGATACCTTCGCCGGAGATACGAACGCCGACGGTATGACAATTCCTGCTCGGAATGCATGGAAAACGATCTGGTTCTTGGATTTTCCTGGAAAGATAAATAATATACATGATTTTAAGGCCTATTATGCAACCGCTGCAATCGGTTACTATTACGATGGCCCGGAAAATACACAAATAATTCCGACGATTGAGAATGTTTTTTTTAATAATAATTCAAGCTGTATCGCTCTAGCCCTCGGCTGGAAAGCAGCAGGCCCAGGTGCAGGAAATATTGTTGCTACACTTAAGAACATTGAAATGGACGATAACAATTACGGGTTACTGACTTCCGTGCACAGTAAAGCAATAGGGACTATTTTTCCAATACTAGAAAATGTTTCATTTTTAAATACGGCTTTCTATCCAATATACTTGGGAGGCACTTCGTATCCCTCTTTTGTGAACAGCAATACAATTGGGAATAGTGATTCGGCCAATATTGCTCCTCAGTCTATGGATCGTACCGAGGTGTCTATCATGGATCTGGTTATTGATGGGTTTAATCTGCCGGGCAATGCGGCGGCTTTCGCAAACATCCAACCGGAAAAGCAACCGTTGGTTCTCCCCGAGACACCTTTAGCGAACTTGAGTTCTGTTGGTGACCTGACTCCAGCTGTGGGTCTGACCGGAGCCTGGAATAACTCGGGTGAACTACCACCAATTCAGCCAATACCCTATGCGGTCGTCGGAAATTTTCCACTCACAATCGTTGTTGGTAATGTGTCATATACACCTGCTAATGATGTGACCATTGGCGAATTGAATCCGGAGGGAGTTATTGCCACAGTAACGGTTCCGGGTGGTACTATATTTAAGCTTGGGCCTAGTAGGAAGATAGATGTTAAGGGCGATCTGGACCTTGGTTCAACAGCGAGTAACAAAATCCTGTTTACTTCCATCAAGGATGATTCAGCCGGCGGTGATACAAACAGGGATGGGGCTAGTACAATACCTAATAGGGGAGATTGGGCAAAGATCGAGCTGAACAGCAGTTATACAGAATTCCGATTTGCTATTGTGCGTTATGCCGATATTGGTCTGCATATTTACTTCGATGGACCAATCACTCAAAATATTTCGCCCTATGTGCATGATAGTGCATTCTATAATAATAATATCGGAATAAAGCTTGAAGCTCACAATAACGGAGATATCTTATCTACCATAGACAGGAATAAGTTTTATCAAAATGGTACTCATATTCTTGGAAGCCCTCGTTACAATAATTCTCTGGGTCGCCTATGTATCCAGGCCTACGATAATGATCTGGCGGGGAATCCAAGTCAAAATGGGATTGATAATCAAAATACCAACCTACAGATTACCGACTGCACCTTTGATGCCCGTCATAACTATTGGGGACACCCCACTGGACCTTATCATCCTCTCTTGAACCAAACGGGGCAAGGTAGTAAGGTTAGCGATCGGGTTCTATTTGATCCTTGGAATACTGAATCCACATTCCCGCCGGTTCTACCCAGCATCTTTGGCCGGGTGACGCTTGACACTGTAGGAGGCGAAGGGTTACCTGGGGTCTCAATCCAGTTATCAAATGGGAGCCAAACAATTACGGACCTCAATGGGTACTATCGCTTCGATGACTTGAATCCCGGTCGTTACTGGGTCACCCCGTATATGCTTGGCTATTCTTTCGATCCCCTCTATATCACTATCGCTGATTTAATCGCAGATACGGAGGCTAACTTTATCGCTGAAATCGCTCAGAATAATGTGAAAATATCCATTAATTCTTTTGTGGTCTTTCGGCCTCGGTCCACAGCACCAAAAGTTTATGCTATATTTACGGTTAGTTTATCTCAAGCCCTACCGCCGAATACAACAGCTAAAATAAATTATGCGACACAAGATGGTACGGCTGTAGCTGGCCAGGATTATATTCAAAAGAGCGGTACATTAACTTTTTATGCTGGACAGTCGCTGGAACAGACGATCCAAATTGAGATCAAACCCAGGGTAGATATCACAGATATCAGAAATTTCGCAGTTATACTATCAAGTCCACAAGGTGTTGAGATTATGAAAGGTGTTGGGGTTTGCACCATTAAATCTTATAATATGACCTTCATTCCCATAATCAGGCACTAAGGAAATGGCTATGGCATTCAGGTATAACTAACAGCACCCACCAATACCAATAAATGAATGTCTTAATTGCCCTATACTCCTGGTGTATACCACCTGGATTATGACCTTCCTCCTCCATCCGAAGCATATACTCTCTTAAGCCAGAAGTGGTATTTGTGTGATTAGTTTTGATGAACAGAAATCAGTGAACATTGACAGTCTTATTTTATAAAAGCGCATAGTTCCTGGAGCAAAACCCTGAGCTTTTCGGTCATTCAGATAGGCTTCTAAACAGGTTAATAAATAATTGTTCTGTGTATTTTTAAGATTAAGCCATTGGTTTTTTGTGGTGGTAGCCATGTTACATTTTCTCCTTTTTTTGGCTTAAACCACTACATGTACGGGTATTGAAAGTGTTCTACCCCCATATCTAGCATTTTTGTGCAGTGGGCTTTAATTCGGCTAATAGTTCCGCCTTTTAAGCCAAAGGTTCTCGCGTTCGAGCCCCTCCACGCTCACTGAATAAATACTTACTATTTCGGTTGATGGCACCCACAAGGGGAGTTCGTTCGCGCCGCTCCACGCTCACAAATCCAGCAATCAGCATTCAGCTTTTAGCTAAAAAACTCGTCAAATGGCGGGTTTATAAGGTCTACAATACAAAAAAACTTACCTGTGGGTATAAAAAAATGATTGCCCCAGAAAGATTATTCTGGGGCAATCATCTATTATCTATCGATGAAAATTTTACTTTCGAGTCTGTCCCCCAATATTTGAGTTCCTAGGATTACGGTGATCCAGCCGGGCAATCGTTGCCTGCTCCAGGATTGGCGTCAAAACACTTAATCCGACCCTGGATTGCAGGGTTAATTGGTGAGTTGGCTGTAATGTAATCCGCCACAACCTGATCCATGATGTCCTGTGTGGTTGCTCTTGGGAAGAAGAACGGGTATCCATCACCAGCTGAGGACATGAAATCATTCTCGGCAATCTTGTAAGTCGAGCCTGCAGTCAGATCAATTGGTGCACCAGTACAGGTTCCATTTGATGCCTGCCTGACTGCACCCGTCACGCGACTTCCAGCAGGAGCCTCGATGTTATAGGTAAAGCACAACCCTGAAACCTGCGGGAACCGTCCATTCGCCGCTGGCATCAAAGATACTCCGTTCTCCAGCATCGTCTTCAGCTCAGCACCATTGACCTCTAGCGTTACCACCACATTGCCAAACGGCAGGACCGCTAAAACTTGACCACGCGTGATCAAGTAAGGGGGTGGTGTAAAGGCAGGGCAAAAGCCAGTGCCGCCACCAGCCTGAGGGCAAGTCAGCCGATCACGCAAGCCGCCCGAGTTGGTGATGGCAAATTCAACCCCGATCGAGCTATATGCGCTACGCATGGCATCTGTGGCTGTGTCTCCTACCAACGACTCGCACAAACGCCCATCTGCACGCCCACATACATCTGAGCGAAAGACTTCAACATTCGAGCTACCAATCACCGTGCCAAGGATCGGGGCAAGCTGGGCATTCAAATCGGCGATACGCGCCTGGATATCTGGGTCAGGTGTCATGCCGATATCCCACGGTTTATGATAATCAGCAGTTTTATATATCACAGCTTTTTGATTGGTATCCAAAACCAGGCGCAAACGGGTAAAACGAACCCCTTTACTCAGGTTCTCTGTTACCAGTAAACCATTGGGCCGGGTGGTTAGGACCTGGAAGTTGGAATGATCGCCAATTAACGCATCAACACCGGTTAATTGATCGGCTATATCCAATAATGGTCCGGTTGGATTGGTCAAGGTTCCATCGGTTGCACCATCATGCCCGATTACGATGATCGTTTTGACACCTTTACTGCGCAGACGGTTAACTTCATTCTGAACGATCGGCAATACTGGTGCCACATGGAAAGGATCGAACGAACCCGGGAACACGAGAGAGGGCGCATCTTCGTTGGTGAAACCAACAAAACCGACCTTTCCACCATCGAATGTGTCGAAGACCACTGATGGATTCCATTCAGCAGGTGTTTTCCCTTTCGCATCAACGACATTTGACGAGATGAATGGATAGTTCGCCAATGGGATTAGCGTATTGCGCAGATATGCCTGGCCTTTGTCGAAGTTGTGGTTACCCAGGCCATCCAGATTAAAGCCCATCATGTTCATGATCTCAATGGTCGGTGTGTCACCGAAAAAGGCCGAGATGGGCGGGGTTGCACCGACAGAGTCACCTCCGGCGATGGTTACTGATCCGCCCGATGCTTCGTTGCGATAGAGATCAAACCATGACTTAAGGAATGCTGCGCCGCCGATGGCATAGGATGGGTTTGTTCCTGGTGCTGCCAGGTTATCTGCAGTCTCGGAAAGTGGAACGAGCTGACCATGGTAGTCGCTGATATTGAGGATGGTTATTTCTTTATAACGGCCAGAACCCTGCGTCAATTCATAGAGTATCCGACCACGTGCGTTCTGGGGACCAGGGATGTTTAACAAGAAAGCCAGGGTTGGCGCCAGATCGACTGCCCGCACACCGGTCAGCGGTATATCACTTTGAACAATACCCGGTCCGGCGGCAACGAACGTGGCGTGCATATTGACATTATGAGCCAGGTCGACGAGCTCAGGCATGTAACCATGCTGACCGAAGAATTGCGAGAAAGCAATCCGTACACCAGGTGTGGCAGCATCGAACTGGTATGGAGGCCGAAGAACAACTACGACATCACCGCTACGGGAGGGATGCAAGGAATCGCTACCGTCTACATTACGCAGCTCTTCTTTGAGCATCACACGCTCCACAACCTGGGCGCCAGGATTGGTAGGATCAGTAAGATTTTGGAAAGCATCGACGATCATTGTTCGAACCTGGGCGTAAGTTTTATCTGGGGGTAAAGAGGTATTGATGTAGATTTGTGCTGTACCTCCAGCCCAGCAAGCCTTAGCCAGATTAGTGTTTGCCGCAGCCCGGCAGTTACTGGGCTGTTCAGGCGCCTGCAAGCCAGCATCACTGAGCACCTTGGCGGCATTCACGGCATACCACTGAGGCGCAAACCCATGGTCTGAGGCGGCGAAAACGGTGGCACCGGGTAAAAAGGATTGCGCCAGTGCTAATTTTTCGTCTGCTCCTTGGTAGGCGCTGCGGATATAGCCTTCGCGAATCTCCACCCGGCCATCAGGCGTGCCATTCCCTTCGAGGTCATCATAATATGGATTGGGATTGCCATTCATATCGGTTGGGGTAACCAGTCCCATAAATTGGTGCGAAAACTCATCGGTCACCGGGAATCCTACGAAGGCAAGGTCGGTATCGGGTTGGAGGGTACCCAAGATAAAACTCAGGTATGCATCCGAAGTGATTTTTTCTAGGTCACGACCTTGCTGCACGTATGTGTCTTCATCGATTATGCCGGCTTCAAGTGGAGCAAAATCTGCTGATATATAGGTCGGAAAGTTTTCAGCCAGATAGCTTTCTAGACCACCCCCAGGCAAAGCCAGGCAAGCTGCTATTGAGCAAGTTGCGATCACGCGTTCGACGGAGGTGAAATACAACTTGAAGGATGAAAGATCAGGCGCTAAATCGATCAATTTGGTATAGAAACCAGCGGTCTGCCCGGCACGTACCCCAATCAGGCCATCTGCGCCTGTGAGCTTGATCTCTTTGAAATCACCCACTGCCAGGTCTACCGAGGCCTGGCTCCCATTTTTTGCAGCTCCGGCGCGCGCCAACAAGGCATGATCATATGCTGGAGTGCCATCTACCACGCTATCGTAGAGATAAACATCGTACGTGCGGCTGGGGTTTTGAGCGGCAGAAGAGGTCGCGACAAGAAGCGAGGTTTGCTGTGGCAACGCAACTGGATCACCCAGAGGAACGTTCGTCCAGCCCGTAGCTGGAGCGATCGCAGCCACCTGGTAAGAGATGCCAAACGCCGCCGCGCCAGCCTGTTCAGTCGGGTTTACAGGTACCGCCAATACACCTCGCGTCGAGAAAAAGTTGACGAAATCAACCGTCGGACCGGCTATAGATGCATTAGCGCCTCCGACCCAGTCAATTTGCGCTACCTTCTTCCCTGCCCTTTCAGCAGCTGCAGCCAGTGTATCGGCTTGTAAAGTTCCGGTTTGTGAAAAGCTTGTGCGGTTGTTGAAATTGCTTTCTCCGCTGCGAAAATAGGTGTTATTCGTGGAACCATGTTCGGCAGGGTATGCGCCGGTAGCCAGTGTGTACCAGCCCACACCCGTATTGGGGGGAAAAGCTTGCACCATGCCATTATCACCCCGTTGACCAGCCGCCAGGAGTCCAGCATATGTAGGCATGGCACCTTCGGAAACATAACGTTCCATCAAATCGGGGCGCATGCCATCAGAGGCAAAAAATATAGCTTTGGTAGTCAGGGGAAGGCTTGGATTGGTTGGTGATGATATTGATGAAGCAGTTGCAGGTAGTGTGTAAGATACTACCATGGTGAACACAATTAATACGGTAAGTACTTGCCAGAATCTCCTTGACATTTTCTACTCCTTTAACATTAAGTTGGAATCATTTTATGCCGATAAGCTATAGAGCTGCAGATTGAAATTGACTTTATCCCACCTCCTGCATGAAAATCAGCCGAATATACTCATGTAATATTACCTAAATTACCCTATTACGTCAAGGAAATAGTATGAGCTTGAGTGGAAACCATGATGGTTTTCAGTAACAAATGCAACCTTTAGATAATTAACGTTGAGGGTGCCACAATAGGAAGAACTGGATGATCCATCAGGATTCGGTCATTACTGGCGTAATAGCTGGTGAAATCCTCCCGTTATGCAGCCATCGCCGATCTGATACACAGGCTTGTCATGCCAGGCATACATCCAGTTCATAAGGTACTAGTAAATTCCCGGAAACAACCGATAGCGTACGCGCCGCGTATAGTCCACATAACCAGGCAACTCTTGTTGTAGAGTCCGGTCTTCCAATGCGGTTCTGATCACGGCGATGATCACTGCCACTATCGCTGGGATGAGCGTCCACGCCGAGTCTAAAGCCAGTATAATGCCCGGCAGTGCCAAAATATTTCCAGCATAGCCCGGGTGTCGCACGAACCGATACGGACCGCTGTCACACACCACATGCCCTCGCTCCGTTTGAATACGCACAACGCTGGAAAAGAAGCGATTCTCCGCCAGAGCCCACCCAGCGAATGCGTATCCCATCGCAATCAAGATGAAACCAAGGATATTGAGCCATATTGGGAATGCAGGCGACCACTTAAAGCGATGATCCAGCCCCGCCACAATAACCAGAGGGAAGGAAACACTAACCGCTAATAACGGGGCCAGCACTTTATCCCATGCTTTCACATCAGGCGCCTTCTCAAAATTTTGACGTTCCGCCAGCAGTCCCGGATGTAGCCGTTCTGCCCACAAACGTCCCAGGATGCCGACTGCAACAATCTGTACTGAGAACACCCATGCCTGCCACCAACCAAAATCCCATCCGCAAACGAAAAGTACCAATGGTATGAAGAGATAAGTCAAGATTAGACGAACCCACTGCAAAGGGGTTAATGTTTGAACAGTCTTTTGATTTTCTGCCTTCGCCGACATGCCATTCCTCCGCTCAATAAGAGGATCAGTCTTTGATCCAATCAATAGGGATTCAGCAGGCTAAACCCACTAGACCAACCAACGAAGTGGGTAAGATATAAGATAAAGATATTATACGCTGTAAAAAAAATTACCTGTATTGCCTGTGACCAATGCACATGGGGTAAAGATAAAGGGTCTTTGAATGGAAGAAGCGTTATTAAATCACTTCCTTTCCTGGTATGCTCCACAATATGGAGAAAATCCTTTAACAAATCCAGCAAAGCAGTAACTTAATCTATAAATAATATTGGCTGGTTGTTATCCTTGAGGGTTTTACCGGCCTTATAAATCAAACTTCGCGCGAATCCATGACAATCAGCCATCCGCAAGGTTAATATTGTCCTTCAGCCAAATGCTATAATCATTCCCATGACTAACCTGCTGGCAGAACAGATGCTCGTGCTATTTGCGATTCTGGCGATCGGTTCGTTGATCGGCCAATGGTCGTGGCGCGGGATTTCGCTGGGGACAGCCGGTGTGCTGTTTGTAGCCCTGGTATTTGGGCATTTTGGTCTGAAGGTACCGCAAGCGATCATGGATTTGGGGCTGTTGTTGTTCGTCTATGCAGTGGGGATCACAGCCGGACCGCGATTCTTCCGCACTTTTAAGAAGCATGGTGTGCAATTTGTGGTCATTACCCTGGTGACGATCGTCGTTGGAGCGCTGGCGACGATTGGCGTGACCTATCTCTTTCACTTGCCTTACGACCTGGCTGCGGGTCTGTATGCAGGCGCACTGACCTGCACCCCTGCACTGGCATCCGCGGTGGATGTGATCGAGAGGTTGATCCCGGGCGGAAGTGCCAGCGTCTCAGTGGGATATGGGATTGCTTATCCCTTCAGCATGATCGGGGTTGTCCTGTTGATCCAGTTCCTCCCCAAGATCCTGCGGCGGAACCTGCGTATTGAGGAGAAACACTGGCTGCAGGAGAAACGGGTGGAATCTCCTGGATTTGAGGTGAAAACCTATCAGATTACCAACCCCAATTGCTTTGGTAAAACGGTGAGTGAGATCAATCCGCGCCGGATGGCATCTGCCAATATCTCGCGGATTAAGCGTGGCGAAAAGGTGTTCGCAGCAGGTGCAGATGTGGTCTTACTCGAGGGGGATGTGGTGATGGTGGTAGGACCCGTAGAAGAGTTGGAGAAGATGGAGTTTCTGTTGGGGGAAGAGACGCATGAACGCATGGATGTCAACACCAATGTATTGAGTATGGATGTTGAAGTGACACAAGAAAAGATGGCAGGTAAGACCTTGGGGGATATGCGCTTATGGGAGCGCTATACGGTGGTGATCACACGCATCCGGCGCCAGGGAATGGAGATCACCCCCACTGGAAATGTGACCCTGGAAATGGGCGACCAAATCCGCGTGGTGGGAGACCGGGATGCAGTTGGAAGCTTTGTCCGGTTGATTCAGGGCACTACACGTAAAGTAGAAGAAACCAACATGGTGCCGTTTTTGGTTGGTCTATTGCTGGGCATCGCCCTGGGGAGCATCCCAATTCGGTTACCAAACGGGTTGACGGTTAAGTTGGGGATCGCAGGCGGGGCGTTCATCGTCAGCCTATTAGTGGGGCACTTTGGAAAGATCGGACCATTACGCATGTACGTGCCAAATGCTGCCAAGAATCTATCTCGCGAGCTGGGATTGATGTTGTTTCTGGCAGGTGCAGGCACGACCGCAGGGGAGCATTTTGTTGAAATTTTGCAGAATCAAGGTTGGCAACTGCTATTAGCCGGAGCGTTGGTGACGGTTTTCTCGGTCTTGGCAGGGGTAGTAGTGATGGACCGGGTGTACCATATGAATATATTGGCAACCATGGGGGCATTATGTGCCTGCATGACCAACCCTCCTGGGCTCGGGGCAGCCAATGCACAAACCGAAACCGACTTGCCCGCCATATCCTATGCCAGTTTATATCCAGTGGCCCTGATCTTCAAGATATTGATGGCTCAGGGATTGGTAGAGATCCTGATAAGAATTGTTGGGATCAATCAATAGCTTCTCGGTGAGTCGTTGGATTGTGTCTCAAGGGTCGGGAAATTTATTTTGGTCAGTCAATTCATCTGACAATACATGCTTGAGCAAGAATTTCGGAGATGGTGGAATCCAATTTTGCTATCCAGTCTAATACTTGGACCCATGGTCGATTTTCAAGCCATCGATTGCCTGGTGTGCTACGTCTATCAAGGGGAAAAAGGAAGAAGGCCTGGACGCAGTGTTGCGCAATCTGCTTGGTAATGCCATCAAATATATGCCAAAGGAAGGCAAGGTGAAGCTGGTGGCAGATCAAGAAGGTGATGCTGCTAGGATCAGGAGTGCAGCCAGCACATTACTTGCCGTCCATCTTTTTGTACGATGGGGGGTTCTTTTTCGCAAGCAGCAAATTGCATCGGACAACGCTCGTAAAATCGGCAGCGCGGTAGTGGATCAATGGGTTGGCTGACACCCCCCTTGATCGTTGGCGGCTGGCGATGGATCGCTGGATCGGGGATTGGGACGGCGGAGATGAGTGCTTGAGTATAAGGATGTAATGGGTTCGAAAGCATCGCTTCCGTTTCACCTTGCTCCACGATCTTTCCCATATACATCACCGCTATTTCCTGACTGGTGTAACGCGCTACAGCCAGGTCGTGCGTGATATACAAATAGCTTAACCCCATATCATTGGCTAAATTCGTCATCAGAGACATCACCCCTGTGCGGATGGAGACATCCAACATCGAGGTGGGCTCATCAGCCACGATAAAGCGCGGTTCTACCACCAGAGCACGTGCAATTGCCACACGTTGGCGTTGACCACCCGAAAGCTCGTGCGGATAACGAAATAAAAAACTACCGGCAGGCATCAGGCCAACTTTTTCAAGCATGATAACCACACGTTCCTCGCGCTCTTGGAGCGTGCCGATATTTTGCACCAACAATGGTTCTGCCACTGTTTCGAAAATGGTCAGGCGTGGGTTGAGTGATTCGTAAGGATCTTGAAAAATCATCTGAACCCGACGACGAAAACGTTTTAGATTCTTCCCTTTTAATGTGACCAGGTCAACTAAATCATCACCATCCCTCAAGAGGATACGCCCGGCAGTGGGTTGATATAGCCGGGTGAGCAGTTTACCCGTGGTTGTCTTACCACAGCCCGATTCGCCAACCAAAGCCAGCGATTTACCTTGTGGAATATCGAAACAAATATCGTCTACTGCATGAATGAAGTTTTTTGCCTGGCGCATAATTGAAGTACTGACCGGAAAGTACATTTTCAGGCCTTCGACTCTAACTAACGGGAGAGTGGCTGTGTTCGTCATTTTCTATTTCCCTTATAACGGATTCCAACAGGCTGCCCAGTGGGCATATTCGACCTGTATGAAGGGCGGCTTTTCCTGAGAGCAACGCTCAAGAGCATTTGGGCAGCGAGGATGAAAACGACAACCAGACGGCGGCATGAGCAGATCAGGTGGATCGCCGGGCAGCGCTACTAATTCTGATTTTGGTCCTACAATACTTGGAAAAGCGGAGAGCAGTGCTTTTGTGTAACGATGGCGCGGGGATTGAAAAATTGTGCGCGTATCAGCCTTTTCGACCATGCACCCGGCATACATCACCGCGATGAGATCTGCCACTTCAGCAATCACAGCGATATCATGTGAAATATAGATCATACTCATGTGCATGGATTGTTGAATTCGTGCCAGCTCGCGCAATACCTGGTCTTGCACGATCACATCTAGCGCAGTCGTTGGCTCATCAGCAATGATCAAGGATGGGTTGCAAGCCAGGGCCATGGCTATCACCGCCCGTTGGCGCATGCCACCGCTGAATTCGTGCGGATAACGGGATATCATCTTGGAATCGATCCCCACCAGCTGGAATAGCTCTAGCACACATTGGCGTTTCTGTTCGGGAGATAGATCTGACCGGTGTCGGTCCAATGCTTCAATGATCTGATCTCCCACCCGGTAGACCGGATCGAGAGCATTCATCGCAGCCTGGAAAACCATTGAGATTCGACCCCAGCGAACATCACGCATTTCCTGCTCACTAATTTGGAGCAAATCCTGCCCATCCAGCAAAAGTTGTCCCTGCCGAATGACAGCATTATCTGGGGAGAGCCTTAACAAAGCCATGGCAATGGTAGTCTTGCCGCACCCCGATTCACCAACCAGCCCCATGGATTGACCAGGCATCAAGTCAAAAGACACATTATCCACAGCCGAGACATATCCCTTGCGAGTTTTATATTCCAGTGTGAGATTTCGGACCGATAATAATGGCTGTTCTTCCATGTGATGACTCCTATGCACAACGAGCCGGTAGGGGCGCTTCTTTGATACAGACAAGATTCATAGATATTGATAAACCTTGGTCAGGTCTGGATGGCAGTTTGATAAAAAGAATCTGAAGTGATCATTACGTTCATCTCTGCCGTAAGCGAGGATTAACCACTCCGTCAAGCGCACGTCCGATCAGGTAAAATGCCGTGCACAAGAGGGTGATAGAAAGTCCACCGGGGAGGATCAGATACCAGTAATCGGCACCACGCAGCATATATCCGGCAGACTGCGTCGTATAGATCATGATGCCCCAACTCATGCGGACATTAAGCAACCCGAAGAATGATAGTGCAGCTTCAGAAAAGATTGCCCCGGTAACGGTGAACATCATGTTCAGAAAAGCAAGCGGCATCAGGTTTGGCACAATATGATAGAACACTACGTGCCAATCACTGCCACCCGCCACTTTGGCAGACTCTATGTAAGGCTTAACTTTGATGGTCAATGCCTGCGCCTTAAAGATGATCGTTGTCCCACCAAACCCTGACAGGATACCGATCACAATTGCCAGCACCCACAAATTCATCTTCATAAAAGCGCTTAAAACGACTAACAAGGCGATGAACGGCAAGATATTAATCAGATCAGCCAGGCGCATAAAAAGGCTATCCAGCCAACCGCCATAGTAAGCTGCAATTGCTCCGATGGAGGTGGCTAAAATGACCGTGATAATCGCTGCCAGGAATCCCAAAACAAACTCGTTGCGCGTACTGAACATCAATTGGCTGAGCACATCCCGACCCATTGGATCGGTTCCCAATAAATGAGTCGCGGATGGGGGGGAAGGATTATTGATCACCAGGGGATCATTTCCAATGAAGGGATCGTAGATTTTCTGATTCCAAACCGAATTCATTAAGATAGGGTGCATCAATGCTAATAAGGCATAAAAGATGATAATGCCCAATCCGACCAAACCGATCCTGTCCTCGGTAAACAACCTCCAGGTTTCTTTGAGACTTTTCCAATACCGCCGCAATTTACCTCGCCGTACAGATTCTATTGGGTGTAACTGGGAATTTGTAATAGCGGTCATAGGGTCTCCTAGGTGTAGCGAATGCGCGGATCGATGAAAACATAGCTGATATCTGCCACCAGGTGCGCAGTCAGTGACAGGATGCCAATAAATAACCATGTTCCCATGATCAATGGGATGTCATTGGTTGTAGCAGCCTGCAGCAGGGTGAGCCCCATACCTGGCCAGGAGAAGACCGTTTCGGTGATAATACCTCCGGCCACAATAAATGGTAAACCAATAATAAAATTGGAAAATACGGGAAGCATTGCATTGCGGGCAGCATGTTTATCGCGTACCACCGATTCTGAAAGTCCTTTGGCACGCGCTGCCATGATGTAATCTTCACGCAATGTTTCGAGCATTGTCGTTCGGGTGAGTAACATGGTGCCCGAGAAGTTGACCAGCGTAAGGGTCAACACTGGCAGCACCAGGTGGCGTAAGATGTCGCCTGCCAGGTAAACGTAGGGATAAGCTACCCACGCTAGTAAGGCTAAAATCAGCACCAGAAAAGTGGCTACTGGTATGACACGCCTGGTGTGGTTGGGTGCAAATTTGCGCACCAGGATGCTCACCGCCAACAGTGCCAGCGTCACCAGCAAGGCTGTCAGTAATAAGCGGTTGAAAATTATATTGGCATTGATCTCCTTAGACAGCCCACGCCACACCACAGGATCTAGAAATTTGCCCAACGGGAACCATTTTAACTGATAGCTAAAAATCAGGATCATGATCATGGCGAACCAGGGCAGAAAGATTGAATACATTACTGCTCCAAACACAGTAATGATGTACTCTGATTTTGTGCCCCGTTTCCATGCCAGCAATCGACCCAGGTAATAGCCTACAACAAAAGTAGTCAGGGCTGCTGTCAGGAACAAGAAGATCGTGCGCGGGGCGCGTTCTTTGATGATATCAATCACCGGTTTCGATTCGCTGAATGAATCCCCCAGCTCACCGTGCAGCATATTACCGATCCAATTAATGAAACGCTCGGTAACCGGTCTGTCCAATCCCAGGCGTATTCTCAATGCCTGGCGCTGGGTCTCAGTGAAGCGCGGGTTTATGTACTGCAGCGTCATATCACCTGGTTGGGCATCCAATAGAAAATAGGTAATTAATAAATAAATAAACAATGTGATGATGACTTGGACCGTTCGGCGCAGAATGTATTTCCACATAGGGCACTTCCATCAATGCTGGTGTCAAAAGGTCTTACCCATTCTTGATCCATAGATTATGCAGATTATTTTTCTGGCAAACTATCAATCTGCATAATCCGTGGTTATTCTTAAGGTTCCATTTCTGGTCGGGATAGACAGGGTGGTTCCATTACTATTTCTCTTCGCCCTGTCTATCCTGACTGTTTTGACGCCTGAAGGTGGAGCAAGACCTCAGGGAAATCCGGATTACTGCTGTGAGGCTGGCATGACCAAATACCAACCGCTATACAGACCTTGTAGACCGTCAAACACCTGGTCATAGGGGTAGGTGATGCTGGTAGAGATCGCATCGTAGATCGGGTTGGTGAACAAGGTGATATAGGGTAGCTCAGTCGCTATTGTCACCTGCATATCGAAGACGATCTGGCGGGATTTCTCCACGTCGGGTTCCGATTTGAAGGCAGCGCACTGTTGGTTCAATGTTGGGCTGACATAGGAGATATTGTCGCTGCCATCCCCAACACCTGTAGCTCCGGCGAAGAAGTCGCATAGATAGCTTGGGAATGGTACAAGACCCCAACCCAGCATGATGATGTCAAAATCTCCAGAGTTTTCGTTGGCGCGGATCGTGTTGAAGGGGGTGTAGTTCATGGTGACAGGGATTCCCAGCGCCTTCAGCCATTGCTCGAGGTGAACCGCCACGGTAGCACGCAGCGGGTCGTAACCAGGACCGGGAGCCTGGAAATCGAGCTCCGGGAGGGCAATCCCATCGGGCGATATGATACCCTTTCCGTAGATGTAACCAGATTCACTTCGCGATCCTTCAGCGTAGCCAGGTTCCACTTCCCAGGTGTAGCCTGCCTCTTTTAAGATGCGGACAGCTTCGATAATGCGCTGAGACTCGGTCATATCCTTGCAGAACACTGGCACGTCGGGGTTGAACCAATTGGTGAGGCCTTCGGGTACCAGGGTGTATACCGGGGTGACCTCGTTTTGTAATACATTTTGTGCCAGTAACTTATGGTCGATCATGCAGGCAATCGCCTGCCGAAGTGCCACTCCCTGCTCGCCGGCGAAATATGGTCTCGCCTGGTTGAACTCAATGTAACGGAAACCGTTTTGTGCATTGCGGACGAGGGTGACGTTTGGATCTGCTGCTAATTGCTCGCGAACACCTTTTGGTACACCGCTGGGGTTGAGCACCATATCCACTTCACCACTCTGCAAGGCGAGGTAAGCCGCGTCTTGTGAATATATCGGGAATAAGAAGGTATCAAAATACGGGCCGAAAGTCAGATCAAGGGTAGTTGTTGTGGTAGCTCCACCATAGAGCGTATAATCGTACCCCATGCTTTCGTTGTATTCCCGATATGACCCATCTGCATACTCTTCCTCGACGGTGCCCAACATGGCGTACTGATCATTGAAAACATCTTCGACATACGCACCGGGTTCCCATGCGCCGAATTTAATCCCTCCAAAGGTCGGTTCGCCTTCGGTTGTGATCGCTTCCAGCTCACCTTGTAGGGGTGTGATCAGGTCGAAATAATCGGTTGCTTCAGGATCGAGTGCTTCAGCTTGAGCGAGCAGATCTGCCACCTTTGGTTCCCAGTACGCCTGGTTTAAAATCGGTCCAAGTAGAGCTCCATGCTGCCAGATGGGTAAGCCTGGGACTACCTTGTAGTAATACTTCAAGGTAAGGTTATCCACCGCTTCTACTCGGTCGAGGACTTCTGGGTTGAAGTAGCCAGACCAGTTGCCCGAAAGGGCAAAGGTAAGCACGGTATTGGCAGTAAAAGCTACATCCTGGGCAGTCAAAGGTGAGCCATCCGACCATTTCAAGCCATCTTTCAGTCTGGCTGTTCCAACGTAAAAATCGCCTTCCTGGACGATCGGATCGGGGAGACCATCGGCGAGTGATGGAACCCAGTCCCAGCGCTGGTCGGAATAGGTGTACATCACAGGATAAAAGGCTGAAGTATAAATATAGTTCCAATAGCTTGAGCCGGTGATATCAAACAAATAGAAGGGGTTGAGGCCATCCAGATCGGCTAACGTAGCCTGACGTATGACTTCGGACCGGTTGAAGGGTGAAGCTTTTTCGGCAGGCGCTGGCTCGGCTTCAGGGGTGGGGGTTACAACGACCTCCACGATTTTCGTTTGAGGTGTGCCTTCTACCATCTGGGTAACAATTTCCTTGACGGTGACTGTCTCAATGATTGGGGTTGGGGATGCGCAGGCCGTCAGGATGGAAACGGCAATTAACAGAATGGCGAATAAATATATTTTTTTACAAGTATTCATATTCTTCTTCCTCATTGATTAGTGTCTGATTCCAGGTATTTGACACCTGGATTTGGTAAAAAAGAACTAATGAATTGAAGTTTCTGCGAGTTTGGCGATACTCACCTCCTGGCTAATAATTACAGCCAGTCGCCAGAGGCATGTCTGGCGCATGCCCTGGCGACTGTACAGAGGAGAAACGTGAACATGCGATAGCATTCGCATAGTACACTTCTTGGAAATCCTTGATTTTATAGGAAGCATGTGATTTTTTAGTTTACACAGCGCTCGATGAAATCGTTGATCTTAAAAGTCGCCCATGAAGTACAGTGTCAGACTGCCGCCGATGCCAATGAAAGCCAACCCGACAAAGCCAAGGAATAATGAGGTTGGGATATATTCGATCAGCATGAAAAAAGGAATACCCAGCCCTATCAGGAGTAATCCCACCGAAAGGATCATGCATGGGCGTGGCATGAAGCGTTTGAACAATTCGTCGAGTTTTCTGACGAATGATTTCGTCAGCATGGAGCGAAATACTACTGGTTTGTACGCAACTGTTTGGGTAGCCATATATTCCTCCGTAAAAGCTTCAACTTATGCTCTCTAATTAGTTCGGGTCAGGCGAACTCAATCTCGGTGATGATTGTGGCGATCAATTGTGGATTGACCACAAAGACCGAATATTATTTGCTAATGAGATCGCTATTCGCGTGAGAACAACAATCGGCCAGAGAATATAGTTTTGTGGACATCTACAAACAATCCTTGAACAATTCAACTATACAGATAAATCCCCCGGCTAGCACGAGACCAAATTCGGATTTCTCCTCATGCGGTAGGGTGGATTTACACCCCCCTTCCTTTCGTAGACTCACCCCTCGTCAGAACTATTCGTAGATACCCAAGCACCCCTCTGGCGTAGGGGATAAAATCGTCCCTATGGTTCAGCCAAAAAGGGGGAAAATATAATATACTGTAACCAAAGAATTCATCGCTTGTTTTCAGCCCTATGAAATGAGATGAAGCCATCCAAATCGTTGATCCGCTATTTTTGTCTGGCTTGCATATTGGCACTGGTAGCCAGTATGCCTGCCTACGAGATTGCGCACAGCGCTCCAACTGATCCAACTTCAATTCCGCCGAACACTCCTTTGCGATTTGTATCCCTATCGATAGAACAAGGCCTCTCTCAGAGCGTGGTCAGTGTGACCTACCAGGATAGTCAGGGATATCTATGGTTCGGGACACAAGATGGCCTAAACCGCTATGATGGGTATCATTTCGCCATTTTTCGCCCCGATCCAGATGATCCATCCAGCCTGAATGATCGCATGATCAACACCATTGCCGAAGATCCGGGCGGTAGCTTATGGATCGGCACCATGATCGGCGGCCTCAACCGCTATGACCGCTTGGGTGGACAGTTTACCCACCTGATGCACGATCCCAATAACCCTGACTCCTTAGGTGGGAACTGCATTCGCACCCTCCTGGTAGATCAGAAGGGTATGCTTTGGATAGGCAGCGATGGTGGGCTGGATGTCTATGATCCGCAGGGGGAAGTTTTTCTATCTCATTTTCGCAATCACCCTGACGACGCTTCCAGTTTGCTCCACAACGGGGTTAATGACATTCTCCAGGATCGCTCAGGTGTGATGTGGATCGCCACCGAAGCAGGCTTATCTTTTCTAGAACAGTCTACAGGATCCTTCATCCATTTCACGCATGACAACAAAGATCCTGCCAGCCTGATTGGGAAAAACGTCAATAACCTCTTTGAAGATCACAATGGCGATTTGTGGTTGGGTACTGAGAAGGGATTGGAACGCCTGGATCGTCTGGCGTTAACCTTTGAGCATTTCACCTCTGACCCCAAGGTTCAAGGTAGCCTCAGCAGCTCAAGCGTAGAGGCGATATTGGAAGACCAGAGTGGTAACTTGTGGGTAGGCACTAATGATGGGCTTAACCTGCTGGACCGCCAGAGTGGGTATTTTATCGTCTATCACCCAAAAACTGGTGATTCCACGAGCTTAAGCAATTCCATTATTCTTTCATTGTATGAGGACCAAGAAGGAATCCTCTGGATTGGCACCTTCGGTGGGGGCGTGAACAAACTGGACCGTGGCCGTAACAAATTTCCTATCTTACAATATGATCCAAAGCAATCCCAAGAACATCAGCTCTTTTGGTTTGATCGAAGATCAAACCGGGCAACTCTGGTTTACCATGTACAGCGAGGGATTGCTACGCTTGAACCGTGAGACCGGCGACTATACTCTGTTCCGTCAAGATCCATACAATCCTGATAACAGCTTGTTGGATAATTTCGTGTTGACGGTCAGCGAAAGCCGCGACGGAACGATATGGATTGGCAGTGCACACGGGTTAAATGCCCTCAACCCTATAACGGGGAAGTTCACTCATTACGTAAACAACGAAGAAAAAACTGACGACCCCGATAGCCTGAACGGTCGCACGGTTGGTTTCACCCTGGAAGACAGTCAGGGTCTTTTATGGATTGGCATGCCCACAGGGTTGGATTGCTTGGACCGTTCCACTGGCCTTTTCACTCACTATAAGCACATTCCCGAAGATCCGACCAGCCTCAGCCATCCCAATGTTTCATATATATTTGAGAGCCAGGAAGGAGAAATCTGGCTGGGCATGTATGAGAGTGGTTTGAGCAGGTTGGATCAGAAAACCGGGCAGTTCACTCACTACCGCCACGATCCCGAAGATCCAAAGTCGATCAGCACCGATTCTGTGCTGATGATTATGCAGGATCGCAATGGCGTGATGTGGCTGGGTACGAACGAAGGGCTGAACCGGTTCGATGCCCAGAGCGGAGAAGCCACCCATTACACGGTGAAAGATGGTCTACCGAGTGACGTCATCTACGCGGTTGTAGAAGACGATCAGGGTTATCTCTGGTTAAGCACGAATTATGGCATCTCACGTTTCGACCCGCATACCGGCAGCGTGCAAAATTACGATTACAACGACGGCTTGCAGAGTAATGAATTCAACTCATTAGCCTTCGCGAAAACTCGCACAGGCGAAATTATTTTTACCGGCATAGCTGGGACCAATATTTTTAGCCCCCAAGAGATTCAACGCAACGAGTATGTGCCTCCAATTGTGCTCACTAACTTTACACAAGGTGGAGAACCAGTCAAAGTTACGCAAACATCTGATAACCTCCAGAAAGTGGTATTGCGCTGGCCGCACAATTACTTTGAGTTCGAATATGCAGCCCTAAGTTACTCGAATCCTGAAAAGAACCAATACGCTTACCGCATGGATAAATTCGACCAGGATTGGGTCGAAAATGGGTCGTACAACTTTGGTAGGTACACAAATCTGCCAGGTGGCACCTACACCCTGCATATTAAGGGTTCCAACAACGATGGGATATGGAATGAAGCAGGCTTAGCAATCGCATTGACTGTTGTCCCGGCGATCTGGCAAACGTGGTGGTTCCGCGGCATTATCGTACTGCTGGTAGCAGGTGTGGTCTTTGCCAGTTTTCGCCTGCGTGTTCGCAGCATTGAAGGCTATAACCGTGATCTTAAACACCAGGTAGAAGAACGCACCCAAGAGATTGAGAAACTGTTCGAGCAGACCAAAGAACTGGCTATTATCGAAGAACGCAACCGCTTAGCGCGCGACCTGCACGATAGCGCAAAGCAAAAAGCCTTTGCCGCCCTGGCACAGCTAGGGGCGGTGCGCAGCATGATGTCGCGTAAATCCAGCGCTGCGAAAAGCCACCTGGATGAAGTTGAAGACCTGGTGTATGAAGTGATCCAGGAACTAACCTTCCTGATCCAGGAAATGTATCCAATGGCGCTCAAGGAAAAAGGGCTGATCACAAGCTTACGCGAATATCTTTATGAGTGGGAAAACCGCAATGATATTCATGTTGACCTGATGGTCAATCAAGAATGCCATCTTCCATTGGAAATCGAGCAGGCACTGTATCGCATCATCCAGGAATCACTGGCTAATATCGCCCGGCACAGCCATGCCAGTCAGGTGGCCATCGATTTGAATTACAATGAAAAGACTGTTGAGATGGTGCTCAGTGACAATGGCTGCGGTTTTAATCCCAACCAAAAACCAGCCGGTGTAGGCCTGCGGACGATGCAAGAACGCGCCGTTATGATCGGTGGAGGCATTACGATAGAAAGTACCCCTGGTAAAGGCACCCAAATCCGGATATGGGCGCCAATTTATAAAGAAGTTCCTACTCTCAATGGCAATAATGGAGGTCATCATGGCCCACCCAACCACAATCCTGATCGTGGATGATCATGAGGTTGTCCGTAACGGAATCCGCGCTTACCTGGAAACTTTGCCTGAGTTTTCCGTGGTCGGCGAGGCGGCTTCTGGTGAAGAAGCCCTCGCTTTGGTAACCGAACAAGTACCGGATGTGGTGCTGATGGATTTGATCATGCCCGGCATGGATGGTGTAGAGACCACTCGCCGGGTAAAAACCATCAGCCCCCGCACCCAGGTTGTAGTGCTCACCTCCTACCATGAAGACATCCATATCTTCCCGGCACTCAGGGCTGGGGCGATTTCATACGTTCTAAAAGACATGAAAATGGATAAGCTGGTCGATGCCTTGCACCGCGCCGCCAAAGGAGAGGTTACATTGCACCCGCGCGTAGCGGCGCGCGTCTTGCAAAATCTTAGAGGTGAAGACGGCGAAGCTGTCCAAATGTTCACCGAGCTTACCGAGCGTGAGCTGGAAGTGCTTAAGCTAATTGCCAACGGCCTGAGTAATAATCAAATCGCTGAAAAACTGGTGATTAGTGAGAATACAGTCAAAGGTCACGTGAGTAACATTCTCAGCAAGTTGCACCTGGCCGATCGGACTAAGGTGGCTGTCTATGCATGGCAAAAAGGTCTCGTCCAGCGCGAAACGACGAAATAACTATTCCTGGGCTTTCCAAAAATCAATGGATTAAATTTCAGTCTATGCCCAAAACCGACCTTCGGACAAAACATCGGACATGTCTTAGTAAATCTCGTCATTGCGCCTGCCCCCGCTGCCTTTCGGGGGGAATCCCCCCTGGTCCTGGGGGAAGGACCGGTGGTTTTCCGGTCTCGTGGCAATCTGCTCTTAGAATGTTTTGGCTCGTAATAAACCTTGACAATTCTCATTTCTGAGGTAATGTCCGAACCTAGCAATTAAAATCAAAGCTCCCCTTTGGTAGGGGAGTTTTGTACTATTCGAATGGTCAGCTTATTTAGGAAATTTTATTTATTTCCAAGTGAGCTAAACTTACCTAACCCGGACGAATTTGTGCTGGTTTGAGGATTCCCATAATAAGAGACATTACCGGCACCACTGATCTCTCCGGTTAACTGGTCGGTCACCCACAAGGTAGCGCCACCCAATCCCGAGATGGTGACGTTTGCCGTCTGGGTCTTTAATTCAGGTGCATTCACATTGCCTGCGCCAGATATATCAATCGTTGTCCGGCTAGACTGACCAGAAATATCAATTCCTCCCAGCCCACTGATCGCGATATTGAGATCATTCGTTGTGATTTGGTTTTGTTGGACTTTCCCGGCACCACTCAGGTTCAGTGACATGCTGGGTGTTGAGAGCGTTTCAATCTGGACATCTCCAGCCCCACTGACTGCCAGGGATGTAAGTTCTTTGACCACAATCGTGAACGTCAAAATGTCTGCATTGTTAAATGACGTGACAGTGATATTTTCTTTATTCTTGATAATAAGTGTCCCGTTATTTACCGTGGTGCTGATTTCTGGGACCAGGTTATCGGGACCTGATAGGTTAAGCGACTCTTTGTCACCTTGGATTATGTTGATCTTTCCAAATGTGCTAAATTCAATCGCTTTAAAACCACTGACATCGCGATTTTCACTAATGAGAACATTGGATGGAGTGATTGCCTTAACACCAGCGTTGCTCAAGACGCTGCAGCTAACAAGTAGCATGGATATGACAAGCAGGGAAATAAATGCGGTTCGGGTTTTCATAGTACGTCCTTTCAGGTTATTGGATTGATTGTAAATTACTGATATCATTATATTAATATCTCTGGCTAATAATTACCCCTATCGATTGGGGAGTTATTACCCATCCAAATGGATAGTTGTTCATATAGGACCAATTAACTCCATTATAAACCAAGCCAATAATCTTGTGTTAGTGAGCTATTCTTTCGATGATTATGTCTGGTCGCGACCGACACAGGAATCCACGAACATGCTGGTGAGTCCTTTATAACCGGATAACCTCTAAAATGATTGCTGCATGTATGAATATCGGAGGGTAGATGCTTTCGGTCTTTAGACGGACAATCCATTCATCTTCCCCAGATAGCAGCGTTTAGGACTTGACGGAAAAATATATGAATCAGACCCACTTCAATTCAAAAGCGGGAAACAAGCTAATCATTAGCATCGCCTGGATCATCACGTTGGGTGTTTCCCTGCTCCCAGACATCCTTTTCCGAGAATCGACGGGTCACCTGCCAGCCTGGTTATTCTGGGGTAAAGTTGGGTTGATCGTCTTCCTGTTATTCGTCTGCTTGCTGTGGAGACGCATACGCGCATTATGGCAGTTTTCTGCTGTGCTCCTGGCGGTCTACCTGCTGGAATGGTCCGTCAGCTGGATATACGATTCATTATCCTATTCAACCTGGTTTATTGGAGCAAGCTCATTCGTGCAAGAAATGACTTCTGTGCAAATCCCGCGTTTCACAGTTGGCACCATGCTGGTATTAATCATGCTGGTTTTATTCCGCCGGTTGGATAAATTCTTCTTCGTGAAGGGAAAACTAAATGCGCAGGCTGCACCAATCCCATTGATCATGAGCAGGCCTTCCTCTTGGCGTGTCCTGGGTCCAGCGATTGCAGGCGCTATGTGCCTGGGTCTGATCGCATTCAGCTTGATTTTTGGAAATTTACCCTCGCTGCAATCCCTAAAAAATGCTTTCCCATTAATCCTCTTAGTCCCGATCTTTGCCGCCAGCAACGCCTTCGGGGAGGAAATGCTCTATCGAGCACCCTGGCTGGGTGCGTTGGAAGTCCCGGTTGGCCCCGTCCATGCCCTCCTGATGACCGCAGTTTACTTTGGCCTGGGTCATTTTTATGGTGTGCCCTATGGCATCCTTGGTGTAGTAATGGCATTTATTCCTGGCTGGCTGATCGGTAAATCCATGCTGGAGACGCGTGGTTTCTTCTGGGCGTGGTTCATCCACTTCTGCATGGATACGGTGGTATTCTTTTTCATCGCCCTTGGCTCAATAACCCCGGGTGGTTAGTCGTAAGTTATCACTCAATAGGGTAAGGAGAGTCGGTATCCCGATCAACGAAAAACCTGCCGGAAGGCAGGTTTTTGAACACTACTCTATAATATCTATTTACTCAACGACTGTTACAATAATACTAAGATGGTGGGCCGGGCGATGCCATCGATCATCATCGCTGGCCAATCGGGGATCTCGGTCAGGATCTGATTATGGGTTTCGCCAACCAGGATCGTATCTTCAGATTTATATCCTGTAATCGAAGGATTCCAGGCATACGCCTGCCCGACAGCGACCTTATCGTTTGACCCAGGTACTGCCAGGTACTCGCGCGGCTCATATCCCGATGTACCACCCTGGTGATGTTTCTGCCACTCGTCAGGGAAGCCAGCCGCTGCGTAGGTTGATGCTGCTTGGCTGAAAATATCTCCCAGCGTGACCCCTGGGCGTGTGGACCCAATATAGCCTGCATCGACCCTGGCACATGCCTCCATTTTGCGCTTCAATTCATCCGCCAGTGAACCAAAATGCACCAGGCGGGTTAATGAGCAAACCAGACCGTATTTCCTCCCGCACAAGATCAGCATGGCATATTTTTCGAGCTTTTTGGCGGTCGGTAATGGGTGCCTGTAGTAGGAAATGCGCTCGTCGGTTGCGATAAGGTTTACGATTGCTTGCACCCCTTGCCCTTCTGCTTCTGCAGACAACCTGGCAGCCATTTCAAATTCTGTTTGCCCCGGTCTGACCGCCTTAATGGCCGCATCCATGGCTCGCGCACATATTTTCCCTAATTCACGGAAGCGTTCCCCCTCTTCAGGGGTCAGGTTGGCGCGCAACCTGGCCAGGTCAGCTGAAAGATCGATCGCTCCTGGAAAAGGACTATCGGAGGCGAGATTTTCACTGTGACATAATTTCTTAATATCAGCCTGGTTGGTGTGCCAAGGAGTTACCTGAAACTCCCAACCATGGGCGCTCAAGCCTTCTTCATTTTCCAGGCGAGGGGCTTCAATATTGGTTGTGATCACATACTGGCGATCCATTGTAATCAACAATGAAGCCAGCCCATTCGTAGATGCCGTATTTATATACGAGGCTGCCCCGCAGGTAGCCCAGGCGAAGCTGCCCGCACTCTGCAAATACAGGCCTCCTAAATTGTGACCGGTCATCCAGGCACGAATAATCTCGAGTTTACGTCTTTGTTCACTCACCGTATCACCTCAATAATCTTGGAGCAAAGATTCTCTTCGTTATAAGCCCAATCCAATCCCCGGATGCAGGCTCACTCCCAATCCTTGCGTCTCAGTTATTTTATGCCCAGAACATTTCTCCGGGGTTTTCCACTGTCACTGCCTCTTGTAAGGCAGCCAAACCCTTTTTAACGCCCTCATCAAAAGACAGCATTCCATCTTCGTGCTCAAGCGAAATCACGTAGTCGTATCATACCATGCGTAAAGCTGAGACGATATACTTCCACACTTTAATATCGTGACCATACCCGATGGTGCGGAAAGTCCAGGAGCGACGGGATTGGTTTACCTGAGGAATTAATCACCAGGTTACGAACCCACCGATGGGATCGCAAGGTTGCTCCCTGGTCGGATTAAAATTGATCCAGCTAATTGGGGATAAGGCAGCCATTCTACCACTGTCTATTCCAGCCATATCACTCAATCAACCCGCTGTTAGATGATATAAACCGGGAAACAAAACTTCCTTCCCATGGTATCACATCCATGGGAAGGGTTCGTGTCCGACAGTTTAGTCTTCGGGTCAGTTGCATTCGTCAACATGCGATCCAGGTTAATCCGACTTATGGTGTGGGCGGGTGACGTTCGATCCAGTCAGATCCGTCGTAGTAGTTTGTTGGGAGAGGTGTTGGCGGGTGGCGTTCGATCCAATCGGAGCCCACGTAATAGTTCGTGGGGAGTGGGGTCGGTGGGTGGCGCTCGATCCAGTCCGAACCGGTATAGTAGTTCGCCGGGAGCGGGGTCGGTGGGTGGCGTTCGATCCAATCGGAGCCAGCTAGTTTCTCGTCTGCCGTGGAATTCGCTGAATTGGTTCCTGGTGCAGATTTACTGGTTAGTACCTGGAATGACACCAAAATTACCACCAACAAACTAGCTACAAGCACAATTCTCAATCGACTTTTGGTAGACATCTTAACCTCCTTTCTTATTAGGTTTAACAACCTACTTTGGCGAGCCTTACTCCAGAACAGTTTTACAATTTGACGAGTATCCATATATTCTTCTTTCCGCCTCTGGTTTTCTATCTGGCTGTTTATGATTGCAGGGCTGGTTTATGTTTCTATGGATAGGATATTGGAAAGTGACCTGAAACACACGAGCCTGGGTGAAGGTTTTGGGAATGCTGAAGGTGCATTTCCGCTTGTGCCTGTGGTGTTGTTCGTCCTCACCTGCATAACCCTATCGCCTGCCTCTACGGATATGCATCGGATTAAATATAAAACGGGGTTGCCAGTCCAAAAGTAATGCCGGCAACCCCGCAATCACAATAATTAAGGTATCTGACTATTCGCGGTGCACAATCCCTTCCTGCCAGGCATAGGCTGCTGCCTGGGTGCGGTCTACCAGGTGTAATTTGCTGAGAATGTTGCTCACGTGCCCCTTGACTGTTCCCACACTGATGACCAGCTGTTCTGCGATCCTGTCATTTGAATAACCCTTGGCAACCAGCTTGATCACTTCCATCTCCCGTTCGGTCAGCGTGATGAAAGGGGTCGCTTCTTCAGGCACGAGGCTACGGAATGTTTTGATGACGCGTGCCGCGATCTTTGGATGGAGAGTGGCTTCTCCCCGAGCAGCACGGCGGATCGCTTCGACAAGCTCCGATGCTTTAACGTCTTTAAGCAGGTACGAGATTGCGCCGGCCTGAAGGGCAGGAAAGATGAATTCGTCCTGATGAAAAGACGTCAGAATAACGATTTGGCTGCGTGGGCTGATATCTTTCACCCTACGCGTAGCTTCAACCCCATCCATGCCAGGCATCACCAGGTCCATTAAGACCACATCCGGGATAAATTCCTGGGCTAACTTGACAGCCTCCTCACCTGACCCGGCTTGAGCAACGACTGAGATATCAGGCTGGGCTTCCAGGTAGCTGCAAGCTCCACAACGAACCATTTCATGGTCATCAACAATCATTACAGTAATAGCTTCCGTTCGATCAGCCATCTTGCCTCCCTATAAAGCGATGCGCGGTAAAGCAGCCACGATTTTAGTGCCTTGCTCTACTGAGCTTTCAATTGTAAGGCTCCCGCCTACATTTTCAGCCCGTTCTTGCATCGAGTAAAGGCCTAACCCAGGATGTTGAAGGCTCTTGTCAAAGCCGTGGCCATTATCTTTGATCGTCATTGTAACCATATTTGTCACGTATTCCAGGGAGATTTCGGCATGACTGGCAGCGCTGTGGCGGGCGATATTTGCCAGGGCTTCCTGGGCGATGCGGAAAAGGGTTTCCCGGGTTTCAATAGACAGTTCAGAGTCAGCCTCAATATTAATCTGCATTTCAATCTTGTTTCGGAGCGACCAATCCGCGGCATACTCCTTCAACGCCTCGGGGAAATCCTGCCCTTCCAAGGATTGGGGTCGCAACTCATGCACCAAGTTGGTGAGCTCATTACGTACAGAATCAACCAGCGCATCGGCTTCTACCAGATGTTTTTTTGCGGTTTGTGGATCGCAGTCGTATAAAGTAAGGGCAGTGCCCAATTGAAAAGAAGCCGCCAGTGCTTGTTGCTTGGCGCTGTCGTGCAGGTCTCGCGCCAGCCGGTTGCGCTCTTCAGAGACGGCCATATCCTGACGCCTGCGGAGCAGTTCCTGCAATTGCTTGGCCATATTATTTAGGCGCTGTGAAAATTGGGCAATCTCATCACCGGTGGTGTCATCAATAAATTTTGTGAAATCACCGATACTCCAGGCATCAATGGTGGTAAATACGCGCTTGAAACGCGTAGATAACCCATGGGCAAAAAAACCGCCGAAAATAGCTCCCAGGATTCCAGCACTAAGCAGAAAGATTAGCAAGCTTTTGCCGGAAATATTAAGAATGTGCGAAGGAATATCCGCATTCGTGGGAAAAGAATCGAAGATAAATACAATAACCCCTAAAACACTGTACTCGCTTACGGGGGTGTAATTAAAGATCGGAAGTGCCAATAAATAGCGCTGGTTCGGTTCAAATATTGTGTATAAATGCTTGGGATCTGTTTCTCCCGCCAGTGCAGCGGTTAAAGGTACCTCCAACCCCTGTATCTGTGAGGGGTCGAATGGCTGACCGATCACATAACTTTCGGGGAAACTAAAATTAGATTTTCCTAATAATGTTCCATCCGTCCCGATAATTAAAGCGCGCCAATCTGCAATGGTTCTTACCGTAACTTGTACCGAACCAAAGCGGAGAAAATTGTTTTCGGTGATGGTTGAGTTAGGTTCCTTCAAGATCAATGAGATCAATTCGGTATCCACCGGAGATTGAGAAAGTACATGACTTAACAAAGGATTGGCGTTTTTCTGTAATACCTCAATCAATACTTCGGGGGTGAAGATATTTCTCGGAGCAAATATGTTGAGAAACACAATCCCTACCAGGACCAGGAGAGCGACGAAAAAAGCGCTCACCGTGACAATGGTGTAGTTGAGGGTTAATTTCCAGCGCAGTTTACGAAAGATGTGCATAATTTTATCCACTCACATAATCTGCTTTGCCATATGGGATCTTTCTCTATGATAATACCCACCATCAGGCAAGGCCTACAGATGGCCTGTGGTTAATTTTCCTACTTCAATAGGATAACATAAATTAAATACAAAGGAACCTATCTTCAGTAGGGTTTATTGCCCAACTCTGGATAGGTATTCGTTTTTAGGCAATCTCTGAGGTTATTTTCAGAAATTTCACCCGCTGGCTATTTAAAAATCGATTGTTGATGGAAAAGACCACTTTATTTCGTTAAATATTGGGGGTTCAACCGATTTGCCTGAATATTTTCATTTTTTGCCTTTTTATATGCATCATCGTCTCGAAATTTTATACGTTCTGGTTTTATAAAGTTCGAGGCAGGTAATGACATACGGTTTGACGTGCGCGTCGAAATAACCGCATTGCATACCACGCTTAATTATTATGGGCAATCCAGCCATTCGATGGGCTGGCTGCCAGCATTACCCAATCCATAACCAAAGGGAAAGAGCGGAGCAGCACAACCGGTGAGATTAGCCGAGTTATTGATGTTGAGGGGTAACTGATCGTTCGAACGCGGCCAGGTGTACGGGAGTTTGCCGACGAATGGATAATCCCCAAACAATACGTCGGCCACGCCCGCCCCCTCAGAGCCCGGCAGCCAGGCCGCCACCCAGGCATCCGCGGTCTGGTACTGGTCAGTGATCACCAGCGGACGACCAGACAGGATCACCACGATCAATTTATCCACTTTCGGGCGTAATGCGTTGATGACCGCTAGATCCACCTGGTAGAGGGTTAAATCGGCCCGATCCCCCAGTCCTTCTGCATACGGTACCTCACCCACAATCGCAATACCCACCGGGGCCTTACCGTTGAAACTGGCAAATTGACCCGAGCTATTGTATAGCACTTGAGTATTGGGACCCACCAGCTCTTGGATCCCATCCAAAATGGTTGTCCCCACCAGGGTGTTTCTTTGCTCACCCTGCCAATCCAGCGTCCAGCCGCCCGCCTGGATCCCGGTGCTGTTGATCCCGGCCACCAGGATGGTCGAGACATTTTTATCAATCGGAAGAGCATTATTGTCGTTCTTTAGCAGCACCAGCGATTCGCGTACCGCCTGGCGAGCCAGGGCCCTGTGCTCATCCGAGCCGACCGTCACGGCCAGGCCTGGATCACCATAAGGATTTTCGAACAAGCCCAGCATGAACTTGGCACGCAGGATACGGCGCACCGCATCGTCAATCCGCGCTTGAGTAATATCGCCATTCTCCACCGCATGTTTCATGGTGTAGATGAATCTCTGATAATAGTAGGGAACCATATTCATATCGATGCCCGCATTGATGGCAGTCACAACTGCCTGGTAGTAATCAGGATCCACCTTATCGATGCCGCCCCAGTCAGAGACGACAAAACCCTGGAAACCAAGTTCACCCTTGAGGACATCCGTCAGCAAATACCGCTGGGCATGCATCTTTACCCCATTCCAACTGCTGAAGGAGACCATCACACTCATGGCGCCTGAATTCACGGCTGCCTGATAGGGAGGCAGGTATAAGCGGCGCAGCGTCGCCTCATCCACCTGCGTGTCGCCCGTATCCAGCATGTACTGGTGGTACATATACTGATGGATTGAGCCCCAAGCTGTGCCTCCATCTCCGATATAGTGTTTGGGGGTTGCCAAGGCATAAAGGGTTTGACCATCACTGGAGTTGTACCCTTGGGGGATGGTTTGAAAACCCTGGATATAAGCCGCAGAGAGCTCGGTCACCAGGGCAGTATCCTCGCTGAAGCCTTCATACGTGCGGCCCCAGCGGATATCCTGTGGAACAGCCACGCAAGGGGCAAAGTTCCAGGGGATGCCCGCGGCACGCATCTCCTCGGCAGTCACCTGCCCAATCTGGCGTACCAGCTCCGGGTCACGCGTAGCCCCCAGACCGATGTTGTGGGGAAAAATCGTCGCGCCATTGACGTGCCCAAATCCATGCACCGAGTCCACCCCGAAGATCAGGGGGATGCCCAGGCGCGACTTTACCGCTTCGAGCTCATAACTCTTCGCCACTCCGGTCCAATCTGCAAGCGAGTAAAAGCCCGAACTGTTCCCGCCGCTCAGAACGGAGCCGATGAAATATTTGACAACTTCAGAGGGGGGAAATAAATAATAGGGGGAAATGCTATTATTTTCCACCTGGGTCATCTGACCAATCTTCTCTTCCAGGGTCATGCGGGAAAGCAAATCTTCAACGCGCACCTCCACTGGTTGGCTTGGATCCTTATACGGCACCGGTTTCGATTTCAAGGTGCATGAGACTAATATAAGGACAAGTAGCAGGAGATAGGTTGTACGTTTCATAATTCATCTTACCCGTTTAGATAAGTTTTTCCATACGATTTACTGACTTCGACTTGCGCATCACCAGCCGCGGCAATACCTGCGAGCTAGTGGCTTAAGGAGCAGTTCCAAGTCGGGCGCGATGAGGCGGAGCGCCTCTTGGTTGGTTAGCATGTGTTGTTCAAGGTAAAGTATACAACAAGCCACCTAATTATAAACATATGGAATCACGATATGGGTTGTCAGCATGAGCAGTATTGACCGTTGGGCAAGCATGTGACGGTGATTGGAATAATTAGCCGTTGGTGTAGAGACGTCCGTTGGGTAATGCACCAACGCTGTGGCGTCTCTACTTGATGACATCGTATGCAAATGAAACACGATATGGATTGTCGCCATGGAAAACGCCAGTAATTGGTCAGACACCACTGAGACGCCCCGCCGGGGCGTCTCTACGATCGCAAAGGTGATTTAATTGCACCTGGAAGGCAATTATTGTATACTGAATGTAATTCCATTGGGAAATCAGATAAATATGCTGTTGATTTAATTTTGAGATGAAAGCAGTTATGGTTAATCCAATTGTTTTAATTGAAGGGAAGTGAAGCAGAACGAAATTGTGACCGCGGTCATGACAGTTCAATAATTTATCAAGTCTTAGCATTCAATAAACCACATTAGAAGGAGGAGCAATGGAACGTAGATATCGTGCATTACGGACAATCGCTAATATTTACCGGGTTATTGGGCTATATCGTGGCAGTGTTGACCATTCTGGCCATCCTGGCAATTTGCGGACTGTCAGTTATCGGTGGCGCCGGGCTCCAATCGGTTTCTCGGGATTGGATTTGGGGATTAATTCAAGGGCGTCGGGAATTGCAGGCAGCATCTTTGGTGGGCTGATTGTGAGCCTGATAGTGCTGATCTATGGTGGTGTGGTTGCCATCTCTCTGATCGCGTTTGGAGAAGGGATTTACCTGTTAATTGCCGTTGAGGAAAATACCAGGAAGACCGCCCTGTTGCTTCAGAACCAACCGAAGGTCACCCCACCAGTAGCGCAAGCGCAAATACCAGCAGCATAGATCAGACGCGTGTTAAAACACAGCAGGGCGCTGGGGTTGAATTATATCCTTCGGCAATAAATCTCACCCCAGCGCCCCTACTGATGATGCTTTGATATATTCAAAAAACAATGGGCTGTTCGGTAATTCGGACAGCCCATTTATTTTTTTTGTTTATTTACGGTTGGATGCGAGAGATAATCGGCAGATAGGTGACATTTCCATCTCTCAGCACGATCACATCATCCGCATAGGCGGGGTGTGCAAAGTGGTTCCGTACCCGGATACGCTGCCCATCTCCGTCCTCGGAGATCAGGCCGGTGACCTGGACGAGGTCATATAACCCGATATCGCTGAAGTCACCATTATAGCCATCCAGGAAAATGCGCACCGGACCACTGCCATCGTCGATGAAGATAGTGTCTACGCCAACCCTGGAGGTAACTGTTCCAGTGATCACCGACAACCAGCCCTGGTTTTCTTCAAGGGATGCCTCGTACGTGGTCATCGGTAGAGGTGCCACTTCACCCGTTCCAGGATCGAGCACCTGGACCATCTCGGCTTCAAAGAACTCGATTTCCGTATCACCATTGTAAATGCCGATCGTACCGATTACCCTGACGTGTGTGCCGCGTGTATATGTGGTGGCATCGATATCACCCGCAGGAGCATGTACCGTGATACCGCCGGTTGCATCCTGCACGTACAGGACGTTGAAGAACTCACCATAGGCGGCGGTGATCTCGCCCTCCACCCACACCAGCTTATCCAGGTTATCCGGCTGGTTGACAACTGCCTGGGCACGTGCCTCGGCGATGGTGGATTTTTGCAGGGGCTCACCCATCAGCCACATGACAGCTTCCAGGTTGAACAGTTCATTCTGCTTGCCATCACCAGCTGTGTAGGCATACAGGGTAAATGCATCATTGCTGTCGCCATACACCATGATACGCCCCCCCAATTCACCCAGGTCGGTGACAGCCGCCATGGGCACGGGTACAGCCTCAGGGGGCACTACATCCCAGGGATCCAGCCAGGTGGGGTTGTAAATATAAGCATCATTGCCGTTGTCTGCATCGGTGTTACTGGTGTGGTTGGCATCATGATATGAGCCGGTGAAGCCGGTATCCAGGTCACCCTGGACAACGATCTGCACACCTTCAGCATCTGCTGTGAGCGGTGTGCCGGGTGTACGACCGCGCAGCGAAGCCACGCTCCAGGAAGCCAATGCCTCGACGTTCATCCCTATTCCGGTGGTGTTTTCGGACGGGAAGCTGCCCCACACGACTCCCCACGGGTAGCCATTGTTATCATTGCCATCCAGGATCTCGTCATCATTGAGGCGCATGTTGATTGTCGCACCGGTGTGGGTTTCGATGGCTGCCAAGATGTCGTTTTCACGATTTGCCACCTCACTTCCCGAGGAATAATCGGCCATTCCCGACAACCACAGACTACCACCAGCGGCAACGAAATCGCCAATGGCGGTAAGCTCAGCAGAGCTATAAGTGCTTGCTGGGGCAGTGATGAATAACAGCTTCACTACTGCCGGGTTCAGGTCAGCAGCGGTTAGCTCGTCCAGGTTCTTGAGCACGTTATACTGGTGAGCTGATAGGTCGTCGATGAACATTTCCATCTCATTCCCCGTGGCATTGAGGTTGCCTTTCCCAGCATCGATCAGGATCAGTGGAATGTGCTCGTCGGTCACAATCAGGTGCAACTCTGCCTGGTTATCATCCGGGTTATCACCGGCGGGTGCTCCAGCAAGGCTGGCGGTGACAGTGACTTCGCCCACGCTAGTTGGTTGCCAGCTGAAGTTGGCGAAGTTATCTCCGTAGCCGGCGACTGAAAGATCCTCTACCGAACCCACGAGCTCGCCATCCACCTCCAGGGTTACAGTCACCACACGGGTTGCAGCAATCCGGTTGGTGACGCGCACAGTCAACAAGGATGGGTTATAGATCGTGGGGATGGTGGGCTGAATTGCTAAATCGGTGATGGCAATATTCTCACTTCCTTGTGTCCATACCGGCGAGCTGACAATCTGGTCACCATCTGCCTGGGTCACCTTGACATAGAAATAGTGCACCCCTGGGGTGATAACTAGCTGGGGAGACCAGCTGAAGCTGGCTGTCACAGGAGTGTACGCCAATGCCACTTTGCCCTCGTTGGTGATGATCTGCACCACGGAGGCTAACTCCGCGTCAGGGTCGGTGCCATTTATTGCAAAGGTAACCTGCCCGGTATTGGCAATCTCAGATCCCATCCACAGGCCGTTAGCTTTCATGGACAACGAAAAATTCTTATCCTCAGTGGCAAAGGTCCGGCGCTCTCGCAAAGCTTCGAGCAAATTATCTTTAGTGAGCTCAGTCATGAACACGCCGGTACGGTGATCGGTATTAACTCCCCAATATGCGGTATGGGTATCGGCGTTATTGGTGGCACCGACTTTCCAACCATAATCCAGTGAGCGGATGTACTGGTCTTCTGAGAAAGTGTACGAAGACCCATTACCATTGCCAACTTCCTCCAGCCTGGCCACATCTGATACTTCGGGATGGTAAACCCAATCGTTGAAGTTGATCCATCCTGGATGGTTGAACTGCATGACAGTACCAGCAGAATCCAGGCCTACAGTACCGCTGATGGTTACCCAGGTGTAAAAGCCCTGCACGGTGGAACCATCCTCCAGATTGGGAGTGTAATCGCAGAGCGTGCAGGTTGAGGTCGTATCGGTGCGGACGGCATGGCGCACCGTGTTATACACGTTGATATGTCCTTCAGCCCCCTGCGTGTATTCGAAACCACGTAAGGCCACAAAATTCGCATTGGTTGCTCCTTCAACAGCGTTCAATGTATTCGCCCAATCAGTATCATCTATTGAATAGGAATGGTCTGAGATCGCCATGAAATCGAAACCGGCGGCTTCTCCGGCAGCCAACGCCTCTGCCGGTGTACCGCTGCCATCCGAGATGCTGGTGTGGTTGTGCAGGTCGCCGAAATATGCATTCATGGGTGGTTCAGCCATGGTGGAGAATGTCCATTCAGCGCCCGCAACCAATGGATTGCCTGCCCAATCCTCGATAGCGCTTAAAACGGTCACCGTATACTCTGAAGTGGGCAACAGGCTTTGATCAGGATTGAGTGTGGCAGCAAAAGTGGATGCATTGTAGGTCAAAGCGTATGGAACATCACCGAACGAACCTTCCACAAGGAAGTCGGCCAT
The DNA here is from genome assembly GCA_963743215.1 of uncultured Chloroflexia bacterium. Classification (GTDB taxonomy): domain Bacteria; phylum Chloroflexota; class Anaerolineae; order Anaerolineales; family UBA4823; genus FEB-25. The sequence goes on from CAVUOY010000009.1 coordinate 194,134, forward strand.
GCCCAGCGTGGCTGGGTCGATGCCTTCACTGAAAGTGATCACTACGTTTGCATCGAGCGGGACATCGATTTCACCGGAAGCTGGGTCGTGGGTAACGATGGAGGGCTGTACCGCATCCACAATGCCGCTGGTGAAAGACCAGGTATATTCGGAGGGTAAGGCTATACCGGAACTATCCTTGATGTCGGTTGTCAGAGTAGCTGTATACAAGGTGCTTGGGAGAAGGATCGATGAAGGTGTGAGGTTTGCCGTTTCAGTATCCACATCGTAATCCACCACTCCGCTGATAGGTCCCAAAGAATTTGTCAGCGTGAACGATGAGGTATTGAAAGTCGTGGGGTCCATGGCATGGTTAAACGTGGCCGTCAGTGCACGGTAGAGATTAACCCCCGATGCATCGGCCTCCGGGTATGTGCTGGTAACCTCTGGCAGTATCACGATATCCGATTGGAAGCGGGGGTTCACCTGGGGCGTATTGAAAGCGCCACTCATCCCGGTAACGCGCATCGGCGTTGGGAAGGTGAACATGCTCGTGTCGATCCCGCTCAGTGTATAGATATAGACGGAAGTCTGACCGCTGCCGTCATTGAAGAGGATGGTCTTGTTTCCGGTTCCGCTCATTGAAAGGGCAGTACCTTCAATTTGCACCAGCTTTCCTTGCGTCGGTGCCAGGTTGCCGGTGGGTGTCACCAGCGGGTCGGGCACCGTGCCGCTGTCGATCCACACGATGCTCTCCACGGGGTCCATCTCCAGCAGCCCGTTGTAATTCTTGATCGTTCCCTTCACCTGCACCACGTCTCCCAACACCATCGGTGGTCTGACCACGGTTGAAGCCGGGTAAATATACAAGCCGCCAGTTGCATCCTGGATGGCGAAAGACCGTGCTGCGAAAGTTCCTGGGAGCACGTAAACGTTGCCTTGCACTGTACCGTACCAACCTGCGCCAGCCGCCCGTGCCTCTGCAATCGGTGTGATCGGTAATGGTGCATTGACAATGGTGGACACAGGGGCACCCAGGGTGCCGATTATCCAGTTGGAGGCCCACACGCCGTACACTTCATTGACCAATGTGGTTTGCATTGACGGGGCGGTTACGGTCACTGTACGGATGGCAGTGGTTCCATCAGCCATGGTGGGGATGGTCCAGCTGACCACATTGGTATCGATGAGCACACCGCTGTCTGAGGCAGATACGAAGGTAACGCTGACAGGCAGGCTGTCTGTAATTACCACTTGGGTGGCAGGTTCCCCCAGGCTGTTAACCGCCGATAGGGTGTAATCGAAGTTCTCATTGACATTTACACTGGCGGGGGCTGTTTTGCCAATCTGCATTTTAGGTACGAGACTCCCGATAGAAATATCGTCAATGCCGACCCATTCATCGGAACCCGTCGCGTTGGTGGTCATGATACGAATTTGGACCAGCGGCTGGTCATTGGCCTCAGCGGGCAGGGTGACGTTAACAGGAGTGACCAGGGTAGCCAGGCTGGGGCCAGTCGTGGCGTCAGCTACGTACCCAGCAGGTATGTTGGTGAAGTTTCCCGTTGAACCCACACGATAGTGAAGCGCAACTTGTTGAACGGAATTATCAATTGAGCCGTCGATGTCACGCAAATTATAAGATATGGGGACGTCCTGCATTCCTGTGGTATTGATATAAAGCTGTACGTAAGGTGCGTCTGCAGTAGCGGATCCTTGAAGTGCCACTACCGGATCAGATAACTCAAATTCAGTAACCCCTCCGGTTATGAAAGCATTAGGATCCGTCTGGTTGGCATTGACATCAATTACCAAAGTACTTTCACCTAAAACAGTCTGTGGGTCGATATCATTGGCTGCCGTCAGGCCGTCCCCTCTGTAGCCGACAATCCCTGGTACACCTGTCCAGTCATCATTAACAGTAATAAGGCTTGTAATTGACCAGTTCTGTGAGAATGGTAATGTCTGGGGGGAAACATCCAGAATTACTGAGGCATGCTCTACCGCAACACCAGGAGCCGATGAAGCCGGCAAACCGCGCGCTTGAGCCAGACCGGCGGGTGAACAAGCCGGAAGGATCAGCATGAGCACCATGATGGCTCGAGCTGTTATGCTTACATAATGATGATATTTCGTTTGTACGTGCATTATTCCTCCTCAACAGACGATAAATTACCCAAGCCTGGCGTAAATTTAAACGCTGGCTTATTCAAAGGTCCCGAATTGTATTTGGGGAACTGGAGCCATACTTGACAATGATTTGACCTTTACAGGGGTTCAGCAAATAATATCAGGTTTCAAGGGTTTTGTAAATTGAAAGCTGAGAAAACCGGGTTTATGTTCTGGCAAACGCAAGGGTTGGATAACTGACATCCATCGGATACCGCCATGTTATACTCGCCATGACATGACCCCTTTCGCGCTTGCTCTGGTCACCATATCCGCCTTCATGCATGCCTTTTGGAATCTGCTGGGTAAAAGGCAAAATCCATCCGTAGCATTTTTCTTTATCGCCTCAATATTTGCAGCGATTTGCTTCTCCCCCCTGCTACTGGTTTACCGCAACACGTTCGCCTTGATCCCAGGGCGGGTATGGATTTGGTTGGGGCTTACCGCCTTATTTGAGCTGATCTATTACATCGGGCTAGCGGGCGCCTATCGGCATGGTGACCTATCGGTGGCCTACCCCCTGGCAAGAGCCTTACCGGTGATCCTGGTGGCAATCCTGACCGCGGTTTTGAGCCTGGGCAAGCCGCTCAGCCTGGCAGGCGTGGTGGGTATTTTACTTGTAGCGGTTGGCTGCATGTTGCTGCCGCTGCGCAGCTTACGCCAGTTCCACCTGAATAAAACCCTGCTCGCCTGTTACCTGCTGGCGGGAATGGCTGCCATTGGTACCACTGGCTATACCCTGGTGGATAACCAGGCGTTGTACGACCTGCAGGCTGCACCTGGGATTGGGCTGAACCGGATCGAGATAGCCTTTTTTTATCTGGCACTGGACAGCGTTGCCATCACCCTGGCTATGGGCCTGTATATCCTGACTTCCACATCCGAGCGGGCTGAGGTGAGCAAAACCTGGCGCACAGGCAAAGGAATGGCGTTCATCACGGGGTTGTTAATCGTCGGGACCTATGGTTTGGTGCTGGCAGCCATGGCCTATGCCTCCAACGTCAGTTATATAGCCGCGTTTCGCCAGCTTAGCATCCCATTGGGGGCCATCCTGGGCATCCTGGTCCAAAAGGAGCCAGCTTACCCTTCCAAGCTGGCCAGTATCGGAATTATTTTTGTAGGTTTGATCCTGATTGCCCTGGCATGAAGTGGCGGCCTACAGGAAATTCATCGGTTCCTAAAGCATACGACAAGTAAATCCCTTACGGTGAAGGCTTTACTCCCACAAGTACCCTGGAAAGGCAGATTGCCGGGTATGATAAAATAGTGCCCACACTATTCAAAGGAGTAGATTAATGATAGACCAACCTAAAGGAGAAAAGCCCGCCCTGACGGTCGTTATCCAGTCATGGTGGACTCCGGCGCTGGTTGTGGTCGCGCTGGTGGTTGGGCTGCTGGGAGGTTATTTCGGCCGCCCATTGTTCGCTAGAGACTCGCAGCCCACTCAACCCGTTGCGGCAGTCAATGCACCAGCAGCCTCTGATCCCACAGGCCAGCTTACAATCCCGACAGCCACCGTGAATCCAACCATCGCTGCAATCGACAGTACTGAGAAATTGATGGCTTACCTTGTCGAGAATACCACCCACTTTAAAGGCGATCCCAACGCCAAGGTCACCATCATCGAATTTAGCGATTATCAGTGACCATACTGCGGGCGTTTTGCCGCTGACGCGGGTCGTCAGATCGAAACAACTTACGTAGATACAGGCGAGGTACGTTTTGGCTATTTCAACTTTGCCTTCCTGGGAGATGAATCACAGTGGTCAGCTGAAGCTGCTGAATGTGCTGGTGATCAAGATGCTTATTGGGAATTTCATGATTACCTGTTCTCACATCAGAATGGTGAGAATGGGGGTGCGTTCAGCAAAGATAACTTGAAAGGCTTTGCAGCCAGCATGAAATTGGATACAAAGGCGTTCAACAGCTGCCTCGATTCAGGAAAATATACTCAGCTCGTCCTGGATCAAACCAATATTGGCCGGCAATTAGGGGTATCCTCCACACCTACTTTTGCCGTCAATGGAAAGCCAGTGATTGGGGCGCAATCTTTCGACACTTTCAGAGCTACCATCGAAGGGCTACTAAACCCACCTGCCCCAACCCCATAGTTAATGTGCAGGTTTAATATCTCAACGAGCAGACGCCACATGCCTGCTCGTTGTTGTTTTATTGGTATACTTTAGATTAAGTTACAGCATTATTGGGACCCAGATCGAGATAGATGCCATCCATTAACGACCCCACGATCGGCTCGAACGAGATAGTCCGCCCCACCCTGGTGGAGGTGGACTTGAAGCGCCTGGCCGACAACTTCAATGCTATCCGCCAGCATGTTGGCTCTGCCGGGGTGATGCCCATCCTCAAGGCAAATGCGTATGGTCATGGTTTGCTGCGCGTGGCACAGCTGATGGAATCATTGGGTGCGGATTACATCGGTGTTGCTGTTTTGGAAGAGGGCATCCTGCTGCGCGAAAATGGCATCCGCATGCCCATCCTGGTACTGGGAGGTATCCTGGGCAACCAGGTGCCAGGATTCCTGAAGTACGACTTAACCATCACCGCTTCGTCCATCGATAAGCTATCCCAGGTGGATGAAATGGCTGCCCAGATGGGGGTTAAGGCAAAGGTTCACCTGAAAATTGACACGGGGATGGAGCGGATTGGGGTGCACTATTACAATGCACACGGCTTCCTGGAGGCCAGCCTGAAATGCCGATCGATCAACTTCGAAGGCATCTATTCTCATTTTGCCAATGCTGACCGGCCTGATTTGCAGGATGCGCGTATGCAGCTCGAGCGCTTCAACGAAGTCCTGTCCTTTTATGATCAGCATAGTCTGCCTCCACCGCCCTTGCGCCACATGGCAAATTCGCCTGCCATTTTGCAGCTGCCGGAGGCCAACTTTGATCTCGTCCGCCCTGGGTTGTTACTTTACGGGGTTTATCCTTCGCTTGATATAGCCCATTCCGTCAAGGTCCGTCCAGCTTTGAGCTGGAAATCACGCGTGGTGTACTTTAAAGTGATCCTGCCGCACCACCCGGTGGGATATGGCTCCAGCTGGCAGACGGATCACATGGTGCGGGCAGTGACTGCCCCGGTGGGTTATGGGGATGGCTATTTTCGCAGCATGTCGAATAAAGCCATGGTTCTGCTGCACGATAAAAAATACCCGGTCGTGGGACGGATCTCCATGGACCAAATTGTGATCAACATCGAATGGGACAGCGCATATAACGATGATGAGGTCATCCTGATCGGTGAATCAGGCACCGAATCCATTACCTGTGAAGATCTGGCAGATTGGGCAGGGACGATTCCTTATGAAATCCTGACCAATATCAATACGCGTGTGCCACGCATTTATAAGGGTGAATAATTATCGAATCTCCCAATTAAGGCAATTCCAGCCAGCAGAATACTGAACGTATCAGGTTTATGGGGGCGCAAAAGAAGGCTGCAATTTCTCGCTGGTAAGGATCACCAACCCAATAAAGATTAATACAATCCCGAAGACTGCCAGGGTGGATAAAGCCTCGTGCAGAAAGATCACCCCCAACAATCCAGCCGTCAGGGGTTCACCCAGGGTGAGGCTGGCAGCAGTAGCCACGGGTACCAGGCGCAACCCACGGGCAAACAAGGTATAGGCGAAACCGGCAGTGATCACCCCAAGATGCAGGATGACCAGGTACCCGGCCGGCTGAGACAGCCAGTGGAGATCGGCGGTGACAAGCAGCGGAAGGACGAAACATGCCCCCAGGCAAAATGTCACTGCCATGACTGCCTCAGGCGCGTGATCATCGAGCAACCCCTTGCTGACGGTGGTAAAAACCGCATATGACCCGCCAGCGCAGATGGCCAGGAAAATACCCAAAAGATCGATATGGATTTTCTCACCCGCGGTGATCAACAGTGCACAGCCGATGATGCCCAATATCGTCGCGATCGCCCAACGGCGGCTGGGACGTTCACCCCGCACAAGGAAGCCGATAGTACCTGCCAGGATAGGTGTGCTGCCAATCCCAACGATGGTGCCTATGGCTACGCCGGTACGCGCCACCCCGGCAAAGAAAAACATCTGATAGGCTGCCATGCTCAGCGCACCAAGCAAGGTCGGCCAAAAAGGCCAGCGTTTTCCATCCCGCAGTGCACCACGCCAGGCAGCTATGATCAATAAGGTCAACCCACCTAATGCAATCCGCAGGGTGCCAATGATGATGGGCTGCGCACCTGGAGGAGCTAAAGTCTGAGCAGTACCATTGGTGCCCCACAGGCATGCCGCCAGCAGGACGAGCCAATAACCACGCGATTTCATCGGTATGCCCTGACTTTCATGTGCTTTATCTTTCATAAGATCGATGATCATCATTTCTCGGGCAGGGTCGAGGCATACTCAAATCCCTTCTCAACCCAATGCTGCAAGTCTTGATCGGTTGCTACACCTTCAGGTGCCACCAAGATCCAACCTGCCATCGGTTTTCCGGGCATCACCATGAATGGCCGCACGTAAGCTCGCCTCAGGGCGGAGGCATTGTTTTCAGCGCCCACCCGCACGATTAAGTCATCTCCTTGCACACCACAGGCCATATTCCCACGCAGCATAAACCCGACTCCACCGAACATTTTCTTTTCGACAACCTCTGGGTGCACTTCCAGCACGATGCGGATGCGTTGAGTGAGGTTTTGGTCGTATGGCATGTGTTCCTCCGTTCAGTCAAAGGGATGCGGAGAATTCTACCCCAAATTTTCACTCTCTTTACCATTTTTTTACTAGTGTATTTGAAAAAGAAACTGGCAGGTCCTGGATCAATGATTCAAGACCTGCCAGTCGGGCTAGTATAAAATATTTACAGGAAGCTCTCCAGCAAGGAACCTACTTCCGCCATGGTGAATACAGGCCCGTCCGCACAGATCAGCTTGGTGCCCAGGTTGCAGCGCCCGCACTTGCCGATCCCGCAGTGCATGCGCGCTTCCAGCGTGACGTAATTTTGTTCGGGCAGGAAGTTAAGCTTTTCCACCAGCACTCGATTGACAAAGTGGATCATGATAGGCGGCCCACAGGTGATGGTGATCGCATTGCGTGGTGACGGAGCCACTTTTTCCAGCAGCTGGGTGATCAGACCCACACCGTGGCTCCAGGTTTCGTCAGCCTGGTCGACGGTCAGGTGCAGCTCGGTATCGGGAGTTGCGCGCCATTCATCATATTCATCCGTGAAGACCAGCAGGGATGGATTCCGGGCTGCCCAGAGAATTTGAAAATACCCATAATCCTTGCGGTTAGCCATCACCGACTGGATCACCGGGCGCAATGGGGCACCCCCGATGCCTCCCCCGATCACGATCAGGTTCTTTCCTTTGAACTTATCCATGGGGAAGCCATTCCCCATGGGGCCGCGTACTCCTACCATGTCTCCCACGCCCAGCTCATGCAGATCGCTGGTGACTGAACCCAGGCGGTTGATGGCAAAATCGATCGTGGCATCTCCGTTCTGGGGGATATTGGCGATCCCAAAGGGGGCTTCGCCCACTCCGAAGGCTGAGACGAAAGCAAATTGTCCTGGCTTATAGTCTTGGAAGGCTTTGCCACCGCCATTAAGCATCTCGACCCGAAAGAGCTTGATCTCGGTGGCGATATCTTTCACCTCGATGAGTTTTCCGAGGTAAGGCAGCATGGGGTTGGTTTCCAGTTTGTCTGTCATCGGTTACCTCCTGCCAACATACCCCAGTACCTCGGTGATATCCACATTCACCGGGCAGGCATCGATGCAACGTCCGCAGCCTGTACATGATACTGGACCGTAATGGATGGGGAAATAATAGAACTTGCAGAAGAAACGGTTGCGCAGGCGCTGATTCTTCATAAAACGGGGGTTATGCCCACCTGCCACCCGCCGGTAAGGGATGCCGTTGCACGAATCCCAGCAGCGGATGCGCTCGGATTGATTTTGCCCATTACCAGCCGCAAGAGTCTCGTCGCGTACATCGAAACAACGGCAGCTAGGGCAAACATAGGCACAGATCCGGCAGCTCAGACAGCGCTCGGCCATCTCAGCCCAAAAGTCATCATTAAACCTGGCTGGCCAGACTTCCTTGGGAGGGATTTTTAGCTCGCGTTTTCTGGCATGCGTGGGATGAGGCCGAATCTCAGATAATCCATCGAAAACGGGAAATTTCTTGCTGATTTTCTCGCCTTTCTCGGTGATGATCTCTGCCACATAACCTCCATTGGAGGCGGTTAGCATAATATCCATTCCCGTGGGGTCATCCGGAGAGCCACCCACATTGGTGCAAAAGCAGCTGGGACCCATGGATGGGCATGCCAGCCCAATGAGGGTGGTGTTCTCCCTGCGACGGGCATAATAAGGATCCACAGGCTCGTTCTCGATGAATAATGCATCGAGGGTGAGCAATCCCCTGGCATCACACGGGCGGACGCCAAAAATTATCGATTTACCTTCCGGGAGGGTCTCGATTAACTTCACCTGCCCGGCAAGTTTTTCAATCAGCATCAGGCGCTCGGTGGGTGGGAAGAACACTTCCTTAACCGACATGAATGAGCGTACAAAGTCCCAAACCACTTCATGCGTATCGCTTAACCGGGCGGTAAAGTATGTTGCCGGCAATATCCAACGGGGCGATCAGGGTTTGTTCCTGCGCCAGGCGGTCCAGCCAGGCAGCTAATTCCTGGTGAGTCAGGAAATTCATGGTAAGTTCTCCTCTCCGCCCAGGATGGTCACAAATGGTGACGGTACGGCTGCCATCCCGGCCTGGTAGCCAAAAATAGTCTCCATCTCCTGAGCCATCTTTCGATGGATCAGGCTGAGGGGCAGATCCATCGGGCACGCACGTTCGCACTCATTGCAGCCCACACAACGCCCTGCCAGGTGGTAAGCTCTCCCCAGGTGGAATGCACGCTTCTCATCCACATCGATGCCCATGCCCACCCAGAGTGAATCATCCCGCTCATACAGGCAGATGGGGCAATCGCACATCGGGCATGCCTGCCGGCAGGCGTAGCAACGAATGCAGCGGTCGAATTGGCTGAGCCAGAAATTCATTCTTTCAACGGGGGTGAGGGCGTTCAGGCGCTCAATCCCCGGATAGACATGCTCAGGGGGGATTTCGCGATAGGTCGTCTCGGGGTCTCCAATCAGCGTATCGTATACCACCGGAGTACGCACATTACAGGCCGCGCAGCGCGTCTGGATCGCTCCACTTTTATCGTTCGTAAACCCTGCGCCTTGCCGGATGCCATCGCAGGCCATGCCAATAATATAAATCTGCTCACGTAAGAAACGATTCTCAGCCAGCAGGACGTTAATTGAACGGCTATCGCATGGTTTCACTACTACGGCTGCTTTGGGTATGCTATCAGGCTTCTTTTTCTTCCCACCATCTGTACCCCAGCCCAGTTTTTTACTTAAGTAAGCGGTCAGGTTGTGGGTGCAGTCCTGGTTCCAGACCAGGCGTTCAACATTTTCTGGCTGGTGGATAAATGCGGGGCGTGTCCGCCCCCTGGGCCCGACCTCATAGCCGATCACGCTTTCCACCTGTTTGTTGGCCAGTAAATCTCGGGCGGCTGATCGCAAAGCCTCGGTTTGCTGTTCGTGAACGGGGGTGTTATAGACGGCATGCTTGGGCTGTTCATCGTTAAAAGCTGAATAACGGTGGCTGATGGGTTCTTGTTCCCACACAAAATGCGTTTTGCGGTCAGCAACTTTCCAGTGAATGGGTCCGAGAGCACGCACTGCCTCGGTAAAATCAGTGGTGATGTGTGAGTAACGCTCCCCTTCCGAAGCAGACACCCAATCAAGCCGGACGCGTTCAGGTTCAAGGCCGGCATAAGCCAGCAAGGCGCGCAAGACAGGCAAGCGCTTGGCTGCCCTGTGGTTGCCGGTATTGTAGTGGCACTCGCCGATATGGCAGCCCAGCACCAGCACACCATCCGCACCCTGCTCGAAGGTGCGCATGATCAGCTCGGGTGAGACCCGCCCTGAGCATGGCACACGGATATCGCGGATATTCGCCGGAGATTTCAGGCGGGCGATGCCAGCGGTGTCGGCACCGGTGTAACTGCACCAGGTGCACAGATAAGCAATGATCTTGGGTTCAAATGGCATGCCACCACCTCCTATGGGTTCAGGATCCCGGGAACAACCGGTTCGGCCGCCAATGCACCGATCATCTCACTGACGATTTGTTGATCATCGAAATGGATGAGGGTGATGGCTTTATCACGGCAGGTTGAGGCGCAGGTGCCACAGCCTTTGCACAGGTATGTATTGACCGAAGCCACACTCTCTTTCAGCTCGATGGCGCTATATGGGCAGGCGTTAACGCACAAACCACAGCCAGCACAACGCTGCAGGTTCACCGAGGCAACGGATGGATCCAGGGCAATCGTGCCCTGGTCGAGCAGGGACAGGGCTGCTGCGGCTGCACCGCCTGCTTGAGCCACGCTGTCTGGGATATCCTTGGGGCTCTGGCAGGCGCCAGCGACATAAATACCCTCGGTGGTAGTTTCCACAGGTGCCAGCTTGGGATGCTTCTCGAGGAAGAACCCATCCGGGCTGCGACTGATCCCGAACATGTTAGCCACCTGGGCGGCATCCGCCTGTGCCTCCAGACCGGTGGAGAGGATGACCATATCCACTTCGACGTGGTCTGGCTGACCATGGAAGGCCTCGTCCCACTTGACGACGAGATGCCCATCCTGAGCCTGGATACTTCTAACATGCCCGTGGTAGAAATTGACCCCTTTCTTGCGTGTGCGGTTATAAAACTCTTCATAGTCCTTCCCGAAGGAGCGCATATCCCGGTAGATTTCATGTACTTCAGCACCCACATATTCGTGCACCAGCTGCGCCAGCTTGAGCGAGTACATGCAGCATGCCCGTGAACAATATTCGTTGTATTTGTCATCCCGGCTGCCCACGCAATGCACAATGGCAACCTGCCTGGGTGGCTGGCCATTTTTGAGGGTTACCCTTCCAAGGGTTGGTCCACCAATATTGATCAGGCGCTCAAATTCCATCGAGCTAAGCACATTATCCAGCTGACCATACCCCAGCTCAGGGATGCGGGATGGGTCAAAATCTTTAAAACCGGTTGCCAGCACGATGGTGCCTACCTTGAAATCCAGGTAGCTATCTTTCATATCATGGTTGATGGCACCACGTTCACACGCAGACAGGCATTCCAGGCATTCGGAACAGATACCACACCGCAGGCAGCGCTCGGCTTCAGCAATTGCCTCTTCTTCAGTAAATGCCAGATCGACTTCATTGAAGTTGTTTTCCCGCGCTTCAGCTGGAATGGTGCGAGTCTTGGTGCGGGCATTGTCTGTTGCCCAGCCAATCTCCATCTTTTCCGCCACTTCTTCCTTGGTAAAAGTGGCAATGGGTAGCTTGGGTGGTTCCTGAACTCCTTCAGCCCCACGCAGGTAGCGATCGATGCACCTGGCCACATGGTGACCTTCTCCGATGGCGTCCACGACGAAGAATGTGGTCCCGCGGCGAACGTCCCCTGCCACAAACACACCCGGCATGCTGGACATCATCTCATCATCAGTTTCAATACCCATTGAGCTAAGCTTGCGGATGCGAGTATCGGCTGGCAGGAATGTGAAATCTGGCTGCTGACCGACGGCCCATATGACCAGGTCGCATGGAATTACGTGGTCAGTGCCGGGGATTTCTTCCACCTGGCGTTTGCCATTCGACGATCGCACCGACCTTGGCTTCCACGCAACGAATCCCAACGATTTGATTCAACTGGATGACAACTTCTTTGAACACCCGGTTGCGGATAATTTCAACCCCTTCTTTGATAGCCTCATCCATTTCATTGAATGAGGCGCGCATACCGCGACAAATGATTTTCACTTTGGGGCTTCCCAGTCGAATGGATACGCGGGCGGCATCGAGTGCCACGTCTCCAGCCCCGATCACCGCGATTTCGCGACCACTCAGGTTGAGCTTTTCTCCCAGGCAAGCCCGGCGAAGCAGGTCAAGGCTCAGCCAGTTATCGGGATGCTCTGTTCCCGGGATGCTCAGCTTCCAGGCACTATGAGCACCTGTGGCAATCACCACCGCTTCATAACCCTGGTCGAACAGCCCGGGGATATCATCCACACGCGTGCTCAGGCGCATTTCCACGCCTTCATCGATAATTTGCTGGATCTCCCAATCCAGGCGATCATAGGGCAGGCGGTGAGGTGGAATACCCGACCCGCATCATGCCCCCGGCAATGGGAAGGCTGTCAAAAACCGTGGGACTGTGACCGAAGCGCACCAGGTCCAAGGCTGCGGTCATGCCAGCCGGACCAGCCCCGATGATGGCTACCTTCTTACCGGTGGGGATGGGAGTGTGTGAAAATGGAGTACCTACCAGCGATTTATCGCGCAAGTTGGGCAGCTCGTCACGGTGAGCAAAGGCCCAATCGGCGACGAACCACTTCAGCTTCATGATGCTGACGGGTTCGTCATACAACCCCCGGCTGCAGTGTTCCTCACAACGGCGGTTGCACACCCGTCCACACACCGAGGGGAATGGATGCTCGCGCCGGATAGCCCAGTAGGCATCGGCATATCGCTTTTGCTTGATCAGGGCGATATATCCCTGGGCACGCTGGTCGGTGGGGCAGGCAGCCCGGCAGGGTGCGATGCCACGTTTTTCGATCACGTATGCCCCGGGTACAGCCTGGGCTGAATTACGGTAGGTGGCTTTGCGGGTGCTTAACCCCCGGTCAAAGGTGTTGATCACATCCACCGGGCAGACGTCGGCGCACTTCCCGCAACCCGTGCATTGCGATTCATCCACAAAACGGGCTTTCCTGCGTACACGCACCTGGTAATTGCCAACATACCCGGATACGTTCTCAACTTCACTGTATGTGAGCAGGCTGATGTTTTCGTGACGTCCAACGGACGTCGTTTTGGGGGTAAGTATTCAGGCCGCACAGTCTAGCGTGGGGAAGGTCTTGTAGAGCTGGGCCATATGCCCGCCGATACTTGGCTCACGCTCCACCATATAGACCTTCTTACCTGCATCTGCCAGGCGCAGGGCAGCTTCGATCCCGGCAATACCGCCACCCAGCACCAATGCGGATTGCTCCATATCCACCGAGCGCATGTTGAGTGGTCTGTGATGGTGCACCCGGCTGACCGCTGCGCTGACCATGTGTTTGGCTTTTTCGGTTGCCAGGGCAGGGTCGTCCACCACCCATGAGCAGTGCTCACGAATGTTGGCCATCTGGAAGAAGAATGGGTTCAACCCACCTTCTTTACAAGCCCTGCGAAAGGTAGGCTCATGCATCAATGGCGTGCATGAAGCCACTACCACGCGGTTCAGACCCTGCTCGCGGATATCCTGCTTGATCAAGTCTTGACCAGGGTCGGAGCACATATAGGTGTAATCACGCGCCAGCACGACATTTTCCAGGTTGCGGGCATACTCCACCACCGCAGCTACATTCACCTTGCCGGCGATATTGGTGCCGCAGTGACAGATGTAGACCCCGGTCTTTATTTTGGAGAGGTTCATGCCACCTCCTGTTCAAGCAATACAGGTTTTTTCAATACCGACATGATTCCAACGATTTCTGCCAGGATTTGATCCTGGGTAAAGCCATTCTGAATGGGTGCATGCACCAGGCAGGCGGCTACACAAGCGCCGCAACCTTTGCATAACACCTCGTTCACGTGTGCCACCATATGCCCTTCCAACTCCACCATATCGATCGCATGGTAAGGGCATTGGCTTTCACAGGTACGGCAGCCACAGCACTTGGTCTGGTCGATATAGGTGGTGAAAGGTTCCAGGGTGACGTGCCCGGCATCTAATAGTGATAGAGCAGCCGAGGCAGCTGCACCACCTTGCGCCACGCTATCGGGAATATCTTTGGGACCCTGGCAGGTACCTGCCAGGTAGACACCGTCGGTGGTCGTTTCCACAGGAGCCAGCTTGGGATGTTTTTCAAGGAAGAAACCATCGGGACCGCGACTGATGCTGAAGGTTTGTGCCACCTCTGCCGCGTCTGCCTGAGGCTCTATCCCCGTGCTCAACACAACCATATCCACCAGCTGCTCGTTGAGCTCACCTGTGAACAGGTCGGTCGAGGTGAGCTTAAGCTGCCCATTATCTGGTGTGATCTGTAAACCACTCCCACCGGCTTCCTGGTCAAAGCGGGTGAAGTGTACCCCTGACCGTGCCACACGCTCGTAAAAAGCCTCGTAGCCTTTACCAAAGGCGCGCATATCGCGGTAATACTCGTGTACTTCTGCGCCCACATAATCGCGTACCAGCTGTGCCAGCTTGAGCGAGTACATGCAGCACACCCGTGAGCAATATTCGTGATACTCTTTATTCCGGCTGCCAACGCAGTGAACGATGGCAACTCTTTCCGGTTTACGGCCGTCCTTGAGCCGCACCTCCCCGGAGGTCGGCCCACCGGTGTTGATCAAGCGCTCCAATTCCATGCTGGTAAGCACATTATCCAGCTACACCATAACCGTACTGTTGAATTCGGCGGGCTTCAAAATCCTTGAACCCGGTCGCCAGGATGATTGCTCCAACTTCCAGGTCTAGATGCTCTTCCTGCTGCTCGAAATTGATTGATCCGGTCTGGCAGAACTTTTCACACGCCCGGCATTTACCCTTTTGGAAATAGGCACAATTTTGGGTGTCTATGATTGGCACACGCGGCACAGCCTGTGCGAACGGGAAATATATCGCCGAGCGATTGCCCAATCCCAAATCGAACTCGGATGGGATCTTTTTCCAAGGGCATTTTTCAACACAGGTACCACATCCCGTGCAGGTGCTTTCGTCCACGTAACGTGGTTTTCGGCGTACCCTCACGGTGAAATTGCCTACATATCCGGAAACGGATTCGACTTCGCTGTAGCTCAGCAGGGTGATGTTTTCGTGGCGTCCAACGGACACCATTTTGGGGGTGAGAATTCAGGCCGCACAGTCGAGGGTGGGGAAGGTCTTATAAAGCTGGGTCATATGCCCACCGATGCTCGGCTGCCTCTCCACCAGGTAAACATGCTTGCCGGTGTCAGCCAGGCGCAGGGCTGCCTCAATCCCGGCGATACCCGCACCCACCACCATGGCGGTTTGTTTCATCTCCACCTGGCGGGCTTCCAGCGGCTTTTGGTATTGCACCCGCCTGACTGCGGCAGACAGGAGGGCTTTGGCTTTGTAGGTCGCGCTGGGCATGTCTTCTGACACCCAGGAGCATTGCTCGCGGATGTTGGTCATGTGGAATAAAAATGGATTTAACCCCGCGTCGGCACATGCTCGCCGGAAGGTGGCTTCATGCATCAAGGGCGAACAAGAAGCCACCACAATACGATCCAGGCCCTCATTACGGATATCATCCTTGATGAGAGCCTGGCCAGGGTCGGAACACATATAAGCATAATGGCGGGCAACCAACACATTCTCCAATGAGGCGGCATGGTTGGTCACAGCTTCCACATCCACCATCGAGGCAATATTGGTGCCGCAATGGCAGATATAAACCCCGATCTTGGGGCTGCCTTTATTGGTTGGTTTCATCCGGTGATTCTCCTCATATGGAAATTAGCACAGATAAAATTAGCACCTGATAAACGCTGTTTGTATATTTCGGTTTTCAGAAACACAAAATAGTCGCCTGGCGGTGGTGGATCGATAGGAGCGACATGACTGGTGAAACCTGGCATCAAAATACTTCTGGATCCCGGCTTATGCATCGGGTTTCATCTATAGCATACTTGTGCAAGGTTGCACAATATAGTGTAATATGGCACAAAATCGATAGGATGAAAGTGACAATTGTAGCAGGCTGAAAATCAACCCCCTGATGATCAGTTTCTGAGTGCGTAATGTGGTAGGCTTATATAGTGGTGTTAATCGCCCCGCATCTCGGCAGATTTTCGGACGCGTTTTAAAAATGAGGGCGTATTAAGTCCTCGCTCCAGCAGATAGGTGAGATATTGCCCCATCAAGTTTTCAAGCTCATCATCCACTGTGGATGACAGGCGGGCACGCTGGGCTTCCGCATAATTGGAACGCTGGAAGTGACGTAAAATTCTCAGTGCGGGCATGCTCACCGGGCGAACACCAGCCTCTCTTGCACCGCATTTAGGGCAAATAACCCCTCCCTTTTCAAAAGAGAAGAATTGGTCTTCGGCCTGGATTTCCTCCCCGCAATTCACGCAATGCAGCAGCTGGGGCCGAAAACCAACCAGGTCCAGTAATCTCACTTCATAGTAGCGTACCGCAAAAGCAGGGCTCGTTTCTTTGTTGATCCGGGAAAGGGTTTCGCCTAACAGGCGGTACAGGGCAAAATTCTCCCCTTCTTCATAGGTGAAGCGGTCCAATAGCTCAATGATGTATGAAGCATACCCCACGCGCACAAGGTCTTCCCGTAGATCCAGGTAGGTATCCTTGGCCTCAGCTTGTGTGACGATAGGTAAATCCCGTCCATGAGCCAGCAGCAGCTCAACACGCGTGAAGGGTTCTAAATGCCCGGCTTTACGCGAACGGGGCTTGCGGACGCCTTTTGCCACCACCCTGAGCTTGCCAAGCTCGCGGGTGAACAGCCACAGCAAACGGTCGGCCTCCCCCCAGTCGGTGTGGCGGAGCACGATGGCTTCAACCCGTTGTGAGCGTGTGCGTGATGGCATGAGTTTATTATAATCGTTGACTTGGTACCTGATTGCTGGTAAAATCCCACCCTGCCTGTGGCGTTGTACCCTTCGCCCGGGCAAAATTTTGCAGATAACGAAAGGGCTTGAGAAAATGAAAGTACTCCTCCTGAAAGACGTATACAAATTAGGCCGGGCTGGTGACGTTAAGAAGGTTGCCGATGGATATGGTCGCAATTACCTGCTTCCGCAGGGGATGGCGGTTCTGGCGACTGGTGAGGCGCTTAAAATGTCTGAGCGCATTCGCGAGAAAGCCAACGTCCAGCGTGCCATCGTTAACCAAGAGATGGATGGCGTCGCCAAGCAGATAACCGGGCTCACGCTGATCTTCCCTGCCAAAGCTTCCGAGACGGGTAAATTATACGGCTCGGTGACCACCCAGATGATTGCGGATGCCATCAAGGCCAAATCGGGTGTGGAAGTTGCCAGGCGACAGATCGATTCTCAACCATTACGCATGTTGGGTGAGTATAAAGTGCATATCCGGCTCACGGTTGACCTCATCCCAACCATCGATGTGATCGTGCACCGTGAAGGTGAGGCCATCACCGCAACAACTCCCATCAAACCGGCTGTTAAGATTGTTGAGGAAGTTGTTGAGGAACCCGAGCCAGCTGAATCCGAAGCTGATGCTGAGGACGAAGCAGAAGCTGAACCAGAAGCCGAGTAACAAACGCAATCGATTAAACCTCAACGGGTGCTTGAAGGGTAAAACTTCCCTGCAAGGCACCCGTGGTGATGTTTAAGCCTGCTGTATAATACATTCGATGTCCATCGGCACACAGCTCCGTCAAGCCCGAGAATCACAGTCATTGAGTCTCGATCAGGTTGCGCAAGCGACTCATATCCGCCTGCACTATCTGGAAGCCTTGGAAGCGGATAAATTTGAATTGCTTCCTTCCATGGCTCAAGTTCGAGGCTTCCTGCGCGCTTATGGAGAATACTTAAAGCTCAATTCGAGTGAGCTTATCCGCACCCTGGAAAAAGATTCTTCGGTCGGCCTTATCGAAATCGCCCCTCTCACATCCGCCGAAGAAATTAATGAGCCTTTGACCAGCTCGGATGAAATCTTTAAAGAGCTCGGGCACAAGCTACGAGCCCAACGTGAATTAATGGGTTTATCCCTGGGCGATGTTGAGCGCCATACCCATATTCGCATGCATTACATCCAGGCGCTCGAGAGCGGAGATATTGGCCATCTGCCATCTCCTGTTCAAGGGAGAGGTATGCTGAGCAATTATGCCTCCTTACTGGGTCTCAACACGGAGACCATTTTGCTCCATTTTGCGGATGGTTTGCAGGCAGGTCTGTATGACCGCCAGGCCGCCAGGCAATCCACCACGCCCACCCCACGCCGTCAGGAATCAGGAAAAATTCCAGCCCGCCCATCGCAGCTGAAACGACTATTTTCGATGGATTTATTCGTTGGAGGTTTTCTTGTCATCTTCCTGGTGGGCTTTTCCATATGGGGCGCCATGCGGATATCAAGCTTGAATTCTGATAAGCAGCCATCTCCGACTGCACCGCCCGTATCAGAGATTTTATTGTCCACTCCAGATGAAGGGCTGATTGGTACACCCACAATCATCCCTGGCAGCGTGGTTCCAATTTCACCCACGCTGGTGATCGATACCCCTCTGATCACCGGCACGCTTCAGGTGGCTGTGACTGAAATCCCGGTGGTCATTGGACCCACCCCGGGTAACACCAATGCACCCGTGCAGATATATTTAATCGCCAATGCAAGTGCCTGGCTGCGGATCATTGTGGATGGTGAAATCGCCTTTCAGGGCCGGGTGATGCCAGGTAGTGCTTATACCTTTGCCGGCAATGATCGGATCGAGCTTTTAACCGGCGATGGCTCCAGTTTGCAGGTATATTACAACCAACAGAATTTGGGGCAGTTGGGTTCATACGGGCAGGTGGTCGAGCGTATTTTCTCCATTGAAGGCGTACAGACGGCCACACCTGCGGTACCATATACCAGCACTCCAGCTCCGACCACAACTGTTGCTCCCTCTGCCACGCCATCACCAACGGCAAGTACCCGCACGCCCACCCCTACTCCCAAACCATAAGTCATCGTATTATGAAGAATAAATCATTTCATATGATATCCCTTGGCTGTGCCAAGAATGCAGTCGATTTAGCCTCCATGGCTCAAATCTTGGCTACTGCAGGCTACCAGTCAACCAACGACCCCTCCAAAGCCAGGGTATTGATTGTCAACACCTGCGGTTTCATCGGTCCGGCGAAGGAAGAATCATTTGAGGTGCTCCAGGAGCTGGCTGAACATAAACAAGCGGGTCAAATTTTGATCGCCGCCGGCTGCCTTACCCAGCGTTATGGAGCAGAAGTGGCGCACAGGGTGCACGGAATCGATGGCATCCTAGGAACGCGGCGCTGGATGGACATTCTCGATGTGGTGGATGCTCTACGCCACGGGCAGCACCCCGAACCCCTGTATCACCTGCCGGAAGTTGCCACGGTCGGCACAGATGAGCGCGGCGTGTTACGGGCAGGAATTCAGGGAAACAGCGCTTTCGTAAAGATTGCTGACGGATGCCGCCGCCCATGTGCCTTTTGTGCCATCCCGCTGATCAAAGGTCCGGCCGTCAGCCGACCAATGGATGTGATTATTAACGAGGTTCGCCAGCTGAGCGATATGGGGATGCACGAAGTCAACCTGATCGCCCAGGATACCACCGATTACGGTTATGACCTCGGGATGAAAGACGGTCTGGCAAATCTACTGGAGCGGTTAACCAAAGCTGTACCTGAACTGGATTGGATCCGCATCATGTACGCTTACCCGGGTTATGTAACCGATCGCCTGATCGATGTCATGGCTTCCAACCCGCAGGTCCTGCCTTATTTGGATATGCCCCTGCAGCATGCCCACCCGGATACATTGCAGCGGATGAAACGACCTGCCAATATGGATTGGGTGCACCGCACCCTGCAGAAAATGCGCACTGCCATGCCCAACCTGGCTATCCGGACGACTTTTATTGTTGGATACCCTGGTGAAACCGAAGCTGAGTTCCAGACCCTATTGGATTTTGTGAAAGAAATCCGCTTCGACCGGGTGGGAACATTCCTGTTCTCCTTCGAGCCGGGTACAGCCAGCGAAGCCCTGGGTGACCCGGTTGCGCAGGAAGTAAAAGAAGAACGTTATGACCGTCTGATGGCACTTCAGCAGGATATATCCCTGGAAGTTAACCAGAGCTTCATGGGCAAGACTTTGGATGTGCTTTTTGAAGGGCAGGGAGATGGGTTATCCATGGGGCGCAGCTACCGCGATGCACCAGAAATCGATGGGCTGGTCATTGTGGAAGGCAATGCCCCCCTGGGTGAGCTTTTACCCGTGCGTATCACCGGGGCAATGACTTATGATTTGAGTGGTGTGTTGCTTACCCGGCCCTAAAAAACTGTATAAATAAAATATAAGGAATTCAATTGGATTAAATGATGAACGCCTGGGTGAGGGGGGCACCCAGACGTTCATCGTTTTTAATATTACACGATTGTTTTGATTTTGACAAGGGTAAAAAAGGAATTGTAAGACAACTTGCAGCGCCCCAGGCGGGAGTCGAACCCACAACCTAAGCGTTAGGAGTGCTTCGCTCTATCCTTTGAGCTACTGGGGCTTTCGCCCGAGATTATAGCATGGATATTTGGTAAATTAAAGCTTCCCGCCAGGCTTACGGCGGGAAGCTCAATTTTTAGTAGCCTCTACTTAATCCACTCGCCCGGTTGCAATGGCTGCCTTTACTTCACCAATCGCCTGGGTAATTTCAATCTCACGCGGGCAGCACTCGGTGCAGTTGAAGACGGTATGGCAACGATACACCCCAAACTGGTCGTTTAAGATGCGCAATCGATCCGCGGCTGCCCTATCGCGGCTATCGAATATGAAACGGTGGGCAGCCACAATGGCAGCTGGACCCACATATTGGTCGCTCGCCCAATAAATGGGGCAAGAGGTGGTGCAGCAGGCGCACAGGATGCACTTGGTGGTATCGTCAAAGCGCTCGCGCTCATCGATGCTTTGCAGGCGTTCCGCTGGCGGTGGAGTTTCATCATTGACGAAATACGGTTTGACCGACTTGAAATGGGCAAAGAACTGCTCCATGTCTACGATCAGGTCTTTTATCAGGCGTAAGCCCAATATGGGCTCGACGGTGATCTTGTTTGTGTGGAAGTCCTTCAGTAACGCCTTGCAAGCCAGGTAATTGCGGCCATTAATGCGCATGGCATCTGAACCGCAAACGCCATGCGCGCAGGACCGCCGGAAGGATAATGTGCCATCAAAAGAGCCTTTGATGTATTCCAACATATCCAAAACGCGATCCGTGGGCTGAGCTTCCATCTTATATGTTTCATAATGAGGCTTCTTATCTTTTTCAGGATTAAAACGGAAGACTTTGACTGTTACTTGCATGGCTGCCACCTCGTTTAATAAACTCGTTCCTTTGGCTCGTATTTTGTAAGCACGACTGGTTTGTAACCCAGCTCGATCTGACCATCGGGCTTTATCCATGAGAGCGTGTGCTTTAACCAATTGACGTCGTCACGCTTCGGATAATCATCCCGGGCATGCGCCCCACGGCTCTCGGTGCGTGCCAGTGCACAGACTGTGACAACTTCAGCAATTTCGAGCAGGTTGCCCAGCTCCCAGATATTGATCATCTCTGTGTTGAAGATTTTTCCCTGGTCGTGCAATGGGATATGCTTGTAGCGTTCGCGCAACTCACGCACCGTCTCCAGGGCCGATTGCATCCCCTCGCCGGTGCGGAACATGCCCACGCAGTCCATCATCACGGCTTTCATCTTGCCGCTCACTTCCAGGATTTTCTCGTTCCCCTGGGCATTGCGAATGGCATCGATTTGAGCCCGGGTAAATTCGGTCGGGTCAGCTGGCAGGGGTTGAAAAGCTGCACCCTGGGAGAACTCAGCTGCACGCAGCCCGGAGTGCTTGCCAAACACGATCAGATCAAGCAGCGAATTGGTGCCAAGCCGGTTAGCACCATGGACGGACACGCAGGCCACTTCACCGGCGGCATATAAGCCTGGCATGACGGTGTTATTCGAATCGATCACCACTTCACCGAACTTGTTCGTCGGAATGCCACCCATCGTATAGTGAGCCGTTGGCTGTACCGGCATCGGCTGAGCTACCGGGTCTACCCCTAAATATGTGCGGGCAAAATCCACGATATCGGGCAGCTTGGCGATTATTTCCTCACCCGTCATTATATAAGGAGTTCCATCCAGACGTTTACGCCCATCCAGGGCGGCATACTTGTTTACCGTCTCGGGTCTGACGTCTAAATACAGATAATTCTGACCATTGACCCCGTTACCGGCTTTTATCTCCAGATACATAGCCCGGCTGATCACGTCGCGGGAGGCCAGGTCTTTCACTCGGGGAGCATACCTTTCCATGAAGCGCTCACCCTTGCCGTTGATCAGCACCCCACCTTCCCCGCGCACACCCTCGGTGATCAGGATACCCAGCTTGTATATCCCTGTGGGGTGGAACTGGAAGAATTCCATATCTTCCATCGGGATGCCGTGCCGCATGGTGACGGCAATTCCATCACCCGTATAGGCATAGGCGTTGGAGGTGATATCCCACACCCGTCCATGCCCGCCGGTGGCGAGAATGACTGACTTGGCGTGGAAGACGTGCAGCTCGGAGGTACCAAGCTCAATCGCCACCACACCGGCGGTAACCCCATTAACCACCAGCAGGTCCACCACCTGGAATTCATCGTAAAAATTGACGTTATTCTTCAGACATTGCTGGTACAGCGTTTGCAGGATCATGTGCCCGGTACGGTCTGCTGCGTAGCATGCCCGGCGGACGGGTTTTCCCGTCACATTATTGGTATGCCCACCAAATGGACGTTGGGCAATCTTGCCTTCTTTTGTGCGTGAAAAGGGTAATCCATAATGCTCGAGCTCATACACTGCCTGTACGGCTTCATAGCACATGAACTCGATGGCATCCTGATCGCCTAAATAGTCACTGCCTTTGACTGTGTCAAAAGTGTGCCATTCCCAATGGTCCTCTTCATCGTTACCCAGGGCTGCACCCACCCCGCCTTGAGCGGTGCCGGTATGTGAACGGGTTGGGTACAGCTTGCTAATCACAGCCGTGTTGGCAGTCTTCGAAGCATACAGGGCTGCCATTAAGCCAGCACCTCCTGCTCCGACTACAATTACCTCAAATTGATGTATTTTCATAATGTCAGGGCTCCTCACATCCTGTAACTGCTTTAATACGCAGATCCAAGAATTACGTATATGCCGATAATCACCATACCCAACCAGAGCAGTGCGATGAGCGCTCTGAGGAATGGCTGCCAGAACGTGTGACCGACATAATCCTCAACGATCATGCGAATCCCGTTGGCTGCGTGGGTGAAGGCAAAAAATACGATCAGGTATTGTATGATCTGCCAGAAGGCGGTAGCCCATCCCAGGGTAACGTCGGGGATATTGCTGTTAATCACATGATTGGGGTTGGGTAAAAATGTCCACCTTAAGACTGTGGGCAGGTCCATCTGTAAGCGCGCACCCATCGCCATGGCTGAGCCAAGGCCGATCAATGCCAGCAGGATGATTCCCAACCCGGAGATGCGGGTAAATAGCCACATTATATAATCCAGATTTATGCCACGTTGTGGAATGTAACGAGGTCGCATATCTTTCTCTCCTCAGCTTTTACCCGGCCTGTAAGGCGCGAGTTACAATCACAAATACAGTCAGCACATAGATTGGGGTAAATACCGCCCATAGCAGGTAAACTGCTTCGCGTTCATATTTGAGCATTTTTGGCCAAATGTCGAGGATGGCAACGCGGAATCCATTTAATGTGTGGAAAAGCACGCAAAAGACAACAACGATTTGGAACCACCACGATTCGTAAATCGTATTGATGGTTGTCCCCCAGGTGCCCAACACTTGTTGCATGGAAAATGAGGCTGCAACGTGAACTCCGACGAAAAGAATAATCCCCATGGCGGTGAGGCGATGGAGTGCAAATGCGTAATAAGGAGTGCTCCCTTTATATAGCCAGCCTTTAAAACCGGTGTATTTACCGTATGCCATGTGCTCCTCCTTTATTCGTGTAGAAGTACCGAGAAAAAGCTCTCTCAATTATCCCATCTGTTTAACATTAGGGAAAAGTGATGAAACTCATGGATTATTCATATTACTTATCCTTATCATCATATCATGATATGTTCTACAATTATACGTGCGGGATAAGACGATCTTTCTGTGTCAATGATGTACAATATGCTTACGAACCTGCTCAAAGCGCCCATCAGGAAGATCGTCTTCCCGGCTTTTAAAAATTAATAGATCTAAATTGCTCACCAGGAGGTACAAATGCCCGGTTCCCCCCATATGAGCCGTCGAGAGTTCGTCTCCATTGTGACTGCTGCGGCCGGCACGGTCATGGGAGCGTTGATCGGCATTCCAGCCATCGGTTACCTGATTGCCCCGGCTCTGCAAAAGTTATCTGCCGATGCATGGATCCCGGCAGGTCCAGTGGCCAATTACCCGGTCGGCGTCCCCACCTTATTCAATTTCAACCGCACCAAGGTCAATGGCTGGGAGAAGACCGTCAACAGTTACGGCGTCTATATCATCCAGAACCAGGATGGCTCAATCCTGGCACTTTCCAACAAGTGTACCCACCTGAGCTGCCGGGTCAACTGGAAAGCGGATGTGACTGCCTACGTATGCCCCTGCCATGATGCCTATTTTGACATCAATGGGGGGATCGTTAAAGGTCCCCAACCTCGAGCGCTTGACAAGTACGAAACCAAAGTCGAGGAAAGTAATCTCTTCATTCACTTCCTGGGGAGCTAATTTATGTTCCAAAAGACATTTACCTGGCTTGATGAACGTCTCGGGTTGAAGACCATTTATGATACGGTCCTCGACCGCAAGATACCTAAAGTCAATTGGTGGTTCACCCTGGGGAGCGCCAGCCTGTTCCTCTTTCTCCTCCAGGGCATTACCGGCATCATGCTTACAATCTATTACGTGCCCTCCCCCGACCATGCCTATGACAGCATCCAGTACATCATGACCGGGGTCAGTTTTGGCTGGCTGATCCGCGGCATCCATCACTGGGGTTCCAGTCTGATGGTATTGATCGTATTTTTCCACATGCTGCGGACATATTTCTTCGGCGCCTACAAATATCCGCGTGAGTTCACCTGGGTCACTGGTGTATTTTTGCTCCTGCTCACTCTGGGAATGGGCTTTACTGGCTACCTGCTCCCCTGGAACCAACGGGCGTATTGGGCGACCACAGTAGCAACTTCCATTGCAGGTACGGTACCTTTCTTAGGTAATTTTATCAACCAGGTACTGCGTGGGGGAGGTGACCTTTCAGCAGTGACCCTGGCTCGTTTCTTCTCTGTTCATATCTGGTGGTTCCCAGCCATGATCGCGGGACTGATCGGTGTCCACCTGTATATGGTCATCCGTCTGGGTATCTCTTCGGTCCCCAAAGCAGAAGACTAGGAAAAGGAGACAGCCGTGAACGAAGAGCAAAAGAAACAATACAAAGAAAAATATACCCAGGAAAAGCAAAACGGGGTCAAGTTCTGGCCGGATATCATTTATAAAGACCTGGTCATCACCACTGCCCTGTTTATCATTCTGGTTATCATGGCAACCTGGATCGGTGTGTCGCAGGAGCCAAAAGCCGACCCATCCGATTCGGCCTATATTCCCCGCCCAGAATGGTATTTTCTGTTCCTTTTCCAGCTTTTAAAATATTTCCCTGGATCTTTAGAGTGGCTCGGGACAACGATCATCCCTATCATCGCTGTCCTGGCATTATTTTTATTGCCATTCTTCGATCGGAACTCAAAACGGCATTGGAAATCCCGCCCTGTGGCGGTCATCATCATGTCTGTGATGGTGGTTGGGATCGTGGTTCTGACGATCATGGCAGTCGTCACCACCCCAGCCCAGGAGGTGACTGGCACAATCGCCGGGACTGTGCCTGAGCAAATTCTCGCTGGGCAGGACTTATACTCAATTAATTGTACTGAGTGTCACGGTCCGGATGGTGAAGGGGGTGAAGTGAAGGGTGTTGAAGGGCTTGAAGGTTATATCATGAAGGCCATCAATACGAAAGATGAGATGTACACACGTAACGATCAGACTTTCACCGATATTATCTCCTATGGTCAGCCTGACCTGGGTATGGTTCCATTCGCCCGGGCATATGGTGGGGCGTTAGGTCCTTCCGATATCGAAGTGATTGTCACTTTCATGCGCTACACCTGGGACGACCGGGTTGAGCTGCCCCAGGAAGTAGCATCGGCCAACGCCATCCCCACCCTTGCCGCAGGCGATGTACCCTCTTATGAGGTACACATTGCGGCGATTCAAAAGCGTTATTGTGTTTCCTGCCACCGGGCTGGCAAGAAGAATAATAACTACATAATGGATAATTACGATAACACCATTAAAACGGGTGATCATGCTCCCGACCTGATCGCCGGGGATTTGTTGTGCAATACCATGCAAATGCTTAACCGGGTCGAGGGGCTTGAAGCCGGCAATCCGATGCCTCCCACGCGGGCGCTCCCGCCTGAGCTAATTGCCATCTACCAGGCATGGATCATGGCGGGTATGCCCAATACCGCCGCGGATGCAGCTGCGCTTTCAGCCAACCAGAGTGTGACCGAAACGCCAATTGCACCGGTAGATACGACCCCGCCACCATCCGGGACCTCCGAAGCCACACCCACCCCATAATCATACAAGGGCACGGTGGTTTATTCACCGTGCCCTTTTGATTCCTGTTGTGCTACAATACCTTGCATGTCAGCTCCCTCTGGGCGGCTTTTATCCATATTTGTAACCCTGCTCGTCATATTTTGCATATGTACCGGTAGCTCAACTGCCCAAGCTGATTTCACTGCGACGCTAACTACTCCTGATACAACTGATTTTCCTCATCTGACCAGCTACCTGGATGTGCATGACCCCTCGGGTGGGTTTATCTATGGGCTCACTTCGCAGGAGGTCACCATCCAGGAAAACGGGGTATCAGTACCGGTCAGTGAGCTGGAAGAGCAAAGGGTTGGGGTGCAATTCGTCGTCGCAATAACCCCTGGCAACTCATTCACCATCCGTGATAGCCTGGGAAACTCCCGCTATGAATACTTGCTTCAGGATCTCCTTGCCGGAACCTGGGTACGTCAACCTCCGGGTGTAGATGATTTTAGCCTGATCTCCATTGGCGGTGCCCAGCTGATACACTCATCCAGCCCGCTTACACTGCATACATCACTTGCGGCTTATAATCCCGTTGACCCTAATGCAGTCCCCAGCCTTGAAGTGCTTGCTTCTGCCTTGCAGGTGGCTTCTGACCCGACCACCCGCCCAGGGATGGAGCGGGCGATACTTTTTATCACTTCTCCCCTTGAGACGGATGTATCGCTGGGACTACAATCCATTATCGCAAGTGCCAGCCAGGAAAATATCCACATTTATGTCTGGTTGGTGGCTGCAACGGAGGTTTTTGACTTACCGCAGATTGACCTGCTGCGCAACCTGGCGGAGCAGACGCATGCGGCTTTTTTTGCCTTTTCGCATGACGAAACCGTTCCCGATTTGGACGATATGCTCGAGCCATTGCGCCACGTCTACCAGCTGGGATATGATTCGCAAGTTGCCACTACTGGCTCTCAACAGGTAGCTGCCCAGGTGAGTGTTGGAAACGAAATAATCACCACCCCACCACGATCCTTTGAGGTTAATCTGCAATCCCCTGTGCCAACCATCCTTAACCCGCCAACTCAGATCCAGCGTTCATTTTCCAATCAGCCGACCCCTATCACAACCAATGTGAACGCTGATCTCTTGCCAGTGGAACAGGTTTTCAACATCCAGATTGCCTTCCCTGATGGTCATGAACGTCCGGTTAGTCTCACCCGTCTTTACGTCGATGATGCAATTGCAGTCGAAAATATAAATCCACCTTATGATCAGTTCATATGGGATTTGCGTCCATACTCTGAAGCTGGCGCGCACACTATACGCGTCGAAGCAACGGATGCGCTGGGACTGGTTGGAACGTCGATTGAATATAATGTGGAGATCACCGTTCCGACCACTACTCAGGGATTGATGGTTGCAGTATCGCAAAAACGCCCGCTGATCATCGGTGTGACCGTCATCATATCCGCTTCCATCCTGGTTTTGGTGCTGATTGTGGGTGGACGGATCCGTCCCAAACCGCATCCGGGTCAGGTCAGGCCTCCAGCAGGCAGCACCGACAAAACCAGACCTTCGGGGTATCGTGAACGGATGCAGCAGCGCAAGGACCCCGTCACCCAACCGGTGAAAATTACCATTTCCGAGCCATTGGACGGTAAAACCCGCTCAAAAAGCTGGAAAGAGCGCATCCCATGGTTTACGCCTAAAGTAAAACCAATCCCTGCCCTGGCATACCTGATCCCGATGGTAGGTTCTGATGAACCCACATTACCCGCACCGTTACAAATCACCGATCAGGATATCACCCTCGGAAGTGACGCCCGTCAAGCCACCCTGGTGATTGTTGATCCGTCTGTAGAAGCAGTTCATGCCCGGATTCAGCATGCAGATAAAATATTCCTGATCACAGATGCGGGCAGCGGGGCAGGCACCTGGGTGAATTACGAACAGGTGAGCTCACAGGGAACCACCCTCGAGCATATGGATATCATCCATTTAGGAAGGATAGGTTTCAGGTTTAAACTTTCCGAGCCAGGTCCGTTACGGAAGATCGTGGTCACGCCTTTGGAGCATAAATCGTGATCCACCTTGACCATGCTCACCTGAATATCGCCGCAGCGACTCATCCAGGTATGAAGGGGAAGGCGAATGAAGACCGTTATTCAGTTTTAGCTTACCGCTTCGATTCAGATGATCACCGCCCAACCGTCCTGGCGTTACTTGCCGATGGCATTGGTGGTCACCGTGCTGGTGAGGTAGCAGCTCAGCTGGCAGTGGAGCATATCAATCGCTACGTCGCGGAGAGCCAGCTGAATCAACCTGCCCAAATATTGAAGCAAGCCCTTACCTATACCAACCAGGTTATCCTCGATCAAGCAAAAACCGATCCCTCCCTGGCTGGAATGGGCACCACCTGCGTGTGTGCCTGGGTAATTGGCGACCAGCTCTACGCTACCTCCGTGGGTGACTCTCGGCTGTATTTACAACGCGGATCAAAGCTGACTTGCCTGACGACGGATCACACCTGGATCCAGGAGGCATTAACCCAGCATACCCTGACGCCGGACCAGGTTAAGGGGCATCCCAATGCCCATATCATCCGGCGGTTCCTGGGCTCGATGAATGCGATTAACCCGGATATGCGCCTGCGACTGCACCCCAACGAGAGCGATACTCAGGCGGAGGCTAACCAGGGTCTGCACTTGTTGCCTGGTGATCGATTGATGTTATGCAGTGATGGCTTGACCGATTTGGTTCAGGACGGGGAGATCCTGAATGTTTTACGCACCAGGCGGCTTGAATTAGGTCCAACCCAATTAATTAATATTGCCAACCAGCGAGGAGGGCACGATAATATCACGGTTGTAGCCCTGGAAGTGCCTCAACCAGCCCATATCACGCAACCCCTACACGTCTTACCTGCACCAGAGAGTAAGCTTGGTCAAAAAAACAAACGCTCTGCTGTTTCATGGCTGATGCTTGGCTTGCTCCTGGTGGCGATCATTTTGCTGGTTTTATTGTTGATCTACTTACCGTACCTGTGAAATGCTACTTATGTTGGAGGATGAATGAGTGCAGATCTTGGGGGATCAAGGGATGAAAATTAGACCCACCGTACACGCCGTGATTGCGTGTCTGTTTTTGTTAGTGAGCTGTGCTAACCCCAGTCAAACGACGAAAAATACACCGTCTGCGTCGGATATACCAGCCAGTTCGACCATCGAGCCTGCTTTGACCATCACCCATTCTTCGAGCACTTCGCCTGCCCCGACAGCTTACCAAACCACGCTGACTGCAGTACCCCAGGTCACACCCGTTGAAAGTACGGCCTTCCCAACCTTACCAGCTCCAATACCAGCCCAATATGATCTGGTTGCCAGCTTTGACTACTTTGCACACTCGCTCTCCGTGGCAGAATCTATTCGCTATACGAATCAAATATCAGAATCTATCCCTGATTTAACTCTGGTGGTGGAACCTAATCGCTGGCAGGGGGGCTTTGAGCTGGTCTCGATCACCTGGGAAGATGGGGTGAGTATTACCGGTTATGAGCTTAAGGATGCCCAGCTGCATATCCCATTGGCTCAACCGCTTCAACCGGGTGAAAGGTTGGGATTGAAGATAAGTTACCTGTTGACACTTCCAGTGATCCCTGAACCTTCAGAATTTAATCGCCCGGTACCGTATGGCTACACCGAGAGGCAGACTAATATCGTGGATTGGTACCCATATATACCTCCTTATATTGAAGGTAGTGGGTGGCTGGTGCATAAAAAATGGTGGTTTGGCGAACACCAGGTGTTTACGATGGCAGATTTTCAGGTGAAGCTCACCTTGGTGGAGCCGGTCAGGATTTGATCATTGCCGCTTCTGCGCCGGCAGTGCAGGATGGAACACGTTATTCCTATCAGCTTGAATCAGCCCGTACATTTGCCTTATCTGCCAGCAACGAATATCTGCTGCAAACCACCACCGTTGGGAGTGTAACCGTCAATAGCTACGTCTTTCCTTTTGATAAAAATGGCGGGCAGGAAGTGCTACAGAACACCGCTGACGCCCTGGCGCTGTACAGCGATTTGATCATGCCTTACCCGCATGCCTCCTTGAGCGTGGTCGAAGCCGATTTCTTGGACGGTATGGAATATGATGGCCTGTTCTTCCTCAGCCACGGTTTTTTCGACCTGTATGACGGCACACCAAAGGGATATCTCACCTTCATTGCGGCCCATGAAACCGCACACCAGTGGTGGTATGGGTTGGTTGGGAATGACCAGGCGCTCGAACCCTGGCTGGACGAAGCCTTGTGCACCTATATGGAACACGTCTTTTATGAGAATGTGTATACCGATTACGCTCCTATTGCAGGTGAATCGCTGGTGGATTGGTGGTGGTATTACCGGGTGAATTTTTATGAGCCCAGCGGGTGGGTGGATGGCTCAATTTATGATTTCAGCCAGTTCCGCCCCTACCGGGATGCAGTTTACCTCAATGGGGCAAAATTCCTGGATGACCTGCGCATTTTGATCGGAGACGAAGCCTTCTTTGCTTTCCTGAGGGATTATGCCGAAAAAAACGCTTATAACAATGCCACGAGCGCGGACTTCTTCAGCATTGTCAGAAGTCATACATCGAAGGATTTATCTGAATTGTTAGCCACTTATTTTAAGAATAGCAAGTAAGCCAGGTAGTTTTCTCTAGTCATCTTCGCCGAAGGATATTATTTTTGTTACCATGGGTGTGATCTTGTTTATCAAACTGACCAAGGGCGGTTTCTAGATATTTATCAATGAATTTCGCGGCTTGTATTGGAAAACCTTCCCCTTACAACGAGAATACGTTATAAATGAGTATCCCCATGCGTTTCGACGTTTTTACCCTTTTCCCCGATGTTTTTACACCTTACCTGGATACCAGCATCTTGCAGCGCGCCCGTGAAAACCACCTGGTTGAAGTGCAGCTGCATAACATTCGTGATTGGACCACCGATAAGCATCACGTTTGCGATGACATGCCGTATGGTGGAGGGGGCGGCATGGTGATGAAACCGGGGCCGATTTTCACGGCTGTCGAGAGCGTCTTAGGCGCACCACCCGCCTGTCCGCTGATCTTGCTCACCCCGCAGGGCAGGGTATTCACTCAGAAAGTGGCTGAGGCGCTCTCCCAGCATGATCACCTGGCGTTATTATGCGGTCGCTACGAAGGGATCGATGAGCGCGTGCGCGAGCACCTGGTGACGGATGAAATCTCCATCGGTGATTATGTGCTCAGCGGAGGTGAGCTACCGGCACTGGTGTTGATCGATGCCATCACCCGCCTGATCCCCGGTGCACTGGGTGACCCGGAGGGCGCCTGGGATGATTCACATGCTACCGGGCTGCTGGAATATCCGCATTACACTCGCCCACCTGAATTCCGTGGCTGGGGTGTGCCCGAGATCCTGCTATCCGGCGATCACGCCCGCATCGCCAAATGGCGCCGACAACAAGCATTGTTGCGCACCTTGCAGCGCCGTCCCGATTTGCTTGAAAAGGCAGACCTATCTGAGAGTGACCGCGACTTTTTAGATAGTTTGGAGTTAGAGGATAAGTAACTAATTTACCAGGAATTATTTTGAATTATGTAGTTCAATAACCCACATTTTGGAGGATGGAATGCGTTTCAATTATGGCAAGATATTTCTGCTCGGTTTTGGCTTCTTCGGAGTAAGTATTATCTGGGCTACGTACAATGCCTTTGTGCCTGTCTTCCTGCAGGATAAGTTTGGCTTGCAGCCAGCCCTGATCGGCTTTTTTATGACCCTGGATAATATCGCCGCCTTGCTCATCCAGCCTCCAGTAGGAGCCTGGTCCGACCGCCTGCGTACTCCCATCGGGCGGCGTATGCCTTTCATCCTGATCGGTGCGCCTATCGGGGCGATTGTGTTTGGGTTGATCCCACTGGCGGCGGTGTTGCCGTTGTTCGTGGCCTGCACTACAACATTATTGTTGAGCATGGCATTTTGGCGCACTCCGGTGATTGCCCTGATGCCTGATATCACTCCCTCCCAAAAACGCTCCCAGGCAAACGGGATCATCAACTTTATGGGTGGGTTTGGATCGATCATTGCTTTTTTAGGCGGCTCGAAGCTGTACGACATGAACCCGGCATACCCCTTCTGGCTCGGGTCAGGGTTGGTGGTCATTGCGGCTCTGCTGGTATTCCTGTTGATCCGTGAACCTAAAGTTTATGAAGACAACCAGGAGGAGAAACCAAGCCTGCTAACAAGCTTGATGAAGGTAGTGACTGATCCGGATCGAAGCGCTCTGCGCGTGTTGCTGGCAATCTTCTTCTGGTTCGTGGCATACAATGCTGTTGAAGCTTTCTTTACCTTATATGCCAAAAACCACCTGCTACTGACTGTATCGGATGGGACCCGCTTGTTGGGGCACCTCTCGCTGTTCTTTGTCCTCTTTGCATTGCCATCTGGGTATCTTGGCAGCCGCATAGGGCGGCGCGTGACCATCTCGATCGGCATCGTGATCATGACCCTTTGCTTGCTCGCCATGTACTTTATACCCATCGCAACGCTCACTACAGTACTCACCAAGCTGCCCATATTAGGTCAGGTGCCGATTGTTAGTGTAGTTCTGATGATTGCTGGGATCGGCTGGGCTTGCATCAATATCAACTCACTTCCTATGGTGGTAGATATGACCGATGCGACCCGGCTTGGGACTTACACCGGGCTGTACTACCTGTTTTCCACATTGGCAGCCATTGCTGGTCCGAACATCAACGGTTGGATCATCCAGCTCAGCGGCAAGAACTATAGCACCACCATGATCGCCGCGCCATTCTTCATGGTATTAGCCTTCATCATGATGATTGGTGTGCGTCGAGGTGAATCAGCTCCCGAACCGCAAGTTAGCGGCAATATTGGCTAACACTGATATCTCTATAAGGGGATGATCCAATCAACTGATATTCCGCTGTTATTCAGTGACGAAGCCCTGCTGGTGATTAATAAGCCAGCAGGACTTTCCACCCTGCCGGATGGTTATAACCCCACCCTGCCACATATCAAAAGCGTGTTGGAACGCCAGTTCGGACACTTATGGATCGTCCACCGACTGGATAAAGACACCAGTGGAGTCCTGCTTTTAGCCCGTTCTGCAGAAGCCCACCGAGCGCTCAATACTCTATTCGAACAGCATAAGGTCTCCAAGTTATACCATGCGCTGGTGGTGGGGAACCCTGAGTGGCAGGAGCAAACCGTCAGCCTGCCATTACGGCCTAATGGAGACCGTCAGCACCGCACAGTGATCGACCCGCAAGCGGGAAAACCTGCCGTTACCCACTTGAAAGTCTTGGAACGCTATGGCAATTATTGCCTGCTTGAAGCTGTCCCGGAAACGGGTCGAACTCACCAGATCCGCGCCCATCTCTATGCTTTAGGATTGTCCATTATTGGCGATAAATTGTATGGTAAGCGTAATACGCATCCCGATGGGCTGAAAACTCATCCAACCCCTACGGATGATAATTCGTCATCAGGAAGGATTGATGGAATGGGCTTACACGCCTTATCGCTTGAGATCCATCATCCGTTATCAGGAGAAAAAATGATCTTTACGGCCCCCTATCCAGAGAAGCTGAGGGTGATATTAGAGCAATTGCGCTCACAAGCACGGGTTGAGTGATATAGTTTAGGCATCATTTAAACCAATATCCGATTTACGCGTGTAATTCGACTAGTTTTTCCTTCTCAAATTATCCCTGGCATGTTATAATCCTGCACCTCGCCGCCCCTGGCGGCTTTGTGTTGAAATTAAGCAATTTTCAGTAATTTTTAGGATTTATCGAGAGGTAGAACACCATGGAAGATCTTTTGAAATCTGTTGAACAACCAGAAAACCCGAATGTCCCTGAGTTACGACCAGGAGACCTGGTGAATGTGCATTTGCGCATCAAAGAAGGCAATACCGAGCGTATCCAGGAGTTCAGAGGCACGATCATCAGCCGCAGGGGGCATGGGAATGATGCCAGCTTTCACTGTGCGCCGGATTGCCAGCAATGGTATCGGTGTCGAGCGCACGTTTCTCACTCGCTCTCCCCGCCTTGAAAAGGTGATCATTCAGCGCCATTCGCAGGTCCGCAGGGCCAAGCTGTATCATCTGCGTGAACGCACCGGCAAGAACGCCCGCCTCAAACAAAAATTTACCGCATAATTTACTCCCTAAGCGATGATCAGGGTGCAGGTATGACTACTGCACCCTTTCTTTTTAACGTATAATGGGATTCGAATTCAATATCCACACTTAGAAAATTATCATACACTATCCCGCGGAGGAACAATGCTACGTGCTCTCTACTATAACGGGAATGGAGATTTACTGACTAAGCTAAGTCCGGAAGGATACGCGGCTGCCATCCAGAATACATCCGGCGTCCTGTGGGTTGATTTTAGGGGTGAGGAGCCTTTATCATCGGAATCGATTTTGCTGCACACCTTTAAGTTCCATCCTCTGGCTGTGGATGATGCCCTGCATGAGACGCATACACCCAAAGTGGATGATTGGGAGCAGTATCTGTATATCGCCATGCATGCCATCAGCTTCACCAGTGGTGAGGAGGATATTGAAGGCATTGAATTGGATATCTTCCTGGGCGAGAATTACATCGTCACCCACCATGATTTACCCATCCAGGCTCTCGACCGGGTGTGG
Organism: uncultured Chloroflexia bacterium; assembly: GCA_963743215.1. GTDB lineage: Bacteria > Chloroflexota > Anaerolineae > Anaerolineales > UBA4823 > FEB-25. The sequence continues at coordinate 229,451 of CAVUOY010000009.1, forward strand.
GATGTCTGCATCAAGGATGCCCGTTATTTCAAGCGCGGTGCCGACCATGTGCTGTACAAATTGACCGACGAGCTGATCGTCGATTATATGCAGGTGGTGGAGACCCTGGATGAAGAAATTGAGATCGTCGAAGATCAGGTGCTTGGCAAGCCATCAAACGAGATCGTCCAGCGTATCTTTACCCTCAAGCGCGCCACCCTGCACTTGCGCCGTGTGCTTTCACCTTTGCGTGAGGTACTGAACAAACTGGCGCGGGATGATTATGCCGTCATCGATGCCAAAGACCGGGTTTATTTCCGCGACGTCTACGATCATCTGGTGCGCTTGCATGATATCTCCGAAAGTTTACGTGACCTGGTGGGTGGCGTACTGGATACCTACCTCTCCGTGATCAACAATCACATGAATGAGATCATGAAGACCCTGACTATTATCACCACCCTGTTCATGCCGATCGCATTTGTTACCGGCTTTTTCGGGATGAACTTCTTCCAGCCAGTTTCTAATGGTTAATCCCCTGGACAGATAACCCGGCATTTATTTTCATGATGGTGATTGTCATCGGTACACCGCTGGGAATGTTTATCTGGATGCGCAAGCGCAAGTGGATGTAGAAGGAAGATACTTTGTTCAAAATTGGTTTGGAAAACAATGCTGAAGGTCGTTCCCAAGCCTGGGTGTTGGGTCACCCGGGTTGTTTTGCATACGGTGCCGATGGCCAGGCAGCCTTGCAAGCCGTCCCTCGTGCGATCAGGGATTATCGCCAGTGGATTGATGCCCATACCTCCGAAAGTTGGCTGGATGGAGATGATGTGGAGTATCAACTTGAGGAGACCTGGGAGTGCTACACAATCAATGATGCGTATGAGCTGGCTCAGGAAGGTTACGAGGTGAATGCCTGGTTCCGCCATGATTGGATCCCATTGAATGCAGAAGATATCCGACACGGGCTGCTCTTGCTTAGCTGGGGGCGTGAAGAATTATTGCAAACCGTACGTAACCTGGGAGCGGATATCCTGGAGCAAACTTACCCCAGTGAACGATGGAGCATCGCTGGCATAATTAAGCACATCGGAGGTGCCGAGTGGTGGTACCAGGACCGGTTTGGTCTGGCATTCCCACGGCAGGAGGTGCCCGAGGATCCTTTCCAGCGCCTGGAGAAAGTGCGTATCAATCTAGTGGAGGTTCTACCTGGGTTGGCTGGTTCCAAGCAGGTGGTAGGCGTGAGCGGAGAATTTTGGAGTCCGCGGAAGCTGCTGCGGCGGGCGGTCTGGCATGAGTACGACCACATCGCACACATCAAAAAACTGTTATGAAGAGCTATGCTTACGCCCATCGGGTTGGGGTTAGGAAAATCAGCTGGGAGGATTTCGCCTCGCTGGCACGGAATTTAGCCGAATTACTGGAGCCACATCAACCCCAAGTCATCCTGGGCATTGCCCGGGCAGGCTTATTCCCAGCCACAGCTGTGGCTTGCAGCCTGCGCTGTGAATTCTTTCCCATCCGTCTCACCCGCCGGCTGGATGATAAGGTGGTCTATGATCAGCCTGTCTGGAAGGTGGCTGTCCCGCAGGAAGTGGAAGGGAAGATTGTGGCGGTGGTGGATGAAATCGCCGATACCGGTGAGACGCTCGCCCTGGTGGCTGCCAGCGCTATGTTCATTAGGCGCATCAAAGGTGATAACCGCCAGCCTGGTCAGCCATTCATGGGCTAACCCTGCACCTCAACTCACATCCCTGGTGAGCGACGAGCTGATCATCTTCCCATGGGACGAGCTGGTGCTGCAAGGTGGAAAGTGGGTCACACATCCTGAAATTGTGGCTGCTCTGGAAGCTCAATCACGGAGCACCCGGATTTAATGCTATAATGTTTGTCCATATTGGTGACTACGGGATGAATTATGGCACTTGATCGTTACGGTAGACGACTTCAATATTTACGCATCAGCCTGACAGACCATTGTAATTTGCGTTGTTTGTACTGCATGCCGGAAGAGATGGTCTTCCGCCCTTCTTCCGAGCTGATGCAGGATGACGAAGTCTTGACCCTGGCGCGTTTATTCGTCAGTCTAGGGTTTGATAAGATCCGCCTGACGGGCGGTGAGCCTACCATCCGCCTTAATATAGTTGACCTGGTACAGCAGATTGCGAATATCCCCGGTGTGAACATCCTCACCATGACCACCAATGGGGTTCGGCTGCCACGCCTGGCACTTCCATTGAAGCAAGCTGGTTTGCAACGGGTTAATATCAGTTTGGACACCCTGGATGCGGAGAAATTCCATACCCTCACCCGCTGGGGCTCGTTGGAAGATGTGTGGGGCGGTATCCAGGCGGCAGAAGACGCAGGTCTCACGCCGATCAAGATCAATTCAGTGGTAGTGCGTGGCTATAATGAGCAGGATATGCTCGACCTGGCACGGCTTACGCTGGATCATCCCTGGCAGGTCCGATTTATCGAGTTGATGCCTTTCGGGGGCAATAATGATTTCCAGATGGGCCAATTGATCACCGCCACAGAGATGCATGCATACATCGAGCCTGTTCTGGGTGCATTGGAAAAAGTCAATGGGGGTGATTTGGATGGCGAAGCCCGCATATTCAGGCTGCCCGGTGCTCTTGGCGATATTGGCTTTATCTCCTCGGTAACCGCACCCTTCTGCCATTCCTGCACGTGTGCCCGCCTGACCGCCGATGGACACCTGCGGCTGTGCCTTTTACGTGAACAGGAAGTGGATTTACTCACTCCCCTGCGCGGTGGGGCAAGCATGGCTGAGCTGCGCAAGCTGATCCTCGAAGGACTGTGGCTAAAACCCTGGGGTCACCAATTGGCACAAGGTGTCATCCCTCTCAATCGCGAGATGAGCCAAATTGGTGGCTAGCCGAAAGTTTTTATAGAAGCAGCAGCCAGTAAAGCCCAGCTGCTACAATCGCCCCCATCAAAGAACACGCTAAATTTACCACATCATTGTTGAACCAGGACAAGCCGCGCACCTGGCTGGTTGGGCTGCCGCAGGTGTGCATGGGGTGCCTTTCCGTCTCCTTGTTGCATGTGGGGCACCAATAAATGGCCTGCACGGTGGCACCCAGCAGCGAGTCGAACAATGAACCAACCAGCCCTCCCAGGATGATAATGCCAAGGATAGCCAGGCTAGAAACCCAACCATCATGTTCGCTGGTGAGGACGGCCGCTATGCCAATCAGTGCAGCTCCTCCTAAGGAGGCCAGTATCCCCGCCAGGGTTACCCCACCGGATGCGCCTCGCTCAACTTTTGCTCCGGTGGTGATCATACGGGGTGAGATCTGGCTGAGTACCCCCAGCTCGGTTGACCAGGTATCGGCATTCACGGCTGCCATGGCGCCAGCAAATGCCAGCCACAACCATTCGTGGTGGGGGGGTATTGCGTATCCAATCGCCAACAACGCTCCCAGGCCTCCATTCGCCATCACCTGTCCCCAATCACGCTGCCCGCCTTTTGAGAATTTTTCTGCCAGGCTGGCTTTACGCTGGCTAAACGCCCGGGTTAATGCGCTGGATGAGATAAAAAATAATAACAGCAGGATTGCCCAGCGTAACCCGCCTAAACCGAAGATCAGCCCGCCGGTCAGCATTGCCCCCCAGGCTCCACTCTTGGAGAGCGAACCTGTGCGCCATGCCAGGAAGGCGATCAGGATTGCCAGAAAAAAACCGATCAATAGCTGAATAATCTGAGTATTCAAGGCTTTTTCCCAGAACGATCAGGATACCCGCAGGATATAGTAAACCGCACCTGAAAACAACAGGCTGGTTAACGCAGAGCTGGCCCACATCAGGTAACCCAGGGATTGAGTATCTTTCCGACGGTAAAAGAATAACCCCAAGAGCAAATCTGCAATAAAGAAAAACGTGTTTATTAACGGAAGAAGCAGTAAGCGTATCCCGGGTACAAACTCAACTGGAGACCCATCCGCATTCAGCCTTAGCGCAGTCATCGAGTGGCTGGGTATGCTCAAGCTGACTAACGCGATCAGCCCTAATGCCAGGACTGTGCTCGTGATCAGCAGGATCCGTGCGGGGCGATCAGCCCAGGAGCGGGCTAGCAGGAAGGCTGGGTAAACCGATGCCGACTGGATGGGTGCCAGTGAGCCAAATTCCGCCAATCTGCGGTAAATATTGAGGAATTCGGTCTCATTGGCCGGTGAGATGGCAAACGTCCGGCTGGAGGTAACGATCACCACCAAATTTTTGTCGTTTGCCGCCAGGAACTCCACAGGTATACCATTCGGTTGGGTTTGTACCCCAAGGATTGCCCCGGGAATTCGAAAGAATGGTTTGGAAAGGTGGATCTGGTTTTGAGTCACCGACACCACCCAGCTCACCGAGTCGATTGGGATTTCCTCCCGCCGTAATCCCCAGTATAGTTTGATGCCATCACTCGCCAAAACATAGCGTGCCTGTTGCAGCGCATATGCCCGGTAGACGAGGAAAGGCAGGAAAGCAATCGCCAGGATTGCACCCAATATATAGAGCAGGAAGGTGGGTCCACTTTCCGATAAGGATGCCTTCCAGATACCTAATGCCCCCAATCCACTCAGGAGCAGAATCGCAACGCCATGGATGATCATCCCAGTCTGGCGAGGCGGACGAAAAATAAATACCTCTCTCACGAGAGGTATTATAGTCGAGATTGATCTCAGCGATCTTTGCACCCGCCGAGGTCGGGTGGATCAGCTTTATTTGATGGCGTAAGTCACGCTGACGGATACGGTCAGGGTCAGCTGTCCGGTTGAGATGGGCACGCTTCCGCCTCCGCCCACTGCTGCTGGAACAGCCTTGTTATCATAATAAATCGGGGATGGCGAGCTGCTGTAATAGTTGATCGATTGCACATCACCAAGGGTAGCGCCGGCTGCTTTAATAAGCTCTTCAGCCTGAGCTTTGGCATCTGTCATTGCCTGGTCGCGCCCGGTTGCCAGCGCAGCATCCTTGTTCTGCACATCGAAGGTAATGCCATAGATACTGTTTGCACCTGCTGCGATGGATGAATCAAGGATATCTCCGATCTTGGTAAGATCGCGCATGGTCACGTAGACGGTGTTATCGGCCATGAATATGATGCCCTGATTTTCTCCATTAGGACCGATTTTTGTTTGCTGGTAGACGCTGAAGTTCGTGGTTTGGATATCCTTGGCATCTACACCCTGGCCCTTGATTGCGTCGATAACGGCCTGGCTTTGGGAATTATTGCTTGCCACGGCTTCTTTTGCCGTCTGCGATTCACTGTGCACGCCTATGGATATGTAGGCTATATCCGGAGACAGGATCACCTGGGCATTGCCGGTGACACTGATCATTCGCTGCTGAGACTGTCCGAATTGGAAAGTTCCACTGCAAGCGCTTAAGACCACGGCTGCAAGGATTAAGAACGTGGGTATTAATAATTTTGTACGCATTGTTACCTCCATGTAACTTTGTTTATTGCCTTTTAGACGAAAATACCTGGAAGAAAGTTCCTGCTAAGATAACTTTAGCTTGCATAATTGATATTTTCCCCTCTTGTCGTGACTGAACCCTGGTGCTATACTTCGCGGACTATTGTTGAAAAACCAAGATATTATGGCAATTTTGATGAATCCAATTCAAGAAGTAGTAGTTGGTAATGATTGCTCGATGGGAGTCAAGCTGCAACCTATCATAGCCGATGAAGATGACCGCCCTCCGAGTACTCGATGCACACTAGGGTGTGCAGTTAATAAAGTCATTATACCTGCAGGGATCAGGAAGGCATAAAAGGGAAGGTTAACATGTAATTAACTTCCCGGAAGTGGCGGAAAGTTGAGCCAGGCCTTCCGGGATATTTTTTTAACCACCTCACCTCCTGATACTGCCAGTTGTATTTGTCTATTTCTGCATAGCGCAGAGGAGGTGAAGTATGTTATACGCCAGCGAATTTATCGGCCGCCCCGTGGCTGATGCAGATGGAAAACGAATCGGTAAGCTCAAGGATTTGATTGCCATCCGCCATGGTGAAGTTCCTCACCCACAATTAGTTGCCATCGAAGTCAAGCAGCCCTCAGGCACGATTTTCATACCGATGCAGGAAGTTGCGGCTCTTATTTCCCTGGCCATCCCTCTAAAAAAGAAAATAACTGAGATCACTCCCTATAACCCCACACCGGATGATTTGCACCTGGTGCGCGACGTGCTGGACAAACAAATCATTGATACGGATGGGATGCGGGTTGTGCGCGTCAACGACCTGGAGCTTACCCGCGTCAATGGGAATGTCTATGTCGCCAATGTGGATATCAGCGGCGTCGGTTTGATCCGCCGGTTGGGACTGCAAAGCCTGGCAGACCGTTTGGCTTCACACCCGCGCGCCTCTGAGCTGCCCCAGATCATCTCCTGGGATAATATCGAGCTTTTATCTGGTGATCAGCCGATGCGTTTGAAAGTGCCTACCTCCAAAATGGCTGATTTACACCCGGCTGACCTGGCTGAGATCTTGAGCGACCTGACCAGGCAGGAGGGTAGCAAAATCCTCGAGACCCTGGATATCGAAACCCTGGCCGATACCTTGGAGGAAGTCGAGCCTGATTTTCAAGCCAGCCTGATCGAGCGCATGTCGGATGACCGTGTGGCAGACGTCTTGGAAGAAATGGCACCCGATGAAGCCGCTGACCTGCTGGCTGAGCTGCCTCAAGACCGCAAGCATGAGCTGCTCGAGCTCATGGAAGATGATGAAGCTGAAGATGTACGCAAGCTGCTGACTTTTCCTGAAGATACCGCCGGCGGTATCATGAACACCGATTACTTCATCGTCCCTGCCAATTTCAGCGCTGCCCAGGTGATGCAACGTTTGCGCGAAACCGCCCCTGAAGCTGAGACGATTTACTATATTTACGTGGTGGATCAGGATGAGCATTTGTTGGGTGTATTTTCACTGCGCCTGCTGGTCCTGGCTCAACCAGATGCCCTGGTCATCGATTTTATGGAAAAAAGAGTGGTGACTGTGGATTTGATGGATAGTCAGGAAGATTGTGCCCAGGTGATATCAAAATACAATCTCCTGGCGGTGCCGGTTGTTGACGAGCAAAGTCGCATCCACGGGATCGTGACGGCAGATGATGCCCTGGATAAAATCATCCCCACCGCCTGGAAGAAGCGCCTGCCGCGCTTTTACCAATGATCCTGATGTAAAGATAATCCAGGAATTTCACCGGGGAGCATATCGCTGCCAATATTTAGAGGGTGAAATCATGAACTTCTGGCAACGCTTGAAACCATTCCGCATGCGCCTGGCTTTGCTTCTGGCAGTGGTCGGTCCAGGCATCATCACCGCCAATGTCGATAATGACGCCGGTGGAATCACCACTTATTCAGTGTCTGGTGCTCACTATGGTTACGCCTTGCTGTGGATGATGCCGCTGGTTGCGGTTGCGCTGATCATCGTGCAGGAGATGAGCGCCCGCCTGGGGGTGGTCACGGGGAAAGGACTGGCAGACCTGATCCGCGAGCGTATGGGGGTCAGGATAACTACGTTGATCCTGGCTTTACTCTTATTCGTCAATCTGGCTAATACGGTCTCCGAATTCGCAGGTGTGGCAGCCAGCATGGAAATTTTCGGGGTCAGCAAGTTCATTTCAGTTCCTATTGCAGCCATAGCAGTTTGGTTTTTGATTGTTAAGGGGAGCTATAAAGTCGTTGAGCGTGTCTTCCTGGTTGCCAGCGCCATCTACCTGGCATATGTGGCTTCAGGATTGCTCGCCGCCCCCGATTGGTCGGAAGTGGGGCGCGCCCTGGCGACCCCCAGCTTTCACCTGGATGTTGGTTATGTGACCATATTTGTGACCATCATCGGCACCACCATCGCCCCCTGGATGCAGTTCTACCAGCAATCCTCGATTGTGGACAAGGGCATCCAGATCAAAGATTATGCCTACGAACGCGTGGATGTGGTCATTGGTTCTCTTTTTGCGGTTTTTGTGGCGGCATTCATCACGATTGCGTGTGCCGGCACGATTTTCAAGAGCGGGTTGAATATAACGACCGCCAAAGATGCTGCCCTGGCACTCGGACCTTTGGCAGGCAAATATGCTTCCACTCTTTTCGCTCTAGGTCTGTTAAATGCGTCTCTATTCTCAGCTGCCATCCTGCCGCTCTCCACGGCCTATACCGTGTGTGAGGCCTTTGGTTGGGAGAACAGCCTCAGCCGCGATTTGAAAGATGCCCCCATTTTCTTCGGCATCTATACCGCCATGATCATCCTGGGGGCGGCAATTATTTTGTTACCCGTGAAATCCTTGATCGAGGCCATGCTGATTAGCCAGACATTTAATGGGGTGCTGCTGCCCGTGATCCTGGTGACCATGCTGGTGCTGATCAACGACAAACGCTTGATGGGCAGGTTCGCCAACGGGCGCGTGTTCAATATCCTGGCCTGGGTCACAGCGGCTGCCCTGATCCTGTTGGCGGGGATCCTGATTGTGGTGACCTTTATGCCTCGATAGTTGCAGGCTGATGAAAAAAACGGGGAACTGTTAAAAAAGCAGGGCGTAGGGGTTGGATTATTTAATATGGTAAAAAATCCCCACCTCTCCGGTCAAACGCAGACCGGAACTCGTCGCGCCACTACTGATGGCAATGGATAATATATGCAGATATATTTTTTCGACAGTCCTGGAGATTACCTGTTTATTTTTATTATTCGCGGCTGGTAGTGATGAAGATCATTGGCCGGCGTTTGGTTTCATTATAGATATAGCTCATTAAGGTATTGCGCAGGTCTTCCTTCAGCTCTCCGTTCGCCCGACGTACGGTTTCGCGGATCAGCTTGCCCATTCCAGCCATCAGCTCATCGGCATCGCGAATAATGATAAAGCCGCGGGTGATGATTTCCGGCTCGTCCATCAGCTGGCCGGTGGTGCGGTTGATCTTCAGGTTGACCAGCACGATTCCATCGCGTGCCAGAGCTTCACGCTCGCGCACCACAGAGGGCCCGATATCTCCCACCCCGGCGCCATCCACGAACACATACCCACCCGGCACACGTTCACCCAGTTTCATCACGCCGTTATCAAATTCGACCGAGTTCCCATTCTCGATCGTAGCCACGCGTTCAGCGGGTATGCCCAGCTCACGTGCCAGGCCGGCATGTTGGTGCAGGTGGCGTAATTCCCCATGGATGGGGATGAAGTGTTTGGGCCTCACCAGGTTGATCAGCAGCTTCTCTTCCTCCTGGCTGGCATGCCCTGATACATGCACCGGGGCGATGGCTTCATAAATCACATTCGCCCCGCGTCGGAACAGCCGGTTGATCGCTCGGTGCACGCTCTCCTCATTTCCGGGGATCGGATGGGATGACAATACCACTGTGTCTCCCGGCTGCAAGTCGAATTGCCGGTTAGTGCCGGTCGAGAGCCGACCCAGGATGGAGGACGGTTCTCCCTGCGAGCCGGTGCACATCAACACGATTTCATTCGGCTTCATCTTCAAAGCCTGGTCCACGCTCACCAGCAGGTTGTCCGGGATGTCTAGGTAGCCCAGCTTACGCGAGATGCGCACATTCTCTGTCATGCTGGTGCCCACAAAGGTTAGTTTACGCCCGTGATTAATGGCGATATTTGCCACCTGCTGCATACGCGAGATTACCGAGGCGAAAGTGGCGACGATAATGCGCCCCTGGGCAGTGCGAAAAATATGTTCCAATGCCGGTTCGATCACCCGCTCGGAGGGTGTCCAGCCGCGCTTATCGGCATTGGTTGAATCTGACATGAGCAACAGCACGCCCCGACCCGAGAATTCGCCCAGCTTGGCGTAATCTGTAGGCCAGCTATCCACCGGGGTGTGGTCGAACTTGAAGTCACCCGAGTGGATAATCAAGCCTGCCGGTGTATCGATCCCCAACCCAACCCCATCGGGGATGGAATGGCACACATGGAAGAACTCGACCTTGAATGGGCCGATCTGCGCCATCTCACCCGCCTTGACGGTATTCAGCGTCACTTGGCTGAGTAACCCGCCGCGCGATAACTTACCCTCCACCAGGCCGCGTGTGAGTGGCGTGGCATAGATCGGCGCTTTAACCTGCTCCAACAAATGGTGGATAGCACCGGTATGGTCTTCATGTCCGTGGGTGATGATGATGCCAGTCACAGATTGGCGCTTGTCCAGCAGGTATTGAAAATCGGGGATGATGTAGTCAATCCCCAGCATGTCGTTTTCGGGGAACATCAACCCGGCGTCTATAACGAGGATGTCCTCGCCATATTCAACCGCCATCATGTTCTTGCCCACTTCACCCAGCCCCCCTAGTGGGACGATGCGTAATTTTTTATCACTCATATACTGTTGTTCTCTTATCGATTTAAAAATAGTGGAATACCACTTTCATGTCTTTGAATAATTGCGGTTGGAATTGTAGCATGTACACATGGATTCTGCATAGTAAAGCACAAATGCGGGATCTTCAATGTGATGGTTAACCCCGTGAGGAAGAATTGGATACCAGCCTGGTTTCCAATTTCGTTTTCACTTGCGTCCACTCCTGCGGGAGCAGGCTGTATACCACCGAATCCCGGATGGTGCCATCCGGCAGGATCATATGATTGCGCAGCACCCCCTCTTTAACCACGCCTAATTTTTCCAGGGCATGCTGCGAGCGCAGGTTGCGCAGATCGGTTTTAAACCACACCCGGATGCACCCCAGATCCTCAAAGGCATGCTTGAGCAGCAGGTACTTGCACTCCGTGTTGACCAGGGTTCCCTGGTAGTCCAATCCATACCATGTTCCTCCGATCTCAAGCGAGCGGTCGCGTGTGTCAATGTTCAGGTAACGCGTGCAACCGATGGCAGCTCCAGAAGCCCTGTGAATGACGGTGAAAGGTAGATCAGTACCTTGTGATTGCAGGTCGAGCAGCTCATGCACCCAGGCTGACATATGCTCAACGCTTTCCATTTTCCCGTAACGCATGTAGCGCCAGATCTTCTCTTCCAGTCCCACTTTGGCGAGTTCCGGGACGTGAATTTCGGAGAGCGGTTCGAGCCTGACGATCCTGCCCATCAATGTGACCGGTTCCACTTTCACAGGGTTACCTTATTCATTTGGGGAGCTAGCCTCATTGGGTCAAGTCCATTAGAGACTATGTGCCTTCTTCCCATGAATTTAAGTATTTTTCCTGTGCCGGGGTCAGTTTATCAATTTTTATACCCATGGCGTTCAGCTTGAGGCGTGCAATTTCGCGGTCGATATCACCTGGTACGCTGTAAACTTTATTTTCCAGCTTGTCGGCATTTTTGACCATGTATTCCACGCTTAATGCCTGGTTGGCAAATGACATGTCCATCACGCTAGCAGGGTGACCTTCAGCTGCTGCCAGGTTGATCAGGCGACCTTCACCCAGCAGGTTGATCCGGCGGTCGTCTTCCATGACATACTGGTCCACGAAGGGTCGTACCAGGCGTTTTTCCTTGCTCATTTTTTCGAGCGCGGGAATGTTGATCTCCACATTAAAGTGCCCCGAGTTGGCTACGAGAGCGCCATCTTTCATCACCTCGAAATGGTGCTTATCGATCACGTTCAGGTCACCCGTCACAGTGACAAAGATATCGCCAATCTTGGCTGCTTCGCTCATCTTGAGCACCCTGAAACCATCCATCACCGCTTCGAGTGCCGGCAGCGGGTCGACCTCAGTGACGACTACATTGGCGCCCATACCGCGCGCCCGGTTCGCCAGGCCTCGCCCGCACCAGCCATACCCGGCAATAACGAACACCTTACCTGCCAGCAGTACATTGGTGGCGCGCACGATGCCATCGATGGTGGATTGACCAGTGCCATAGCGATTATCGAAAAGATGCTTGGTCTGGGCATCATTCACTGCGATGACCGGGAATTTCAGGGCTCCATCGGCTGCCATGGCGCGCAAACGGATCACTCCAGTGGTCGTTTCCTCCGTGCCGCCCATCACGTCCTTGAGCAGGTCGCGGCGTTCCTTGTGCATGGTGCTCACCAGGTCTGCACCATCGTCCATGGTGATGTTAGGTGCATGATCCAGTGCAGCCTTGATGTGCTTGTAATAGGTCACGTTATCCTCGCCCTTGATGGCAAAGGTGGGTACTTCGTATATGTTGACCAGCGCCGCGGCTACATCGTCCTGGGTGGAGAGCGGGTTCGAAGCTGTGATCACCAGGTCTGCCCCTCCCAGGTGGAGGGTCTGCGCCAGGTTAGCGGTCTCAGTGGTCACATGCAGACAAGCCGACATGCGTACACCCTTCAATGGGCGTTCTTTGGCAAAGCGTTCGCGGATCAGGCGCAGGACGGGCATCTCGCGTTCTGCCCAATCGATCCGCCTGCGTCCACCTTCGGCTAATTTCGGGTCTTTAATGTCATAATTTTCCATTGGTATCTCCTATTTCTTTGATCATAATAAGTTCATGTTATTTGTTAAGCAGCCTGTCCAGCTGGCCATGGTCAGTAAAATGCAGCCTGAAGCGGGCAACGAACTCCGCTGGAGTGTAACACTGTCCTTGAGTACCTTCGCATTCCAGGCAATATGTGGCTGCCAGCGTGCCCATCTGCCCGCAAATTTCCAGATCTAAATTGTGACTGTAACCGGTCAAAAAACCCCCGCGATAGGCATCCCCCACTCCGGTGGGGTCGATGATCTGTTCAGGCGGTACCACCGGGATGGCATATTCCTTTTCTCTGGAATATACGGTAGATCCTTTGCTTCCACCCGTGACCACCATGAATTGTAGAAAATTGAGCATATCCCCGGCATGCATACCGGTTGTTTTCTGCACCAGACCAAACTCGTAATCGTTAACGAAAAGCGCCAGCGCGCCTTCAATGCCAAAACGCAGCTCGTCGGCGTTCAGGCGAACGATTTGCTGACTGGGGTCATACAGGTATGGGATGCCCAGCTCGCGGCACTCGACCACGTGTTTTTTCATCGCCTCGGGGTCACTGGGTGAGATGACCACCAGGTCGGGTTTCTCGCCCTGCAATTCCTTGAAGGATAGCTCTGAGGAACATCCCATCGCCCCCGGGTAAAAACTTGCGATCTGGTTATTCGAGCGGTCGGTATTGCAAAAGAAGGAAGCCGTGACCGAGCCCGGGATGACCTTCATCATCGAAGTATCGATGCCCCTGTCTTCCAGCCAGATGCGGTATTCCTCAAAATCCTCGCCCACGGTCGCCATGATATGCGGTTGCTCGCCCAGCAATGTCAGGGTGTATGCGATGTTGGGTGCGATACCACCCCGCTGTTTCCTGAACGAATCAACCAGGAAGGACAATGAGATCGAATCCAGCTTGTCGGGCAGGATGTGGTCCCTGAAATAGCCCGGGAAGGTCATCAGATAATCGTATGCTACGGAACCGGTGAGAAGGATGTACATCTATTTTTCCTACACAAAAAGACGCCCTCGTGCGAGAGCGCCGGGATGGGTCGAAGCGCATAAAGTTTAACATGGGATGCCAGCTTTGGGAAGGGGATTTTATGCTGCGCGGCAGACTTCTCTCCTGTAAATGCTGCCAATGTTGGGTATAATTGGATAGGTTTGGTCCGGAAAAGAGGGAGATTATGAGTGATCTTAGTGATTTTTACCAAATTAACACGTATTTGGAGGGGCTCGTCCCCGAGCGCCCAGCAGAGATGCTTGCTATGGAAGAATATGCCAGGAAGATGGACTTTCCCATCATCGGCCCGGTGTGTGGTCACCTGTGTTACCAGGTGGCGCGCATGATTGGGGCGCGTTCGGTCTTCGAGATGGGATCGGGATACGGTTACTCGACCGCCTGGTTTGCCCGGGCAGTCATGGAGAACGGGGGCGGTAAGGTACATCATGTGGTCTGGGACGAGGAACTATCCAGGGAAGCCCACCATCACCTGGCAGCCCTCGGGTACGCCAGCTTCATTGAGTACCACGTGGCTGAGGCCATCGAAACCTTATCTCAAATACCGGGTCCATTTGACCTCATTTTCAACGACATCGACAAGGAATGCTACCCGGAAAGCCTGGCGATGATCCATGAAAAGCTGCGCCCAGGCGGTGTGCTGATCGTGGACAACCTGCTGTGGCACGGGCAGGTGCTGGATGTAAATGACAAAGAAGCGAGCACCGAGGGCGTGCGTGAGCTCACCCGGATTTTGACCACCAGTCCCGATTGGGTTTCATCGCTGATCCCTATCCGGGATGGCATGCTGGTGGCATTCCGTTGTTGAAGACTATTCTGCGCCATCTTGTCCTACGGGTAAATGGTAGTATAATTTGCACAATTAAAATACCGCGTTGACCGGGACGAGTAGCTGGTAATCGTCTGCTAGAGATGGGAGACCATGGGCTGAAAGTCTCCTTCGGAAAAACCAGCGAAAACCACCCGCGAGCGTGACCCTGAACGTAGGGGCGTGTCTTTGACATGCCCGACAAATAAGGTGAACGGCTGACTCCGTTATCGGTCTAAAGAGATATATCTGGGAAACCGGACATAAATCTGGGTGGAACCGCGTGAGATATCTCTCGCCCCAGTCGGGCGGGAGTTTTTTGTTTAATTTACAAAAGGTCATTGGTGTATCTACCCACGTACAGGGCGGATACCGCAATGACAGAATGAACGACAAGGAGGTAAGAATGGCAGAAGAAAAGAAAGAACGCTACGAAGATTCAGAGCTTTACCGTATCCGACACTCGGCAGCCCACGTGATGGCCGAAGCGGTGATCGAGATGTTCCCGGAGGCCAAGTACACCATCGGACCCCCCATCGAGAACGGCTTCTACTATGACTTTGACCTGCCGCGCCCGCTGACCCCCGAAGACCTGGAGAAAATCGAGAAGCGCATGCGCCAGATCATCGCCGGACACCACAAATTCGTGCGTCAGGTGGTATCGGCTGACGAAGCGCGCCAGATCTTCAAGGACCAGCCCTACAAATTGGAGCTTATCGCCGGGCTCGAACAAGGCGGGCATGACGAATATGGCAACGAGCTGGATGGAAAGCCGGATATCTCCATCTACACTTCCGATACTTTCACCGACCTGTGCCGCGGCCCGCACGTTGATAACACCGGTCAGATCAACCCCTCCGCCGTCAAGCTCTTGAGCTCCTCCGGGGCTTACTGGCGCGGCGATGAACACAACCCCATGCTGCAGCGCATCTACGGCACCGCCTGGAAGACCTCCAAGGAGCTGGAGGAGTACCTGTGGCTGCTCGAGGAAGCCAAGAAGCGCGACCACCGCAAGCTGGGCAAGGAGCTGGAGATCTTCACCTTCGACGAGGAAGTGGGTCCCGGGCTGCCTTTATGGCTGCCGCGCGGCGGCGTCATCATCGACGAGCTGGAGAAACTCGCCAAGTATATGGAAGACAAGGCTGGCTACCAGCGCGTACGCACGCCACATGTTGCCAAGGAAGACTTGTTCCTGCACTCGGGTCACCTGCCCTATTACGCCGAGAGCATGTACCCGCCCATGGAGCTGGAGGGAGTCAAGTACTACGTCAAGCCGATGAACTGCCCCATGCACCACAAGATCTTCGGCTCGAAGCCACACTCCTACCGCGATATGCCGGTGCGCCTGGCGGAGTATGGGTCCTGCTACCGCTACGAGAAGAGCGGTGAACTGTTCGGCCTGATGCGTGTACGATCGATGCAGATGAACGATGCTCACATGTACTGCGCCGAAGACCAGTTCGAGCAGGAGTTCATGGGTGTGATCGACCTGTACCACCAGTACTTCGAGATCTTTGGGATCGACAAGTACATGATGCGCCTGAGCACCCACCATAAGAGTGGTCTGGGCAAGAAGTACGTGGATAACGAGCGCCTGTGGCTGAAGACGGAAGAGATGGTGCGCCGGGCGATGGATAACGGCAAGGTTCCCTACGAAGAAGTGTCGGATGAGGCTGCCTTCTATGGGCCAAAGATCGACGTGCAGATCTGGTCAGTCATCGGCAAGGAATTCACCCTGGCCACCAATCAAGTCGATTTTGCCCAGCCTGGGAGCTTTAACCTGACCTTCATCAACCGCGATGGGCAGGAAGAGACGCCCTTGTGCATCCACCGCGCCCCTTTGAGCACCCACGAGCGCATGATCGGTTTCCTGCTTGAGCACTATGCCGGTAACTTCCCGGTCTGGCTCTCGCCCGACCAGGTGAGGGTGATCCCCATCACCGATGCCCATAATGATTACGCCTTGCAACTGGTGAGCCAGATGAAAGAAAATGGCATGCGTGCTGAAGCTGACTTGAGCAACGATCGTATGAATGCTAAAATCCGCCAGGCTCAGCTGTTCAAGGTGCCTTATATGCTGGTGGTGGGCGAGCGTGAGATGTCTGAAGGCACGGTCTCGCTCCGCAAGCGCGATGGCTCGCGCCAGGACGGCATGCCGGTGGATGAATTCATCCATCTGGTGAAAGATCGCATCGACCACCGCTCGCCGGAATTGTAAATCGTTGTGTAGAGACGCCCCGCCGGGGCGTCTCTGTTTTTCTCCTCCCCGTTCCCATAAATATTCGTGATGGAAGAGGCGGTAGGGAGTAGACGCTGGTTCCTTGGTAGTGGCGACCCCTTCTAATTCGTCTTATACATCTCTGCGATTTATGCCATCAGGAGGAATTCCTAGGTGCCTGATTGACGAATACCGGATTACGATGAGCCTATTTCTTCCAAAATGTTG
Organism: uncultured Chloroflexia bacterium; assembly: GCA_963743215.1. GTDB lineage: Bacteria > Chloroflexota > Anaerolineae > Anaerolineales > UBA4823 > FEB-25. The sequence goes on from CAVUOY010000009.1 coordinate 246,104, forward strand.
ACGATAACGCGCAACTCATGGTATCATCGGGCACGCGAGATGCCAAATTGCGGCATCTCGCGATATTAAGTGTCTATCTTGAAAGGAGTAACATATCAGCGCGATCCAATATAGAATCAACGAGGCTATTCGAGTCAAAGAAGTCCGTTTGATCGGCGCCAATAACGAGAACGTGGGTGTAGTCTCCATCCAGGAGGCCATCCGCCTGGCAAATGAAGCCGACCTGGACTTAGTGGAGGTAGCCCCTAATTCCGACCCACCCGTTTGTAGGATCATGGACTTCGGGAAATTCCTCTACGAAAAGACCAAGAAGGAACGCGACGCTCGCAAAGCGCAGACCAAGATCGAAGTAAAAGAAATCCGCTTCCGGCCAAAAACCAACATTTATCATCAGGGTTTCAAGATCAAGGATGCCCGTGGTTGGCTGACCGAAGGCAATAAAGTGCGGGTGCGTATCCGTTTCCGAGGTCGTGAGATAGACTATGTTGACCTGGCGCTGAATGACCTGAAGAAAGTTGCCGAAGAGCTGGCTGACCTTTCCACCATCGAACAAGCCCCCATCATGGAAGGGCGTAGTGTGGTGATGGTGTTGGCTCCTGCCAAGACGATGAAGAAGAAAGCCTGATCTAAACCATAAAATTACCCCGTGGGCATATGCAAGCCGCACAGGCTTGCGGCTTTGCCCTCCTGACGGGGTTTTGTGTGAAAAGGAGTATTAACCGTGCCTCGCAAGCAAACAGTTGGAAAATACAAACTAAAAACCCATAAGGCGACCTCGAAACGTTTCCGAGTCACCGGGACGGGCGTGGTTGTGCGCACCAAGGGTGGCAAGAGCCACCTGCGCCGTCGCACCTCCAAGCGCGTCAAGTTGCTGCTCTCGGAAATGATCCCGGTCAAAGGACGCGGCATTATTCAGCGCGTCCATCGCCTGGCACCCTACCTGAATAAAGCCAAGTAGGGGCGACTCAACGGGTCGCATGCCCATCCTATCCACCCTTTATGTGCGGCCGTTGGGTGCACGAAACAGGTAGCCTCAAGCTACCGGCGCCCAGGGGTTCGCAGGAGAGAAAATTATGGCTCGTGTAAAAACTGGTCCGTATCGTCACCATCACCACAAGAAAATCCTCAAAATGATGGCAGGTCAATTTGGCACACGCCACCGTCTATTCAGACGTGCCAATGAGGCCATGCTCAAGTCATTATGGTATTCCTATCGTGACCGGCGCCAACGCAAACGCGATTTGCGCCACCTTTGGATCGCCCGAATCAACGCCGCTGCACGGCTAAACGGCCTTTCCTACAGCCGCATGATCCACGGCATGAAGACCGCCAAGATCGCCATTAATCGCAAAATGCTGGCAGACCTGGCAGTGCGAGATCCACAGGCCTTTGCTGCGGTTGCCACGCAGGCAAAAGCCGGATAACACACACTCAGCATTCACACAAAACTCCCTGGAACCCGTTTTCACTCCGAAGACGGGTTCTTTATTTCTGATTTGATGCAGGGTGGGAAAAAAACACAATGGTCACGAAGGACACTAAGAAAATTTAAAAAAATATATCAAACATTGTGTGCCTTTGCGTCCTTTCTTTTCCTTTGTGGTTAATATTTTTTTCTATAATACGGCGGGTGAGGTAAAATAATATTGACCATGTGGGACACGCTATGAATCAGACCATCAAAATGATCACCTCGGTGCATAACCCCAGAATCCAATCAGTGCGCAAGCTGCTGGCGCATGCAAAGGAACGCCATGTGCAGCAAGCCTTCGTCCTGGAGGGGGTGCGCCTGGCAGAAGAGGCCTTGCACGGGGAGTGGAAGGCGCAGCTGGTGTTATTTACTGAAACATTGGATCGGCGCGGCCAGGCTGTGGTGGATGGGTATTCTGCAAGCGGTGCCGCGGTTGAGCAAATCAGTGAAACAGTGATGAAGGCTATCAGTGAGACGGAGACGCCGCAGGGTTTGTTGGTCGTACTTAGTCAAAAAACCCTGCCACCCCCAAAGACGCCTGACTTCTTGCTCGTTCTGGACGCGGTGCGCGACCCGGGCAACCTGGGGACGGTCTTACGCACGGCTGCGGCTGCTGGAGTTCAGGCGGTAATGCTGGCACCTGGGTGCGTGGATGCCTGGTCTCCCAAGGTGCTGCGCGCGGGGATGGGGGCACATTTCCGTCTCCCCATTCATAACCTGAGCTGGCAAGACATCCGGCAAGCCCTGAAACAAGCCTCTGGAAAAATGCAGGCTTACCTGGCTGATTCAGCTGCAGGAATGTCTTACACACAAGCTGATTTTCGCATTCCCCTGGCGCTCATCGTGGGTGGTGAAGCAGCTGGGGCGGGAAGTGAAGCGCGATCCCTGGCTGACGAGATGGTGCACATCCCTATGCCCGGGGGCAGCGAGAGCCTCAATGCCGCGGTTGCTGCCAGCATCCTGTTATTTGAGGTTGTGCGCCAACGCACAACGTAAATAGACATATTAAATATGCTACAATAAGCACACGATGGAACCCTCGAGAAGGCTGCCTACCCCCGAACGTAACCCCAAGACCCATGCGGCACACAAGCGGGAAGTCTTCTGGCAGATCACCGTCCCCCTGGTACTCGCTGTCCTGTTGATGTTAGCCGTGGTGGTTGCCATTATCTTTTCAGCCACCCAGCCCGCAACGGATGTAAGCAGGTGGGCGGACGTTTCATTGATCTGGATAATCCTACCATCCTTATTCATTGCGCTGATCATACTGGCCATCACGGTTGGGTTAGTGATTGCCATCAGTCAAGTATTGAAAGTGATCCCACGTTATGCCCTCATCATCCAGTTGTACTTTGAGCAGGGCAAAGGTAAAATCGGTCAGCTCACCAACCTGCTGGCCGAGCCAATCTTACGCATCCACAGCCTCTGGGCGGCTGCTCGCCGGGCGAGCAAACTTGGAAGCAGAGCGAATCAAGAATAGAGCTGCTAAACAGGCTGAGGACAGTCACATTTTAAGAACAATTGCTATCATGAAAGGATCATTCCATGGCTAAACAAGATATAGTGAGTATCGAGCAGAATCAAATGGTCGAGATAGACACTTCCTGGACCGGGCAGGTGCTGGTGATTGGGGCAGTGGTGGGAGCATTGACCGGGCTGGGAGCAGCCTACCTGTTGATCCAACGTGCCAAAAAGAGGGCTGAGCCACCTAATTTAAATGCCGGTGAAGGCATCAAGCTTGGGTTGTTGGTGTTTGGTATGCTGCGCCAGGTGGCCATGCTGGGCAGTGGCGACGATAAATAAATTCCAACTTTCAACTTTTACTCCCACGAGCACAGGCTGGTGGGATTTTTATTTAACTTGACCTTCTGACAAAACATCAGACAATTATTAAAAATCTCTGTCATCGTGGAATCCCACCTGCTTTCAGTGGGAAGCCACAAGTGATTTTCTTGTGGCGTGGCGATCTGCTTCTTAACGATTTAACTATGCTAAGGCCTTACAATATTACTCTTGAAAGGTAATGTCCTAACTCTCGTCCGAACCTAAGTTAACCACTTGACACAGCCAGGGCTATTTGTGTAAAATATGAACGAACGTTCGTTTATATTAAGTGAGGATATCAGTATGATAGTCTCAGCCCCATCCAAAGGGGAACAGACTCGCTCAAATATCCTGCAAACTGCCCATGATCTGTTCATAAAGCAAGGCTATCATGGCACCTCCATGCGCCAGATTGCCATAGGTGCCCATATTGCCCTGGGAGGGCTGTACAATCACTTCTCCAGCAAGGAACAAGTTTTCGAAGCGGTATTTTTAGCCTTCCACCCTTATCACGAGGTATTACCCTTGATTGCCTCAGCCCAAGGAGCCAATCTTGAGCAGCTTGTACATGATACAGTCCGGCGCATGCTGCAAGTGGTTGAAGGGCGACCGGATTTCATGAACCTGATGTTCATCGAGGTGGTCGAATTCAAGAGCAAACACGCCCAACAGCTTTTTACCATCCTTTTCCCGCAAGGCACGCAGATCATGCAGCATTTTGCTGATTCTTACCCCGAGCAAATCCGCGCCATCCCCTCGCCCATGGTGGTACGGACATTTTTAGGATTATTTTTTGGATATTACCTGACGGAGATTGTTCTCGCTCCGGGAGCACCTCCTGAGTTTCGAGAGTACGCCCAGCAGTATTTTGTAGATATATACTTGCATGGCATCCTGGCTTCAGAATCAAAATAAAGCGCATTTGGCTGATATTAATAGGTAAACCCATGTTTAACTCCCGCCTGCTTTCGCTGATCCGTAAAGAATTCATCCAGATCCGGCGTGACCGGCGCACCCTGATCCTGGTGCTGATCATCCCGATCATGCAGCTTTTCCTGCTCGGGTACGCTGCCACCAACGATGTCCGCAACGTGCCCCTGGCAGTCTATGACCAGGATCATGGCTCCGAAGCGCGTGCTTTGCTGGATGCCTACCGCGCTGCCGATTACTTCACTATCACCTATGCAGCCAGCTCAGAAGCCGACCTGAGAGACCTGATTGATGCGGGTCAGGCCCGGGCTGGCTTGATCATCCCGCCCAACTACACTGATCAGATCCAGGCTGGCCAGTCGGGTCACGTGATGTTCGTCCTGGATGGCTCCGATCCAACCGTAGCCTCCACGGCCCTGTCGGCAGCTCAATTGATCGGTCAGGCTCACTCCACGCAGATATTGGAAACTCGATTATTGCAACGTGGACAGGCCTCCGCCATCCAATCCCCGGTACAGGTGAGCACGAACGTGTGGTACAACCCCGACCTGATCAGTGCCCATTTCATGATCCCTGGTGTGATTGGCATGATCCTGTTTGCACTTACCTCCATCCTCACTGCCAGTGCCATCGTCCGTGAGCGTGAACGTGGCACGATCGAGCAGCTGATCGTGACCCCCATTCGGCCGTGGGAATTGGTGGTTGGAAAATTACTGCCTTATGTCATTCTGGCGCTTCTGAATACCTTTGAGGTATTGGCGATCGGTCATTATTGGTTTGGGGTGCCCATCCGGGGTAGCCTGTGGCTGATTGGGGGTGCTTCACTCTTGTTCTTGCTTTCCAGCCTGGGGATTGGTCTGTTGGCTTCCACAATCGCCAATACCCAGCAGGAAGCCATGTTGACGGTGTGGATGATGTTGCTGCCCAGTATTTTCCTGGCGGGTTTCTTCTTCCCACTGGAGGCGATGCCAAAAGTGCTGCAGTGGATTTCATATCTCTTCCCACTGCGTTATTACCTGGTGATTATCCGCTCGCTGATGTTGAAAGGTGTCGGTATATCAGCCTATACGGTCGATTTAATCGCCCTGGCAATCTTCGGGATTGTCATCATGACCCTGGCAGCTTTACGTTTTCGCAAGCGCCTCGATTAATGATTTGAGTTTAAGGAGGAATCCATGAAAATCGCACGTATTATTCTAATCATCTTTTTGATCCTGGCAGTCGCAGTGGTCGCCTACTGGTATGTGACAACTCAAAAGCCTGCGGCGACCTCCAGGGCGCTGACCGGGTCTGGTACGGTTGAGACTACCCAGGTCGCCATTTCCTCCGAGGTGACCGGAAGGGTGGTGGATGTTACAGTAATCGAGGGTGGCTCGGTTAAAGCTGGTGATATCCTGTTTAACCTTGACGATACATTATTGACTGCGCAATTAAATCAAGCTAAAACCAATCTGGCAGTTGCCCAGGCGGGCTTGGATGCCGCCAAGACTGCCATGGCAGCCGCGCAGGCTGGGGTTACCACCACGCAAGCCCAATATGACCAGGCATTGGCTGTAGCGCGCCTGCAGGCGCAACCTGCCCGCAGTATCGCCTGGAGCCAGACTGAGCCATCTGATTTTAACCAACCTGCCTGGTATTTCACCCACGCTGAAGAGATCACCGCCACGCAGGAGGAGGTCAGCGCGGCCAGTGATGCCCTGACGACCGCTAAAACGGATTTCAACACTCTGGCGACAAGTGCCACGTACGCGAATCTGACCAACGTGGAAACTCGCCTGGCAAATGCCCGGGTGGCTTTCCTGGACGCCTCGGATGTTCTCAACCGGGCTCAAACACAGAATAACAGCTCTTTACGGGATGTTGCCCAACAGGTGTATGACACCTCGAAGGTAGAACTGGATGCTGCTCAGCAGGCTTATGACGAGCTGCTAACCACGCAGGAAGCCAGCGATATTTTAGAAGCCCGCGCCCATCTGGCAGTTGCCCAGGAACGGTATGATATTGCTGTGGATCGCTACAATGAACTCCTCATTGGCGAGGATTCATTCACCGTCAAGGTGGCAGCGAATTTAGTTGCACAGTCAAAGGCTAACGTTAGCGCCGCTGAATCAAAAGTCACGCAGGCACAAAAGACAATTGACCAGGCTCAATCTGCGCTTGACCTGATCCATGTCCAGCTGGGAAAATTGGTTATCACCGCGCCAGCGGATGGCGTGATCTTGGCGCGCAATATCGAGCCGGGTGAGGTGGTGGTATCAGGCGCCACAGCTCTAATGTTGGGGCAGCTGAACCATCTGACCATCACTGTGTATATCCCTGAGAATCGCTACGGGGAGGTCAAATTGGGTGATAAAGCCTCGGTTAGCGTGGATTCCTTCCCCAGCCAGGTATTCTACGCCACGGTCATGCGTATCGCCGACCAGGCAGAATTTACCCCTCGCAACGTACAGACGGCTGAGGGGCGCCAAACCACCGTCTTTGCTGTCGAGCTTTCTGTGGATGACCCCTCTGGGTTGCTAAAACCAGGCATGCCGGCGGATGTTACCTTCGGTCTTCAATGATCATCCTTTGTGTATAAGACAAAAAGATGTCACACATCCTGGTTTCTCACCTCTCCAAGTCGTTTGGCAGCACCCATGCAGTGGATGACATCAACCTGCGGGTTGAGGCGGGTGAGATTTATGGGCTGATCGGACCTGATGGAGCAGGGAAGACCACCAGTATGCGCCTGTTATGCGGTGCCTTGAAGCCTGAACAAGCATAAAAACATTCCCGAGGCAGTCGTCCAGATCGCTGGTGTGGACATGCTGAAGCAGACTGACCAGGCTCGCGCCCGGCTTGGGTACCTGCCACAACGCTTCTCCATGTATGAGGACTTGACTGTTTTAGAGAACCTGCGCTTCTTCGCCGAGGTGCGGGGACTTTCCGAAGGCTCCTGGCAGCCGCGCTGCCTGCAAATCCTGGAATTCGTCGGCTTGAAAGACTTTATCAACCGGCACGCCGGGCAGCTCTCAGGTGGGATGCGTCAGAAGCTCGGTCTGGCAGTCGCGCTGGTGCACTCACCCACGGTGCTGCTGTTGGACGAGCCCACCACCGGGGTTGATCCAGTCACTCGCCAGGATTTCTGGCAGCTAATCATCCGCCTGGTTGCGGAGGAAGGCGTGGCAGTTTTGGTTAGCACTCCTTACATGGACGAGGCAGGGCGTTGTGCAAGGGTGGGTTTCATGCGCCTGGGGAAAATCCTGCTTGAAGGCAAACCCGACGAGCTGCGTGCGCTGTTAAATGGACGCATCCTCGAAGTGCATGGAGACCCACTTCCCCTGTTGCGAGACCTGGCGCGTAAGGACGCTAATGTTGAAGATGCGCAAATGTTTGGCGACCGCTTGCATCTGCGCGTTCGGCCAGGGTCTGCGCCAGTCGTGATGGAGCACCTGCAAACGATGATCCCTGCCCAGGGAGGCAAACTCAGCCTGTTGCGTTCCATTACACCTCAGCTGGAGGATGTTTTCATCAACCTATTGGAGAACCAACCTGATAAACCCACGCTTCAAGAGGGGAGCTGAGTCATGCCTGACGAAGTTATACGAGCCCATGATCTCACCAAGCGTTTTGACAGCTTCACTGCCGTCGACCACATCTCCTTCAGTGTGAATGCCGGTGAGGTGGTGGGTTATCTCGGCCCGAACGGCTCAGGCAAAACTACCACCATCCGCATGCTTTTGGGATTGTTGCGACCGAGCGAGGGTGAAGCTGCCGTCTTGGGTTACGATATCGTGCGCCAATCCGAGCAGGTGCGTGAACGCGTTGGCTATATGTCTCAAAAGTTTGCTTTATATCATGACCTGACGGTGGGAGAGAACCTGGCTTTTTACGCCGGTGTATATGGCGTTAGAGATCCATCGCGGCTGAAGGAAGTGCTGGATTTGATTGGACTGCGTTCACTTGAATCGAGCCGGGCAAGCGATTTGTCTACAGGCTGGAAGCAGCGCCTGGCACTTGGCACTGCCATCGTACACCGGCCACGCTTGCTGTTCCTGGATGAGCCAACCAGTGGTGTCGACCCGACGGCCCGGCGTGCCTTTTGGGATTTGATCTACACCGTGGTTGCTCAAGGAGTGACCGCCCTGGTGACCACGCATTATATGGACGAGGCTGAGTACTGCCGTCGTGTGGGGATCATGCGTGATGGAAAACTACTTGCCATGGACAGCCCATCCGCCCTCAAACGCCACGCCCTGCCTGGGCTGGCCTGGGACGTATTTGCTCAACCCCTCTTACCGGCCCTGAGTGCCCTGGAAGGATGCCCATGTGTCCTGCGTGCCGGCCTTACAGGTGACCACCTGCGTGCCATTACCCCCACCGATGGTTCTGGGGATGCCTTGCGCAGGGCTTTACTCGCAGCTGGGATCAAGGTCGAGCATATCGAGCAAGTTGAACCCACGCTTGAAGATGTGTTCCTGGCCTTGGCAGGTGGGAATAAAACGCCTCCTGCTGGCGTAAAAGTCACGCCAGGGCGTTAATAATCCACCCCAATTCCCAAAATAATTAAATACAATATACAAATATTCAATATTTTCAATGAAAATATTCAAATAATCATTGACAAATATCAATTATTATGTATAATATTAATAGAAACAGGCAGCGCGATGTTGTCAAAGGAGGCTGTTATGTTTGAACATATGATTGCTGAAAATATAAGAATGAGTAGCAGGACCACGAACCGTGATGACGATCGGATTGATCCTTCAATGAGACCAGTACAGTTCAGACCTTCCTTGCTCGACCGTGTTTTACCCTTCCTGGGTGACGCGATGATCAGCGTCGGTATTAAGCTAAAATACCGCTCCCAAGCTTCACTGAGTACCGAACAAGCCTCTGTACCTAATTATCTGATCATGTTGTGATTATTTCTGTGATTAATTAAGGAGCATGGATCTATGAATAAATCCAATCGAGAAAAAATTCTGAGAGACGAGCGAAAATGAATACATTACCCACCCGATGCCCGCTGTGTGGCGGGGAAGTAACCGTCACACGCATTTACTGCCAGGATTGCGATACCACCATTGAAGGCCGCTTTACCGGCGGTCCGTTCTCCCAGCTCACCCAGGAGCAGCTCTCTTTTGTTGAGACGTTTATCCGCTGCGAAGGTAAAATCACCCGCATGGAGGTTGAGCTTGATCTGTCCTATCCCACCATCCGCAACCGCCTGCACGAGGTCATACGGGCGCTGGGCTACGAGCCAGGCGGCGAAGAGCCCATCACGGGTTTGAGTGATAACGAGCGGCAGCGTATTCTTGAAGACCTGGATCAGGGTGTGATCAGTGCAGAGGAAGCCATGCGTTTGCTGCAAGAAAGTGAGAAATGATTATGGACAAGCAATTTGCCACCACCAGTGCTTCCCCCCAAATTACGCTCAATATCAGTGGAGATTTACGCCTTAAAGGGCAGGATGAATTCACGGTTATGGCGAAATCGGATAATCCTGATGATCTTTTGCTCGAGTCGCGCGATGACCATGTTGTGATCCGCTCTTCAGGCAACTGCAGTGTGCGTGTGCCCAGGGATGCATTCATCCAGGTTGAAGCCATACATGGGGATGGCACCATCAAAGGTCTGGATGGCAATCTGGCAATAGATCTTGTGAATGGCGATCTCGTCCTGCGCAGTGTGGGCAGGATAAATATTGGAACGGTGAATGGTGACTTGTCTGCAAAAAATGTGGATGGTGATCTCATCATCAACCAGGTCAATGGTGAGGTGTCATTACGTGGCGTACAGGGGGATTTCACGGTTACGGGAAAAGTATCCGGCAATTTGAACATCAGTGATGTTGGAGGTAGTGCCAGTGCCTCTGCAGACGGAAATATTACCCTGCGATTGGACCCCACCCCTGGCCATATGTATGAATTTACCAGCAAAGGCAACCTGTTCTGCCGTTTGGCTGAAGAAACCAGCGCAGAAATCAGCGTGCCAAAAGCATCTCAAGTGATGGTCGATTTACCCGGTATTCACGCCTCAGCACCTGTTCAGTCACCGTATGCCCTCACACTAGGAGAAGGTGATGCGAAAGTCACCCTCTCTGCAGACGGAAATGTCATCCTGGATACGCATGCCCATGATTGGGGTACGGAAGATTTTGATTTCGATATTGGTAGCGAAGTTGAAGGTATGGCGGATGCAGTCAGCCAGCAGATAACCCAGCAGGTCGATTCCCAAATGCGCATGATCGAAGACCAGCTGAATATGCAACTTTCCAATCTTACAATGCGATTAAGTACCGCAAAACTGACCCAGGACCAAGCCCGCCGGATTGAGGACCGCGCCCGTGAAGCCAGCCAGCGCGGCATCCGAGAGGGCTCAAGAACGCGTCCGCCGGGCACAGGAGCGAATGGAGCAAAAACTGTCAGCTGCTCAGCGAAAAATGGAGCAGAGAATGCAAGCTCGAGATCGCGCCGCACGCCATGGGCATCATCCCTTCGGCATGGGAATTCTTACATTTCCCAACGCCCCGAAACCTCCCACCCCCACAGGTGAGCCGGTTAGCGAAGAGGAACGTCTGGTGATCCTGCGCATGCTGGAACAGAAGAAGATAACCATGGAGCAGGCAGAAGAGCTGCTTTCGGCATTGGAAGGCAAAGAATTGTAGGTTCCTGCCAACCTGGGTGAAAGGTGATTTACAAATATGACCAACGAATCTGAACGTCTACAAATCCTGGAAATGATTGAGAAAGGTGTCATCAGCGCTTCTGAAGGTGTCAGGCTGCTTAATTCTCTTCAGGGGGACCCTGAAGATCAGGGAAAGCTTGAAGAAACTGCCAGTCCACAATTAAGCTACGCGACCTCATCGCCAGCAAAATCCACTTATGCCCCGGAAGTCGTCGTTGAAGAACCCGCACCTGAAAGTAAATCATCTGCTGTTGCGTCTGAATTTGATGCGGAGACCAGGAAGTGGCGCCGCTGGTGGTGGATCCCACTAACCGTTGGGATTGTGATCACTGTGGTCAGTGGTCTGCTCATGTTCCTGGCTTATCAGCGCAGTGGTTTTGGTTTTTGGTTTGCCTGCCTGTGGTTCCCCTTGCTGCTTGGAGTGATTATTCTCAGCCTTGGTGCCGCCAGCCGGTCAATGCGCTGGCTGCATGTCAGGGTGCATCAGGAACCGGGTGAGAGACCTCAAACGATCGCCATCAGCATGCCCATTCCCGTCCGCTTTGTTGCCTGGGTACTGCGTATTTTTAAACCCCATATTCCCAATATGGATAAGGCCAATCTGGATGAAGTGATCCTGGCCTTGGATAAAATTTCGCCCGACCAGCCTTTCTACGTCAAAGTGGACGAAGGTGACTCTGGTGAAAGAGTCGAAGTATTTATCGGATAAAAGCAATTATTTTTAACAAGGTAATAAACAAACACCCAGCACGCTAGAACTTATTAGGAGGTCACTATGGCAACAACAGAAGAACGAATGCGAATATTACGCATGATTCAAGAAGGCAAGATAACCGCTGAGGAAGGCGCTAAACTGCTGGCAGCCCTGCGCGAGAGCCGAAAAGACCCACGTGTGGTTATTTCATCTGGTCGCACTGGTAAAGGCATGCTGCGTGTGCGTGTCACCGACATGCTCACCGGCAAAGCTAAGGTCAATGTTAACCTACCCCTGGGCCTTGTAGACGCCGGGATGAGCATTGCCAGCCAGTATGCGCCGGATGTTAATTTTGGACAAATCGCTGACGCCATTCGATCTGGACAGATGGAAGGAAAGATCGTGGATGTGGTTGATGAAGAAGATGGCGAGCATGTTGAAGTATTTATTGATTAAATCTTAATTTGTGATTTTCCAATAGGAACAATATCGGGAGGTTGTTATGTCTGACGAAACTATTGAAAAAACATTCCAGGTAACTGCTCCAGCTCGATTGATCATTTCAAATATCCGCGGCTCAGTGACTATTCAGCCCGGTGAGCCAAATGCGATTGAGGTTAAGGCGGTTAAGCATGGTAGTTTTGACAATGAACGGAATAAGGTTGAAATGACCCAGGATGCAGATGGTAGCGTACGGGTTGAAACCCGCTCTAATGAGGCCTTATTCGGTTTCCTGTCTTACCCACCCAAGGTGGACTATACCGTGCGCGTCCCGCAGGGTATCCATTTGGAGGCTTCCTGCATCAGCAGCAGCCTCACAGTGGGAGACCTGGAAGGTGTGTTTAAATTAAAAACCATTAGCGGAGATGTAGTCATTAAAAAGCTATCCGGTCCACTTAAGATCGGTGCGGTGAGTGGAGATATCACGGGCTCACAATTGGTTGGTGTACTGGATTTGAATACAGTTTCAGGCGGCGTGCACCTGACTGAGTCCAACTTTCCATCTGCGGATGGTTCCACCGTCAGCGGTAATTTACTCCTTCAAACGCCCATCGCAGATGGTCCATATCATTTTAGCTCTGTATCAGGTTCTGTTCGAATGCTCGTGCCAGCTGAAACACGCTGTAATGTAGAACTTAATAGCGTCAGCGGTAGTATTCGCTCTTCCCTGCCTGCCTCTGCTACCAGAATGGGCCATGGGTTAAAGGTTACCCAGGTGCAAGGCGGTGGGACTGCGGTGCGACTAAAGAGTGTATCCGGTGGGGTGTCTATTGAGACTGAGGGTATGCCGGCCAATCCTGTTTCAACAACTGGATCAGCTGCTGATGATTTTATGCATCCCATTCCTCCCATTGCCATCCCATCCCGCCCATCCCGCCTGTCCAGGCAACTCAATCCAGTACTCCTGAGACGCTCAGCACATCAGAGATCTTGCAGCGTATCGAGCGTGGCGAAATGACGGTGGATGAAGCCCTTAAATTGATGAAAGATTCATCCTGAGAATAATTCTGTAAAGGATTTGTGACGCCCCGGTAAATTGCTCCGCGGGCGTTTATTTTAGATATAATTGCCCTTTACTATGATGAACACATCACGAACCCCCACTGAGCCAGTAGCCTCAAAACGCCCCACCGGGATGTTCGGTTTTACCATCGTAACGGTCGGTCAGATCATCTCGTTGTTGGGTACCAGCATGACCGGCTTTGCCATGACCATCTGGGCATACCAAAAAACCAATGCAGCCACCGCCCTGGCTCTGGTCGGATTCTTCTTCGTTGCGCCGATGCTTATCGCTTCCCCATTTGCCGGGGCTCTGGTGGATCGCTCCAATCGCAAGCTGATGATGATGCTGAGTGATATTGCCTCCGGCATCGCAACCATTGTAATTCTCATACTCTATACTACGGGCAATCTGCAAATCTGGCACCTGTTCATCACCAGCGCTTTCCAGGGCGTGTTCCAATCCTTCCAGTGGCCGGCTTATTCTGCGGCCATTTCCACCATGATCCCCAAACAGCACTATGGGCGCGCCAATGGCATGCTTTCACTGGCGGATACAGCTTCAAATATCTTCGCCCCTATCCTGGCTGGCTCGTTATTGGGAATTATCGGCGTCCCAGGTATTTTGATGATTGACCTGGCGACATTTATATTCGCCATTGGTGCCTTGTTATTCGTCCATATCCCTCAGCCCCGGATCACTGAAGAAGGGCGCCAGGCTCAGGGCAACTTGCTTCAAGGAAGCCGCGTTCGGGTTTCGCTACATCCTATCCCGTCCCTCCCTGCTTGCCCTGCAGATTGTCTTCCTTGTGGGTAATTTCTTTTTTGGTATTCCGATGGCAGTCCAGGCAGCCATGATCCTGGCGAACACTGGCAGCAGTGAACAAGCGCTTGCCATTGTGAACTCTGCCGGAGCGGTGGGGGGAGTGGTGGGAGGGCTGGTGATGAGTGCCTGGGGAGGTCCAAAGCGTCGCGTGCATGGTGTGCTCTTGGGCTGGTTTTCCTCTGGCATACTCGGCCTGGTTATTTTTGGCTTCGGCCGTAGCATTCCCGTTTGGGCAGTGGCCGCATTTATTGGGGTGTTCATATCTCCAATCATCAACGGTTCCAACCAGGCATTATGGCAGGCAAAAGTTCCCCCAGACCTGCAAGGGCGCGTCTTTTCAATCCGCCGGTTGATCGCATGGTTCGTCAGCCCTCTGGCAATGCTCATTGCAGGTCCCCTGGCAGATAAAGTGCTCGAGCCTGCCATGCGCAACCCGCAAAGTGCCCTGGCATCTGCTTTGGGCTGGGCTATCGGCATCGGCCCTGGTCGTGGTATGGCCTTGCTTTTCATCATCGGGGGTGGTCTGGCAGCGTTGGTAGGGATCAGCGGGTATGCTTTCCGAATTTTGCGCGAGGCCGATACCCTGCTCCCGGATCATGATATGCTTCCTGGCGCGACTCCTCCAAATGAAAGATTGAGCCGCATGCAGGAGCTACTGGAAGAACGCAAGCACTGGGTTTCACAACCCGTTACGCCCGCGCGCGAGCAGGCACTCAAAGCCATCTCCAATTCGTTGCGCGAGCTGGGTCAGGGGGTGTATGAGCCTCCCGAATCTGCCTAAACAGCCTGGCCAATATTTTATTTTCCAGGGTGGTTCACAAGTCTAATTTCTTTTCCAATACGATCGCTGCCATTGTGTCATCTGCCATCACAGTATCGCCTTCGTAGTGGACGATCGTGCGCCAGCCCATATCCACCCAAAACCTCAGGGCTGGCCAGTTTTTCAGGCATACCCGTAACCAGATCGCTTCATACTCACCCAGCTGCTTGAATTGATCCCAAATCCCATAAGCCAGCTCAGACCCATAACGGTTCTTCTGAAAATGTGGATGTACCACAAACATCGATATCCAAACCTTGTGTGGCATGGGTGCATCGTGAAACAGGTGAAAATAAGCGATGATATCTGTTCCACCGCGCAAGAAAACACTTTGCATTTTAAAAATATCTTTGGCGGAGTGATTCAGGCCCAGGCTTTTTGAAACCAGCTTAATGAAGGCTTCCTCGGTTTCTACATAAAAGGTGTTATCCCACTCGCCCACATAAGAACAGGCATTGAACACATTCCTCAAGTGGGGAACATCCTGCATGGTGGCATCCCGCACCATTAATCGATCCGTCTCCCAGGTATCCGGTAAAATTTTCATGCTCTCAGCCCTCTTTGCATCTGGTCGAGGTTTCTTTTTTTAGGTTGCTCGATGCCACGCGCCTATTTTATCTCACTATGCTTAAAAGAATCTTTATGGATGATAATCGCTCAGTAAAATAGTCTATCCCGTAAGATCCTCCAACCGGAGCCGATTTTACCAATTATCTACCTGCCGTCACTTTTAAATAATCGTCAATAATCACACACGGGCTGTCTAAAAAGTCACAATATTGTGGAAAATATCCTAAAACGTAGTGGCGTAGCAAGTCCGGTCAGCTTTTGACCGGAGAGGTGGGATTTGAACAAAACACACTAGAAAAAATCCCCTACGCCTACATGATCCGCCTCCGGTCAGAGCGCGACCAGTCCGGTCAAAAGCTGTTCGGAGAGGTCGCGCATCTACTTTTAGGACAGCCTCATGTATATAACCATCTTATTAATTTCAAGCGGGTTGCGATTGTTACATTAACAATCTGCCCCAGTCATTTACTTTTTGCAACATCCATCCGGCACCAGGCGTATAAGGCATCGTACAGGTCAAACTGGTGCGCCAGGTTCTCGCTATCTTCCGGGAAGCGCAGGCTGAATCCGCTCGCCATGGCTTCCAGACCGCGTGCGATCGGGTCTTTATCGATATCCTGGTCCACATCGGCGGCATGCACGATTTTGGCCAGGCGCAGCAGCCCAGGCTCTTTTAATCCATACTTGAGGATGATGGATTCGAAGGAACACCTGCCCTCCTGGTGCCCCAGCTCAACCCCGGGTGCATCAAATGGGATGGCGCCGGTTTCCGCCACCACCTTCTCGATCTGGCTGGCAGGGACGAACAAGAAATCTGCCTCGCTATCTACGAAACGCGTGATCAGCCAGGGGCAGGCCACGCGGTCAACATGGACGTGTGAACGGGTTACCCACAGCATAGTAAACATCCTCTCTTTCCGGGCTATTATACACTCCCCAATTTCACCATCGAAGCCTATAATTGGTGAGTCTTTGCCCAGCGTTGCTTAGATAAAACTTATCGGTTAGAAAGGTACTCGGTTTGAAACCCATCCAGTTAGTCTTTTCTTATGCCAGGCGTTACCGGTTGGCGCTGATCATCACAATCATCAGCATGTTCCTGTTGGTGGGCGTGCAGCTGCTCGTTCCATGGGTCATACGCACGCTGATCAACACGGTCACCTCACCCACGATTACGCCTTCATCGTTCACCCTGGTCAATATTTTAGCCTTGTTGGTGTTGGGGATATATATTATCCGCGCCGGGATGCGCTTCCTGCGCTCCTATATGGCGCACCTGGCGGGCTGGGGAGTGGTAGCGGATGTGCGCAAGCACATTTACGAGCATTTACAGGCCCTCTCCCTGCGCTATTATGAGGATAAGCAAACCGGCCAGTTAATGTCACGCGTGATCAACGATACCGAGCTGTTCGAACAGCTCATCTCGCATGCCGTGCCGGATGTGTTTGTGAACGTGATCACGCTGATCGGGGTAAGTGTCATTTTAGTATTCCTTAATTGGCGCCTGACCTTGCTGAGCATGATCCCCATCCCGCTGGTCATCATCTCGCTCCAGGTGTTCGCTCGTTATGTGCGCCCAGCCTTCCGTGAACGCCAAAAAGAGCTGGGCAATCTGAATGCCATCCTGAATGACAGCCTGTCGGGCATTCGCGAGATCAAGGCCTTCACGCGTGAAGTGGATGAGATGAAGCGCGTGAACCTTGGTATCGACCGCTACCGGGTGAGCCTGCTCGGAGCGCTCAAGTTGATGGCTACCTTCCAGCCGTTCATCGAATTCACGTCTTCCATTGGATGGCTGATCGTGATCTATTTCGGAGGCAAGCTGGCATTGCAAGGTACGCTTTCGGTGGCTGACCTGGTGGCTTTCTTCCTATACCTGGATATCTTCTACCAGCCGGTGCGCGAGCTGAGCAATGCCTGGGAGCAAATCCAGGGCTCGCTGGCGGGCGCAGACCGCGTGGCCGACCTGCTGGCAGAACAACCCGAGATGGAGAACAGCCCCGGTTCCATCCCGTTCCAGGGGCGTGCCCAGGGTGAGATCTCGCTCCAAAATGTGAACTTTGAATACGCACCCGAAACGCCTGTGCTGGAGGATATCAACCTCGAAATCCCCGCCCACCAGGTGGTGGCGTTGGTGGGTCCAACCGGGGTGGGGAAATCCACCCTGGTGAGTCTGATCCCCCGCTTTTACGACATCACCTCTGGATGCATCACCCTGGACGGCAGCGACATACGACAGTACACCCTTGAGTCACTTCGACGGCAGACCAGCATCGTCCTGCAGGACGTGTTCCTGTTCCATGGCTCGGTGAAGGAGAACATCCTGTTTGGTCGCCCGGAGGCATCGGAGCAGGAGGTGATCGCGGCGGCGAAGATTGCCAATGCAGACGGCTTCATCTCCGCCCTCTCCGATGGCTACGACACATTGATCGGCGAGCGAGGAGTGAAGCTTTCGGGCGGGCAGAAGCAGCGCCTGAGCATCGCCCGCGCTGTGCTCAAGGATGCCCCCATCTTAATCCTGGATGAAGCCACTTCCTCGGTGGATACCGAGACCGAGCTGCTGATCCAGCAGGCATTGGAACGCTTGATGGTGGGACGGACGACCATCATCATCGCCCACCGGCTTTCGACCATTCGCAATGCCGATAAAATTGTGGTGTTAGAAGGCAGGCAGATCAAGCAGATTGGCACGCATGCCGAGCTGCTGGCCCAGGATGGACTGTACCGCCGCCTTTCCACGGTGCAGAACCAGCTCGAGACACCTGAAATCGAGCCATCCTAGGGGCAACCGGGCATTTTTTGTTCGTAGAGACGCCACATTGTGGCGTCTCTACAGAGAGAAATTACCGGGTCGCCCCTACTTTATCAATCGCCCTTACTTGGTGAGCGTCACCTTACGCAGCAGGCGCGGTTGGTCGGGGTCAAAGCCGCGCTGTCTGGTCAGGTGATACGCCAGCAGCTGGCCTGGCAGGATGGCTGCAATCGGGCTGAGCCACTCGGGCAACCCGGCTGGGACGGGGATGAACGTATCTTGCCCGGCGGTGTGCCCACTGAGCTTTTTATCTCCGAGCGTGATCAGCCGGGCACCGCGTTCGCGTAATGTGCTCCCCAACTGATTTAATTCATCCCTGAAGGTATCCCCAATCGAGATCAGGCTGACCGGGAAGCCTTCGTCTACGATGGCGATGGGTCCATGCAGGAAATCGGCCGAAGAATATGGCTCGGCCTGGATGTTCGCCAGCTCCTTACACTTGAGCGAAATCTCATGGGCGGTTGAATAATTGAAACCGCGCCCGATGAAGATGGTATGGTCGGAGGTGGCCAGGATCTTGGCGGCTTCCTTGGCCTGGGTCTCTGACTTTAATGCTTCTGCCAGCGCTCCCGGGATAGCTTGCAATGGCTCGAGCTGGATGGGGGAGCCTTTCAGGCACAGCGCCAGCAGTGCCAGGGCAGTCAGCTGGGCGGTATAGGTTTTCGTGGCTGCCACACTGCATTCCTTCCCCACGCTCAATCCAATCTGGTATTCGGCTGCCTTTGCCAGGGGCGATTCCAGGTCATTGGTGATGGCGATAGTTGGCACGCCCTGCTTGCGGCCTTCCTCAATCACACTGACGATATCCGGCGACTGCCCGGATTGCGAAATGCCAATCACCAGTGACCCCTGCAGGCGGGGTGGGGTATGGTAGCGTGTGAATAGCGATGGGGCAGCCAATGCCACTGGCAGTTGGTTGATCGCCCCAAAGATATATTGCCCATAGCGGGCGGCATTATCCGACGTGCCGCGCGCGGCTACCAGGGCATAGGAGAAACTGCGCGGCGAGAGCTGTTGGCTGATCCATTCCACTCGCTCAGCCTCATTCTCCAGCATACCGCGGATGGCCTCGGGTTGTTCGTAAATTTCGTTGAGGAGTGTGGAATTAATGGACATCATTTTCTCTTTCACGTCATCCATTGGTCAGTCCTACGAAATGCTTCCAAAATTTCGGCAGGTAGACCCGGTTGGTGGCCAGCATGTCATCCAAAACCGTCTGGACGCAATCGGCCATTGGTCCCAGTGGGTGAGCCAGCAGCGCCTGGAAGGCGGCATCCCGATCACCATGCACAGCTGCTTCGACGGTGAGCAGCTCGTAAGACTTCACCTGGGCGATCAATCCGAAGCATACCGGCGGCAAGGGCTCGGCGGGTAAGGGGTGGACGCCACTCCTATCCACCTTGCAGGGCATCTCCAGCACCCAGTTTTCCGGCCAGCCTTTGACAGCCCCAGCATGGGTGGTGTTGACCACGTGCGTCTCACCCAAATCGTTGTAATGGGCATTCAGCAGCTGGGTGGCCACGGTGGAATAGAACGCCCCGCCGCGCAGCATCAGGTCGGCTGGGGGTTCGGTGAGGGATGGGTCTGCGTACTGCTTGAGCAAGCCTTTCTCGATCTCGATCACCTCTTCACCCCGGGAGGGAGGCCAGCTCTGCTGGTCTTTTAGCTTGCGGTCGGTGTGGTAGAAGTACTGCAGGTAATAATTGGGCAGCATCCCCAGCACTTCGACCGTGCGCAAGTCCCATTCTGCCTCGGGGTCGGCGCGTAATTGTTCGAGCGCGCCTTCAATCACCTTTGGCCACATTTCTTCACCATCCACCGTAAACCCACGGTGCCAGGAAAGGTGATTCAAGCCCAGGGTGTTCAGCTCCACCTGATCAAGCGTAATGCTTTTACCAGTGATTTTTTCCAAGCTTTCGATGATGTTCATCTTGGTGCCGATGGCCACGTTGCACACCCCCACCGAAGGCACTTCCGGGGCATACTGTTGCAGCGCCTGGGTGACCAGTCCGGCCGGGTTGGTGAAATTTGCCAGCAGCGCCCCGGGTTTGGCCAGGGCACGCATATCGGCTGCAATCCCAAGTACAACCGGTATGGTACGTAGGGCTTTAGCCATCCCACCCACGCCGGTGGTCTCCTGGCCGATCAAGCCGTGCCTGAGCCCCAGGTACTCATCTGCCACGCGGGCAGGCATCTGCCCCACGCGCAGCTGGGTGATGACGTAGGAGGCATCCTGGATGGCAGCTTTCTGATCATCGGTAATCACCACCTTGAAGGGAGCCCCCTTGGCTTGCACCATACGCTGGGCAAAACCGCCCACGATATTCAAGCGCGCGAGGTCAATATCCATCAGCCATAGCTCGCTGACGGGCAGGGTGGACATGCGGGCCAGGAAACCGTTGACCAATTCTGGTGTGTAGGTGGATCCCCCACCGATGACGGCGATTTTCATGCGTTAACTCCTTAATCTCGTAGGTATATACCGCTCGGGTTAAGATTGTAGCATTAAATAAGCGTTTACAAGTTGGAAGGTTGGAAAGTTTAAACGTTGGAAAACCCCAGCCCCTCCAAGAACAGTGGGGGCAGGCAAAGGTTTCGAAGGACACTAGGGATCATAATATTTTGTAGAGACGCCCCGGTGGGGCGTCTACATGTGGGCGCCGGGGGTTGTGATTGCTCGATGGGGAAGGTGACTCGGATCGCCGTGGGTTGAAACCCACGTCTACTAAGTTCACCAAACCCGCAGAGCGGGTTGATTTATGATGGGTGAATTGAATGGAACATATATTCAAATACATTCAATTAATTTCACCACCTGGCTGTGAAGGTATCGTTTTGAAAAAAACGAAAAGGAATGAAGCACTTTTGGGAGGGAGCATGCTACAGAGAAAGTAGAATTGAATTGTAAATAATTCAAAAGCATTCAATTATCCTTTTTACGGTGCAAGTTATGCGATGTGAGCTTGGTCCAATTAATGAGTAAATTTGGCGGGCAAGAAAAAAAACAGAAAACTTCACGCTATCATTATAGCACAAAT
>CAVUOY010000010.1:0-183766 GCA_963743215.1 uncultured Chloroflexia bacterium
CACCTGAACAGTCTGTGTTTGACCATTGCGCAGGATTGTCAGACTAATGGTCTGCCCGACCTGTGCATGGATAGATAGGTAGGCGATCACATCCGACATGCTGTTAATGGTTTGTCCATCTACCGCAGTAATGACGTCTCCACCAACAAGACCCTGAGTACCATTGATCGTTACCGTTGTATTGCTACCCTGAAGCCCCGCCTTGGCTGCTGGACCTCCAGTAGTGACCGTTTCGATCAATGCACCGCGTGTATCAGAAGACAGGTTCATTGCCTGGGCGATGTCTGGAGTCAGGTCGGTTCCGCTGAGCCCCAAATATGGATGTTGATAAGAACCCGTCGCAATCAGGGATGGGACAACCTTCGATACGATCTCAGCTGGGATTGCGAACCCGATACCCGAGTTGGATCCACTGGACGATTCGAGGGAATAGGTGACACCGATTACCTGCCCCTGGTCATTGACCAGTACCCCACCCGAGTTGCCGGGATTGATGGCTGCATCGGTCTGGATAACTTCAGGAATTGAATAAGAAGCACCAGTCGTCTGGTCGGTGGTACTGGTGGGAATATCACGCCCAATACCGGAGACCGTACCTACGGTCATCGAACCCTCAAATCCGTACGGATTGCCAATGGCGATTGCGATCTCGCCAACCTTAACCTGGGTTGAATCAGCCATGCTGACCGGGGACAGCTTACTTGCATCGACATTCACCTTGATCACTGCCAAATCGCTATACAGATCCTGACCAACAAGCGTCGCTGGAACTGTCGTACCATCTGAGAAAGTGACCTCGATTTTCGTAGCACCATCCACGACATGATTATTGGTGACGATATTGCCCTTCGTATCCCAAACAAAACCAGAACCTAGCGCCTGTGAGTACTGTTGAGTTTGATTATTATTATTGTTGTTGAATCCTGGGAAATTTTGGAAATTGTTGACGGTGGCAGGAGTCAGCACTGAGATATTCACCACCTGCGGGTTGACGGTTGTATAAACCGCTTCTAATGCGTTTTCATAAGCCGTTAGAAGATCTGACCCACCACTCACCTGGGCTAAGGTGGATGGATTGGTGGTAGTTGCAGTGATTGAGTTCGATTTTGATGTACTGTCACTGGTATTCTGAGATACTTGTGGTGCTGCTTGCACTGCATTGAGTTTGCCTACAGCGCCAGCTAAAACTGCCCCTACCCCGCTACATGCTGATAGCACCATTACTGAGATAAGAGCTAAACTAACGAGACTAAAAACTTGCTTTTTCATGGGTACCTCCCGAGACTTTCCTTTTATTATTTTTCGACCATTGGTATGATCATAGTCTCAGGAGGTGGAATTTGTCCTTATCACACCCCTATGGAATGCTTAAGCTAAGCTTATGTAATTAAAAATAATCGGGGCGGTTTCCGATCCGCCCCAACTACTCAAACGATCAATTAATAATAAGGCTGATGTTTATATGATTATAGGCAGTGATTGGGCACCCGAATTGATAGGCAAGTGGATGGTGAATTGACTTCCTTCTCCAGGAGCACTTTCCAGGGTGATCTTGCCCCCATGAGCCTCCATCAAGTCATGGGCAATGCTTAATCCCAAACCCATGCCTTGTTTGAAACGCCGGCCTTGATTTCCACGATAAAATGGCTCGAAGACCCTCTGCTGTTCTTCAAGCGCAATCCCAGAACCATTATCTTTCACCAGAATTAATATCTCCTCACCTTCAACCTGGGCGCGTACAGAAACAGTGCCACCCGACTGTGTATATTTGATCGCATTGCTTACCAGATTTTCCACAACCGATGCCAGGCGGATAGGGTCGGCAGAAATCTCAGGAAGATCGCTGGGGATATCGGTTTGCCAGGTCAGATGCTTATCCTTGGCAGCTTCCTGCCAGGGACGCAATACTTTGGGTAGCCAATCGCTCAATTCGACCGGCTGGTATTCCAGCTCAAGAGTACCCAAAACCTGGTCATGTAGATGAGCCAGGTCTTCCAGCAAGTGCTGAAGGCGGGCAGCCTGGCCATCCATCCCTGTGGTCAGATCGGTCAGGAGTTTCGGATCCTGAGCAGCTCCGCCAGCCAAGGCCTGGATCGCGGATCGCAGTGCTCCCAGAGGTCTTCCAAGCTCATGGACAACGTTCGCTAACAATTGCTTACGGGCTTTTTCCAGGCTGGTCAAACGCTGATTCAAAAAATTGAACGATTGCGCCAGGAGCTGGATCTCCTCTGGGCCACGTTCAACCACCTCAGTTTGGCGATTTCCATGGGCTAAATCATTAATCGCCTTTGTCACTTCACGGATTGGTTTGCTAAGATTTACCGCCAAACTCAGACCCAGGATGATCCCGACCAGCAACCCACCCGTCAGGATGCCTACAATCACGAAACGTGAACGGGTAAATTCTGTGTAAAGGGTAGTATAGGTATAAGACATGCGCAGGATGCCGATAAGCTGTTGGTTTTGATTGATCACTGGCACGAAAACATCAATAACTTCCGCTGGAGAAGAAGCGTTGTAATAGGTATAACTGGCCACCTTACCAGCACGAGCTTGTGCTACTCCTTCAAAATCAAGTATCACCCCAAGAATTTGAGCATCTGTGGGATCGGAGGAGGCCAAAAGCTGCCCTCCAGGAGTAATAAACTCAACCCTGGCGCTGATGTCATGCCGTAAGTGTGTCAGATAATACTCAGCATAAGCCGGGTTCGTCCACAGGTCAACCTGGTCGCCTGCAACATTCGCCAGGAGAACGGCATTGGTCATCAGTGCTTTCGATAGGCTGGGAAGCAATACACGCGTTTCAATCAGGTTGGTAAGTGCCACCCCGATGATAGGGATTATCACAAGTAAAGGTAGTGCATGGCTGAGAACTAGCCTTGAGCGCAAGGTGCGAAACATCAGGTCACCTCCGGCACCAGCTTATAACCCACCCCACGAACGGTCAGTATGCGGCGCGGGTGATTAGCAACCTTCTCGATTTTCTCCCTTAACCAGCGGATATGGACATACACCACCTGTGGCTGACCGATAAATTCCGCCCCCCATACCGCGCCGAGCAGCTCATCCACAGTGAATACCCGTCCGGGCTGCAAAGCCAGGGCATGCAAGAGGTCGAACTCGCGTCGCGGCAGGTCGATTTGTTTTCCTGCCAGGGTCACCAAATGGCTTTTCAGGTCCACTACCAGGTCACCTACCACTATCGGTTCACTAGTCGAAGGTACCTGCGGTGAGGTTGAGTATTCGAAACGCCGCAGCACCGCCTTGATGTGCGCCACCAGGACGTTAAAATCGAATGGCTTGGTAATGTAATCATCCCCACCCAGCTCCAAACCCAGGGCTTCATCCAGCTCACGGCGGCGGGCAGTAACAAATATAACTGGCAGATCAAATTGCTCTTTTAATTGCCGCATAGCATCCAACCCATCCATGGCGGGGAGGCTGATATCTAATAACACCATATCCGGTTTATCCAGGCGTACCTGCGAGAGAGCGGTCTCGGCACTTTCGGCTGTGCTGGTACGAAAACCCGCCTGGTCCAGGTTGAATGCCAGGCTGCGCCGTAACAAATCATCATCATCCACAATCAAGATATGTTTTGCCATACACCCTTCGTTTTGGTGCTATCTATCACAATTTACACATGAAGTATAACGAACATTTTCAAATTTGCGTATATAATACTTATCCATGCCCATCAAGATTAACCGGATTCTCATTCCCTTCATTATCCTCGTCATTTTAGGACTAGGTCAGCAGACATTATCCAGCGGTCAGGCACCGGAGAATTTTTCATACCTCCCTATCGTTTCCTATGATCCTACCAGTTGGATTGGACCCTATGGAGGGACGATAATCACAATTGCCTACAACCCATCCAATCCGCAGGTGGTTTATGCTGGATCTTTCGGATCCGGCGTGTTCAAAAGCACCAATGGGGGGATCAATTGGATTTCAGTTAATCGAGGCCTTACGAATTTATATATCTATTCCCTGGCAATCGATCCAAAGCGACCAGACACCCTATATGCTGGAACTTATCAAAGCCAGGTATATAAATCACAGGATGGTGGCGAGTCATGGTATTGGTCTGGATCGGGTATCCAGGACCAAGCAGTGGTTTACAGCCTGGCGGTAGATCCGGTAAATCCAACCATAATCTATGCCGCTACCCGGGGTGTATCCAATAATGGTTATGAACCATGGAATGGTGTGGTTTACAAAACTACGGATGCTGGTCAAACCTGGAGCCCTTCCTTATGGAATGTCGGTGGGTTGAATTACCAGGATTGGGTATACTCGCTGGCAATCAATCCGAATAACCCCAAACAAGTTTTTGCAGCGACCCACGACAATAATCCATTCCGCAGTGATGACTACGGAGCCACCTGGCATGTTATCTATTCAGGGATCGGAAACCCTTCAGGCAGGGCAATTGTCATCAGCCCACAACCTGAATATTCGTCGGTCCTGTATCATGGCGTTTGGCACGATAAGTTTGTTTATAAAACCACAAATAGCGGTGACTTATGGAGTGGGAACAGTTTTGGATTCCCATTCCTAGATGTAAAGGTCTACAGCATGGCGATAGATCCGTTCTCCGTGGATACAGTGTATATTGCTACCTTTTCGCATGGCCTTCTGAAGACCTCCGATGGTGGTGATTCCTGGCAAAGTGTTGGATTTGAACAAAACCAACTTTATTCGGTAGCCATCAACCCTCAATTTACCAATAATTTGCTGTTAGGTACTGCAGGAGATGGTCTTTACCGGAGCGCAGATAGTGGTGTCGTCTGGTACCCCAGCGACAGCGGTATCAATAACACCATGATCACCTCCGTGGTCCAGTCTCCAACCGATTGGGCTGCGATATATGCCAGCGTGTACGGAGTTGGTGTGTACCGATCAAACAATCGTGGCCAAACCTGGGAGGTGATCAATAGCGGTTTGAGCGATAAAAATGTGCATGACCTGATTATGGACCCTGCCCATCCAGGATTGCTATACGCATTAACTGATACGGGTGGTCTCTACCAGAACGACTTGAACAGTAGTAAAGGGTGGATCCATATTAGTGGAGGATTACCGCTCACCCAGATCCCTTTGCCTGCCTACCCTGCGGATCATCCATTCGCGACTCTTGATATGCAGGAAGCCTTTGCAAACCCCCAAATGACCTTATCAGTCGAACAGGCGACCAGTGTCAATCTGCTCAAGATGGTTTATGCTCCATCCAATTCACAAATAGCCTATTTGGGTACACGCAGTTCAGGTGTATTCCGGAGTACAGACGGAGGTCAGAACTGGTCATCCGCTGGACTGGGTGAGGATACCATTCCTTGCTTGGCTGTGGATGTGAGCAATCCCAACCTGGTATATGCCGCCACGGAGATTTCTGGAAGTGTAAAGGTCAGCACTGATGGTGGTGAGAGTTGGAATGATATTTCTCTGCCAGTGAATTTCTATTCACTGGCAGCCTCGCTGACAGAATCAGGTGTCTTTTATGCGGGTACAAACCAGGGTATTTACAGACACCAATCGGGTGCCTGGTCACAACTTGGACTATTCGACAAGACAGTCACCGCGCTTGTAGTTGATCCTGCCAAACCAGGTGTCATTTATGCTGGCACAACCTCCGGGGCATTTTTTTCTACCGATGATGGTCTCACATGGAATTGGGTAAACAATAATTTAAATGGGCAAACTATTCAATCCATCAGTTTCGACCGTTCTATCCCCAATGTGGTCTATTTTGGCACCAAGACCCATGGGATATTTCTAGCTGCGATTAGAAATTGATCTTTCTTTGCCTCATCACCAAGAATGCTGCAATTCATGAAAATAAACACACGTGATAGACACTATCCTCTGGTATGATTCATGCATACTCTCAGATAACGGTATATTCACACACAAACAAGTATATACACATGACGTTTGATCCAACACTCGGCTTTGCTAAATTGTTTCCATCAGGAGCCAGCCTATGGTAAAAACGGATAATCCCATGGAAAATTATCTCAGTAAAACAAACCATCCAGGTCAGAGTGATCCAGACTCTTCCAACGACCCTTTATGGACGGTTGAGGATGTGGCAGCATACCTGAAGCTTCAGCCTGAGACCATCCGTTCCATGGCGCGTCGTGGAGAGCTACCCGCTCTCAAAATCGGTAAGGTATGGCGTTTTCAACAACACGCCATCCATGAAATGCTCGTCAATCTGCATTGAATGTTCAAGTGTGATATTGCTTACAGTCTCACAAAGTTTGCTCTTCTCAAAGTGGTTCATTGATAATGTGTGAGCATAACCAAGTTACGGATGACCCGAGCAGCGTGAACCTGGGTCAAGAAAAAAGTAAATTCGACTTCTGAAAAGATTGTCGGAATGACGGAGTTTGCCGGATTTCCTGTTATCGATCAGAGCTTCAAAAATATGAATAATTTACGATGGTAAGGAGTAAATCATGGTGATCTGTCCAAAGTGTAGCGCTGAAAATCGTCCTGAAGCAGCATTTTGTGCACAGTGCGGAACAATATTGTTTAACCAACCCACACCTGTTAATTCTCCGGTAAAACCTACAGAACTGCCTGTACCGTCGCAGCTCTCGGAGCAACCCGTTCCTACAAGCACCGCGGAGAAGGCGATGCAGGGGTTGTCAAAAGCACCGGCGACTGAACTCGCTGGTTTTATAAGTCGCTCGGAAGGAGCTATTTTTGGCAATCGTTTCAGGTACGATTACCTGGTAAATCAGAGTGAGCACGAAATCCAATATACGGTGACCGAGGTAAGCGACCGAAATATTCCAGCGGTGCGGGTCTGTTCCAACCCCGATTGCCGAACTATTCATTGCCCGATTAGCATTGAAACCGAAAAATTTTGCACCGAGTGTGGACAACCCCTGGATGAGCGTTCACCCATTTTCTTGCTTCTCGAAACTGATATGGATAAGTTTCAAAATATTCAACCAGTTATTGACCTTCACCTGGTTCATCCGAATATTCATCCTCCGGTCGCGACATTCAAGCAGGATATGCCCGAGGGTGTGCGCTATTGTCTGGTTACTCCTTATTCAGAGGATTTACCTTCCCAACCTGAAGTCCCTGAGGCATTGGATTGGGGAAGGCAGCTGGCCGAAGCACTCGATTATCTACAGACAAATGGAATCGTATTGGGTGAGGAAGTTGATCAATCCAATATTGGAATGAGTGAGGGCAAAGTTGTCTGGAGGAATTTTGGGTCAACCCGTATATCATCCATGCTGACTGATCGGGAGAAGGTCAATAATGTGCGCTTACTGGCACTGGCGATGTACTCCTGGATGACGGGTAAGGTCTCTTACAGCCTCGATCCATATCTGCCGCCTGCAGTCAATGACTTGTTTCAGAGAGCACTGATGGGTGACGGTTTTACCAGCGTAACCGAATTCGAGCAGCAGATTTCGATGGCAAAATCCAACGGGTCAACACGGCTCAACCTGGATTACCAGATCGGACGGCGAACACATTCCGGCATGGTAAGAACAAATAACGAAGATAGTGTGCTCAGTATTGAGTTCAGTATTCACCACCAGGGAATTATCCAGCCGATAATACTTTGTGCGATTGCGGACGGAATGGGCGGCCATGCATCCGGGGAGCTGGCCAGCAGCCTGGTGACGGATATGATCGCACAAATTGGATCTATTGATCTTGCTTCACTTCGCGATCCATCCTACGAAAAATATGCAGATTGGGTTAAACGGGCAATGCAGGCTGCGAACCAGAAAGTTTATAAAGCCCGGCAGAATGCGGGCAATGATATGGGCTCTACCCTGGTGCTTGGATTGATCGTCGGGAGCCAGGCATATCTGGGGCATCTGGGCGATAGCCGGATTTACCTGCTCTCCAAGGGGAGCATTCAGCAGCTGACCACCGATCATTCACTGGTGCAGCACCTGGTGACGATGGGTAAAATAAGCCAGGAGGAAGCCCGCTTCCATCCACAACGCAATGTGATTTACCGCAGTCTGGGTGAAAACCCCGATGCAGAAGCCGATTTTCTCACCCAACAGCTTTTCCCGAATGATCGTTTGCTCTTTTGCTCTGATGGTCTTACCGGTATGCTGGACGACCAGAAAATCCAAAAGATCATCCTGGCAGCCAGCTCACCTCAGGTTGCATGTGATCAGCTGGTTGATGAGGCAAACTCTGCCGGCGGGGAAGATAATATCTCGGTCGTCTTGGTCGAGGTTTTATCATTCTAGTTTCCTCTAAACCTTACCCGAGGTATTTTAGATGCGGCCTTCAAATGAACCGTATAGGATTGATCCTCCTGTGTCTCATATTGGCAGCCTGTACAACACCAGGGCCGCAAATTGGCATTATGACTTCCACCAATGTTGATGCGAAAACCTTAAGTCCAGCGGTCAATATTACCAATTCGGTGAAGAAACCCCCCACGACGACAGTCTCACCAAGCACCATCCTTCAGCCTACCTTTACCTCCAGTCCAATACCGACGCAGAGCCCTACGGTATCGCCAACAATTTCTCCATCCCAGACACCCACACAGTTTTATACGCCCACTTTCACGCCTACTTACGCCATTCTGAGAGGTACGGTTCTTGAACAATCGAATTGTCGTTACGGACCAGGTGCTGCTTATTTATACAAGTACGGACTATTTGAAGGCAACAACTTGGAGATCATTGGTCGAAATGAGACAGGCACATGGATCGTGATGCGGGCGATTGGTGGTACCAACCCGTGCTGGATCAAAGCATCCTTGATGGATATCCACGGAGACACGTTAGCTTTGGCACCCGCCTCACTTCCCCTGCCCCAATCACCATATTACGGACCGCTTACCGGTGTCTCAGCGATGCGAAATGGGGATAGCGTTATCATATCCTGGAACCCGCTGTACTTGAGGGCAGGAGATGACTCACTACAGTATCCATACCTGATCGAAGCCTGGTTGTGCCACGATGGACAGTTAATTTTTGAACCAATTGGCTCATGGGAAACCATCATGACCGTGACGGATGAATCTGGTTGCTCTGAACCATCGCATGCCCGGGTTTATGGGGTGGAAAAACACGGTTATACAGCCTGGGTGAACGTACCCTGGACTCAACCTTAGGCGCATACAGTAATGGTTTGATACCTTTTTGTTTTATCGACGAAAGGAATTTATGATTTGCCCATATTGTGGAAAAGAAAACCCTGAAAATATTCAAATTGTAATTATTGTGGTGGATCTTTAGAAATCCCAGCCGCGAAGCCAATTCCTGAAACTCCATCCATGGACGCACAGATATCCGTTACCCAGCGGTCAATCAATCCCCTGAACCGCATACCATTCTGTGAGCCAATCCCCGCCCAAGACCAGGGGAGGGTTCTTGTCTGGCAATAAAATCTGGTGGTTCGTAGGCTGTTCCTTGGTAATTTTCCTAGTTCTTGGTTGTGGAGCAATGGTTTGGGGAATATTCAACTTTTCTGATTGGCTGACAATTTTTAATCCCACCAAAGATACCCCAATATCCACCGTCATCTCCAATCCAATATCGTCAACCCCAACAGTGATCTTCGCCGATGATTTTTCCAACCCTGATTCGGGTTGGGACAGGATTGACGAAACAGATTACTTTTCGGATTATTACGAAAATGCGTATCGAATCGTTGTAAATTCAGATATGTCTGATAGCTGGGCAAACCCAGATAGTAATGTGTTCGGTGATGTAACCATTGAAGTGGATGCTACGAAGAATGCAGGTCCTGACGACAATGATTTTGGATTGATCTGCCGTTATCAAAGCGTAGATGAATTCTATTATGGTGTGATCAGCAGTGATGGTTATTTTGGTATTACCAAAGTGACCAGTGACTCATCAGCCTTGATCGGACGAGATAACCTGGAATTCAGCGCTGCGATCAACCAGGGTTCCGCTACTAATCATATCCGCTTCGACTGCATAGACAATGTGTTGACGTTATATGTAAACGGGCAACAGGTGGATCAACAAATAGATAGTGATTATTCTCACGGTAATATTGGCTTGATTGCCGGCACGTATGATACCCCTGGTACAGACATATTGTTCGATAATTTCTTCGTCTATAAGCCATAACTAGATCATTCTATTTATCATCAGAGATATACCCGATTACCGTGATTAATTTATATGCCTTATAAAATAACCAGTAGGAGGATTTACCATGCCGACCATTTGCCCTAATTGCCTGCACCCATTACGAACGAATGCAAAATTCTGCGGCTACTGTGGTACCAGCCTGATACCAAATACCCGTGCGGATGCAATGACTCTTCAAGCCTCGGCTCAGGAGGTGGATATGAACGATGAAAATACTTCTCCACCTGAGCAATCCAGGCCGAAGGGCAAAAAAAATATCAGGCGGATTGTGCTGATTGTCCTGATCATCCTGCTGTGCCTGGTGCTGCTCGTGGCATTCCTGGTACACTATTGGCCGAACAATCATCCCAAACTTTGGAGCGCTGATATCACTAATGTTGCCTGGGTAGAAATCATTAACCATCTAAATGTGAGCGGCGTTTCTCACAGAGTCAATCATCATCGAATTGATTGACCTCCACTAAACATAGTCCATAGCTATTAATCGTATTCCGACTCCAACCTGATTTTCATGGTTGGAGTTTTTTTTATATCAAGCCACTGGGCAAGAAACTGTAACGAACTCAAATCCCCAGAACTTCCAATCGATTGTAATTATCTCTTTTTTCCTCATAAAAAAGCAGGTCTCTAACCTCTCCCATCTGGGGAAGACTGAGAACTTCCTGCTTCGTAATATACGGGATTAATCGTTGAGCTTAATCGCAAACGATGGAGCTCGACTTCTCTATTCTATTTGTCTTCCTTATTCGCCGGTTGGACTTCAGGTTTTATATCCGCGGTTTCCTTTTTGGATTCACCCTTGAACAAACCTGCCTGAATGACCATACCAAGGACGAATAAGACGAAAAATATGACCAATCCAATCATCTGATCCATCTTAACATTTTCTGTCACAGTTCGGGTCACCAAGGTAGACCCAGCCCAGGACGAAAGTATATAAAGTGCCCAATTGAATACACTTGCCACAAGCAACAAGCCGACAATGCCACCAAGGATAAATGCCATATAATTGGTCGAATCAGCTTTTAAGCCCAGCAAAGTATTGCTTAGGTAGAAGGCACCATACCCACCGACAGCAAATCCCACCAGCGCGATGGCTAGTTTCTGTAAGAAGGTTCCAATGATTGCGCCTAGAACGCCACCCGCGAAAGCCACGACGTATGTTAACCAATATGGTGATAGATCAAGCTGGGTGGCAAGAGCCAAACCAATAACAAACCCAACCACAGCGACAAATAGCCAGTATAATTTTTTCCCCGTAGTCAGCAGGAGTATTCCCAAAATGATGTTCAAGACCGGAGTAATGATGTCCATTTCCTATCCTCCAAGTTTATGTTACCGATTTAATATTATAGATGCAATATTGTTGCCATGACCATGAACCTTGCTCCCAATATAATTAAAAATTTTACACCGATCAAGCCGAATAAGCTATTATAAAGTCCACTTTTATTTTCGACTGGCAATACTTGCACAGAAGAGTGCTCCACCCATCAAGCAAAAACCCGCCAAAGCTGGGACAGGTAAGACCCAAAAAAGGATTAATAAAAGAAACCCGATTATCCAGGTGAGGCTGTATACCAAGATGAGTGCCCCACTGGGGATGCGCTTAGGAGCGACACCAAATGTGATCACCCCTGAAACTAATAACCAACCCAGGTAATTCAGCCAGGGTGTCCCATAAAACCCCCCAACTGGAATCCACGTCATGAGGTCCAATTTAACCATTAATGGATCGAAGTAGAAACCCCAAGCAGTGAACACCAATGCGCTGACCGCGATAAATGCAATCCGCATTAGGCAGCCACTTATCTTGTGGGTGATCAGCTTCGCAACTGCCCAGGCAGGCGCAAGCATCATCATCCAGGCAAGCGGGATGAGAAGAGGAACATTCTAGAACCTGGGGCTGCAATGAAGTGGTGTAATGCATGTTTCCATAAGGCAATCCACTTCTTATAACGATCGCCTGTATCACCCAGACCAATAAAACAACTCCGATAGAAGTCCGCAGCATACTCCACCAACCCCAGGCTCGATATAGCACATTCAATATAAACCCTACCTGAAGCAATACCGCTAAAGCCAGGCCTTGCAGCAAGATCTGTTGACCAAAAACAGCCCGGAGGAGTGGTAGCGAAAGCATCACCATCAGCCAGGCATAAAACAGGAACCGTGGATATCGTTCCAGACCTAAAATACTTTTACGTAGCAGAGATATATATTGGGTCATGAGGGACGGCCATTGTGAATACCCACCAGTTAAATCTGACCAATCTGTGAGAATTATAATCCTGTGTAGGTCAGGAGGAAAAAAACACTCCAATAATGATATCGATAAATCGAATCATCTATCCGTGGAGGCAGAGAATTCAAGATGCCGTGGGCATGATAAAATTTCAGGGAGTCTAATATTTAGAATTTTTTTACGGAATATTTTTTTAATTTAGCCATTCTGGACGAATAATGGATTAGTAATTCAGGGTGGAACAGGACTAATTGAAATGAGTAAACTCTCCCTTAATAGCCAGGATAAAATCGCTGAAACCTTGCTGATTGCATTGAATGCACGCGCAATAGAAGCAAAGCTCCCGCATGCACTATTGAGCGATGCGTATGCCATTCATTTGGTGGAACAGATCGATTATGACTTTTCACGATTCAAGCTGGAAGGTCATGACCAGGTTACGACAATCATGCGTCTGCGTCAGTTTGATCTTTACACCAAGGATTTCTTATTGGAACACCCATGTTCAGTCGTTGTACACTTCGGTTGCGGTTTAGACACGCGCTTTGAACGTGTGGATAATGGGCTGGTCGAATGGTTCGACCTGGACCTGCCAGAAGTTATCGCTTTTCGTCAAAAACTCATCCAATCCTCTGACCGATGCCATCCAATGGGATGTTCGATATTCGAC
This sequence comes from uncultured Chloroflexia bacterium, assembly GCA_963743215.1. GTDB lineage: Bacteria > Chloroflexota > Anaerolineae > Anaerolineales > UBA4823 > FEB-25. The sequence goes on from CAVUOY010000010.1 coordinate 13,049, forward strand.
CAGGAATGGCTTAAACCAGTAAGGATGTTTCCTGACAAACCATATTTGTTTTTAGCAGAAGGTGTATTACCATATTTCACACAAGATCAAGTCAGGCAGCTGTTCCTATTACTCGCCCGAATATTCCCGGGCTGCATGCTTATCTGCGATGGTATGACTCCCAGCATGATCCAACTGCATAACCTGAAGTTAGGCTTCTCTAAATTAGCTGCACGCTTAAAATGGGGCTTGAAGAATGGGCATCAACCTGAAACCTGGGGGCAAGGCATCCGCATGTTAAGTGAGTGGTTTTACTTCGATAAACCTGAGCCAAGGCTTGGCTCATCTCAACTGATGCGCTACATTCCACTATTCGCCAGAGGCGTTGGGATTTTTCGCTATCAGCTCGGTGATTCAATCAGCGAGTTAAATTAACCAGCTATTCCGACCTTAATCGGATCATACGTCCGCAGTGGCGAAATCCCCCACTTCCACCTGACCCAGTGCACGTAAAAAATCTTCCCGCAGCATAATCACCGTGGTAAAACGGACACCCGACCCGATAGAAATTTCATCCTCCAGGATAACACCCCGATCGACCAGGATACGCAATGCTTGTTTGGTTCCAAATGGTGAGACAGCCCCCAATACGTACCCCGTGACTTGCATCACCTCCAGCTCGGTCGCCATGCTAATGCGAGAAGTTCCCAAATGATGGCGTAATGCCTGCCATGAAACCTGCTTTTCACCGGCAACCAGCACCATCACGAAGCCACCATGTGACAGGCGGAAGACAATACTGCGAACGATTTGTTCTGGGCGCTGACCCCTTTCACGGGCAGCTTGCTCTAATGAATGCACCGTACCTGAATGCCGGAAGAAACGATAAGAAACCCCGCATTCATCTAAAAACCGCGTGACAGGTGTGGAGCTTATCTCTCCAATGCTCATGATCAAACCTACTATGAAGTTGATTATAAAACACAAATATTGATTTTTACAAGCTCAAGGTCTGCCGAGCACCTCACGTGCCCGCCTCACACCTGCCTTTAAGGCCGCCTGTACGGAGCTTTGTGAGAAATCAAGAACTTCGCCTAACTCGATGTCAGGTTCAATCACCTGGCACGGATAATATTTGAGCAGTTTACCAGTCTTGGGATTGTGCAGCAAGCAGCCTTGTTTTTCGGCTTCCTGCACCAGTGCATTGACCCGCAGAAATTCCTTCATATCGTTAACGAAGATCTCGTTCTGCATGATATCGAGGGCGCGCATACCTATGGAGAGCACATTTGATGCTGCTCGTGGCATTATCGATGGCTGCTGCCCGCTGCAGTTTATGATCACAATCTCGTCTGGTTCCAGTTCAAGCACATCACCCACCGGGCTGATATTGCGCACACCACCATCCACCATGGCTAACCGATCTGGAGAGATATCCACAGGTGGCCAGACGACTGGAATGGAGGCGGAGGCTAAAATTGCCTTCACGAGCTCGAGGGATTCCTTGGTGAATTGTATGTAGTCGCCATTGATCAATGAGACTGCCCCTACATGCAGGTCATCAATGATCCGCCCGGCTTCAAACTCACGCTGCATCAGTTTTTGTAGCGGGGCATTCCCATAAAACGACTTTGCACCGAACATCAGCTTGACCAGCGCGATCAGGTTGAAACCACCGGTATAAACCTGAGAGCCCGAAATACTGTCCCAGATTTCCATCAGGCGTGCGTAACGATGCATAGACAGCATCGCTCCATTCAATGCCCCCACCGATACCCCGGCGATGATATCCCAATGGTAGCCTTTGACATCGCGGGCGTATTTTTCCGCCCCCACCTGGAACGCACCGCGTGCCCCGCCCCCCGATAGGATCAATGCAATTTTCTTGGGTTTTGATTCCGGCATCTCATCCTGATTGAAGGTCAATAAATCAATTTCCTGGCTAGATGTAGATTCATCACTGGATATTGCAGCAGGAGATGATTCCTGGATATATTGCAGATACCCCTCCTCCAGAGGCGTATTAATCAAACCAGGTTCTTCCTCGCTTTGAGCTGGGATTTCAAAAGGCGTGGATGGTTCATCCATAATTTGTTCTGCTGCCTGTTGTAATTCATCAGCAGCTGTACTTGTGTCTAATCCCGATTCCTCAAAGGAGATAAATGGGCTTTCACCGAGCTGATCAGGTTCATAGCTCAATTCTTCAGCTGTCAGCGTGATATCCTCAGGAGTATAAGTTGAGTTTATACCGGTTTCCTCATTGGATTGGAGCAAGCTTTCCTCTGCCTGGTAAGGTTCGTAAGTCATTTCCTCGGCCGGCTGTGGAAGGTCGTCATCAGGCAAGGTGCTGCTTAGGCTAGATTCATCCATGGATTGGAGCGAGCTTTCCTCAACCAGGTCAGGTTCATAGTTAATCTCCTCAGCTGGCTCCGGGATCGTTGCCTCATCTGAGTCCGATTGTGGAACCAATTTCTCATCCAAAAGGGGGGTAGATTTATCTGGTATCGGATTTTCTTGTAGATATCGATCTACGATCGCTCCAGGATCGAGCTCGTTGTCATCATCATGTTCCATCTCACCTTTCCGAATGGTGTTTTCCATAGTCCAAATGCCTCCACGCTATACCAATCGCTCGAATACTTCAAATAATGGTTGCAATTCTCATACCTTAAAATTCAGCTGAGCTGGAGCTAAATCAACCCAAGGCGCACGCAGATAACCAGCCAATCAATCCTAATTCATCTGTCCGAGTTCAAACTAGTTTACCCAGGCTTCCAATCCCAGCATAAATCTAGAATTGAGCTATATTCTCTGTCACTCCACCCTACTCCGCTCCCTCGCAAAGTTTGATTGTAGAGATTCCCAAAAATCCAATGTTCAAATGCCTGAACAACTGGGTTTTTCGTGGAAACGAAACAATTTCATAAGATATTAATTTATATCGATGAACGATATACCCAAATTTATGATATATATATGCATTATCCATCGAATAATAACCAGAAAGTCGGTGGATTTATGATTGAGAGAAATATTTTGTCAGGTATATCAGTCAGATAAGGAGGAAATAATTATGAATATAAATTTTGCTATGTGGAAAACAGCCATTTGGACGCTGGTCAAAATGGATAAGAAGGACGATTGGGATAAGCTCGATATCGTCTCCAAGTGGCTGATCGCCACCCGTTCAGGTGTGACTTTGGTAACTGTTTACACATGTGTTATCGCCGGGCTACTTGCGCTGCGAGATCACTACTTCTCATTCTTCCCCTGGCTAATTCTAACCTTGGGGCTTTTTATCGCTCATGGCACCAATAATCTGCTCAACGATTACACAGATTTCAGCCGCGGGGTAGACAAGGATAATTATTTCCGCACCCAATACGGTGTACATCCATTGGTGCAATCCTTCTGGACCAAGCCACAGCAGTTACGCTGGTTCATGATTAGCGGTGTAATTGCTTTTCTATCCGGAGTCTTCGCCCTGTTTTACACTCACTTCGACCCGTTAGTGATCGGTTTCTTTGCCTTTGGGGCACTAATCCTTCTATTCTATACCTATCCGCTCAAATATTATGGACTGGGTGAGTTGTTCATTTTCCTCATCTGGGGACCAATCATGGTGGCAGGGGTTTATATTGTGCTCGCATTAGCCAAAGATGGCAACTTGAGTAATATCTGGAATGTTGTCCTGGCAGGCGTGCCTTTCGGATTAAGTGTGGTGAGCATTAATGTCGGTAAACACATCGATAAAATGAAAGAAGATGCTAAAAAAGGTGTTGGGACACTGCCTGTGCGCATCGGTGAGACAGCTGCCCGCTATCTCAATATCGCGATCTTGTTGTTGATCTACTTGGTGGTCCTGTACCTGGTATTCATACCAAGGTACTTCACCCCAATCATGTTGATCATCTTCTTCGCCAGCAAACGATTGATCACAGCTATTAAAATCCTTTCCAAGCCTCGTCCTGAAACTGCACCTCCAGGCTATCCCATCTGGCCGACTTACTTCTCTGCCTTCAACTTCAACCATAACCGCCTGGTCGGAGGTCTATTCATCCTCGGATTGATCGCCGATACACTGCTGCGTCTGTTCCTTCCAGCATTTTGGGCGATGAAGTAATAAACCTAAAAGAGCGAGCACGAAAGTGCGAGCACGATCAGATATCTTCCCTGCTGATCGTGCCTATTTTTTTACAACAAGGACTATAATAAACAATAGAGATAATGTCTGTAACCAATATCACCAGCATGAGTACTACAAATTTAACCCCATTGATTCTCTTGCCTCTTCCAGATCATGATTTCGATCCGACCGAATCATCAATTCCATGGCAAGCTTGCACATCTCTAGGCTGGAAAGTCGATTTTAGCACCGAGCATGGTAATTTGCCACAAGCCGATGCGAACAAGCTTACCGGCCCACTCCCTGGGCTCATTACTGCAGGGGCAAAAGCTCGTTCAGCATACAAGAAAATGACTTTGGATCAATCTTTTCAGCACCCGATCCCCTATGCTGAAATCGATCCCAATCGATACAATGCACTGATATTACCCGGTGGGGATGCTCTTCGGATGCGCCAATACCTTGAGAGCAAAGAATTACAAAGCAAGGTATTGCAATTTTGGCAGCAGGGTAAGCTCATTGGCGCAATCTGCCATGGCGTCCTGGTACTGACACGGACGATTGACCCCCAAACTGGTCGAAGCGTGCTATATGGTCATAAAGTCACCGCTTTGCCCAGGTCATTAGATCGTTTTGGCCATCGAATTGATTCGTTGGTGTTGAAACATGGCTATATCATGTATCCTAGCTGTGTAACCGATGAAGTGCGCGCTTGCTTGGAGCACTCTGATGATTTTATTGCTGGGCCTGGGTTATTGGCTCCGTATGTAGTTGCTGATGGTAATCTGATCACCTCGCGCTGGTACATGGATGCAGAACTCTTTGCTAAGCGTTTCGTGCACGAACTGCAGCACCGGATGAGTTAAGGCGCTCATCTTTCTGTAATATCCCATTCCCTTGCGTATGTGAGCGGAATTTTTAAGTAGGGGCACAAAATGAATTGAACCCCTTTCATTTCGTTCCCCTACTCATTTATAGAACTTTATCTGTTGGTGGGTTACGGATTTGATCCCTCTTTGTTATTACCCAAATAATCCTTTGTGTCCTTCGCGTATATTGTGGTTCTCTTAAAAATTCACTGGTTCAAGCTGATGAGATACGCAATTACGTCCGCAATTTGCTGCTGGGTGAGGGCGCCTATTTGCTCCCCAGGCTGGCATCTGGAAGGCTGCATTCGGACCTTCAGGTGTTGAGCCATTCTGAAGGAAGAGGTCCAAATTATAGGCGAAAGTCGTGTAATCGGAGCTCACCAAGGTCTCGTCGATGGGATTTAATGGGGGGATCGTCCCGTCATCACTACCCGGGTTCACTACATTATCCATACCTTCCAAACCGTGACACACCTGGCAATGGTCAGCATACACTTTCTGCCCTGCAGTTTGGTCCCCGGTTAGGCTGACCGCCTCGCCTGGTCCGCCCGCTTCACTCGGGCGGGCGACTTCCTCCTGACCAGCTTCCGCAGTTGGACCAGGAATCGGCGTGGTAACCAGGATTCCTGCCTGGATGGTAGGTCCATCAGGTGACACGCCTCCCAAAGGGTGACCGAAAGGCATCAATTGATTCACGAACAGCATTTGATTCAATAATGATTGCTCCCAATTCCCCCCACCCAGGATATCCTCCCCCTTCCCAGCTGGTGGTATCCGCTTGGCTCCCGCCAGGATACCTGAATAACTGCTCAGATCAAGGTTGGCGGCTGCAATCGAAATATCTGCATTATGACAGGCGTCACATGCCAGAGCTCCTTTGTACCAAATATCAGGCTGGTTAAAAAGAGGTATCACATCCGCAAATGTTGCCTGGCAGAAATTCCTATGGATATCAAAAAAAGTGAACGGTTGCGTCTCCTGGTAACCAGCTGCCACCCAGCTAGAGAGAAGGCTGCGTGCAGAAATCGCACACGGGGTAAAAGCTTCTACCTCTACCATTCTCCCCTGGCTTGGGATGACTGCAGGGACCAAGGTTGGGATGGGTGTGTGAATGATCCCGGGCAGGCTGGCTTGCGAGCAATCGGCGCTTAAACCACAATTAGCTACATATACCGAGGCGATGAACAAAAGCAGGAAGATGGGCAGACCGAATAAAGCGTACAGCATGCAAGATTTAAAATCGCGTTTCATGATCCATTCTCCTGGATGCTCATGGTGCAGTGCCTGTGGAGGCGACAGTACGCAGGAAATTAACCAGATCCCAGCGCTCACGCACATTGAAGTTTTCATTTAGCGGTGGCATTCGCCCGGCTACACCGTTAGTAATCACCAGGAACAGGGCTCCGTCGCTATTTTGCTGCACTTCATATGACGTCAGGTCGGCAGGCTTGAATTTGAAAAATGTGCCAATCACACCATCCCCCTTGGCTTTCGCCCCGTGGCATGGTACGCAGTTGACTTTGTATAACTCTGCTCCGCGCTGGATCGACACGTCATCCGCGGTTATCGGATTGGAGGGTACCCCCGTGACGAGATTATAGACCTGACCCTCAACCGGGATCGAGTCAGCCGGCACAGGCAGCGGGTCTTCCATCGGCTTAAAGGATGGCTGGATGGTCATGAAAGTAATCCAATGTAGTGGGATGAGATTATACGTAAAAAGCATCACCATTCCCAGCAAGGCAGCCACCACAAGAAACAGTATTACCAGCTGTTTGATCATAATGGTCGCCTCTCTGCCGGGGTAATGGTTTCTGCACCCAGCGAATTCAACGCCTCTGAAACCTCGCTCTCCTTTTCCTCTGGAATGGAATACATAATGACGATCTTGCCATCACTGATCTCAGGGATATATTCCTTCGGACGATATGAAGGAAACCTGCTATCCAGAAAAACACCGATGAATGTACTCGCCAGTAACCCAAGCATGGTCATCTCGAAGATTAAAACCACTGTGGGTGCGCCATTCACTAATCCTTGCCGACCGATCTTGAGTGGGTAGAGGTTGGTGATCCCTGCTGCCAGGAAAATACCAAATAACATCCCCATTACTGCACCACCCAGTGCCAGGCGTGGTACGTTGCTCCAAATGCGTGGTCGACCAAGGATATGCTCCGTCACAGGGATGCCTGATATTACATTCATTTGATCATCATTGACACCATGCTGCCTCAAGCGATCAATGGCTTCCACCGCAGGGTCAATATCCGAAAATTGTGCCAGGAATGTCTTTATCTCACCCATACCAGGCTCCTTCTTACTCGATGTCACTTAATGTCTTCACCGTCGCTTTGCCCACTTTACGTAATCCATGCGCCATCTGTCCTTCCTGCACCTCCCACACCGGTACCAGGGGGATCAGGCGTGAGGCGATCAAGTAGATCAGGATAAAGAGCGCCAGCGTGCCAATGCTCAAGAGGATCTCAATCCGGGGTACGTATAGCTTCCAGGTGAAGGGCATCCGGTTGATCGATAATGATACCGGTATGATGATGTAACGCTCAAACCACATACCCACATTGATCAACAGACCAATCGTAAACAGCATCGCTGGGTTGCGCCGGATTTTCTTATTCCACAGGGTCAGGAAGGGGATGGCAACGTTACAAATCAACATGCCAAACCACATCCAACCCATGGGGCCTTTTTCATGAAACTCCAGCAGCATTGAGGTAAACTTGTCTCCTCCGTACCACTGGACGAGATAATCGTTGAAGAAAAAGTATGCCCAGGTCATTGACACGATCAACATAAGCTTGCCAAGCGCATCCAGGTGTTCGGGACGAATAAAATACTTCATATTCTTCATCCTGGCACGAACGAGTACCACTACCATGCCCACCGCCGCGATGCCCGATTGCAAGGCTCCAACCACAAAGTAAGGTCCGAAGATAGTCGAAGACCAACCCGGGCGAGTGGCCGCGGCAAAGTCCCATGCGACGATGGTATGTACCGAAAACATCACCGGGATAATCGCCCAGGCGAAGATGGTCATGGCGGTGCGTAGGTGCGTCCACTCGCCCTCAGTACCGCGGAAACCGAGGGATAATACACGGTAGAACTGCTTGCGCCAGCCCTTGGAGCGGTCGCGTGCCATCGCCAGGTCGGGGATCAGCGGTAGGAACAGATACATTGTGCTTGCCATCAAATAAGTATTAATCGCTAAAAAGTCCCACCCCAAGGGGGAGTGAAAATTTGGCCACAGGGTACGCACATTGGGATATGGGAATAACCAATAGGCCAGCCATACGCGTCCCAGGTGCATAAATATGCTGATGCCTGCCTGGATCAGCCCAAATGTAGTCATCAACTCTGCTGCGCGTGTGAATGGACGCCGGAATTCAGCTTTCATCACCCGCAGCAATGCAGATACGAATGTACCTGCGTGGCTGATGCCAATCCAATAAACCGTGTTGACCAGGAAAATGCCCCAATAAGATGGCCGGTTCACCCCCGCCACCCCCAGACCTTCCGCAATCAAATAGCCCCACGAAATGATTAGGCATGTAAGAACGATCAAAGCCAGGAAACCAGACACCACCCAAAACTTCCAGGAAGTGGTCTGCATGGCATCCATTACCATTCCGTTCATCTCACCGCGCGGCTTCGGGTCGAGCATCAGGTGCTCACGGGGATCTTCAGCTTCAATAGGGTGGGCTTGCTCGAGCGGTTCAGCCGTTGCGACCATAGGATGGTCCTCCCTTTAAATATGTGATGCTCGGAAGCGTGCCCAGGTCTTCCAGTAAGTGCTCGGCCCTGCCATCTAATGCTAACTTGCTCACACGGCTTGATGGATCGTCGATCCGTCCAAAGACGATGGCATTGGTCGGGCAGGCTTGTGCGCAAGCGGTGATCACCTCGCCATCCTCCAATTCTCGGCTTTCAGAGCTGGCTTTATCTTCTGCCTGGAGCAAGCGTTGCAGGCAGAAGGTGCATTTTTCCATAATACCCCTGCGACGCACGGTTACGTCTGGGTGCAACATGTTGGAGAGTGGCTCAGGGCGCGGGAAATCACGCCAGTTGAACACCCGCACCTGGTAGGGGCAGTTATTGGCGCAATATCGGGTGCCTACACAGCGGTTGTAGACCTGTAGATTGGTCTTTTGAGACAGGCTGTGCACGGCTGCGAACACCGGGCACACCGGTTCGCAGGGTGCATGTTCGCAATGTTGGCACAATACGGGTTGAAAAGGTGTATTCTTTACGTTTGGATATTCGCCCTTCCAAAATCTTTCGATGCGAATCCAGTGCATACTGCGCCCATAACCTGCATCTGCCTCGCCAACAAAAGAGTTGTTGTTCTCCATCACGCAGGCTGTCACACATGCCTGGCACCCAATGCACAGGTCCTGGTCAATGACCATGCCCCACTTGTACATGGAAGTCTCACTAAATGGATTATCCATTATGAGCTGCCTCCTGCCCAATCCTTTATAATCATCGATAAATCACTCCCCATATACACCCATGCGACTTTCAAGGCGTGAGATAGGATATTTGCGCCCGGTTTTTTCAAGATGGACCTTGGTCGCTCCGAAAGCCAGGTCGTCCGCACCATTTAAAATCAGGCTGAGTAGGTCTCCTGGGTTGATCCCCCTCCCTTGAGCATACCTTCCATAGGCAGTGTGTCCTTGACCGAAGGGGATCGCAATCGTGTCCGGTCGAATGGCAGGGTAGCGGTACACCACTGCTTCAAGCTCACCCATGGGAGATATGATCCTCACCACATCATCATCGGCTATTCCGAGGTTGTCAGCGGTCGCAGGGTTGATCTCCACCCAGCTGTTCCACATAACTGTGGTCGTTGGGTCGGGGATCTCTTGCAGCCAGGGCTTATTAGCCCCACTTCCATCTCCTAAAATCGGCGACATAAAGGGTAGCAAGAAAAACTCACCTGAACCATCAAACCTGGCAGAACCGCTTGAAAGGGGTAAGCTTAGTGCCCGAACGCCATTCGGGATATCTAGCCTGGGTTGTGCATCCCACCATCCCCCATATTGTTGGAATTGCGCCATAAAGCCATTAATATCCGTTGCGTTAAAAAATCCTTCCTGGCTGACAAGGTTGACCAGTGAAGACTGGATATATTCAACTTCGTCCTTATAAGGCAATGTAGCCGCCAGGTCACCGCCGATGGCTTGAACAGCAGCCAGCAGGACATCGGCTGTCGCTTTAGTTTTGTGGAATGGAACCACTACTGGTTGTATTCCTGAGACAACCGTTCGATCTGCTCCGATCGAGCTCTTTTGATACCCCCACGACTCAAGGGCAGTGTGGTCCGGGAATATATAATCCGCATAAGTGCTGGAATCATCCGGAAATGAAGCAAATGAGATGACCTGAGGCACGCTCTCCAGGCCGTCTATAAATCCAGCTGAAGCTGGCAGCTCGAAGACCGGGTTAATTCCATGGATGAACAGTGTTTGAATCTCCCCATTTTTCATCCGTCCAACCAGGTTGTTGATATCCACCAAGGAATTTGGCAACCAGGGGAACTCTGAATGCACCATATGGGTCGGTTTAAGGAACAAACCTCCCATCTTACCCAGATTGCCTGCGATTGTATTCAAAGCCAGGACAGCTTGTACAGCTTCCAGCCCATTGCTTACTCCGGAAGCAGAGCCGCCTGGTATTGCTAACGGATGGGCAGCACTGCTGAAAATATTCGCCAGCCTTTGTAATTCTGCCGCTGATACTCCGCTGTCATTCGCAACTTTTTCTACGTCTACACCTAGATAGGCGTTGGGGATAGTCGTAGCGTGGATCTCAGCAATCAATCGACCGATCGCCATGGCAACCAGGCCTTCGCTTCCGGGTGCAATGGGAATCCATTCATCTGCACAGGCAGCTGTCTGTGACAGGCGCGGCTCGAACTGCACCAGGTAACCCCTTGCACCCGTCTTTCCGCGCCGCATTTGGGCGAATCCCCGGCTAAAAGCCACAGGTGAAAGATAGGTTTCCAGGAAGTTTGCCCCGAATGAAAAAGTTACATCGGCATTCGCCAGGTCGAAGTGTGGCAGCGCTGTGACTGAGAAGAGTTGCTCAACGGCTTTCGCCAGGGTCAGGCGGGCATCATAGATCTCATGTGCCCCAAACCGTAAGGGTGGCGAAGCGCCGAGTGCAGTGCAAAGCTCACTCACCAGGTCGAACAGGTGATCGGGAGTCATCCCAAGCAGAAACGCAATTTGGCTAGGTGCTGTGTTTTGCATTGTATTCTGAACGACACCAACCGCTTCGTCCCAGCTGAGATTGGTATACTTCAAACTGGCCCGACCTTCCTGCTTAATCGGGTTTTGGATACGGTCAGGGTTATACAGCCCCTGTAATGCTGCCTGACCACGCGCGCAAGTCTTCCCCTGGTTAATGGGATGATTCGGGTTTCCTTCCACCTTGAGCGCGCGTCCCTGCTCAGTTCGTATTACCGTTCCACAACCAGCGGGGCACTCGCGGCAGGTGGTGGCATAATAGGTGCTCTGACCATTGTAAGTATACTCAGGCATACGAGTATAAGGCTCACGGATCACATATCGTGAGGCTGGTCCGCACCCGGTTAGTACAGCCGTGGCAGCCGCGCCAACTGCGGCGGTTTTAATAAATCCTCTTCGGGTCAACTTACGGCTCATAAAGTACTCCCGTTGTTAAGTGCAATGCAGCCATAGGTCATCATCGGTGACAGGTACCACAATCGGTTAGCCGGATTTGAAGTTCTAAATCGCCAGCTGTCAGGGTGCGGTGACAGTGCAGGCACCAACCCATATTAAGGTTTTTGCGTGGCTCTGCTACTGTCATCCGGCTTAGCTCGCCATGGCACGTCTCGCAGTTCAATCCAAATGCTATATGCGGTCGGTGATTAAAATAAACGTAATCCGGTAGGATAAATACCGGAACCCATTTAATCGGTTCATTTTTATAAACCGCATCTGCAATTTTCTGTTGATCTGAATTCTTGATGGGAATCTGCTGGTGGCAGCCCCAGCATTTGGTCTCGGTTGGCAAGCCTGCCGAACGCCCCTTCCAGGCTCCAGGGTGACAGTACAGGCATTGCACTCCGAATCCCAGGTGCAAGCTATGATTGAATTGGATCGGTTGTTTGGGTGATTGCTGCGTCAGCCAGACCCCGTACGTTCCCGCACTGAGCACAAGTACAATAAAAATACCCACTCCAGCGATGAATGCAGGCTTTTTCACCAACCGAAGCAAGATTTCGGTCCATTTGATCGACTTGACCCTGCCTGGTAATGCTTTAATTCTGTCTGTCAGATGATGTCTTTTTGGCTTATCAAGCATGGCTTCGCCTCACGAATTGCGTTTGCTGCGTCTGCGTAAGATGATTACCACAATCAGTGCCAGGAGCACGAACCCGCCGATAAAAGCAACAGCCACTACCACCCCACCGACCATCGTCCCAAGGATGGTTAATATTCCGGTCCACAGGTTGGTTGCTGGACCACCCAGCAATGGTGCGGGTGTGAGTTGTGGGTTTCGGGTGGGTTCACTAATGATTTCCCCACCTGTGGGCAAGCTTTGGGCATATACTAGGATGTCGCGCCCATCGGAGGGCTGCCAGCCCAGGTTCATACCAATCGGCATGTCCGTCCCGGCAACCCCGAAGCGGGTGCGATGTAAAAATCGCCATGGGTCACGATTGGCAACGCTTCCCAGATATTCATCAATCCCCTCGATCCGAAAAACAATTTTCTTCCCATCTTCCCCATGACAGGCCAGACAGGTGGATTGATACAGACTTTGTCCATGGGTATAGTTTGGGTCAATCACCCTTAGAGAGATCGAATCGATGTAGGTCGCATCATCGATGATGCCAAATTTCAAAAAGCTAGCCAGTTGAGTTAAGGAAGCGTCATCCAAATAGGCGGAAAAATTATGCGCAGGGTCGAGGCTGCCTTTGAGATGAGAGACAATATCATCAACGGTCAATCCCTGCACCAATGTCAATAGATCCGGAAATCCCGTGAAATGTGACCCAGCCCGATATTCTCCCTGCGAGCCCCTATAATCCCAGCCATGACATTCACTGCAGCGCCAGGTATCTGCACCGGAACGCGTATTAGTGCTTTGGCGGTTCCAAATAGGCATGTTTCCCGCGGGTGGGTCCACACCTAAAACCGCATACCATTTATCATACAGCTGAGCACCCCGAATGATGTCATCCGGGGTTGGGGTGGCCTCTGCTGCCAGTACTCCACCTGCGACCAATAAGCTGATCGCACCGATCAAAATAATAACAATTGCTCTTCGGGGGTTCTTCATAAGCTTGCCTCTTTCCCAAACGTTTGGATGGCTTGTGGAGATTATCCCGCTGTATAAAATTATACATCATCAAGAAATATCATGAATGATATATACAATTCTCTCATACTATATTATTATTATGTTAATGTATTCTCATCTTGGGCAGAGTTTAATTCAACTAATATTGGCTTGGTCTGCCCAAAGGGGCAAAACAGTGATGAATGACCTTACCAAAAGGAATTACACATGAAGCGTTATGTGATCATCTTCATTTTGGTTATAGTCAGTACATTCCTAATACATACCTGGTTAATCAGCATTGGCTTGTTTCCCATTGAAGCCAGCGCCCAGTCTGTGGCGATAGACCAGCTTTTCCACGTCCATTTATGGATCATATCATTTCTATTTTCCCTGATCATGGTCACCTTGATCTACAGTCTGATCATTTTCCGCCGTAGGAAAGGTGAGACTGGTGATGGCGCATACTTAACCGGCAACTCGACTCTCGAAATCACCTGGACTGCCATCCCCCTTGTAGCTGTGCTCATTCTGGCTTTTGCTGGTGCAAAAAACCTTGGAGCCATCCGTGTAATTGACCCATCCGCGTTGCAGGTAAAAGTGACGGCCGGTCAATGGTACTGGCAATACGCATATCCTGATTATGGCGTCACCAGCACAGAGTTGTACCTGCCGGTCAGTCGTCAGATTGACCTTCAGATGACATCTGTGGATGTGATTCATTCATTTTGGGTGCCTGAATTTCGCGTGAAACAGGATATCATCCCAGGTAGGACGGTTGAGCTGCGCGTGACACCCACTTTGATTGGTGATTATAAAGTGCGCTGCTCCGAGCTGTGTGGGTTGAGGCACGCTTACATGGAAGGAGCCGTCAAAGTACTCTCTCAAGCCGATTTCGACAATTGGATCGCCCAACAACAATCGGCTGCCCCCATCAGTCCGGAGCTGCGTGGGCAGCAGCTTGCATCATCCTATGGATGTACGAACTGCCATTCAACAGACGGCTCTGCAAAGACCGGACCTACCTGGTTGCATTTATTTGGATCCAGTGTGAAGTTATCGGATGGAACCACAGTTGCAGCTGATGAGGATTACCTAAAAACCTCCATCATAAATCCAAATTTACAAGTGACCGCAGGTTTCCCATCCAACGTGATGCCAGATTTTTCCACCGTTTTGGATCAAACTATGGTTGAATCACTGGTGGCATACATTAAGACCCTGAAATAGGGGAGGTATTATGAGGAAACTCTATTCCATCGGGCTGATACGCGGAATACTCTGGCAAATCTTGGGGACGGCTGTTGGCATTGGGATCTTGACGGGGATCCGCTTCTTGCTTGGATTACCAGTCTGGAAGGCAGAATCAGCGATTACGTTTGGTGCCCTCCTGGGAGCACTGTTCTTCGTTTATGGCATCGGTGCTGTCGACGGCTGGTTTAAAGAGGCTGCCGGAAAAGAAGCTTCTGAGCCGGATGAATCAGGCTGGGGGCGGGGGCGTTATTTTGGCGTTTCGCTTGATCATAAAGTGATTGGAATTCAATACCTGGTGCTATCGCTGGTACTGATGGCCGTAGGTGGTTCATTCGCTATGCTCTTCCGCTCCGAGCTGGCAAGCACGGGATTGCAATTCCTTACCCTGATGGAATATAACACGCTCATGTCGCTGCATGGCATGGTGATGATCGTCGGTATCCTGGTAGGTGTAGCCGCATTCATGAACTACCTGATCCCGATGATGCTTGGTGCGCGTGACATGGCTTTCCCCCGCCTGAATGCCTTCGGGTTTTGGCTGGCAGTACCCGCCAGCATCATCCTCCTCTCGAGCATGGCGCTGGGTGGTTTTGACACAGGTTGGACTGGTTACCCACCCCTCTCGGCGCGCGCACCCATCGGTATCCAGATGTTCTTCCTGGGAGTCTCGTTGGCCGGCATGGGAACGGTTTTAAGCTCACTCAACGTCATCACCACGGCTATACGCATGCGAGCGAAGGGAATGACGGGCTTCCGCCTGCCCATCTTCGTCTGGGGATCACTCGCCACCTCCCTCATCAGCCTGACCGCTACCCAATTGATCGGATTATCCTTCCAAATGGTCATGTTCCAGCGTTTGTTTGGGATGGGCTTTTTCGATCCGGCAAAGGGTGGGAACCCCATCCTGTTCCAACACCTTTTCTGGTTCTATTCCCATCCGGCAGTCTATGTTTTCGTTCTGCCAGGGTTGGGGATTATCAGTGAATTGTTGCCGGTGTTCGCCCGTAAGCCTCTCTATGGGTACAAGTGGGTCGCCATCTCATCATTTGGCATAGCCCTGATAGGTTTTTTGGTATGGGGGCACCATATGTTCGCCTCTGGCATGGCTGAGTATTTACGCGTGCCCTTTATGTACAGCACCTTGTTGGTGGCTGTACCCACTGGTGTAAAGTTCTTCTCCTGGTTGGGTACCTTGTGGCGGGGAAAGATTACCTTCCCAGTTCCTATGCTTTTCGTCCTGGCGGGTATTGTAGTCTTTCTCCTGGGTGGGCTGACGGGTCCGCCCAATGCCACCATCGCTACTGACCTGCACCTGACAGATACTTATTTTATCGTCGGACACTTCCACGATACCATGTTCGGCGGTTACGTCTTCCCATTCTTCGCCGCCATTTACTTCTGGTTCCCCAAGATGACCGGCCGGCGTTTAAATGAAACCCTGGGCAAGATCCATTTCTGGCTAATGGCCCCCGCTTTCATCGTGCTCTCGTCAGTGATGATGCGTACCGGCCTCCTGGGGATGCGCCGCCGCATCGCAGATTATGACCCCACCCTTGGTATCACTGGCGACCATCAGGTGATGACAGTGGCGGGTTTTCTCGTCGCGCTGGGGGTACTGGTCTTTATCGTCAATGCATTCTGGAGCAAACGCCATGGTGAGATTGCCACTGGTAACGTCTGGAACTCACGCTCACCTGAATGGCAGGTGCCATCTCCCATGCCAATTCATAACTATGACAAACCCTTCGAGGTGGTGGGTGAACCATATGATTATGGGCTGCCGGGATCTGAGTACGTGAAATTTATCGAGGAGGAGTGACATGGAACATCCATCTAAATCCTCCACATTGCAGCTTGGACTGATCGTCCTTGGAGCGCTGGCCATTCTCACCGCAGTCGAGTTTGCCATCGCATTGACAATCAATATCTGGCAGATCCTGTCTATCATACCGATCATAAAAGGCGGGCTGGTATTCTATTACTACATGCATATCTACCGGCTCTTCCAGGACGATTCTGATGTCAATCATGAATCATTTGCCTATAAGCTGGCAACCAATCGTATTGGCTTATGGTTGTTCCTGATTTCCGATTCATTCATCTTCGGGGGTTTGATGATCTCGCGCATCAACCTGCTGGGACTCACCCGCCCCGAGCTGATCCAGGTGTTGGGACTGATTGTTACCACTGTGCTGCTTATCTCTTCGTTTTTCGCTAACCGCGCCGAAATCTCAATGGAATATGGCGACCGTAAGCAATTCATCCGCAGCATATCTGTCACTTTAAGCCTGGGTATCCTTTTCCTGGTCGGTGTGCTGGGTGTGGAATGGCGCCTGGCTCCCTTCGGTCCTGAGACGAACCTGGCTGGGGCGGTTTTTTACGTCATGACCGGTTTCCATGCCTTCCATGTATTAACCGGGGTTATCTTCTTGACTATTGTTCTGCGCAATGGCTTGCGCGGGCTATATACAGCTGAAAAGCACTGGGCAGTTGAAGCTTCTGTGGTTTATTGGCACTTTGTTGATGTGGTCTGGTTCTTCTTCTACCCGGCGCTATATCTGATTGGCACCCTGGTGAAATAACTGGTGGTTTATGGTTGAAAAGGAGACCGTATGAACCGTAGATATCTCATCATTGCCATGCTGGTCCTTGTTGTGATTGTGCTGGGTGGTATTGGCTACAACTGGTACCTGTTATATCACCCCCCGTTTCATGGATCGCTCATCACGCCCGTTGAACCAGCGGCAGATTTTTCTCTCACCAGCCAGACAGGATCCACAGTCACCCTGGCAGATTTCCGGGGTAAATATGTGCTGATCTTTTTCGGTTATACAAATTGCACCTCAGAGTGTCCCCTGACGATGGGTTTTCTCAAGCAGATGCATGATCGACTGGGCACACTCGCTGACCAGACCCAGGTTATCATGATCTCCTCGGATCCAGCCCGCGATACACCAGCTGTCTTGGCAGAATTTTTAAACCATTTTGACCCATCCTTCATCGGATTGACCTCCACCCAAGCTAACCTTCAGCCTGTCTGGTCAGCCTATGGGGTGACGGTTCTGGATAATGGTGAGACGCATTCATCCTACCTCTACCTGATCGATCCTCAAGGGAACCTCATTGCTACGTATCCGCTCCTGCAGAATGCTGATGGCATCACCTCGGATCTCGAGAATTTAATACGTAAAAAATGACCCTTCGAAAAGACCTGCTAATTCGCATGCTTTTCTTTTTGGGGATAGGGATCATTGTGGCTGCCATATTCAGCGAGGTGACTTTCCGCATGCAAGGGGATACTACCAGCCGTGACCCAAAAACTATACTTTTGGTCATCCCTGCGGGTACTGCTGCAAAAGTTGCCCAGGGACAAAGCATGATTCCTGCCGGTCAGACCTTCATGGTAGGTGACACGCTACAGGTTAAGAATGAAGATTCTAGTCACCCAATCGCTGGGACCGTTGGTCATCCCACCGGGATCATCCGCTAGCATGAAGCTAAACCAGGTCGGCAGCCTCAGCTACACTTGTTCCTTCCAACCCACCAAGTATTACGGCATCGAAGTTCAGCAAGGTGTAACTCTCGGCACACGCCTGGTCGCTTCCCTTGTGGCCGGCATTCCCCTTGGCGTCCTGTTGGGCGTTTATAGTTTGGTGGCTAGACCTCTCAAACCAAAACCGAAACCCCCCGCATCGTGACCTGATATAACTGATCTATTATTGGTGCTTGAATGTTTCGCTTACTGTTCTCCCGCCGCTGGTGGTGGACCACGCTGATTGTTATTGCAGCGATTTGCGTTGCCATCCGGTTGGGCTTCTGGCAGTTGGACCGCAACGCCCAGCGGCAGGCATCCATCAGCCATATCAAGGCAATGCAAGCACTTCCGCTGCTTGACCTGGATCTCCGCCCCCTCCCTTCTGACTTGGAAACCATGGAATACCGCCAGGTTACCGTAACCGGGGTATATGATTTTAACCATCAGGTGGCGCTTCGTAATCAGGTACGGGCGCGAATGTCTGGTACCGATCCTGGGATTGCCATGATTACCCCACTTGTCATGGCAGATGGAAAAACAGTGCTGGTGGAACGTGGCTGGATTCCTCTTGAATATACCACCCCGGCTTCCTGGCGGAAATTCGATGAGCCTGGGACCGTGAGCCTGGATGGAATCATTCGTCTATCGCTTGAAAAAGCCGAAATGGGTAGTGCTTTGATCGACCCAACCCTGGCGCCAGGTGAGACTCAGCTAGATTTCTGGAATTTCGTTAACCTCCCCCGGTTGCAGGAGCAATTACCCTATTCTCTCTTAAACGTATATATCCAGCAAGCACCCGGCACTGATCTGGAGAGCTTGCCTTATCGCTTAATGGAGCAGCCTGATCTGGACCCTGGGGCTCACATCGGCTTCGCTTTGCAGTGGTTCTTCTACGCCGGTCTGCTCTTCTTTGGCTATCCGGTATGGTTGAAAAAACAGAAAATAAAAACCCTCTCCAAAAACAGAGAGGGTTAAGCAGGGATCCAGCTACTTTTTCTTTTTCTTCTTTTTCCCTTTCTTCTTACCTTTTTTATCTTTTTGAGGTTCTTCTATTTCTTTTATCGCTTCAATGGGCAACCCCACAGCTTCAGCCACTTCGGCATGGTACATCTGTTTGATCGATACCAGGTCCACGCTGGGCTCGGGATACTTCATCTTTAATCCTTCCAGCGTATCTACTAGAATTTGTGATACTGCCAGGTCACGGAACCATTTGTGGTTGCCAGGGATGACATACCATGGGGCATAATTAAAGCTGCATTTACTGAGCGCATCCATATAGGCTTTCTGGTAGTCGTCCCATAATTCACGCTCAGTATAATCCGAATCGCTGATCTTCCACTGTTTGTCCACTTGTTCCAGGCGGTCTCTGAAACGTTTGAGCTGTTCTTCTTTATCGATATGCAGGAAAAACTTCACGATGGTCGTCCCATTATTAACCAGCTCACGTTCGAAGGAGTTGATTTCATTGTAACGTTTCGACCATATATCTTTGGGTACTAGGTTATGCACCCTCACCACCAGCACATCTTCATAATGTGATCGATTGAACACCGTGATATGACCTTTTCGAGGTGTATGTGCGTGGATGCGCCACAGGTAGTCGTGCGCCAGTTCTTCAGCCGTGGGCACCTTGAACCCCTCCACGCTACAGCCCTGGGGGTTTAATGCTTCCATCACATGGCGGATCGTTCCATCCTTGCCGCCCCCATCCATCGCCTGCAGCACGATTAATAAGGCGTGCTTATTCTCGGCATACATCACGGCTTGCAGCTCACTCAGGCGTTGGCTGTATTTGATTAGCTCATCTTTCACTGCTTCTTCGTTCTCATACCCCCCGTGATAATCAGCATCGATTTTTCCCAGGTTCACCTTGCTGCCCGGCTTAATCCTGAACTCGTTGGCATAGCTCATGGTCAGACCCTCCTGAGGAGGATTATATCATCCTGGCTCATCTTACCGATGAAAAGGTTATTTAATAAAAATATTTGTTCCTGACCTTCGGACAAAACATTGGACAATTATTAAAAATCTCTGTCATCGCGCCGATCCCAGCTGTTTTTTCAGGAAGCCACATGTGGTTTTCTTGTGCCGTATAGATCTGCTCTTGTACGGTATTGCTTTGCTAGAGCCTATTTATATTATTCTTGAAAGGTAATGTACGAACTATCGTCCGAACCTAGGTGTTCCGCTTGCCCGCTAAAACGTTTTAAGGTATCATGGATTTAGCTATTTGCTAAATATTGATTGATGAAGGCGAATAACCATCATCATGCCTGAACCTAGGTCATAATGGAACAGTTCATATCCACTGAAACCCTCGTCATTGAGCTTTTATTAATTGTGTCCATCGTTGCCATTGCAGTGCGACGCATGCGTATACCCTACACCGTCGCCCTGGTCATTGTAGGTTTGCTCATCACCTTTCAATCTGCATTCAAATTTGAGCTCACTCCTGAGCTGATCTTGGGGTTATTCGTCCCTCCCCTGGTTTTTGAAGCTGCCTTTCATCTTAATTTTCGGGAATTACGACGAAATCTGACTGCTATTCTCCTTCTGGCAGTCCCCGGGGTCATCCTCACTACATTCATCATCGGTGGGATTCTGGTTTTCGGTATTAAGTTAAGCTTGCCCATCGCTCTACTCTTTGGAGCGCTGATTGCCGCCACCGACCCGGTGGCAGTGGTGGCACTATTCCGCACGTTGGGTGTCCCTAAGCGCTTATCTGTACTGATTGAAGGTGAGAGTTTATTCAACGATGGCACAGCTATCGTACTGTTCAACCTGATGTTGGTTATCGCACTAACCAGCAAGGTAGATTTAATCAGCAGTGTGGGTAGGTTCTTCAGCGTCTCCATCGGTGGGATTATCGTTGGCTTGGTCCTTGGTTGGCTGGTCGCCCAGTTGATCTCACGCGTGGATAATCACTTGATCGAGACAACGCTTACCACGGTGCTTGCCTTCGGTTCCTATCTGGTGGCAGAAAGGCTTGGCGTCAGCGGTGTGCTGGCTGTGCTCGCTGCAGGCCTTGTGAACGGTAATATTGGCCAGCAGGGTATGAGTCCCACCAGTCGGATCGTGATCTTCAACTTTTGGGAATATGTCGCCTTCCTCACCAATTCACTCGTGTTCCTCTTGATTGGTTTGCAAGTAAACATTACTGATCTACTTTCATCCTGGCAATATATTTTGTGGGCTATTTTGGCGGTATTTGTAGCCCGTTTTGTGGTGGTGTATGGGTTGAGCTGGCTGGTAA
Organism: uncultured Chloroflexia bacterium; assembly: GCA_963743215.1. Lineage (GTDB taxonomy): Bacteria > Chloroflexota > Anaerolineae > Anaerolineales > UBA4823 > FEB-25. The sequence goes on from CAVUOY010000010.1 coordinate 34,396, forward strand.
AAAAAGTAGCGGAACCCATTCCCATGAAGTGGCAGCATGTCCTCAACTGGGGAGACCTGCGTGGTGCCATCAGCCTGGCGCTCGTCCTCAGCCTGCCTGTTTCTTTGGGCACAGAACGTGACTTGCTTCGTGTGATGACGTTTGGGGTTGTTTTGTTCACCCTGCTGGTGCAAAGTACTACCATGGCACCCCTTGTTCGCTGGCTCAAGATCATCACCCGTAATGACGCCCAGATCGAATATGAGCTGCAGCATGCTCGCCTGACTGCCTTGCGTAGCGCAGATTCCCGCCTAGACCGCCTACACAACGACGGCATGCTTTCCAGTCATACTTGGGAAAGGCTCAAGCACAATATCACCCGCCAGGCTTCCACGCTGGCGGAGAAAGTCCGTGGTTTGCTCCTGGCAGATCCGGTATTGGAAGCAGAGGAGTTGGATACTGGTTGGCGTGAGATGCTGAGAGCTCAACGCGCCTCCCTGCTCAGTTTACGCCAGGATGGGGTTATCTCAGATGAGGTCTTCGAAAACTTAGCCACCGAAGTAGATGCCCAGCTGAGTGAGGGATATCCTTCAGAGTCTGATGAAACCGAAACCAGCACCCAGTTCCTCGAGATCACGCTCCCCGATGAGTCGGGTGCCATTGGCAAAACCATTGCCGAGCTCAATATCCCACGCTCCGCAGTCTTGGTATCCATTCAACGCGGAGACGAAACCATCATTCCCCGCGGAGATACCAGGCTGCACGCAGGCGATATGGTCACCACGTTGTGTGAGCGTGATACCATCTCATTGGTCAAGCAACTCTTGCTTGCACCTGATGGAAGCAAAGAAATCGATCAAATAAAATCCAGACCCATGAATGACTAACCTTCGGTTTTTATGGTGATCCAGCTTATGCTTCGTGTGCGCCGTTCCACCAGTTAAGGAGATCAGTTATGAGTTTTTTGGATTCTGCAGCCTATGTCTGGCTTGTCTTACCTGTTTTGGTTTTCCTGGCACGTGTGACTGATGTAACTCTGGGTACTCTGCGTATAATTTTCATCTCGCGAGGTAAACGGAATCTGGCACCATTGCTTGGATTTGTAGAAGTTTTCATTTGGATCACAATCGTGTCCCAGATTGTCAGTCATGCTCATAATATCCTGGCTTACCTGGCTTATGCAGCCGGTTTTGCGACCGGCGCATTTGTAGGGATGTATATCGAGAATCGCCTCGCTATCGGCACCCAGGTCATCCTTGCCATCATCCAGGAGAATGCAGATCAGCTTGTCGACCATCTGCATGCAGCCGGGTATGGCGTCACCTGTGTGGACGGCGCAGGTGCGAATGGTCCGGTTAAGCTTATCTATACCATTTTCCCCCGTCGTTGCCAGGAAGATGTATTATCCATCATCCATCAAACTCACCCACGCGCATTCCTCTCGATACAGGATATTCGCTCAAGCCAGGAAGGGATCTTCCCAATTCCTGTTCCGACTCAAAACGGTTTCCTATTTCCCCGCAAATCAAAATAATCCCATTGTTGTATCCGCCACCGCAGTAACCACCTCCACAATAACGCCATAACTTTAGCCACCATATCTGTAATCGCCATAACTGTAGCCGCCATCGTTGATGGCGGCTCTTCTTACCCCCTTATCTACAAAAAGATCTCTCTCCATTTGAACAAGGTGAATTAATCCCCTCTTGCCTTAATCTACCCATAAGTTGACATCCAACTCGATTTGGAATACTATATAGGTGTTATTGGATATACATTGTCGTCTTTAGAGGTTACTGGTTAGGTTAACCAACACCAGCAGCTTTGAATGTTGAGGAGGAGTAAATAATGAATAATCCAGTTGTTTCAGAAATTTACAGAATTACCGATTGTACGGAAGATTTGCTATATACCAATATACCATCTTTGATCAAGCAGCTGAGTAACCCGGATGGTTTCATCCGCTCACAAGCGCGCCAGGTATTTTGCTGTATTGGAGCCCCAGCTATACCTGAGCTGATTAAAACGGTATCGAATGCCAACTCACAGCTTCGTTGGGAAGTGATCAAGGTTCTGGAGTGCATCCAGGACCCAACTGCGATCCCCATCCTGGTGGAACAATTGAAGGACGATCACGCCGGTATCCGCTGGGCTGCCTCCAATGCTTTAGTTGGAATGCAACGCCAGGTATTACCTGCAATCTTTGCTGCTCTGGTGCATGACTTTGATTTGATTGGCTTGCGACAAAGTGCCCACCATATTCTGCATGTTTTAAAGGATGACGGCAAATTAAGTGATAAAGAGCAAAAGGTATATGAAGCCCTGGAAGGGATTGAGCCAAGCGCATCTGTCCCATGGGCCGCCCAAAAAGCCCTCGAATCCAATAAAAAAAATAGCCCACATTCATAAGAAATAGGGTTATCTGAATCTATTTGCTGAAAGCTAATTGATAACAGCTATTCTTCTGTGGGCGCGAAGGAGGGCTCGAACCTCCGAACCTGTTTATCCCCCCTGCGGGGACACAGGTGTGATAGACAAATGGTGGGCGCGAGAGGGCTCGAACCTCCGAACCTGTTCATCCCCCCTGCGGGGACACAGATGTGATAGACAAATGGTGGGCGCGAGAGGGCTCGAACCTCCGAACCTGTTCATCCCCCCTGCGGGGACACAGATGTGATAGACAAATGGTGGGCGCGAGAGGGCTCGAACCTCCGAACCTGTTCATCCCCCCTGCGGGGACACAGATGTGATAGACAAATGGTGGGCGCGAGAGGGCTCGAACCTCCGAACCTGTTCATCCCCCCTGCGGGGACACAGATGTGTTAGACAAATGGTGGGCGCGAGAGGGCTCGAACCTCCGAACCTCACGGATGTGAACCGTGCGCTCTAACCAACTGAGCTACGCGCCCTGATTGAATAGGCACACATTATAATCGCATGCTTCCGTCTGCGCAAGTTTGACACCTGCATATGATCAGACCTTACGAGTTTTGATATCCTGTCAGGTCTTTATTTTCCTTCCACTCCCTCTCTAATACTGCATATACATATTCGTCCCACCATTTTCCATTTAACCAACGCGTTTCTCGCAGCCTGCCATCCTGGTGCATACCCAGTTTTTCCATCACCCGCACCGAGGCTGCGTTGGAGGCATGGCAAAATGCCACCACCCGGTGGATATTCAGTTCTCTAAATCCCCAATCGATCACATGCCAGGCTGCTTCGGTTGCATAGCCTTTCCCCCACAGGTCGGGATGGACTGCCCAGCCCACCTCCCATTCACAGATCGTTTCCCATTGCCTCGATATTTTCAGAACTCCCCTGGCGATGTCTTCTGGCGGCATCGTAATAGCTAACCTGAAAATCGTGCGAGGATGATCTCGCTGGGTCGATATGGATTCATCCAGAGATTTTCGGGTATCTGCTTCGCCAGCAAAATCACGTTCATAAGTATTAAATTCGGGCCTGGCATCCATATCTCGCATTGCCAGGAAATCGCCTTCCACGAAATCCCTCAATCTCAATCTGGGAGTGATCAGTTCCATTTCTTCAAAATAAAGGAGCGAGACTCAGGATGTAGCAGTTACATATTGGACAATTCCCGTTATCAGCATGATCGCACCAAATATCAAGGCCCCGAAGCCAAGCAAGTTATAACTGCTGCCTACTGTTTGTGCCGAATTGGAAAATACGATCACCAATCCCGCGATCAGCCACATCACACCACTGACCATGCTTTTTCTACCAGATGCCTTGGTTTTTTGCTGCACCACGCGGATGCGAGTTGCCCCTGATATGTACCCCTCATTTCTGGTTTCGTCTCGAACTCTCACCCATTCCTGGCCATCACCCTTAACTACTTGCAGGATGTATACCTTCATATTACGCGCCAGTTTTGCCTTGATCAACGACCCGCTGGAAGGCTCCGAATGTAATTCGACGTCATTCTGTAATAGAGAACCTTCCCGGATTATTTGGATGCGCGTGTTGCCGGGGATAAAAGCTTGCTGACCGGTGGATAATGTGATCGGTACCCACACTTTACCACCTTTCTTTTTCGTACCCCCAAACTCAATCTCACTCCCCGCTGGAAGAGTAGCAATCGAAACTGAATTGGCATCCGTGCTGCTATAAACTTTCACCTGATCATCAATTGTCGTGGCTTTCATTCGGATTCTCCTAATTTAATAATTGCAGCAATTACTGCAATCAGAAACACCTGGCTTTTAGCATTACCGCTTGGATAGCTGCTCAATTATCACACTAAATGAGCTGATTGGAGCATGTGTTCCGCAATATTGAACAAAATCTGGATCATTAATCAGGTTACGATTAATGGGATTATTCGCTGAACAGTTAAAACAGATATTTTGAGTAGATCGTTGTTCTACGGAGCTCAGCAGCAGGAAGCAATTCCTGCCCTCCTCACAATTCTCTACAAACCTTTGATAGCTGTTCCCAAGACTAATAATAACCAGCCTAAAGCCACCAGCCAGATGGAATAATTGGAGAGAGTTGGTGCAAAAGCAAAAATTATCCCGAGTAGTCCGAGAATCACCGCGATCCACCATGTGATAACCTTAGGCATGCTGAGTTTCATGATTGGCTCCTTTATGAGCTACTGTGAGGCTACTTTGATTGCCCATCTGATATGATCAAATAATCAGTATGGCTAGATAAGTATACATTGATTTATATACTTCTGCTCGTTTACACTGATCGCAAAAGGAAACGCTCATATCCCTGTATGACTGTCCTGCACAGCGCCATCTGTAATTGATCCTATTTCTTTGCCTCACCATATATCCTACGGTTTTGCGATCAGCTCTCCCTGACTCGATTCAAGGTCAGAGACAAAGCCTCCCCAACCTCCATGTCCATGCTCCTTTATCGGAGCAGTGACTACGATCAATCGAACAGATTCCTGGCCTGATATCTCGTAGCTGTGTTCGATGCCGTGCGGTAGAAAAATAAAGCCCCCCTTTTCTATCTCAAAACTCTCTCCGCCGCATCGGAACGTCAGAGCACCCTCCAAAATATAGAACATCTCATCTTCGGTATGATGCGTGTGACTCGGTGGTTCTTCGCCTTTCCTGGTGATATATTCCAAGATTGCCACACTGCTACCGCCGTCTGTTTCACCAATTTTTACGGTGAAGTCGATCCCGAACCTGTACGTCCACCCTGCACCGTCTTTCAGTGCATAGGGTCGAATTTGTTCATCATCCTGTCTCATGGTTTTCAGCTCGATTCTATCGCTCAGAAATATTAATAATAAACAGTATCTACAAATATAGAGACCACCGCTTGTATCTCAATGGATAATTCTAATCTTAGGGGTTACTTTTTTGTATCCAGTTTAAGGGCTTGATTGATGTAATAGCAAATCACTTCCTGGTTGATATCCGTGATGTATTTAAATTTCAAATTCTTGGATACCTTTCCCACCCCTTTGAGCAAATTATATTTATCCTCAAACTCTGCCCCTCTCGAAAAAGCCAGAGTTATATCCTTTTTGGTTGGGCTGATCACCGCAATGATTTTATTCACTCTGTAAGCAGGAATGCCATAGCTGATGATCTCTTTTGCCTCCGGAGAACACGCTTTTATGATTTCCCTTACCTTCTCGACGATGGGTCTATATTCCGGCAGTACTCTTGTCGCTATAAATTCATCTACACTGATTTTATCCATTCTTTACATATACCATAAGATAAGCTGTGTTATTACCTGGTAATGATACTCTATAACATTTACTTTTATGAGAAATCTTAAAAAATCCATAAACCCCTTGTGGATCAGAACATATGTGCTATAATTAGACTGCTTTCATATGATGTATTTAATAAAAGCATTCGTATACCAGTGCTTTTCTGTACCGGTTGTTCTATACTGGTGCGGTTGGTTTTTACCGGTACATGTAATTGCTCACCCAGTCATCTAAGGATGGACACATATCTATTTATATCGACCACAATCTTGTCTAGTTCATTACTTTTCTGGAGCATTTAAGATGATATTATTCTCGTCTTACTCGAGATACTCCTTTCAGTAATCATCCCCTAAAGAACTGATTTGTGGCTTTTTGGGGTCGCTGGATTATTCTTCGTCTATTCGTGTACCCGTAGTGTCCTCATGTTTGCACTATTCGTGTTTATCTATTCGTGGAAGGTCACAGGTCTTCTAGGAATTGAATGCTTTTGAATTTTTTTAGATTCAATTCCCTTATACTGATCTAAAATCCCATTAAATATTTTGACGTGAAAAGTATTCATTCCTCTTCGTTACTTTTTAAAACAAATTATGTAGTCACAATTTATTTCTCAAAAACAAGTACGAATAAACAGATCCTTTATTTTCTTCGCCTCCGTGGTAGCAAAATTTCTATAAAATTGATATATGCGAATAGCTAGCTGCCTTCTATTTTCCTTCCTTGACACGTCTACCGCTCCCGTGTATAGTCTTTTCCATGAAGAAGCTACTTCTCACAGCACTCGTCATTGCAATCTGCCTTCAAGCATGCAGCTTGACAAACCTGTTTTCAGCCGCCCCAACCACTACACCCACCATCTCTTCTACCACCACAATCACGCCACAACCAACTGCAACAGTTACCAATACCCCAACACCTCTACCCACTTTCACGCCAACACCTGCGCCTGAGGTGCGCGTTGCCAGTGCTGATCATGACCTGTTCAATGGTGATTATGACGCAGCACAGTCAGAGTACACTATCGCCCTCACTAATTCTACCGATCCAGTCATCCAGGCGGCAGCCATTTTGGGTCAGGGACGCACTCATTATCTGACAGGCGTCTATCCCAACGCTCTTAGCGAGCTGAGGACGGTCACCGAGCAATATCCTGGCACATCCCAGGCTGCGGATGCTTATTACTTCCTCGGTGAGACTTATATGCAGCTCAGCCGTTATTCTGAAGCTGCCGATGCGTTTGCCAGTTACCTAACTGTTTTTCCTGGTGTGTTGGATGCCTTCATCAACGAACGCCGGGCAGCTGCCCTTTCTGCCAGTGGCGATTACAGTGGCGCTTTAGTTGCATATATTAATGCAGTCCAATCTCCCCGCCTTCCCACCAATTTTTCTCTGGAGCTCAAATTAGCTCAAACATATGCCATCCTGGGAGATTATGTCACTGCCGACGTGGTCTACACAGACATCTTTTCACGCACCAGTTCAGATTTAATCAAAGCCCAGGTGGACTATTCACGCGGTCAAATGTTCGCCGTGGTGGGTCAGGTTGAAGAGGCTACCGCAGCCTACGTGGATGCCGTTTTTAACTATCCACAAGCCTACTATTCTTACCTTGGATTGATCGAGTTAGTCAATACCGGGTATCCAGTGAGTGAGATGCAGCGTGGATTGGTGGATTACTACGTCGGTAACAATGCTCTCCAAAGCAATGACTACGGTACAGCAATGGAGAAATACTCCGTCGCTCTAGCCGCATTCGACCGCTATCTTTCCCTTAATCCATCCGACGCTTCCACCGCTCTTTACTATAAAGCGCTCATCCTGCGTGACCAGGATGACTTTACTTCTGCAATCGCCTTGTGGGATCAGATCATCCAGGGAGATCAAACGAGCTCCGTCCTGGATTCTGCCTGGGAGCAAAAAGCCTACACGCAATGGGCATATCAAGGAGATTACACTGCAGGTGAGAAAACTCTTTTGGATTTCGTGGCCGTTTATCCCACCCATGCGCGCGCAGCTGAGTTTCTCTACGATGCTGGTCGGGTCGCCGAACGTGATGAACGCCTGGCAGTTGCGGCCCAAACCTGGTTGCGTATTCCGGCCGAATACCCAAACTCTGAATATGTATACCGGGCTCTATTTCAGGCTGGTATCAGCCAATATCGCTTGGAGGATTACCCTTCTGCTCAAACGATCTTCTGGCAAGCCCAGAGCATTTCAACCACACCCTCCCAGCGTGCTGGCGCTTATTTTTGGGTAGGAAAGTCCCAGGCTGCCCAGGGGGATGCTACAACAGCTGAGGCAACCTGGCAGCAGACTACTTCAATGGACCCAACAGGCTATTATTCCGAGCGTTCGCGTGATATGTTGAGCGGTACTTCCCCCTTCACACCTCCTAAGATGATCGACCTGAACATCGACCACCAGTCCGAGCTCCGCCAGGCTGAGTTGTGGATGCAGACCACGTTCAATTATCCTTCCACCACCGATTTTTCTATACCGGGACCAATCGCCAGTGATCCGCGCTTTACCCGTGGGCAGGAATTTTGGCACCTGGGATTGTACGATCACGCTGAAGCTGAATTCAACGCAATGCGCGAAGAAGCCATCAATGACCCCCTGATATCTTACCGATTGGCTGTGTATCTTTCCGATTTAGGCATTTACCGTCAGGCGATTTTGGCTGCCCGGCAGGTGCTTGACCTGGCAGGTTTGGATGATGCCGGTACCCTGACTGCACCTGTGCTCTTCAGCCATATTCGCTTCGGAGCCTATTATCCAGATCTGGTGGCGCCTGCTGCCCAGGATTATGGCTTCAACCCGCTGTTCATCTGGTCCACCTTACGGCAGGAGAGCTTGTTTGACCCTTCAATCCAGTCCAGCGCCGGTGCGTATGGACTGATGCAGGTCATACCAACAACAGCAGAAGAGATCGTCGCCAGGTTGGGATGGCCACCCAACTACACCCAATCTGACTTGCTCCGCCCAGATGTGAACCTGATCTTAGGGATCGATTACCTTGCCCGCCAACGCGATGCCCTGGGAGGTGATTTATTCGCAGCTCTGGCTGCCTATAATGGTGGACCTGGTAACGCTGCCGCCTGGCAATCACTCTCCAAGGGCGATCCAGATTTATTTGTCGAGATAATCCGCTATGACGAGACGCACAATTATCTGATGGGTATCTACGAGGTCTTCAGCATTTATTCTCGCCTCTACGCCCGGGTGCCGTAATTCAAAGCAAGTCTTATATATTTTTCTGGTATTGTAGGGCGGGATTTTATCCCGCCAAATATAATAATGGTTTTTTCTAGTGCCTGATTATCGCCGGTATTACATCCCTAATAGTATTGTATTCATTACTTCAGTTACGCAGAAGCGAAGGCCATACTTATATTCACCAGACGACGTGACTCTCTTCTTTAGTATATTAGAGCAAGTACAGCAACTACATCCTTTTCACCTTCATGCATACGTGATACTTCCTGATCATTTTCATTGGTTAATGAGTGTTGTGCCCGGAGAGGATAATTTTTCTGTAGTTCTCAACAGTATTAAACGTAATTACACAAAATATTACAAAAGCTCTCACCAAATATCTACATCTTTATCCATCTGGCAACGCGGATTTTGGGATCATGTGATCCGTGACGAACATGATATGAAAAATCATTTCGATTACATCCACTGGAATCCAGTGAAACATGGCTATGTTACAAATCCTGAGGATTGGAAGTATTCGACGTATCAATTTTGGTCTGAACGCGGGTATTATCCATTGCATTTTGGAAGAACAAGTATTCCGAGTAATATAATTAAAATGAATTTAGAATAAGAAGGAAAGATGGCGGGTTACAAACCCGCCCTACGAAACTGATGAATCAACAATCTTTTAGCGACCTAATCCAAGACGGACTCTCCTTACCCTTCTCGGGTTGGGATTTTTCAATCATCAAAAATCGCTCGAAACCGCACCCACCATCTTGGAATTATCGCGCCTTGGCGCAGAAACACATGCAGGGCATCACTTCCATGCTAGACCAGGATACCGGTGGTGGTGAGGTACTTTCGTCCCTCTCTCCCTTTCCATTAAATACTTGGGCAACTGAGAGTTACCCACCCAATATCCCAGTTGCTAAAAATCGCCTCGAACCCTTGGGAGTGAAGGTCATTTCAGACTACACTGATTCGTCCATCCCCCTGCCCGACTCCAGTCTGGACCTGATACTAAATCGGCATGGAGGGTATTCAGAACCTGAGTTGATCCGCCTTTTAAAACCAGGCGGGATTTTTCTCACCCAACAAGTTGGCGGGCAAAATTGCATCCGCTTGAATGAGCTTCTTCAGGACAAAGTCGAATTTATGTACTCGTACTGGACTAAGGATCTCATTACCAACCGATTGCAAGATGCTGGATTCAGCCTACTCACGATCGAGGAAGAGTTTCCAATTTTGGAATTTTTCGATGTCGGTGCTGTCGTTTTTTATCTGCGCATCGTTTCCTGGCAAATTGCTGATTTCAGTGCGGATAAATATCACGACAAACTATTTTCAATTCACCAGGGCATTCTCGAGAATGGTTCCTTAAAGGTACGCGAACATCGCATCCTGGTTGAAGCCTGTAAACCAATTGAGTGATAGTCAGGAATTGTCCACCATCTCTATCAGCGGCCTTACAATAGCGTCCTTGCCCCATTCTCCACACCACCTTAATCAGATCAAATTGAAACTTCACTCATTCTATACATTTTCAGAATGATAAACCGGATTAAATAGAAATGTCGGGTAACAATCCAGTCCCGACATTTAAACAAATCTCAGAATAGTTATTGATGCAGTTCTGATCCAGGTTCTATGATTGTTGACCCATTGGCGTCGGGTACGCCTTAAACAAGCCAATCATATTACCCTGGGGATCGCGGAAAATTCCGAACTTGCCTGTGTTAGGAATCTCCATCTCCGGTGAAATAATCGTTCCTCCTGCATTCTTTATATCATTCAAGGAAGCGGTGACATCATCTGTTTCTATATAAATAAGCACAGTACCAGCAGGATTTTCATCGGTAACGGGATTAAAACCACCGGCTACACCATCCCCAGCTTTAAAAGTTGTGTAATTCATCTCATCGAGGTGCTGCATACTCCATCCAAATACACTTGAATAGAACTTGCTTAATGCCTTGCGATCTTTTGCTGATAATTCGATATGCACGATTTTATGGTCAGACATAGCTTTCCTCCTAATTAATTAGACCGTATTTGTCTATATTGCTGATTATAAAACCTGTAATTTCACACGTCAATCCAGCTCAGTTAATAATCCTCTCAAAAACAGATGAAAAGCCGTTAACCTATTTTGCCCCCCAATGGATTGCCATGCTTCCACCCATGAATTTCCTGAAACCCGTTCCCTTGAAGCCAACTTTACGCATACATTCAGCTAACTCTGTTGCTTGCAGAAAATGACGGGTCGATTCGGGCAAGTATCGATACGTGTGTATATCTCTCGCAACCAACCCACCAATGAATGGGATGACCAATCGTAAATATAACCTTACAGGTAGGTGCCAAAAATCCTTTGGTGGTGGAGTGGTATCCAAACACACCATGTAGCCACCTGGTTTAAGTACCCGGTACTGTTCAACGAGAGCCTTTTCAATATCAACCACATTTCGGAGGAGATAGCCTGACACAATGGAATCAAATGTTTCTGTGTTGAAAGGGAGGTCAAGCGCATCTGCGTTCAACCAGCGGATAAGGTTTCCGCCTGGTCGGTTTCGACCGACCAACATCATCTCAGGCGTGAAATCTGTCCCTATCGGCAGGATATGCTTATCCCGACGCAGTGTTTCCAAAGCCAGATCACCTGTACCTGTACCGATATCTAGTAATTTACCACCGATAGGCAAGCGCGCCCTGTCGATGACTTCTCGACGCCATTTTACGTCCTGCCCCCAGGTCATCCAACGGTTAGCTAAGTCATAACGCCTTGCCAGGTGGGCGAACATATTCCTGACTGAATTCGCTTGATCTTTATCAGTTAATTCTCCCATAATAAGTGTCAATTCATCGGTTCGTGGGATAAATCAGTCGCTAATCACCCAAATCACTCAACCAAAAGGAAATGTTCATTCCATTGTGTACAGACCAGTCCAGATTTTATTTGCTCTGCCACTAGTATGCTGGTGTAGCCAAGACTATATTTGGAGATCATATCACGATCGACATTCTGAAGAACCAATGGCAGCATGATGGAATAGATGCCAGCATGGGATATGCACAGAATTACAGCCGGAGATTCGGCATGCTCCTTGATTAACCCTTCAATGAAAGACATAAAACGATGTTTCACTTCATAGTAACTTTCGCCACCCTCAATTCGCTGCGCATATTGGTGATAAATCGTCCAGGCATCAAACAATTCCTGCCATTCTTCCCAGGCAGCTTCATCTGAATGACCTTCGATTATGCCACAATCATATTCACGCAATGCATCCACCACCGTAAGTTCAACACCAAACCTTGCAGCGATGATATTCCCCGTCTCCACTGCACGTAAGATAGGACTTGTATAGATTAGATTAATATGATTTTCTTGTAAACGATTAGCCAAATCTGCTGCCTGTTCACGCCCTTTTGAAGTCAAACCATGAGGTTGATTCCGATTTGAAATTATATGGAGAGTATTAGCCTGGCTTTCACCGTGTCGTGCAAAGATGATTTTCATTCTATGTGGTTTAAATAATCTACATTCTGCCTGGTTTTCTCAAGATAGTAGTCTCCAAAATTACGGCACGATTATGCATTGTCTGATTGGATCCTTCATCATGAAAATGATCAATCCTTCTCAAACCATTCTACCTTTGGTGTTATTCAACTTTCTTTATTTTATATGCTCATAGATGGAAATATGCTTTCCACTATCATCGCTAAAGGGAGATTTTCTCCAATCACTCCACCGTTCCCTGAGATGCAGCTGGCTTAACCTTGCCATCAGATCCATCTCGGTTGGCCAAACATAGCGTATCTTCACTGGGTAAAAGCGAGTTCCCTGTTCAGTAATCAGCATGTGCTGGCTGGTGATAATCTGTTTATCCAATTCGATCAGGGATAGGTCAACCTGCACGTCATGATCCCCAAGCCGGATGGCGCGCATGGCTTGGCCTCCAGTGAAGCGCGACAGATCGGGAACGAACGCTTCAATCACAAAAACCCCATCAGGTGTCAGATGCCTGGCGACGTTTTGGAAACACCGAATTTGCTCATCCTGGGTAAGTAAGGCATAGAAAGTGTTAAAGACTATATAGATGAGTGAATATTGACCGTCGACCTGGACGTCGGCGAAATTACCAAACATCACAGGGATATTTTTGCCACCCGGTTTTGCGAGCAGCCTGGCAACCATGGCTTCTGAGGCGTCAATTCCATGGACGGTTACTCCGGCATTTTGTAATGGTAAGGCAATCCGTCCAGTGCCAATCCCCAGCTCAAGAGCCTTGCCTCCGTGCGCTAACTCTGCCAGAGTCTGAATGGCATTGAGGTCATAACCCGAATACCATTGATCATAAACTCCGGCGATCGTTTCGCCATAAGTGTCATCTGAATAATGATCCATTTCACACACTCCAAAATTTATACTTGATGCTTGATGCTTGATGCTTCAACAAAATTTATTAATATCTATATGGATAAGGTATAAAAATTGATGGTGACTTGTAGCTAGGCGATATTATCACAACTTTCCTGTATCATCGCACTTTTATTCAATATTTATGCCAAATTTCAGTGTTTAGTGCGAGTTAGGTGAGTACCCTCTGTGAAAAAGGAAAGCTCGATGTTGCCTAGTCCAGGCCGATACACGAAATTAGAAACAAGCTTTATTACAGCAAGACAGTGGACAAACCATTTTTTATAGTACAATCCAACGCTGATTGGAATTATCTTTCATCAGGAGTTAATCATGAATAAAAGCAAAGAAATCCTAGGACCCATGCGAGTACCTTTTTTACTCCTCACTCCTGCCTGCGTGTTGCTGGGCATTGCTACCGCGGTTCAGTCTGCGTTGCCGATTAACCCACTTAATATCGTATTGGTGCTTATTGGTGCTCTCTGTACCCACATCAGTGTGAATGCTTTTAACGAATACGATGATTTCAAAAGTGGATTGGATGAACGTACTGAGCGCACCCCCTTTAGCGGTGGAAGTGGAACGATACAAGGCAATCCTCGAATAGCAAAGACTGCGCGGGCAACAGCCCTAATTTCTCTGGGAATTGTTGCCCTGACAGGCATGTATTTCACCTGGTTACATGGTCTGGCTTTTCTTCCCCTCGGTCTGCTCGGGATGTTTGTTATCGTAGCGTATACGCCATGGCTTACGCGGAGTCCAATACTTTGCTTGATCGCTCCCGGACTTGGGTTCGGTCCATTAATGGTCATGGGGACTCATTTTGCACTCACCGGGCAGTTTTCATGGATGGCGTTTTTCGCCTCCCTGATCCCTTTTTTCCTGGTCAGCAACCTGCTGCTGCTTAACCAATTCCCGGATGTTGAGGCGGATAAGACGGTTGGACGAAGGCATTTTCCCATCCTAATCGGGCGTCACCTGAGCAGCATTATCTTTAGCAGTTTCCTGGTACTCACGTATGTTGATATCGTTGTAGGAGTAATCCTTTCCATTCTACCGATTGGTAGTCTAGTCGGTCTGGCAACATTGGTCCTGGCGATTCCGCTCCTAAGAAACTCAATCAAATATGCAGACGATATCCGCAACCTGATCCCCTCTATGGGAAATAATGTATTGGTTAATCTATTGACACCTGTATTGGTAGCCGTGGGAATATTCGTCCATTAAGCTTAGCTGTCCATCAGCAAAATGAACCTCCCAGGATAATTCAGCCTGGGTGATTATGCTATTTACACAACAAATCACGAATGCATGACCAGTGTTTTCGCCCCAAGTTTTCCTTCAACCATTTAGTTTAGTCATGTTAATTGTTTATAGATCCTATCGGAGTTGTAGATAGTAGCAATCAAGCTGTAGTTGTTGGTAATTTCCCAGCTAACCCCACCCATCTCTCCCCACCATTCAGATTGTTCTGCCATAAGATTGTATGAGAAGGACTGACTAATATAGAGGGATAATTATCGATTGCGGATCATCTCTATTTTAGATAATTATTATCAAATATTAATTGATAATATCTTGACACGATATAATGGGGGCTCTAAAATAGAACAAACATGACAGTTGTTATCTGATTTAGTTCACGTGAGTGTAGGTATTGTGAGAGGTTTCAATAGCTAGAATAGGCGGATGGCTTTGTCAATTGGTATTGGTCGTGATTATAGAAGATATCGAAATGAGATTGGTTGAGGAAAAATGAGAAAACTAATATTTTCCATGAACATTTCACTGGATGGGTATATCGAGGGACCAAACCGTGAGCTGGATTGGACGATTGCAGATGATGAACTGCATGATTTCTTCTCCGATTTACTCAATACAGGGGACTTACTGTTGTATGGCCGGGTAACCTACGAGCTGATGGTAAATTACTGGCCAACAGCATCGAATGATCCTGCCCTCCCCAATGCAATGCTTCGATTTGCAAATACCATTAATCCAATGAAAAAGGTTGTTTTCTCAAAAACCTTAAAAAACGTCGGATGGAACACACAACTTGTTGAAACACTTATCCCTGATGAAATCATGAAGATGAAATCTCAGCCTGGTGGAGACATTTTACTTGGGGGAGGAGCTTCAATCGCCAAGGTATTCATACAACATGGGTTGATCGATGAATACCAGCTTGTAGTGCACCCAGTGGCAATTGGAGCAGGAACGTCTCTATTTGGAGGAATAAAAGATATGCATAAATTGGATTACCTTTGGTGTCGTCCATTTCAATCGGGGGCGGTGGCTTTATGCTACCGACCTAATGGCAAAGAATGAGCAAGGTATAGCAACAAATAATTGGATGGTAAATCATCAAATCACCATTTAGTATAAAAGATAGGAGAGCATTTTATGGATACTACTGAAATTCAAGCTCCTCTGGGAAAGCAGGAGATCATTGTCAGACGGACGTACAACGCTCCGCGCGAGCTCGTGTATACGGCGGTCACCGACCCAAAACTTGTCCCTGAATGGTGGGGACCTAGAAACTTGACTACTACTGTCGAGAAGATGGAAGTAAGACCTGGTGGGCAATGGCGATTTGTGCAACGAGACCCGCAAGGGAATATCTTTGCATTCCACGGAGTGTACCACGAGGCTAAATCACCCGAATTACTGATCTATACCATGGAGTGGGAAGGTATGCCTGGTCATGTCTTGCTCGATTACGAGAGGTTCGAAGAACATAATGGCATAACAACCTGTATCTCACGATCCATATTCGAAACCGTTGAAGATCGCGATGGCATGCTCCAACAGGGGATGGAAAGTGGTACTAGAGAACTTACCGAACGACTCACTGAACTGCTGGCAAAACTCAACCGGCAAGGAATGTCGAAAGAGCCGGTGATGCTGCAAAAAGGTAATAACAGCAGTATCAAGATTACTCGTGAATATAATGCACCTAGAGAGCGTGTTTGGCAGCGGTGGACCGATCCGAACCAATTTTTGTGCTGGTTCGGTCCCAAGGATTACTCCGGCTGTTATGCCAAGATTGATCTGCATGTGGGAGGTAAATACCTGAACTGCATGAAAGGTCCGGATGGAAAGGAATATTGGAGTACGGGCATCTATAAGGAAATTATTGAGCCAAACCGGATCATAATGTCAGATTCTTTCGCAGATGAACATGGCAATACTGTTCCAGCTTCCTATTATGGGATGGGCTCAGAGATACCAATGGAATTGGAAGTGGAAGTCACTTTTGAAGAGATTGGCGGAAAGACCAGGATGGTATTGGAACACTGCGGTTTACCAGAGGGGGAAATTCTTGAGCAGACGAAGGCAGGCTGGAATGAATCCTTCGACAAGCTAGCTGATTGTTTGAAGTAGCTTATGTGCCGGAGCATTCACACTCTCTATAATATTAAGCCCGCTGCAACCCAGGAGGAAATACACGCAGCCTCGGTGCAATTCGTACGCAAAGTAAGTGGATATAGAAAGCCCTCCAAGATCAACGAGTTGGCCTTCATGAAAGCTGTAGATGAAATTGAGGTTGCCTGTACCAGGTTGCTGATGACACTTGAGACTAATGCACCTGCGAGAGACCGTAGTCAGGGGATCAGTACCCGTAACTGAGGCCGAGTTAATGCCTAAATGTGCGATGGACAGAAGCATGAGAGAGTGATTCTTTCAAGAATCGTCACCGGCAGGGATATGAATAAGAAAGATCAACTGCCGGTGATGTTATTTATCAAGGATGATGAAAGCGATGACCATAAAATCATCCAATAATTTAGGATTGATCAAAGGTGGAAATTATGCGAAAAGTAATCATGTTCAACCTGATAACCCTGGATGGTTATTTTGAAGGTACAAATAAATGGGACATTGCCTGGCACCAGGTGGATGATGAGTTCAATACATTCAGCATCGAGCAATTAAATAATGCGGGTGGCCTGATTTTTGGTAGAGTCACTTACCTTGGTATGGCAAGCTACTGGCCGTCTCCGAATGCAATAAGGGATGATCCACAGGTGGCAGGACTGATGAATTCGATCCAAAAATACGTCTTCTCCAATACAATGGATAAAGCAGACTGGAATAATACCCGGGTGATTAAAGGCGATGCAGCGGCTGAGCTGAGAAAACTACTGCAACAGGATGGTAAAGATCTGTTCATCTTTGGCAGTGCCGAGCTATCATCTGCATTCACCAAAGACAAGTTGATCGATGAATATCGCTTGATGGTGAACCCGGTCATATTAGGGTTGGGTAATCCACTATTTAAAAACACTGGTGAAATACTAAAACTAAAACTGGTTGATACGAAACCCTTCGAAAGTGGCAACGTGCTGCTGTATTACCAGCCAAATGGAAAATAACAGAATGGATCTTCACCTGACTCAAATCCCTATCGCTAAAGCCGGGCGACTGATTCGAAGGCCTGCAGATGAGGTATACGAAGCATTTGTCAACCCAGCGATTACCACCAAGTTCTGGTTCACCAGAAGCAGCGGTAGGCTGGTTGCAGGCAAGCGTATCCGTTGGAATTGGGATATGTACGGCGCATCGGCTATCGTAGATGTGAAGGTACTTGAACCGGGAAAACGCATCTTGATCGAATGGGGTGAAGATGAAATGCGAACTACAGTGGAGTGGATCTTCACGGAACGCCAAAAAGGAGCGACATTTGTCAGCATCATTAATTCGGGTTTTAGCGGAGAGGGAGATAAGGTGGTAGGAATGGCAATGGATTCAGAAGCAGGGTTTGAGCTAGTGTTAGCAGGATTAAAAGCCTAGCTGGAATATGGGATAGAATTAAACCTTATTACTGATCGATTCCCGGATAATACTGCAGACGAGACTGCATAAAGCCCATGCATCGATTCTTGGAGTAATCTTGATGACAAATAAGAGCAACATCCAGGCACGAAAAGAAATTGCACTCGATTTCCTGCATCTCGTGGTTGCGGGGGATATCAATCAAGCCTATGATAAATATGTCAGCATGTATGGTAAACATCATAATATGTTTTATTCTGCTGAGTTTACCTCCCTGAAACAAGGGATGATCGAGAACCACACACAATTTCCTGGCAAGCGACTAATGGTGAAGAATATTCTCGGTGAAGGTGATCTGGTGGCGGTACATTCGAACATCGTGATGAAACCAGGTGAGCCGGGGATCGCGGTAGTGCACATCTTTCGCTTCGAGGGAGATCGGATCATCGAGATGTGGGACGTTGGCCAGGCGATACCACTAGATTCACCAAATCGGTTGGGAGCGTTTTAGAGAAAGATCTGGCAGAACGCCGGTGGATGAATCCACCGTCTCATCGTATCAAACCCGCGGAGCGGGTTAGAAATAACATCCGGGATCAGAAATGCCGGTTACAGAGTTAAATACCCAATGAATATTTAACTTGTAAAGGAACGATGATGATTCGAGCATGGTACCAGTCTAATGGTCATTATTTGTTGCGAAAAAAAATAAATCGATTCAATTCGTTTTCTATTCAGTTACATCTTTACTTATATCCCGAGGCTGAATATTCGTCCCATTAAAAACGAATAGAAACGAATGCGGTGCCAAAGGACGAAATGCTTGAATATGGAGTAATGGGTAGTCATTTGATGAAGGTGTCCATTCCAATTTGAAGAGTCCTGATCGAGCTGGTAGAGCCTTTTTTCCGGTATAAATCAACTGTATCGGTAAAGTACAACCGGCATTGAGAGCGCTGATATAAGAATACTTTTATTTAAATCATTATAGGAAAGCATTCTAATGTAACTACTCACTAACCAGGTTTCCTTACTCGTAAGGGCGCAGGGGTATTGAGGATGGATTTATTGAAATTTTCCCCTGCGCCCCTACAAGATTTATTTGTTTGGTCATTTTAGGACCGTTATATATATAGTAGTGGTGAGTAGTTACATTAATTATAGCACTTAATTCTAAGCCACAAGGGGTTTACTTAGGTTCGGACGAAAGTTCGGACATTGGCGAAAAAAGACGATTGTAAAGGATATATCGGACACAATAACAAGCAAAGAGCAGATTGCCACAGGTCGGGAAGAGCACCGACCTTCGCAATGACAGTTATTTTTACTAATTGTCCGATGTTTTGTCAGAAGGGGTTTATGGAAAATGGCCAAAATTTTAAGGTTTCTCATCTTGGAGGATCGAAGAGCTTTCGAGTAACAGCTGAGTATGCAATCACCCAAACACCTGACAATCACGAGACAACAATTCTATTCGTCTCCAAAAACTCAAAAAATACGCTCGACAACACGGAAACAGAATGGATATAATAGATACTCAAACCGAATGAACGATATATGCATCATTTTACTGGTAGACAAAGAATCTCAATAAACAAGCTGGCAGGGTTATGCGTGGGGGTGCTGATGGTATTGCTATCCAGTGGATGCAGAATGGTCCAGAAAGCGGTTACCAGTGGAACCACAACAGTCCCCCCGATTGTGACGACTACCGTACCCAGCCTGACTAAAACACCGACCAACACACCATCTCCCAGCGGCTCACCAACCGCCAGCGTCACCCCCAACCCAACAATAACACCGAGCAGTACCCCCACCCCCTTCCCGATGAGCATCCTGGCAGAAAGGGAACGGTCTTACCCCGGCAGTGCAATCACGATTGAGGAAACCCTGGAGCCGGGAGCCAATTACTTCCGTTATTATGCCTGGTATCTATCGGATGGATTAAAGATTTACGGTTTGCTTACGGTTCCCTTTGGAGATAAGCCGGTTAATGGATGGCCGGCAATCGTTTTCAACCACGGTTATATCGACCCACGGATATATAAAACAACCGAGAGGTACATTGGGTATGTAGACCAGCTAGCACGCCACGGCTACATGGTCTATAAAATCGATTACCGAGGACATGACCGGTCTGATGGGATGGCAAGTGGAGCCTATGGTGACCCAGGCTATACCACAGATGTGCTGAATGCATTTTCATCTCTGCAACAAGATCCCCTGGCTGATCCCAACCGGATTGGGATGTGGGGACATTCGATGGGTGGGTTTTTAACCTTACGGGCGATGGTGATTTCACCGCAAATCAAAGCGGGAGTGATCTGGTCGGGGGTGGTGGGGTCTTATCCAGAGATGATCTGCTGCTGGCACCACCCAGACCTGGAGATGCCAACCCGCACACCCAACCCAAATTTCCGGTCAGGGTGGCGGACGCAGTGGCAGAATATATTCGGTTCTCCGGAGGTCAACCCTGAATTTTGGATGAGCATCTCAGCTAATTCATACCTGATTGATCTATCGGGTGCGTTGCAGCTGCATGCAGGGACAGGAGATGAGGAGGTACCGATCAAGTTTTCTCAGGACCTGTATCAGGAGGTGCTGGCAACGGGTAAGACCGTGGAATATTTTGAATATGCGGGGGATAATCATAATTTATCGAATTATTTCAACCTGGCGATGCAGAGGACGATCGAGTTTTTTGATCAGTATTTGAAGGGTGGAGGATGAATTGAGGTGATGGTTGGGTTTTCCCCCCAAGACCAGGGGGGATTCTCCCCGAAGTCCAGCGGGGATTCCACACAAAATGCTCAACCCGGTTATACCCTAACCGGGTAACCCCAACCCACAACGTGGATTACCAGTCGGGACAAAAGCTGGCCGTAGGGGTTGACTCGATTGCCGATCCGGAGTGCTTTAACCCTTGTTGTTGGGTTTCGCAAAATACGCTCAACCCAACCTACCAAATTCAACACGACCTACAACTACGGTTTACATAATGGCGTGATATTGTATTGCTGCTTTTCAGCGCAGGTGAGGGGACGGACATAACGATTTGCACTGATCCATTTGAGCAGCTCGGGTAAGGTCATTTCGGGTATCTGCCACTCGATCAATTTGCTATCCTGTGAAGCGGCGAAAGCAGTCTTGTCATCCGGGCTGAAGAGCACATCGAAAATAATGGCATGCGAGGGTGAAAAATGATTCAGTTCTGTACCGGTTTTAAAATCCCATAGCATCACGGTGCCATTGATAATTCCAGAGAGGACATAGCTACCACTAGGGCTCAGTGCAGCACTCCAGGGAAGAGAAGGAATACCAGAAAAACGGCGCAGTACTTTTCCTGTTTGCACATCCCATAGGTATAACTCACCCCCACCAGTCCCTATAATCGTGGTATCAGCGGGGCCGAAAACTGCTGTTAGAACAGGCCCAAATTCAGTATATGCAAAGCGTTTGATCTCCTTACCTGTCGCTACATCCCATAGAACGGCTCTTCCCAAAAGGCTCGACCCTGTGATGGCGCGCGTCCCATCCGCGTTGAATTGGATGGCGGTCACTTCCTCGGTATTAGCGAAACTTCGGACGGGCTTGCACGTCTGAGTGTCAAAAAGGATCAGATGACCAAGAGTCCCGTTAGGGACTTGCGAACCAGCGAGCAAGAATTTACTATCGGGGCTGAAAGCCAGTGCTCTGCCGTTTTCTGTAAAACCAGTAAAATTACACAAGATTTTCCCGGTTTCCAACTCCCAAGAGATCACCAGCGGAGCACCAGATTGCGGTAAAAATCCAGCTGCAGCTGTAAAACGGTTATCCGAGCTGATGGCAACCGCACCAGGGCTGACGGCAGCATCAAATCCAGTATAAGTCATGACAACTTTTTGCTGCGCAATATCCCATAAGGCCGGTTGTTCCGTTCCATTTTTCGCAGCGTCATTTAAGAGTAGAAATTTGCCATCTGGGCTGATTGCCATGGCGACGAGATTATCGGCGTCAATACCTATGGTTTGATAATTGAGCTGGTTACCCAAATTCCATGAACGCACGGTTCCATCACGGGCAGCTGAAACCCCCAGAAGACCATCCAGACTGATCTGAATCGTGTTAAAGAGCTCGCCCCCCCCAAAATAAGGGCCCTGTAAAATCCAATCCTTAATATCCAATTTAATGATCCCACTTGTACACGAGATGAGAACATATGAGTTATCCGGACTGAGAGCCATATCGCCGGGAACGCATCCAAAAGATTTTTCATCGATCAATTCACCAGATTCTGCGTCGATTTTACGAACAAACATATCTGGCGCCAGATTGGTGTTATAAAGAATCCAACTGCCATTTGAGCTAATCGCAACCGAAGCTATGGACGCTCCCATATGATCAAACTGCTTGGTGGCTTGCGGATCTTTCAGATTCCACAGCCTCAGACTACCATCCTGGTGCGCAGAAACTGCGGTGAAAACACCCTCAGCGACAGCGATGGCCATGATGGGACTGGAAGGGGTGTCAAAACGCTGTAGAATAGCAGCGGTCTTTAAATCCCACAAGATCAATGAACCATCCAATGAACTAGAGAGGAGGCTTTCACTTGATCCCACGTCCAATATACCGCTGATGCTGCCTGTATGACCGATGAGATTACCTATCTGCTCACCATTTAGTCTCCACAGGATGATTGACCCATCTGCGGCACCGGAAATAAGAACCTGCCCGTCTGGACTAAATGATACGCGTGTAACCCAACCTGAATGCCCAGACCAACGAAGTAACTCCTTCTGAGCAACTAGATCCCACAGGATCAGCTCACCAACCAGGCATCCCGCTTTAGGATCAAGGTTGGCACAGCTACCTGAGAAAGCTAAATGAGCATCTGGCGAAATAGCGGCCGCGGTTGCCGAGGCTGAATGACCGCTTAAAACAGCACGGGTGCCAAGACTAGTTGCGATTGTACGCAGGGCAGTCAGCGCATCGGGGGGAGGTTGGTTCAGCTTGACTGATTCAAGCGCAAGGGCAAGTGCCAGATCGGTCTGCCCGGCCTGGTTAACATCCTGGGCAGATGCTGCCAGACTGAGGTCGCGGTTAATGGCTGCCTGGGAGGCAGACCTCTGCCAGGCAAGCAATGCAATGCCTGCCAGAATCAAAGCCAAAGCGCCTACAATGCTAATCACAATGGAACGTCGTCTCAGGCGTTGGGTGGATTTAATCCCCTCCTCAGCCCTTCCCTTTTCAGTATCCGCCAGCTTTTGGGCTGCGATCAATTCACGCTGACGTTGAGCTTCGCGTTCAAGGGATTCTCTCTCGCTATAGGCAGATGAAGCCTCTAAAAAATCCCTTTCCTGCATATTCATATCATCAGCATGAGAGACTGCCCATTCGCGCGCCTGTGCCAGGCGTGCGCCTCGGAATAATAAATCTGCCTCACGACCTGCAGCCAGCCATTCCTGGGTAG
The DNA here is from genome assembly GCA_963743215.1 of uncultured Chloroflexia bacterium. Taxonomy (GTDB): domain Bacteria; phylum Chloroflexota; class Anaerolineae; order Anaerolineales; family UBA4823; genus FEB-25. The sequence continues at coordinate 57,937 of CAVUOY010000010.1, forward strand.
AATTGGTCAGCTGGCGGTGCAAGCGCAGTCCTTCACGGTTATCTTCCAACCAACCACGCAAAGTGGGCCATTCGCGGATCAAGGCTTCGTGTGCAACCTGGACTGAATCTTCGCTGGCGGTGATCAGGCGTGCATCAGCCAGGGCTTTCAGTACGGCTTGTGTAGCTTCAGATTCCTCCGGCTTTAAAAGCAGCTCGGTGAATGTTGCCCGACGGCGGGTATCACCCGTTGCGGTTTCATCCCCAAGTTCGGTAAGTCGAATAAATATGCGACGAGCAATCGATTGCTGCTGTTTCGTAAATTGATCGGTGAACACCGACTCGGCTGTCTCGGCTATGGCACCCCGAACCCCGCCTGCCGAAGCATAACCACTGAAAGTGAGTGTACGTCCATGGCGACGCTGCCAGGTTTCCAATAAGGCATGCGAGAGAAGCGGCAATGCACCGGGTTCATGACCCACATCGTGGAGGATCAGGTCGACCAGCCCGGGCTCATATTCCCAGCGACCACGGCGGGCAGGCTCTTCAATCACCCGACGCATTTCATCGTCACTCATGGCACCTATATATTCCTGATGCACAGCCAGGGCTTCACGCAGTGGGATGTAGCCGGCACAGTATGAGTAGAAATCAGCACGAAGGGTTATTACCACCACAGCTCCACCGGCTTCTGAGGAGGTGGCTGTGATGAGGTTGGAGATAAATGCAGATCTTTCTTCCTCAGAATGACATACTGAAAACAATTCTTCAAACTGATCAATTACTAACAGCATATATGATCCGCCAACAGTTTTCAACTCCCGGTTGATAAATAGATTCAAGGTACGCGAGTCGGTTGCCAGATCATCCATCAACGAGGCAGTGGCAGCCAATGAGGATTCTTTATGAGCAAGCGTGGTTGCAAGACTTTCCAAAGGATGGGCAGACGGGGTTAGGACATAAATTGGCCAATTGGCGGAAATGGTATTCCACCGCAAGGCCTGGGACCATACCAGCACGCACCAGCGAGGACTTACCGCTACCTGAAGCACCTACGATTGCAAAGAACCTGACCTGGTGAGCTTGTTTATCAATCAGCAGTGCAAGCACACGCCCGACAAGTTTCTCTGTGAGGGCTTCACGTCCGACAAACAAGTCTGCATCGGCTTCATCGAAATAGTCCAAGCCCTTGTAAGGACACATCCCGAGGGCGGGTGCATCTTCCCGACGTACGGTAGCAGCTAATTCCATCAAGCGGGCGACTGCTTTTGGCTCATCTTCCAGGCAGAGTGCCGGAACGAAGCGAGCTTCAATCATGGGTGGGTCTGGCAGGCGCATATTCTGCTCAAGGCGGCTGATCTGGGAATCACTGTAGCCGACAGCGATGGAGAATTCCAGCTGGGTGATACCAGCGCGACGCCTGAGAAAACGGAGCAAGTCACCGAAAGTAGTAAATTTTTCCAAAGTGGTTAAGGGAATAGTGTTGGGCATGTCAGATTCCTCCCGCTAAGGGATCCCGATCGCTCATTACTCATAGAATAGCATAATTTCCAGTTTTTGGTGAATTTTGTCAAGAAATGGCAAGCTGGTCAACTGCTGAGATGCTAAAGTGAAAGCACTGAAGGAGAGTGCCGGAAAGGCGCAAACCAAATTTCAACCGGTTCAAAAACCTGAAGGAGGTATATAGAATGAACCACAAAAGTGTTCCAAAACTGGGTATCACCTTGTTGCTGGCAATAGTGGTCGTCCTGGTGAGTGTTGTTCCAGCGTCAGCCAAAGCAGAGCGGATCTATATTACCGGGAGTACATGTATTCAAACTCAAGGCCCACCCGAACGATTCTGGATCAGCGAAGATGGCATCATGCATATGCGCGGGATCATCACATCCAATATCGATGTGACCGACAGCCCTTACGATACTGGTTCGGCTTCAATGATCATGAATATCGATATTGATCCGACCACTGGTTATGGGCATGCGTTTGGTACATTCACGATTTACCCAACGAATATACAGTGGCACATGGGAAGGTCATTGGTCTACACATATATCACCAGATGGTGTCAGGGGGTCGGCAACCGGGCACGGTACAGGAGAGCTGGAAGGCTATGCAAATATTCAACAATATGTCATCGGCAAACCCCAGCGATCCATGCACGATCAGCGACATCGTCGTACTGATCCCGTAAAACCAAGAAAATCAATATGATAAGTGAGGAGATTAAAATGAAAAACACACGAATTGCATCCATTGTTATGGCACTATCTGCTGGTTCCTTTCATCGTGACGGGATGTGCAGGAGCTAAAACGGTACCCTTGCCCGACGGTCGAACCATTATCCTGCCCGACCAATGCACCACAATCCTGTCCGACCAGCGCAACTTTATCCTGCCCGACAGCCGAGGCACAAGTTCCAGCTGCACCTAATGATTGGAGAGCTGGGTACAACGGTGACGCAAATGTGGTCATTACCTTCGACCCGGGTGATAAGTGCTCGATGGAAGTGAAAAACCCAGTGGCTGACCCAAATTGGTCTTATGAAATTAATGTAAACGACCAGACCTATCAAAACTATGTGGTGACCGTCCTATTTCTGGATGAAGGCAAGACGCTTAAGGATTTACAGGATTACAATGAAGCAAATCCCAATTCGTCCACTCCCACCGCCATTTGCGAAGTTCACCGATAATAGAAATTGTACAACCGCTTAGCAGCACGTGGCATGCAATAACATTGACTGGAACCCAGGTCTACTTTGTGTGCATCATTCAAGGACCGGATGAGCAAAGGGTGATCGACGAGTTCGGACCGGTGAAGATTACTGAGTAAAAATAAGCCAAGCATGGGGGAGCATTTCAGGCAGGTCCGATAGGGTGATCGGACCTGCCTGGTTTTAACCAAAATTAGGTGTAGGGGTTGACTTCGATTGCTGTTGGGAGATTTTTACCCTACGCCCTAAAGTTTCAAATACCTATTTTTCGCTGATCCCTTCCCCAACCCGGGGACCAAGGATGCGGACAAGCTCCTCCTGCTCGACTGTCTCATCCCTACATAGAGCTTCAACGAGTGCATCCAGTTTGATGTGCTCCCGTTCCAACAATGACTTGGCTTCCTCGTGACACTGGTTGAGGATGAGTCTTGACATCCCGGTCGATTAGCGCAGCAGTTTCTTCACTGTAATCGCGCCCCTGGGTAAGCTCATAACCCAGAAAGGGCTGCTGCTCATCAGCCGCGAAGGCTTGCAATCCAAGGCTGCCCATGCCCCAACGGGTAACCATGCGGCGGGTGAGACTGGTGGCCTGCACGAGGTCGTTCTCAGCACCGGTCGTAATATCGCCACAGGCAATCTCTTCAGCTGAACGACCACCCAGCATGACACGGATGCGTGCTAAGAGCTCTTCTTTGCTAAAGTTGTAGCGGTCTTCCTCGGGCATCTGTTCGGTGACGCCCAAGGCACGCCCATGCGGGAATAATCGTCACCTTATGCACCGGGTCGGTATTGGGTGTGAGCCAGGCGACCAGGACATGACCCGATTCATGATAGGCTACGAGTGATGCGGTCTTTCCCTTCCATCAACAGCGGGCGAGCCTCACCCAGGACGATGCGATCGATGGCTTCCTCGAAATCGCTCATGAAAACCTGGTCATGATTCTTGCTGGCAGCCACGAGGGCGGCTTCATTACACAGGTTAGCCAGGTCAGCCCCACTAAAGCCAGTGGTTGAACGGGCAAGCGTACCCAAATCGACATCACCAGACAGGTTGAGCGGACGTGAATGAATCTGCAGAATACCCTGGCGTCCTTTTCGGTCTGGTAAAGCAACATTCACCTGACGATCAAAACGACCGGGGCGAAGCAGGGCAGGATCGAGCACATCCGGGCGGTTGGTAGCTGCCAGGATGATCACCTCATGGGTCACGTCGAATCCATCCATCTCCACCAGGAGCTGATTAAGCGTCTGCTCACGCTCGTCGTTGACGTTGCCGATGCCTGCACCACGACGCCGTCCGACGGCATCCAACTCATCAATGAAAACGATGGCTGGGGAAGTGGATTTCGCCTGTTCGAATAGGGTGCGCACACGGCTGGCACCTACACCAACGAACATCTCAACAAATTCTGAGGCGCTGATGTTGTAGAAGGGAACCTCAGCTTCACCCGCGACAGCTCGCCCGAGCAGGGTTTTGCCCGTCCCCGGAGGACCTACAAGCAAGACGCCACGCGGAATGCGGGCTCCGAGCTTGTGATATTTTTGAGGATTACGCAAGAAATCCACCACTTCCTGCAACTCGCGTTTGGCTTCATCGGCTCCCGCTACATCCGAGAAGGTCACCTTATTCTTGTCTTCGACAAAACGGCGGGCTTTACTGCGCCCGAAGGAGAAGATCGACTCCTGCCCCCTGGTAGCCTGCCGGCTAAGGAGAATGAGAAAACCTACCATAAGGAGAATGGGTAAGCCATTTGTCAGCAATATGGTGAACCACGGGTTTGCAGCTGGCGAAACAGACACCAACACATTATGCTGGCTAAGTAAAGGCATTAAGTTGGTATCTCCCACAATATCTGGAAAATTCGTTGTGAAAGTGGTATAGGTGATCGCTTCTGAGGCGAGGGGTGTGGTTCCTGGCGTAGGGTATGGTTGAAGTTGAGGGATCAAGTCTGATAAAAGCAATGGTAAGGTGAATTCACCTTTAATTGAACTTCCGGTGATTTGAACTGCTTTGACATGATCGACTTTTACTTGATTGACGAAACCACTATAAGGAATATTAATCTGTGACTGGGAGCGCGGCCAGAAGGAATAGACATTCCAGGCCAACAAGAGCAACATAATCACCCACCAGATGGGATTTATTCCAGTTCTTTTCGGTGGCTTTTGAGATTCCATCGATTACCTCCTTAGATACGCATTCTATTGTATCCCATCGGCTAGTCTAGTAAAGAGCGGATGAATAAAGATTGGATGAGTATCGAAACCTGGTAAGCTATCGATTATCGAACAGTCCAAGGAAATAGAATCGGAATGTTGGATTTTCAAGCCGAACGCTGATAAATTACAGTTTTGATAACCAACAAATAGAGATTGTTTGATAAACTACATCCTAAGGAGATGCCTTTGGACACAACAAAAAACCTGAGAGATGATTTACCCGACCCGGAGGAAACGATCATTGATGCCGAAATATGGCACCGAGACTCACACGAATTACGTGATTTAGCTGAGACTCTAATAAACCGTCATCCGAGATTTGCCTGGTTGGTTGTGGAAGCCTGGCTGACGAAGCATGGTCAGGTGCTGGTGGATAAAAATTGATTGGAACCCGTCCAATGATCTGAGAGGAAGTAAGAGATATAAATAACGAGATATTTAAAAATAAACGCAACAATAAACGTCAAGCTGGTTGTAAAATAACCTAATAGGGTTTGCCTGTTCTTTAAAAAGGGATTAATTGAGATAATCTCGGTGTAAACACCCGGCCAAAGGCAGGTGAATTGAAGAATGAATTCCAAGAAAAAGGAAACGATAGAGAACAGTAGTCGAATCTGGAACTGGATAATTGCAACCATTGGGGGATTGTTTACGATGTCGGGTATTTTTTGTGTATTTTCTTCCATTTATTGTTATCTCACATTGGACCCACTTTATTACGTTTACATTTTTATGAAGGATCTCATTATAGAAATGGGTGTTATTTTTTCGGTGCCAGGAATAATTATTGGAATTCCATTACTGATCCTTGGCATTAGGCTTATCCGTAAGGAGAAGGCGCTCCTAATTAATCCAATCGGTCTGGATAATTCGTATGGGGAAATGAAGGAATAATCATCGAAAATAGCCAATGGCAAACAGCCCGAAATAATATAAGATGTTCACATCAGGTGAACAGTAATTAGAAGGTTTATAAAATACGATCCGCAAGCATTAGGATAAGAGGCTTATTTCCTAGACAACCTAAGCAGGTATCCACGATAATTGCAACAAATCGCATTCAGGTAGAATAATATCTGTTTTGGTCATTGACAAGATTATTTTGGTGATAACCTTCTTAAATCAAAGTAGAAGTATGGGAATTGAAGACAGCCGCGACTCCAGATTACTTTCTTCTCGTTATTATTGTGAGGTATAGGAAAAAATAACCTCGATTGATTTACAGCCAGTCCTGTGGTGTTATGATGGGAGAAGGTTGGGTGGCAATAGCAAGGCCTGTGAAATAGGAATCGCAACTATAAAATATAATTGTCAGTATATATAATCCATTACCTGATTTACAGGGATATTAGAATGTTAAAGCTACGTTTACACATCAATGGATGGCAGTTGCTTATTTTTGCTCTCGTTATCGTGGCAATTATCGGACCCTGGTGGTATGACCTCATAAATGTCCCAGCGCAATATCCATGCTCTCATCGGCTCTACGGAGATTATTGTGGAATACCAATGTCAGGAATATGGATCTTTGTTATTTTGATTAGCAGGATTTTCGAATTGACGTTGGGAATATTTAATGGAAATACCGTTTCTTCTAATACAGGGAATGCACTCCTAGAGATCTTTCTAGTTGTCCTGATTATTATCTCTCTCGGGCTGCCATTAGTTAGTCAATGGCTTTTGATAGTGCGCGGAGATCGCCTGCGGAGGCAATGGTTTCAAATAATTGCCTGGAGTTTGTCTGCTGGTGCAGGCCTGTGGTTTTTTGTTACAAATCTAATCAGTTATCGTTGGCCGTGGGAATTATGGGGTCTTTGGCTCTACATAGGGCTGGCAGTCTGTGTAATGATATTTGAGATACTAAAACTTGCACAGGGAAAAAGGCAAGCCAAGGTTAATAATCAATCGATAAGAAGAACAATATAATACTGGATCCAATTCAATCCCTTAATTACCTCCAAATGTAAAGATCCGGTGCTAATAATATCAACAATCATTCGCGGATAGTAGATTTGGTTATATTTCCTGCCCCTTGAATTGGCTCCAGTAGAGGCGGTGGAAAAAGCTGCGCTTATCGAGCAGCTGCTGGTGGGTGCCTTGCTCGACGATTTCACCCTCATTAATTACAATCACATTGTCGGCATCGCGGATAGTGCTAAGGCGGTGAGCGATAACGAAGCTGGTGCGACCCTCCATCAGCCGCAGGAGGGCTTTCTGGATGCGGGCTTCAGTGCGCGTGTCCACAGAGCTGGTGGCCTCATCGAGGATCAAAATGCCGGGATTGGATAATATGGCACGGGCAATGGAGAGCAGCTGGCGCTGACCCTGGCTAAGATTACCCGCCCGCTCAGATAGATTGGTGTGATAGCCATCGGGTAGCTGGCGGATGAAATGGTCGGCATCGGCCATACGGGCAGCCTGGATGACTTCATCGTCGGTGGCTTCCAACCTGCCATAACGGATATTCTCCATAACGGTATCGGAAAAGAGGAACGTATCCTGAAGCACGATACCCAGCTGCTGGCGAAGATCAGCTTTGTAAATCTCGCGGATATCCTTACCATCAATCGTAATCCTGCCATCATTAATCTCATAGAACCGGGATAACAGGTTGATGAGGGTGGTTTTGCCTGCACCAGTGGGACCAACCAGAGCGATGATCTGACCAGATTTGGCCGTAAGTGACATATCCTTGATCACCGGAATCTCGGGCAAATAGCTGAAGTTGACGTGCTCGAAATTGACATCTCCATGCACCACATCCAGAGCGTAAGCATTCGGAACGTCCAGGATCTCAGGAGACGTATCAATGACCTCGAAAACGCGCTCTGCACCTGCGAGGGCTGCCTGGATGGAGTTGTACATATTCGCCAGCTGGCGCAGCGGGTTGATGAAGTTCTGCCCATAGTTGATAAACGCGGCGATGATGCCTACACTGACAAGATTACGCAATGCTAACCAACCGCCTAAACCTGCCAGGACAATGACAAAGAAATTTCCAAGCACATTGGTGAGCGGCATCAAGAGCAAAGCGTAGCTATTTGCAGTCACGCCGGCTTTAAACACTTCATGGTTGCGCTGGCGAAAATTATCCACTACTGATTCATTGCGACGAAAGGCTTTGATCACCTTTTCAGCGCTAATGGATTCTTCCATAACTGCATTTAACTCGCCCAGATTTTTTTGTAATTCACGGTACCCCCTACGGGTGTAGCGAGCAACAAAATTAGTAAACCAGAACATAATTGGCACCACCAAGACTGTGGTAAGAGCCAGCCAAAAATCCAGCAGGAACATCGTCAACACGATGCCGATCATGGAGAGGATGCTGGCGATGAGGGAAGTAACGTTTTGTGATACGGCTTGATTTATGGCATCGATATCATTGGTGAGGCGGCTCATCAGCTCACCGGCTGGATTTCGATCGAAAAAACTGAGCGGCAGGCTTTGGAGATGGGTGAACAGGTCCCTGCGCATTAACTTGAGAGCCCGTTGGGAGACATCTGCCATGACCCAGTTAGCTACTGCCTGGAATAGATTATTTAATATATATGCTGCTAACATTAAGCAGGGCAATTTTCAACAAGCCTGCGGCTTGTTTTGTAGAGATAAAACCATCGATTGCCCGACTCATCAGGTAAGGACCAGCTAAACCGAGCAGGGTGTAGATAATCACCAAGCCAAAGACTATCACCAGCTGCAGCTTGAAAGGGGCAAGATAGGCGACCAAACGCTGGATGGCATTACGTGGGTCTTTCGCTTTTTCAATCTTCCCTGGATCAGCTGGGCGGCGCTGCAACATGGCAACGCGGACACTACCAGCTCCATAACCCACCGGTTGAGTGCTCATTGGCTAACCCCCTGCGATCCAATAGGGTCATCTTGCGCAACCTGAATGCCCTTTCCGAGCTGAGATTCATAAATCTCCTGATAAATCTGGCTGGATTTAAGCAATTCCTTATGTGTGCCCTGAGCGACAACCTGACCTTCGTCCATGACAATAATCTTATCGGCATTCAAGACGGTGCTTATGCGTTGTGCAACGACAAAAGTGGTGTGGTTGAACTGCTGACCTGCAAGCGCATCCTGGATAAGGGTCTCAGTTTCCACATCCACCGAGCTGGTACTGTCATCCAAGATGAGCACGCGGGGCTTGAGCAACAAGGCGCGGGCGATGGCTAGACGCTGTTTTTGCCCGCCGGAGAAGTTTGCCCCACGCTGCTCCACATGGGTATCATAGCCATGCGAAAGCTCCAAGATAAAATCGTGAGCTTGAGCAGCCTTAGCAGCGGCAATCACCTCATTATCAGAGGCATCCGGACGCCCATAACGAATATTATCCTTCACTGAGCCACTGAAAAGCAGTGACTCTTGCGGAACGACCCCGATATTAGCCAGGAGAGAATCTTGCTGCAGCTGGCGGATATCGATTCCATCAATGGTCACCCGCCCGCTGGAAATGTCATAGAATCTAGGAATCAGGTTGATCAGGCTGGTTTTTCCTGATCCAGTCGCACCGAGGATGGCAACCGTCTGACCTGGCTCCGCAACGATATTTACTTTATTAAGCACAGGCTCATCGCTGGCGCCATTGTAATGAAAACCAACATTCTCGAAAACTACCCTGCCTGGGGTATTTACAGGCAACTCAATTGCATCGGGTTGATCCTGCACTTCAGGAACCATATCCAAAACCTGATTGATACGCTTGGCAGAGGCAATGCCATTCGCCCAGGTTTGAGATAACATGGTCATCATGGTCAGGGGCGTCATGGTGGTGATCAAATAATTAATAAACGCCACAATTTGACCGACTGTCATCGTGCCACTGATAGCCTGTACTCCACCAAAATAAATAACACCTACCATACCGATGTTCACAAATACAGTCAATGCAGGTGACATAGTGGACATGAACCGCATCACACGCACAGAGGTATCTGTAAAGCCTTCATTAGCACTCTCAAAGCGTTGATTTTCGAAATCTGCACGCACAAAGGCCTTGACCACATGCGCACCCGATATATTTTCCTGCAGGACATTATTCAACCGGTCAAGTCTTTGCTGAACCCTGAGAAAGAGTGGTTCCATCCGGCTGACGAAGAAAACAATGACGATCGAGGTGACGATTAATAAGGGAACCAGTTTGAGAGCCAACTGGGGACTGGTATTGAACATGAGGATCAGACTGCCAATCATCAAGAGAGGAGCGCGGGTGCCGATACGGAGTGAAATTTGAAATACACGCTGCACAGCGCCTGAATCACTCGTCAGCCGGACAAGTAACTGGCCGGTCTTCATCTGATCCAGATTGCCATAGGAGAAGGACTGGATGTGGGTAAAAATGGCATCCCGAAGATCGCGCCCCACGCTTTCAGCCACCTGGACGGAGGTGATGTTGTTGCCCACCGCAATTAAAGTGCTGAGCAGAGAGATACCCAACATAATAATCGAGGTCCTGATAACCACATCCTGACTATGCTGGAAAATCCCCTGATCGATAATGGTCTGGACCAGCCTGGGTATGGTCAGGTCCATAAATACCAGGGAGGTTAACAAGATGAGCGCCGCAGCAGCGCGGCGCCAATAGGGCTTGATAAAATGGAGCAATTTAAAGATATCGTTCATCGGAAATATTTTTGCCAGTATAGATTGAAGACTGCTGGCAACGAATACCAATAATAACCCTTTTTTTATTTTCTGAGATTAATAAGCCTTTAATTCCTTGTGAGGAGTGATGAAGGTGTAAAAAAGGGCTCCTCACGAACTATCCCCTATAAATCGCGTCTACAACTACGGATTGATGGCAAGTTAAACAGGCTGTTTATCCAGGTTGCAGTGCTGCAGCACATGGATGGAGAGCTGATCTGCAACAGCCTTAACGATGTGATCCGGCACTCCTTCGGCCGCGTGTGACTGCAGGCGTAAATCGATCTGGTCATTCACATAGTCCACCACCACGAACAAACCGTCTGAGGTGCAGGCAATCTCGGTCGAGAAAAGATCCAAACCGCATAGCTGTGCGATAGCGACAGCAATTTCATCTAATGGGGCGAGGCCGTGGTTAATTTTATCGCCTTCAGAGACGGGAACATAGATATGTGTGGATGGATTCCACCAACAAGGAAAAACCAGCCCATCGCAGTATATCACCCGGAACCAGGCAGGCAGCACATCCAGCTGGATCGGAGCAATATGTGCTTGAAGAAGATATTGGTCGGTGGAATGTTCCTTTCGCACAGATAACACCTGATCCCAGGAGGTGGCATTCGTCATTACACCGATGCCCCCACTCCCATGGGAAGGCTTAATGGTGAATTGATCACCAAGCGAGCTTAGATCAATGGGATCAATTTCAGGTTGTTCAATATAAGGTGGGAGAATGAAGGTGGAAGGCACATTTATGCCTTGGGAAACAAGCAGAGAGTGCATTTCAGCTTTATCCCAGGTAAGAGAAGCGCGCTCGTAAGCATTAATGGAACAAATCGAATCCTCAGCCACCCATTGGATTAGAGGCATAAATTGTGGGTCGACGTCGGAGGCGCGGTCAAAAAATACCCGACAACCGAACTCACCTCCAACAAGTGAATTCAACATATGAGGAAGGTTGTCTGGCTTGATTTGTAATAACGATAATCCCCTGGATTGGCAGCTCAAATCGAGCAAGCCAATAAAATCAGCATCGTATTCCCAATTCCAGGCAACACATAAATCATAAATATCCATATATCACCAGCTCCACGCCTGCCCTGGTGCATTGATGATCGCAATGAGGTCGCTAACAGCAGCCGTAAAACACCAATAAAGTACTGCGGAGTATATCACAATAGATATCAGAAAAATAATATATTCAGATATATAAGGTCTAATAAGAGATGATAAAAGGTACATAGTAAATTTCTACTCGTAAGAGCGAAAAGATCGCGCTTGCGTTGATTAGAGAGTCCACCTGCAGAAGTTGGTTAACTGCTTCATATTCCTTATAGAAGGAATAGAGCAGATTGCTTCGACTTGCAACAGGTTCAAGTTTCTCCCCAGAACCAGGGGGATTCTCCCCGAAACCCAGGGGGGATTCTCCCCGAAACCCAGCGGGGATTCTCCCCCGAAACCCAGTGGGGATTCCGTAATGACAGTTATTTTTACTAATTGTCCGATGTTTTGTCCGAAGATCATTATTACCAGTTACCTGATTAATAAATCCATGCTATGATTCATCAAATAACTGCTCTTGCCAATTTATGATCAATCCTTCATGACGCTAAAACGATACAATGATTGGATCCACCGGGGGGTTTTTTACCTGGCGACAGGGCTGTTATACATCGCTATTCTGCTGCGGTCTATTCTGTTATATAGAGACACCCCTGTAATCGGAAAAATTATCGGGTTGTTGCTGATAATTGTTAGTGTGTTCCTGGTTGAGCTGATCTTGATCAGGCAGATTAATAGTTGGTTCCACATATATCTCGGATTACAGACAATTTTAGTTTCATATCTGATGTATAGCCAAATTCTCGACGAATATGACTATTTTTCTCTCCTGTTCGGCATCCTGGGAATGCAAGCTATGCGGCGCATCAGTCTTAAGGCTGGGGTTTTATGGATCCTATTTTTCCTGATCATTATAGGGTATGCATTTTTCCATTTTGAAGGTTTTGTGGAAGGTTTAACGCGCTTGTTATTATTCGGTTCAGTGATTGTCTTTCTCTCATCTTATTCATATGCAGTACGCCGGGCAGAAGAAGCCCGGGTTCATAACGAATCACTCATGTTACAGCTGCAGGATGCCAACCTGAACCTTGAGCAATATTCTCAAACGCTTAAGCAATTGGGGATATCTCGCGAACGCCAACGATTAGCACGTGAGCTACATGACTCGGTTACTCAAACTATATTCTCAATGACACTGACAACGCAATCTGCTTTGTTGTTGGAAGAAAGAGATCCCAGTCGTGTGAGTGCTCAGCTCGAGCGTCTAAACCAGCTAGCGCAAAGTGCTCAAACGGAGATGCATACTTTAATCTCCGAATTACGCCCGGAACAGGTGGCGGGAGGAGGTTTAGCAGCAGCCATACGCCAGCACCTAAATGACCGTCAACTACCCGAAGGACTATCAGTGAAGCTGGAAGAAGAAGGTGAGCACTCATTGCTACCGAATGAAGATCAAGGACTTTTCAGGATCGTACAGGAAGCTCTGAATAATGTGGTTAAACATTCATCTGCCACTACTGCCAGAATACGATTACATATGGATGAGCCATACTGGATTGAGATCGATGATGATGGTCAGGGTTTCGATCTGCAGCAAGCACAGGGAGGTGGTCGAGTAGGCTTATCTGGCATGCGTGAGCGGGCTGAGGAGATTGGATGGACGTTTTACCTCCGATCTACTCATGGTGAGGGCACACACATCCGGGTTGAAAAGAAAAACCTGGATCGGGAGGCATAAATGGATAACATTGAAATGATAAAAGTACTCATCGTCGACGATCACCAAGTAGTTCGCCAGGGATTACGTACATTCCTGGAACTGCAGGCGGATATAGCAGTCATCGGCGAAGCAGAAAATGGAAAACAGGCGGTTGAACTCGTTCGCAAACTCGAACCAGATGTAGTGCTAATGGATTTAGTCATGCCTTACATGGATGGGATCACCGCAACACAGCAAGTGCGGGCATTAGGCCAGTCGACCAAAGTAATCGCCCTGACCAGCTTCTCAGAAGACGATAAAGTATTCCCGGCAATACAAGCAGGAGCAGCCAGCTATCTGCTGAAAGATGTTTCTCCTGACGATTTGGTGGAAGCAATCCGGGCTGTCCATCACGGGGAGGCACGCTTACACCCAGATATAACCCGTAAACTGATGGAGCAGGTATCTAAGCTACACGATACTTCCCAGGAAACTTCGGTGGAAAAACTCACCGATCGGGAGCGAGAAGTGATCTCCCTGGTGGCATTGGGTCGAAGCAATCGAGAGATCGCTCAGGAACTGTTCATCAGTGAAAAAACAGTTAAAACTCACATCAGCAACTTACTCGGCAAATTGAATCTGGAACACCGCACTCAGCTAGCGATTTATGCAATCAAAGCGAAACTGGTCAAGACTGAATAAGCCATACATCGGTTAAATTAAGGTTATGAAAGCCATTTTTTCTTCTCATCGAGAAATCCGTATAGGCGCAATTGCATTATATTTATTCTGCAGTGCAATTATCGTGCGTTCACTGGCTATTGCCTATACCGACCTCCCAGATTTATTCCCCCAGTACCTTGGGTATGAGCTGGTATTTTCACTATTATTTATCTTCACGAGCTGGCGCCGAGATCTTCCAAAAATTCTCTTCTCTGTCTATTTTACGATCCAAACGATCATTATCATCGGATTGGAAGCTCTGCCCCCACACCTGGATTTCTTTTCAGCGTTATTTCCCTTGCTCAGCTATCAGATGGCATTAGTCTTTGTGGGTCGAACCCGATGGATCTGGTGTGGAGTATTTATTACTGTCGCAGCAGGCAGCTTGATCTGGTGGTTAGGGTTATGGCAAGGGCTAGCATTGAGCATGACTCATGTAGCCGGATGTGTCGTACTGCCTGTATATGCAATTGCAAACCACGAACAGGATCAGGCAAACTTACGCCGGCAGACAATCCTGAGCGATTTACAGGAGAAGCACCGCCAACTCGAGCTTTATACCAAACAGGCGGAGCAGATCGCAGCCATTGAAGAGCGAAACCGATTATCCCGCGAGCTTCACGACTCGGTTTCACAGATCATGTTCAGCATCATCCTTAATACCAAATCTACTCAAATCCTATTGCAACGCCAACCCGAGCGAGTCAAACCTCAGCTTGAGAGATTGCTATTATTAACCCAGGCTGCTCTTACTGAGATGAGGAGCTTGATCGCACAGTTACACCCGCAGAAAGAGTAAATTGCAAATCACCTGGGGGTACGACTTTAGCCTTAGGTCAAAACACCTAGGGATATCCACCTTTAACTGGACAATTAAATCCAACTAAATCGACTCAATCTTTCAAGCTCCAGCCGGATGTAATTCATGGGCAACTTCTGTATGATGATTGTGTAACCATTCAGGAGCTGTAAATGATCCATGATTGCAATATCCCCAACCCCAATTCCGCACTAATAAAAATATTGATCGTTGATGACATGGACCATGTGAGACAGGAACTGCGCCAGCTGCTAGAGCTCAGTGATGGGATAAAAGTCATTGGAGAGGCAGGTGATGGACAGGAAGCCATCAAAAAAGCCGAATCACTACATCCGGATGTGGTCATTATAGACCTGGAAATGCCCATTCTTGACGGCATTCAAGCCACACGGCAAATCAAGGAGCGCAAACTTGCAAGAAGAGTGGTTATGTTAAGCGTGCATTCAGAACCTGAGGAGGTTGAGCTTGCCATGCAAGCAGGAACCGATGCATTTCTCCCAAAAGGCAGCCCTTATCCCATATTGATCGAATCTATCCATCCAACCAAATAATAAAGAGGAGAAACAGAATGAACAAAAAAAATATATTAATCACTGGCCTGGTCGGAGCAGTAATAACACTGCTCCTGACCAATATCCCGTTCGTGAACCTGATAAATTGCCTGGTGTGTTCAGGTTTTTGGGTGGGTCCACTTTTTGCAGTCTGGCTTTATAAACGTATGAGCGGCACGATCAGCCGGAAAGAAGGCATCTGGATCGGGGTAACCGCAGGGGCGATCGCAGGTGTGATCGGTTTCCTGCTTAGCTTCGCTGGATTAGCGGGTGCAACTGGATTTGTCAACGATATCAATATGCTCATGCCAGAGCAAGACCAGATCGATCTGAGCGGAATAGGTGGAGAGATCGGATCAATCGTGTTCACGTTCTTTGGGATAATTTTCGACATCGTCGTTGGAGCAATCGGAGGTTATGTTGGTGCGGCAATTTTTAGACCTAAGAACCAGACTAGAAAGGAAGCTGGAAATGAATAAGGAGTTTACGCTTACTCAAGGAAAGACCCTGACACTCAGCAAAGGAAAAAAACTTGTACTTAAAATACTGCTAGGTCTTGTTCTTCTCGGTCTGGCATTGTTCTTGATCTTAATCGCTTATCTCTCCTTCCGTTATTCGCCCGTATATATGTACCGTGAGATATTTTTGGATCTTGGCGATCCAAATGACTATCTATATTTTCCTGAACGCAAGCTGACAGCCAGTCTTGATCCATTTGAGTTTAAGGTGGATGGAGCACAAGAAAAAGTCGTCCGGGAAACATTTCAATCAGACCCCGGGATTCAAAACCTGGAAGCCTTTTTAGATAAGTCAGGCAGCCAGGCATTCCTGGTCATCCGCGACGATACAATCCTCTACGAACACTACTTAAAGGGATATCAGCGTGATTCTATCGTGACATCATTTTCGGTTGCCAAATCCTTCACTTCAGCTTTAATCGGAATCGCCATCCAAGAGGGGTATATCAAAAGCGTAGAAGATCCGATCACAGATTACATTCCCGAATTACTAGACCGAGATCCACGTTTTCAAGATATTCAGATCCGGCATTTATTGATGATGGCATCCGGACTGCGTTTTGATGACAGTCTTCCGGCTGGACTCAGTGATGACAGCCTTTCCTATTCATTTGACGATATGCGGCATCTGGTTCTCACCGAAACCAAGGTAGCCAAGGCACCCGGTGAGGAATTTGTCTATAACAAATACAATCCACTTTTGCTCGGCATGATTATCGAACGGACAACTGGTAAGAAGGTGACGACCTATCTGCAAGAGAAACTCTGGAATCCGCTTGGAATGCAGTTCGATGGCTCCTGGAGCCTTGACAGCCAGAAGAGCGGTTTCGAGAAAATGGAAACCGGGATCAACGCAAGAGCGATCGATTTTGCAAAATTTGGTCGCCTGTATCTGAAAAACGGAGACTGGAACGGCGCACAACTGATTCCGTCTGATTGGGTAAATCTCACTACCCAGGATGCAGGCTTGTTTTCGTTTGACATCATATCTTATGGTTATATGTGGTGGGGTGCGCGCTGCCGACCAGAGAGCCAGGATTTTGCTGCAGTTGGCGATTTCGGTCAATTTATTTACGTTTCACCTGATAAGGATTTGATCATTGTGAGAAACGGCGAGCAATATGGCCTGGATGGTGATGCCGATTGGATGTATATCTTGTGCGAATTTGCTGCTGCCATGCCTTGATCGCAATAAGGATGTTGAAAGGATACCTGACATGAAAATAAACCGCACTATGATCCTTCGAATTACGTTCGGGGTTGTTCTGCTTCTGCTGGCAGCTTTATCAGCCTTGCCGACAATCCCGCCAAAGGCCGTGGGGACGGATGCTCCAGCCACGCGGTTCTCAGCTGAGCGGGCAATGAACGATTTGGAAGTGGTAGCTGATAAACCTCACAGTGCTGGATCACCCGAACAGGCAATTGTACGCGATTACATCATCGCACAAATAGTCAAATTGGGACTGAGTGCCGAGATACAGACCAGTGGGCAAATCTCGAATATTATCGTGCGCCTGCCAGGGACTGATCCGACCCAGGCGGTGCTGGTGACAGGACATTATGACTCGCATCCACCCGCCCCCGGTGCGGGCGATGATGGAGTATCCACGGTCGCGATGCTCGAATCAATCCGAAGTCCTGCAGGCCAGCGCACCCTTGCTGAACGACGTTCAGTTTCTGTTCACTGATGGCGAAGAGACGGGTTGGTTAGGCGCGAAGGCCTTCATCAAGAATTATCCAGATGCCAAGCAGGGGACAGGTGTGGTTCTGGTCTTCGATGCCCGCCCAGGTAATGCTCCTCTCGTGATGTCGGAGACCACACCTGGTGACGGCTGGTTGATCCGGCAAATGACTGGCATTCCCCTGCGAGTGTGGGCTGGCTCATGGAACAATCGCGAGGAAAGGATGGAAGTAAATACCGACTTTGATTTTTTCCAGCCAGCTGGCTACACCGGTGTGGTGTTCGAGAATGAAATCAATGGAACCAGGTATCATACCGATCGAGATACCGTGGACGCTATTTCAGCGGATTTGGTGCAGGCTTACGGTCATACAATTCTCGCCCTAACCAAACGTTTCGGAGGAATTGACCTGAATACCAAAACAACGACTCCCGATCTGGTTTATTTCAACGCACCACTGGTGGGGCTGATCGCCTATCCCAGCTGGGTCATGCTGGTTCTGAGCATCCTTGCCATTCTGGCAATACCTGCCTGTATGCTGGTCGCCTGGCGGCATAAACGTTTTTCGCTCAGAAATTTCTTACTGGGAGTGGGAGGTCTGCTGCTGGGAATTGTACTCAGTGTCGTGATTGCACAGCTCATCTGGAGCATCGTGCAGAAAGGTCATGCTCGCGAAATAGCGGCTTATGGGAGATTTGAGGCTAGTGCCGGCTGGCATATAGGGCTGATGATTGCTGCAGCCTTGTTGATGATTGTGCTCCAATTCAATCTTTCGCGCAAATTTGGTGTGGTTAATATCGCCACTGCAGGAATGGTCCTCTACATCTTGATCTGGACGGTCGTACATTTTGTTATGGAAGCAGATAATCCACTAACCACCCCTAACATTGCCTTACCACTCCTGGGAAGCACGGTGGGGACGGCAGTCCTGTTGCTTTTCAAGAATCCGATTTTGAAATTCATCCTACTCACATTTTCTGCGTTGATCATGCTGGTATTGATTGTTCCAACTGTGTGGTTAGGAACTTACACTGGCGAAGATGCCTGGCTTACGGCTTTGGTGATCAGCGTCGTACTCTGCCTTTTTGTACCCTTTGTTGAGGCTGTCTTTGGAAAGGCATTTTCTACTTCGGAGATAACTCCTTGTGCCGGCAGAGACGAGCTCCCTTGATTAACTATATTTCTGGGCCTGTGCTAATCATGATCATAACAACGGCATTGGTCTGGCCCCAGGTGATGATCGCGATCGGTAAAAGAGAAACACCAGTTTCGAATCGAGATTTAATACACTGCACAGGTAATAGATAGGGGTGTCCCAAATGTAGATGTGCGACCAGATATCATGATTGATTGCCCCTGCGCTCTAACCGAAGGCGCACCATGTAGGGCCTAGGGGAAACTTTTCTGGTGTATTCTATTCAAATCCCATCCCTCCGGTCAAAAGCTGACCGGACTGGTTACGCCGCTACATTTTAGGATGTATTCCACAATTGTGGCTTTTTAGACAGCACCTATCAAAAACAAGGAGGTAGACATGCAAAAGCGAATCATAAGTATCGTCGTAATCATCGTGGGGATGATAGCAATTCTGGCCGTTGTGCTCATACCCCGATTGATCAAGCGTAATCGAGTTACGATGCCAGATTATTGGCCAACCCAGGGATGGCGCACTAGTACCCCAGAAGAGCAAGGATTTGATTCCGCAAAGCTGGCGGAAGCACTGCGGACTATCCATGAACAGGGCATCAACATGGATAGCTTACTAGTAATTCGAAATGGTTCGGTGATCCTGGATGCTTACTTCTATCCTTACGACGGCTCACTGCCGCATGATTTAGCCTCGGTGACCAAGAGCGTGATGACCACGTTGATCGGCATCGCCGAAGACCAGGGCATAATCCAGCTGGACCAGCCGATTGTGAAGTATTTCGGTGACCGGACCATCGCCAATCTGGACGCCCGGAAAGAGCGCATTACCATCCGACATTTGGCAGGCATGATGAACGGATTCGAGTCAGGCTGTCTGTCTGGAGACGAGGCGACCCTGGATGCGATGCGGGCGACAGCAGATTGGGTGCAAACTACACTCGACCGCAAGATGGCTCAGAAACCGGGCACCGGTTTCTGTTATGACAGCCCTGGAATGCACCTGCTCTCAGCAATCCTGCAGGAAGCGACCGGAATGACTACTTTGGATTATGCCCGCCAATACCTTTTCGAGCCATTGGGAATTTACGATGTGGTGTGGGAATCAGATCCTCAGGGCTACACGCATGGCTGGGGTGATTTACATCTGAAACCAGGTGATTTAGCAAAAATTGGTTATTTATGGCTTAATAATGGTGTATGGGATGGTAAGCAAATCGTTTCGGCTGATTGGGTGGACAATGCAATTAAACCGAAAGTTAATGCGGATATAGATCAATATGGTTATGGCTGGTGGGTATCAACGAATGTTTATTACGCAATGGGTCGTGGCGGGCAAACTATGCGGGTATTTCCGTTATCGAATTCGATTATCGTCGCGACCGGATCCAACCTGGTATTTGAACAATATTTTCCATACCTGCTGGCAGCGCTAATTGATCAAGATAATGCATTGAGCCCCACTTCGGAGGGAGCAGCTCAATTAAGAGAAGCACTTGAAGCGATCACGCTACCATCTGGAGCGGAGACAACTATACCTACCCCCGAACTTGCCGGAATAGTAACCGGTCAGATGTATAAGTTAGAGCCCAACCCCATTCTTGCCGATTCACTTAGGATTGATTTCGACGCATCCTCCCAGGCCAGGATGCAGATTAAGCTTGTCGACAGAGATATACCTATCGAGGGGTCCATCGGCCTGGCGGGGAAATTCCTCCCCGCATCCAATGGATGGGGGCTGCGAGGTTATTGGACTGATCCACATACTTTTGTCTTCGAGATATTCGACATCGGGATTATACGCTGCCAATTAAGTTATAAGGATAATAGCCTAGAGCTAGAGGTGCTAGGTAAAAGGATAGAAGGTCGAGTGATTGATCGATAAAATTATGCAAACAACAAATTCAGGGGCTGTCATAAAAGTAGATACGCGACCAGATATCATGATTTATTACCCCTACTCTCTGACCGAAGACGCATCATGTGGGCGTAGGGGAAACTTTTCTGGTGTATTTTATTCAAATCCCACCCCTACGCTGCTACGTTTTAGGATATATTCCACAATTGTGATTTATTACACTGCTACTGATATGAATCAACCATACACAGCTCTCCCGTATTCTCAAGTGTGAGCGGGCAGGAGTTTCTCATCCTGAGCCATGTGATATTCCAACAGGCCACGAGCGTGCTCGATCATTCCATCCAACAACCCTTGCCCCATAAATTCCAGATCATCGGTCGTCAGGGGATTTGAAAATGTGAGCCGGGGAGTAACGCGGATTGAATTAGGGATGATCATTTGTTGGATCACCTGCAAGAACTCAGCAATGCTCCGCTGCCGATGATCATCTCCCATTAAGCGGATAAATGGATTCCAACGCCAGCGCGGCAGAGAGCACCCCACTGACAATCGTCAGGAGCACACGAGTTTGTGGGACATGACGTAACATGACTTCGATGCTGGGGGACCACTTCCCCAAATCATTCGCAGCTAGAGGGGATAGGGCAGGATCAGGGTCAATTGTCCCGGTCGGAAAGATGAGCAGGGCACCGCCATTTTGAAGATGGCGGATCGCTGAACGCACCACCATCATACGCTCGTGAACGTCGCGGGAGGTATAGATCAGGGTTGAGGCCGCATTACGCAAACCCTGCACGAAGGGTGCGCCGGTCGCCACGATCTTTAAGTCAGGTCGGGGGATGTTAGCTGCGATAACCAGTGAGTCACATGTACCTGGATGGTTGGAGGTGATGAGTAGCGGACCTTGTTGGGGGATGTTCTCAACATTATTAGCTTCATATGCCTGGGCGAAGACCGGTAAAATGCGCCTGGCAGCTTCTTTAAATCCGAATTGGGCAACATCATGGTCAAATTTAACTGCAACCTGGGCAAAACGGTGGGTAGGCAACCTGAAGAGTGGGCCAAAAGTTCGGCGAACCCAACCTTTTGGGGAGGCTTTAAATATCTTAAATAGCTCATCGGTGATGAACTGCGTCAACGCTTCGACGTCAGAATAGTTCTCCATATTTTCCCACTTTATTGATGGGAGACCATCAATATATATATTCTATATCAAATTACGAATCTTGATAACCCAAATCCTAAAAACAAAACTTTAAGTTGTGGCGTTCAACGTGTATTAATATAGATCTCTTGATTGGCGTTCGTATCCCCAACCACCAGATTTAAGGCAGTAGACATAAACACGACTGCACGGCCATCAGAGGTGATCAATGGACCGTACGCAAGATCGATTCCTTTGGGAGTAACGGCTAAAAAACCAGAAGACTCATTACCCTGTGAGCCATCGCTGGCAACCGAGACACGCTCTGTTTTTCCCGATTGACGGTCATGTATAAAGACGTCCATTACATTGTTTGTGTCGGCAGGTACCAAATTCGTAGCATTGGAACCAAATGCCACAAAGCGACCATCAGGGGAGATGGCTACACCATAGGAACCAGCATCTGCCTGCAAGCCATCACTTGATATTGAAACTCGGGTGGTTTCGCCCTTATCACGGTCGTGGACGAAGATATCCCAGACCTGATTGGTATCATCGGCGATCAACGTAGTGGCCAATGAAGCAAAGGCAATATATTTACCATCTGAAGAGATGGAAAGCGCAAACACCTGAGTGCCATTATCTGTTTGTGTGCCGTCTGTGGCAACCGAAACCCGGATAGTCTTTCCTGCTTTACGGTCATATTCAAAAACATCTCGGTATCCGTTAGTATCTCCTTGAACCAGGTTGGTCGCATCGGATGCGAAGGCTACATAGCGTCCATCTGCAGAGATGACTGGATATTCGGATTGCGAATTTGCCTGCGAACCATCAAAACCATTCGAAATTATTTTGGTTTCGCCGGTAGTCATGTCGCGCAGGAAAATATCCCATGTATCGTTCGTGTCTGAGGCCACCAGGTTTGTTGCCTGTGACATAAATACCACATAGCGACCATCTGATGAAACGGATGACCAGAAGGATAGATCATTGCCTGATTTCCCATCTATTGCAACGGAAATCAGATCTGTTTTTCCAGCCTTGAGGTCATGGAGAAAGACATCACCATAACTATTCGAGTCGTTATCCACCAGGTCATTTGCATCTGAGGTGAAGGTCACATACCGTCCATCTGCAGAGATGAACGGCCAGTAAGAAGATTGATTCCCTTCCTCGCCGGTGCTGGAGATAGAGATCCGGGAGGTGGACTTCTTTACCAGATCACGGACGAAGACATCCAGCACTCCATTGAGATCCTTGTCCACCAAATTAGCCGCTTCAGAGGTAAATGCGACATAACGCCCATCAGCTGAGATGGAAGGCTGCTTCGAGTGGTTATTTGCCTGCGATTTATCATTCGCGACCGACACAATTTGTGTACCCAATGTTTTTGATGCTGTACAGGCGGTGGATATGGCCATGACTATGATTAGGATGATAATCACCAATGAGCGAAATTTCAATTGGATTTGCATGAGGTCCTCATACTGTACTGGGGTGTTTCCACGTTGAGCGGAATGGACTTGATCGAGATCTGTACCACTCATACCAGCAAGTCGATGTTCCGTTGGAAGTTTTTAGACTGGTGAGTATACCACTTTCAGGAAAGCTAAATGCCTTTGCAAACAGCATCGTCATGGGGCACAACGTCAGCATAGTTTGGTCCGACAGATAACGGATTTATTAGAGATCAGTGTAATAAATATGCAAGATTTATCCAACTATATGTGTAATCACTACCCGTAGACCGATACCAACCAGGATTATCCCACCTAATATTTCCATTACCTTACCGAATCGTAGCCCGAGCTGATTTCCTAGAAGTAAACCGACGAGGGATAAAACTGCTGAAACTCCACCAATCAACAGGGCAGACCAAAATACATTCACATCCAGTAACGCCAGGCTAAGACCAACGGCAAGGGCATCAATGCTGGTGGCAACGCTCAACATCACCAGGGTAAGCCCACGAGAAGGATCAGGAATGGCAGGTTCTTCTCCGGCTTTCTGAAGCCCACCGCGGATCATACGCACACCGACGAAAGCTAACAGTGCAAAAGCCACCCAATGGTCGACTGCGGCGATATATGTGACCACAGTCTTGCCAGCTAGCCAGCCGAGCAAGGTCATTCCACCTTGGAAAAGCCCAAAGTGGAAGAACAAACGGAACGTCGGGCGCGGTCCCGTGGCGGTACCGGCAGTGCCCACACCGAGGGATACGGCGAAGCAATCCATGGCGAGACCGATGGCGATGAGGAAGATGGTCCAGAAAGGCATGTTATTCTCTATGAGGGGAGAATTATAACATTATGGGTATTTCATGTTTAGTTCTTTGTAATTAATTTCATGCTCCCATATTTGTTATCACATTGAAATATCTTCGAGGCGGTAATAGAAATAAGTGAAGAAATATTAAAAGAATGGGGTGGATTACGGCATGGATCGCAGGCTAATCGAGATGTTCGTGAAATCCTAAAACTTATTACGATGATTACAAAGTCATCAACAGGTATAATCCGGTTGAAATGAAATACCTGAAAATTCTAACGAGATATCGAAGAACTGTGTTCAGAGACCTTATCTGATGAATTATGAGGATTAAGCCAGTATGACAGCTGAGACCCCAACAATCACACCCAATTCCACCGTAAGCCTGCGGGAGGTGACCGCCGAAACCGTACGTGTCATCTGCCGTCTGGATGTAGATGAGACTCAAAAACATTTCGTAGCTCCGAATTCCGTATCCATTGCGGAGGCATATTTCGAGCCGAAAGCATGGTTCCGGGCGATCTATGCAGACGAAACCCCAGTCGGTTTCCTGATGCTGTATGATAACCCGGATGAAGAAGTTTACTTTTTATGGCGTTATATGATCGATGCGCGGTTTCAAAAAATGGGCTTTGGTAAAATGGCGATGGATTTATTGCTGGAATACGTAAGTGCACGCCCCGGAGCAAAAGAGCTCAGGCTTAGCTGCCACCCTGGAGAGGATGGTCCCGAGCCGTTTTACCGGCGGTACGGGTTTAACCTCACGGGAAAGATGTTAGATAACGAAGCTGAAATGCGGATTGAGTTATAAGCTCGTTTTAACCCGCTTACTTCTCCAGATTCTGCAGTGTGTGCAGGTAATTGATAATATCCTGACGGCTGAGCATACCCTCGATCTGACCATTCTCCAACACAGGCATCTGGTTGACTCCATCGGTTCCCATCTGTTGAAGGGCTTCTTCCAAGCCAACTTTAGGATTGGTAGTTTTCACCCTGTCCATGGGGGTCATGACTTCAGAGCCGAGAGTGGTTCCCCAGCGCTCCCGCGGCACCTGACGGATGTCATGCAGGGTGAGCAACCCCGCTGGCTGGTCAGCCTGCATAATGACCATGCAGCGCTGCCCCTGATCAAGGATAAATTTATCGACCAGCTCTTGCAGGGTAAGGTCGGCGGAGGCCATCACACAGCTGCGGCTCATAACCTGGTCCACGGTATGCCCGGTGAGTAAGGAGTGGATGCGTTGCTGCTGGACCTGCCCCACGACAGCATTTTCCAGGAACCAGCCAATGAATGCAATCCATAAACCATTGACCCAATTCCCCTGGAAAAGCAGCCAGACTCCCAACAGGATGAACAGAAAGGCAATGGCGTGACCGAGCAAGCCGGCAATCTCAGTGGCACGGCGCAGGTTTTTGGTGATCCCCCAAACGATTGATCGAAAGACCCGGCCTCCGTCCAATGGAAAACCTGGGATCAGGTTGAAGACAGCCAGAGTAGCGTTGATATATGCCAGGTATTTGGTCATGGCATAAATGGGGGCTACACCCCGGAATATCAGCTGCAATCCATAAAAGATACCAGCCAGAAGGAGACTGGTCAGGGGTCCAGCAAAAGCAATCACAAATTCAGCAGAAGCATTGGTCGGTTCGGAGGTTATCTCAGACATCCCACCAAAGATGTACAGGGTGATGCTTTTCACGGGCAGCTTATAGCGCAACGCCATAATCGAATGTCCCAGCTCATGCAGCAGTACACTTAAGAAGAATATGATGGACGTCACAGCTGCAACGGACCAATACTGTAGCCTGGTCCAATTCTTAAAATCCAGTGGGAAGTAATTGGCTGCGAGCACCCAGGTGATCAGAGCAAAGACCAGGAACCAGGAAGGGTCGAGACCAATCGGGATCCCAAGAATTTTACCCAATTTAATGGTGTTGCTTTTCATCCTTCACCTCCAGTGACTAATTATCACTCAGAGTAATTTACAGCGCTATCACCTTGCTTGCCTGGCGTTGGGCTTCGAGGATATCTCCCATACCACCCACAATTCCCACTTGCACTTTATCCATCAGCTCAAAGTAGTTCAAGCAGGTTGAACAAAGGATCAACCGAACCCCTTTATGCTCAAGGGATTGCAGCGTATCTAATACAGGTGAACCATCCACAACGAGATGCACACCTTCGGTATAAAAGCAGATTGCACCAGGAAGAATATTATTTTCATTCAGCAACTTCAGGTAGGTGTCAATTAGCTTATATTGCAAAACCTGATCGGCTTCACCCATTCCATTACGGGCGATCAAAATAACGGTATCAGAATCAGACATAAAAACCTCCAAAAACTGTATTTCCTGGTGTAGCCTAACGACTTGTTCGATCAAATATTATATCGATATTTGCCTGTACGGTAATCATACCCAAACTATATTTTTAATACGGAGTGTAAAGCAATCCCAGTTTTTGTAGATGCTTGATTCCAATCATACCCTGTAAGATGTGAAGGATTTGTGAAGGTTTTCTCCGGGGCATATCTCGGGCAAGTAACAGGCGTCATAATGGACAGGAATGTGAAATACAAACCAACCCATCTTACAACTTGAAAGGAACAATAGCAATGAAAAAAATTACAGTAATATCCCTGGTCGTAATCATGTTAGCATTATCTGCTGTACCTGCTTTCGCAAAAGGCAACCAGCCAGCCACACATGGCACGGGCATCGGTATATGCACTGGTACCGGAACTAGCATCGATTCCGGCACCCAAAATGGTTTTGGCGTGCGTTCTCCGTATGCCCTTTCTGGACCCATCTCTGCCATCGATACTGAAGCACGCACTGTTATTGTCGCGATTACCTGCGGTAACCGCCTGGCCCAGCCATTTATTGGCCAGGAAGTGACATTACAGACCACAGATAACACTCGTTTCCTGCTGCGTAATTCGGATGGAAGCGTCTCCCCGATTACATTTGACGATCTAGCTGTCGGTCAAAATGTCAGCAGTCATGGAATCGTGGTGGATGGAGTTTGGACTGCCATCCGGGTAACATCTGGTGCCTTATTGAACTGCCAACCATAATCCTACCATCCATATTCTACCTAACCAGCGCTGTGATATGATCCACAGCGCTGTTCTGCTTTTTAATCCTAAGGCACCTAATTCTCCCACAAAGGCACAATCTTCAGGATCCAACGGGTCATATAGACTCCAAAGAAGGATGAACCTGCAGTTACAGGAATCATCACCAGCCAGGCTCGCCAATCCAAAGCTACAACACCGAACACATCACGCAAGGGAGTGTATAAAGCCAGGAGTTGTAATCCGACTGCAACGGCATAACTTACCAGCAGTGCCCGGTTGGACCAGATGGATAAATCATCCAGCTGGCGTACAACCATGACACGCGTGAATGCATGCAAGACAATGGCGGTGAACAGCATGGTCCTGGCATAGACCAGTCCACCAAGCTGCAATCCCACCCAGAAGATCAATCCATAGGCGATCAAAGTGCGGAAGATGCTCCCAGCGATGGTAGCATAAATAGCCTTGTTCATGATGGGCTCATTATGACGGCGCGGACGACGGCTCATCACTTGACTCACCGCCGGATCAGCTGCCAATGCACTGGCGGGTACCAGGTCAGTGACCACATTCACCCAAAGCAACATGATGGCAGACAATGGGAAATACCCGGCAATAGATAGCATCAGCACCACGAATACCTCCCCCAAGCTGGTACTGAGCAGGTAATTGGTGAACTTGCGGATGTTATCAAAAATACGCCGGCCCTCTTCGATGGCTACCACGATAGTGGCAAAGTTATCATCCAGGAGCACCATCTGGGCTGATTCCCTGGCGATATCGGTGCCACGCAGCCCCATTGCGACGCCCACATCAGATTGTTTAAGGGCCGTGGCATCATTCACCCCATCGCCAGTCATGGCAACGAAGTGACCTGCCTGCTGTAGTTCCTGGAGGATCACCTGCTTCACCTGCGGGGTGGCACGGGCGATAATATCCACATCCTTCACCCTCTCATAGAGCTCTGAATTACTCAGACCGCTTAGCTGGCGAGCATCGACTACATTCTGTCCGATCCCCAACCTGCTGGCGACAGCCTGGGCGGTAAGGCCATTATCACCGGTGATCATCACCACGCGTATTCCGGCAACCTGGGCTTTGGCGATGGCAGCCTCAGCTTGCGGGCGAGGAGGGTCCATCAAAACAAGCAAACCCATAAAAGTCATTTCCTGCTCAACCTTGTCAGAGACCATCTCTGAGGCAAGCCGCTTGTACGCCACACCCAACACGTACATCCCCTCACCCTGCAGCTTTTGGATAGTCTGGCGGATTTGCTGGCAGTGAGGGTCATCCATGTGGTAACTTTGTCCGCTTTCGTCGCACTTAGAGCAATGGGCGAGGACAATCCCCGGTGCGCCCTTGGTGATGGCAATGATATTTCCATCCAGCTGGTGCAGGGTGGTCATCATCTTCCGTTCTGAGCTGAATGGAATTGTATTAATAAGTGGTCGGCTTTCACGAATCTGGTCGGTATCCAAGCCAGCATCCCGAGCAGCTTGTAATATGGCAGTATCAACGGGATCACCCAGGATTTTGGGTTCCTCGCCGGGCTCATGGGTGGCTTCATTGCATAAAACTGCAGCCTCCAACAGAGTGCGCACTGCACCATCTGAACCAGACCCATCCGAGAGGTTCACCAGCTGTCCACCTGCAAACAACTGCTGTACCGCCATGCGATTCTGGGTGAGGGTACCTGTTTTATCGGTGCAGATGGTATCCACAGAGCCAAGTGACTCAACGACCGACAGGTTGCGAACAACTGCCCCCTCACGCGCCATCTGTCTGGCACCTAATGCGAGAGCAAAAGTAAGCACGATGGGCAAGCTTTCGGGGATGGTGGCGACTGCCAGGCTGAGGGTGTTAAGGGCTACATCTACAAGTGGTTCATGCATGACAAAGTAGAGGATGAGTGCCACTATCGCAGCTAAAATGCTGATGATCCAGGTCATTTGGCGCGCCATCTTCTTTACTTCGGTTTGAAAAGGAGTTGGACGCTCCGCCATTCTGCCAAGAGTTGTGGCGATCTGACCGACTTCAGAGGCACTGCCGGTATTCACCACCAGAGCCAAACCAGAGCCATGAGTGATGAAGGTCGAGCCATAAACCATGCTGGTGCGTTCAGCCAAGGCAGTTTCGACTGGGACAGCTTCAATGGCTTTATCCACGCCCAGGCTCTCGCCAGTGAGTGTGGATTCATCGACCCGCAACGAGTGGGTCTCTATCAGGCGAGCATCTGCAGGTACCTTTTGCCCCTGTGACAACACGAGCACATCACCTGGGACGACCTGCATCGCATCAATCCCTCGCCTGATTCCATCACGCAGGATTGTGGCACGAAAGCTAAGCAGCCTGGTAAGAGCTTCTAGCTCCCTTTGCGAGCGATATTCCTCGAAAAAGCTGAGCGACACACTGATCAGGATGATGACAAGGATGAAAATTGCGGTCAGCTTGCGCTCACCTTGACCCGGCATAAAACTGACCCCAAAGGCAAGTGCAGCAGCAAAAAGCAACACCAGGATAAAATAACTGGCAAATTGCTTGAAAAACAGTTTAATAGGTGATATCCGCTTGCGGGTTTGGAGCTGGTTGCTGCCCCAACGCTCAAGCCGATGCACTGCTTCAGCTTCCGCCAACCCCTGCGGATGTGAATCGAGCTGCTTGAAAACTTGCTCAATGCTCAAGTTGTGCCAGTTGGTCATTTGCGTCTCACAGTGGTCATTTTCTAATTCGAAATGATCTTATTGGATCGTTATTTTATTCACCCTCTCGGGAAATCTTTTCCTACCAATCTATCTTTTGATGCAATGCCCAACCCCAAGTTGCTGAACTGCCATGAATGATCATCTCCATAGTAACACATACTTCCAGATGGTGATTGAGAAATCGAGTGATTTTCCAGATCAATC
Source organism: uncultured Chloroflexia bacterium (assembly GCA_963743215.1). Taxonomy (GTDB): domain Bacteria; phylum Chloroflexota; class Anaerolineae; order Anaerolineales; family UBA4823; genus FEB-25. Next base: position 87,957 of record CAVUOY010000010.1, read on the forward strand.
CTACCCGCCAACTCACAATACGCTGATTAATCTTAGATTAGATTTACGGTTGAGGCATATCTTATACATGGTTTGCACGTCATATTAAACGGGAGTGTGAATTCCCACACCATCAGATTAACTTCTGAAAGGAGATTATATATGAAAAAAGTTACAATCATCGCAATTGTCTTGATCATGCTGGCTGTCTCGGTTATACCGGTGATGGCTAAGGATCCCCCACACGGGAAAGGTAATCCAAACAACACAGGACAAGGAAATTCTACGGGAGTTAATCCGGGGGATAACGACCAGGAAAGACAGCAGCAACAAGATCGTCAAACGAATAACAGTGGAAAAGTGAATGGAAATCACGGTGAAGCACGCATGCGGACTCCATTCTACTTACAGGGGGTTATTTCAGCTGTGGATAGCGGAGCAAAAACCATCACCGTCACCCTGATCCACGGCAATGCCAAGGTCAAGGAGTTTATTGGTACCGATTTGATCATAAAGACCAACGATGCAACCCTTATCTATCAGGTTACCCAAGGGGATGAAGGTGAGTCAGGGACGGGTGAGACAACAGAACCCGTAATGAGCACCTCAGAGGATGATAATGGTCGCGTGCCGAAAACATTTGCTGATCTAGCAATCGGCCAGAAAGTGGCTATTCACGGTCGACTCGTGGTTAGCGACTACACTGCCAGGCTGATCACCATCTACGTCCAAATGACAGTTACTGAATCTTCTGGCGGTTAATAGTAAACACAAACCTTTATACAGACTAATATCAGCGGTGTGGAGACCTCTCCACACCGCTGATTCATGATCATTAGAAATTACGATAAAATGTATACGAAATTGTAGTGGATCACCCGTTTCTATTAGGGAAATTTTACGTCATAGATTATGAAAAATAGCCCCGACCAGGCAATCCTGGTAAGAGCAAAACGATTCGAAGCCCAGGCTCTGGAAGAGATCTTCGATACCTTCAGCCCAGGGATTTATCGCTATGCTTACAGGCTACTGGGTGATGAGGAATTAGCACGTGAGTGTATGTCAGAAACTTTTAGCCGGTTTTTAGTAGCCTTAAAGCGAGATAGTGGCCCAGATACGTATTTGCAGGCTTACTTGTATCGAATTGCCCATAATTGGGTGACGGATTTTTACCGTCGTAAAACTCCACCCACCTTACCATTGGATGTACAGACACCGGCGAACCCTGCAGATGAGCCTCACCAGGCATTGGCAGCTGGGATTGCGACCCAACAGCTTAGAGAAGCAATTGCCCTGCTTACACCCGATCAACGCCAGGTGATCGTCTTGAAATATCTTGAAGATTGGGAAAACGAAGCGATCGCCAGAACACTGAAAAAACCTGTCGGTGCAGTAAAGGCGCTCCAACACCGGGCATTGGAAGCATTACGCCGGATCTTGAGCCGATATGAGGATGTAAATGTATGACCAGGACTGATCGTGAATTGGATGAATATGGGAAGCGAGTTTTGGAACCTTTGCGCCGAGACCGCAATATTGACCCAAAATCAGCGGATGAAATAAAGAAACTCTTTCTGATGCAGGCTGATAGTCTGCGTCAGGGATTAATCGCCCAGCCTGAGACAGGAAATAAGCAGAACAGGCCTGGAATAAATGGTGTTTTTAGGGTTTTCCAGCATAATCCAGGATTAAAAGCGTTAATGGCAGTGGTGATGGCGGCCTTTATCATCCTATCAGGCAGCAGCATCACCGTGGCTGCAGCTCAAAGCAGCCTGCCTGGAGAACCGCTTTATGCGATTAAATCATGGAGCGAAGATGTGCGCCTCTCCATGACCCATTCCACGGAAGCCAAACTAAATCTGACCCTGGATTATACCAATCGCAGGTTGGATGAAATTTCTGGTCTCTTTGCAGGTGGGCAAGATTTTAGCGACCAATCATCAGACCGTTATCAGGAGGAATTGGAGAATGCACTCCTGCTGGCAACCCAATTGGATGATACCCAAATGCTGGATGCCCTCGAGCAGATCAAAAAGCATGCTGAATACCAGGGCATGACAATTGAAGAGCTAATCGACAAGCTTCCACCTCAAGCAGGACCTGCAATCGTTCGCCTACAAGCAAGGCTGGCTGAACAGATTCAATTGAGTAATTTCGGTGAATCTGACCCGCAAGCATTCAGGGTACACATACGCGATCGACACCAAAAACAACAGGATTCCAAGCATTCAACCGCGACAGACCAGCCCGAGTCCATCCTACCGGGTATGACCTTGACACCCGTGCCGCAGCAAGACGATGGTGAGAATAAGAAAACACACCAACCGACTGACATGCCGGGGCAGACTAATCCGGGAAATGGGAAGGGACAAAATACACCCGGGAATGGAAATCATAATTCAACTGAAAGCAGCACCCAGGAGCCGTAAAGTTTGTGATTGATTATTGGTTCCTAGTAATAAGTCTCCAGTAAATGATTTTTCAATTACCAGGGCTTTCACAATTCACTGAAAATCCAATTGGCACTTCAACAAAATATGATCTCTTGACACAGCTTGCTTCAACAAGATTACCTGGGGGTTCGTTCATTAGCGAGCTGCATACTTCCCGAGATTAAAATGTAATATAATTCACATTAACGGAACAATTCTGCCCCCAGACGTGCCTTATAGAAAATACCGATAAAAGGATAAGGAGAGCTAAATGTTCAAGAAACTCATCCTCACTATGATCGCAATCATATTGGTACTCTCGATGTCTGGCTGTAGTGTAATCTCATCCGCCTCCGAAAAAAATGATGATTCAGAGAGTGAAGGGTCAGAGACCCTTAATCAAACTAATAGTACTGCCAATATTCAAATGTTACCGCTCATCTCAGGGAAGAATGCAAATATAGTGCTCGATGCCAGTGCTGATAACACCACACAGCAGATCAAGGTAGGTGAGATATTAGCGATTACCCTTGAATCAAACGTTACAACTGGATTCAGCTGGTCCCTTACTATCTCTGATTCAAAAGTGTTGGTACAGATGGGTGAGCCACAATACCAGGAACCACCATCCGATTCCGGCACCCCAACTCTTGGCGCGGCTGGGAAACAAACTTTCTTCTTGCAGGCAGTAGAAACCGGTACAGTAATCGTATCATTGGAATATGAACAGAGCTTCGAGACAGATGCCGATGCTGAGAAAACCATCAACTTCACCGTTGATGTGAAATAGAAGAACAGCCTTAAGTTATTAGCGACCGATCTTTGGTAAATTAAAAACAATCACCACTGAGCAGGGATGAGGCATACTACCCGGAGGTGATTTTTTTTAATTCAACACGTGAGTTATTATTGAACTATCCCAACCTGGACTTTACCTTCTCCCAAGAATTGGTGATCAGGAAACTCTCGTTCATATAGCCTACCAATTGTTTAAATCGCTGGAAGGGAACGGAAAAGGTCAGCTCATCACGCCCCACGTGAGGCCGGGCGGAAACATCGAACATACCCAGAACACAACGTGGATTTGGTAAAGCTGCTTGTTCCAACGGATAGCCAATAATCGACGCACAGCCTGCACCCATGGGGGTGATCACTCCATCCGGCTCAGCTACATCGTAATTCGCCAGGGCAAATAATCCACTCAGAACATCACCCGTGGCAAAGAAAATCACGGCACTCGGGTCATCAGCCTTGTCCAGCTTATCCCAACGCTTGAATACCAGATAATTTGCAGGTGCTTCGAAAGGTGGATGTTGAAGTAAGTACTGGCTTACCAGGGCGGGATCGCGTTTATAGCGTTCGCCTTCCAACTCGCCAGGGATACCGCATGAAAGAAAATATTCAAATTTTGGTCGCAGCGAGTGGCTAAATCCGGTATAGCGTTTGCCCCCTGAACATCCGGGAGTATGTGTCTCATATACAAAAGGGAAACCTTGCCGAACCCGCTTCAAGTTGCCGATCAGACAACGATCTACCGTTTGGCTGGTATTCAAATCATTGAGGTCGGGCTGATCAGTGTAGTAATAGGCAATGGGGATTTCGGCGCCTGGAAAATATTTACTCCACTCGCCAATAAAATGTTCTGAAAAAAGAGTATCCATGGGAAAACTTCCTTTCTGGGTAATTCGATTATATTGCGAAATAGTTGGAAAAAAGTGATAAGTTAGTTGTAATAAGTGATTCGGTAAAAAGATAAAACAGAAACGTGGATGATAGGTAATTAGCCTTTTGTAATTGGCAAGTTTGTTTATAGACGGATGCTGTGTTATCAGGAAGCTTAATTACGATGAATAAGGATGCAGATGATCTTTGAGAGATGAAAATTTCCTGTGATTATTGGATGGTTGATGGATGACTGCTGCACGTTCCCTTCTCAGGGTATAATCCTTTTCACTTATCGATACCGGCAGGTGGGTCAGCCATTTACAGGCAACTAAAGCAGAATAACCTGCCCTGACGTATACAATGGACATTACTGTTCGACCACATCACCGACTAGTTACACTAATTATCTTAACCATCACCGTGGTAGGTGTGGTTCTGGTTGCATTGGATTGGAAGGATATGCGCCAAGTGCTATATGAAGCTGACTGGCGTTATCTACCCCTGGTGTTGTTATTCACTTTCACATCCTATGCGTTTTACAGCTATGCCTTCGCAGTCGTTTCTCAAATATTAGGCATACCCATGCGCAAACGCGAGCTGGCAGAAGTGTGTTTCATCACCACCGTGGTTAACCATGTGTTGACTACCGGTGGTGTAGTGGGCTATTCCCTGCGATATTTTTTAATGAAAATGTATCATGCCACTCTAAAGGATGTGCTCACTTCGTCCTTCCTGCATTATTACATCACAAGCCTGGACATGCTGACCTTTCTGCCCATATGCTTCGTCTATTTGATTTTAAACGCATCCGTCCCGCGTGGGGCAGCCATTGCTCTGGGATTGATGACGCTGTTATTTAGTCTGGTGCTGGTCTTGATTACGTTGTTGGTGCTGTTTCCTTCCAGGCGCAGCCCAATGATCCATCTTTTAGCAAATCTTGGTAAAAGAATCCTGCGGCGTGATTTTACCAACTGGCTCACTCAATTTGATGAAACCCTGACATGCGGCACAGAAGTGTTCCGCCAAAAACCAATGGTGCTGCTATGGGTTATGCTACTCACCCTGCTCGATTTCTCATGCAGCATTATCGCCATGGGATTTGTATTCGAAGCCTTAGGGCCTCCGGTAAAAGCAGGCGCACTGGTAACCGGGTATGTCATTGGAATCATGGCAGGGTTGTTATCCATGGTCCCAGGGGGGTTCGGCATCCAAGAAGGATCAATGGCCGGTATATATGCCCTGCTAGGAGTGCAGTTTGAGCAGGCTGTTCTGGCTGCCATCCTATTCCGTCTACTGTACTACTTAGTTCCATATTTTTTGATCCTGCCGTTTTACAACCGGTTGCTCCACAAGGCAGGCATGCAATCACCCATCCATCCTTGAGGAGTGAATCAATGCGTATCATGATGTTCAGCCACGGCTACCTGCCCACGCTTAGTGGAGTGACGCTTGTCGTCCAAAAGATCGCGCGAGCCATGGTGCGGCGTGGACACGAAGTAATGGTCGTCACTGCCAGCGAGAAGCACCTGCCTTACAAGTCTGAAGATCAGGGTGTACGGCTGGAAAGAGTGTTTGGTATACCCAACCCGTTCTGGTGGGAAGGTCCAATCCCATTCATCAGTCCACCGGCTATCAGAAAGCTGGTCGATGGGTATAAGCCGGATATTATCCACATCCATGAAAATGCTTTACTGAGCATCTTGTTGCTGATGGTGCACTGGGATAAACGCCCGGCATTTATCTCATCGTGTTATTCATTGCCTCGTTACCTCACCCAGTACCTGCATTTAGGTGGACTGGAAACCTGGTTCGAAGGAATCTTATGGAAGATTGCAATTGGCAACCTGAATAAGTTTGAGCATGTGGTCTTTTGCACCCGCACCCACGAGCGTGATTTCCTGGCGCATGGTTTGCTACCTCCGACCACAGTCATCTCCAATGGGGTAAATATCCACCGTTATCGCCCACAGATGGAACCCAGTGAGGATATTGAGAAGCGCTATCATCTACCACCAAGACCACGCATTTTATCTGTTGGGCGTTTGATGAAAGATAAAAAACTCGACATGCTGATCCAGGCGATGAGATGCGTATGTGACCAACAGGAGGCACATTTGCTGGTTGTAGGCCGAGGCAGCGAACGCCAGCGCTTGAAAGCCATGATCCAAAAATTGAAGCTGGAGCCGTACATTCACTTGCTCGGATACGTGCCTGAACAAGACCTGCCCGCTCTTTACCGGGCGAGCGATCTCTTCGCAATTCCATCCCTGGTGGAAGTCCAAAGCTTGCCAGCCTTGCAAGCCGCAGTGACGGGTTTACCCATCGTGGCTGCTAATTCTGCCGCGCTGCCGGAGCTGGTACGGCATGGCGAAAATGGTTTGCTGGTGGATCCATGCAATGGCAATGAATTAGGTACTGCCATTTCGACGATCCTTGGTGATCCGGATAAGGCGCGCAAGATGGGACAGGTATCGCTCGAAATTGGAAGAACTCACGATGAACAGCTCACCTTTCAGGCATACGAGGAGTTTTATAAGGGACTGGTGGGGGGAAGGTAGCGGCTATCAGCTATCAGTTTTCAGCAACGATAATTATCGCCATACGATCGATCCAATCATGCTTTGAACAATGATGGTTTGATCATTTAAGCAAGTCCATCTGACGTCTGATCAGCCAATCGCGCAGGCGAATGGGTAGCAGTTTCGATAACAGCTCAAGTATCACAGCATCCTGACCCACTAAAATGTATGACTTTGGGTGTGCCTGATCCAGTAAATTCACAAAGACTTTCACCACCTTTTCTACGCACATGCCGTTGCGACCGGTTTGCGTGTAAAAAACACCTGCACGTTTTTGTGCATTGCCATATAATTTCCAGGCTTCAGGTGGCATGCGGTGAAGGATTTCAACCGCTTTGATCGAGCCTTTCTCCCAAATGGGTGTTTGAACACTACCTACAATCATTACCGAAATATATACGTGCCAGGGAGCCAGCTCCAGACGTAATGCATCTGCCACGGCGACCAAGGCAGCTTTGGAAGCTGCATATGGACCATTAAACGCTGTCACTAATCTGCCTGAAACGGAGCTGACGAAGATGATCCTACCAAGTGAATTTCTGAGCATGGGTAAACAGGCTTGTGAGAGAGCTAATTGTCCACACAAGTTCACTTCCATCTGATAACGAAAATCCTGAAGGGGCATGAATTCCATTGCACCGCTATTGCTTATTCCGGCGTTATTGATCAGGCAGAAAAGCTCTCCACCATTCTTTTCGCTCACTTGCCTGATGGTATTGGAAATCATCTCTGACTGAGTGATATCAAGCATGACGGGTGTCAGCTGGGGTGAAGCCTGGCTGCGGAGGGCATCAGCATCGGTGTGGTTGCGCACCCCGGCAAAGACCTGGTATCCTCGCCGATCGAGCTCCAAGCTGAGGGCTTTGCCAATCCCGCTGGAGGCGCCACTAATGAGTACTGATTTTGCCATGGATTCTCCGTTCAGGTGATAGGTCATAATTCGGAATATTTTATTCTTAGTATTTTAGCTCAGACAGGCAGATCATGCAAAGAAGAGCGAGGGAAAGCATTAAATACAAAGGTCATTCCTGAACCTCAAGATCTACCCTGGCGATAACCCCAGGCAATTGCTGAATCGATAGCGGTAAGTTTCACTTCTGTCTATGGGCATAGGATTAGATAAATCCGTGTAGATGGACACTGGTTGCCTCCAAAAAAGGTCCCAGATAAGCTCTATCCGTGAGATAATTTAAAAGGATTTATAATGTCGGTTCCTTAATTGATGGTTAGCACAGGGAACCAAAAAAAGGAGACATGCATATGATCCTTGATCCCACTTCACTGATGAAGACACTAGATAATATCAACGAACAGCTCCTGTTTGGCGAATCGATCCCAACTCAAGAAGGGCTGGAGGTAGCTCGGTGGATTGCCGCACAGCAGGGTAAAAAAGGTCATTACCGCGATATGTTCGCCCCCACATCATCTGACTTTGAGCAAGGGATGCGTTTGTTTACCGGTGAAAGACTGGTTTGTGCCAGTGCCAGGCACATCATGGGGCAGGAAGCCGCACGTGCAGCCTGGCTCCTGGGTAATGTGAATCCCGAAGTGCGGGATGGTTATCAACGTGCAACTAGCTGGATGAATGAAGAACCAGGTTTTCAACAATCTGGAACTTATTGCTGTGGACGTTGCACGTTGGCATATTGGAGGCATACCTGGGTGGGAGATTTTATAAACAAGGAAACCCATATTGCGATGGGATTAAAAGTAATGAACGACAGTCGCACTCGTGACGGTGAATGGCACAGATTCCCCTTCTTTTATGGTGTGTATGCCTTACTTGATCTTGAACTGGAGGCAGCATATTCAGAACTCAAGTATGCACGTCCTGCAATAGAGAAGCATCTGAAGCATATCAGGGGGAGTACCTATTCGAAACGCCGAGTCGCTATTTTTGAAAAGGCACTTCAAAAGATCACTTAACTTATATCGAATCGGATGATAACATGACCAAGGTGCAGTAAAGCCGGAACAACAATGGATAGAAGGATCATCAACCAAGCAATTCACATGAATGCAATGCTTGCGATTTGAATAAGGATTTTATATGATCCATCGACCAAAATCCGTGATTGCTAGCTATGTTTTCATCCTGCTGAATGCACTCGTATGGCTCGTGCTAGGCATTATCATCGCAGTGAATGCCCACCCAGCCCTTCCAGGCACACCAGAGATACGATGGACTTTCGCAGGTCTTTCGTTAACGATGGCACTAATAATCCTGGTCCTATTTATCTTTCTGTTTCGCAGGAACCGGATGGCATATTACTTCATCCTGGCACTATTCGTATTCACGGCGTTACTTACCATCTTCGACGATGTGGGCTGGTCCGATTTGGTGGTCCTGGCTTTGAATATCATCCCCATCATCCTACTGATCATTGACAGGGCCTGGCATCTCCAAACCAAGCCAAAAATGGATGAAAGCGTTTAGTTTCATCTTTTTGATCAACCAGTGATTAATATGCTCAACAACAACCAAGTTTCACTTCAAAACATACCTGAAGTATCTGAAAGCCTGTTATTACCATTGTTTATCCGCTCCCTAGAAACACAACGACCGGATGCATTGATCAAGGACGAATGGGCAGTTGAACTTACCCGGAAGCTGAAGCTAGAAGTCGCCTTTTTCGAGCGTGCTCAATTGGCAACGGAAGTTCAGGTCTCGATCCTTTTACGTAACCGGCAGTTTGACCGCATCGCCCGTGATTACCTCGCCAGTCATCCTGATGCTGGGGTGGTTTACCTGGGTTGTGGACTGGATGCACGCTTTGAGCGTGTGGATAATGGTCAGGTAGCCTGGTATGACCTGGATCTGCCAGAGGTGATCAGTCTTCGGCGAAAGCTAATGGGTGGAGAATCCTGCCGATATCAGTTCCTGGCGTGTTCGGTGCTTGACCAGGCGTGGATGGACGTGATTGCAGAAAACCTGCCTCGTCCATTTTTATTCCTGGCGGAAGGGTTGTTCATGTTTTTCGAAGCCAGGCAGGTCAAAGAGCTAGTCCTGGCATTGAAGGACCGCTTCCCAGGTTCAGAGCTGGCTTTCGATGCTTTTTCCCCGTTTTACGTTTGGGGGAACAACCGCAGGGTCGTGCGTACCAAAGTTGGTGCCCTTGCTCATTGGGCGCTTAAAAACGGGCGGGAACTTGAAAGCTGGGGGGAAGGTATTCGACTGTTGAAAGAGTGGTACCCGTTCCTGTGCCCGGAACCACGCCTGGCACACATTCGCTGGGTGCGGTATCTTCCACTGCTTTCCAAGACCACTGGAATATTCCATTACCAGCTTGGGAAGTAGATGGATTGTTGGGTTTCGGGGTCGATTATGGAGATGAATATTCCAGACACTAACCCCTCAAACCACCCTTCGAAGGACATTGAAAGCGTTGGGTTTCGGGGAAAGTTATACTGATGATCATTCTGTTACACATCCCCTCAACCCAACCTACAAATTATCGGAAGTGTTGGGTTTAGGGGTCGATTCTGGAGATGAATTCTTATCACACCCGCCCTCAGGCCAACCAACAATATGGCGCTTTACCCACCTAGCTGAGATGGCTCGACGAAACTGCCCATAATCACCAGATAGACTACCAATCCAATCACCAAGCAAGGTAGCTCCACCGTGACGAATGCGGTGATTGGACCAGATTTAACGAACTTACCTACCGATAAGCCACTCTTGCGCCAGGTCCATATCCAGGTGGCACCCAGAATAATGATGGCCAGGGGCACCAGCCAAACTTTTTGCCCCTCAATAAACACGATGGCCTCCCACAGCCCATACAGCAGCCCCACCACCAGACCACCTACCCATAAACGCTTTACCACCTCATGCTTAACCAAGTAACTGGTCTCCAACACAAGCAAACACGCCAACAGACCATAACGGGAGAGATAGAGTATCACATGGGAGAGAGTCTCATCCATGAAATAGATCAGCGCGTACAGGTCTTGCGGGATGAGAGCCTTATAATCGCGGATTTCTGTTCCAAACACGTTGGTTGTGTTGGCTGTGAAGTGCATCACATGACCAATAAAGAACAGAATTGTCAGGGTGGCAAATATGCGCCGTAATCCTGGTGAAGCCTGGGTCTGCCAGAACAGCTCGAAGAATAGCACCAGACTGATGATATAGAATGCAGAATTGACCAATATTTCGACCAGGTCGGCAAAACGGAAATACCAGATCAAGTGCGTTTTAAATGCCTCGCCAATCAGAGTGGCGATGGTGTTGGCGAGAGTGAACAGGATCAATAACCATAATGTGGTTTTAGGCCAGTTTTGGGGCAGTGAATTTGCGATTTTCATTGCAAAGCTCTTTTAGGACAGTCAATAATTCGGTAATTCTTTAATAATATCGAGTATTTCTCCACTCTTTTATTGTTATGCCTTCAACTTGATGAAGTGTGATATCCTGTAACTCCACATAACTGAGTAACCCAGAAATAAAAAAAACAACCCGTGATGAGAGGTTCTTTCTCTTCTACAGGTTGCGTAGTAAACCATTTTGATCCCATTCCATCCACCCCAGATTAAGCATTACTTATATAATATGATAATTTACCCGAGAAATTCTGGGATATTTTCATTATAGAGTAATTACACCTTTTGTCAACAAGAGGTCATTGAATCGACTATGTTAATAGACAAATATTAAAAGGAAGGGAGATTCACCGCAGCGAGAAATCTGGCATATAAAGGCATCCCAAACAAGGAAAAATCCAATAATTATCAAGATCTAATCCTGACAGGTAACCTCCAGGTTGTATAATCGATGCCATTGGAAAATTACCCGGTGACTTGGAACTGAGGGAATAAATAAACATATACGTAAACATAAAATATCATGAACCAACCTGATATCGCCCTCATTCGACTTGCCAGTCATGGACTAACTGGAACAAAATTCAATTCTCCGAAGGAAATTGTTTCCTGGATGGGGGCAATACAAGCGCAGGACTTCCCCATGGCAAAGTGGGCTATCGGTGTGCGCTTGCCATATGCAACCGATCAAAGTGTTGAAACAGCAATTGCCAATGCAGAGATCATCCGCACCCACGTGCTGCGACCTACCTGGCATTTTGTGGCTGCAGAGGACATTTATTGGATGCTCGACCTATGCGTGGCACAGCTGAAAGCCAGTCAAAGCTCACGTGACCGACAATTAGAGTTGACCGAAGCCATTTATACCAAGAGCAATCAAATTATCGAAAAAGCTTTATGCAATGGCGAGCACCTTATTCGGGAGGAGTTAGTCGCTGAGCTGAATAATGGCGGCATAGCTACCGATGAAAACCGGGCTGCACACTTGTTTGTACGGGCTGAGATTGAGAAAATTCTCTGCAGTGGAGCTACTCGTAATGGGAAAACCACTTATGCTCTGCTGGCCGAAAGAGTGCCAAAAGGAAGGCTACTTTCCAGGGAAGAAGCCGTAGCCGAGCTTGCCAGGCGTTATTTCACCAGCCGCTGCCCAGCCCAATTGCAGGATTTTACTTGGTGGTCAGGATTGAATACCAGGGACGCCAAGCTGGGATTGGAACAAGTGAAATCAGCGTTCATGCCTGAAGTAATAGAAGGAAACACCTATTGGCTAACACCTGACTTCACCATCCCTCGATTAACACAACCACTTGCCTACTTATTGCCCACTTATGATGAATTGATCATCAGTTATACCGATCGAAGTGCTTCCATCCCGTCAGACCTGGAACAGCATTTGAAAAAAATTTCTGATCGAGGGGTATTCCGACCCATCATCGTGGTCGATGGTAAGGTAACGGGGATATGGAAACGGGAAATTCAGCAAGACAACATGTTAATAGAAATCCAGCTTTTTACAGCCACTGATCAGCTCACTAAGAACCTGATCACCCAGGCAGCCATCCGCTTTGGGCACTTTTCGGGTGAGAAACCAGTAGTAGTAACCGATAATTTATCATCGATCAAGTTAAATTCAAATGCTGCACAAGAAATCGGATAAAATGGAGACCTGAAATCCAATTAGAGGGAAAACACGAATACACTTATGATCCAACAAATCACCCCCATCCTTTTACCACTTCCGCTTAAATTGAGCGATGTAAACAGCTACCTGATAAAGACCGACGATGGATTTTTCCTAATCGACACGGGTATGACCAATGCCAGACGCCAGCTGGAAATATCCCTCGAACACTTATGCTGCCAACCGGGCGAACTAAAGCTGATCCTGCTCACGCATGGGGATTTTGACCATACTGGAAATGCAGCCTATATTCGAGGAAAATTCGACACCCGCATTGTGATGCATGCAGGCGATGCAGGTATGCTCGAAAATGGGGATATGTTCTGGAACCGAAAGATCAAGAGCTCAATTCTTAAATCAATATTGCCACTTTTTATCCGCTTTGGTAAAGATGAACAATGTACCCCAGACTTACTTTTACCTGATGGCGCTTCTCTGGCTGAATATGGCCTGGAGGCGCAAATCTTGAATACCCCTGGGCACTCGAGCGGCTCCATTTGCATTCTGACCACTGCCGGGGACCTGTTCTGTGGAGATCTGCTCTCAAACTCCACGGGCAAACCGATGCTCAATTCGATGATGTATGACAAACCAGCAGGTGATGCCAGCTTTGCGCGGCTGAAGAATTTCCCTATAAAGATGGTCTACCCAGGACACGGCAAACCATTCCGGTGGGAAGAGCTCGATTAAGAGCAATATTCACTAAAAGAGTTAACCATTTATGGGTACGGAAGACCTACCTGCGTCTTCATATAAATTGTTGATTAAAATCGACCATATAAGTTGGTGGTTCATAACCAAATATCAAAACAATAAATTCAGGTGGATGTGTAGCAACGTTACGCCTCCACCTGGAAAATGATCTACTGCCCGGAGAGCTGACAGTTCTGCCCGTCCCATTCCTTTATCCCTTGTTCGTCGCCCACATGGATGATGTCTTTGCCCCTTACAGCGACGGCTTGTGCGACCGGTTTATCTTGATCTGCGGTGAAGACGTGTGCGTCAGTGATGATGATGTCAGCATCGGCGGGCATAGGCAGTCTCCTGTTATTCGAATTGGATGAAATATTGTAATATGGAATGATTAAAAGGCTGCCTGAGATCCAGGCTGGGTCGGGATCGACGTTGATATTATCATCCATAGCTATGCGTAGTTCTTGAAATTTCACCTGCAATGGACACGAAGAAGAAAAATCTTCCATTCTGAAAGATTAATTTGATTCTGATAGCTATTTCTGCTATATTGAATATCAAATCCATAAGTTCTTGTTCGCGTGAATAATCGAACTGAGGCAAAAATCCTCAAAGAGGGGAAGCCGAGCACACGGGAGTATTCAAATGGCGAAAAAATCTGTTAGAAAAAAATACTTATGATTGACTTCAATGATGAAATATACAATACGGAGGGGATAAAAGGTATCTTGAAGCAGCTCACAAAACACCTATTATTTATGGTGATTGGCGTAGTGCTTCTAGCTATTCCCTGTTATCTTACTGGACTATTAATACTAAGTTTTGGCGATTGAATCAAGATATAGCATTAAACTCCGACAAGCTTGACGAACCAATCTAAAATATATTTTTTCGTAAGTGATATCTCATTACTGATTGATATATACAGAGTAAACGAACGTACAGCTTGAAACCGAATGCATCAAGGATCGAATGAATTGAAAAACGACACTGCCTCAATTTCAAAATGAGGCAGTTTCTATTATTAATAATCACGTATCTCGGACTGGTTCAGGGATTTAACGAGATCATCCTTCGAAATTAGAATTATCGTGTGGTAATAAATCTTCTATGACCGCTTCAGGAGAAATCCCGAAAACTAAATTACTCAAGCCATCATGTTCTTGCCGAAGATGCGATCAGGACGAAGGAAAAGATGCATGCGACAATCAGAAGCAGAACAAGCGTGGGGATGAAATAGGTTGCCACTGCCTGCCCGGTGCCGATATTTTCAACAGCCTTGATTGCATTGATATACAGCACAATACTATAAATACCTAAGATCAAGTAAAAAATGATTATACAAATGGATACGATAAGGGAAAGAATTTGTATGTTGACAAATGCGAAGTTGATCAAACTGGCAATGGCAACTACGATGGAGGCTGGTGCTGTGATGGCTGAGAAGCAAAACACAAGATCGCCCCATTTACCGTTCCCATGAAATATTTTTGCAATCAGATGAAAAATCCCAGCCAAAATCATCATCCCGATTATGGCGATAATTGGGGTAACTACCACTCCACAAACATAAAATAAGATGTCACTTCCTGATGGGTATTGTAGTAAAGTACGAGTGGTTTGAAATGTGGCAATTTGGCCTATGATGCCCGTGATGAGTGATGCCACCCCAATCCAAATAAACCCACGCATGGCTTCATGGTCGCGTTCGTTCAAAATGGATTTAAAAGACGCATCGCTGGGATGTTTCCATACCTCAAGCCACAAGTTCATACCATTTCCGGTTGGTTGCGACTGGCACAGGAGGTAGTATATCCATTATTTCCTCTCCTCAGGAATGAATTTCATAAGTAGGAATGATGAATTATGATTAATGATCTATTAATATTATCTACCTTATAGAAGAAATAAATTGTGTCAAGAACTAGGACATCTTCTAGATCATTCAATGTTAGGTGGTAAGAGCATTATTACTTGTATGGATTGATTTTTTCATACTTATCGACCCGACAGATTCGTAATTACGACCCAAAACAATAATAATAATTACGTACATCGGCTGGTAAAGATAGATGTCCAATGCGCTATAATTGAACTATCCTGATGACAGCTAACAAAGAATTACCCAAGCATTCACGCACTCCCCTTTGGCTGATCGGCGGCCTAAGCGCATGGTTGGCTTATGCCGTCACGCTTAGTGCATTGCATCTATTTTTACTTGACCAATGGGGAGTAGCTTATAGTATTAAAATGTACAGCTTAAACCCGGCAGAGCAATTCTCATTACTCCATGCTGCCCTGGTGGCAATGGTTTCACCCGGATTTTTCTTTCTGGAGGTACTTTCTTTCTTACATGTCCATATTTCATGGGTGGATGCCGCCGTGTATAACTGGGGTAAGATGGTGCTGCTCTCAAGCTTGCCGGCGTTGGTGGTAGGGGCTCTGCTCACCACAAAGGACCATCGCATGAAATTGGCTGGATCGATCATCGGTTTGCTACTACTGGGTGGGAGCTTGCTGTTCGTCCTGAACAATTTGCTCATCCAATAGGATAAGCATTGATCGCATGAGATTATCTCGCAGGCAGCCCCCCCTAACGATCGTCCTCTTGCTTATCCTTGCCATGCTGGCGTGCCAGCTTCCTCAGACTGGCTCAACCACACCTGCCAGTATAACCAGCACCGAACCTGCCAATCTGGCAAACCCTACTGTAGCCTCTATAATCATCCCGGCAAACCCTGCCACACCAACCATCCGCCCCACTCCGCCGCCGAAGGTGGCTGACCATCGTATCTCCATCCACCGCATTTATGGGATAGCTGAGTTCTATGATCGCACAACCTCACAACAATTCATCCCGCGTGGGGTGAACTATTTCATCCTGGTACCAATCCTGGACCATTATGAGGACCGGTTATTTGCCGTTGGTGTGTATGATCACAACCGTACTCAGGCAGATTTTTCCGCTCTTTCAGCAGCAGGCTTTAACACGGTACGCATCATATTGGACGGCTGTACCAGCGGTACCGGCTGCATCGGTATGGATAATGAAGTGGGATTGAACGCTGCATACCTGGATAATATCGCCGACTTAATGAGCCTGGCCAGGGAGAACAACCTGTTCCTATTGTTAGCCTCCACGGAACTACCGGAATTGGGTGGCTATGCAGCCCTAGCCAACCAGGGTACCAACGCAACTTTCGCTCCTGGACGTAATACGGAATTTCTCACTGCGGAAGGGATCCAGGCTGCACAGAGGTATTGGGCAGACCTGCTGGGTGGTCTGGCGTCACGCCAAGCTCCTTTTGAGGTGATCCTGGGTTGGGAGCTGATCAGCGAGCAATATTACGCATCCGATGAGGCTCCGTTCTCGATGAAGATCGGAAAGGTAACCCCGGCAAACGGTAAAACCTACAGCATGTCGAGCCTGGAGCATAGAAAAGCCTTGGCTGCTGAGGGTACAAGATATTACATCGACCAGCTGCGCCAGATCATTCTGATTTATGATCCGACGGCGCTCATCACGATGGGGTTTTTAGCGCCTGATTCACCCAATCCGTGGCGTGAAGCGGATAACCGGCTCGTGGATACTGCCAGCCTGCTTTCCAACTCGTCTCTGGACTTCTTCGACCTACACGCCAGCCCAGGATCGGGGTTAACATTATCTGAAATGACGGAGAACTTTGGGTTGGGTGGGCACATCTCCAAACCCGTCGTGATGGGAGATGTGGGTGCATCCACATGGGTATACCCTCTGGTTTACGATGGAGCGGTCGCAGTCCAGGATTGGATTGCTGCCTCCTGTACACAGGGGTTCAGCGGCTGGTTTTACTCCAACTATTACCCATCACCGGCTGGCCTGTCGGATGCCACCTGGAGCTTCGTTGACGAGCAAAGTACAATCTTGAAAGCCCTCGCTCCCAATAACCAACCAGATGCCTGCGTAACCACTACTCTGGCCGGTCGAAACCTGGCCCAGGGGAAAACAGCGGAGGTCTCGGAGTCACTGCCCGACCAGACTCCTCAAATGGCTGTGGATGGTGACCCTAACACTCAATGGAGCGCAGGTGCATACCCAGCCCAGTGGATCGAGGTCGATCTTGGCGCTCCTTATTCAATCGGTGAGATTCGCTTGACGGTGGGTCAATGGCCTGCCGGGCAAACGGTGCACCAGGTGTGGGTGGGGGCAAGCCGTGATACCTTGCAGTTGGCGTACGAGTATCAATGGTAAGGAATTCGACTTCGATGTGCTGAATTATGTGCCTGCAGCACCCCTGGTGAACATCCGTTACGTGCGTATCGTCACCACCGAAAGCCCCTCCTGGGTTTCCTGGCGCGAGATCGAAGTACTGGCACCGTTCCCAGCCACGCCCACGCCAACGCCAGAAGCACTACTAACTCCGACCCCGTAAAAATACGATTGATACGGGTTTATCGTGATATATCCCCACCCTATATAAATATCTCCACAACCGACGTATGGCAAAATAAAATATCTATTTAATCTAAAGAAATATTAGCTACACGATTTTTAGATAAATATGGTATTATATGTCGCAGTTAATCGTAAACAGAATAGTAGCCTTGTTAATCGTAGCTTATCTTCATCAAGTGTTCTCAGGAGGGAAATTAAATGGTGATGACTATATTGGAAGCACGGGTATTAAAAGAAAATTGGTCGGCGCTAGAGCAGGCTTTTCAAGCAGCAACTAATCACATCGATCCTGGACTGGAGCGATCGTACCTGATCCATGCCACCAGGGATACGGATCTGTGGCAAATCCTGACGATCTGGAGCAATCGCGAAGCTCTGGATGAAATGCGCAGGTCGGTGGACACCCCGAGCGGAGTGTTGATGTTCCGCAGTGCCCAATCAGAGCCTGTGCTGTCGGTGTATGAGATAGTTCAGCAGATTTCACCGGAGTGAAGCTGCAAACCAGAGGGATTGATCTGGCAGAAACTCATATCACTTGGGTGCATGATCATCCTTCCTTATCATCCATTGTTCGACCCAGGCTTTATCCATGCGGAGCAGGCGGTTCTTTTTAAGATTCTCTTGCATGATCCATTGGATGACTTTATCGGGCGTTTGCAACCACTTTTCCATTAGCACTTTACCTTCTGATGGTAGGGCAGCAACTGCCACACTCCAGCAATACCCTAACCCTTTACGCAATACAATAAAGTCATCCCCTTGACGATTCGCGGCTGATTCAACTGCGATCGTGATCGTATCGAGGATAATCAATGCCTGGCGAGCATATTTTTCCAAGCCTAGTAGCCTGGGCTCGCAGATCGCGGCAGCCGCTGCCCTTTGTTCCAATGGAGTTCCCCTGCTCCAGTTCTGCATCTCGACGCTCAAAAGAGGCATATTCACGTCACCTAACCGTTGGAGTGCCATAGCAACAGCCTCGCGCATCCGCCAGCGTGGATCAGAAGCCAGGGTGCGCAATACTTGAAGCAAGCTGATATCACCTTCGGCAAGCAACCGACCCAATCCCAGAGCGCCACAGAAGGCAAGAAACTCGTAGGGCGAATTTACCGGCGCAATATTGGCAGTATATGAAAGGTAGCGTTGGAACAGTTCTCGATTACCCTCGTTCGCCACCGCCTGCGCAAGTTCTATGTTCCCGCGTGGTCCGGGCAACCCGGATTCACTCAACAGGTATGCATCCCAATCATCGATACTAATCAACTTCGCCTGATATTCATCGATTTTTGACATCATAATCCACCTAACACGAGGTTAATCAGTAAAATACCTTACCAAAAGATTAAACTCTCTGCCCATGGATAAACGACCAGTGGTTGTGAATGATCTTCCAGCTGTCATCTATGCGGGCATATATCTCAGTGCAGTTCCAGGGGGTGCGTGAAGCGATGGAGCCATCCGGATTCAAGCGAGTGGATAGAAACCTGTAGAACAAGACCGCCATATTGCCGCATACCAGGATCCAAGGTTCAATGAATTCCATCACATCATAGAAAATCTTCCCCTCGCGCTGCTTGTACTCAGCAGTAAGAGCTGTCTTACCATTAATACGTTGGGGAGTGCCCGTATCAAAATACGTTGTTTCCGGGGCATACAGCTCAACGAACCCCCACGGGTCGCCCTTACGCCAACGTTCCATGGCAGCTGATTCCAGCCGCATCAACTCAGCTGAAACACCTCCATATTCAATTTTCGTGGAGTGCACCGGTAGAGGGATTTCCACCACATCTGGTACCTGGTGATGAATGAATGACCAATGTGTATGAACAATTCTCCACTCACCCTGGCGCTGGAAATATACTTCAGTGGCATTCCAGGGAGTTTGCGAGCTCACGGTTCCTTCAGGAGTGAGGGTCGATGAGCGGTAGTTATAAGTGAGCAATGCGGCATCCTCAATTTCCACGATCTTGGGTGCAATGAATTCGGAGCGCTGATAATGGATTTTCCCCACCACTTGCTGCATATAAGCTCGATAGGATTCCACTCCAAGAATGGGCTTAGTAAGACCAGGGTCTACGTAGCAGAGATCCTGGGCGCTAATTTCCACAAAACCCATCGGGTCACCAACACGCCAGCGTTCCATGGCAGCTTTTTCAAGAGTAAGGATATTTGATGGCATAACTTTGCCCCTTGTTTATGAATGGAGTAACGGTTGGTTGATCTCGATCAGATTACCATCCGGGTCACGCAGGTAAGCGCTGCGGAGGCCCCATTCGGGATGGTCAGCAGGTTCTGCGAATAGAGGAACACCTTGTGTTTTTAGTTGCCGGCAGACCGCGTCCACGTCGTCGACGGCAAAAATGAGGCACATTTTGTCCTGTGCTGTTACAGCGGCGGGTAGATGAGAGGTTCCAATCGCTTTACTCATTAGCGCACGGTTAAACAAGGCAATGACCACCTCACCAGTATTGAAATCAGCATAGACATCATCTTCATTGCCGAAAGTTGGCTGGAAACCCATGACATCCCGATAAAACTGGTAACAAGCTTTGAAATCTGATACCAACAAACGTGTATAGGTAAATTTATAGCTCATTGATCCCTTCACTTTTTTATTACCAAATGGATTGGCTGATGTAGACCTCAATAAAAACTCATCAGAATGAGAAAGATAGTCCTGGGATGTGTTTATTGGAATAAAATGAATCAATAACAACCAGCCAGCTCCGCACTGGTAAAAATATTGGTCTTAATCCGATCAAATATATGCATTGAGAATCCCTCCATCAAAAAAGATGATTTGCTCAGGAATTTTTACTTCTGTTAAATTCGCTCATGTTGGTCAATTTCTTACGGTGGATCAAATAGATCATCAGACCGAGAATCAACATCACGACCTCGATCACCGCAGAAGCCTGTAAGCCCCAACGAGTGGTCCACAAACCTAATCCAACCATGGGAGAACCAGCAAATAAGAGTGGAAGCTCAGGCGGATGAACAATGAAATCCAGAAACCAATGGGAAATCACAACCGTCCCAATGATGCTGGCAGTCCGTCTATCCCTGTAGATTAGATAAGCAATCGTTGCTGCCAACAGCGCCCAAACTACAGACATCAAAAGCCCGTGCGACCAAGGGATATTTGCAGGTGTGGGGGTTGTAATCCCATGGGAAACATTTATATCGTAGTTTCCGTTGTACTCAAAACCTAGTGCCCTGAATCCGAGCTTCAATATATCACCGGTATATGCTGCCATAACCATGGCAATGAGGGGAACTTTGTCTGCCTTGGTTTTTGCAACCAATCCAACCGCTAAGTGTGCAATATATATGAAATTCTCTCCTGGTCTGTAAAATCAGACAAGATAAATTCGTTTATAGAGCGTTAATAACATAAGTTGAAGCCGATGCTAATGGATATCGATTAACATATACACCTGTGTCGTGCAGGGTAACTCATCAGTGAGATTGGCCATGATCACCATGTTACCAAATCGGCTCACCTCCACTTGGGGATGAGAATAATCGATCGTACCAAACGTCTGAAGGTCAAAGGGCGGTCATTGATACACATCTGGTACTTAGAATGCGAGTAGACCTGATTCAGTTTCTCACTACTGGTAACCCGTTGAGACATTCATAGCTTAACCCAACCCGGCGTTTAATGATTGCCATATATTCATCGCCTATGCGAATAACTTTCTCGCCCACTGCTCTGCCCGCACTGCCTCCCCCTCTACCAGTGGACCTTTCATTCCCTGGACATAGAAACCTTCGCCTGGTAAAACAAGCTCCCCACCCTTATTCCTCAGCTGTTTAACCAGTCGTTTCTCTGCATAACCAAAAATTCTTTCGAAAAAAGGTAGCGGAGGTGTCTTTTCAATCTCAGCCAGGGTAAGGCGCGTATCAAAGGCAGCTACTTTTACGCCTTTAAGCCCATTTTTGGGTAGATGAGCGAGAAAGTTTCTCATAGCTGCTGTAGGCCTGAATTGTTGGGTGGGAGAACCCACAACCAGCAAAGCTACTCCGGAGAGCTGCTCAGCTTTCAGATCGCCTATTCTGACAACCTGTACCTCACCCATTTGGCGAAGTGCGTTACCGATAGCCTGTGCGATTAGCTCGGTATTACCATATAGAGAATCATAGATGACCATCGTGCCCATAGAACTACTCCTCATTGATACCTGCCAACTTCCTTGCCAGCTGCTGTTTGAAATCCAAATTCATCTGGCGTTGGATCTGGACACGCTGAGCCTGAGGTGAACCTGCTCCATGCAGTGATTCGGTTAAATATCCGACCGCGTTTCGCCCCAGGGTAAGGTTTTCGATCAACCTGAGAATACGTATTCGATTTTCAGTGGGCACATCCTCCCGTCCTTTAAGATATTTATCAAGCAGTGGGCCAATCTCTTCGTGATGGTAATCTGCTCCGGAAGGAAGTGTGACCAGTAACCCGCCTGCCAGGTCTTGTGCCAGGCGTGCCATCTCGTAGGTGATGCGTGTCACCTGCTGCTTGCATACGTTTGCCAGAAGCGCATCGCATAGGTAAGCCCCAGAAGAGGTGATGTGGCTCTGGTATGAAGCAGCAATCCCAGTAGCGTAAATTGTCTCGTTGAGGTGTGTCATCTCCACCAGCTTATCACGGATATGCGAAGCACGTTCCACCCCATTGTATTCCGCAACCGTTGCAGCTGCTCCAATCAGCACATCACCCACGCCAGACTTACACACATAACTGCGCCGATGGAAGGCTGTGAAGCGTTCCACTAACATTGCGGTGAATTCGGTCTCACCATCCATGAAGATCAGCTCGTTGGGGATGAAGACATCGTTAAAGATGATCAAGGCTTCCTGCCCGCTGAACCCAGCATTTCCAGCCTCAATATCACCTTCCAGGCAGCGCGTATCGCAGGATTGCCGACCGATCACATAAGTGATGCCTTCAGCATCGACCGGTAAGGCTCCCACAATCGCATAATCCGCTTCTTCAGGTCGCAGGCGCAAAGTTGGCATCACGATCAGCCAATGCGAATTGATACAACCGGTTTGATGTGCCTTGGCACCTCGGACGTACACTCCCTCAGCTGTGCGTTTGCTTATGTGCAGATACATATCCGGGTCAGGTTGTTCGGAGGGTGATTTGCTGCGATCACCCTTCACATCTGTCATTGCCCCACCGATGACATAATTATGCTGCTGCATTTCTTTGACAAACGCAATCAACCTGGCGTGGTAAGAGGTGTGCTGCTGTTGATCAATCTCATAAGTCACCGAATAAAGTGCGTTTAAGGCATCCATACCCACACAACGCTGAAAACAGGTGCCAGTCAGCTGCCCCAACCTGCGCTGAAGCCTGTTCTGCTGAACTACGTCCTCTGCACTTGTGGCGATATGTAAGAATCGGTTCACGCGATCGCCGGAGATCGGTGATTGCACCATCACCAGGTCGGGCGATTCCAATGCCAGGTCATAGGTTTTAGCCATGGCATTCACCGAAGGGCGAATCATCGGGTGGTCAACAGGCTCTTCAACTTTCTCACCCATCAGGTAGACGTTGAGCTTACGACCGCGCAAGCTGTTGATATAATCCTGACCTGATTTGATGATGTGATCCTTCATGTGATCCTTACCTCTCTGTTTGGCGGAAACCAGCCCAGCAATTTGTAGCCTCTTTCATTGACGTAACCCAGCTTACGTGCCATTTTCAACGAACCGATGTTAAGCTTGACGCAATCCCAGTAAGTTGAGCAACCTAATTCATCACACCACTTGAGCAAGTGGGCGACGGCGATCGTGCCAAAGCCTCTCCCCCGGTATGGTCGCTCGGTGACAATGCCAGCCTCTCGAACACCATCAACTTCCATATCCGTGCCAGCTTCACACACGTACTCGTCTCCATGCAGGATGCAAACATCCATGCCTGTCTCCAGGTAGGTGTCGAGATTCCCGTAGCGGAACAAGGTTTCATCCAGGCGCGGGCTGCGCTCAATCAAATCCCTTCCCATGCGAAAAACTTCATAACCTGCAGGCAAGCGCAAATAGGGTGTCAGATCACTGCCATTAATGGATCGCTCCAGCTCAACGCATTCGGCACCAGCATCCGGGTTGGGTGGGAAATTACACACACATGGGTCTCCATCCCTGAAACTTAATGCCACCGGTCCCTTTTGCCTAAGCAGCTCCACCATTTGTTCCACCAAATGCCAGTCTTTCAACCCACCCTGGTATAGGGTGCCATCATCCTGCTCCCATACATATCCCATGCTTGGGTGTTCGAGATCGTTGGTAAAAATCCTGCCCGCATTCCCACCTCCCAAGACGGCAAAACAGCGAATCCCTGTAGGAACTTTACGATCGAAAAGTGACTTAAATCTTTGTGTAACCTGACTTGGTGTGATTTCGATCATCTCAGCCCTTAGATAAATTGCGGACCATAATCAGAACTTCATGGGTGAGATTGCCAAATTGTCTACCGGATTGTCTCTCAATGACCTCAAACCCCATTTTTAACCAAAACTGGTAAGCCTTATCGTTCTCCTCAACAACACCCAGGAGGATACGCCGGGCTCCTTGTTGACCCACCCAGCTATCGAAGGCTTGAACTATTTGTCTTCCAAGCCCACAGTTGCGGTAGACCGGATCAAGTACCAGCAAACCGAGCCACCAATCCTGCTCAGTGGGATAATCCCTCACCGTGTCGAGCACACCAATCATGCCTTGATCCTCAATGGAAAAACCTATGACGAGCTTGTCTGCCAGGGTTTTGCCCGGTGGGCAATCTGCCAATAGGGCAGCTGCTACCGATGGGTCGGGTGGATGTCCATCTACCAGCAGGCTGTAATCCGCACATTTTTCCATCAATGTCTGCAGCTCGCAGGTGTTTTCTGGTTGGATCAATGCAGTCTTATACCCTGATAGGGTAAATAGCTTGGGTATATTATTCATAAAATAATTATGGCAATGCGACCAAAATGGTATCAAAAAGTAGGGTCAATCCTACCATAAAGTCAAACATCCAGGCCTGCTCGGCCTAATAGTCCAAGTATCAGGGATAATTCTCCTCGATGGTGGATCTCATGCTCAAGCACATGCCAGATGATCCAACGCAAAGGAAACAATTCTCCCTTTGGGGTTATATACACCTCATTGAGGTCATCCTCGTCTAAATTTTCCAGGAACTCAATTGTTTTCAGATGAGGAGCTTTCAACACTTTTTTGATAGCTATCTTTGTCGGATGTTCGGCGAAGTCGAAGTATTTCCACCGCTTAATTTCGTGCCTGACAGTCATGTGCAGCCAATAATTTTCACAATCGGCAATATGGAGCATGATTTGCCCAACGGTCCAACAGTTTGTGTATGGTGCATAGGTGAGCTCATCTTCGCTAAACTTATCGATCGTCTCCAGCAGATCGGCCCGTACTTGTACCCAATGGCTGAATAACTGGCGTGGTTTCATTCGCTTGCCTCCTGGAAATTTTCCTAATTATACTTTTCCAAATGAATGAAATTTATCGAACGGATTCTGTATTCCCTGGTTTAAAGATAATCAAAATATTACTACTTAACATATTTCGCGTATTCGGCAGGCAATTCTATCCCGAAGCGCTGGCAAAGAACCATTACATCATGATAATCGTTTTCATCCAACGTGTAGCCGGAATGAAACTTGACCATATTCTCAACATCGATGCACCTGACTGGATGATCGAGGATACTACCATTTCCGTTTAGTGATTCAAGTGGATAATCCAATCCCTGTTCGGGGTGGTTCACCCTATCGAGGGTATAAGTGTGGATATCCACCAGATGACCATGATCATCCCCCAACACATAATTAACCGGACGCGTGTCTGGTCGGGGCACATCTCTGTAGCCATGCGCTTCTAACAACTCTCGCAGGCGGGATGAATCTTCATAGGCAATGACGATATCCAGATCAGCATGGCAGCGGGTTTGCTCCCCCAGTAATGCATCCACACCCCAGCCTCCGTCCAGTATCACTTCGATGTGGTCTTGCTCAAAAAGCTTAACTAACGCAAGCGCAGCCTCAGCGGTCATTTCAGGTTGGGTAACAGGAGTCATACTAGAGAAGACCTGGTTTCTAGAAATTCATGGACAATTGGGATCACTCCCCGTAATCGAAATCGGAGGAAGAGAGTGAAATCGCAGGTATCAGTGATCAGCAATTGTGATTAAGAGCAATTACTTTAGGGGTCACTCAAGTGACCCCTACGATTTCCTCATTACCACCATCAAGGTAATATCATCGAATTGAGGCGCAGACCCTACCCACTTGCGCACCTCCTCACGGAGTGAGTCGCGTAAATCCCTGGCTGTGTTCCCAGCTCTTTTTTGGATAGCTTCTTGTAGTCTCTCAAGGCCAAAAAACTCCTCGGCGCTATTTTGGGCATCCGTAAGGCCATCCGTATACAGTACCAATGCATCCCCCAGCTCTAATTTGACGTCGGTTCGTTTCCAGTTGGTCTCATCCATGATCCCAAGG
The DNA here is from genome assembly GCA_963743215.1 of uncultured Chloroflexia bacterium. Taxonomy (GTDB): domain Bacteria; phylum Chloroflexota; class Anaerolineae; order Anaerolineales; family UBA4823; genus FEB-25. The sequence goes on from CAVUOY010000010.1 coordinate 114,248, forward strand.
GGAAAACCGGTGGAACCCAGCGTTTCGACATTGCCTCCTTTTGCCCGCAAAAGAAAAGCAGGGTGGTGACCTGCACTACAATAGCTGAATTCTCCATTTTGTGGGTTCAGGATACCGTATAACGCAGTGAGGAATAATCCCCCATGCGTATCAGACACAATTCGCCGGTTCGTTTCAGCCATGGTCAGTTCAGGCTCTCCAGGGTGGATCATTGCAAAGGTACGCCAGAGCGAACGGCTCAAGGCCATAAACAGCGCTGCACTGGTGCCTTTATCGGTCACATCGGCGATGACAAGACCCAGGTTTCCACCCGGTAAGGATAGGTAATCGTAAAAATCACCGCTCGTTTCGTGCGCTGGTTCCAACAACACTGCCAAATCCCAACCCGGCAGCTCGGGGAGAAATTCTGGCAGCAGACTTTCCTGGACGTGGCGCGCTTTCTTAAGTTCCTTGGTCATCTGCTCACGATCAATTGTCTGTGAACGCAGCATAGTTTGAATCATTTTTAATTTATCTTGTGCGATCTCTGGATAGTGGGTATTCCCAATTTCCGTAAACTCGGTGATTGCTTCGCGCAGCAAGGTCTGGGCATTTTCGAGGTCCAGCGTATTATTCCTGCGTATACATATGTCTGCCCAGCACAATAAAGCCCTGGCTGCACCGATTTTAAAACCCATACGTTTCTCGAACCGGGCTGCCCTTTCGTTTGCCAGGATTGCAGTATCCCAATCCTGTGTGGCAATAGCGATCTCTGTCTCACATTCTGATATGATCCGATCCTCCCAGGCGGTCGGCTTGGTAACCAACTCCTTGCGAGCTTTCTCCAACCACTGGAGTGCTTCATCCACACGGCCCTGGCGTGCCCGTAGCAAAGACACCCGAGGATAAACCCAGATCCCTTCACTGTTATTGTCCTTCTCGTGAAATGCCAGTGCTTCCTCGAGTAGTTTATCGACTTGGTCCAGATCGGCGAGCTCACCCCAGCGATTTTTCTCCAGGATCGCCCATGAGAGCTCATCCAGCAGATTGATCACCGATTCCATGTTCTTTTGTTCCCGATATGTCTGGAGGCACTCCCAGTTCATGGCAATACCAGCATCCCAATCCCCCCTGTGAGTTTTCAAAACTGCTTTAATAAATTTAACCAACACCTGCATGGATTCTGGATTTCCCATCAGTTCAACCAATGATTCCAAACGGGGCAGCTCAGCATCGATTTCTTTTAGTCTTCCTGGTGCGAACAAGCAGCTTATATAAGTGGATAAACCCAACAGCTCTTCAGAGGCCACCCCCCTTAGTTTTCCCAGCTCGGTAGCCCGTTTGAAATGTTGCAGGGCAGTTTCATTGTCTGCCAGCCAACCGCGGGTCATTGTACCCAGGTTGATATGAGCGCGCAATGCCACCTGCAAAAGTCCATTTGCTTCAGCCAGCTCGACTGCTTTACGCAATGATTCCAATGAAACCTCAGCCGGGACGCCCGCCAGGATACCCAGGGTAGCCAATGAGTCAGCTAGTATATTAACTGCCCCAAGCTGTTCCGCCAGGGCAAGCGCATGCCGGCAAAGTGGTAAGGCTAGATCTGAAGAGCCATTAAAGTAGTATGCACGCGCAGTTTCGTGAATTAACATTGCCTTCCCCTGGCTATCAGGAGCATCTTTTACAAGCTCCAACCCTTCCAGGCAGATTCGCAATCCTTCCGGACGGTTTCCAGCATACCATTCGATACGTCCTAAGCGCGCATACAGGCGCGCCAGGCCATCATCGTCTTGCAATGATTGATAAATCTCAATTCCGCTGTGCAAGGCTTTCTTTGATTCATCAAACCGGCTCTGGCGATAAAGCGCTTCTGCCAACCCCGAATACAGCCAGGCGATTTCTGGTCCACTGCAACATTTCAATTCCAGTGCACGCTGGTATTGGAGCTCAGCTTCCTGGTTTGCAAAAACTGCCAGGGCTTCATCGCCTGCAACGATAAAGTAGCTCAAGGCACGCTCATCCTCACCAGCTGCCTTAAAATGGTAAGCCAAAATCGCCGCCAGCTCCTTCTTGCGACCAGGGTATAAACGTTCGATAGCATCGCCGACGGCTAAATGCAAACGCTTGCGATCGCTTTCCAGTAATGATGCATAGGCAGCGTCTTGTACCATGGAATGGCGGAATAGATATTCAAGATCGGGTTCAACTTTTGCTACCTGGATCAACCCGGCGGATTCCAAAGTACCCAGGTCGTTCAATAAATTCATACTAAGCTCCTTCAATCACTTGTGAGAGTACCTTCACCGGGAAATTCCTCCCGATGACGGAGGCGACCATTAAAATATACCTTGCCTCCGCGGGGAGCCAGTCGATACGCGCCAGGAGGAGTCCTTGCAGGTTGTCGGGGATGTCTCGGTCAGATATATCCTGCTGTGCCACCCAGGCGTTGTCCCGATGAGTAATCGTCCCACGGTCAATCAGCATCCGGATAAGCTCTTCCATAAAAAACGGATTCCCTTCAGCTTTTCTGAGGATTAAATCCCTCACACCTTCAGGCAGCGCTTCGATTTCAAGCAAATTCGAAACCAGCGATCGGCTGTCTCTATCTGATAGGTTTAGTAATGTTATTTCTGTCAGACTACCTCCAGCTGTTCACGTGCAGCGTTGACCAGTCTCCAACCTGTCGCTTCCCGCTCAATTCTCGTTACCAGGCAAAAAAGGATGGGTCCAGATGAAACAAGAGATATTAACCGGATGAATAATTCAGTCGAAGAGGCGTCAGCCCAATGCAGGTCTTCCAGAACAAGGATGAGCGGATTTTCCTTCATCATTGCCAGTAACAGACGCTGCATAGCCTGCAGGTACTGGGTTTGCAAAGCTTGAGGATCTGTGATTTGAGACCGTTGGAGGGCTTCTCCTTCCAGATTTAATGCCAGCAGGTGGCCAAGATATGGATAGACCTCCATCATGCGCTCACCAAACAAGTTGTTCAACAGATTGTGCAAAGCGCTGTGAGTCTCCGCTTCATCTGTAGCGATCGTCACACCGATCATATTGCGTAGCAGGTTGATCAACAATTGATAGGCGTTACCCTGCCGATAGGATACACATCGTCCAATAAACCAGCGGCCGATCACCATTCGGTCGCCTGCCTGCGTACCGGCTGCCGTCGAAAATCGTGCTTCAGACGCTTTTTGCCATTCCTGGAATCAGTCGGGTTTTCCCTAATCCAGGCTCACCGAGGATAAGCACTGCCCGTCCTAAACCAGCTTGCACAGCATCGCAAGCATGTAACAGGGTTTCCAGCTCATAATCACGACCAACCATCGGGCTTTCAAGATCCGAGAAACCACGTGTCCGTCCATGGATTGCCCGGGTGGAGTTCACCCTATATACTCCCACTGCCTGGTCCATTCCTTTTACCTCAACTTGACTCAGGCTTTGGCATTCGAAGTAAGGAGCAACGAAGCGGTAGGTGTGCTCAGTGATGATTACACTCATTGGCTCCCCTGCAAACTTGATGCGTGACGTCAGGTTGACAGTCCCACCATATGCTGTGTAATCATAAGTCAAGTCATCGCTTACAGGACCGACAATCACTGGCCCGGTATTGATACACACTCGCATGGAGAAATCGATCCCATATTTTTCCTTGACTGCTTGGGAATATGGCTTGATCTGATTAATTATCTCCAACCCTGCCCTGACTGCTTTCTGAGGGTCATCTTCATGCGCCACAGGTGCACCAAAGAATGCCAGCAGCGAATCTCCTAATAGACGAGCAATGGATCCCTCATAGTTGTAGATAACCTGGGCAATACAGTCGAAGGCCTGGTTGATCACTTCTGTCCAGTCTGCTAGGTCCATTTTTTTTGCTAAGGCTGTGGAACCAACCACATCAGCAAGTAGTGTGGTCACGGTTCGCCGTTCTCTTAACGAACCGGGGCGTTCGGAAGTCATTGCTTTTGACGCAGAAAGCATTTTTTGAACCAATGCTCCTGGTGCTACAGCTGCCAACCGATTCAGGCGATGTTCATCTATAGGAGTTTGCACCTGCACGGGTTGGCCGCACTGGTTGCAAAAATGTGCTCCGGGTTGCAGTTCAGACTGGCAGTTAGTGCACTTGAATAGCAATTCCTGTCCGCAATTCAAGCAGAAACGGGCTGCTTCGGGATTTTCCCTCTGACAGTGTGGACAGACCATGATCTTACTCCTATCAACAGAGTGCCTTCCCCCAAAAATTATGCGCTTAATTCTATCATTTTTTCAGTCGGGAACATGTAACCCTGTCCCGATTTTTTCAATATAATCGGTCAGTTTTAGGATCTTTTGAAATTTCCCGCCGACAATGCTTTTCAGATTCTGTGCCGGATACCTCCATTACAAAGCGGTACCCACCTGCCCACGATTGAATGATATGTTACATATTCTGCACCAAAGAGCATCTTCAACCTGGGCTCTTCATATACCACTACGAACAGGTGAACGATGATTAATACACCCAGAGCATAAAGTAGCAACCAGACGGAAGCAAACGCAGCTGACCAACCCAGGATAACCAGGATCACTCCCATGTACATCGGGTTACGGATGTATTGGTAGAGTCCTCGTACTACCAGCTTCCTTGGAGCATCAATTGGAAGTGGAGTCCCCCTACCAAAACTGGCAAAATCCCATACCGTCCAACTATAAATAGCTGCTCCCAAAGCGATAATAAAAGTGCCGACCATCCTCAACCAAAGGTGAGAAGTAATATTCGAGCCACTCGATATTAGCAGCGGAATATATACCGCCACCGATCCGGGGACAAGAATAGAAAACAGCAGGTTTTTCAGGAACAGCTTCACTAAGCCGGTTCGGTCTCACTCCAACGGTTATAGTACACTAGCTCTTTTAGATCTTTACGTGTACGAATCGATAAGCGTTCTCTCGCAGCCTCATCATAGCTAGCTTCGATTGGATATGCCAGAGGGGTTGCCACCACTGCCCGTACGTCCTCTGGGATATGAAGGATCTGCTTAACCAGACCTTCGTCGAAGGCAGTCATCAGGTGGGTCACCAGACCCAAATCGGTGGCTGCCAGAATCATATTCCCTACCGCCAGACCCACATCAAACAAATAATACTCCCGACCATCTTTGATCACATCATCCAATTCACGAGCGCAAGCAAACAGGATCGCAGGCGCGTCGATGATCACATGGTTGGATTCCGAGAACGCCTGGGTAAGCTCTTCAATCGTTTGTCTATCCTGTACCACGATGAAACGCCAGGGCTGGTTATTGCGTGCTGAGGCTGCCAGCTGACCTGCCTCTAGAATGATGTTGATCTTATCTTTTTCGATTTCGCGTTTTGAGATATGAGCTTTCAAGCTACAGCGTTTGCGAATCGTGTTTAATGTATCCATGGTTTCTCCGTGATATCAGGTTTAGATAATAATCGGCAAGGATATATTACCATGCCCGGATCTCAAATCAATAGCCTATGGAGATATCGGCACAGGCTGGTAACTACCCGGCTGTATCGAATGCTTTACGCACCCACCTGAGGACGGTTTCGTCCACCTGGCTGGTATCAGTCAACCTCACTTTGAAATTACACATACTGCCAGCAGGCTGTTCGATCAAACGCTCATCAGGCTCCAGGCTCTTGATATTGATCCCAAGCTCAAAACGGGTGTTGGTGGCTGGTCCGAGCATGGCGAACTGGCGCTTGCGACGCAGGCTGACATATCCCTTCTTCGGGATGATCTCGAATTCTCCAAACTGTTGGATGGTGTTCATCAGCTTCTCGTGGATGGGTCGTAAACTAGCTTTCGGTCCGCTGTATATTTCATCCAGTACCTCTGATGTCGATAAACCTTTTTCCTTAGCAGCCAGCTGGGCATCGGCTTTGAGGGCAAATAATGCCAGGTTATGGGCATCCCCATACGTTAACCCCAGCTCTTCAATTAACATGCTGCGGATCTCTCCATGTTTTGTCAGTCCACTGGCTTGGATAAGGGTTGTCAGTTCTTCCAATGTTTTACCGGTTTTTTTCTGGATGTTAGCCAGCTGGGTCAGCTTGGCACGTTCAATAGTGCTCATGAATATCCTCCTGAAATGTTATTTTAAAAGCAATGATATATCCAACTTTCTCCTGCAAGGAAATATGCTCATAAGGAAGCCCTAAGCATCCGATGCGCCTGTTGCCCAATGAACAGTGACTTACCACCCTTCCGCGGCCAGGTAAATCAAGTCTACAGCAGTATCAAAGACGATATTACTTATCCCTCCACAAATCCTCCTGCCTCTGCCTGACGCATCACTGCCTGGATTACTTCGACCAATTCCCTGGCGGAGGCTGCATCCAGCTCTACCGCCACCCGTGCCCCGGGTTCACCCGCCTGATTAGTAAAATCAATATTGAGGGTATATTCTAACGGCATGTCAAAGGGATGGTCATAACTCACGCTGGCCTGGTCCACATTGATCCAGCCTGCACCAGTTTTACCGCTGCCGGTGATATTGACCTGCTTGGCAATCATTGTGCACATGTTCAAGCTCCCTTCAAGTTCTTGTCAAGGAATGCAAACACCTTCTGCCAACCTTCCACAGCTTGTTCCTGGCGATAATTTGGGCGGTTATGGTAGAAGAAACCATGCCCGGCGCCATCATAGCGATGGAATTCATAGCTCTTGCCATTTTTCTTTAATGAATCTTCCAAAATGTTCACCTGTTCAGGAGTTGGGCTGTGATCCTCATTGCCAAAGATGCCAAGCACTGGGCACGAAAGGTCAGCGGTGTAATCAATAGGTGCAACCGGTTGTTTTGGGGTAAGTTCTTCCGGGGTCATCACCACCCGCCCACCCCAACAGTCCACCAGGGCGGCAAAACCCGGAATACGGCAAGCAGACAGGTAAGCATGTCGACCACCTGAGCAAGTACCGAACACACCTACCTTGCCATTTACATATGGAAGTGCAAGCAACATAGATAAGGCGGCTCCCGCATCGCCAAGCACCTGCTGGTCAGGGACTCCACCAACTCCTCTTACCTTTGCGGCTACATCCTCTGGGATTCCATGACCATCGCGGAAATACAGGTTTGGACATATGGTAACGTACCCATACGCAGCAAACTTGCGTGTGGTCTCGCGGTACCACTCATCCCAGCCGGGGAGGTGATGAATCAACACCATCCCCGGGAATGGTCCGCCACCAAGTGGGCGGGCGAGATAGGCATTGATGATATCGGCATGGTAACCAGGGAAAACCACCGTCTCCGCCAGCATGCCTTCGTATTGGTCAGTCGTGTACATATAACCCTCCTTTGCAAGATAGCGCTATTATCAGGCTAATTTCCAAAACTAAAGATTAAATAATGGTGATAATTATCTATCTGCAAGGGAACCCTGAACTGCTTGACACCATCCATTCTTGCGGGTATAGTCGCCAACATGAGCACAAACCTGCCACCAATTGATAAAACCCGCAAGCTTTATCTGATCATCGCGATTGGATGCGCATTGTTCGTCTGCCTTACCCTGATCGCGATGCTGACGTATGCCGGCGGGAACTATGACGATCAGACTGCCAAAGGTTATTCCTTCACCCACAACTTCCTCAGCAATCTGGGAATGGTCACCGCTGTTTCTGGTAAGCCTAATTGGATTTCGGCGGTGCTGTTCTTCCTTTCCCTTGGCGCTGCTGGAGTGTGCCTGGTCAGCTTTTTCATCATCTTCCCACGCTTCTTCCACGATACGCGACTGCAGAGAACCTTAAGCCTGACCGGCTCGGTTTTGGGTGTACTGGCAGGGATCAGCTTTGTTGGCATTGCATTCTCCCCGGCTGACATTGCCAGACCTGTGCATGTGCAGTTCGTTATGTGGGCATTCCGCCTCTTCCCACTGGCGGTGCTTTGCTATGTACCGGTGATGTTCCTGAGTAAAACATACCCGAAGGTTTATGCCTGGGTATTTGCGGTTTTCTGCCTGATGTTAATCGGTTACTACCTATTAATGACGAATGGACCCAGCTTTACCAGTCCAGAAGGACTGGTGATCCAGGTGGTGGGGCAAAAGGTTATATCTTATGCGTCGATCATTAGCATTTTCATCCAATCCATAGGGGCATACCGGTTCACGAAATAATACTGTTCTCCGGTAGCAGTCAGCTATGCAGCCCATGCCTCAGCACCTGCCCAGGCAAAGCACCTGTGTGCTGATCTCCATCCACAACCAAGGTACCGTTGACAAAGACATAATCGATGCCCTCGGGGTACTGGTGCGGGTAATTTTCAAACGGGTAAGTATGTGGGAACAGGTTTGTAGCCCGGTCATGGATACGCTGCAGGTCGAAAACCACCACATCCGCCCAGGCACCAGGACGAAGCATGCCCCGATCCCACAAAGCGAGACGCTGGGCAGGGAAGGAGGTCATCTTGCGGATGGCTTCCTGCAAAGTGAGCACGGGCTCTTCACGCACATAACGCTCTAAAACACCAGGGAATTCTCCGTAACTGCATGGCTGATAGGGGATGGGGTCATTCAGGAATCCATAGGGAGCCAGAACCTGCCCATCGGAGGAGATCATTACTGCAGGATGCTGGAGAAGCAAGCGAATATTAGCCTCGTCAATATAGTCAAAGATGGCTTCGGCTTCATGCCCATTTTCGACGATCAGATCGAAGTAAGTGTCAAAGGGATCCTGCCCACGCTCATCAGCGATAGCCAATATGGATTTACCGATCAAACCCGGGCTATGAGGAGCGTGCAGTAAAGTGATACGCTGCCATTGTGCGTGCTTCAGCAACCCTACTGGACCAAAGGCCGGTTTCTGGTCGAGCACAATCTCTGTGCGGATATCGAAGCGCCTGGCAGGGTCGCGTAGTAAGGCAGCGATCTCATTTGGAGGCAGGTCCTGGATAGACTGGGGCAGACCACCGGTGAGGGCAGGAGCCAGATCAGTGTGGACGTCATTATCCACAGTCACATCCTGACCGCGGGCGCGGGCTTCATCCACCAGGTGCAAATTAGCGCTGGCATCACAGGGGGCACCAAATTTTGGGGCGTTGTGAGAAATCTGCACGGGTATTCCGCATCTACGCCCGATGCGGATAGCTTCAGCCACTGCAGTGAGGATCGTTTCACGCTCACCGCGGATGTGCGAAGCATAAATCCCATGCTGCTTAGATACCACCTTACACAGGGAGATGATCTCATCGGTTTCAGCAAAACACCCGGGTGGATATACCAGACCGGTAGACAGCCCGAATGCCCCAGCCTGCATGGCTTCAGCCAGGAACGCTTTCATTTGCTCAAGTTGTCCGTTTGAGGGTTTACCCTCACCCAACCCCATTGCAGCTATACGCAATGCGCCATGCCCCACCAGCGAGGCAATATTGATCCCCAGGCCACCATCCTCGAGCGCTTGCAGATACTGACCAAAGCTGCGCCACTCCCAAGTGACTTCTGGTTGTTCGGAGATGGGACCCCATTGGCGCTGCATCTCGATGAGGTGAGCATCATCTACTGGTGCGGGTGACATGCCGCAATTACCAATGAGCTGTGTGGTAACCCCCTGACGGACGGCACTTTCTGCCGGACGATTGACAAGGATGGAAAGGTCGGAGTGGGTATGGATATCGATGAAACCAGGCGAAACATAACGCCCATCGACATCGATTGTACGTTTACCCATCAGCGTGCCACGGGCAGCAATATCGACAATTCGGCCTCGCTGGATAGCAATGTCACCCCAGAACCATGGATTGCCACAGCCGTCAAGAATCCGTCCATTGGTGAGCACCAGATCGAAAGTTGTCATTTTGTCTCCAATACAATAAGAAATAACGAGGGCATTCCTATTATATATTAGGTTCCGATTATCTCCTGTAAAGTAATACCAGCCATAAAATACGCCAGACCGAGTTGTGAGCAAATGGGATTGTTGATACAATCCATCCATGGATCCCATCATGCTTACGATCGCAAGTAACCTGTACAATACATCACCAGAGGATCTCATTCCCCAATCAGGTGGTCACGCGAATGCTGTTTTCCAATTCCCGTTGATGCAGGCTACCCAGGTTTTTCCCGGTGGAGAGGTACCGGATGGTAAGAAATTCGGGATACTGCGCATCGGGGTTGAGGATTGCCCCTATAACCAGACCATGGGTATGCTAGAGTGGGTGAACTTCCTTGCCCATCAGGGTGCACCTGTGTCAGCACCCCTGCGATTCGATCAATAACCACCTGCTGGAAAGAATCAGGCATTATGGCACGGTCTATAACCTGACGGCATTTGAAAAGGCTGAAGGCATTCTGGCGGAAAACATCCCAGTCTCCGAGTGGTCAACCGAGCTGTTCCTGTCCATCGGTAAAGCCGCGGGAAAACTGCATCAAATTTCAGCTGGATACAAGCCCTCTCATCCGTCTCGCACAAGACCACAATGGTTCGATTCCTACGAGGTCCACAAAGCTATGGATAAGCTGGCTGGATTTTCTGATCCTGCCCGGGAGATGCTGGCCAACTTGATCCAGGAGCTGCAGCTGTTACCCAAACCCAGTGCTGATTACGGCATGATCCATGAAGATCTGCACTATGCTAATTTCCTCATCCGAGCTGATGGAAATGTAACTATCATCGATTTCGATGATTGCTCCTATGGATGGTATGCCATGGACGTTGCCATGGCACTGTTCGATGTGCTGGTGCTTTACAATGCCAACAGCGAAGAAGAGAGCAAGAGCTTCGCAAGGGAATTTCTTTCGAGTTACCTAGAGGGATATCGATTGGAGAAGGACCTACCACTTTTCTTGCAGTGCCAAATTCCCAAATTTCTCAAGCTCAAAGAGCTGTGCATTTATGCTGACCTAGTTGGCCATCCTGAGATCGCCCAGCCGGACAGTTGGGTGGGACGTTTCATGCGCAACCGAGCCGCACGGATCGCGCATGACATTCCATATGTGGATATCGACTTCTGCAACTTATGACCGGAATAGTTTATAAAGTCACGTGTTTTATCACCCAGGTTCATAAGAACGGACCGGAGCTGCTACTCTTCAACCACCCTAATGCAGGCACTCAAATCCCGGCAGGGACGGTAAACCCAGGTGAAGATATTGAAGCAGCTGCCAGCCATCGTTCCCCCTCAAGATGGCTGGCTAAAATGGCTGATGGATATTGATCTCACAGGGATTCAAAACCTGTGAGGCCAAAGGAAGCCCATCACGCCTGAACTGCTTCCACCGTCTTACGCATGCGGATGGTAACACCGATGGCCAGCGCTAAAGAGAGCAGATAAACAGCCCCATACGGGGTCATGAAGCCCTTTTGCATCACATAAACCAATATGGTGAAGACCACGAACAGGGCCAATTGTAGCCAGGTCCAGAGGCGCAGCTTATTCAAATAGTCCTGGTCTGTGCTTCTTTTTCGGGCAATTGCATTAAGCCCGATGAAGAATAACGCAAAGAACAGGAACTCGGATGAAAGCATCAATTTATCAAACCAGGCGGGAGGAGAATACGCACTCCAAAAGTTGATCCAGGAAGGAAGCGGCCACAGGATGGCTACTCCATTGAACCAAATCAATAGATCGAGCAGGATGTGCATCAGGATGCCGACCCCTAACCCCACCCCCAGGGTTCCCCAGCGCGGTTGTTTGGCGAGCGCAGAGATGAGGTAACATACCAACAACACAGCCAGCACCATAGATAGGCTGTGAGTAAAGGTGCGATGCAGGTTGGTGGTTGGTAATTTCATCACCGTTGCTATAGCAACTGCCAGGTTATCTGCATCCGGCAGCATGCTCCCCAGGATGATGCCCAACATCAGCCATTCACGAACCGGTGCCAACTTGCGAACCGCCATCCCAATCAGACTGTGAATCCCTGCTTGTGCCATGGTCTCCTCCATTCAGTCAAATCTGGTTTGGTTAATCACTACATCCCTTAAGTTACTGGACACACCCAGTCATATCTATTCATGGATATAGACGATAGACAATAGAATTTTACAACTTATTTGATTTTATAAAATGGATAGCCATGTCATCCATTGGAAATTTGACCCGTCTAGGTGTATTGTAAGTACTATTCACCAGAATGACCAAAAACAAGAAATTTATCAGTAGAATCTGTTGTGCAAGCATATTTCGCAGGAAACGTTGGCTAGCCGCCATAATGAGAGACCCATTTTGAGAGTAAGCCAGTCTCTTTATAACAGAGCTGTTTTGCCATATCTACCTGTCTATTAATCTTTCTCATCAACCTGTCAGTCAGCTCATGAAGTTGATGGTTATCTACATGCCCAATTATTTCTTCGCCAGGTAGCCAGGGCATGCCGATTTGCAGGTAACAACGCCCACCCAATTGCCAATATCCACCCGATAGATGATCCTTCTTACATAAACAGATGTTGTGGAGATACCTTTGGGGGACGTAAAAACCCACGGGAATAATCGGGGTATTGGTCATCAAGGATAACCGGACTGTCCCAGTTCTAGCCTTCAGGTAATGATTATCAGGATTTAGCCGCCCTTCCGGGAAAACAACCACGGTCTTGCCCACTTCTAATAATCTTGCGGCCTGATCCAGGGATTGATTTCTATGACCAGGGTAAACCGGGATCTGCCCACTTTTTTTGAAAAGCCAACCCAGAATAGGGATATCAAATGCGTATCCTTGAATGAAAAAATGTAGTTTTTCCTGGAACACGAATGGGAGAAATAGACCATCGGTTACATTAGTATGATTAGCAGCGATAATTTTTGCAGTTGACAGAGCGTTTGATTCTCCGCTCACCTGGCAACTCTGAGAAGATACACAATGGAAAATCCAAAATATCATTTTGATCATTCTATAATATGTGTTCATTCTTTCCAGTCCTTGATACCATCCTAGATGAATAAAACTGCCAATACAAGCTCTTTAACTGCCAAAAAGCGCCAGATTAGCACATCGTTTCTGGAGTGAGAAAACTTGCAGATGGATCATTTGGGTATCAAAAATCGGAAAGGCAAGGTCCAAGAATGGATATAGACTTAGTAAACCCAGTGCTCAATCCCGAAACCACCAATCCCGGAGATGTTTCGTCTCAACCCTTGGTCGGGTGATTCTCATATAACTTTAAACCAACTCAAATCTAATCTCTGGAAGCTTGATATATACTCTACTTAGCCTATTGATTGAGGCAGATTAGATGCACGGCAATCAATCGGGGATAGCAAAAAATGATGAACATACCAATTTCAATCTCCACCGGGTAAAGTATGATAATTGCTTCTCGACCTACGAAACCCAAATTATTGCGTGAAGAATCGAGGTAATAACATGACACTACTCCTTTCCACACCCAACCTGGCACAGGATTTGATCCGTATCCATAAAGTTATTACCCGAGGGCTTTATACCAGCCTGATCAAAGGGACAGAGTATCTTGGTCATGGTGTTCCAAAGTTTGAGATAATCCAGGGCTATGCAAGGTATGTACATTGCTTAACCGAGGTATTAAGCGCACACCACACTAGTGAAGACTTGATTGCATTTCCAGCTTTTATGAAGTATTTACCGTCTGCACCCTACGCTCAACTCTCAGCAGACCATCATGCTGTCGAAAATCTACTGTCAAATATGCCTGAAGTCAATCAAGAACATTTCCAGTGAACCGCCGAGTGCTGGGTTGGAAGTAATCGTCGCTAACCTGGAGAAGTTAACTGCCATCTGGGAGCCACATATCCTGTTGGAGGAGCACTATTTCTCCAAGGAAGCGATTAACGCAGCCATCAATTTGGATGAGCAAAGACGGATCGGTGAAGCTTCCGCGAAGCACAGCCAGGAACACTCCAGTCCTCCGCATTGGGTGGTGCCATTCATCCTATATAATCTCGAGCCTGAGGAGAGGGCTGTCATGGCAGCAAATTTCCCCCCAACGGTCACAAATGAGCTTATTCCGACCATATGGAAGGATGAATGGATGCCGATGAAGCGCTTCCTGCTGGATTGAATTGAATCCAAAAAAAACAAAAGCATTCAAATGATATAACAGGTGAACAGTGAGGAGTGATGAGTAAGTAGTGAGGATGTGTAGTGATTACTCATATGTGATCCGTTATAGCAGATGGGGCTGGATAGAGGCAATCGAGGTGCCTACGGCGGGATCGAACAATCTGCATACGAAAATAAAATCCAAGGAAAGTGTTTTTCTCGAAAGAAACGAACTGGCTCGGTCATAAGGAGGCTTGCTCGATCTGAAATAGAACATACCGGTAAAGACCAACTGGCACAGAAGATCACTGGTACAGAAAGCACATGTTTATCGTTCAAAACCAACCGATATGAAGATGATCTGATTGAATATTATAGGAAATCATCTGTATACCGGTAAAGAACAACCGGTACAGAAGTACACTGATGTAACTACTCACCATTAACTGGCAATATGCAACCTGACGTAGAGAATAAAGAGCGGATTGCTCCCCCCAACGAACCAGGGATCAGCGGGGACATGTAAGTTAAGCTTCGGAATTTGGTAAAAAAACCTTGGATTCTTAAAACGCTGTTCTCGCCTCACAAAGAGCAGATTGCTTCGGCAAAGATCGCCTCCCCGAAAATCAGCGGGGACAGGCGCAATGACAACTTAATTGAAGCATTAATTGTGTTTAGGTGATCACTCCGGCACATTGCAACTCGGTGAGTAATTACTCTTCAATGTAATTACTCACCATAATCCGGAATAATGTTGGATTATGAGTATTGCTAGGAGCAGATTGATTATATGAAAACGCTGCACCTCCAGGATATACTTTGTTTTGACGGCAAAGGTCCTGAGAAAGGAAAGGTGCAGCATGGAGAATTATACGATAGGATGTGACGCACATAAATATTATTCACAAATATCTGTAATGGATAACAAAGCACGAGTGTGTAAACGGACAAGGATCGAACATACATCAGGAGCGATCCAGAAATACCTGGAGCAATTTCCGGCTGGTACACCAGTGGCATTAGAATGCGTGGGTAACTGGTACTGGATCGTAGATGAGATCGAAGCAGCGGGTTGTGTCGCCCAACTGACCAATGCGTGGAAGGCTAAAGTAATGATGGGTCATGTGAATAAAACCGACAAACTCGATGCTGATGGGTTGGCACTACTTTTATACAATGGTACTTTACCAACCGTATGGATCCCGGATGAGGTGTTGCGAGATGAGCGGGAACTGCCCCGCACACGAATGGCAATGAGTAAGTACTCTTCAATTATAGCACAGATGTTCTAATCCACAAGGGGTTTATGAAAAGTCTTCAAATATTTAAGATTTCTAATGTCAGGTGGGGATGAAATGGATTCAAAGGAGAATTTGAATAAAGCACTTTGTTTACAGAGGTATAAAGACGAACGCAACTATACAAAGGCTTCCAATTGAACCGACGAGCGCTAAAGAGGGTAAATTTATAAAATACCATATAACTGTTAAAGATGACCAACATACCACTTTTTTGAGTGGGAAAGCCTGATGCTGATCAAACCTCAGGCATTGACCCAGACAGACTAAACGACCGTGGGTACACCAAGGTTCGAAAGTGATATGAAGCCAATAAACCAGCCTACTTGCTTGCGCGTTACATCATTTTCAATTCTCCTGCTATTACTTACAACCTGCAACGTTCGCGCACCAGTAATTTATGCCACACAGACTGCAGGAATTCCACCTGCAGGAATTTCGTCAATCGAGGACGACAGAAGCTTACCTCCAGATGACAACGCTACGTTACGCAGCCTCAAAAAGATTGACGACTATCCATTTTATGTGATGCAATATTATGGCGATTACGATTACCCAAGGGAATCGTCGTCTTTGCCAAAAGGGAGTGATTTTTCGTGCTCACTCTTTGCATCTTTGGGAGAAACAGGTGACAGGCTATATGGTCGCAACTTCGATTGGGATTTCAGCCCAGCTTTGTTACTCTACACCGACCCACCCAACGGGTATGCATCCGCCAGTATGGTTGACCTGACATTCCTGGGTATCGACCCAGCTGATGTGCTGGCATTATCTGATTTACCCCTGGCGAAGCGCAAGGCATTGCTGACTGCACCCTCCATGCCATTTGATGGGATGAATGAATACGGACTGACGATTGGTATGGCAGCCGTGCCTGATGAATACGCGGATGATGCCAGCTATGACCCATCCAGGCCCACAATTGGATCGATCGGTATTATCCGGCAAATACTCGATCATGCTCGAAATGTAGACGAAGCGCTGGTAATTTTCGGGCAATATAATATAAAATTTGGTGGCGGACCACCAATCCATTATTTACTAGCTGATCCAAGCGGGAAAAGTGTTTTGATCGAGTTTTACGAGCACGACATGGTGGTATTAACCAACGATACATCCTGGCATTTGGCAACTAATCACCTGCGTTGCATTGCGAAAGGCAATGGAGGTTGCGGGCGGTATCAAACGATTTCCGACAGACTTACTGAGCTGGATGGTGAGCTCGACCAGCATGGTGCGATGCAACTACTTTCGGATGTGAAGCAAGACATAACGCAATGGTCAGCTGTTTATGACATGACCAATGGTGATATCGCCATGGCGATCGCGGGTCAGTACGAATCTGTCTACTCATTTCATCTCGATTTGGTGGAGCCCTGATCGAAACAAGATCGAAGGATAGTCTATTACTTTACGCAGGTAATTAATCACCCATCCCCCCTTTTTCGCACAATTCCAGGAAGGGGTGATCGAGGTAAGAAAAAGGAAAAGCATACTCGACAGATAAACACAACGCCAGCGTTTCCCAAGCAAGTGAGCAATTTATTATCAATATCGGTGCCTGAATTTGGTTAACACTACGAGGCTTATTTCACTCAGGTAACACAGGTTCACACGGGGGTGAATATCTAATTCCACGTTTTTATCAATTTACATCCATCGAACAGGGCGAGTATTCAAAACGCCAGGATATGAAGAATCATCATCGCTTAAAACGTATTCCATCCTCGTACTACCAGTCATTAAATTCTAATAAAATAATCCACACATTACCCGATTAATACCCCATTTAGGGCCTGATATTTTAGGGTCATTACTATATTATAAAGGTGAAGAGGATAAATCCAGCCGGATAGTGACTATGGAGTGATTGTAGATCGAAAAGATAATCGCCAGCTAAACAAATGTCGCCTGATCACCAATGGAATTATTGACAGCAATTTCAGCGAATGGAATGAACATGATTGCCAACATATGAAGGAAAAAATGAATACGGTTATAAAAGTTGACGGACTACGGAAAACATACGGAGCGACAGTTGCTGTAGACGAAATCAGTTTTGAGGTTGAAGAAGGTGAGATTTTTGGGATGGTTGGTCCGAATGGGGCAGGGAAGACGACGACGATTGAGTGCCTTGAAGGTCTTCGTAAGCCTGACCGGGGGGGCGTGACCGTATTAGGTATCGACCCACAGCATAATGCTCATTTCCTACACACGCATGCAGGCATGCAATTACAGCAATCCAATCTACCTGAGCGGATGAAAGTCTGGGAAGCGTTGGATTTGTATAGCTCGTTCTACCCTAAAAACGCTAATTGGGAAGAGCTGCTGATCCAGCTCGGATTGGAAGATAAGCGCAACACAGCTTTTGGTAAGCTTTCTGGAGGGCAAAAACAGCGTCTATTTATCGCTATGGCACTGCTGCCCGATCCCCGATTGATTTTTCTGGATGAGCTTACTACAGGTCTTGACCCACAAGCCAGGCGTGCCATTTGGGATCTGGTGCGCGAACGTGCACGCGAAAGGTAAAACCATCATGCTGACCACCCATTATATGGATGAGGCTGAACGGTTATGCAACCATGTGGCAATCATCGACCATGGGCACATCGTGGCGATGGATACACCAGCCAAGCTGATCCGCAGCATGGGAGGCGAGGAACGACTGCTCTTCAAAGTAGACAAGCCTCTTCCAGCCCAGATTGTCGATGAGATAAACCAGCTGGGGAAATTGGAAACCCGAGGGGAGATGGTGGTCGTCCATGGCAGTACCAGCCAGGCGAATCTGGTGAGCCATGTGGTAGCGATACTGGCAAAAGAAAATATCCAATATAGCGATGTACGAACCGAACAAGCGTCCCTTGAAGACGTCTTCCTGAAATTGACGGGGAAGGAATTACGAGAATGAGGTGATCATGAAAAGCCTATTGAAAATGACCTGGATGGAGATCAAACTGTTCCTCCGTGAGCCGGTGGGAGCATTCTTCACACTGGTCTTTCCACTGATGTTCTTATTCTTGTTCGGTTCAATTTATGGTAATGCGCCTTTGAAAGAACTAAATGGACAAGGCACCGTAGACATCTCTGTTCCAGCTTATACAGCAATGATTATCGCCACCACCGGATTGGTGGGTCTGACCATCACGATGGCTGCCTACCGAGAGAATGGCGTCTTACGGCGGCTGCGTACGACCCCCATAAATCCATTGGTTGTATTGGTGGCGCAGGTTATCGTCCTGTTCGCGATGACCCTGCTTGGTATGATCTTACTCATCATGGCGGGGAAACTGGTCTATCATCTGCGGTTTGAAGGCAATGTGCTAAGTGTATTGGCAGGTTTTACATTAAGTAGCCTGAGCTTCTTTGCCATCGGTTTTGTGATGGCAGGATTGATGCCAACTGCCCGTACTGCCCAGGTAGTCGGGATGGTAATACTCTACCCAATGTTGTTCCTGTCAGGCGCTGGCTTTCCACGTGAGTTGCTACCCGAAACCATCATAAAAATTTCACGATTTTTACCACTAACCTATGTGGTCACCCTTCTACGAGGATTGTGGATTGGAGAGACATGGAACCAACACATCACAGACGTGCTGGTACTGGCAGGGATTATAGTGATCGGGGTGGTTTTATCGATTAAGACTTTCCGATGGGAGTGAGAATTCAGGAATGAAATCGTCGAACGCTATGGCTTGATATTAGACGGCTGATGAAGTAAAAATCGTCTTAGATAGAGACGTCCCGATGGGGCGTCTCTACGTTTTATAAAAGAATATCGATGATGGAGCTGAGAAGGATTAAATTCCCAATCGGAAGAGAGACGTTTATTGGGTGGGGAAGAGCATATAACTTCGGGTTCAAAAAACAAGTTCGTCCCCCGAAAATCAGCGGGGATTCTCCCCCCAGAACCTGGGGGGATTCTCCCCGAAACCTAGCGGGGATTCCGCAATGACCGCAACAGTATGGCTTCAAGCTTTCCCCGAAACACTGCAGCGACAGGACAATGACAAAATAAATGAAAAGTATGTCAATGAAGGAATCAGCTGATAATCAATTTAGATGGAAAGATGTCTGACAATAATGCGACTAATAAGATGGGAAATGCATCTAATGATTATTAATTTACGTATTGCTTAGATATATGACAAATTAACAAACTAATGCCAATTTTGCACCCAATATGATTCAGGAGAATAACGTCACATTACAGACATCTGAATCTTCAACCGGGTAAAGGTGGCAAAAACTTATCAAATAACAAGATTAGGAATAATCTTGCCTGGGAGGTTTTATTATGCGACGCAGCTTAATTATATTACTCACCCTGATAACAACGGTGATTCACATTTACTTCTACACCACGGGGCCAGGTCTCGTATTTACAGGACCCGATAAACTATTCACCTTCTTCTTACTCAATGCCCTGGGATATCTTGGACTTCTCGGACTGCTATATCTGCCGCTGGGATTACCTGCCTCGGTACACAGGCTGGTTCGACCATTATTTATCGGGTATACGCTGCTCACCATCGTGTTGTACATTATCATCAGCGCGCAATCAGGTATTTGGTCAGCTCCATGGGCACCGGTTGCCAAAGTAGCTGAAGTTATCCTTATTTGGCAGCTGTGGGTGGAGGGCAAGGCACAAATGCCAGTTACAGCCTCACGCAAATCGGATGCCATGCTATAATAGCGACTATCCATAAACTAGGAGGATCAACGATGGCTGGTTCTGGAAAAGCGGATAAGGGCAGAAAACAACAGAAAAAGAAACCACAACATACCTTAAAGGAAAAACGAAAGCTTAAGGAAGAAAAGAAGAATAAACCGACCTCTGGTATTGGGTAACAGGGTTTCGTTGTAAATACAAGTAAATTACTGGATGCTCCAAGCGACTATTCCGGTACGTAAGGAATGAGTACGCTAATATGCAAGTCTCTCGTTAATGTGGGAGGGAAGTCGGGTTATCCCGCTCCTTCCCTTTTTTTATTTTCATTGTAAATCTCAGTTACGGACAGAATTATTGGTCATAACCATTAAATAGTAATATTGTAAGGCCCTGGCATAGCAGTATCGTCAAAAAGCAGATCGCCATGCCACAAGAAAACCCTTGTGGATTCCCACTAAAGGCAGGTGGGATATTCCCCCCAGAACCAGGAAACAGCGGGGGAATGTCTCCCCAGAACCAGGGGGGATACTCCCCGAAAATCAGCGGGGAATTGTCCCCCCAGAACCAGGGGGGATTCGCGATGACAGAGATTTTTAATTATTATCCGATGCTTTTTCCGAAGGTCAAAGGGTGACTAGGACGGTTATTACTGACCGACACCTCTCAATATAACTCAAAGATGTTTTTGGGGAGGGCGTGAGAATTATGACAGACGCACTGGTCAAGGATTTTTACACAAAAAAGGTACGGGATGAATGGCGCAGGTTGGTGAAGGACGCTTACCACAGACTGGAATTCGATACAACACTGCATTATCTGGATAAATACCTTCCACCACATGGTTTGATCCTGGATGCGGGTGGTGGACCTGGGCGGTATACGCTCGAGCTGGCAAAAAAGGGTTATGAGGTCGTTCTATTGGATACGACCCAGGCGAACCTGGATTTCGCAAGTCGGCAATTGAAGCGCCATGGTGTGATGAAAAAGGTTAAGGGGATGACTGCAGGCTCTATCATGGACCTTTCCCAATTCGAAACCGCTACGTTTGAGGCTGTCTTATGCAGTGGCGGACCGCTTTCCCATATCCTAGACCCACGTGAGAGAGGACAGGCAATCTCGGAGCTGGTGCGAGTAGCCAAGCCTGGTGCACCTATCCTCGTTTCGGTGATGGGGCGGATCAGCGTGCTGGTGGTCATCTTGATGATCGCCCAAGACGAAATCGAGATGCCACACTTTATACAAATCCGTGAGACGGGTGATTACTTCGGCGGGCATGGTTTCACTGCCTGTCACTTCTACCTACCGGATGAGCTGCGAGCTGAATTTACACGTGATGGTTTACAAATATTAGAGCTGGTAGGACTGGAAGGTATCAGTACGGGTCACACAAAAGAGTTAAACAAGTTGGCAAAAGACAAAAATCGTTTTCAGATCTGGCTAGAGACGCACTTGCAGACCTGCACCCATCCAGCAATCGTAGCCACGAGCGAGCACATGCTGATTGTGTGCCGGAAAAATGCTACTTAGCATCTAGTGAATAGTGATCAGGAATTTTGAATTAGTAATCTGGCGAGGATGAATTGAAACTGCAAGCAGATATTTTACTGTCTAGTGATCCTTCTCCTTCGAACCCGATCTGGCAATCACCTGCTGGTAGAAGGTGGAGATGTGCATGCGGAAACCCCAACCAACACCTGTGAGCACATGAGCCCCAGCTGGTAAACGGGTGGGCAGGCTATCGATGGTAGGCTGCTCGCAATCATCGATTACACGGCAGATTCGCCGATCGAGATTAACCCGGTACAGGCATCCATCCTCATGGCTGATATACTCGGCACCCAGCTGATTCTGGGTCTTGAGCCGCTTGAAATGCCAGTAAACATCATCGGGAGGTCGAAGATAGGAGCTCATATCTTATACCTCACAGGTCACGACCTTCCTCCCGCATCCAGGAACTGCTTGAGCTGATGGCGATAGTTTTCGAAGGCCAACCTGCCCCCTTCAGTGATGGAGCACAGGGTGAGAGGCAGCTTACCACGGTATGTCTTTTCAATTTTAAGATAGCCAGCGGCTTCCAACTTTGATAGGTGCACGGTGAGATTACCTTTGGTTAACCCCGTCTCACGCAGCAGGTATAGAAAATCGGCACTATGCACCGCCGACAGGATTGCCAGGATTACGCTGCGCGAGGGCTCATGGATCAGCCTATCAACACCGGTAAGAGAAGGCTTCGATTGAGGCTCAGCACTCATTGGATTGCTCCGGCATCCTGCTTGATTGGTGCAAATACGTCAGGCGTGTGACCACCCCAAAGGTGAACAGCACCAGGCTGGTGAAAAAGCAGAGCAGTGCTGCTCCCCATAGCTCCCCGAAACCACTCAGAGCAAGGAAGATTCCCGCCAGCAGACAGAAAGCAGCCAGAAAGAAAAAGCGTATCAATTTAACCCGAACGCCTGCCAGAGCGAACATGAATGCAAACATAAATCCACCCAAAGCAGGCATCACGCCCATAGCCTTGATCCCGCGCATTAGAATAAAGAGATTTAACCCCATGAGAAGGACGGTGAAACCAACAGCAATGCCAAGGAATCTGCGGTCCTCCCAGCCCTGCTTCAGCTCAACATATCCGGTACGCGGATAAGTACTTTTTTGGCGGACCCAAAGCATTAGCTTGCGGATGCCTATCCCAGCCAAGAACACAACCATAAAGATCAAGGCAAAGCTACCCTGGGCAGCTTGAACAACTTGCTGGATGATAAAATAGATCGCCAGCAGCAAGCAGATCGTCGCAGCGCTGAACTCTGCCAACCCGTCTGCAAACCAGTACTGCATGGCTCGTTTTTGAGAAGTTTGTAGATCGTTATCCATATTTGCACCCTCCATTCATAGACCAGTCTGTATAATAGACTTGTCTATATTATAATATTTTTCTTGAGAGATGTCAAGTAGGAATTACAGTAGAAATTACACTGTATTTGCATTAATCGTGGGCTTGTTTTTGATATTTATCATCCCGGGAACGAAATAACCAAGGATAGCAGCAAACAACGAGGCCTGGGCAAGGATTGGCTGCCAGTAGTTGGTAACCAGGTCATAAAAACGTGTACCAGAATCTCCCACTGGAGCACTGAAGCCAATGGGTAGAAGGATGACCAGCGGGATCAAAGCGCCGATTGTGCTGCCAAGCAAACGTTGAACCGTGAGCAAACGCACACCCCTCCACACCCAACTTATCGCAATCAAACCGATCAAGTTGACACCGATCACGTACCCCAGCCAGATTACAAACAGGGATGAGAGCCACCCACCCCGGGAAGTAGTATCCACTCCGGAGAAGATGACAGAGATTAGGAATATGATCAGATAGGAGGCGACGATTTGAAAAATAATGATCACCAACCAGATGAACAAATGCAGAATGAATTTGAGGGCAGACATAAGAACCTCCGTGCAACAAACAATAGCAGCTAACAGCTAGCAATTAGCAGATAACAGTTTGCAGTTTGCAATTAGCAAGTGACGAACGATGATTCGTATTATCGATGATATCACTCAATACGGATTAGCTATGAGCCGACAAATGTGCCAACAAAACGGAGAGCCAGATGTTTATTTAGTAAATATAAATCAAGCTTCCACTTTTTCAACGACGACGGTGCCGTGGGAGAGCAAAGCGGCAATCGCACCTATAGCTGCCAGCTGGGGAACGAGTAATGCACCCACCACACCAATCGTTAATGGGATGTCGATGAGGATCCTACCGGCCTCATTCTTGATGATCACCCGGCGGATATTGCCTTCATGTAAGATTTCCTTTATTTTCGAGACAATTTCCTCGCCCCTGACCTGAAATTCTTCTGTGCGTACCTTTTCTTCAGACATTTTCGCCTCCAAATTTGTTTATTTTTGTTCTTTGAGTAAACCGACGCCGATTGCGAGGGAGGTGGCAGCAAATAACGAAATGGCGATGCCAAGCCATTTCCGTCGCTTCTTGTAAGCCACACCTGCGACAATACCCAATCCACTCCCCATGGCAAGATTAACCCCTTTGACGACCTGATCAGCTTCAGCCTGGCTACGACCCGACTCTACAAGGGACCACTTGAGCAATGGTCCGCCATCGATTCCAGGGATAGGTAATAATGAAACTGTCGATATGAAGCAGTTAGTCCCAAGTGCAAAATTGGCTACAAAATGGCTGAGCGACCCTGCTGGGGTAAAGCATCTGACCAGCCAGCAAAGAGGAACCATCATAGCATTAAAGAGTGGACCGCCTGAAGCCCTAGTAATATGCTGTAACGGAGTGACTTGCTGGTCATTAATATCATAATAGATCAACAATGGAGTCCCAAAAAAGATACGGATTGCATCCACAGGCTTGCCAATTTTGTGGGCGACTACGGTATGCGCCAGGTTATGGCACCACTCTGACCCCAGCATGAGGATGGTGCTTAATGCCCCAGCATAAGCACACTTACCCTTAGACCAGTCGGGGTGTTTATGCCGTGCAACCCAAGTGAGGATTCCCCACACAACCAGCTCGATCAAAGGAAGACCGGTCCAACCTTTGACTACCACCGGCACGCCTAACACATTCCCAATTACAGTCGGTCGATCTTCAGGCTCCAGGAAAGGTGGTTTGATCATCGTAGAAATAAATCCAATTAAATCACATAGAATTTCATCACAAAGTGATGAAGAATTGATCGGCTATGGCGTATAGACCGACCACTGGTAATGCAGCTGCTTAAAATTCACCAAGCTGCTTCCAACCGAACAATAATTGCCGCGCTTGATGATCGGGCAGAGCAGTCGAGGAAAATCAACAGTCAGTATATGTGGATTCTCGCTCACCTGGAACACTTCATTCCAGGTGGATAGAGCAGGAGCGACGCTTGAATTCCATAACTGCAAACTGGGTTCGTCCAAGCCCATACGAACGGTCATTTTAGGCTGGTTACTCAGCTCTGCAATCAGGAAATAGGTTAACTGCGCTTGTAGCTGCATGACTGACAAATCTTCACCCTGGTAGAACACCAGCTGTAAATCTGGGCGGTGATAGAAATTAGCTAACATGAGCTGCATTTGTTCAATGTATTCATTAGCAAGCTGAATATTCACCATTACCCGGCTGCGCTCCGGGGCGTTTGCGGCGATGTATTCCAGCACCTGGGCATTGGCAGCATCCTGGGCCAGCTGGATGGTGGCATCGGTATAGCTGTTAGCCTGGGTGATAAGCAGCAGCATGGCAGTAACAGCCAATGTGACCGTGCCAACCCATTTCCAAAGGTGACCAGCTTGCCGGGAGAAGTCAAGGAGATCCACCAACAATACTCCGGAAAGGACAGCCGTTCCTGCGGCGAAGGGAAGCAGGTAATACTCGACCGCAAAGTGCCAGGGGATGTACATCCCCAACCAGAAAACCATCCAAACCGCAGCCAGCCACCACAGACCCGAACGAGGCCAGCGACGCAGGACCAGGCAGCCAACGATGGCGACAAGTGCCATGGGCAGCAACCAGATATAATCACGCAAGATCCAACCACCCCACCGTACCAGGCTGTTAAGGAGATTAGACCGGTCGAAGAAAAACTCTGAGGATTGACCGACACCAAGTATTTTCGATGAGGCTAAAAACCAGGTGCGACCAAGATAGAAAATCAAGCTACTCACCAGGCTGGAGAAGATGAGATAGCGAGATACTTTCTCAACAAATAAGGCGGATGAGACGTGTTTCGACT
Source organism: uncultured Chloroflexia bacterium (assembly GCA_963743215.1). GTDB lineage: Bacteria > Chloroflexota > Anaerolineae > Anaerolineales > UBA4823 > FEB-25. Next base: position 139,900 of record CAVUOY010000010.1, read on the forward strand.
TCCCAACCCAGCTGACCACCCACCAAACCACGGCAATGGGCAAAACGAGCAAAGTACTCTCCTTGGTAAAACTAGCCACCAGTAACAGGATGGTGGCTGCCAGCATGAGCATCCATACCCGGGTTTTCTTAGCTGACCGAGCCGCAAAGATAACCAACCCTATGGCACTGAGCATCAACAAGACCTGGAAGTTTTCTGCTTTGGAGAGGGTATAGACATCTTCAATCACTGAAGTGGTGAGGGCAAATACCAGACCGGTGAGGAAAGCTTGCAGTTTTGTGCCACCAAGCGAATTTACCAGGTAGATCAAGAGGAACGTTGTGGCTGAAAATACAAGTAAATTACCAAAAAAATACCAAAAGGGATGGCCACCTACCAGCAGGTACCAGAAGGCAAAGGCTGCCCAATAAACCGGGCGAGCCCGGCCGGCGACAACATCCCAGCTCAGATCAAATTTCCCGTGAAGGATCCCATCGGCGATGGACAGAGCACGTCCATCATCCATCAATCCGAAATGGGGCGAGACGAGACGTGGAAGCATGATCAGGAGACAGATCAGCAGAGGTGCATAAATCCAATTGCGTGAGACCCAGGAATGTCCAGGCTTTCCAGCGGGAGCCGGCAAGGATTCAGGCATGGGTTAATTCTTTCTCCATCGTAAATGTGCCTGGAGTGAACTTATATCCAAGTTTAGAGTCGATAGCGATCATAGCCACATTCTCGGAATTATGACTGGTGCGCACCATCCCCACCCCATACGTGCGTGCCTTGCGAAGGGCGAGGGTTTTTACTGCCTGCGCCAGCTTGCGACCACGGTAGCGCACATCGGTACCGGTAAACAAGTTATAGGCATGGTCAGCTCCGGCAAACACGGTGATTGCACTCATGGCTGCCCACTCTCCATTATTGGTATCAATGGCGATTATCTGACCATCAGGGTGGTACCAGTAAGAATTGCAGACGAATTTCTCGAAATCATCAAAGGATGCCCAGGGAGGAGTGCCATCGGAACCGGGGTCGGTAGCGGCTGCGACGCTATTGAGAGCATAAAGTTTGCGGCGATTATCCTGGGTATCTCCAAGCTCAGCCATACTGGTTAAGCGAAATCCTTGGGCGATCACAGATTGAAGGATTTCTTCGTAGCGATGTTCATCCCAGGTGCTGAGATCGAACATCATCTCGACACTATGTTTTTTTTGCGTAAAACCGCGGTGGATTGCAAACCTGAGACCTGGTTTGCAATTATCCCTTACCCTGATCTTTAATGTGCGGGCGTCCATACCAGCTGAGTGGATCATAAGGTCATCATATAATAAACTACCCAATCCGCAACCGCGGGAATCCGGCTCGACGATCAGATAAATTCCATATAATCGATCATGGTTCAGATTTTCTCTGTAGAGACCATTGAACCCACATACCAATCCATCGGGATTGACTGCAATGGTAAACTGGATGCCAAACTCAAGCTGGCGCTGGTACCATTCCAGCAGTGAGCTTTCCGTGGTCGGTTCAGTCTCCTGGCTAGTCATTAGGGCGGCGATCGCAGCAAAATGAACACCAGGATCCGCAGGCTGAAGTGAAACTCGGTTCAGATCCATAATCTTCTCCGCATCCGGATCATGTGGTTATTTACCATTATAATCTGCCTGGGAGGAGATATGAAATTGTTTCTCGAATCGTGGAAAGCGCGAACCAGGCAGCTTAAAACGGAGGTTTATGCCCTTTATCTGGCCTATAGAGACAGCCGCACACCATGGTATGCCAGGATATTCACCGCTCTGGTGGTAGGGTATGCGTTCAGCCCGATTGACCTGATCCCCGATTTTATCCCTGTCGTGGGATACCTGGACGACCTGGTGCTCATCCCATTGGGGGCTTTCCTGGCGGTTAAGATGATCCCAGCGCAGGTGATGCAGGAGAGCCGCGAAAAAGCCAAACAGGTGGTCGCACAGGGCAAGCCGGTGAATAAAGTGGCAGCTTTGGTGATCGTACTGATCTGGATCGGGCTGGCGGTGCTGATGGGGGTGGTCGCGTACAGGTGGGTGAAGAATAGCAATTAGTGATTGGTAAGAAAAGTTGGGTTTTCCCCCCAGAGACTAGGGGGGATTCCGCAGAAATCGCTCAACCCAACTTTTAAGACAGTATCTACGATCTAATCGATTTGCATCCCCAAGCTCCATTGAAATGATTGGCAATGCTACTGACCATGGCTTGAATTTGTCAATGGTGATGAGCTTATTCCTTTATGATGATGTTTGATCTAATTTGCAACCAAATGGTATAAGGCGCATCAAAACTCAAATCTGATATTTCTTATCCAGTTTTTTGGATAGCACTGATCGGATCACGAGCAGGCCTTCTATCCAACCCCAAACCTGGCAGAAATTATCAAAATAATGAGGTGTCAATGAAAACAGGTCGTTTAATCAATATATTTATTGTAGTCTTCGTAGACCTGCTCGGATTTGGTCTTATCTTGCCATTGTTGCCGTATTATGCGGAAACATTTGGGGCTTCTCCCCTTGTAATCGGTTTTATCGTAGCTTCCTATGCTGCGGCATCATTGATCGGTGCTCCACTGATGGGTCGTCTCTCCGACCGTTATGGCCGACGCCTGATCCTTCTGCTCAGCGTAGCGGGGACTTTTATTGGGTACTTACTTTTAGGATTCGCTGCTCCTATTGGCAGTTTTTTGGCTAACCTGATCGGCTCGCATGCAGTCAATCCATTCATTATTGGCGTGTTATTCGCAAGCCGGATGCTGGATGGCTTTACGGGCGGCAATATCACGGTTGCCCAGGCATACATTACGGATATCACCGACGAAAATAACCGCTCACGCGGTTTAGGTTTGATCGGCTCAGCTTTTGGGCTGGGATTCATCATCGGCCCGGCAATGGGAGGATTACTCAGTCACTGGGGATATAACATCCCTGCACTGGTGGCAGCCAGCCTGGCATTGCTTAATTTAGCATCCATTTTCTTCTTCCTACCCGAGTCGCTAACCAATGAGCGCAAGGCGGCCAATAATGAACGGAAGCAACCTGCACTAACATTAAGTGCAATGCTGGCTGCCCTGAACCGGCCTAAAGTGGGTCCACTGCTGCTGGTGCGCTTCGTCATCATGCTGGCGTTTGCCATGTTCCAGTCTGTCTTCGCCTTATTTGCCCAGACAAAATTGCACCTTTCGTCGCAATCCACAGGATTCGTTCTGACTTATGTTGGACTTTATTCAGTATTGATCCAGAGTGTTGGGATTGGTTTATTGACCAAACGCTTTAAGGAAAACACAATCATTATCGTATCCTTATGGTTGATGTTTATAGGATTGGTTGGCTGGTCGCTCACCCCGAATTTACCGGTTATGCTACTGGTCATCCTGCCCCTTACAGGAGGTGGATGGATCGTGAATACGATCATCACCAGTGCCATTACCAAGGCCGTCGCACCTGAGGAGATCGGGGGGATGCTGGGAATATCTACTTCATTGGAAAGCGTCACCCGGGTGATCTCACCCACCATTGGTGGATTCTTAATTGGCAGCATTGGAACCTGGGCACCAGGAGTGACCAGCGCAGTAATCATGCTTTGGGCAGTCTGGCTGGCTTATCGTCGGATTATCCATATCCAAGAAAAGAAGACTGAAGTTAGCTTGCCCATCGAAGAATGTTGTGTGTAATAAAGAAGCGCACAGCTGTAGGCAATCCGATAAAAGAACGAACCGGACAGGTTAGGGATTAGTAATTACTAACAAGTAATTAGGGAATAAATAGAATAATAAGCTGGTTTCTGATCTCGGAGATAAGCTCATCGAGACATCGAATCGTCACTTATAAATTGGGGGTTACCAGTACGTGGTTTTTTGGGGATCGGGAAGATTTACCAAAATTCCTGCAAATATACTAATAAAATATTTGGTCTTCAAACATAAGGAAGTGTGAAAGGCTGCAAGGCCTATTATTGAATGTATAATATCCATAATTCGCTGCGCTTTTATGGAAAATTTCAATTTCTGTGTTTATATCATGACCGACAAAGAACACAGCCTGTTGTACACAGGTCGAACGAGTAATTTAAAACGCCGGGTGGCTCAGCATCGCTGTGGTAATGGCGGTGTATTTACACGCCGGCACAACCTTAACAGGCTGGTGTATTACGAGGCGGTGGAGGATGATAGTACAGCCAGACAGCGCGAAAAGAAGATCAAACACATTTCCAAACGGCAAAGAGTGAAATTGATCGAAGGTATGAACCCAGAGTGGAAGGATTTATATTTGGAAATTTGAGGATTAAAGATAACCACAAAGATCACAACGGATACAAAGGGTACAAAATCAAGGTAAAGATATGTTGTTTATAACGAACCGTCCCTTACCTACTTCTCCCAGGTTTACAGAAATGATGCCTGGATAACCATGAGTATTCAACCACTTAGTGATTAGCCAATAGCCAGATGCCAAAAGAGGTGACTCATGAATTCTGATGTTAGTGAGCGAGCACGGGAATTATTCGACAACAACCATTTTCTTTGAGCAGAATCTGTGTTGCTGGCGGTCGCCGAGCACAAAGGCATCCGAAGCGAGCTGATCCCACGCATTGCCACCGGTTTTTGCGGTGGACTGGCTCATACGGGTGGAAATTGTGGGGCTGTATCTGGGGGAGTTATGGCAATCGGGTTATACCTGGGACGTAACTCTCCCGACGATTCAACTGACGCCTGTTATGAGGCAATCCGTAAATTTATAGAGCAATTTTCAAAGCAATTTGGCGCCATTGGATGTCCTCAACTGACAGGGGTTCAGCTAGACACGCCAGAAGGTCAGGCTGAATTTCAGGCAAAGGAGCAGATCAAGCAATGCACTAATTACGTCGGGGAGGCAGCCGGGTTGGTAGTGGAATTGGTGGGTTAAGATGGAAACATAATCGTGAGCCTGATTTGTGATCAAAGAGAAAATCTGCGGGAACAAAGCGAGAAGTACCTCCAAGCCAACACGCTGGAATATCATGTATAGCAAATTCGAATCCCTTATCGAGCTTAACGATGAAAGAGCGGAATAATTAATACAACACTTTAAAAGTAAATGTCGGGGGTAGTATGCAGGTGGGAAAATAGTATGGGAAGAAAGGAGGAGATTGCTTGGGGTTGTGCGAAGTAACCGGGTCCAGCAATGACATTGCATGAAGATGAACCAAATAACTGAAACTCAGCAACAAATTCTAAACCGATACATAACCGGTCCAGATATGTTGGAAGAAGCACTTCAAGGCCTGGATGATGTCCAGCTTGATCTGACACTTTCAGTGGAAAGCTGGTCTATCCGACAGCTGGTGCACCATATCACCGATGGGGACTATTTGTGGAAGGAATTCCTGCTGCGGGCAGCGGGGAATCCTGAGCAGGAATTCAGCCTGGAATGGTATTGGTGCACACCACAGGATGATTGGGTTAAACGCTGGTCTTACGCAGGGCGGGATGTCAGCCAATCACTGGCGCTGCTAAAAGCGAACCGCGAGCATAGCCTGGGTTTAATCCATCAACAACCATGGCTATGGGAGAACAGGCTGTTCATACCAACCCGGGATGGAGGCCAGGAGCGGGTGAGTGTTGGCGACGTCGTGGAGATGCAGACCCGTCATGTGGAAGGGCATGTGGAGGATATCCGACAAATCCGCCAATTTCACAAACTATGATTTTGGATTACAAGTAAAATCAAAGAGATGAGAATGCAAAGACTCCGCTGGCTGGCAATCCCATTTGGATACGGATTCCTGCTTGCCATCGGTCTACTCTGGCTGGTAGCGATCCAGGCTGCCGAAGTAAGGGCAGAGCCCCATGAGATGCACAGCGGTGCCGTGTTGTATGTTTCTACCCAGGGTAAGGATGCTGGAAATGACTGTCTTAGTTCCACAACACCTTGCCAGACAGTGCAACATTCCATCAAAGTCGCTCAGGTAGGAGATTACATCCACGTAGCCGGCGGCACGTACCGAGGTTCCATGTTCGAATCGGAACTTGGCATGGGGGTGACCGCAACTGTAATCATCACCAAAGAAATCAACTCAGTTCTGGGGGGTTATTCGCCGGATTTCTCGATAAGAGATATTGATACATATGAGACCAGATTGGATGCCTCTGGTGTACCTGGCGCACATGTAACCGTGCTGGCGAATACCAATGTGCGTTTTGGTGGGTTTACCCTCACAGGAGGAAACGGCGCATACTCACCCGAACATTTATATTATCCAGGCGGGGCTATGCGGGTTTTTGGCGGCTCACCTACGATAAGTGACAATAAAATCATTAACAACCAAGCATACCGAAAAGGCGGGGGTATTTACGCTGGTCGAGGCACGACTGCATCCATCGTGAATAATACGATCATCTCCAACTCTGTCATCACACTGGGAGGGGGAGATACCAGTGACGGGGGGGGAATTTATGTTGCCTCCGGGCCGGTCCTGATCCAAGGTAACACCATTCTATCGAATATCGCTCGAGAGGATGGAGGCGGCATTTACATAGGGTGGAATGTAGAAGCCACGATCATTTCCAACACGATTGCATACAATCGGCTATTAGACCCATTCGACGGTCAAGGTGCGGGCATTTATACCATTGGTGATAATTTGCAGGTGGTGATCCGCGGAAATCATATCTATGCTAATTCCCTAATCGGGGGATTCGAAGGCAGTGGACTATACATATCATCCCCTACCATTATCGATGGCAATTGGATTGAAGACAACTATGCCCCAATTGAAGGTTCCGCTTTATGCATTACAGATGTAACTGCACCGGTGACCATTACCAATAATATCATCGTGAAAAATGGAGGTATCGGGGTACGCTTGATCAACAACCAAAATCTCCGATTGTTTAACAACACGATTGCCATGAATTCATACCGGGGGGTACAGGTTTCGTTCCCCGAAGCTGATCCGATAGGCCTGGCAACGTTCACTTTGCTTAACAATATTGTTGCCAGTAATGGAGAATGCGGGATCTATATAGAAAATGAAGGCATGCAGGTATTGGACTACAATGACGTCGTGGGTCAGCGCTACCAATACTGCGGTTTTCCAGATATTCTGGATCACAACCTGAGTATTAATCCGACCTTTGTCAATCCAGCGGCAGGAGATTTTCATCTACTGCCAGGATCCCCGGCGATCAACTATGGAAACCGGGCTTTCACCCCGCTGATCGATTATGATGGTACACAACGCTCTCTTTATTACCAAGTGGACATGGGTGCTTTAGAATTTGTATATTTAAGAGTTTTCCTACCTATCACTCAAAAATTGATACCGACTCTTGACCCGTAGATTTTTCTAACTTTTTTAGAAAGGAAAGAACATGAGAATTATTGACCACGTCCAATGTATTGACTTCCCATGCACAGAAGCACGTCAGGAAAGCTACCTGGTCCCAGACCTCGAGCTGAATCCTGAAGCGATCAAAATTATGCTCATCTCTGAGGCCACTCCAGCTGAGCCAAAAGATTATTATTACGGCGCGTGTCAAGCCTTATTTGCCCGTACCACCGTTCAGGCTTTCCAGGAAGCTGGTGCTGATGTAACCAACGTCCAGGACCTGGTGCACAAGGGTGTATACCTCACCAGTGCGGTTAAGTGCGGCAAGTATGAGTATGGAGTTGTCACGAGCACGATCGTCCATTGCGCTTCCCTTCTCGAGCGCGAAATTGAGCTCTTCCCCAATGTGAAAGCTTATCTATTGATGGGTGACGTGGCGATTAAGGCATTTAACACCGTCGCCAAGCACCAAGGAGAGCCGAGAGTGATACCTGCTGGTTCCACTTACAAGATTCGCGGGGGTGAGTTCACTTATCGCGGGGTACGTGTCTTCCCATCTTACCTGCAGGCAGGACCGAGCTATGGAATCGAGAAAAGCAAGCAGCGGATGATTGCGGAGGATATTGCTAAGGGGATGGAAATTGCAAGGATTTAATAAAAAAATTAACCACCAAGGTTGCAAAGGACACTAAAGAATTCAACTTAACATTCAAGAAAATATCTAGATGAGATTAACGAGGTCAAAGAAATATTGATATTTCTGGTCAGTCCTAAACATATGATTGGGTTTTTTTTAGATAAAATTACTCATCCTGGGTACCCTATTCTATGAGCCAAAGATTGATTTTATTGGAGTAGCTAATGACAAGTGCTTGCATATTCTGTGATATCCTATCTGGCCTGGAGCCTGCCAATTTCGTATTTCGGGATGAGCTATGTGTGGCTTTCATGGATATACATCCGGTAAATCCTGGTCACGTGTTGGTGGTGCCGTGCAAGCATACAGTGCTGCTCCAGGAGTTGGATGAAGCATCGGTCAGGCAGATGCTCTGGGTAGCTCAGCGAGTAGACACCGCCTTAAGGGCGAGTGGGATCAAGTGTGATGGGATCAACCTGTTCATGGCAGATGGGAGCCCAGCTGGGCAAGAGGTGATGCACGTTCACTTGCACGTAATTCCACGCTTCAATGGAGACGGACATCATCTACGCTTTAGTCCAGCTTATTTCACACTACCTGCACCCGCAGAATTAGTGAGGAATGCGGAGGCAATCCGTAACCAAATGGGAGGTTCGGTTTGAACCAAATCAAATTAATATTTATTGGCTTTAGCTTCCTGCTGGCGAGTTGTGCCTCCCCTACCCTCACTTCGACCCCTACTTCCGCACCACCCACGTCTATCCCACCCACCCCAACCAAACGCGTGGTAATGCTGCCCACATGGACGCCTTCTCCAACACCTCTACGCAAACCCTCACCAACGCCCCGCAATACAGCCACACCAGTGGTTACATCTGGGGGTATAAACGGCCTCCACGCAATTGCGCCTTCCGCACTCACGATTGAGACTCTACTGGACCGCCCAACCTATGCCCAGCTCGCCAAACCTGCTAATTTAATTTCGATGCAATATAACCCTTCAATCTGGAGGCTCAATTCTTATTACCCCATCTCCTATATGGGTTTTTCACTAAGCAATCGTTCAATCTTTGACTGTAGGCTGGAACCATCTGTTGGCAAAGGCGTGGAAGGCTACGAGGTAGAGAAATACAATCGTCCAATTGGGTCGACCCCTTATCAAATCGCGCGCGTCAGCCTGGGAGGCGAGTTGTTATATGCAAATTACTGCACAGGAAGTGATACTGACTACACTTGCTATCAGATGACGCCGGGGGCTGATCATGACGCCTGCAACCAGGCTGCGGAAGAAGTGCTTGGAACTTATAAGCTGATTCCCAATCCATTTTTTAGCGTGACCAGCTCAATTAATCGATGGATATGTCAAGATCAGGCAGGTACTGTCGGATCCTGCTTGATTTCCTACTCTGTGCCATTGAATGCCCTGGCATTCAGCCCGGATGGGCAGGCCTGGGCGGTTGGAGACGATGGGATTATCCTGCACCGTGAAGGAGCAACATGGAAAGAGGTCAGCTCTCCTGCCATCCATCCTCTTTATGACTTAAGCTTTTCCAGTCCATTGAGTGGTTGGGCTGTGGGTGAAGGAGCTGAAGTGCTGCAATGGAATGGGGATCACTGGAGCGAAACCCTGCCCTATCATGGACCTGGTGAGGGACCAGGCGGTTCGACACAGGTGTTGTATGCGGTGGACGCTTATTCCAAAGATGATGTCTGGTTGGTGGGTTCAATAAAAGGTATTGATGGAAAGTTCAGCCCTTATGCACTGCACTGGAATGGTACCGATTTAGTAGAACAGAATGCTTTCCCTGATTGTAACTGTGGCCTAAACACGGTGCTCGTTCTCAGGAATAATGACGTCTATGCTGCCGGCGGCTCAGACCTGGGAGCGATGGTCTTCCATTGGGATGGGAGCGAGTGGACAGGCACGCTACTGCCAGGCGCGGACCACCTTTATACTCTCAGCCAGGCTATCGACGGCAGCATTTGGGTGGCGGGAATTGAGGTGGCACGCGATCAATCCGATACCCGTGGGGCAGTCTTTCAATGGGATGGGACGCAATGGCAGCGCATCTCTTTACCGCCACTTACCGGTGGCATTTATGCCCTTAGCACCTTGCCGACAGGCCAGGTCGTTGTGGGGGGTGATTTCACTGCGCTACGCAGCGGGCTCACCTGGCAGCCAATCACCACCGATATCGCTGGATACGGCTGGATTGTGGATATCGAGCAAGACCCGCAAGGCAGTGTATGGGCATTAACGCATTCGGGAAATATATTCAAGTTGGGGAAGTGAGGGAGTTGGTATCTGGTATAGGAATAAACTGGACAGGTTAACAACTAGCTTTTCGCATCCAGCGTGTAGCATCTAGCGCGTAGCATTTACCGATTAGCGTTTAGCATTTAACGCTTGGCATTTAACACTTAGTTAGTGGATTTAGCTATGAGCGAATGTAGATAATAAATCAAGATCGATAGTGAGTGAAAAAAAACATTATTAATATTGATAGCTATTCCAGAGAGCATTTAGGTTGGGGCAAAGGTGTGTGGATACCTGTAGTAGGTCCTTACAAATTGCTAGTTATTATAGGATCGACCTGACATAATTGTTAGCTATTCACTCGCAATATTCATTTATACTGAGTTATTGACATATTACTTTAATTAGGAGATTGCAATTATGAAATCGATCAAGTCTATCTTGCGCAGCGGTGTTGTTTTTACCCTTATGGTAATTCTCGTGCTAATACGCTCCTGCGAGCGCGCTGGCTGATGCAGAAGGACCCAATAACCCTACTTTTGGCACAAATGTGTCTACCATCGGCACAGAACCCTGGGTAGATCCAGGGAACATCACCGAACCCGGTTCCCCATATGCGACGGTCGTACTTTATAACAAGCACACGTACTCCAATTATCTTCAGGGAACTCAATACGGCTTTGCCATCCCTGCAAATGCGTCCATCACAGGTATCGAAGTCAGTATCAACCGCATGTCTAGCTCACGCAACCCGAACGTGCTGGATAACGTAGTCAGCCTGGTTAAAGCTGGAACAATTGTGGGTGATAATAAAGCTAAAACTGTGGATAACTGGCCAATTACGCTCACAATAGCTAGCTATGGCGGCATGACTGACACATGGGGAACTACCTGGACGCCTGTCGATATTAATTCACCAGATTTCGGGGTCGTGCTGGCGGCTGTAAGAGACAATAACGGGAATAATTCCAGATCTGCGTTAGTGGATACAATGAAGATCACGGTATATTATGAATATACCACTACAACTAGCGTTGATTGTGCGGGCGGAGCATCCATCACATATGGAGAAAGTGTCAACTGCATTGCCACAGTAACACGTATCAACGGAGATTTGACCCCCAGCGGTACAGTTACATGGACCACGACTGACAGTGGAAGCTTTGAACCTAACCCATGTTTTCTCACCGGTTCAGGTGGAATTGCCACCTGCTCTACAACCTATACCCCCAGCGCAGTCGGAACTGGAGCCCATCTGGTAACCGCAACCTATGATGGGGATGGAAACTTTACCTCCAGTTATGGTTCACAGACTGTGAATGTAGTGCACCGACCCATCACTGTTACCGCTGATCCAAAAACCAAGGTGTACGGCGGGCTTGATCCTCAGCTGACTTACCAGATCACCGACGGTTCGCTGGTTTTTGAAGATAGCTTCACAGGCGCACTAACCCGTGAAACGGGCGAAGATGCAGGATTGTATGCCATTCTCCAAGGCACATTGGCCCTACCGATTGATTATGACCTGACATACATCGGAGATAATTTCACCATCACCAAAGCTGATCCAGTTTGTGATATTTCCCCGTACGATGTGACGTATGACGGTAATGCCCACACAGCTTCTGGCACATGTATCGGCGTGGAGGGAGAAGCCCTCTCCGGGCTTAATCTGAATGGGACGACCCATACCAATGCAGGCAGCTATCCCGATCCATGGACTTTTACTGATGTTACCGGTAACTATTCCGACACCAATGGAACGGTCGAGGATAATATCGGCAAGGCAGATGCCATTTGCTTAGTCACACCATATTTGGTGGAGTATGATCGCCAGGCACACACCGCGACTGGGAATTGCACGGGTGTCATGAATGAGAACCTGGTTGGCCTTGACCTGACAGGAACGACTCATACTGAGACCAACCTCTACCCCAATGACCCATGGGTTTTCACTGAGGCAAACGGTAATTACAACAATCTCAACGGCACCGTAAGTGACACCATCACAGTTCGGTCGATCACGATCACAGTCGAACCCAAGAGTAAACGCGTTGGGCAACCTGATCCAGATTTATCATTTCTCATTACAGATGGATCACTGCTTCCTGGTGATAGCTTCAGCGGATTGCTGACTCGCGAACTAGGTGAATCGGTCGGCACATACCACATCTTACTGGGCACGCTTTCGCTGCCAATTTATTACGACATCACCTTTGTGGGAGCAGATCTCACAATTACCATAGCGCGGATTTACTTTCCTATACTGATTGTGCGGAGTAATCTCCCCTAGCTGATCTTCGAGCAGCGATTGGTACCGAGCCAATCGCTGCTTTTGTTTAATTAAACTCTCAGTGACCTAACTGGTCTTGCCGGTGATTCTATATTTGAATCCTTTGGAGTTATCAGGATAAAATATGGGATATGAGATCGGGTACAGAAGTCATCTTGGATTACCCATTGACGATATCACACACCACGACTATGCGCAACACAAATGACCAGCATGGTTGATCGGATTGAGCTGGTGTTACGGTGGCTGGCTACGCTTGCAGGAGTGGGTACGCTTATCTATGCTATTCTCAGTATGCTGAAAGCTCAAAGACGCCCGACAGGGGTACTTACGGGTGCTGCCAAAAAAGTATTACGGACGCCTTACCTGATCATCGCAACCTTATTATTCGTCGCACTCGGATATGTACTTTGGAGGCCCCTCCCCATCCAGCTTGCATTGCAGCTGCGAGTGGCATGTTTGGCTGTGGGTGGGACTGTATATTTCACCAGTTTGTTCCTGTACATATGGGGATTGAGAACTTTAGGGGCGAACTTCAACGCCGCCAGTGGGTTCGGTGTGCGGCTACACCAGGCTCACCAACTTATTACCAGCGGACCCTATGCCATGATCCGTCACCCCATGTACCTGGCGGTGATCCTGGCATTTTGGGGAGGTTTGTTATTGTATCGCAGCTGGACCATGCTTGTGTTTGCGGTGATCATGCTTGGACTACTCTACAGGGCAGCCAAGGAGGACAAAGCTTTAATGCAGGCTTTCGGTGATGAATGGCAAAATTATAAAAACCGAGTCCCTGGTTGGATTATCCGGATTGGAAAGCAAAGTTGACTCAAAAACCATAATCATGACTTTACACCATCTAATGCTAATGGTATCCAGGATCATTGTGCTGTGTTCATTACCGCAGATCATTCCTAAAACCGATTGATCTTCTATACGATTTACTCGACTTGCAGTATAGTACTACCTTATGATTCGGCTATTTATCCTCCCCGGAGGAGTAAACTATGAGTAATAGAGAACCAAACAAAAAATTGGTTGGACCATGGCGCACTGTGCATGCCGTCATTTGGCTGGTGGGAATTTACATATTAGCCACCCGCGGCTGGTGGTGGCCCGGGATTCTGATTCTGGTGGCAATCAGTGCAATCTATGAGGGGCTGTTGCAACAGCTTGCACCAAATGCATTTGAAGAAGCACAGAAGGAAGGACCCTTGCCTACAGGAATAACCCGTGAGGAACCGGCTCCGATGATGACTCCAAACCCAATACTGGAGCACAGGTTGGAACTCCTACCTCAAGTATGCCCAAACTGTAATGCACCCATTCGCGGGCACGAAGTGAGATGGACAGGCACGCAATCGGCAGATTGCCCGTACTGTGGCACCAATTTGCCCATGCATAAAGCTTGAGTCAGGGAGGTTCGCTTTGGAAGAATCAAATCCACTGGTCACCAGGCGATATCATCGTGATGCGCGGCATCTTGAAGGGCAAGCTTTGGTGGGCATGCCCGGCATACGTCGTTCAGGATGATGAGGAATTATTAGCCTTGTACTGGCCTGCTGGGACAACCACGCGCTCTCCAATCCAACGTCCGACAGTTCAGGATGAGATTGAAAATCGCATCCAGCTGGAGGAACGTAATTGGACCGACAACGATGTACTCTCATTGAGCATGAAAGATTCCGCACATGCTATCGAGCTGATGTGGAAAGCTGGTACAGGTCAATTTAACTGCTATTATGTGCACTTACAAGAGCCGAGACGGCGGACGAAGATCGGGTTTGACACAATGGACCAAATACTGGATATCGTCATCAGCGCTGACCGAAAACAGTGGCACTGGAAGGATGAGGACGAATTCAACGAGGCTGAGACAACAGGGTTGTATTCGCCTGCTAAAATCAGATCCATTCGCTCGGAAGGTGAACGGGTGATTGCCATGCTCGATGCCAATGCAGCTCCGTTTTGTGACAGCTGGGAGAAATGGCGGGCTCCATTGGAGTGGACTATCCCCACATTTCCAGCTGGGTGGGAAAGAGTTCCCCTGTCATAATATATATTATTAATATTGGGTACACCACGAATGCCGGAAGGAATATTTAGAAGAATTGACTTCTAACTAAAATCCTTACATAAATCTTTATTGAGTTTTTGTGGAGCACGTTAGTACGAAAACGAAATATATTACAAAGGGAAAAATATCGTGATTGTGGACAAATTTCTCACTCTTTCACCCGTCATACAGGCATTGATTGCCACGCTGTTCACATGGGCAATCACTGCGTTAGGTGCTGCAACGGTCTACCTGACCAGGAGCGTCAGCAACCGCTTTTTAAATGCCATGCTTGGGTTTGCAGCTGGAGTAATGATTGCGGCCGCTTACTGGTCGCTTTTAGCGCCATCCGTTGAGCTTTCGCGAGGTGGACCGCTACCTACCTGGTTTCCTCCCATGGTTGGGTTTCTTCTCGGAGGGCTGGTTCTATGGATCATCGATCGTCTACTTCCCCATTTACACCTGGGGTTTCCCGAAGCAGACATCGAGGGATTGCCGACCAGCTGGCAACGCAGCACCCTACTTATGCTGGCGGTGACCCTGCATAACATTCCCGAAGGATTGGCGGTGGGGGTTGCGTTTGGAGCGTCGGCATCTTTATCCCATATCGTGAGCCCTGCGAGTGCTATCGCCCTGGCAGTGGGAATAGGCATTCAGAATTTTCCGGAAGGTATGGCAATCTCGCTTCCCCTGCGACGTGAAGGGATGTCTATGGGTAAAAGTTTTGGGTATGGTCAACTATCGGGGATGGTGGAACCCTTAGCTGGCCTGGTGGGAGCAGCGGCTGTAATCGCTATCACGCCTATCCTGCCATATGCCATGTCTTTTGCCGCAGGGGCAATGTTCTACGTAGTGGTAGAGGAACTGATCCCCGAGTGCCAGCGGGAGGGGAATACCAATTTACCCACGGCAGCAGCGATGATTGGATTCGCTGTGATGATGATCCTAGAATTATGGACATGAACAGACATTCCAAGGTTAAGGAAGTATTATCATTTAGCCGGAAATATTCCGGGAAAATAATTCCTAACCCGGATTTGAGAATTAGCATCTAGCATATATTCACCAGTAATCATCCGACCAATCGACCAGGTTACGTTTAACGAGTTACTTATGGTGGGAGTTTAGGGAATGATTGAAAAGACACCTTCAGACGAGATGGATTATGGATCGTTCGAAGCCGCTTTGAAACGCAGCCAAAAGCTCGAGGCAGATATATCACTGCATCCTGAGGGCTACCGTGTTTTAACCGGAGATAGACCGACTGGTCGCCTGCACATTGGCCATCTATTTGGATCACTGCAAAATCGGGTCAGACTACAACTCCTGGGAGTGCAATCCTATATCGTGATTGCCGATTACCAGGTGCTCACCGATCGGGAAAGTTTTGCGACCATCGCTGAATCGGTCCTGCAACTTACCATCGATTATCTCGCTGCAGGGATTGATGCGGAGGATGGGAAAACCTTCATTTTCCCCCACAGCCACGTCCCTGAGTTGAATCAGCTCCTGCTGCCTTTTTTAACCCTGGTGACTATATCAGAGTTGAACAGGAATCCGACCGTGAAAGATGAAATCCAGGCATCTGGCTCGAACAGGATCAATGCCGGGATGTACACCTATCCGGTACACCAGGCAGCTGATATCTTGTTTTGTAAAGGAAATGTAGTTCCAGTTGGTAAAGACCAGCTTCCACACCTTGAGCTGACACGGGTTATTGCTCGAAGATTTAACGATCGTTTCGCGGTCCAGAAACCGGTCTTCCCGGAACCCCAGGCACTCTTAAGCCAGGCTCCCCTTATCCTTGGACTGGATGGATCAAAGAAAATGAGCAAAAGCAGGAATAATACGATCGCATTGAGCATCACGGAAGATGAAACCGCAGGATTAATCCAAAAAGCAAAAACAGATGCGGATAAGCATATCACCTTTGACCCTGTGAACCGACCTGAGGTATCCAATCTGATCAGCTTAATTACGCTCGCCACAGGTGAACCACCGGAGATAATTGCGGACCAAATTGGATATGGCGGGAGTGTGAAACTAAAACAAGTTTTAACTGAGGCGCTGAATGAGTATCTGCGTCCACTGCGCCAAAGACGCAAAAAGTTAGAGGGGAATATGGATTATATTCGAATGGTGCTGGATGCCGGGGTTGAGCATGCACGTATGATGGGTGAGCAGACCTTATTGGAAGTGCGCCAAGTGATGAATATGGAGTATTAAAATCCCGAGGTCAGGTGTATATTTCACAAAAGCAACTTAACCAAAAAAGGGGCTGTCCTAAAAATAGGTGCGCGACCAGTCCGATCAGCTTTTGACCAGTGGGATGGATTCCGAAAATATTATGATTGATTATCCATGCGTTCTGAACGAAGGCGCAACATGTGGGCGTAGGGGAAGCTTTTCTGGTGTATTTTATTCAAATCCCACCCCTACGCCGCTACGCCGCTACGTTTTAGGATATATTCCACAATTGTGGCTTTTTAGACAGCCCCACATGATTAATCATCTCCAGAGGCTGGGTTTGCGATGAGGGAAGTAGATTGCATTGGTTTGGGCTTCGCTTGCCGCATATGGATCAGTCCAATGGATAATAATATCAAAGGTGTGGCGACCAATACCCTCGGTGAAAGTATCTCGCCTGCCAACAGGCTACCCAAGAAAACCGCTACCAAGGGGTTGACATATGCGTAAGTCACCACCAGCGATGTAGGTGCCACCCGAAGCAACCAGGTATAACATGCGAATCCCACCAGCGACCCTATGAGGATCAGGTAACCCAGACCCGATAGTGAGCGCAGGCTTATAGCTGATATGTTAAGCTGAGTACCTTCGCCAGACAAAAACGCCACAAGAAAAGAACCTACACCACCTGCCAGCAACTCCATACCCGTACCCATCAAGGGAGATTGGGGTAGTTCTGCCGAGTGGCTGTAGATGGAACCGACCGACCAGGCAAGTGTTGCCAATAAGATGACAGCTATACCAAGCAAATTGATTGCGGATTCTTGACTAGATAGGCCTGTCTGATCCACCAGGATATAGATACCAAACAATCCAACCAAGACACCGGTAAGTGATCGCCAGGTCGGTCGTGCACCACCCCGGCGTACTGCATCGATCAGCACCACCCAAAGCGGTGTTGCCGCGACGATCAGGGCAGCGATACCGGATGAGACATATTTTTCTGCCAGGGTAACGCCACCAATCCCACCAACCAGCAGGAATGTGCCGATGATGATGGCTGATCGCCACTCACGGCGGCTGGGCGCTGGGTCACCTGCCAGACGGCGCCATACATATAAGATCAAACCTGCAACGAGAAAGCGTACACCGGTCATAAAAAATGGTGGGATTGTTTCAATAGCGAAACGGATTGCCAGATATGTAGTGCCCCAGGCAATGTACAGGGTGATGAGCGCCAACCAGATGCGTGATTTCATGAGGTACACCTTTCTATGCGCAACCTTCGGGATTGCTGTTGTGGTTAATTACAACCTCAGACTGGCTACTTCCGCCAAAACGTTCTTCTAAGTTTGCCCCGAAAGAGGCAATTTCTTTCCCGATCACGGATAGGAATTTGAAGCTAAGGCGTGCTTTAGAGTCCTTCGCCTGTGATGCTTCTCTGATTAAACGATATTGCTCAACTTCTTTTAGCAATCCTCGCTGCCGTTGTTGAGCTTCCATCATAGGATCAAAACCAATTCTAATCATGATATTTCTCTCCTTTAGCATCCAGCCATCTTGACAATTTCCATATAACCGGCTATAATTATTTTGATGGTTATATAATAGCATAAAAAATATAACCTGTCAAGAACAATTAGAAGGTTACAGGAGAAAAATGAGCGAAGATTCATTTGAAAGTGAGGCAGGTGACGTCAGCCTTGACTTCGCCAACACGAACGATTGGCATGCAAGCGATCACCCGAAGGAAAACTTACATACTTATGAGGATCTAATCACCTGGGGCAAGTCAGCTGGACTGATCTCCCAGGAATTGGCAATTCAACTAGCGAGGCTAGCGAAAGACCATCCAGAGGATGCCAGGCATGCATATTCTGACGCCATACAACTCAGAGAAAGCATATACAGCATCTTCTCCAAACGTTATGCAGGTAAGCCAATCTCTGAGCAAGACCTGGACGTCATAAACTCTGTGATCAATGATGCCAAAGGTCATCAGAAATTGGTACCTGCGGATGGAAAATTTACCTGGGAATGGAAGGACAACCACGATAGCAGGAATATCATCGTGTGGAAAGTTGCCTTGTCAGCTGTTGATCTGCTTACCTCAGACAGGGTATCACGGGTGAGGGAATGTGAAGACGACCGCGGCTGTGGTTACCTGTTCATTGATATGACAAGGAATCATTCACGACGCTGGTGTTCGATGGATTCATGTGGCAATCGAGCCAAGGCACGCCGGCATTATTCACGAAGCAAGAAGTGATGAGATAGAGACGGTACAATACAGCATCTCTACAAAATTCACGATACCTGACCAACCCCTTATTGACTAGCTGTTGGGTTGCGGGCTACGCCCTCAACCTAACCTACAGATATCGTATAAATCGCAAAGATCTAGGGACACTTAGTGTTGGGTTTCGGGCTAAGCCCTCAACCTAACCTACAGATATCTATAAATCGCAAAGATCTAGGGACACTTAGTGTTGGGTTTCGGGCGTAAAATCATCGCCCTCAACCCAACCAGCAAAAGACTATGGATTACATCAGCCAAAGATATTGGTAGGGTGCCAGGTGCAGGTTCAGAGAGAGTGAATTGTTGAGTTTTGTGCTCGCGCGGTCAACCGAACCCACAAAAGATTGATTGGTAATAAGGTCGGTTAATTCTGATTGTTTCGAATTCGAGTTTTAGCTGCACATCCTGCGGATTTGGATAGAGATTGTGAACTGCGATAAGCCTTTCCTGTGGAGAGCTTCGAAGGAATGCCAGGATGGTTTCCGATCCAGCATCAATCCAGCTAAGCTCCCCATTTGCCAGGGTAGGATGCTCCTTGCGAAGATTAACCATCCTACGCATAGAGTTCCATAACGAGCCTGAGTCAGTTAGCTGAGCTGCCACATTTACAGACTGATAATCAAAAGGTGGGGTGTTAATCACTGGAGAATAAAGACTGGTGGATGGAGAGAAGCCAGCTGAGACGGAGGCATCCCATTGCATGGGTGTACGCACACCGTTACGGTCGGGTAACCAAATGTTGTCACCCATGCCAATTTCATCGCCATAATAAATGATGGAAGCGCCCGGCAGAGTGAAAAGGAGCGAATTCGCCAGCTCGATCAACCTGCGGTCGTTATCCAGCAGCGGTGCCAGGCGTCGGCGGATGCCCAGGTTCAGGCGCATGCGCGGTTCAGGGGCGTACTGTTGCCACATCCACTGGCGCTCCTCTTCCGTCACCATCTCAAGGGTTAACTCGTCATGGTTACGCAGGAAAGTGCACCATTGGGCATCAGCAGGGATGGAAGGCGTGTTATCCAGAGCCCAACGGATGGGACCAGCCTCACCGCGCTTGAGAGCCATGAAGATGCGCGGCATGAGTGGGAATTGAAACGCCATGTGAAATTCAGCCCCAGCCCCGCTATCATCAGAACCAAAGTAGGCTCGCACATCCCTGGGCCACTGGTTAGCTTCACACAGCAAGACACGCCCAGGGTAATTCAAGTCCACAAAATGGCGCATTTCCTTCAGGAAAGCATGCGTTTCGGGCAGGTTCTCGCAAGAAGTACCTTTCGCGCTCAAACAAGTAAGGTACAGCATCCACACGAAAGCCGTCCACGCCTAGATCGAGCCAAAACTGCATTACTTTAAGTATTTCCGCCCGCACAGCTGGATTATCATAGTTCAAGTCGGGCTGGTGCGAATAGAAGCGGTGCCAGAAGTACTGCCCAGCCATCTCATCCCAAGTCCAGTTTGATTTTTCGGTATCCACAAAGATAATGCGCACGCCCGCATATTTCTGATTGGTATCTGACCAGACATAATAATCACGGTAGGGTGAATTGCGGTCCTGGCGGGCAGCCTGGAACCAGGGATGCTGGTCGGAGGTGTGATTGACGACCAGATCAGTGATCAGGCGTAAGCCGCGCTGGTGGGCTTGCTCCACCAGTAGAGTAAAATCATCCAGGTTGCCATAATCAGGATGGATGGCACAATAATCAGAAATATCATAGCCATCATCTTTGAGTGGAGAGGGATAAATTGGATTCAACCACAGGCAATCGATCCCCAATTCAGACAGATAATCCAGCTTTTGTGCCATCCCAGCCAGATCACCAATGCCATCTCCATTGCTGTCGCAGAAAGCACGCACCGGTGCTTCATAAAAAACCGCATTCATGTACCAGGTTAAGTGAATGAATCACGGGAAATTATCCTTTTACCGAACCTGAAAGCAGTCCGCGGGCGAAATACTTCTGGAATGAACTTGATAACTGTTGTTTCATACTTGCCCCCTAAATGTGCTAGGGGTTATAATTTTATCCAATTTGACTGACAAGTGTGAGGGGATTAATAGATTCTAATCAGTGGATAGGGGGAAGTGATTAACTACTAGCTATTAGATATTCGTGAGCAGTGTGTCGTGATCAGTTATTTGTGATTAGGAAGAAGTTATTATCTTTTATGTTTCTGATCTCAACCAACCTTCTAACTGTAGTGCGACGAAGTAAAATAGGAATAAAACCAGCCCTGCATAATTCATTTCTATTTCTGAGTATAGTGCTAAAATTTCTATGAAAATCAAGTTCGGATTTATAAATTCTAAATTATCGATGTCCTCTGAAAGTTGATCTAGAGAAAAATCCCATCATTTTCACTAACTTTTTTCCAGTCCCCAGGAGAACGTCAATTAAAATGATAGCTATTATGATTTTTTTATTTTTCATGCTGACCGCCTGTAGTCCATCACCTGAGCATTAAGTTGCCATGACTGCTACCGCTCTGTCCGATTCTGCGGCTGCCTGGACTTCCACCCCGACAGCGACGATCACTCCAACTTTTACGCCGACCCCCACAGCCACGAATACGTCCACTCCCACGCTCACCCCCACCATCACAGACACAACCACGCCAACCTTCGATACAAATCGGTATGTTGCTTCAGACGACAGCTTCTTGATGATGATTCCCGAAGGACAGGAATATTGACCCACACAACGTTTTATACTTTTGAAAATGCTGACATGAAGCTTTTAATCGGTTATTCACGTGGAATAAATGAAGATTCGAAAAATGATGCCACTGTGGATGAGACAATCGATACCATTCGTTTTGGTCCATAACCTTCTACCAAGGAATGAAATAAATCGTGGAAGTTCCATCACAATTCTTACCCAGACCTCAATTTGATTTATCACCTTCGAAAAAAGCAGATTTCGAAGAATTATGGAAATCCAGTCCACCAGAAAGCTTTACCGATTACCAATTACCCTTTCCGAAATGGCAGTACTTATCCTACCTGTGTGAAAACAAGGAACTGGTGTTGCATGGTTCACAGAACCTGGGCATTGATGTAGTTGAGCCCCGCCAGGCAAATGATATTAGAGCATTCAGCAACCAGCGGGCTATTTATGCCACCACTGATGGAATCTGGGTGATCTACTTTGCGATTCTTAATCGCAGGCTGTATCCAGAGATGTCATTATTCAACTCTTGCTTCCAGGCAAGAGTTTCTACAGACCAGCTAAGCGATCCGATGTACTTCTTTTCGATCACTCAATCCGTGCTGGTCCAAAAACCTTGGTGTGGCGGCGCAATCTACATCCTACCACGCCAAAGTTTTATCCAGGAAGCTGCGCAACAAATCCAAGGTGTTGAAATCATCTTTCCGCATTGGATCAGCTCCATACCTGCCAAACCTGTAGGCAGGATCATGGTCGAACCGACAGATTTTCCATTCTTAGCTCAAATCCACGGGCACGACGATGAGAAATTAGTGAAACTATATGCTACTAATCCGGGGGTGTTCCCTTTGGAGGCAATAGAGATCTAGCTATTACTGCAGCGGAGGAAAGATGCCGGTTAAATCTCAAGCACAACCCTCAAGGTATACGCACTATGTGACTGCTGGGATTATCGTCCGCGCTGGGCAAATTCTGTTCATATTCTTATTCATGGGACTGATCCTATTCCTCGGCTCAGGCAATGTACGCTGGACTGCTGCGTGGGTATTCCTTGGAATCAGCTTGCTGAGCGTTGCCATCAACGCGGTTTTTATGCTACGCAACAATCCCGAAACGGTAGCTGAGCGTGGCAGGCCGAAGGAAGTGAAGGATTGGGATAAGCTGATCGGTGGGTTATGGCTGATGGGACAATACTTGCTCGTGCCACTGCTGGCAGCCTTAGATGAGCGGTTCGAATGGACAGTGGAATATGCCACACTATGGCAGGCGATTGGGGCGGGAATATACGCGCTCGCCCTGGGATTGATCGGTTGGGCAATGATCAGCAATGCCTATTTCTCCACCGCAGTGCGAATCCAATCGGACCGTGGGCAGCAAGTCTGCCACAATGGCCCGTATCGTATCGTCAGGCACCCCGGGTATGTGGGTTTTTTCATCCAGGCGTTTAGCGTACCCATCCTGCTGGGATCACTCTGGGCGCTGGTATTTGCCATCCCGGCTGGGGTGTTGATGATCATTCGAACATCATTGGAGGACCGTTTACTGCAGGAGGAGTTACCGGGATATACGGAATACACACATGAAGTGAAGTACAGGCTTATCCCTGGAGTTTGGTAAATATCATCGTAGGGGCTGGTCGCGACCAGCCCCTATTTTTTATGATCCTATTAGTAATCGCCTGGTTATTTAGTTGGTCAATAGCAGGTACTGCTCACGACAATCATTTACATAAATAACTATCCCGTTATAATTAGGCGTTCGAAATTTTTATACACCTATTTTTGGATTAAATTGGAGCCCAAATGTCAGACCAACGTGTATTAAAGTTAGCTAAAGTCCTGGTCAACTATTCTGTCGAAATTAAACCAGGGCAGCAATTACAAATTTCAGCAGACCCGATTGCCAGTGAATTGACCCTGGCGGTTTATGAAGAGGCGATCAAAGCTGGTGCCAATATATTATTGGACCAACCGATGGAGGAAGCCTTCGAGCTTTTCTATAAATATGCATCCAATGAACAGCTGGAGTATGTCTCACCGGTCAGGAAACTCGTCGTTGAGACCTTCGATGCATCGCTGAGGCTTGAGGCATCACCCAATCGACGTTCACTCAGCGGAGTTGACCCACAGCGTATGGCAATCCGGAATAAGGCGAACAGCGGTCTCATGAAAACCTACCTGGATCGTTCTGCAAGCAGGGAATTGAGATGGTGCGTCACCGTTTTCCCAAACAACGCCAATGCCCAGGATGCCGATATGTCCTTGCGTGATTACACCGAGTTCGTCTACACGGCTGGGATGCTCAACGAAGCTGATCCAGTCGCATTCTGGAAGGAGCTCGGAAAATACCAGACCCGACTGGATGATTGGCTGAAGGGGCGGGATAAAGCTGTGCTGAAAGGCTCGAACGTCGACCTGACCCTTTCCATCAAAGATCGGCCTTTTGTCAGCGCGGATGGTAAATACAACTTCCCGGATGGTGAGATCTTCACCGGACCGGTTGAAGATTCAGCCACTGGCTGGATCCGCTTTAAGTACCCGGCAATATTCATGGGGCAGGAAGTCACCGATATCGAGCTCTGGTTCGAGAATGGTAAAGTGGTCAAGGAAACGGCCAGTAAGAACCAGTCTCTGTTGATCCTCGACCCTCAATACGGATGCGGGAGCACGCTTCTTGGGCGAATGGGGTATTGGCACCAACTATGGGATCACCAAATTCACCAAGGATATGTTATTCGATGAAAAGATTGGCGGAACCATTCACCTGGCGGTCGGTGCTGGGTACCCGGAGACCGGCAGCAAGAACGAATCTGCCATCCATTGGGATATGCTTTGTGATATGGCAGACAGCGAAATAATGGTCGATAATGAATTGTTCTATCAGAACGGGAAGCTGATCATAAAATAAACCCACTACAGCTTAACCAACCCCTGCAAATAAGCAGGTATTGGTTCAAATATAAATATATCGATGAGAAGCTTTTATTCCAGACAATAAAATCTGGAGATCAATTCTTCGGATTTCATCAGATGTATCCAACTAACCGGTGATCCTATCAGGTACGGGTTGTTTTAGAAATATACAGACATTGTAGAACTACAGTTAATATTCTTCCTATGATTCCATAAAGGATGCAGGATGATCAAAAAGCTGTTCGATTGGACTCCGCGGGACATTGCTTACTGGGAAAAGGTCCACCAAAAGGGGATGAAGAAATTTATCGGCTGGTATGGATTAATTATCAGTGGGGGTTTAATGTTCCTTGTTTTTGGATTGGTGACTGTTTTCATCTGGATCAGGCAAATTTCTGACAAACAGATCACCCCGATGAGTCTCTTATTCCTCTCAGGGCAGCTCATTGTTGTAGCACTTGTATGTCTAGCAGGAGGATTGATTAATAGCCTGATCACCTGGTTGGTGGAAGACAGGTTGTATCTCAAATATAAAGCACGGAATTCAGGAGCATAATATGGACCCGCAATTCGTCAAGATCATCATCGCAGGCGTATTACTGGTACACGGGCTCGGTCATATCGGTGCAATTGGTGCATTGATCGCCATCGATCGGGGAGTGGAAGGCGGAAAATGGCGTTCAGCCCGATCGTGGTTGTTTCCCAGCCTCGCTCCTAAACCGGCGAAAGTGATAGCCATTATTTTTTGGATGTTATCACTACTTGGTTTCTTGGCGGCTGCATTTTCGTTTTGGGGAATTCTCATCCCAGGTGAACTGTGGCGGACATTAGCTTTGATATTCGCTTTCATTTCATTTTTTGGCATCACGCTGTTTTGGGGCAGGTGGCCGATGTTCAATACTCTGGCGGCCCAGGCTGTGAACCTGGCTGTCATTATCACTCAGATTTGGATGCATTGGCCTCCACTAGAAATGTTCGGTAAGTAAATACGTTAAAAGGAACGCAGAAAACTTATGAGTACCCAGCTCGAATCTCAATTTAACCTGGTATCAACCAAACTCTTAGCGATTCTAGGTATGTATGCAGATGAAAATTTGTCCATGCGGATAGATAAACCGAACCAGTATGAATTCATCGGACCTCCCACAACACGCAGTCGCGGTAAGGAAGTCTGGTTCGGAGCAGTTCGGATCGGTAAGAATTATGTGTCTTATCATCTGATGCCGGTTTATGCGTGTCCTGATCTATTGAAAGGGATATCTCCCGAGCTCAAGAAACGCATGCAAGGCAAATCCTGCTTAATTTCACCCAGGTGGATGAAAAGCTATTCAAGGAACTGGCAGACCTGACGGAACAGGGATATAAACGATTCAAGAAAGAGGGGTTTATTCGCTAAGCTGGTTTGGATGCTGAAGAAATTAGCGAATTAAATACCTTGATCAGCTAACCATGTATGAATGTACGCAGCCACTTCTTCCCAGTCTTTTTGATTAACAATGAAGTGGTTGCGACCTGGGAATTCCATTATGCTTGTCATCGAAACCGATGGCTGGTATCTGGCGAAATTCGTCCGAACAAGCGAGGCTGGTATGACATGGTCGGTTGAGCCTGCGATGAGCAACAGGGGAGGGCGCGGACGTTTGAAATCGATCCTGGACAACACCGACTCGCGGGGGACGCAGCGGGATTCAGGCACCATATAGCGCTCATAAGCTGCACGCTGTTCGGCTAAAGGCATTCCATTTACAAACGTGTATTGAAAACGCGAGAAGGTCATCTCGATCGGCTGGCTCTGAGAAACAAATGGTGTGATGTGCGGCCAATTGGATTTTAAAAAAGACCATTTTACCGAGATGACTCCCATAGGTGGGGCTGAACTAATCGCAATACCTGCAACTGCCAGATCATGCTGTAATAATAATTGAACAGCCAGCCCTCCCATCGAATGGCCAATGAGGACCGGCTTTTCCGGGAGGGACTTAATCACTGCCGTGTAATGCTTGACCACGTCGCTCAAGGTAAGGTTTCCAAGTTGAGGGTCGGGATGTAGCTCACGCAGTGCTTCGACTGATTTATCTCGACCAGGCCATGCAGGCGCAAGGCATTCATATCCCCTGCTGATAGAATAATCCCTCCACTTTTCCCAGCAAAGTGAAGTCATATACATTCCATGAATAAAAATAACGGTTTTCACCTTCATATTCCCTCCCTGGACTAATTGCATCACTTATGTCATATTATACATGAGATCACTTTTGAAAAGGATCGTTTAGGCTGGATGAAAGTTTCACCCGGAGGGCATTTGTATTTTGATCATAATACCAATGGGATTATGCTGCTGGTTTGCCCTCGTCATCAACCTGTATTATGATTTATGTATCTTTCATCCAAATCGAACCATCAAATTATGTCCTGTGGAGATTAACCCATGATCCAGCTTAATAAAAGCACTTCAACCTACACTTTCAGCCCGGATAATCCACCAGCTGTACGCGTTGATCCGGGAACAACCATCGTGTTCGAGACTCTGGATGCCTTGAATGAACAAATACGTTCGGACAGTGATTCAGCCAGCCAGATCGACCTGGAGCATGTGAATGCTGCCACAGGGCCGGTTTTCCTTAATGGTGCCAAACCCGGTGATACACTGGTCGCAGAAATTTTGGATATCCAACCCCTAAATTGGGGATCTGCCCTGATCATCCCCGGCTTCGGTTTTTTGCAAGACAAGTTTCCTGGTCCATATACAAAGATTTTCACAATCGACAAAGATGGCACTTATCATTACGGTGACTCAATTCGTATAGCAGTGAAACCGATGATCGGGACCATCGGGGTTGCACCAACTGAGTCCATCACGACCTTGAGCTCTGGCAACCATGGAGGTAACCTGGATACAACGGATATCCGTATAGGAAGCAAAGTTTTCCTACCTGTTCTTGTAGAAGGTGCGCTTTTCGGAGTGGGTGACGTGCACGCCAGCATGGGAGATGGAGAAGTATGTGGTACAGGCATCGAATGCGGCGCGGATGTGACGATCAGGTTGGATATCCTACCCGGATATCATATTCCCAGGCCTCGGATTGAGACGAATAAGGAGATTATGTGTGTAGCCTCCGCAGAAGGCTTGGAGCAAGCCATCAAACTGGCTTTGCAGGATATGGTTGATTGGCTGAAAATGGAGAAGAACTTATCTGGAGAGGAGGCATATGTATTGGTAAGCCTGGTTGGAAGCGTACGCATCGGTCAGATCGTCGATCCGGCTGTGACGGTTCGGGTGACGATGCCGAAGAAGGTATTTATCTTATAGATTTGAAATCTAGCGAAGGCTGACTTTGTGGTTTACATAGGGGCGATTACAATCGCAGGGATAATTCGAAAACAAGAGCACACCCGTATATCTACTTACCCCATCCTACGCCTCTTCTTTCCGCTTCATCCCCAGGTAACTTGTTAACGTGGTAGCGCAAGATAGAAACCCGATCACAACCTGCAAAACCAGAATCCACTTGCCGACGTCATTGGTGATCCAGCCGAATGCAAAACGCATGCTAAGTGGGAACGGATCCGCCAGATGGGTGAAGTCAAACGGAAATATTATCCGCAACCATAGTGAGCCGATCGCCAGAAATAGATCGGAGAGAGCCTCAAACGGTCGGGCAGGGTTACGCCTACCCTGGATGAGGCGCTGAACAGGTGCGACAAGTGACATCAGGATGGGAACATATAAAGCGAACATCTCCGTCAAGCCGAATTTACTGGTAAAGAAACCAGTGATTTTCCATTGATGGTAGGCAAAAAAAGCTAATAGCAGTAGCATCAACACATCCGTGATTAACCCAAGCCACCGTTGAGGCATGGTCAGTATTTCATTATCAATTCTGAATCGATTGATCGGCTGCATTCGCTGCTCCTTAAAACATGTTAAATCACCGACGATGGATCAGAGTAAAAAGCTGTGTCTACTTCGTGCCCCGGATCAAATGAGCTCACCAGATATTTATACGACTGGATGCGGTCTTCCCCACCTGCCTGGGATAATAATATCTGCTTACAAAACTCAGCGATATCCTGGATGATACGCTCATAACGGTAATAGGTGATAGCCTTCTGGTCAATCTCAGCCGCGCCATAACCCTGGTAAAACCAATTTTCTTCCTGCCCTCCCGGTAGACTTCCAATCATCCCGGAACCAAAAAACATCAAGTCACGTTCCTTGGGGGCAAAGATGGGGTTATCCCAGTCCACCAAGTAGAGATCGCCTTTATCAGCAATCAGGTAATTCCCTGGGTGGGCATCAGTGTGACAGAGGACAACATCATCTGTCTGCTGTCTGAATTGCTGCGCTAATTGATCCGCTCGCTCGAGCATGTGGCTGATTTGCTTGTGTTTTGATTTCAAGAAAGTGGATAATTTCAATGCTATCGGATCATCATAACTGTCTTTTTTTATCTGCGCCTGGAACTGTTTTACACTTTGGCGCCATTGAGGGTCATAGGCTTCGTGTGGAATCAGCACTGCCAGGACGGGTGGGATTTTTGCAGTGTGAACCGTTCTAAGAGTCCGTCCTAATTCTATCCATTGCCGCTTGGTCAGCTTTACCTGATAGCCATCCTTACCCGGGATGAAAGGATAGAGAATGGTAGTGTATTCCTGGAAGCTCCCAAAAAGCTGACCCTTGCGACTCTTCAAGGGTGGGATGATTGCCTGTAAACCCAGGCTACCCAGAAATTGTGGGACAAGCACTGTGATCGGGTCAAAGTTGCCTTTACGGAGCTTCAGGAAGTAAGCTGTTCCACTGGAAGTATCAACCCGATATACGGCAGTGTTGATGTCATAGCCAAGCGGGAGGAAGGTGATATGGCACACATCCAACTCGTATTCTGCTTGCACAGCTGTGATGATGAGCTCTTCCGATAGGTCAGGATTTTCTAGCATATGAGAATTGTAAGATATCTTATCAGCTTTTAGCTCCTTGAGATACTGGTTTTTTTAGCTCCGCCTGGATAAAATTTATGGCATAATAAATCATTCCCATTTTTTTATGTAAATGCAAGCACTTGATCCATAGTGCTCTTGCTTTCAAATAATCTGAGCACCGATATTTCTAACATGCGCCAATCATTAAAGGAGACCCTCATGCCCACCAGCCTCTCTCCCCTGCATCAGCTTTTCCAGGAGCATTGGGACGCCTGGATGCGTTATGACCCACTTATGGCAACCTACGTGGGAGACCAACGGTACAACGACCAACTGCCAAGCGCTACCGACGAAGCCTTCCATGCCTGGCGTGAGCAGCTGATCGGTTTTCGCACCCGCCTAGAAGGCATCTCCCCACAAGTATTATCAAAGGGTGACCAGCTCAATTATGAGCTGTTCAAGCACCTGGTGGAGAATGACATCGCAGAGATCGGATTCAATACGCACCGCATGCCCATCTCACGTACAGGTGGCTTTCACCTTATGTTCCCGGATACTTTCCAGGTGATGCCCTTTACCGACAAGCAAGACTATGCGAATTACATTTCGCGGCTGGAAGCGTTCAAACGTTATGCGTTTGAGAATGTTGAGCTGATGCGCCTGGGTATAAGCACGGGTTTCCTGCCCCCTGCCTGCACCCTGGTAGATATGGATAAGCAGCTTAAAGCACAGCTGGTAACCGACGCAACCGAAAGCGTGTTCTACCAACCTTTCAAGCATTTCACCGCACAAATTGGTGAGCAGGAACGTAAACAGTTAGCTAAATCGGCTGAGAAAGCTATCCTCAGCTCAATTGTCCCTGGATATCAGGCCATCTTACAATTCGTGCAACAGGAGTACCTGCCAGCAGCGCGTCAGAGCATCGCCTCGATTGACCTGCCCAACGGTGATGCATTCTACGCCCATCGCATCTATTACTTCACCTCCCTGCACCTGACCGCCAAACAGGTCCATCAGACTGGCGTAGATGAAGTGAAGCGTATTCGTGAAGAAATGGATCGGGTGATCAAAAAAACCAACTGGACAGGCGATATGACCCATTTCCTCGAGTTCCTGCGGACCGATGCGAGATTCTACGTCACAACACCGGAGGCATTACTCGAAAAGACCGCTTTGGTACTCAAACGGATGGATGGGGAGCTTCCGCGCTTATTCAAGACCTTACCCAGGTTGCCATATGGCATACGAGAGGTGCCTGATTATGCTGCCGAAGGTGAAACTGCCGCCTATTACAACCCTGGTTTGGGAGATGGTACTCGTGCCGGAGTGTATTACGTCAACACTTATGACCTGGCATCACGGCCGTTGTATGAGATCGAGGCTCTGTCTTTGCATGAGGCAGTGCCGGGGCATCACCTACAGCTGGCGCTCCAGGCTGAGCTAGCCGACCTGCCGATGTTTCGGCGTTATAGCGGCTACCAATCCTTCGTGGAAGGCTGGGCATTATATTCCGAGCGTTTGGGTCTCGAGGTGGGCTTTTACAACGATCCCTATGCCGACTTTGGCCGCCTGAGCTATGAGATGTGGCGTGCCTGCCGCCTGGTGGTGGATACCGGTATGCATGCCCTGGGTTGGACGCGTCAGCAAGGCATTGACCATTTAGTGGAGAATACCTCGTCCACCTTACTGAATATCATTAACGAAATTGATCGCTATATTGCCTGGCCAGGTCAGGCACTGGCTTATAAGATTGGCGAGTTAAAAATCCGCGCGTTGCGCCGCCGTGCAGAGCAAAAGTTGGGTAGCAAGTTCAACCTGCGCGAATTCCACGACGTGGTATTGCTCTCAGGGGCAGTGCCATTGGACACATTGGAGCGAATGGTGGAGGAATGGATAACTGATCCGGCTCGAGGCTGATGGTTGAAAGTTATTCACTATCCTTAATGAAAGTTCCGTTGCGCAATTCCATCAGGGTTTGTTCAATCTCGGCTTTTGTATTCATAACGAACGGACCGTAGCGGGCAATCGGTTCCCCTAGCGGCTGGCCAGAAACGAGCAGGAAGCGAGCCCCTTCCTCCAATGCTTGTACATTCACGACCTCCCCATTATTAAATATCACCAGCTGGGGTGCCTCTACTGGACTTTTCGTAGCCCCAAACAAGCCTTTGCCGCGAAAAAGGTAAGCAAAAACATTGTGATCGGCTAGATCGGTGTGAGTAAATAGTGCTCTGGATGGTAGAGTCACATCCAAATAGGTTGGGTCGGCGTAAATATCAGTGACCGCGCCTGAAATGCTACCTAGATGCCCGGCAATCAAGCGAACTTTCACTCCACCAGGCAGTTCCAGCTCGGGGATAGCTGCTGAGGCAATATCTTGATATCTTGGGGAGGTCATCTTCAGTCGGGCGGGTAGATTCACCCACAGCTGAAAGCCTTCCATCTTACCCTCGTACGGTTTGGGCATCTCTTCATGCATGATGCCACGCCCTGCAGTCATCCATTGGACATCACCCCCACCGATGGTGCCATGATTTCCAAGACTATCGCGGTGATCAACGCGTCCGTCCAGCATGTAGGTTACCGTCTCAATGCCGCGATGCGGATGCATTGGGAAACCTGCCAGGTAATCGGCAGGATCATCTGAACCGAAGTGATCCAACAAGAGGAAGGGGTCGAAATAATCCAGGGTTCTGGTAGCAATCGATCGTTTTAATAATACACCCGCACCTTCCGATACACGGATGGGGGTGATGATTTGTGAGACACTGCGGATTTGATCAGACATTGAAACCACCTTTCGATGATACCTGGATTAATAGCCTATTGAAATGGATAAACGCTGAATGATTTTACTATGTAAATTCATGAGGATAATTGCTCTTAATTCCGATTTCCACGCTTGATTTGCTGAGATTGCAAATTGATAATAGGTAATCTAAAAGGTATTAAGGTTATTCTGCAAAGTGAAGCAAAATCTGTGTCGGAAATATTTAGCAAAATTCGAAACCCTAACTGCTACTTGCTAATTTGTGCCCTCTCAACAGCTGGGCATTGATCGCCACGATCACTGTGCTGATGGACATCAACAGTGCTCCCACAGCAGGCGATAATACGATTCCCACTGGGGCAAGCACACCTGCAGCCAGTGGCAGGGCGACAATGTTGTATCCGCTTGCCCAAATCAGGTTCTCTACCATCTTACGATAGCTGGCGCGGCTCAAATCGAAAATCTTTACCACGTCCAGGGGATTGCTTTTTACCAGGATAATTCCAGCTGATTCAATTGCCACATCTGTACCACTACCAATTGCGATGCCCACATCCGCCCGGGTGAGAGCTGGTGCATCATTGACCCCATCACCCACCATGGCTACATGCTTCCCTTGTTCTTGTAACGCGGCTACTTTCATATCCTTATGCTCTGGTAAGACCTCAGCAAAATAGGAATCGATCCCCAGCTCATCAGCTACGGCTTTAGCCACAGCTTCACTATCACCAGTCAGCATGGCAACTTCCACTCCCATCTGGTGCAGCCTGTCGATCGCCTGCCTGCTTTCAGGTCGGATGACATCTGCAAGGGCAAAGGAGGCAAGCAGCTGGTTTCCCTTGATCAGGTGGACAACACTCTGCCCTTTCTGGCTGGCCAGTCTAGCGAAGTTCTCCAGCTCATCAGGCAGTGTTAGATCGAGCATCTCCAGCAAACGTGGACCTCCAACAAAAACATCTGCTTCATCCACTCTGGCTTTGGCACCTCTCCCCTTAATGGCTTCAAATTCGGAGATTATGGGCAGGCTGAGCTTTCTTTCGACGGCTGATTTTCGTATCGCGCTTGCCATGGTGTGCTCCGAATCACCTTCGATAGCTGCTGCCAATGCCAGAGCATCGTCATCTTTCCATGAATTAATGGTTTGAATCCCGACCACGCCAAACTTACCTTCGGTGAGTGTGCCTGTTTTATCAAATACAACCATGTCGATCTGGCGCGACTTTTCCAACGCCAGCCGATCACGCACAAGAATGCCGTTCCGCGCACCCATTGAGGTTGTAATGGCAACCACCAGAGGCACAGCCAGTCCTAATGCGTGAGGACAAGCGATCACGAGCACCGTCGCTACACGTGCAATCACATCCACGTTGAAGCCAAGCGCAATCGTCCAGGCGATCGCGGTGATTGCAGCTACTCCCAATGCGATGTAAAACAACAACCCAGCAGCCTTATCTGCCAGGATTTGGGTACTGGACTTGCTCTGTTGGGCTTGCTCCACCAATCTCATGATGCCCGCCAGGGCGGTCTTATCACCAGTGGCAGTCACCTTGACGTGCAGACTGCCATCACCGTTAATCGTACCGGCAATAACCTTCGCCCCGACTAATTTTTTCACCGGAATAGACTCCCCGCTGATCATGGCTTCACTGACATCAGACTCGCCTTGCATCACTTCGCCATCCGCTGGAATGCTTGTACCCGGACGGACCAACACCAGATCATCTTCAGCGAGTGTATGAACTGCCACCGTTTCGACAGTGCCGTCAGGACGAACACGCTCGGCAGTATCCGGCATGAGTTTGGCTAGTTCCTGCAGTGCACCGGATGCCTGCCTGACGCTGCGCATCTCGATCCAGTGCCCAAGCAGCATGATGTCGATCAAGGTGACCAACTCCCAGAAAAAGGTCATGCTGTCTGGCAGAAATAAGGCAGCCAGGCTATAAATGAATGCTACACTAATGGCAAGTGAGATCAAAGTCATCATTCCAGGCTGCCTATTCTGTAGCTCAGGGATGGCCATTTTCAAGAACGGAACCCCGCCGTATAAGAACACGATCACTGCAATAATTGTTGCAACCCACGAACTACCAGTGAACTCTGGCAGACTGTACCCGATCCAACCCTGGATGGCGGGGCTAAAAATCAACACTGGGATGGAAAGCAACAGTGAAACCCAGAATTTTTGGCGAAACATCCGCTCATGGCCGGTGTGATCTGCATGAGCTTCATGCCCAACGTGCCCTATTTTCTTTTCCGTGCCTTCGTGACCAGAATGAGCATTGTGAGCCTCATCCTTCATATGAGTGGTATGATCTACGGGAGTGCTCCGCTCGGTGTGGGAGGTGTGGGCTGGAGAAAGATCTTCCTCTGTATGGTGCTCCATCCCTTCTAGAGGAGCACTCTGTTCTGGTATCGTGGGCTTCGATTCCATTTCCATCCCATGATGATGCTCATGTTGCTTATTACGGGTGTTATCGTCCATCATGTTCCCTCTAGAAATATCCTGATCATCTATTTAGAAATGGTGGTTTTGTATAATACAAAGATTACCATCCACACTATGTCATCTGGTGAATGACGACTTTTAATCACTTTTCACATCCGATAGCGGTTTACAGACTAAAAAAATCCAAATCTTTATTTCCTATCCGCAATCATATCATTATAATTGGACTCGCTTTATCTGAATTACATTAAGAATAGAATAGAACTGTCGCGCTTTTGCTTGAACGGATGAATTGGATAAATTTATGCACTTTATGGTGGTGTTCATGCCTGGTATTGTATAATTGTCATAATTACCAATGAACGAAATTAATCTGACTCAACTGGTACATATGCTCTCTGATATGCTCGACCTGGTAGGCGTCGATGATCTGGGTCACGGCAAACGGGTAGCATACATGTGCCGTGAAACGGGATACCTGCTTGGATTTATTCCTTCGCAGATGGAAAATCTGTATTCTGCCGCATTGCTGCACGATTGCGGGGTTTCCAATACCAGCACGCACACCCATATCATCGAGGAGTTAGATTGGAAAGGTGCACAAGAGCACTGCAACCGCGGCAGTGCTTTGCTACAGACTCAACCACTCTTCAACCACCTTGCCCCCCTCATCAAAGTTCACCATACACATTGGCAGGAGCGGGTTCCAAATGATCACTCAGATGTTGCCTATCTATCCAATCTAATCCACTTATGCGACCGTGCGGACGCCATGATGCAGCAAGTGTCAAACCGCCCCTGGCTAGCGGTGCGCAACTCCATTCGTGATCGATTGGAGCGCTACCGCGAAAGCTGGTTTCGGCCTGAATTGTTGGATGCTTTTTTAGACGTCTCGAAAACCGAAAGCTTCTGGCTGCGAATGCAGCCTCAGCATCTCAGTCAATATATGGCCGAACGTGAAATGGCCGATACAAACCAGATGATCAGTACCCGTGACCTGCGGCATGTGGCGTTATTGGCAGCAGAGATCGTAGATACCAAAAGCCACTACACTGCCCGGCATTCACTAGGCGTATCCCATTTCTCGGCTCATTTAGCCGAGCTGGCTGGCTTTGAAAGCGATATTTGCTTGCAGATTGAGATTGCAGGTTTATTGCATGACATTGGTAAAATGCGCGTCCCTGATAATATTTTAGAGAAACCGGCTGCGCTTAGTTTTCCGGAGAGAGCAGTTATGTTGGGGCATAGTTTCGAAAGCTTTCAGATCCTGCACCATATAAAAGGTTTCGAAAACATAGCCCGCTGGGCTGCATACCATCACGAATCACTCAATGGGGAAGGATACCCGTTTCACCTGACCGAAGCTGAACTTGACATTCCCTCACGCATCATTGCCATCGCAGACATTTTTCAAGCGCTCACTCAAACGCGACCCTATCGCCCTGCCAAAGAGCCCGAGGCGGTGATCAGCTCGCTGAAGCACCACGTTGAACAGCATAAAATCGACGCGGATCTGGTGCATCTGGTGGAGCAGAATTTTGATATGTGTTGGAAAGCAGCAGCCATCCAATCGTAAAGTAGGAATAAACAATGTGTTGGGTTTCGGGCACAAGCCCTCAACCCAATCTACAAGCAAATTTTTCACATCTATTTGCTGGAGTTCGGACTGGCTACATAGAAATGGTAGTTGGATTGAGTACAGTGATCTCCTGTACGAAACCAAACCTAGAAGAACATAGGCAAAGGAAATATGGATTAAGTCCACAAGATCAATAAAAAAACACTCACCGTTGATAGAAGGAAAATCATAATGAAAGATCGCGATAAGGCACGCATACACGACAATATTACCTGGTTTAACCAATTTTTCGACGGCATGCGGCAAATATACGAATTCACTGTCGACCAGCTACCAGCTGATTTTTTTCAGGAAGGTTTTACCCTGAATAGTGGTAATTATTATTTCCCCCGCTTCAAAGCTGCGCCGTCCTTGCCTTCCTATTATGCCCTACTGCTTGAGGGGAAGACACATGCCTTGCAGGTTGTATCAGTCATTGATGCCTACCTCTTCTCCCATAACGGACCATTTATCCTAGAACCTTCGTTAATCACTGTGATTCACACCCTACCTGAAAAATACGGCTGGATAAACGATTATGCGCTCAACGTGATCAAGAATCAAAATATAATAATCACATCCAAAGAACCAAGAGGCGTGGTTGGAAAAATCAGCGCAAAATTTCCAGCTGATTTTTTCGCTTTCCAGGTAGAATACGATAGATTTTCTGATAACACGCACCCCCAGAAGGCGGTGCAGAAATATATCGTCGATCCGATCATCGCTTATCTCACTCCACCGCTGAATATCACCTCATAATATTTCCTGATATTATTGACCACTTTTTGGTCATCAAGGCAATCATATGCACAAGGAACCTAATCATGACCAACTACCTGACTACACCAGGAGGTTATGTCACCATCCGCATTGCTTCTGTGGATGATGCTCCTTCCCTGCTGGTGCTGCGCCTGGAGGCTCTAACCAAACACCCTGAAGCATTTGCCGCGGACATTGATAAAACCGCTGCCGCGGGTGAAAATGCATGGGTGGAGCAAATCACTGAAAATACCAGTGCCAATTCAGGCGCTATCATCATCGCGTGTACTGCAAACGAGCTGATCGGGATGACTGGGATTGTACGGGGACACTGGCCGAAGACACTGCACAGTGGAACGCTTTGGGGGGTATATGTCAGCCCAAATTGGCGCGGGTATAAGATCGGTGCAGCCATGGTGAATGAATGTGCTGAATGGGCGAGCGCTCATAACCTGACCGTGGTAACCCTTGGGGTTACCAGCTCAAACCTACCTGCAATCCGATGCTACACTGCTTGCGGATTTAAAGAATACGGCGTTTTACCCAGAGCGATACTTTATAATGGTGATTATTATGACGACTTGTTAATGTACAAGCTGATCTGAATTTATTACTGCTGAGCGGGTCGATATAAACCCAACGAAAGTGTATGCTCTTATCTTAAAATCCAAAGTTAAAATATATGCATCGGATAATATTGATTGAAAGTGACTGGTTGGGTCTATCCTTCAACTTAGATATCATTTACCTGTCCAGTCGGATCGTATTGGAGGTAGCGCGATGAAACCAACGGAAATCCTGATGGAGGAACATCGGGTCATCGAGCGTGTGTTATCCGCCCTTGAACGGGCATCTGATCGCCTTATTCGCGGTGAAGATGTTTATTTACGCTTCTTCATTGGAACATCAGTTTTTATTAGAGACTACGCCGAGAACTGCCATAACCGTAAAGAAGAGGCAGTTTTATTTCCAGCATTGATCGAGAATGGATTACCCCAGGATTCGGGTCCGATTGCTGTCTTGCTAGCTGAGCATGAAGAAGGGCGTAAGCTGACTCAGAAAATGCGGCAGTTAACCGAACGGCTCCAGGGTGGAGACGTCCAAGCCCGCCAGCTTGTGGGCCAATGCGGGTTGGATTACGTGAAGCTACTGCGCCAACATATCAAAAAAGAAGACGGTATCCTCTTCCCTATGGCAGATCGCCTCATCAGCGTCGAAAAGCAGGAACAAATCCTTGAGACCTTCGAGCTTTTCCAGCCTATTGGGCAAGCTGAAGAATTCAAGGAGAAATATTCCAGTTTGGCGTACCGTCTGATACAGGAATCGGTTCGCTAAAAACAGACGTATCTCTGAATGCTTGAAACTATTCTCTTTCTGATCGGCTCATTTGGATTCTTCCTGCTCTCACTCCAATCTTTAACTAAACCATTTTCGCACGGTTTTCCCAGGTTCTTCGCATTTGAAGCCATACTGGGTTTAGTAGTATTGAATGCACCTTTCTGGTTTGTCCAACCATTTTCCCTATCACAGATTATCTCCTGGACATTATTAGTGAATTCGGCTTTTATGGCAGTGCATGCTTTTTATAGCCTGCATAAGTTCGGCCAGACGGATGCCTCCATCGAGGATGCCAGCCGCCTGGCACTTGAAAAAACCACTCATCTAGTCACCAATGGACCTTATCGATATATTCGACATCCGTTATATGCCTCGCTGTTATGCTTCACGTTGGGGGTATTCATGAAGCAAATTGGGTTTATATCTATATTGCTGCTGATCCTGGCAAGCCTGGCATTATATCTCACAGGGCTTTTTGAAGAACGCGAGAACCTGCATAATTTTGGAGAAGGATATGCCAAATACATGCAGCTCACCAAGCGGTTTATTCCGTTCCTTTTCTGAAGTTTTCCAAACTCTCCCTGATAATTACTGATAAAATTATCATACCCATTATGATTGAATGTCCGACTAATCACCCGCGTCTGCCTGCATTATTCGACCCGTATGTGCCAAATAACCCCTCGCTGTGGGCAGTGTTTCGCGGGCGCCAGGCTGGACGTGCATTGGTGGACAGTATGCCCAACCCCACCCAGTGCTTGCTGCGAACAGAAGCCAGGTTAACCTATGCCAGCTCCAAAATAAGCCAATCGTTCCTAACCGACGCAATCGATTACTTCAGGCATAATGGAATAGTCTGGTTGATTCGATCACGCAACGATCCGCCTGCGCCTGGTGGGTATCGGTCCAACCCAAGATTGGAATTCTTCGATTACGATCCGCACTCGCTTATACTGGCTGATTACCGCAGAAGACTTCCTGCAGGTTTCGAGATACGTGCTATTGATCGTAACTTGCTCGATCGTTGCGAGTGGCGTGATGACATGGGCTTTTACTGCGGTAGCCTAGAAAATTTCCTGCAGAATGGCCTTGGATTCTGTCTGATGCATGGGGATGAGATCATTGTCGAGGTTTATGCTTCTTCTTTAGGTGCTCCGTATGCTGAGATTGGGGCTATTACCCATGAACCTTACCGCGGCATGGGCTACGCCCCCATCACAGTCGCATACCTGATCGAAGCTCTGGAGCAACGCGGCTACCACGCCTATTGGTCTTGTGATGTAGATAATCCTTCTTCCGCCCGCGTTGCCCGCAAGTTGGGGTTTCGGGAAGAAAGAGCATATGAGTTCTTGGAATACGAGCAAATGTCGGACAATTAGCCCTGATTAAGCTGAATCCTACTTATTCACCCGCTTTCGGATACATTTATTCTCCCAACAGATACCTGTCATAGAATTCGCTAATACGTTTTTCGTACTCTTCCGGTGCTATTTCAGGCAATCCATGATGCCCGGCCTGCGGAACGTACCAAAGCTCCTTCGGCTCATCGGCAGCATCATACAGCCATTGGCCACTCTCCGCGGGGATGTGATCATCCTGACCGCCCATCATGATGAACACTGGTCGTGGGCTGATCTGACCGATCCATTTGGTTGCATCAATCTCGGATGAGTCAAACCCGGCAATTTGCTCACCCCACCAGACTATCAGGGGAGCAAATGGGAATGGAGGCAAGCCAGTATAGTGCTCAACAGCCTTGGCGGCAGCTGCATCCAGAGATGAAAACGCACTGTGCACCGCCAGGGCACGGATATTGGAATTTTGAGCAGTATAGAGAATAGAGACCATACCACCCATCGACTCTCCCAAGATGCCGATCCTGTCTGGATCTATATCGGAGCGGGTTAGCAGGTACTGGTACCAGGCTTGCATGTCCCTTACCTCGTATTTACCAAAAGTGACCAGCGTGCCCTCATTCACATCGTGAGCGCGGAAGCTGGATAGAAGCACACCGTAGCCATGCCGATACAGCAACTCAGCATCATATAACATGTTGTTGCGCCCGCCACGCAACCCATGCTGGGCGATAATCACGGCTCCATTCTGAGATGGAACGAACCATCCAGCCAGGTGGAACCCATCCGATGTGACTACGCTTACAACCTCATATGGAAGGCCGTAATCAACCGGTGATTCAGAGACCGGGTTGCGGGTTTCAATCGGGTTGTTTACCATGCTGATGGCATTGTTGCGGGTCATGATGAGTAAACCTGCAGCGGCAATAAAGATGACGACCACCAGCGCAATCAGAGTAATCTTAATGCCTTTTTTCATCGAATCCCTCCCGATGGCATTACGTATCGACGTATACGGCCGATGATATATTCACTCTCAATTAATCCCATATACCTTGGGTTGTGGAGTGGCAGCGAAATCCGAATTGGCCCCGATGGATTGATCTATTTGCAGAGATGATCTAGTAAACAATATATACCGGTTTAATCAATTGTCAATATGGAATTCTAGGTTCGGACGAAAGTTCGGACATTGGCGAAAAAAGACGATTGTAAAGGATATATCGGACACAATAACAAGCAAAGAGCAGATTGCCACAGGTCGGGAAGAGCACCCGACCTTCGCAATGACAGTTATTTTTACTAATTGTCCGATGTTTTGTCCGAAGGTCAGGGAATTCCTTAGCTCATGGAAGATTTTTTTGGGTAAAGACGAGTTGTTTTTCCCGCTTACTGACATTTTCTAGCCTAATTAAGACTGGTTTTCTTCTGGTTACCTGTTCATTCGACGACCCTTAAATTTACTTCAGTAATTGCGCCAGCATTTCCCCCGGGTTATTCACCGGCTGCAGGCAAACGAACCCCTGGCAGATATAAGCAGTGGGTCGACTATTCAGTAGAGGACGCGCGCTCAATAATGCCGGTGAGCCAGCCTGGATCGGGTATCCTGATGATGCAAGGACCAATCGCGGGTGATAGGAATGCCAAAGCGGCTGAAGCAGGCTTTGCGTGGCAGGGTTTGTCAGGTCGCCTAAAATTGCAACCTCGTGGACTGGTCCCAGGGCAAAATCAGCTGCACACCACCATTGTGCGAACGCCGAAGGGTAGCGCGGCATCATTTCCAGGTTGGAGGAGAGCATCTCTTCTGCAAAACTGCGCCAATCGGAACGACCCTCGTAGGTGGCAAGCTTCAGTAGCAACATGGCAGCCAGGGCATTACCAGATGGAGTGGCATTATCCTGCAAATCCTTAGGGCGGTAGAGCAAGGTTTCATGGTCATCAGGTGTGTCGAAGAAGCCGATTACTGGGTGCTTAAAATGCTGAAGGATTTGTTCGAGCAATTTCATACTAACCTGGTACCAATGTGGCTCGGGGTCAGCCTGGTAGAGCGAAAGTAATGCCAGCCCCAACCCAGCATAATCCTCCAGGAAGGCGTTATGCAAAGCTACCCCTCCGCGCCAGGAGCGCCGCAGCTGATTGCCAATGAACATATACTCGAGCATGAAATTCGCATTCTTGACTGCCGCCGCTAGATAGTCTTGCCGATCAAGTGCCCGTCCTGCTTCTGCAAAAGCCATCAACATGAGCGCATTCCACGAAACAAGCACCTTGTCATCTGTGCCGGGGCGGACCCGGGCTGAGCGCGCTTCAAGAAGTCGTTTTCGCATGCCGGATAACTTTTCTGGGATAATCTGCTGGTCAAGGTGAAATTGCAGGGAGAGCTGGTCGTCTGTCAGGGCACGGTGCAGGATATTTTTCCCTTCGAAATTTCCACTCTGGCTTATTCCATAAGCTGCCATTAAAAGGTTAACATCTTCAGGGTTTTCCAGGATAGTGCGGATCTCATCCAAGGCCCATAAGTAATATTTTCCCTCCTCAGCCTCCGAATCGGCGTCCAGGCTGCTGTAGAAGCCGCCATTAGGGTGAGTCATCTCGCGTAAGACAAAGTCCAGCGTGGACTCGCACACATCACGAAAGAAGGATTCACCTGTAATCTGATAGCTATGCAGGTAGACCAGCGCCAGCTGGGCATTATCGTACAACATCTTCTCGAAATGCGGGACAAGCCAGGTTGGGTCTACACTGTAGCGAGCGAAACCACCACCCAATACATCATACATTCCACCCTGAGCCATGGAGCGCAAGGCATGTAAGGCCATCTCCAGGCTGGCTTTATCACCGCGTGACCTCTGGCGTAATAAGAATTCGATCAGCATGGGTTGGGGGAACTTAGGTGCGCCTCCCCAGCCACCATTCTGCCAATCATAGCCTTGGGTGATGGTCTTTATAGCTTGCTCAAGTAAGTCTTGGGTGAGCTCTCCGGCTTTAGGACGAAGGTCTAATTGAGCGACCAGGTTTTGGGTGAGACCCTCACTGCTGGATAGGATTGCTTCTCGGTCCGTATGCCACAGCCTGGCGACGGTTTCAAGCACTTCTCGGAAGGCGGGCAAGTTATGGCTGCGAACAGGTGGAAAATAGGTTCCAGCATAGAAAGGCTTGCCTTCAGGGGTAAGAAAAACACTCATCGGCCACCCACCCGCACCTGTGGTGGCGACCACAAAGTTCATGTAAATGCTGTCCAGGTCGGGGCGTTCCTCCCGGTCAACCTTGATGCATATAAAACTGGCATTCATCATAGCAGCTGTGTTGGGGTCCTCGAACGACTCGTGCGCCATCACATGGCACCAATGACAGGCTGCATAGCCGATACTCAGGAAGATGGGTTTATCTTCTCGGTAGGCTTTTTCGAGTGCTTCGGAACCCCACGGATACCAATCGACGGGGTTATCGGCATGCTGCAACAGGTAGGGTGAGTTTTCATGCAACAGATGGTTGGACATGGGGGTGATTATAATACCCGAATTGAGAAGATGCTTTTTGCTATCAGGGATTAGTGATCCGGTAGAAAACAAACCGGACAGGTTAGTAATTAGTGATTAGTGATTAGCAGAAATGATTTGTCCCTCAATAATTCAAAAGCATTCAATTATTATTTTTACGGTGCCAGTTATGAGATATGAGCTTGATCTAATGAATGTGTAATTGTTGTGGGCGGGTAGGCGCATAGAATGATTGAACAGAAAACAATCATAATACTATCGATAAAGACCATACCGGTAAAGAACGACCGCACCGGTATGGAAGAGCACCAAACAACCGTTACAGAAGAGCACTGATCGATATACGGACGCATTGATTAAGTCAAACCATCAAATAATGAATGCGTCCTATACCAGTGTAGAGCGACTGGTAAAGAAGTACACTTGTATCGTCAAACCAACCGATACAGAAAAGCACTGTATCGGTCAAAACCAACCGATATGAAGATGATCAGATTGAATTTCATATAGGAAATCATCTTCAATTATAGCACATATGTTCTA
>CAVUOY010000011.1:0-22725 GCA_963743215.1 uncultured Chloroflexia bacterium
CCAGGGCAAATTTTTCAGCCTGGCCGGCTAACGCCTCATCTTTGACCTTCGATACATCTACACCTTCCTGATCCAGCCACAGGCGAAGGCAAGTACTCAAGGTATAACTATCCATTTTCTCCTGCTGGGAAGCATGACCTACGATGCCTTCCGAAGGGATCACCAGATCGGGATCGTAACCATAGACGCGCAGCCACTCGCGCAACACGGATCGCCGCGCATAGTAATAATCCGACTTGAACAAGGACACATCATACCCAAGATCACCCAGCCAATCCTCCAGATACAGGTTACGGACTTCATTATCATCCTCATATTGGCTAGGATCATGTTCAGTTTGGTTGAGCTGTTCCCAGGCTTTGAGACCAACTTCTTTCCAGGCCTGGTCAATTAACCAAGCACGGGCAAGCTCAGCATCGATCTCGTATTCAGTAGCACCATCAAATACTGGCGTAATGGCGCGGAAACCCAGTCGGCTTGAAGCCCATCCCAGGTGCGTCTCTAGCACCTGACCGAGGTTCATACGACCAGGAACACCAGTTGGGTTCAGGATGATATCTACAGGAGTGCCATCCTCTAGGAAGGGCATATCTTCCTCGGCAACGACACTCGAAACCACACCCTTATTGCCGTGGCGTCCAGCCATCTTATCGCCTGCGGTGATCTTGCGGCGCTGGGCAACCGATACACGCACCATCATGTCTACACCAGCTGCCAGATCAGTATTATCCTCACGGGTAAATACTTTCACATCGACTACT
This sequence comes from uncultured Chloroflexia bacterium, assembly GCA_963743215.1. Classification (GTDB taxonomy): domain Bacteria; phylum Chloroflexota; class Anaerolineae; order Anaerolineales; family UBA4823; genus FEB-25. The sequence continues at coordinate 762 of CAVUOY010000011.1, forward strand.
TTACCACGCTCACCGTGGGGCATACGCAGTGAAGTATCTTTTACATCGCGGGATTTTTCGCCGAAAATTGCCCGTAGTAAACGCTCCTCGGGGGTCAGCTCTTTTTCACCCTTGGGCGAGATTTTACCCACCAGGATGTCGTTCGGACCAACTTCAGCCCCGATGCGAATGATTCCGGTCTCATCGAGGTCCTTGATTGCCTCTTCGCCAACATTGGGAATATCGCGTGTGATCTCTTCCGGACCCAGGCGGGTGTCGCGCGATTCGACTTCATACTTCTCGATGTGAACTGAAGTGAAGCGGTCTTCCTGAACCAATCGTTCGGAAATGACGATGGCATCTTCGAAATTAGCGCCTTCCCAGGATAAGAAAGCAACGACAACATTCTGACCCAAAGCCAGCTCACCATTTTCGGTGGAGGATGAGTCTGCAATCACTTCCCCTTTTTTGATGCGCTGCCCTTTGACCACGGCTGGGCGCTGGTCGATGCAGGTGGATTGGTTCGAGCGCTGGTACTTGCGCAATTGGTAGATGTGGTCACTCTTCGGGGTGTGGATAACGATTTTATTCCCTGTCACCGAAGTGACTTCGCCATCCTCTTCCGCTATCACTACCTGGCCAGAATCCATGGCGGCGTGATATTCCATCCCGGTTGAGACGGCAGGGACATCAGGGTTCAATAATGGGACTGCCTGGGTCTGCATGTTCGAGCCCATCAAGGCACGGTTAGCATCATCATGCTCCAGGAATGGGATCAAAGCAGCACTGATTCCCACGATCTGGTGCGGGGCAACATCCATATAATCGATATTGTCACTGGTGGCGAAGATGAAATCGGAATAGTGACGGGATGAAATGCTTGTGAGGACAAACTCACTGTATTCATTCAAGGGTGTATTAGCCTGGGCGATGACAAAGCGGTCCTCAACATCGGCGGAGAGATATTCCGTTTCCTCGGTTACGAATGGGATTACCAGAATCTCTTTCAGCTTGAGTTTCTTGATCTTTTCTGCCAGGTCTAATGTAACCCGCTCGCCATTTTTAGCAACCACTTTACTCGTATCGGGATGCTTCACATCTTCGCGCAATAAGCGACCCACCAAACGCGCATCGGTGGGTGAGATTGATTTACGCACCCGCCGGTATGGAGTTTCGATGAAACCGTATTCATTTACACGCGCAAATGAAGCCAATCGACCGATCAGACCGATGTTCGGGCCTTCTGGGGTTTCGATAGGGCAGATACGGCCATAGTGTGAGTGGTGGACATCACGGACATCAAAGCCGGCACGCTCACGACGCAGACCTCCAGGACCAAGGGCGGAGAGGGTGCGCTTGTGACGCAACTCTGCCAATGGATTGGTTTGATCCATGAATTGAGATAGCTGGCTTGAGCCGAAGAATTCACGCAAGGCAGCCACGACAGGTCGAATATTGATCAAAGTAATCGGGGTTAGCTGATCCTGGTCACGGATCGACATACGTTCCTTGATCACCCGCTCCATACGGCGTAACCCGATACGTAGCTTGTTTTGAATCAGCTCGCCAACTGTTTTGGCACGGCGGTTACCCAGGTGATCGATATCATCAGGTGCCTGGGTGCCATTGTTGATCATGATCATACGGCGAACAAGGCGAACGATGTCCCATTTGGTGATCATGCGGTGTGTGATGGGCACGCGGTCATGCAAATCCAGTTTCTGATTGAGCTTGTAGCGGCCCACTCGTTCAAGATCGTAATGGCGCTGGTCGAACAATTGCTCCTGCAGGAAACCACGTGCATTATCAAGGGTGGCTGGGTCACCTGGTCGCATACGCTTAAAGAATTCCAACAAAGCTGCCTCAGAGATCGTTTGCTTGCTGGTTATATCCCATTGAGGCTCCTGGGCGAAGGAAGAAGGTATAAACATGCGATCGGGGTTATTATCCACATCTTGAAATAGTGATAATAATTCCTCGTCGGTGCCAGTATTGAGAGGGGAATCAGGCAGACCATCATTTACAGCGGCCAAAGCACGTAAAAAGATCGTGATAGGGACGGTGCGCTTGCGGTTAAACCGCAGGGTGAGGTAGTCGCTTTTGCGGGTCTCGAATTCCATCCAGGCACCGCGATCGGGGATCAGCTTGGCAACTGCCAAAAGACGTCCGGTCGAACGGTCAATTGGAGCTTCGAAGTATACGCCGGGTGAACGAATTAATTGTGAAACAACCACGCGCTCGGTACCGTTGATAATAAAGGTACCTTTTTCAGTCATCTCAGGGAAATCACCCAGAAAGATATCCTGCTTGATCGGCTGCTGGACTTCGGGTCCGGCGAGTAGGACTGAAACGTAAAGTGGGCTGGCGTAAGTCAGGTCTCGCTCGACACATTCTTCAAGAGAATGTTTTGGCTCACCGAACTTATAGGTGAGCTCCCATTGATCTGACTCAGGTGTACGCGAGGGGAAATACAGTTTCATCCCCTTGTTATATGATTCGATGGGTGATATTTCATGGAAGAGATCAGCCAGACCTTCTTTTTTTAAGCGCTCAAAGGATTCAAGCTGAACTTCGATCAAGTCCGGTAGCTTCAGGTCGATAGTAATCCGAGCATAGGACTTGGTAGGCAGTTTAGGTGCCATATATCTCTCCTAGTTCAACGATTTTTCGCTGAAGAAAATATGTTGTGAACAACAAATAAGGCGTGATGAAAACCGTTCCATCACGCTTTGAAATTTTTATATCCCTAATTCATTGTCCATTTTATCCAAAATTATCGCACAGGGCAAACACGCAAACGAATATTATATCATTTGTCTTGAATAGGTCAAGGAACCTGGATTAACAGTTGATGAACCTTTATGATAATTTACCCGAGTTTCCCTGTTCACAAGGCTATCTTATCCTGTTAGAATTCGATTATGGATAATCATGCAACAAACTTTAAGGCCGGATTCGTAGCTGTGATGGGTCGTCCGAATGTTGGCAAATCGACTCTGATCAATGCCTTGATTGGCCAGAAAGTGGCAGCCGTATCTCCGCGCCCGCAAACCACGCGCAGACGGCAAGAAGGCATCTTAACTACCAACGAATACCAGGTAATATTTATCGATACCCCAGGGGTGCACAAACCGCATAGCAAGTTTGGTGAAAGTATGAATGATGAAGCCCGCTCAGCCCTAGAGCATTGTGACCTGGTCTTATTCATGGTGGATGCCAGCCAGATGCCAACCGATGAGGATAGGTTGCTGAGCGATATGCTTGCCACGCTGCATAGACCGGACAAAGTACTGATGGTGCTGAATAAAATTGACCTGGTGCAATCTGGAAAGCTACCTGAATTACGCCAAGTCTATCAGAGCCTGATTCCTGGTGGAACTTTAATTACTATCTCTGCCTCGCGAGGGGATAACAGGGAGGCTTTGCTCCAAATTGTCGTTGCTCATCTACCAGAGGGAGAGCCATTTTACCCTGAAGAGCAGGTGACAGATTTATTTGAACGCGACATCACGGCAGATCTGATCCGGGAGGCGTGCCTGAATAACCTGCGATACGAGGTGCCCCATGGTGTGGTAGTCAGGATTGACGAGTATACCGAACGAAATGAACAGGGTGTATATATCGAAGCAACCATTTTTGTGGAGCGTGAGTCGCACAAAGGAATCGTGATCGGTCAGAATGGCCAGATGCTGAAGAAAATTGGGATGGCAGCCCGCAAGGAAATCGAAGCTATGAATGGCAAGAAAGTGTACCTGCTCTTACGGGTGAAAGTGCGGAAAAACTGGCGGGATGATGAAAAAATGGTCAAGCAGATGTTCAATTCCTAGTTGGGGAGGCAGAGCATGTCGTATTACCCGATGATTGTCGTATTGATATTCGCAATATTGGAATGGATTGCGGCAGAGAAGAAAATAAAACCGCTAGAATATATTGCCAAACCCGCCACAATGCTGGCTTTACTTTGGTGGATGTGGCAAAGCGTTGGTTTGGGTGGCTCGATACTCTGGTTTACGCTGGGGGCAATATTTTGCCTGATGGGGGATGTGTTCCTGATGATCCCACGAGACCTGTTTATATTTGGGCTACTTGCGTTCCTGGCGGGGCATGTGTTTTATGTAATCGGGCTAAATAATGCCGCACCTTATATTAATTTATGGGGTGGAGCCGTAGTCATTCTGCTGGGTGCTTATCTCTTTTGGTTATACCCAAAATTAGCCAGTGGCTTGAATGAAAAGGGGAAGACAGCATTAAAAATCCCGGTGCTAATTTATTCACTGGTGATCAGCATGATGGTCTATTCTGCACTGATGACGTGGACGCGACCAGGATGGCTTACGGTTCCAGCTTTGCTGGTTAGCCTGGGTGCATTATTATTTTTCGCATCCGATTCGATGCTGGCCTGGGACCGGTTTATCAATCCACTCTCCCACGCCCGGTTACGGGTGATGACGACCTATCATTTGGGTCAAATAGGGATTCTACTGGGGGCGATGCTTCATATCGTTCTAAAATAATGAGCTGTCTCAAAAGTAGAAGCGCGGCTAGTCCGGTCAGCTTTTGACCGGAGAGGTGGAATTCCGAAAATACCATAATTGATTATCCCTGCGCTTTAACCGAAGGTGTACTACGTGGGCGTAGGGGAATTTTTTCTAGTGCCATTCGTTCAAATCCCACCCCTACGCCACTACGTTTTAGAATATTATTCCCAATATTGTGACTTTTTTTGACAGCCCCTTGATCTTATTTATAAATAAAAGTACGATCGATATTACATATTCTAATTAAGAAGGAAGAAGATCTCCATTGGAGCTTTGGGGTAAACTTGTGCTACTGCTATATGGTTTCCTCCCAAATTGAGTCAGCAGGACCGCTCCCAGGCCCCACAAACCAACCAGGGCTTTGGGGATCCAGCCAAGGCAGGGGATGATTACTTCCAGTCCACTCAGAATGGTCATCAATACCAAAGTGCCCAAGCCTGCCGCAATAGCTGGGTGCCATTCCTTTTTGAACGCGGCGCTGATGCGCTTTCCGATCTCAAGACCGATTGCAATCAGTCCAAATACCCAGGCAAGCACCAGTAGAAATACACCAAGTAATGAAACTGGAATCAGGCAGATGGTTATCGCCAGTAGAACCAGGATGATGGGCAGGATAATAACTGTAAGGATACCCATGCCTCCAGAAATTAGTGGCTGCGAGAGAGCTGTTTGGGAAACACGTGACATATGCGCAGGGATGAACATCGCTGCCAGCATGGCAGCCAAAGTCCACAGGAATAATCGCAGGAAGAAGCCGACAACTTTAAAGAATGGGTCGACGCTAGTGTTCAAAGTGGGGAAATGAACCCCTCCGGGGAGGAGGACATAAGGAGTGTTATTGTTAGTGTTGACCTGTCCTCTGATCTGAGCAGAAGGGTCGCGATTAACCACCGTTCCAGCGCTGGTAAGGTTTCCACTCAGGGTAAATGTCCCAGCCAGATTTACAGTCCCACCAAGGACGGTGAAATCACCATTGACGGCACCGGCTGCCTGAACGCTTCCACCAATGATGAGCACGTTTCCATTGATATTTGAGCCACTCATCAAATTTACAGTACCACCCAGGATAAACAAATCATCATTCAGGGTTTGCCCACTCTGCAGTGTGTAGCTGTTCCCGATGACTACATAATTCTGTGAAGCAGCAAAAGCTGTAGCGGGGAATAATCCCAAGAGCAGGATTGTAATGATAATCGCTGAGACCAATTTCTGATTAAATTGTTTCATACCACCCTCCGAGCCAGACTAAATTTTCGGTATGCTGTCAGCCAGAGCACGCTCATGAAACTGATGATACCGACTAAAAAGAACATCCCAATGAATGTGTATAGAGGAAGCGACCAGGAATACGAGCTGGTAACATTGCGTATCATATAGTACAGGGATGCGAGGCCTACCAGGCGATTAAGCCACACCGCTAAATAAGGACCAGGTGCCTCAATCAGTGACCAGAGTTGGGAAATCAATAAGACCAGTAATCCGGTAGCAATCAGCGATGTGGCAGCGATAGATACCCAGCCCCAACGTGATTGTTGATGCGACTGGTATTCGACCAGATTTTCTTGCCAGCGGGCTGTGAAACCCGAAGCAGGCTCAACTTGGGTAACCTTTCGGATGGCAAATTCCACTTCCCTCAAGGCAGTTTCGAACTGGTTACAGGAATTGCACGTACTCAGGTGATCTTGTAGAGCCTGGCTTTTCTCAGCAGATAGCGGCTCTTCAGATCCCAGCAACTCTCTAAAAGGCTGATGATTTATGCGGTTTCCTTTCCGGGACAAAATTACTCCCTTTTTGATTCGACCATGATTGTGCCATGGTCAGTCTGGCGCGATGAAGGCGGCTTTTAACCGCACTTGAGGATAATGAAAGGCTTTTTGCGATCTCATCGTATGAAAAATCGTACCAATAATACATGATCACGGCTGCTCGATCATGTGGAGATAGTGTTTTTAACAAAATCTGCACTCGTTTTTGATCCTCATGATTGTAAAAAGAAGCTTCGGGGCCGGGTAATCCATCCGGTGGGTCGAGATAGGGTGTACTGTCCATCGAGATGACGATCATCCGCCGCTTACGTAGCTGGTCGATGCAATGATGGGCTGCAATCGATAACAGCCATGTGGTGAAAGGACGTTTCGCATCATAGTGCTTAATGTTTTTATACACCCGCAGGAATGTCTCTTGAGATGCATCCTCTGCTTCATCTGGATCGCCCAGCATGCGATAACACAGGTTGTACACTGGTTTCTGATAAGTCTCAACCAGCTGGGTGAAAGCGTCTTCATTACCTTGATGAACCCGGTCGAGGACTTCAGGCTCTAGGATATTCACGTGGTACTCCTGTATGGTTATCTGATCCTATATACGCACAAAGTGTTTAAACGTTGCACGTTTACAGGTTGACAAAACAACAATAAACCATTTAACCATAACCCATCACTGATACACTGATATTATCTGAGGTACTACACTATATTAGCGAAGAGGCCGAAAACCCTCACCCAAGACTTCATGCGCCTGACCAATCACAATGAATGCACCTGGATCAATTTCACGCACCAGACTTTTTAGCACGCTGACTTCTGAACGATTGATGACACAATAAAGCATACATCTTTCTGTTCCTGTATAAGCACCAGTGGCGTTAATTGAAGTCACCCCACGTTCCAAATCCGTCAGTATCGAATGGGATACATGATCAGGTTGAGTGGTGATGATGAAGGCGGTGCGCACTACGTTGGGTCCTTCCGTGGTTACTTCCGCTGCAATCCCACTGATAAATAACATAATGATTGCATATAAGGCATTTCGCCAGCTATATGCCAGTCCACCAAGCAGCATAATGAGCGAATCGGTGATCAGGTAACTTTGAGAAATGGGGATGCTGCGCCAATTTGTGATGATCCGGACGAGGATATCGGTGCCACCACTCGTTCCATGCCCCCGGTAGACCAACCCATAACCAATACCGCTGATCACGCCTCCATACAAGGTGGTGAGCACCAGGTCGGTAGATATACCTTCCTTAGGCAAAAAGAAAACCAGACCATCGGTGAATAATGAAACCATGACCACGGCAAAAGCTGTGCGGATGGCAAATCGCTTACCTCCCAGGTGACGCCATCCCAGGATCAACAGGGGGACGTTTCCAATCAGGATCATGACACCGATGGGAAATCCAGTGTAAAAGTTGATCAGCTGTGCTAAACCGCTGACACCTCCATTGACCAGATGACCGGGGACGAGGAAAAGGCGAATCGAAAGGGCTTGTAGCAAAGCACCGAGGGTGATTAATAAATAATCGCTCCCGGATGCCCAGGAAAATCTACCGAAGAATGATTTTAGGCGTGTGCTCATTCGAGCAATTTCGTATTCGCCAGGGATTCGATGACCCCCAGCACTGCAGAATTATCCAGCTCACCCATATCCATTTCCAGCATGGCGTTGAAAAGCTGGGCATCTACCGCCGTGGAAGGTAATGGAATTCCGTACTGACGGGCAGTTTCCATAATAATGTTCAGGTCCTTAGCTTGCATGTGGGCTTTAAAACCTGGAGAGCGGTTACCCGAGAAAAGACGCGGGGGTTTGACATCCAAAGTCCAACATTGAGCCGCCCCTGATTTGATGGCTTCTATCACTTTTTGCGGGTCAGCGCCAGCTTTCTTGGAGAAGATCAACAGTTCGCCCATCGCCACCATCTGAGCCGCGACCATGATCTGATTGGCGGCTTTGGCGATCTGACCTGCCCCCGAATCACCGACATGGGTGACAGTTTTTCCCATGGCAGCAAAGACAGGACGTACGATTTCTAAAGCAGCTGCGGGACCTCCAACCATGATTGCCAGGGTTCCCTGGCGGGCACCGATATCACCACCACTAACTGGTGCGTCCAGGCATTGAACACCCTTGGTAGCAAAAACGGAGGCAATATCACGCGCCGTAGCTGGTTTTATGGTCGAATTATCCACATAAACGAGGCCGGGATGTGCCCCCAAGATGATCCCATTTTCACCGAGGGCCACCAGTTCAACATCCGGAGTATCTGGCAGGTTGGTAAAAACCACATCCACCTGGGCAGCCAGTTCAGCGGGTGAGGTCGCAGATCGAGCACCTTCACCGACCAGCTCGGTAACTGCAAATTGACTGCGATTATGGACTACCAGGGGAAATCCAGCATGCAGGATATTACGGGCGATCGATTTTCCCATTAAACCAAGACCGATATAACCAATTTTTAGAAGTTCAGTCATAGGGACTCCTGCTCCAAATTAATAGTTGTGAAAAAGTAATTACTTGCTCACCGAAGTTTCATCTATAAGCATTCTCCTGAATGCATTAATTTCCTCCCTAGTATGAAATCTGAAGGCGTAACTCATCTGCGACTGACCAATTACGCATTTGACGAGCATATTGACAGGCGTCAATTGCTTTTTGCCAGATAGAAGCAGGCAGGAACGCTTTAGGGTAATACGCATTGAAAGGTCCCAGCTCACTCATGGGAAAAACCTGCCCCTCCTGGTAGCGGTGTACATTCCGAATGCGTTGTTCGGCCATTATTACCAGGTCTTGATCGGTTCTGGGAGGAATTGATCACCAGTCATCGTTATCTTGGAATGTCTATTGGTTGTAATAATGAATTAAAGAAAATGATCACGTCATTTTCCATTGTACATGTTGCGAATATTTGGTACCAGATACTCAGCAAATGAACGCTGAATGTCATAGTCTGGTAACCAGCTCCAATTGCGTTTGGCGGCACTGTCATCCAAATCGGCCGGCCATGTGTCCACGATTGCCTGGCGTTTTAGATCCGGCTGGAAGGTGATCTGCGCATCAGGGAAGAATTTTATGACCCACTCCCTAAATTCAGCCGCCGAGAGACTAAAACTGGTCACATTGTAGACCGAATGTTTTAAACCTGATCTCGGTGCACTGGTGAGCATCAGGATGGATTTAACCGCATCTGGCATAACCATGAATGGAATGCGCACATCTTCACGCACAAAACATGCATAAGGTTTCTTTTGGGCGGCATAATGCAACATCTCAGGGCCATAGTCGCTGGTGCCACCGCTTGGTACGGTAAAAGCACTGATCAAGCCAGGGAAGCGTAAGCAGCGAAAATCTAGCATGACGGGTAGGTCAGCTGCCAGCTGACGGTAATATTTGCTGTAGTAGATCCCCAATTGTTCACAGTAGAGCTTGTTGCAGCCATACATTGTGCGCGGGTTATTCCACTCCCATTCACGCACCCGGGTGTAAGCCATCTTGGTCTCCATATCTGGCAATCCATAGGCTGCGATCGAGCTGGGAAAGAAGAATTTTACCGGCTCATCACGCCATTCAGACTGTTCAGCGGCAAGAGTAAGCAATCCCAACGTCCCTTCCACATTGACTTTATGGGCAGCCTCGGGTGAAAACTCTGCCCGGGTTGAAAGCAGAGCTGCCAGATGATATATTGTATCGATCTCGTATTCGCTGACCAAGCGGGAAAGTAACGATTTATCCATAATATCACCTTGTAATGGGGTGACCAAGGCGTGAACATCAGCGGGAAGGGGGGCGATATCAAGCGTGAGAATGGGCATTTCATTCTGCCTGGCCAGGCTTTTTACAAGTGCCTGACCGATTTCGCCGGATGCACCCGTGATGAGGATGGCTTTTTTGCGCATAACTTCTCCTTATTGCAGCGGATTGGGATTGGTTTGCAGTATTCTATTACAATGTGCTAGAATGACCACACCAATTGTACAACACCTTTATGATAATTCTCTACATTTATTGTTTATGATTAGGATTTCAAGCCTGATCCACCTTTTTATTTTGATGGGCGCATGAAAAGTCTGTTTTGCTTTTGTATGCTGATCCTTTTGAGTAGCGCGTGCACTGTTGCTCCAACGATCGTCGTTTTACCCACCGAGACGCTGCAACCTCCGACGGTTACCGTTACCCCGACAATTGTGTGGTTCCCACCCACAGCAACACCCACCGCATTCCCCACCCCAATCGTCACCCCAACCGCGGATATGCGACCTAAAACCGGAAAAATCTTGTTTGAAGACGATTTTAGCGACCCGAATACCTGGACGTCAAGCCAATCAGAAGCGGGCAGCGTAGCCCTGGGAAAGAATGAGCTAGCGATCGCGATTGGTGAGACGAACGCGTATTTATTCAGTATACGTGAAGAACCCATCATTACTAATTTCTACCTAGAAATCACGGCGCAAACCAGCCTGTGTAGAGATTTGGATGAATATGGGGTGCTGTTTCGCGTCTCACCAACGATTGATTATTATCGTTTCTCGCTTTCCTGTAATGGTCAGGTTCGATTGGACAGGATCACGGCAGGTAAGGCTTCGTCTCCGCAACCGTGGATGCTGAGTGGTTCAGTACCTCCAGGTGCGCCTGGCTCAGCGCGGATAGGAATTTCTGCGGTGGGATCCGAGATGAGTTTTTTTGTCAACGGTCAATTCCAGTTTTCAATCCACGACCCTTCACTGAGTTCAGGGGGGTTGGGTGTGTTTGCCCGCTCTGCCAATAAAAAGGCCGTGACTGTGAATTTTTCCGACCTGGTTGTCTATGAAGTGAATCCATAATCCGAAATCATCGCACCTGACTGAATCGTTACACAATGCCTAAACGCACCTTGATCAACAAGCTTAACGAATTATCACCGAAGGAATGGCTGAAATTCCAGAAATCCTGGTTTATCCATAACCCACCCCCCCGGCAAAAAAGTGTCCTGCGCCACCCAGCCAAATTCCCTGAGAGCCTGGTAATGGAATTCATTACCTTTTTTACCAAGCTCAATCAGGTGGTTTTTGACCCGATGGCAGGAACAGGCAGCACACTGGTAGCAGCATTACGCTGTGGCCGGAATGCGTATGGAATAGAGCTTAATCCCACATATGCCGAGATAGCCCGCCAGGTAGTTTCCGATGAGGTGCGCAGCCAAGGGCCAACGAGCATTGGGCTAGGGTGGGAGCTGATCACCGGGGATGCATCTCAGGTAACTGAGATCGTCGCGGAGCACCAAATTCCTCCGGTCGATTATGTGATCACATCCCCCCCTTATTGGGACATGTTACATGCACATGGTGCAGCCACGCAAAAGAATCGAAGGTCAGCTGAAGAGTTGGATGTATTCTATTCTGACAACCCGAATGACCTGGGAAATATCAGTGATTACGAGGAGTTTATTGAGCGCCTGACACGAATTTATACTGGAATGCGCCCCATATTGCGACCTGGTGCCTACCTGACTATCATCGTCAAAAATATCAAGAAAGGTGGGAAAATATATCCCCTGGCATGGGACCTGGCACGTCGACTTGGTGAGGCGTATGTGCTCAAAGATGAAAAAATTTGGTGCCAGGATAACCAGCGACTATCTCCCTATGGGCTTGGAAATGCCTGGGTGAGCAACACTTTCCACCATTATTGCTTGCAGTTCAGGAATGAGTGAACACCCATTCTTTAGACCTTTTATTATTTCCAATTAAGAGTACAATTGTTCTGTAAAGCTCAGTGAGTGACCCATAGGCTTTGGCCCGGATGGTGTTCATCCGGAACTTATTCCAAACCGCTCACTGCAACGAAAGGAGCCACACATGTCTTACCACACAATTATATTGGTTGGAAATCTTGGCAGAGACCCAGAGATGCGTTATACACCCTCGGGTCAGGCAGTCACTAACTTCTCGGTGGCTGTTAATGATAACTTTACCAGCAGCAATGGTGAGAAAGTTGAGAGAACGATTTGGGTGCGCGTTTCCACCTGGGGGAAACAAGCAGAAATATGCAACCAGTATCTCAAAAAAGGGAGGAAAGTCCTCGTTGAAGGCCGCCTGGTAACAGATCCCGGAACGGGTGGCCCCCGAATTTGGGAACGGCAAGATGGCACGAAGAGCGCCTCGTTCGAAGTCAGCGCACAAACTGTGCGCTTCCTATCCCAGCGAGGTGAAGATGACAGCGGTGCCACTCCTGCAGGTGAAGCCGCCGGACAGGCAGACGATGGCGGTGATATCCCGTTCTAATCCACAATCCAAAAAGGTGCGGAGCACAGCTCCGCACCTTAATTCTTTAAACACAGTCCTACGACTATAGGAAAAATACTTATGTCAAACCCTGCTCAGAACCGTCCAATGGCTCCAGCACCACCCGCGTTGGAGGTGCCACCAGAATTAAGGACCGAGTATGCTAACGTGGTGCGCATAGCGCATTCCCCATCAGAATTGGTATTTGATTTTGCCCACCTGCTACCAGGCGTCACCCCGGCCCGGGTATGCACGTGTGTGGTCATGTCTCCATTAGGAGCCAAATTATTACAACGTGCCCTGACAGAAAACCTGTCACGCTACGAAACTGCCTTTGGGGAGATAAAAATCCCCGGTGAAAACACACTGGCAGATTTCCTTTTCCACCCACCCACACCTCCCACACCACCGAAAGAGTGAGATCGATGCCTGAAAAATTGGATGACATTGCAGAAAAGATCCACCGTTCATTCGAGGTCTGTACCGAGGAGCGTGACCGAGCACTTGCCCAGGCGTGCACGCTTACCCGTCATTGTGCCAATGCTATCCGAGCAGTGCATCGCGAGGAGAATTCACTGGCGCAACAACATCTTGATGAAGCCAGACTATTAGTCCAATCCTTGCGTGATAATCTTAAGGATCTGCCGGACCTCTTTTATGCTGGTTATACCCAGGACGCGCTCAAAGAATATGCAGAAGCTGCTCTGGTATATGCCATGATTAACGCGAATGGATTTCCAGATCCAGAGGACTTATTACTCGAACCAGCCACATACCTGCAAGGTCTGGCGGAAGCAGTGGGTGAATTACGCCGCCGTATCCTGGATTTGCTGCTCAAAGATAATGCCGTGGAAGCTGCTCGCCTGTTAGGTGAAATGGATGACATTTATGCAGTATTAGTAACCATGGATTATCCGGATGCAATCACAGGCGGACTGAGACGCTTAACGGATGTGGCGCGCGGAATCATTGAACGGACGCGTGGCGATTTTACCCTCAGCTTACGGCAGGAACGCCTTGAAAATAGCATTCGGGAATTGGAAACCAGATTGGATGGCTACAGCCAAAAAGAATGAGAATCATCCGGGCATCCGAGATAGGTACGTATCAATTTTGCAACCGAGCCTGGTGGTACCAGCTACAGGGATACGAGCCTGAAAATCAAGCGGAATTAGCAGGGGGGAGTGAAATTCACGAAAAGCATTCACGCGTTGTGGTGGCAAGCAATTGTCTGCAAGTGATTGCGTATGCATCGCTGTTGCTGGCAATCCTGGCCGCGATCATATGGATCATCCAGACTAATCTGTAAATATACATCGATGTGATGGTGGGTTAATGGTTGAGTTGTATCTGGCAATCCTGTTTGCGATCATAGCTGTAATTTTATTCGTGCTGGCTGCCCGTCAAAAGCGGCAAGCAGGAATTCCTGGGGGCAGGTTAATTTATATTGATTCCAAGCAATGGGGAAAAGTCGAGAAAACGTTATATGATCCAAATTTTCGATTGACCGGTAAACCCGATTACCTGGTGAGCCAGGGAAAACAAGTTATCCCGGTTGAGGTGAAATCGAGACAAGCGCCTGCGATCCCTTTTGATTCACATATCTTCCAGCTGGCTGCATATTGTATGTTAGTCGAGCATGAATATGGAACGCGCCCAACCCATGGGATCATCCATTATGCAAATAAGAATTTTGCCATCGACTATACGACCGAGCTGGAAGAATCCATCCAGACGATTATCCACGAGATGCAGGGGCGAACTAGTCGCTCTCAGGTGGACCGCTCACACCAGGATGGCAAACGCTGCCAACATTGCGGGTATCGTTCGATCTGTGATCAGTCACTCAGGATATAATTGAGCCATGATGACCCAAGAGAAGAAGCCAATCCACAAGATTGCCATTGTTGGCGCTCAAAGCCTACCAGATACGGAAAAGGAATCAATTGCCATTGCAGCCTTCCTTAACAAGAAAGGCATTGAAACCGAGCATGGCTTTTTATATGACGAAGCGATTTACCGGCGGGTGAAGCAGGGAGAATTTGATATCCTGATTGCTTTAGGGGGAGATGGAACCATGCTTCGGGCTGGTCACCTGGGAGGCCCTTCGGAGGTTCCCATCCTGGGGATCAATCTGGGCAGGTTTGGCTTCCTAACCGAGATTGCACAAAATCAATGGGAAGAATTCCTGTTACGCATGATTGACGGAGATTATTGGCTGGAAAAACGCATGATGTTGACCGCTGAGCAATGGCGGGCGGATGCGCTCTTGGGAAAGTGGGATGTCTTGAATGAAGTGGTTGTCAGCCGAGGGCAAATCATCCGACCCGTACATGTAACCGCCCATGTGGATGGACGTTTCCTGACCACGTACGTTGCCGATGCCTTAATCGCGGCGACTCCAACCGGCTCGACTGCCTATGCACTGGCAGCAGGTGGTCCCATCCTACCGCCCGAGTTACGCAATATATTGCTGGTACCAGTTGCCCCGCATCTGTCACTCGATCGAGCGATCGTGCTGGCGGAAGGTTCTTCGGTGAGCATCACGGTAAACGTCGACCACCAGGCAGTATTCAGCATTGATGGGCAGGTACCTATCGGATTGACGAATGATGATCGGGTGTATGTGTATGCCTCTCCGCATGTGGTCAAATTTATCCGCTTTCAGGATCCAGGGTATTTTTATCGTAATTTAACCCCTCATATGAGTCAAAACCCTTCCGCAGGGAATCATCGTTAGAGGTTTAGTATGACCGTCGAAGCTCCGAAGATGTATTGTGCCAATCATCCGAATGTGGAAACTTCCCTACGGTGCAACAAATGCGAGAAACCCATTTGTGCCAGGTGCGCCATCCTTACACCCACGGGATATCGCTGCAAGGAATGTGTCAGAGGCCAGCAGAAGGTCTTTGAGACCGCAAAATGGCTGGATTATCCACTGATTTTTTTCATTGTGGCAATTCTTGCATATTTGGGCAGCATGATCGCATACCGGTTGGGTTTCTTTATCATCATCCTGGCTCCCATTGCCGGAGGAGCGATCGCTGAAATCGCGCGCTTCATTACCCGGCATCGACGATCGAGAAATTTATACATCCTGGCAGCGATTGCAGGCATAGTCGGCTGTATACCGCTTGGACTTCAAATCATCTTTAACTTTAGCTTGCTGGGTTTGATCTGGCATTTAGCCTATGCAATTTTAATGACCTCAGCATTATATACACGCTTAGCGGGGATCAGAATCGGTTAGTATGCTTAACGAATTACACATAGAAAATTTTGCCATCATAAGCCAGCTGGATCTCAAATTTAACCGCGGCTTGAACATTTTTACCGGTGAGACTGGGGCTGGAAAGTCTATCATCATCGACGCAGTTGAAGCTATCCTAGGTAGCCGCTCTGACCCAACCATGGTCAGAGCCGGTTCAGAGCGGGCGCTGGTCGAGGCCAGTTTTGAAATACCGGATGAGGTTAGACAGCCCGTGCAGGAAATTCTTGAGCGTGAAGAGCTTCAGGATGAATCAGGCATACTTACACTGGGACGAGAAATCAGGGACAATGGGCGCAGCATCGCGCGGGTGAACGGGCGAAGTGTCAACGCGCACATCCTTAGCGAGCTGAGTGAATACCTGGTGGATGTACACGGGCAATCGGAGCACCTATCCCTGCTGCATGTCCGCCAGCACCTGGGACTACTAGATAGCTATGCACACGTCGAAAAGGAGCTGGAGGAGTACCAAAAAGCCTATTCCCAGCTGTTGCAGGTGCGTAAACAGCTGACTGAGCTGCGGAAAGCTGAAACTGATGCAGCCAGGCACATCGATGTTCTCACCTATCAAATTAATGAGATTGAGACCGCCCGATTGCAGGACGGTGAGGAAGAGGATCTACGTGCCGAACGGACCAGGCTGGCAAATGCCGAAGGGATTTCATCAACTGTCCAGGAGGCAGTCCAATTATTGGACGAAGGCAGCGCTGAATCTCCCACGGTTTCCGACCTGCTTGGGCAGGTAACCACACTGTTGAATAATCTTAGCCGTCTCGATCCACAGCAGGAAAAACTGGGTGTTCGTGCCCAGGCTGCATTGGACGAGCTGATCGATTTGACCGCGGATTTGCGGGAGTACATCGAATCGATCGAATTTAACCCCAAGCGGTTGGATCAAGTGGAAGAGCGCATGAACTTGATCCAAAATATGAAGCGGAAATATGGTGGGGATATTCCGACGATCCTCAAGTTTGTCGAGCAAGCCAAGCAGCAGCTGGATTCGATCACACATGCCTCCGAACGCATCCTGGAGCTGGAAAATGACGAAAATGGGTTGTTGAGCAAGCTGGGTAAAATGGGTGAGCAGCTGAGCTTGCAGCGACACGCAGCCGCGACGAAATTGGAAGCTGCGTTGGAAGCAGAGCTGATGGACCTATCCATGGCCGGGGCGAAATTCAAGGTTGAGTTCACTGAGCGCCAATCCGAAGAGGGCGTACCAATGAGTGATAGGACGCAAAGTGGCATTTGATTCGACCGGTTTGGAACATATCGAATTTTTGGTCGCTCCAAACCCTGGAGAAGGGTTGAAACCTCTGGTTAAAAATCGCTTCAGGGGGTGAAACTTCGCGTTTAATGCTGGCAATTAAGAATGTTTTGGCGAAAGCAGACCGGGTGCCCACCTTGATCTTTGATGAAATCGACCAGGGCATCGGAGGCCGGGTAGGTTCAGTGGTCGGGAAAAAGCTTATGGGAATTAGCCCGACAGCATCAGGTTTTATGCGTCACACACTTACCCCAGCTGGCTGCTTTTGGCGAACAGCATCTGAGGGTGATTAAGCAGATTAAAGAAAACCGCACGGAAACCCAGGTGGAAATCGTCACTGGCGAGGAGCGTTTACTCGAGCTTGCCCAGATGATGGGTGAGGTGAGTGATGGGACACGCCAATCGGCCAGGGAGCTGACTTCAATCCGTTAACAAGACCGTTAAATAGGGTTCAGAATAGGAAAGAACCATATCCAATCATTTTTCAGATGAATGAGTTCCAGGTATACTGGAACCAAAACCATGCCCAATGTTTCCAAGATCATAAGAATCCGCCAGCAACAGCGAGCCCGGGAACAACGCAGCCCATGGCTCAGGCTTGGTCTGGTCAGCGGGCTTGTGGTCAGCCTGTTGATGGTGACAATCTCGATGGTAGGGGTGGGTTGGTATATCGACATGACGCGCGCACCTGCCTTCGGCGACGCACTCGCGTCGTTTATTAGAACCTCCCAATGGCTCAATGTTCCAGCCCACCCGCCTGTATGACCGCACCCATGAGCATGTCATCCTGACTCTGGAAAATCCGGCCGCGGCAGGCAAACAGTACCTATATGTGGGAAAGAACGGTCAGGCGAGCCTGGACCAGGTATCGCAGGATCTGGTTGATGCGACGATTACCGAGCTCGATCCGCAATTTTGGCACCATCCTGGCTACACCTTCGGTGGTATTTATGAAGGAAATCATCCCACTTTAGCCCAGCGGTTGATCTCTGACCTGGTGCTTGTGGATGAATCTCCGTCTGTGAAACGCAATATTCGTGAGCGATTGCTGGCTGCCCAGGTGACGGCAAAGTATGGCCGGGAAAAAGTGTTGGAATGGTATCTCAACATTGCCCAGTTTGGCGAGCTTATTTATGGGGCTGACGCAGCAGCCCGAGCATATTACGGCAAACCAGCCACGGACTTAACTCTAGCCGAGGCCGCCATGCTCACTGCACTCGCTCGAATTCTCTGCGAGTAACCCATCAAGTGATTTCCAAATTCTCAAGCAGAAGCAGGAACTGATCATTCAGAAAATGCTCGTAGAGGGGTATGTCAGCGGAGATGAAGCACGCCAGGCCTTGAAGGAAGACATACAACTAGGAGATCAAACTGGGGCACAGTCGATCGCACCCGTATTTACCCAGCTGGTGTTGTCGCAGCTTAGCACAAAGATACCCCTGGAGCGCATCTTCAAGGGTGGTTTTGAAATATTCACCACTCTCGATTATGGTTTGCAAATGCAGTCCGTCTGCACGGTCAGAGATTCAGCTTGCACGGGTGCAGGGAGCTAAGAATCCGATTATTACGATTGATGGCACACCATGTGCCTCTGGCAATTTACTACCGACATTACAAACAGGGCTGGATAAAAACCTGAAAAATTTGAAGGCTGAAGTGGTGGTGATTGACCCACTTTCTGGACAAATATTAGCTATGGTAGGTGGGGAAGGAGCGGGAATTTCGCCTGCAAACCAGGCAACCCATCCAGCCGGAAGCATATTGTCACCATTTTTATATTTAAACGCATTTACACGTGGGATGAACCCCGCAACCCTGCTGTTGGATTTGCCAGGTAGTAATTCCTCGGATATCCTAAATCCTGATCAAAACAGGGCGAGCCTGAGAATCATTGACTTCGTATCATGGCCCGGTGAGCTTGAGGAAGGCATTCGCCAATGATTATCAGGGTGCAGGAGCCGAAATCCTCGCACAAGTGGGTGCAGATAATCTGTGGCTGACTGAAAAGCAATTCGGGATTAGCACGAGTGAACTCACTGCAAGCACGGGAAGTTCCATGGATGATCTTTATTCCCAGCAAGCAAGTTTGCTGGAAATCGTCCAGGCGTATTCGATCCTTGCGAACCAGGGAGTTATGTCGATGCAGCCTGCGGCAGGGGATACTGGGGGTGAAACCGAGAATAATATAAGCTCGACTTCGATCATCAGGGTTGTGGATGGAGATGGCAAAGTGTGGATAGACTGGACCAATCCTGAGAAAATTCCAGTGGTCAGCCCACAGATAGCTTACCTGACGACCAATATCATGAGCGATGAAAAGGCACGCTGGCCCAGCCTGGGTCACCCAAATGCGCTAGAAATCGGGCGACCCGCCGCAGCCAAGGTCAGCCTGGCTGAAGAGACTTCCGATGCGTGGACGCTCGGCTACACTCCCCAATTGGCTATTGGTGTGTGGATGGGGACGTCTACTGGTGAGGCAGGTGGAATTAGCGTCGATATGCCGGCCGGGATATGGCACGCACTGATGCAATACGCATCGAAAGATATGCCGGTCCAGGAATTCGTTACACCATCAGGAATTAGCAAGCTCCAGGTATGTGATCCATCCGGTAAGCTGGTCACCCCCTTATGCCAGACTATCGTACAGGAGGTTTTCCTGGCAGGGAATGAGCCAACACAACCCGACGACTTGTACCAGAAGTATTATATCAATCGTGAGACTGGGCTGTTAGCTACGATATTTACAGATTCTGATTTGGTAGACGAGAAGATATACCTGATGGTGCCACCTGAAGCGGTGGACTGGGCAAAAGCAGCTGGTTTGCCCATGCCTCCAGATACCTACGATGATATCAACCCTGCTACGGCTTCATCGGAAGAAGTGCAAATAACAAGCCTGAGGATGTTTGACCATGTAAGTGGGCTGCTGACATTAAGAGGAAGTGCCACAGGGGATGGCTTTGAATACTACCGCTTGCAGGTTGGCGCAGGGATATATCCACAAGAGTGGATCCAAATTGGAGAAGATATACACCAACCTGTGAGTGATGGGCTCCTTGGTAGATGGGATACGACGGAGCTGGAAGGCACCTACGTATTAGAACTGCTTTTGGTAAAGGAAGATAGAAGGATTGAGCGGGCGATGATTTAGGTGATGATCGATAACACCTTACCCCAGGTGCAGATCCTCTCCCCGAGAGCTGGCGAGCAATTTTCTGCCCAACAAAACCCTATAGTTATCATGAATGCTTCAGTAAGTGATAATCAGGCTATCCAGCGGGTTGAGTATTATGTGGATGGTGAGCTGGAATCAACTTTGTATGAGCCGCAATGGATCATATTATGGAGCGCTCAGCCGGGTGAGCACAGGTTAGCGATTAAGGCATATGATCTGGCGGGAAATGTATTCGAAACTACCGCTACATTTTCCGTGCATGAATAATAGCATCAAACATAGCCCAGCTATGTACCGCCAATTGAATGTTGTGGATTATCCGGTCGGTCTTGTAATAAACTAAACGTCAACAAAATCATTATTAGACTGATTTAGTCGGCTCATATGTGGCAATCAACACTCCAGTGGAGGCGGTTTTCACATCAACGAGGTGGAGTGCTGAGAAGGAGTTCCCGTCGGGGAAGAGACGCTTACCTGTACCCATGATCAGTGGATGGATAAGCAGCACATACTGGTCGATTAAGTTCACCTGCATAAGCGTTTTCACCAACTCTCCACTTCCAAGGATCATAAAATCAAGACCAGATTTCTGCTTGAGATTGGCCACCGTACTGGCAGCCTCGCCCTTGAGCAAGATGGAATTCATCCAAGGGAGCGGTTCATTCAAAGTCCTTGAAACCACATATTTCGTAGTATTGTTGAGCACATCGGTGAAGGGATTGGGTTGTGGCATGCTTGGCCAGACCGAGGCAAAATCCTGGTATGTACGGCGACCGAACAATAATGCGCCTTCTTTAGACATCCCTTCAGCAGCCACACTGCCTATCACCGGGTCGGAGTAAGGTGCTGCCCAACCACCGTGGGTAAAGCCTCCCCGTCGATCCTCGTCAGGCCTGCCTGGAGCTTGCATCACCCCATCAAGGGTCAGGCTCTCAAAAATTGTGATTTTTCTCATACTGTTCTCCTTGTGGTAATTGCCGAATTGATTGAATCTATTGAAAGTAATTTCTGTTGTGAATAACAGAAAAATATTCACAATTAAGAACGACAATGCTTACAGGCTCTTCTAATAAAATGTAAATATGGTTCTTCTTAATCAATAACCCCAAAATAATGATATATAAGACCGATTATAGCATAATAAATTAATCAGATTTGTATATGCGACAGAAAAATAAGGCTGGCGATGATATCATCGCCAGCCTTAAATATTTGAATATTTATGAACAGAGATTCGATCTTGGTTTGGTATTAGGCAATAATACTATTAATCAGTCAGGCTAAAAGTAAACGAAGAACGTTCCCCAAATCTGATCGACGATGCTAGTATCAGCAGAGTTAATCGAAATTTCGACCAGGATAATCTTGGAGGTAGGATTAACAATATCCACTGCACTTAGGATGTATGTATCATAACCGGTGGATTCAGCACAATCAGTATATTGGTCGAATTTTCCGCGATAAATGCCGTCATTATAATCATATCGTCCAACCCAGGTGCAATCATCCTGATATGCTGAGGCATAGTAATCCAGAAATTGGACGTACCCACCGATTTGAGCAAAGGTCTGAGAAGCTCCATAGAACATCCCCTCCACATCATAGAAGTCCTCGAAATCAGACAGGCTTGGGGCGGCAGAGATTGCATACCCGATGTCCTCGTTGTCGTAGTTCCAACTTGAACCATTTACATCGATCCAATAA
>CAVUOY010000012.1:0-359386 GCA_963743215.1 uncultured Chloroflexia bacterium
TCAATTGCCATCTTGGCCTACTTATGCCCCCCCAAATTGGTTTATTTTTTGTTCTAATAAAACCTCAAGCAGGAATTGGTGTGGCCATCTATTGGTTTTTTGAGGCCTGGCAAAAAGGCCGAATTAAGGGAATAATTAATGTATTTTATCCAGTGACTTTGGCGTATCTAATATCGTTTGCATTATATGGTTTTTGGCCAATAAAAGCAATGAGTATGGGACTAAAGATGGCCAGTCAAACTGGTGACGCAAATCTATTCCCTTGGGCAGTGCCTTTTGGCATCGGTATTTTATTTTATGCCATCCGGAAGAAACTTCAAACCTTGTCTATCTCAGCCTCTCCTTTGCTTTCTCCTTATGTAACCATGCAATCCTGGTCCAGCTTTCTTTTAGGATTGGTGAACTATCCAGTTTTGTCGATTTTAGCCTGTATCTTCTCGTGGATTATCACAGCTTGGGCTTGGTCTCATTAGGATCAGATAAATAATCAACACGAATAACAATTCGCATCATTTTGATTTGCATTAAGATATTTTAAAGTACACGAGATAGATTCGATCAACTCTCTCATTAACATTTTTAACTGATAGCCACCGACGTCATCCAACCTGCTCAGTTGGCCGAAGCACTGCACTACCAAACGAGGATGTTTGAAACCAGCTAATTTATCTTTGTTTATTAAACACCAGGCTTCTACCAGTAAATATGCTTATTCTGGTATATCCGAGAATCGATTATTTTTGTTTGTGGCCTCTGCCTAATCAATATCCTTGGTATGAAGAATGGTGGGATAAATGGTGTCAGCAAGATATTGGATGATTTACAATGAAAGGGCGTTCCTATGAACACTCAAATAAACGAAGATGAGGCTACTTCCATTGAAAGCGTGGTGGAACAATGGATTGATCAACACACTAGTTTAGAAAAAGATATATTCGTTTTGTATGCTTCTTTTGCGATATTGCGCAGACTTAAGCTTGATCCGCACAGTTGGCAGGGGAAGATATTGATTCTAACTTTTTGCCTAATATTTTATTTTGGGCTACCTTTAATGAGTACAGCTTTGATGGATCAATGGGCAATTGCGCCTGTCATCACTTGGTTAGCAATTTCCATTATCTTTGGCATAACGTTCCTAAGTTATGATGTGTATACTGCAATTGGGGATGATGTTTGCTCGATAGGCCGAAAAGTCCAAGATGTTCTAGGAATGCAACGTCAAATTACGTGGGACTATAAATGGTTCAACATTCGGATTGCGGGCTCAGTCGGTGTAGTAATAGCCTTAGCAGTTCTACTTTCATTCATTTATCTTCGATTCCAGCTAGTATCCAGTGTAGTTCCAGTCGGTACTTACATCGTATTTGCTCTACTGTCTTACCAAATCGGTGAAATCGCCTACAATAACTTACTTATGAGCTTCGAGGCACGCAATTTCTCAAAAATGCGACATGAGCTGTTCCGATTTAACCCTCTGGATACTTTTGAACTACAACGAGCACTTCGAGGGTACAATCGGTTTGGATTGATGACCTCACTTGTCCTGACTGTCTATATTGCCAGTTCAGCAATACTCTTGCCAAATCTAGAATATCTAACAAATCCGATTTGGTTAGGCTTGGTTTTGGTTGTTTACCTTATTACTATCCTTGGCGTAGTTGTACCTCGTTTCTATGTTCAGACGATTGTCAGGGACTTCAAGAAAGCACAATTGATTCCATTACGAAATCGTATAGATTACTTGTTCGACCGACTCGATAGCCTCAGTGATGTAGAGTATGCTGAAATGGATCGTTTGTTGTCAGTTCAGGAGAAAATCCAAAAAGCTCCAAACTCATGTCTTCAATTCTCAACGATTGGCAGGATATTTGGAACCTTGTTGCTGCCAACTTTCACCTTCATTCTAGCTGTAGCAGGTGAGGTGTATCTCTCAAAGTTATTGGAAAGCTTGTTTCGTTAAGCTGAACAATCTCTGGCTCCAGGATTTATTCTGGGCTGGCAAGCGGTTATTGTGCCGTCAAATACCACAACACACCCATTCTGCACATAATAGGTTTGGTATTTGGCAGGCTTGGTCATAACGAGAGATTATGCTCCAATGCATGTAGAATGGAGTTTCTGGATCAGAAATATAAATTTGAGAAATGAGCTATTACCTACTCTATACATGCTGATTACATATCTTTACAACCTTCCTCGCGCCTTTGCATCGCACTGCACGCCTGCCCCGGTGGCTATTTCGGTCACCTGGTCAGGCCTGCGCCTGCTCACTAGTAATTGTTACCAAAGATCAGAAACACATCTCCGGCCCACTCTGTGACCGGTAACATTCACTTTGATGTACATCGAATTAAGTATAAGAAGCTGATTGACCAGTGTTTTGGTGAGCCCTTATCCGCCATCCAAAAACGGGTGGACGCAGCCGACCGGCTGCATTACCGGGAGCGCTTTGGCGATGGTGCCAAGCAAATCGCCAATGAAACCCAAGCTGCGGTCTTAGGGTTTGTGATCAACCAGGTCAATTACATAGCTTCCCTGGCGGCATATTATCCGTTGATGGCATGAGCTGTCCTTCGCCAACCATATTGAACACCTTCATCCAATAACCGATAAATCCTGGGAACGCGCCTTCGTCCACTTGCACCCAGCCTGCTTTCGTTTGGAGAAAAAACATTCCGGGTGCATCACAACCGCCATGCCCCAGGGGTGTACCATTATCGTACGAAGTAGCATGCACCACGGCAACAACATACCAGACGTGGGATTTGTTCGGCGCGTACGAATCATTCGGACCAGCACCTAGTATTTGGAAACGAGTAATCCCCTGATAGTGTTTATATACCAATGATCGCATGCCCTCCTCCGCAGAAGTATAAACACCCTTCGAGCTCGCCCTGGAGAGTTGTATTGACGTGTAGATCCAGGAAAAGGAAACGTATACGATGATGAGGATGAGTGCAATGCCCACTACACGTCGTAAATCAACAAAGAATCGGTCATATAGCTTCATATCATATCTTCTCTCTGGCGGTTTGTTCGGTTGATGATAATTTATCTAAATTTTAACTTTACTACATATTATTCCCCAGCTTAAAGATACCAAACTGGCGCGTACAAACCACCACACCTAGCTTCCTGAATACCTCAATACATTGGCAATAACTATCTTCCTGGTTGTTTATGCCAGCATTTCACATCTGTGGCATTTCAACTCCAAGATACGTTTTACTTTCAACATATTGGAACCATTTCAAACTAAAAAGACTCATTGCATGTTTCTGAACAGCTTCAATATCTGGATATTTCTCGACACCCCAGGCAAGCCAATCCTCGGAAGACCATACTGACATACGCGACATGATGAGCTCACCACCATCCTGTTTCAGTGACTCCTCATTCTGGGCCATGAGTTTATTCTGCTCTTCAGTGGTCAGTTTATACCAGGGCTCTTTGTATTTCATAAACCAAACTTTATAAATCGGTTGTGCCATTGTGACCCTCCTTTTGCGAAATGAATATTGCCTGTAAAGTTAAAACCCCACACATATGCAAATGGGATACCTGTACATTCAGAATACAAGAAATATAATGAAATGTCAATATATGGTCAAATTTTGTTACAGTCAAGGATTCCCATAGAAATACAACAAGAGAGAGTTTACTGCCAATGGACATAACGATGCAGCTCTTTCACCCAAGGTTTATCTTGATCTGGTCCATTGAAAATTGGCATACCGCCATATACATATCCAATCCGATCTGATGATACTCCTTTCCTGCGATTATACGGTTCAGGGATTTCCATGGGTAGGTAGTCAAAAGCCAGGACTTTCAAGGTCTCTTTATACTGGCAAAGCGCCAGCATCGCCCTTGCTCCTTTCAATTTCCAACAACAGCCGCGTCCTTTCATACGGTGGATGACCAGCTTATCCACGTTCCCTTCGATCGCACCCAGGTTGCCTAGCTCACTGGAATAACCCCTGTGGGGTAGGTCCAACAAGCCATCCTGTTGACTCTCGATATACTGGTAGAACTGCTCTAATTTCTTTTTCTCTTTGCCAAAAGCCTGCCCGATGCGTTGCCTCAATACCTGGCATACAGCGGGGAAACCTTGTTGGCGCAATATCATCACCATCTCCTGTGCTTCGGTCCGGTCCCCAATGGCTCTTCGAGCTGCACGGCTCAAGTGGAAGCGATCCAACACAAATTCCTGTTGTAGCCCAAAACGCTGGAAAGTACGCCGTACCCATTGATTTCCATCCCCTCCACTGATCAGCAACTTGGTCTGTTCCAGATCATAATGACGGTGTGCAGATTTCAATACCTGTTCTTGCCATGCATCCCCACTGAGCCCCAATGTGACCACACTGCATTTATCTGCCAGTCGATAGCGATTCTTGCCCAGTGCCTGCTTCCCAGTGTAGAGCGTGGCTACTCGGACTTCCACCGAGCGTCGTTGCTCCCTTTGCAGGTGCAGCCATACCCCATCACTTTCTCCGTACAACACTTCTGCCTTTACCCTCCCTGTGGCAACGGCTTCTCCAGCTTCAAATACTCTCCTGCGCTCCGCTTCTTCCCCATCGGCGATGCGGTTCCCTACCTGCCACACCATCCTCTGGATGCTGCTATGACTGACTTCGCTCTTCATCAACCAGCTCATTTGGCTTGCTGCTCGGCGGTAGGTCCCTTCACACGCCAGGTAAGCTCCCATTTCTCGTACTCGTTGACTATCCCTTCCATATCGCTCCACTCCCAATGCTTCGTCTAAAGGCTTTCTCCGCACACCCTTTTCGTCTTCGTAGATACGTCTCTGGTAGTGGACCCAGCCCACACTGCTCAGAATGCTGCGCTCTTCTGTGCCAATATTCCGCCATCCCGCTGGCACTCGTTTGCGTAAATCCCGATCCAATCCTGCTAGTCCAGCCTCAAACACTTTGTTGCCAAGCTCCTGAACCACTTGACTGATCCCACTTTCTAACTCATGGATCTCTATCTTACGTGTATATTGGATCATTTCACCATTGATGTTTACGGTTATACTTAATTCGACAGGCTTCTCTGTCATCGGAGAGTTCCCTTCTGTGTTGGATTGTGCCAACAACAATATTGATCGGAACTCTCTCTTTTGGCAAGTATTTTATGGGTTTATGATACAGTAAACAAATTTTTTTTGTATATGGATGAGAGATTAAATCTCAAATCCATTCTTTGACCGAATTGAGTTTAATGTCTTCCGTGCCACAATGATCGAGTAAACTTATAACGACGCTTAATGTTAGAATACCCAGGGATAATTGTTACCTAAAATCAACTTCCATACTTTCGAACATGCGAGGACCAATGAAACTTAGCTACCCCATCACCAAAACCATTGACCAGGTTGATGACTATCACGGAAAACTCGTTGCTGACCCCTATCGCTGGCTCGAAGATGTCGACTCACCCGAAACTTTGGAATGGATCAAGCAACAGAATGAGCTAACTTTCGGGTTTTTAGAAAAGATCTCGCTGCGAGAGCATTTGCGCCAACGCCTCACCGAGCTTTGGGATTATCCCAAAGCCCAGGCGCCGATCAAGCGTGGTGGACGGTACTTCCAGCTTCTCAACAGTGGCTTACAAAACCAGGATGTCCTGTATGTCCTGGAAAACCTTACCACCAGCCCCCGGTTGCTGCTGGATCCCAACACGCTTTCCGTTGACGGCACCGTAGCACTGAACAGCTGGGAAGTTAGCCCCGATGGCAAATGGCTGGCTTATGCCACCTCTTCCAGTGGGTCAGACTGGCAAATCTGGCATATCCGTAACGTGGATACAGCTATAGATTTGCCGGAAATGATTGAGTGGAGCAAATTCAGCGGGGCTGCCTGGATGCGTGATGCCAGTGGATTTTTCTATGCCCGCTATGATGCCCCCCAGGCTGGCGAGGAATTCCAGGGTGCCAATTATTTCCAGAAGCTCTACTTTCACCGCCTGGGAACGCCCCAACGTGCCGATGTTCTCATTTATGAACGCCCGGATGAAAAGGAATGGGGTTTTGGCGCCCAGGTCAGCGGAAGATGGTCGCTACCTAATTCTTAACGTCTGGCTAGGCACTGATGTCCGCAACCGCATATTCTTTCGCGACCTGCAAGGAGGCGCTTTCGTCGAGCTAATCACTGAGCTCGAAGCAGCCTACGCCTTTCTTGGCAACGACGGCTCAACTTTCTACTTCCGCACCGACCTAGATGCACCACGCGGGCGCCTGATCGCCATCGACACTGCCAACCCATCCAAATCCAACTGGCGTACGCTGATCCCCGAAAGCCAGCTAGTGCTCGAATCACTCAAGATGGTCAACGACCAGTTTGTGGTCGTGATTAACCGCGATGCACATCATGAGATATGGACATATGGATTGGACGGAAACCGGCTAAAAGAAATTCACTTGCCTGCCCTGGGCACAATTTCCACGAATTTCGAGTATGTCGTGAGTGGAACTCGCACAGATAACGAGCTGTTTTATGGATTCACATCCTTTCTTTTTCCGCTCACCATCTACCGCTATGATTTCATCAATAGCACCAGCGAAACCTTGTTCGCACCCCCGGTATCCTTCGACCCTGCAGGATACGAGACCCGCCAGGTTTTCGTTCGCAGCAAAGATGGCACTCAAATCCCATTATTTCTCACTCACAAAAAAGGGCTCAACCTGGATGGACAGAATCCAACATTATTATATGGCTATGGTGGTTTCAGCATTTCACTGATGCCAGGTTTTGCAACCAGTCGCCTGGTTTGGCTGGAATTGGGCGGGGTATATGCTCAGGCGGTCCTTAGGGGAGGAGCCGAATACGGAGAAGAGTGGCACCAGGCTGGTATGCTTGGTAAAAAACAGAACGTTTTTGACGATTTTATCGCCTGTGCTGAGTGGTTGATTGCGAAGAAAATCACCTCTACGCCTAAACTTGCCATCAATGGCGGGTCGAACGGCGGCTTGCTGGTGGGTGCGTGCATGACCCAGCGACCAGATCTTTTCGGAGCCTGCCTGCCAGCAGTTGGGGTGATGGATATGCTGCGCTTCCACAAGTTCACCATCGGCTGGGCGTGGGTCAGTGATTACGGTTCCGCTGAGGATCCTGATCAGTTTAAAACCCTCTATGCCTATTCCCCACTCCACAATCTCAAGCCGGGGACAAAATACCCCCCCACGTTGATTACCACCGCAGATCACGACGATCGGGTCGTCCCAGGTCACTCCTTTAAATTCGCCGCTGCTCTCCAGGCCGCTCAGGCAGGTGAATCACCCACCCTGATCCGCATCCAGACCAAAGCCGGGCATGGTTTTGGCAAACCTACCGCCATTTTGATTGACGAATTGGCGGATATGTACGCTTTTCTATCCTGGGCACTGGGCATCTAAGTATCCGTCAAAATTTCTGATTTTATTTGTCAAAGGCTCAGGACAAATCCCTGGTTTCTATAATAATTCATGGATACATATCCTGTTCATTAGGATATCCATATAGATACACATAATTCACCAATCAATTCTTAACATTTTCTGAACAGCACTTGTTTATACTTACAAATGTTAAGCACGACGAAGGTTTATCGGAGGTGGATTATGTCTTGGAAAAAGCTTCTTACATTCATACTCGCCATCATCATCCTCGGAGGTTCAGCTCTTTTCGGTGCCATGGCTGGGGGAGTTATCGTATATCGATTGATGAGCCAAAATGAAGCGACGAATGTTGTCACACCTACTCAATCTGCTGTCGAAGTGGTGCAAGCGAATAGCCAGACCCAAACCCTGGCAGTGAATACCACGGATGTTGAAACTGCCGTCACAAAAGCGGTCCAGGATGTCGGACCGTCTGTGGTAACCGTTGTCGGTACCATACCTGGTCAACAAACCTTCTTCGGATACACGGGTGATTCAACCTCGACGGGAAGTGGAGTGATCATCTCAGCGGATGGTTATATCCTGACCAATAATCACGTTATCGATGCTGCCCAGTCACTGCAGGTGATTTACGCAGATGGTACCCAGCAGGATGCCACCCTGGTGGGTACCGACCAGTATTCAGACCTGGCAGTCCTCAAGGTAACCGGGACAATGCCAGCCGTAGCCAGCCTGGGGGATTCTGACGCGCTGAACCCTGGCGAGACGGTTATCGCCATCGGCTCGCCCTTAGGTGACTTCAAGAACACCGTTACAGCCGGCGTGGTCAGTGCCACCGGACGCTCAATAGACACTGGAGAAGGTTACTCGATCGACGGCTTGATCCAAACCGATGCTGCCATCAACCAGGGCAATTCAGGTGGACCGCTGGTTAACCTGGCCGGAAAAGTGATTGCCATCAACACGCTGATTATCCGTAACTCCGGTTCGGGAACAGTAACGGAAGGGCTCGGTTTTGCCATCCCCATCAATACTGCCCGGGTAGTGGCTGAGCAGATCATCCAGAAAGGCTATGTTTCGCGACCCTATATTGGTATTAGCTGGCAGCCGATCACGCCCCGCGTGGCTGCCATGTACCGCTTACCCGTTCAATATGGGGTTTATATCACCGACGTGACCGCTAAAAGTCCCGCCAGTCAGGCAGGATTACAGGTGGGTGATATTATTACCGCTATCGATAGCACAACCCTCGATGAAACCCACGCCTATATCAACACCTTGTTCCAGTATTCGGCGGGAGACACTGTTACCCTCACCCTGATGCGCAATGGCAGGCAAACCCAGGTCAAGGTAACATTAGGAGAATCAGGATCATAGTAGTTTAACTTTCATTTTCGACACGACCAGGTTGTCTGCATGCCTGGTCACCAACTCAAACAAGGTGACCAAACAGGATGGATATGGTCACCTTTCGTTTATAATCGACTCGGATTACATCTTTCTCGGCATACACATTGAAAGGAGAATTTCGTCATGTCAGTCTTTGGGGTTCATTCGGAGGTCGGCAAGCTTCGAAAGGTATTGGTTCACCGACCGGAATTAAGCCTGCAGCGGCTAACTCCGGGGAATTGTGCTGAGCTGTTATTTGATGACGTGCTTTGGGTGGAACGTGCCCAGCTGGAACATGATCAGTTTGTTGAAGTGATGCGCTCCCGCGGCATCGAAGTGTTCTACGTGATCGATTTGCTCCGTGAGACACTTCAAGCCAGCCAGGAGGCCAGGCGCCTGTTGATCGACCAGGTGGCGACGGAATATACCGTTGGATGGGCACTGGTGGATGAGATGCGCGCATTCCTTATGAAGCTCACCCCGGATGATCTCGCCAGGCACCTGATCGGTGGATTGACCGCCGGTGAATCGGGGATCGATTGGGGAAAATACAGCCATATCTCCTTATATGCGGCGGCTATGGAGGATATGAACACCTTCCTGTTGCCTCCCTTGCCCAATACCCTCTTCACGCGTGACTCATCCTGCTGGATATTTGGAGGGGTTTCGGTTAACCCCATGTACTGGCCGGCTCGGCGCAGGGAATCACTCAACCTGTATGCCATCTACCACTACCATCCCATGTTTAAAGATGCCGAATTCGAATATTGGTATCCCAACGCCACGGATGGACCATTTAACCTGCAAAACTTTGGGCGCTCCTCCCTGGAAGGTGGTGACGTCTTGCCAATTGGCAACCGCACCGTGCTGATCGGGATGTCTGAACGCACCCAAGGGACTATGATCGAACAGATCGCGGATGCCTTATTCACCCAAGGCAGTGCCGACCGGGTGATTTGCTGTGTGATGACCAAGGACCGTGCCCACATGCATCTGGATACGGTTTTCACCATGCTTGACCAAGATAAGGTTACTGTCTATCCCAAGGTGGTCGATCAGGTGCGGGCGATCAGCCTTCGCCCTGGCAAAAAGGCTGGTGACTTTCATGTGACGCCAGAAAAGGACATACTTTCAGCAGTTGCGGACGCGCTTAAGGTTCACAAATTGACTGTAGTGAAGACCGGCGGCGACCAGTACCAGATGGAACGTGAGCAATGGGATGATGCCAATAACACCATTGCCCTGGAGCCTGGTGTGGTGGTCTCCTATGAACGCAATACCTACACGATTGCCCGCATGCGCGCTGCTGGTGTGGAGGTCATCACTATCCCTGGTTATGAGCTAGGAAAAGGCCGTGGCGGTGGTCACTGCATGACCTGCCCGTTACAGAGGGATGCGATTTAGGTCCGTTCCGAAAGATCTGTCATTCGGTGACTGCTATTGATTTTTCAGACAGGATTAAATATTCCAAAAATAAACTCACAATCTTCAGGTCCGTCAAGAATCTAAATTTACATGTGCTATACTTGCAAACAACAAATCATCTAAACCATAAAAATACAGGAGGCAATATCTTATGACTGGTTTTGTAGGTGATATCGAAAAACTGACCGAAAAGAATAACTATTTTCGCCAGGTGCTATACACGGGTAAATATGCCCAGCTGGTGGTCATGTGCCTGCAGCCGGGCGAGGAGATCGGCGATGAGGTCCATAAGACTGTCGACCAGTTCTTCCGCATCGAAGAAGGCGAAGTGAAATTCGTATTCAATGAGAAGGAAGAACACAAGGTTAGGTCAGGGGATGCAGTGATTGTCCCGGCTGGAACCTTCCATAACGTGATTAACACCTCGTCAAAGGAACCTTGCAGGCTATACACGATTTACTCCCCACCCAATCATCCGGACGGCACGATTCATAAGACCAAGGCTGAGGCTGAGGCTGCTGAAGCTGCTCAGCATCATTAACCATACATTTAATTGAACGACAAACCTCCCGCAGGGATGAATCCTGCGGGAGGTTAATATCTGGATCAATTCCATGAGGAGGTCTGCATGCGCCGAGGTTACGTCATCATCATCGTTTTGGTTTTAAGTTCGTTGGCCTGTGTCTTGAATAATTTGGTCAAGCTTGTTCCTACAGCTGAACCAACCTCGCTACCCGCCAATACATCGCTGCCAATAATTACCCGCACCCCCGGACCCACCTCGGAAGAACCGACCAAGACTCCCTACCCAACCTCAGCTCTCGACGCTCAGCTCTCTAATGATATAAACCAGATCCAAACCCAGGTGGTCGAGCAACGCGGCTTGCAGGCCAAGTTCCCTGTACCGGTGGTATTGCTTTCTCCTGATGAGCTGAGAAAGAATGTGGTTAATGATTTCCTGGCAGACTATACCGATGAAGAAACCGCGGATGACGTCTTGGAGCTTTCCATCATCGGCCTGCTCGACCCCGGTTTTGATTTACGCAATCTATATATCGACTTGCTCAGCGAGCAAATCGCCGGGTATTATGATAATGAAACCTCCGAAATGTTCGTTGTGCAGGGAGAAGCCTTTCAAGGACCGGAACGCCTGACCTACTCCCACGAGTACACCCATGTGCTCCAGGATCAAAACTTCGATATCAGGAACGGCCTTAACTATAATGATGATGCCTGTGAAGTAGATACCGAGCGCTGTGCAGCGATACAGGCACTGATTGAAGGCGATGCCACTATATCCCAGGCCATCTGGTTCCATAATTACGCCACTGATCAAGATAAACAGCAAGTCTCTGACTTCTATAATTCGTTAAAAAGCCCGGTTTATGACAGCTCTCCGGCATTCCTCAAAGATGATTTCATTTTTGCATACGACAAGGGAGCGACTTTCGTCCAGGATTTATACAGCAACGGAGGCTGGTCCTCTGTTGATGATGCCTATCGTAACCCGCCTGATTCCACCGAACAGATTCTGCATCCAAACCTCTACCCATCCGACCAACCCATCCCGGTCGATCTGCCCGATATGACCTCCATCCTTGGCACAGGCTGGCGCGAGGTCTCACGCAACCAGATGGGGGAGTGGTACACGTACCTCGTCCTGGCGCGTGGGGTGGATGCCAATGCGCGCCTGAGTGATCCAACTGCCGAGTCGGCAGCAGCCGGTTGGGGAGGCGATGAGTATCTGGTGCTTCATAATGATTCAACCAACGATACGATTTTCGTGATGAAAACCGTTTGGGACACCGCAAAAGACGCGACCGAATTCAATACTTCCTTTGAGAAGTATGCGAATACCCGCTTCGGGGTAAGAGCTGACCAGCAAGGAGATAACCTCACCTGGAGCTACAGCGGCGGATATACTTCTATGCTTCTATCCGGCTCCACCACCATATGGATCACAGCCCCCGACGCTGTCACAGACCAGACTATCAGCGATCAGGTTCAACCATAAGGCGTAATTTATCTAAGCCAACTGCGCCATTTTTCCGACCAGCGCTTTTCCACCAGGCGAGTGTCTTCCAGGTACATTCGCCTGGTCGCTTCTTCAAAAGAGATCGGGTTGCCCATCACGGGCTGCGCATAATTTTCCCCTTCATAATTGATCAGCGATTCATTCGAGCGCATCTCCCGGGTTCCATCGCTTAAAAACAGGCATGCCAGCCGATCACCTTCAGCAAGCTGATACTCTTCCCCCACGGTTTTAAAGGCAATCGCATGCGGACCCTTGAATGTCATCTCATTGGCGGCGCAGAATAATACACTACCTCCATCCGGCATATCCAACTTTTTATGTCTGCCTGCCACCACCACCCCGCCGTGAATCACCGACCTGGGGTCTGTAATGACCGTATCGACCAACACCGTCTCGCGGATGTCCGCTCCCGGTGGGATTGAGCTTCTTAGGATGATATTTCCGTGGCTATCACAATCATGCGGCAGGTTGAACAGGTCACGTGTGGATACTCCCTGGTCAGAATCAGTGGTCATTGCTTCCAATGAGCGCCGCAAGCTCAGGTGTAACCCCCAATCCATCCAGTATGGCTTTCCAAAATCCAGCACTTTGACGTATCGGATTTCTACCATAACGATCTCGAAACAGGTTGCGCATCTGTTGGATCTTGGTGTAAAAATCTGGGATGCGCTTTTCCAACTCGCGAATCCCGGTCTTACCAATTTGATCTTCAAATGCTGCTTCTGCTTTCCAATCCGATTCGTCCCTGCAGGCGATTGCAATCCAGGTGTAAGGGTCCCAATCCACCCATTTATTCTCATCCGCCACATCCCCGCGGAATACCTCTTTCGCCACTGCCATCAGGCGGTAGCTGATTCCCAGGCTGCCAAGGTTGACACCGATCAGGTGCTCCTGCCCATGCTCAGATAATCGCTTGCGTAAGCCTTCGAGATCTTGTCGGGTGTACTGGTACGTCATCTGGGCGTTTTGGGTGTCGAATTCCACCCATTCCTTCTCCCGCGCCAGGTCTTCGGTGGGTTCGGTCTGCCAGACAAAGCGAATCCCATCCACCTGCTCGTATTCGTTGGGAGTTGCCTGCCAGATTTTGCCTGGGATCACCGCTTCATCACCCCACTTTATCACTATACCCCTGAAGCCACTGGTTTCCAGGTGATGCAGCCACAAAGTAGCAGACATGGAAGCTGCATCCACGGTGCTGAGATAAATCTCGCCATCCGAGCTGCGCATCGGAGTGGGGAAGGCCGGCTTACGGTTGGTGAGAGCCTGGGTAAAAGGGCTCAGGCGCTTGCCCAGGCCAAAGACCATATTCATCAGCATCACGGGCGGTAATGGTCGGCTTCCCAAGGCACTCTCTATCGCCATCCAGGCATTGATCGATCCTAAAAAGTTCCCCTTGCGCGTTTTTTCCAGGCTTGATAGTACGATCGTCTCCTTATCAACCCTGAACACATCCTGGCGTGTCTTTTGCAGCCGGTCCTGCCAGTATTCCTGGTCAGCCAGGCTGCCTGAAACGATATCCACCACCTTGGGTCCCAGGTTTTGTTGGATAATGCTGCAAATATTACTGATATTCCTCTGCCAAATCTCAGACATTGCTATTATTTCTCCCTGATAATGAATATACCCCCATTTCTAATTATAACATTCGTACATGCTAAGCTTGATTTAATTCAGATAAGGAGCAGATTAGCCCTTAATGAGTTCTCAGCCTGCTTAGTTTTGCATTGGTCTAAAGGATATTCGATTTTAACCATACCGGTGAATTTACACTCTGGACAGGTTTTTGGTATTCATTTGCCATAGAAAGTCCAAAATCTATGCTTAATACCCTGATGTTTTTAATTAAGGAATCGAGACAGATGCATCCAGGTCGCAGATGGTGAAACTCGCGGGACCTCCTTAGGGTCGCTTGCCAACGATCGAAAATATCGCATCATTTTCAACCGCAGGTAATTGCGTGAACCCTTGATAAATCGTAATATCCACAAATCCTGCCCTGCTATACAGCTCTATCGCCTGTTGGCGGGTATATTCACGTGTGGCGGGAGATTTAATATGATGTTCAGATGCAATCGTGACACCATCTTTGATCACTTCATATCGATCTTCATTATGTTCCAGCTGGGTTTCAGGGTCGAACCGGTCCTTCGACCACCGCCGGATGGTAGCTCCATCTTCTGGTCTTGTTTTTTCCCCGGTAATCTGCCAGTCACTCTCCAAGGGCTCACCCCGCGTCCATACCTGCATGAATGGCATCACCAGGTAGCCCCCAGCCAAAAGATGTTCGAAAAGGTTGGAGATTGCCATTTGGGCGTCCGCAGGATCCAACACCAGCTGGAAAGAGCTGGATGGGACGATAATGGTCTGGTATTGTCGAGGCAGCTGCATGCTTTCCATACTGTCTTCATACAACCTTGGGGTTAAGCCCATCCCACCGGCTTTCTCACGGCATAACGCCAGCATCTCGGGTGAATTGTCCACCCCATCGATATCTATCCCTTGAGCCATAAAGTCCAGCAGCAGCCTGCCCGTCCCACAACCCACATCCAGCACTGGTTGTCCTTTTTCATGAATGATTTCGAGGAAAAAGCCCCGATCTTCCCAATTGGAGGTATCGCCACGGAATAAGTCCCAGGTCTTTGCCATCAATCCATAATATTCATACTCTGGTTGTGTCATTAATTTTCCTCGTTGACCATTTTGAACTGCAGCTCTTATTGGATATGGCCCCGGCATGGAAGGATGTACTTTTGCCAGTTTTTTCCTAACTAAAATATTCCCCTAATCACGTCGTATCACGCTGCTGAGGATCCCCGGTGCTGGGTGCGTTCTGCCCATTAATTTTGCTGAATAGCCTGTAGTACGTATCATCCGCATTACCCCACCTAGGCTTATCTGTTGTAAATTAGTGGTAACAATGGATAAGTAGCGGCTTTTTGCCTCTTCCCTTAATGGTGAGTTTTTACTGGATAATATCCGCAGGACTGCATCTCGCAATTTCCATGGCAGCCACTCAAATGATGGTAGCTGGGTATGCAGCTCCACATAATAGTAACGATGGGGAAACTCCAGGTAGAGGTACCCCCCCGGTGCGAGCACGCGCAATACCTCTTGCAGGTAGTATCTGGGATCACCAGTGTGTTCAACGACGTGACCAGATGCGACAACATTGAACTGCCCATCCTCATAGGGCAAGCTTTTTCCATCATATAACAATGGGTACATGTCTGTAAATTGGGTTAATCGTATCTTCGTTGCATCCAGTAGAATCTGCTCAACCTCAACCCCATATACCTTTCCAAACCCAAATTGCCTGGCCATGATCATCTCTGAGCCCATTCCATATCCAGATATGAGGATGGTCGAGCTTGGGTTGAATATGTCAGCTCCAACAACTGTTCTCAAGTAAATGAAACGCGAGGCGAAATGCTCAGTTGCCAGACATGTATCAATATAATTGTCAACCCGCTCTTTATAAATCGGCGCGTAGTGCCTGACAAGCAAGGCGCGCACTTTAGATTCGATGTCAGGGTCGAGAATGGGAGAATATTGGCTTCTAGTAATGGCTCAACCTCCCCAGGTGACCAAGATTGTACCATGTCGTATATTGATATCTACTCCGCTTATACCGGCTCTTAGGTTCCGGTGCTTTTCTTTAAAAATCCTGGAACCAGTAAGCCCAACATCGCCACACCTAGCACTGGGTTGAAGGGGGGCAGGGCGAGCGCCGGGTAGGGTTCAAAGTATAAACTCTGCTGGTCCAGCCCGGTTATGGGGAGCACACAAATTACGATGATACACACGGCTATGATCAACATCAGGCAATCTGACCACATCCATCCCGGTCGATGATAAGTCGTCCGTGGAGATTGGCGCCCCAAGAACCATAACCCTGCTATGATCAGAAGTGTCCCTAAAAGGATCAAGACCAACCCACTTATACCTTTACCATCCATTTGCGCAAGCCACCCGACCGCCAGCAACAACAGCCCGAACACCATGCATAATCGTGGGTAGATGTCCAATCTATGACTCGGTCGCTCTTGTGCTTGCAAACCCCCTCGCAGTCATAGATTCAGCCAGCTGCATGGCATGTTCGAGCCCTCCAACTAACAGCGGCATCCACAACGGCAACCAATCCCGTATCGTTCGCATCTGGTGACCTCGTATCGCCTGGGCTTCCCGGATTTGCTTGAACTGGCGCAGCGTGGTGGGTAGGTAGGTCACTGCTATGGAGGTAACCACAGCCACCGGGAAGAACGCCCGCGGGATCAGGCTGATTAAATCGCGCCCTGGTAAAGCCAGGTTGAGCACCGTGAAGCTTGCCAGCATGCCAGTCAATACCAGCCCATTCGTGGCACCGTAGACTATGGCTTCCAGGGTCACTGCTCCGCTGACCAGGGGAAATTTTCCAGGTATGGTGAACAAGACCGTTGCACCGTAATGCGAAGTCAGAGCGTTGAAGATGGTGGCAAGCAGGATGATCCAGGCGGCTAATTTCCATAGCGAAAACGGGCGCGGGATATCCGATCCAGCCTGGCGCAGGTTTAATCCCACTACCAGCACACACATCAAAATGAGTATCAGGTAAAGCGGATTGCGAGTGATGGAAAGGATCACCAACGTGGCGATCAGCCAGCTCACCCATGCCCAGGGTTGCTTCATCCAGATGCGCCTTTCTCTGGTATAGCAGCTATTGAATCTTCACCTGCACTATAGCTGAATTCGAAGCGGCGCCGAAAACGCCGCAGTGCTCGTAAGGCTGGTTTCCCCAGGGCAAGGAGCAACAACACATTTCCGACGGCTGCCACTGCATCCCACACCAATGAGGTCACCAGGTAAAAAGCCAGGTAGCGTTGCAGGGTCGCCACCAACCCCAATCCAGCTGTAAAGGATTGGGTTTGAGGTCCGGCGATGAAAGGCCACTGCCACAGGTTCATGACAGCGCCATAAAGAAACCCCCATAACAGTCCAAATCCAGCCAACACGAGGATTTCCTTATTCGCAGATGATTCAGTCTGTCTTGCTGGTTTTTTTGTAAGTGCCCTGGTCAAGGGGCGCAGGATGGGGGTACTTAACCCAACCCACCCAGCTGTAAACATCTGCGCTGGCAGCCACGGCCCCACACCGCCTGTCACCAGCGCTGATACGAGCAAGGTCAGTGCGCCCATCAGGAAACCCACCCGCCCACCGAATATATAGCCAACCAGGATGATCAGGAAGAATATCGGGCTGAAGCCGCCCGGACCAGGAATGGCAGTTTCTATAAACCGCAGGGCAGAGTTAATCGCCACCAGGATGCCCAACAAGGCAATCAACTTTGTGTTTACGATCGGTCCTTGGGCCTCAAACAGCAACACTAACAAGCACAGGCCTAAGAGTACCGTCATCATCACCGGCATCTCGCCTGCTCGTAAGGTGCCAAACCCTGTCTGTTGCGCTGCAGCTGGTAAAAAGAATGGGTAAAGGAGTACCAGTAACCCTGAAACGCTCGCTGCCAGGTAGATGCCGAGGTTGAACAGACGGGTTTTCATTACGCTGTAGTATCTCCCATTTGGATCATCCAAAGCTAATTCAGTATTATTTGCCTCGAGAGCGGAACAGGTAAATGATCAGCACACCCAGTACCAGCAAGATGGACGCATAAACGATGTACGCACCTGCACCTTTCTGGGCCGTCACCGGGGTTGGGATAATTTGCGGTAGCAGGGTCGCGTGGACTAATGTTGGCACCGGGCTAGGCTCAGAAGTATCTGTCGGAACGACGGGGCTCTCCTCAGCCGTTGGCAGCACGTAAGCAATACCCTCGCAGATATTCTGGAAGGTGATTAATGCCGGTGCATCTCCCTTACCCCAGCTCCAGGCATTCACACTACCATCCATCACCTGACCTTTTTCTGCGCCTGTTACCGAATATTCCCAGCCTGTCGCTCCCATCTGGAAGTATGCCCAGTAATTGGGCATGCTCCCAAAGCAATCATTGGATGGATCCCCCACTTCCCCAATTTTACATACCGCGGTCCCCTGAGTGGGGTTGGTGGCGGTTTCTACTGCCAGACCTGATCGCTGGAGCAGATCCAATCCACTGAGGCTGCTCTCGGTAAAACTTATGCAGCCTGTGTACAGTGAATTATCGCCCCAAAATACCGCCAGTCCCGCTCGATAAACAGCAGGGGTTATCCCAAGATTGGAGAGCGGTATTCCTGAGAGGCCGATAATCGCCTCCGCCGTGCTGTAGGCGTTGGCGTACGTGCCTCCAATCGACCCATCTGGCTTTTGTAAGCCCATCAATGCATCCAGCGGGTTGATACTATTGATCAGCCAATTTTGACCTCGGAGGTCCTCCCCCGCAGAGACCAATGCCTGTAGGATCCAGCCGGTGGAATCAGCATTCAGAGGGTCGGTATCCCACGATGGTTTCCAACCTCCGCTCTCTGCTTGTGTGTTATGAAAGTAACTGATTGCTTTTTGGATGGTTTGATCTTGAGAACTAACTATTCTGCTGGCAAGTAATGCCGTCACCGCCAGAGCAGTTGTATCGGGGTCACCTGCCCCCCAGCTGCCATCCGCAGCCTGTGATTTGATCAAGTATTGGGGTGCCACCTCAGGTATGCTTCGCCCAGCCAGGCTTAATCCCAAGATTGCCCACGCCTGGCTCAGGTCACTGGCTGCACCACTGCTGAAATCTTGTTGGGCGGTGCTGCTGTACGCCCCAGTATCGGGGTGGAAGCTTGAATCCAGCTCTCCAGTCAGGTCCATGCCTCCAAAAGCTGTTGGGTCGTCGCCCGCCAGTACTGCCGCAGTCAGCAGGATTCCCGTCCTACCAGGAAATAACGTACCTGTCATGTCATGCGTATAAGAAATTGCCTGAGCAGACAGGTAATCCAGCATGGATTTCCCTTCCGTTGAAACCACTCCACTCACCGGCGTGCCCGCGCTGATGAATGCCAGCACACTTCTGGCGGTTGTGTCGGGGTCTGATACGCCGCTGAAACCGGTAATACCTCCATCCGCTTGTTGCTGGGCTTGAAGGTATGCCAGCCCCGCCCGGATTACCTCTGCTTGATCAGGTGCAACTGTGGCCTGCGCGGACCTGGATTGGAGCATCAGCAATATGACTGCTATGGCCAAAGAAGACAATAATAGCGGAAGAAGCATTCGAATGAGTTGTTTCATGTTTTCTCCTTTATATGAGCGAGTTTGCCAAAATAAAAACCCCTGTCGCTATAGGACAGGGGTGAAAATCATGCATCGGGTGAAGCATCTGTTCACAGCTCCTTGCAGCGAGGTGATGGTGAACCCAACTTGGGCGGGCGACCTGGCTTAGGATATGATCCCTTACAGTTGCGTGACAGCGCCGGACTATTGATCGAAATCTATTACCGGCTTCGCCTTTGAGCCATCCCATCCGGGGGATATGGCACCCAAATTGGAACTTATTCAGTTGTGCAGATATTTTATACCGCTAAGATAAGTGCGTCAAGAGAATGGCGGGTTAATTATAAATATTGGGCATAGAATACCTGGGGTTGTGAATACCGCAGGCTGTTATCTATGGTTTACGCCTTGTGAGTATGTTTCTTGCCCACCAGGTCGGCTGCAGCAAACCCTGCTGATAACGCCGCCCGGTTCATCTCTTCAGTGCCTTTCGGTGCCCGTGCAGCTACTGCCTGGATGATCGCTTGCCGTGAGACAACGTTCGTTAGACCAACCAGCACCCCCAAGGCGACCACATTGGCGGTGATACTTTTGCCGCTGCTCTCCTCGGCCAGGCGGGTAATCGGCACCTTGATCGCCCGGCTGGATGGCACCCGCCCCACCCTTTCTTGATCTACGATCAGGAGGCCGTCCTTCTTCAAGTTGCCGGCATATTTGTCACACGCCTCCTGGCTCATCGCCACCAATACATCTGCGATGATCACCTCTGGATGGTCAATCTCTCCCTGGGCAATTACAACTTCCGCTTTGCTGGCTCCCCCACGTGCCTCGGGTCCATAACTCTGCGTCTGCGTGGCGTTCTTGTTGTCATAAATCGCAGCAGCTTCTGCCAGGATAATTCCCGCCAGGATCATTCCCTGTCCGCCTTCACCCGCCAGCCGTATTTCCATTCGATTACCATGGTTCTTAATTGCCACTGGTTACCTCCTCAGGCTCAGGCCGGTTTGACCGGTTTGGCTGTTTGCGCTTGCTGCGCTCTGTTGGATCAGCTCTTGATATAGCTGGGTATATTCCGGTTTTTCAATGTCATGCAACACACCGCGCACAATTTTCGTCTCACGTTCCTCAGGTGATAATTTTTCGGCGGCACTGGCTGCGACGCTGTTTTCTTTGAGCGTGCGCATCATATCCACTGTTGAGCCGAGCTTGTTCATCCTCCCAAAAGTCGTCGGGCAA
This sequence comes from uncultured Chloroflexia bacterium, assembly GCA_963743215.1. Classification (GTDB taxonomy): domain Bacteria; phylum Chloroflexota; class Anaerolineae; order Anaerolineales; family UBA4823; genus FEB-25. Next base: position 20,625 of record CAVUOY010000012.1, read on the forward strand.
TAACTGACCGCTTCCACCAGGCTAAAGCCATTCTTACGGATCGCCTGCTCGAGGAACCGGTCCAGCTCAACCGCATGGTAGACCGTACTCCGCGCTACATAGGTCGCTCCAGCTGCTTTTGCCAGCTCACAAATCGGCATGGGCGGCTCAATATTTCCATATGGAGCTGTAGCGGCCTTGGCACCAATCGGCGTGGTCGGGCTGTATTGCCCGCCAGTCATACCATAGATTGCATTGTTGACCACAATGGCAGTGATGCCAATATTGCGACGAGCAGCATGAATGAAGTGATTACCACCGATCGCGATCGCGTCCCCGTCCCCCATGATTGTGATCACCTTCATCTCTGGTCGGGCAATTTTCAAACCCGTCGCAAATGCCAGGGCACGCCCATGCGTGGTGTGGATGGTATTGAAATCCATGTAGACCGGCATGCGCCCGGTGCAGCCAATCCCTGAAACCAGGGCTACATTGTCCTTCTCCAATCCAATCCGATCAATCGCACGGATCAGAGCGCTCATCACGATACCTATTCCACATCCGGCGCACCACACATTGGGAAACTTTTTCGTGGGGCGGAGATACATATATTCCGTATGTTCAGCATGTGTTGGCATAATTACCTGTTTTCAATCGCTTCCAGGATCATTTGTGGGGTGATCATTTCACCGTTGGCTCGATTAACCCTCACAACTTTATTTCGTCCGGCAACCCGCTCCACTTCCAGAGCCAGCTGCCCCATATTCATCTCGGGGACAATGATGCGTTTGGCAGTCTTTGCCACCCGGCTAATCTCTTCTTCGGCAAATGGCCAAATCGTCAGCAGGGTCACCATCCCAACCTTGGTTCGTCGCTGTCGAGCCAGCTTGACTGCATGCCGGGCACTGCGTGCAGATGCACCATATGTGACTACGACCGTCTTATCACTTTCAGATAAATCCTCTTCCACTAAAATAATGTCGTTAAGGTTACGCTCGATCTTGCGATGCACCCGCTCAATCCATGGGTCGATTTCATCCAGGCGGGTGGTTGGGTAACCCAACACATCGTGGAATAGACCGGTGATGTGATAGCGATATCCTTCTCCAAAATTTGCCATAGGTGGCACATCGCTCAGTGAATCACCATAAGGTTTATACCATTCGGGGGGTACATCTGTCGCAATCCGTTCCACTCGTTCGACTGAGTCAAACTCGGGCAGCTCAATCTTCTCGCGCATATGCCCCACCACTTCATCCAGTAGCAAAATCACAGGCGTACGGTACTTCTCGGAAAAATTAAATGCCTTTACCGTCAGGTCAAATGATTGGCTCACCGATACCGGGCTCAGCACGATCATCGGGTGATCGCCATGCGTGCCCCAGCGTGCTTGCATCACATCCCCTTGGGAGGCACTCGTGGGCTGACCGGTGCTGGGTCCTAAACGTTGGACGTCCACGATCACAACCGGGATCTCGGTCATCGAGGCATAACCGATATGCTCCTGCATCAAAGAAAACCCCGGCCCAGATGTAGCCGTCAATGATTTTAAGCCACCTACCGACGCCCCGATGCAGGCTGCCAGGCTAGCAATTTCATCTTCCATCTGGATAAACTTCCCACCCACCTTGGGTAGTTCTCTGGATAGCATTTCGGCAATTTCTGTGGAAGGAGTAATCGGGTAACCAGCGAAAAATTTACACCCAGCGGCAATGGCTCCCCAGGCAACAGCTTCATTTCCTTGCATTAATCGAACGGTCAATCTGCCCTCCTTATACTTCAATTTTCTTGACGATAATCGCCAGATCTGGGCAGTGAGTATCGCACCAATGACAGGCGGTACACTTTTCTGGATACACCACCACCGGGTGGTCGTCATCGTCTAATGCCAGTACCCCTGTCGGACAAAATGCAACGCAAATACCGCAACCTTTGCACCAGTTTGAGAAAATTGTTACCTGGCCGCGCGGACCTTTTTTTGCACTGCTCTTAACTTCTGTGATCGGTTGTTCAACCTGCGAGGGTTCACTCATGCCTGACCATCCTCACCCTGATCTATCAAATTTAGACTTATCTTATCCAATCATTATACTTTTTGGACATACTCATCGTAACCGATAAATAGCCATTCTTTCGAGTGAATATCATCACATTAACCATATGATACTTAGTGATATGCAGGCAAAAACCCAGTCTATCTGTTGCCTCAACTATCAATTATTTGTCAAGTCATGTTAAAATGGATACTCCTGTAAAACCTGGAATCAACATGCTACTTGAGCCTCGACAGATCATCAACAGTCCGTTCGGTATAAGCCTTGCCAATATAATTGGTAGATTCACACCTTATTGGCTGGGTTACCGCATCGCATTTTTTGCTGCCGACAGGATTTCTGCTCGCAAGGATTGGAAACTGGTCCGTGCGGCACGTTGTAACCAATGGGTAGTTCATGGTGAACAGCTTGAAGGGCACGCCTTAGACCAGGTGGTGGAGGAAAATTTCCACAGCATTGCCTGCTCGATCTTTGACTTGTATCACAATGTAAATAATACTACCGCCTTCCTGCGCCTCATCGAGCCTAACCCAGCTGCGATCGAGCTGGTTCAACGCCCTGAGTTTGCGACCAGGGGTCTGGTGGTCGCTGGGGTGCATTTGAGTAATTTTGACTTGATCTTTCAGATGGGTGGGTTAGCTGGGATCAGGGCGATTGCTTTAACCCTGCCTGAACTGAGTCCTGGCTATCAAAAGCAGCTCGAATTGCACGTTGAAAAAAGGCATGCGTATCTTGCAAGCCTCCGTTGGCAACCTCAAGCATGCGATAAATCATCTGCGTAGAGGCGGTACGATAATTACCGGCATCGATCGCCCGGATAATTCCTACCTTCTCCGACCCCGGTTCTTCGGTCGCCCGGCCGCTCTGCCCATACACCATATCTTCCTGGCGCTAAAAGCTCATGTGCCAATCATTGTTTTCGCAACGCTGAAGCAACCGGATGGAAAATACCATTTGCTCTTTTCCGATCCGATCGAAATGCAGCCGCATCCAGATAAACATACAGAAATCATGCTCAATGCTGAAGCCATTTTGCAGGTGGCTGAAGGCTTTATCCGTCAAGATCCAGCCCAATGGTCGATGACCTTCCCTGTCTGGCCTGATATCTTGGATCAGGTTCCAAAATAAGTATATTATGGAGAAATTCAATGGGTGATATCAAAGACCATAAGCGTGTAAATGACATCCTGCTCGGACCACTCGAGCGGCCTGCTCTGCAGTGGCTGGCAGCCCACCTGCCATCTATGGGTCACCCCAGATACCATGACTGTCATCGGCATCATAGGAGCATTGGTGATCACACTTGGTTATGGCCTCAGTCAATTTCACCCAGTCTTTCTATGGATGTCTACCTTGGGCTTCATAATTAACTGGTTTGGGGATAGTCTTGATGGAACCCTGGCACGCTACCGGCATATCGAGCGCCCCAAGTACGGGTTCTATATCGATCACGTCACAGACGTTCTTACGGAAATTATTATCATCCTGGGATTGGGATTGTCACCTTATATCAAGTTTTCAGTTGCCAGTATGTGTTGCATTGCCTACATCGGCATGTCGGTCTTGGTTTATGTACGCATGAACGTGCTGGGGGAATTTAAAATCTCCTATGGCAAGCTTGGCCCTACCGAAGTGCGCCTGCTTGCGATCGCCTTGAATACCGCCATGTTCTTCGGAGGCATATTCACTTTTAATGTCAAGCTGGGTTCAGTAGTGGCTGCTATCAGCCCTTATGATTTGTATGTGACCGCCATCACCTTCTTGTTGCTATACTTCTTTGCTGATACCAGTATCAAACAGTCCATTGCCCTGCGTAAATTAGGTGAGTGAGTTTAGCTTCCGATCTCGAGGTCACTCGGAGTAGATAGCTGCCCGCGCTCATTCTCATATAGTCTTCCTGCTAAAAGGACTTTCGCTTCAGACCACGCCTTGCCGACGATCTGCAGGCCGATGGGTAGATTTTTGTTTGACTTGCCGCAGGGAACCGAAAGTGCAGGTAAGCCGGTTAAGTTGAAAGGCGCGGTAAAGCGCGTGAGCAACCTGGGACGTTCGAAAGCTTCAGTTGCGTTTCGCAAGGGTGCCGTGATGGGGGTAGTGGGCATGATCAGCAAATCGTAATCAGTAAAGAATTCGTTGAATTGACAGCGCAGGATGGTCTGCTCCCTTCTCGCCAGCGAGTATTCCGTGGAAGTACAGGCGGCACCATTCTGCAAGCGTTTGAGCACATCCTGCCCAAAACCTGCCGGGTTTTCTGCCAAGCGTTGGTGATGAAAGGCAGCTGCATCACTGGGGGTCATCAGTCCATTTGCCATGGCTGCTTCACGCGCATTCGGGAAAGCCACTTGCTCAACCCGTGCTCCCAGGTTTTCAAAAACCAGCGCGGCTTGATTCACCGACTGCTGCACTTCACGCTCTACGACCTCTACATCGGTAAAATAATCGTTGTTTGCCAGAGCGATTCGCCAACCTTGCACTCCCCTCTCTGGGAGACCAAGGTAATCCTCCACTGGCATATCCACCGACCAGGCATCTTGCGGATCATATCCGGCAATTGCCTGGAGCAGGATAGCTACATCCAAAACACAGCGTGCCATCGGACTTGCATGGTCGAGGTTCCAGCTTAATGGAATCACCCCACGTAAACTGATTCGCCCATAGGTTGGCTTAAAACCCACTACTCCACATAAGGATGAAGGGATACGGATGGAGCCACCGGTATCGCTTCCTAATGCCCCCATGCATAACCCGGCTGCCAGGGCAGCCGCGTTGCCACCTGAAGAACCACCCGTGATGCGGGTCACATCCCACGGGTTGCAACAATCACCATAGTGGGGGTTTTCGTTGGTCACTCCCAGGGCAATCTCATGCATATTTAACTTACCCAAGATAATACTTCCAGCTTCCTTAAGTATCTGAACCACGGCTGCATCCGTCTCAGGAATGTACTCTGCAAAAAAAGTCGATCCCGCCGTTGTGCGTATGCCTTGGGTCTCATAAAGGTCTTTCAGCCCCAAAGGAATGCCATGCAACGCCCCTTTGTACTCTCCACGTTGGATGCTGGTCTCTGCTTGACGTGCTTGTTGAAGGGCAAGCTCTGGGGTTAAAGTGATGAAGCAATTAAGACGTTTATCCAGCCAGCGCGATGCGGTCGAGGTGTGCCCTGGTGAGCTCCACTGGTGAAATTTGCCTGGTTTTAAGCAGGTGTGCTGCTTCATGTAGTTTGAGTGTTGTCAGCTCCATATTTCACTCCTTGTGCAGCTTGTACTTTAAGACTGTTTCATTATGACTTCATGGGTTCATAAGCAACCACGTCAGCAAACCGTACTACCCCTAATCTGGCTGCCAAAGCTGCAGAGGCAGCATTACTCAAACGGTAGCTGTAGAATGGCACCCGTCCAGAATTCAGGATGTCGCGAGCCCAGGCAGTCACGGTTTGCCGCCCATAGCCTCTGTTGCGAAAATCTGGGTGGGTTTCTACGTATGCTTCCGCACACTCGGTATTCTGACGGACGCTGATCGTCTTGCTGACCACCTGCCCATGAACTTTCACCACCCAACCATCCCTATCCCAGATGAACACTGGAAGCTCATCCAGCTCAGGTAACCTGGCAATGTACCCGGACTGAAAAACCTCATCCCCACCATTGCAGGGACAATAGTACGCATTGATTATTTTGATCACCTCGCCCGGTTGGTCAAATGCTCCCTTCGGGCGAAGACTTAGCAAATCCTTTCGCACGTTAGCGGGTAGCCTGTGGTTAAAGTACGGAACATAACCCTGGGAATAACGGTATACAATGTACAAAGCTTGCTCAGTAGAACCCGGGAAGGGTACCAGCATGCCATTGAGATCGAGCTGGTATTCCAGGCTTATTTGATGATGGATCAGATCAATCGACTTCATTTTACTTGCATCTGCCCCCTACTTCACCGCTACCACACCAAATCCGCGTGGCGCACGTCGCACCTGATTGAACCCCACCTGTTCTAAGCGGCGAATCACGCTCGCTGTGATGCTGTGCCCCGATTTGCTTTCCGGGTCTCCAATATAATGGAATAGCTGGCTGCGGTTGCGCATAACCCGGAAAATCTCACGGTAGAATTCTCCGGAATACAGGTCGCCCGCCAGATTGAATGCAGGTGGGTCATGAATCACGCGTGTGAAGCATCCTGATTCCATCTTCGCCACCACGTCGAAACTATCCCCAATCAGCTGGGTAATTTTAGGGTTATCAAACAGCCCCTGCGACCACGGATTTAACCTGCACACTTTCAGCGCGGCCGGATCGAGTTCGATGGTCGTGACGCGCTCTGCTGTCCGCGCAGCTTCAATGGCTGTATAGCCCAGTCCGGTGGCTGTATCTAGCACCTGCCCAACCACCGGTTTGATGCTGCGTATCTTTTCCAGTGTATCCTGGTGAGGCTCTGTGTTTTTGATGCGGTGCATGGGTATACCTGAGACCAGCATGGTAGGAGCACCATTGGTTGGATAGAGACTGTACACCCGGTCGGTGAGTGCGGAATAAAACTGAATCGCTTTTGGCACTCCTCCTTCAATCACAAAACAGCTTGATGTGGATTTGAAAACCTGCTCGATATCTTCTGTTTTTAGGAAATTACCATCCAGGAGTTGCACCCCTTGAGGATTAACCGGCAGCTGTGTGGTACTCAAACCAAGGTCCAGCGAGAAGATCACGCTATCCATCCCACTGCGCTGGGCATCCAAAATTATCCTGGCTTGATAGTGCGAAAGCACCATCATCATTTCACCTTTTATCCCAATGGTAAATAATGACTTAGCTCGTCCAGCGTCTTATGCGTTTCTTGATACCATATGGCGAGTAGCCCTTCTCTACGGGCCGCCTCGACGTTATCAACAATATCGTCAATAAAAATTGCCTCTCCAGCCTGCACTCCCAACCGTTCGAGCGCGAGATGATAGATACGCGGGTCTGGTTTGACCATCTTCACTTCAGCTGAAATCACCATATCATCGAACAGGCCTTCAATGTCCCAACGCTCATGCAGGGTCTGGCGTAAGTCATCCCAGGCATTGCTGAGCAACCCAACTTTATAGTGGGGGTGCAGTCTACGGATAAAATCCAGCAGCTCCCAGTTTACATCGTCGGCTGACCAATATTGATCCAGAAAGCCCGGCATATCCTCAGGTTGAATGCCAAGTGATTTTCGCACCGCCTCCCAATGCATCGCCACCGTAATTTCTCCTTTAGAGGCTTTCCGGGCGGTGTTGCTGTTGAACACCAGGTCATCTATTTGCGACAACGATACCCCCAGCTGCTCAGCCAGTGTGAGGCGTGGGCGTTCATCCACCATGCGTATGATTACGCCTCCAAAATCAAAAATAGCTGCCCGAATTTGCGTCATTCCAATCCACCAGATCCATTCAACAGTCCATCCAGTTCTGATCGCATCTGTAATGCAGTCTGGAAGCGAATGCCGTGCAATCCAAGTGTTCTTGCTTGATCTACATTGCGGGTGAAATCATCCACGAAGATTGCTTCCCCAGCTCCAACTCCCAATCGCTCCAATGCCAGCTTGAATATACGTGGGTCCGGTTTCGCCAGTTTCACCTCAGCTGAGATGATCATGCTATCAAATGCATCTTCGAAATGCCATTTTTCTGCGATCACCTGGCGCAGATCATCCCAGGCATTGCTGAGCAGGGCAGTTTTATAACTTTTGTGCAGCTTACGCACATAGTCTACCAGCTCATAATCGAGCTCATCTCGATCAAAGAATTGATTGAGTAACTCCTGGAACTCCTCGGGTGAGAAATTGATCCGCTTGCGCAGTACATCCCAGTGTTCGCGGACGGTGATCTCGCCTCGCTGCGCCCGGTCGCCTGATTCTCCACCAAAAATGAACTCCTCCAGCGCATGCCTGTTCATCCCCAACCGGGCAGCCAGCCTGTCACGCGGCGAAAAATCAGCCGTGCGCAGCAGCACTCCGCCGAGATCGAAGATGATGGCTTTGATCGTCATGCGACTAAGTATATCAGAGGTAGTAAGAGAGGAACTATGCACCAATATGCCTTGGCGAATTCTGAAACGCGGAACCAGGAGAAGGCAAGATGAGATAACCGTAGAGAGAGGAAGATTATTCGTCCAACAAAATAACGAAACGGAGCGAGTGATCTTACCTGGAAATTGGGGGACGGATTTGTAGGCATGTGAAGAATGCTACTTCCACGTGTACTTGATGAATTGATTATTATCGCTCCCATCAGCGAGAATTATTAGACGCAGGAGAACCCTGCGACCTTTTAGACACTGCAGGGAAAATTAAGAACTGTCGCGACTTCGGGAAACAGTTAGAGCTTGAAGACAGCGCTGGAATACACCCTTGAATATATTTTGCATTCAAATCAGGGAGCCCACTGACCATCCACGAATAAAGCCTACACGAATACACGAATAAATAGTATCGATTTTCTTCGCTCGTGTATTCGGGTCATATTCGTGGACGGACATCAGCATTATTTTAATCACGTAATATATCATCACGTCCAACAAGTTGTATTGGACCTGCTCCAGCTTGTCCTGGAAAAATCCGCTTATATTCTAATTTGCGTCTTCCAAAATTAAATAACAAGCCAATTGGTGACCCTGTCGCTTTCAGATAATTGATAATCTGAGCTCTCTCATCGTTGGTTAGTTGATGGCTGAATGCTTTTACTTCTACGACCACTTGGCTTTCTACAAATAAATCGAGATAAAATAATGCAACTTGCTGTTGATCATATTCTATAGGAACTGGGTATTGCCTTGTAACTTCGAAGCCTTGTTGATTAAGTTCAGCTTCCAACGCGCTTTCATATACCTCTTCTTTGTATCCCATACCTAGCTGGTTATGCACATTCATCGCAGCCCCGATGATACGATATGTAAGATCATTACCCGTCGAGTCAACTACTAAAGATTTCATCTAGAGATCTCCATATGATTTTCTTGGAGGGTTTGTCACCAGAATCTACTTTATTAAATATTACGGATTTTAATATAATAGCACATAACACTTTTTCATTCGTGTATTCGTGAATTATTCGTGGATGGTTTCCCCGCCCCAGAATTCTGAAATGCGGAACCAGGAGAAGGCAAGATGAGATAACCGTAGAGAGAGGAAGATTATTCGTCCAACAAAATAACGAAACGGAGCGAATGATCTTGCCTTGTAGGGTTTTGGGGGGAATTATTTTTGAATATAGCTCTCATAGAAAGGCTTTGTATGAACTCATAAAATAGCTGGCAACCTTTCAAGCAAAGTGGGCTTATATTTGAACTGAATAAAATTATTCAATTACATTCAATTATTCATCTTAACTGAGCGGTCAGGCAATATATGAGTGCCTTCATTCAGCTAAAGATCAATTGGAACAGGAGCACTCTGACATCAAGATTGGTGATCATCACACTAGGTAAAGGAATCCACCCATACCGAGAAGACCCTTGCAAAGTTGTAATTTCCCCATCGCTTGACATCCCTCAAACGCCCGATGTATACTTGCTTCTTATTGCTAGCCTGATGAAAACCTCATCCAAAATCTCACTTCTGAAGGAGTAAAACATGCCTGAATTCTCTCGAATGCCGCGTTACGACATCCGTAATGATGGTGCAGGTCCTTATGCTATCTTTTATTGTGATATGTGTGGACGCGAATTTCGCAGCCAGCCAGATTTTGTAAACACGGTGAAGCAGGATCTGGGAAAATCTGCCTTAGGTGGTCTGCTGCGTAAAGTCCCTCTGGTAGGAAGCAGCATGGCTGAAAACGTGGTAGGGGAAGACCCGCGCTACTCCTACAAAATGAGCCCCACTCAGCTTGATTCTGCCTGGAAACAATGCCAGGTGCATTTCCGCGAATGCCCCACCTGCAACCGCATCGTGTGCCTATCGGATTTTGATGCCCAGAGTGGGTTCTGCCAGGACGACAGCCCGCGCACGGAAGAGATCACCGAGGCGCGCGGCGCCCAAGCGGGTGCTGCCCTAAAAGGTTTCGCTACCGCTTTTGGACTGGGTGATGCGCTTAAAAATGTGGGCAAAGTGGTTGAAAACGCCGGTAATGTCGCCACTCAGATGGCGCAATGCCCTAAGGATGGCACCCTGGCTGCACCTGGGACGAAATTCTGCCCTGAATGCGGCACTCCAATGACCCAGCCCGTATCGGCGTTATGCCCGAACTGTGGCACCGACACGAAAGGTGCCAAATTCTGCCCGAATTGCGGTACGAAGATGGTGCAAGCGCCTGCGAATTGCCCCAATTGCGGCGCTGAAACCAAAGGCGCCAAGTTCTGCCCCGAGTGTGGCACAAAACTAGGCTAACTTATAGAAATCCAGTAATAACAAAATGGCAGGTAACGACGTTACCTGCCATTTTCGTTTTATCCTGTTTTTAGATGCTCTTTACATTGTAAATATGTCAGCACCGTGCTCACGTACGCCGCGTGGCTCCAGGTAAGCGGACTGACCGATACGGGCTGGTCGGTATAGGGGTCCACCTGTTCAGCCAGGACTCCACTAGGCAAGGCATGCGCAGCCACCCACTCCAAAATATCATAAGCCAGCTTTAAGGCATCCACGCCCTTCGCGGTCAGGGCATACCATTCAGCCAGCCACAATGTACAGATGAACCACGGGTTGCCCGGCACATTGGAAATATCCTGACTCACCTGGTGATAAGGATCATTGGTATATCGGGCTACGCCTCCCACGCTCGTTTTCACCCACAGCTGTTCACGGATAGCCTGCATGGTGGATACGATCTTGGCGTCATCCGGTGGATACATACCAAACTGCCATAATCCAACCAGCGAGGCATCCACTGTTCCATCAACTTCCCAGCTGCTGTCTCCCTTTTTGGTCACCATGCGTGCGAAACGATTGATGGATGGTTGCCATAGGTTTGCTTCCGTTCCAGCCTTAATTTCATCCATCGCCTGTCGGTAATTCTGCGCCCGCTCTGTCTCCCCAAACGCTTGAGCAAAGTTGGCAGCCGCGTTCAAGCCACCCCAGGTAGCCGCCACCGTCCAGCTCAATATACCCAGGCGCTCCTCCCACAAGTCATAACTTGGAAGCGGTAAGCCATTGTCTTTATCCCTGAATCCGGTGATAAAATCTGCCAGCGGGCAGATCAATGAACGGTATAACGGCTTGATGAATGCAACGTCTCCATAACGTGAAAAATGCTCCCATAACGCCCATAAGACCAGCGATGTCTCATCCTCCTGGATGGGTAGCAGCTTTTCGCCATCCACTGCCCAGGGCAGCCAGCTGGAGGCCAGCGAGCCATCCGGATTATATTTATGCAGCAGGTAACCTTCTCGGCTGTGCACCATCTCGCAGAATTTGAAAAACGCCCGCGGTAGATCCAGGTAACCAGCTTTGTTGAGGGCATTAGCCACCAGCGCTCCATCCCGCGACCACATATAGCTATAGGTATCGCGGACATCTGATGAAATATCTGAATCATTGGCTGCGATGATCGCACCCCCATCATCAATCTGCGTGCGAATGGTCAACAGGCTGCGTTCATACTGCTCTCTGACGGTCTGGGAAATCTCACTCATATCCGGTAGATGCACCCTCAGCCACAAACGCCAGAATGCTACCGTCCGATCAATAAAGGATTGCGGGCCTCGCTGGCGTACCATGCGGTTTAACGTGGTCACTGCCTCAAAATTCGACCCAACTGCCATCCAATAAAACAAAATGGCTTTTGCTCCTGCTTTTATCTGCAGATTGAATCCAATCGTTGAGTCAACCGAACCATGTGCCACCACCCCGCCTTCTAACTGGCCATCCTCAGCGTCCCGCCATGTGCCCTGCAGGTTGTGGATTTCCTTCAGCCCGCATGCCCACTGATGGATGCCGGTCACTAAACCAGGGTAATTATCCTGCGAAGGTTCCCAACCAGGTCCCGGGTCAGCCTGATCAAATGCGACTGCCCCATTTATCATGAACCAGTACTTGTTTTTATAGTGGACGAGCGCTCTTCGTTCAGGCTCATAATAGGCGGTATCCCCGATGTCATTACCGGCAATATGAAAATCGTGGTGGAAGAACAACCTTATCTCCCGGTTGCGCGTTTCGAGGTTGCTGATTTCCATTCGCCGGATGAGCAGGTCCTCATGGAAATCCACCATATCTACTGATCGAATAGACACTTTCAGCTCGGGGTGTTCCATCGCCACCTCGCTCACCAGAGTTTCGGGCTGGTATTTGAGTGAGCGTTGCCACTGTCCATCATCGAACCAACGGAACTGTCCTTCCACCCATACTCCCGTACGGAAAGGGTGTCCAAGGGCATGATTTTCCTGTCCCACATGCGGCCAGTACAAGTCGCGGATTTGATACTGCTGGTCGAATGCTACCAGCAGGCTGCCATTTCCAAGGGGTAGGTCTCTGGGCATAATATTCCTCCTATGGATAACCCTCGGCACCATTATATGGGTTATTCTAGCGGCAGGATATTAATGTATTAATAGCTTACTAGTATTTTACGCCACTGTCGGAGACCTTGCTGCATCTAACTTTATAAAAGGTAAACCAAAAAATGACTGATTTGAATGACTTTCGAAAGATGAAAGATGATTTCTTTGCCCATGAGGGACAAAGCCCGCTCACCCCTGAGCAGAAAAAGGTGTTTAAAGGGTTGAGATATTTTCCTCCCAATCCCGATCTAAACCTCGAAGTCACTGTGGAGGAATTCTCTGATAAGCAGCACATTGAGATGCAAACGACCACCGGCGATGTTCAGGTATATGAACGATACGGTAAGTTCAGCTTTACCGTTGGGGATGTGCCTGTTGATTTGACCATTTACCATAGTGAGGACGGCTATTTTCTCCCATTCGTGGATAGCCTGGCAAGTAAGGAAACCTACCCTGCAGGGCGCTATCTCGAACCTGAATCCCTGGGAAAAAATCGTTTCAGGGTGGATTTCAACCTGGCTTATAACCCTTACTGTGCCTATAACGATTACTGGTCTTGCCCTCTCACTCCCTTTGAGAATCGTCTTAAAGTTCCCATCCGGGCCGGTGAAAAGCTCTTCCCCCATTAAGTACTTTACAAAAGATAACGTTGGAAGGTTGCACATTTAAACGTGCAACCTTCCAACGTTCTAACCTTCCAACGTTTAAACGTTTATTTTTTTTCGGTAATTTGTGTGCCTTTTCACCACCCCGTAACCCATGCTCTCATATAGGTGCAATGCTCCCGAGATATTCTCAGCATCCACACCCAGCCCAGCTTCGGTCATACCACGTTCCTTGATCGCGGTCAGGCTCAGTGCGATGAGTGCTTTTGCAACTCCTTGTTTTCGCCACGGTCTGCGCACGCAGATGTTCTCCGTATAACCACGCTTTCGTGAGTATTTCTCGTTCTCATCCTTGTTGATGAAGCTCAGCACCATGCCCACCACCTCGTCACCCTGCCAGGCCACCCGCCACAAGCTTGGATCGAAATCCGGGTCACTCATCATCTGTTCGTAGTTTTCCCAGGGGTCTGGGATGTAGCCCCAATGATCGCGGAAGGCCTCATTGGAAGCTTCCCAAATTAATCGCATGTGCTCGGGCTGTACTGGGCGTATTTCCACTGCAGGTGGTAAGGATAGATCAGGGATATTCTCCAGGTCAGGTCGCACCATCTCGAACGCGTAGCGTACCGGTTTATAGCCTCGCCTTTCCAGCAGACTTATCCTGTCTTTCTCACTATTGCTGACGAAATTATCCAGAAGACAGGCTGCATTCTCAGGTAGCTGGCTACTTTCCTTGAGCTGAGCCGCAATCTGCGATAGTCGCCCTTCATTGAAGCGCAGCAAAGTGCTCCCAATTCCCATTCGCCGCCAGGCTGGGAGCACACTGCCAAGCTGAAAACCAATCCATTGACCGCTGCCTTCAACTTCCCACCATGTACGGCTATACGCAACTACTTCCCCATCCACCTCTGCAAACAACATGTCGGTGTTGGGGTCACTGTGATGCAGATGGGAATACGTATTGACGACGTCCTCCAGTTGCTCAGCGCGCTCGACGCCATCCACAGACGCACTGCCATGCAGCACTGCCAGCATCTTGGGGAAATCCTCTTCGCCTCGAAAACCGCGAAATTCCAACCCCGCTATATTTTTAGTTTGGTTGGTAATAATTTTTTCTCTAATGTCTGTATTCGTGTTCATGATGTTATCCATCGTGTCCTTAAATATCTTGATTTTTTATTCCTTAGATCCAATTCTTTCAAGAATGGATCTAATCCTGTTGAGATTGCTTAGAAAACCAGGCTATCTTTACTGCTATCTCAATACCCTGCGTGTCTTCCACCAGTCCGGCGATCGGTCAGCGGGGTAGTTTATTTAATAGTCGATGCATTTATCTCTCCTTCATCCACAGCCGCTGTTTCTCCATTCTTCGGCAACTTGAACTTAAACCAGGCCGGGATGGCGCTCACTAGAGCTGCCAGACCTGTTACATAGAATGGCAGGCGGGGATTATAACGTTCCCATAGCTGAGCCCCTGCCCACGGTGCCGGCAGCGAGACCAATCCCAGGCTGGTGCCGAAAAAGCCAAATGCCGTTCCGCGCAGCTTCTCTGGCACCGCTTTGCTGATCAGTGAGTTATACGCCGGAGACATCATCCCCGCCCCTAACCCAAACAATGCCCACACCAGCGCGTAACCCCAAAATCCATTCACATTCATGAAGATGAACATGGCAAGAAATTCAGTTACAAACCCAATCACAATTCCCAACCGCTCACCTTTCTTATCCGCCAGCCAGCCGGCGGGCATGGTCACCAGCATCATGCTGCCGGCAAATATACTGCCCAGCCAGCCTATTTGCTGGAAGCTCATCCCACCGATTTGCTCCAGGTAAACCGGTAGCAGGTTACCGGAGAGTGAAAAGGCGATGTCACGTACCCCATCTGTGATCAATACCCAGGTGATTACCCCTCCGCTGAGCAACAACCCCACCATGGCACCAAGGTTGGAACGCAGGTTTCCCATCGATAGCTTTCTTGGATTGGCTTCATGCCCGCGTGCTGCGGTGCGCGCCATGCTCACCCTGATGATCGTTCCACCGAGATAAAACAACCAGGCACAGGCCAGCATGATCCGAAAACCGAAACGATCCGCCAGGTATCCACCCAGGGGTGGCCCAAGCACCCCGACGATCATGAAAAGGGTGTCTGAGATGCCAAATACACGCGCCCGGTTCTTCTCAGATGATTGCTCAGCAATGAAAGCACTGAAACTCGGACCGATCAATGAGCGTGTGATTGCACTGAAAAACATCCCGCTCATCACCCACTGCCAGGTCGGTGCAAAGATAAAACCCACAAAAGTCAGGTTACCTGCCACACTGCCCAATGCGATGCTGCGTAAACGCCCAAGTGAATCAGACACCCACCCTCCCAGGATCTGCACCACGAGTGGGATGATCTGCGAGATGGTGAAGAATAATCCAATCTGTGCCACCGTGGCATTCAGCTCCTTCAAGTATAGGGGTAGAAGCATCCCGTACATCTCGCCACCAATGTTCGCCAGGATCATGGCAACCATGAACAGCAGCAGCATTTTATTCATTAATGGCTCAGGCTTAACCGAGCTATTTGCATTTTCCATTTAAATTTCCTTGCGACGAAGCGTGCCTGTCAATTTCTCGTCGAATTTCCGTCCATCAGTCAAGAGGTTTAACCGCTCGCGTGGCGAAGTAACCTGGCATGTACTTTCCCAGAGGTGAATTCTGCTGGTCCTCGTAAAATCCGGTCAGGATAAAGCCTGCTTCCAGTTGCCCACCGATCTGTTCCTCCAGCGAGTGGCTGAATTCAAGCGGCTATTCATCCCCAAATACCCGCTGGCGTTCCTCATCGCTCAGCTGGGTAGCATCAAAGGGTAGGGGATATTTCACCTCAAACTCCCCTTTCTCTGCCAATGGAATATCGAAGATATACATACTTGGGTTGCCGAACCCTGCCATTAATATACCTCCTGGTCGTAACACCCGGAATGCTTCTCGCCATACTGGTCGCACTTCTGGGCAGAAGACATTCGAGACAGGGTGGAATACCAGATCAAAACAGCCATCGCCGAACACCGATAGGTCCCGCATATCACCTTCGACGGTGATCAACACCAATCCCTCTCGCCTGGCAACCATCCGGTCCTGCTCTAATTGCCTGGGGGAATTATCAAAAACAGTGACATTTGCTCCTAATGCTGCAAAGATCGGACCCTGTTGCCCGCCACCCGATGCCAGGCACAGGATGTCGATCCCATGCAAGTCCTTGGGGAACCAGTCGCGCGGTACAGATTTTTGCTCGGTCAGCAGTACAGACCATACTCCCTTCCGGGCGGCTGCAATGATTTCCGGGCTGGAGGGAATCGTCCACGGGTTGCCATATTCCACTTGCAAATTCCACTTCTCACGGTTGTATCTTCGTATGTCCATCTCACACATCCTTTTCATAGGTTCCAAGTCAAGTTTACTACCCGAAATCCTATCGATTTATATAGGTTTATCGCTGGCAGGTTATCCTCTCCCGTGGATACGATCGCCTGCTTCATTCCTCCCGCCTGCAGTCGACGCAGCCCTTCCAACATCACAGCTTTTCCCAGCCCCTTGCGTTGATAATCGGGATGCGTGCCCACGGGCTCGAACAGCCCGACTTTATTGACCGGGTCCATCCACACAATACAGAACGCGCTCGATCTCCCCGTTCGGGCAAGTTGCGACGATATCCAGGTTATGGCAATATACCGGCGAGCGCATAAACTTCCTGAAACGCTCCAGGTAGCGCTCGAAAGGCGCCTCCGAGCTGAATGCTCCGTGCTGCGCCCTGGCCCTGAAATCTACTTCTGGCTCGCCCCTACAGGCACGCACACGGAATTCTCCTACCACCTGGGCAGGTAGAAGGGTTTCATCCAGGTTGCGGGATAGTTGCACGCTTCCCTTAGCCAGCCGGAAACCTCGCTGCCTGAAGTGATTTCCAAGTACTTCATCATCACGCAAGATCCACAGAGAATTCGTGGCCTTTTTTCCAACCTGTTGGGCAACCTGAGTTGCTCGATCTTCCGTCCAATCATACATCTCATCCGCCAAAGGGCTACCCCGCAGTTCCGGCCGAACATAGACGTCGATGCCGACCCAATCAGGTGAGATGAGTGCCCAACCCAATAGTTTCCCAGGAATATCAGGGTCATCCCAGAGATAGATGTGCTCCCAATAATCTCCATCCAGGGGTGGGTAATACAGCCACCAGTTTAAATCTCCGCTGTGGATGTAATAGCTGCCGTTATTCGCTTTACGCCCTGCGATGAGCAGGTTACGCATGGCTTCCAGGTCTGGTTCTCCCTGATAGTGTCTCGGTTCTCTCATGCATTCTCCACTAACTTTTCCCATTCACCGGTTAATTTTTCAAGCTCAGCCTGCGCCTGGGCATATTTCCAGCTTAATTCATTGAGCGCCTCATATCCCTTCGAGTTGCTGGTATGGTGCAGTTCCTGTGAAATATGTTGCACTGCCTGTTCCTGGGCACGAATGCGATCTTCCAACTTCGTGAGTGCTTGTTGGCGCCTGCGTGTCTCCCGGCTGTTATCGCGTGCCAGGGGCTTGGAAGATAGGAGCATCCGCCGTGGCTGAGAGGTAGAGGCTACCCGTTGCAACACGAACTCACGGTAGGTGCCATCAAATACGTGTAGCCGTCCATCTCGCAGCTCCCAGATTTGACTTGCCAGCTGGTCGATCAGGTAACGGTCGTGCGAGACCAGCAGGATGGTCCCTTTAAAATCCTGTAACACCTGCTGGAGTACCTCGCGTGCGGGTAGATCAAGGTGGTTGGTGGGTTCATCCAGGAGCAGGAAATTCGCCCCGCGTAAAGCCAGGATCGCCAGTGCCAATCTGCCTCGCTCGCCACCACTCAACGCGCTGATCGGTTTGAACACATCCTCTCCCCTGAACAGGTACTGAGCCAGATAACTGCGTGCCAGACCTGGGTCCATCTCACGGTTACTGAGCAGCTCATCCAGAACAGTGTGCTCGGGGTTCAGTTCATCGTGCGCCTGGGCAAAATATCCAATCTCCAGGCTGGCTCCCAATCGCACTTCGCCGGATAGGGTTTCTACCTCCCCAAGCATGGTCTTGAGAAAGGTCGTCTTCCCACTCCCATTTGGACCGATCAGTGCCGCACATTCGCCCCGTCGCAGCTCCACCTGTTTTGCATCGAAGAGTTTCTTGTCAGGATAACCTATCTCGGCAGATTTAACCCGCAGGATGATATTGCTGCTGTCTTTGGTTGGAACCAGGCGCGGTTTGATCAGCGGTGGACGGGCAGGCATCGCCAGGGCATTCACCTTGCGAATGCCGTCGATCACGTCCAGGGGTTTATCCGCTCGCAGGTCTAGCTCATGCCAGTTTCTCCCGCTGCGCAACACCATGATCCCGTAGGCATCCACTGCCATGAGCTCACGCGTCACTTTACGCAACATCCCCAAAGCGCGTGCATGTGTGCTGGCGCGCACCCAGTTCCGCTGGACGAAATCCATCTCTTTTTGCAGGCGTTCCTTCTCTTCTTCGAATACCCGTTGAGCATATTCCCAGCGTGCATCCCTTTGCAGCAGATAACTGCTGTAATTGCCTGAATAAATCTCAATTCCGCTGTGACCCATTTCCCAGATTGTGTTCACCGAGCTATCCAAAAAGTACCGGTCATGGCTTGCCACCAGCACTGCCCCATCCCATTCCTTCAGGGTATGTTCTAACCACTCAATGGCTTCAGCATCCAGGTGATTGGTGGGTTCATCCAACATCAGCAGGGCCGGTTTTTCAAGCAGCAGGCGTGCCAACAGCAGGCGTGTTTTTTGACCACCGCTGAGGTGCGCCAGTGGCATTTCCCACGTCTGCTTGCCTAACCCCAATCCCTGCAGGGTTTGCTGAATGCGCAGGTCGTAATCGTAGCCACCCGCGTGCTCAAACTCCGCCTGCAGCTCACCATAGGTGGTAAGCATCTCTTCGGTGTAACATCCGCCTGCCATGTCAGCTTCAAGTTCGTGCAGGTGACGTTGCTGATCCTGCAAGCCTGTGAAGACGGTCATCATCTCGCTATATACCGTGTTTTCATCACGTTCAAAGGCGTTGCTGGCTTCCTGGCGCAGGTAACCCAGCCGCTTACTACGGGCAATATGAATACTGCCCGTGGTGGGTTGGTTCAATCCCGCCAGGATCATCATCAAGGAGGTTTTACCGATTCCGTTCGGTCCGATCAAGCCAATTTTGCTGTCATTGGCAATCGTCACCGTTATTCCCTGGAACAGGTCAAACGCCCCAAAAGATAGACCTAGGTTTTGTGCAGATAATACCGACATTCTTACCTCATTTCTATCTGTCGTTGCGAGAGACCAGTGCACTTCTGGTCTCGAAGCAATCTGCCTTTTACATCTTCATGTCACCAAGGGCTTATTATTGATGCTCTTCCTTTCTCAAATTTCACCAATTCTTCGCCCTTACGATACATCATCCATTCCGGTGCAGCTTTCCGGTGCGCTTGGCATAGCGTTCAGCCAGGCCAAACACCCACAGACCCAGCGGGATGGCGACTACACCCATCGCCAGTGTTGGCCAGATGTATTGCCAGAGCTGCAAGGTGGATGTACCTTCCAGCAATGCTTTCCGGGTGCCATCCAGCACATATGTCGCCGGGCTATAAACCGCCAGCTTCTGCAGGAAACCCGGCAGCACATCCACCGGGTAATACACACCCGAAACCAGCAGCAGGACGGCGATGATGACATGCGTCATCTGTGAGCCACGCTCGGGAAAGAGCAGCGGTAGCACCGAGCCCATCACACCTACTCCGATAAACGAAAGGCTGCCTGCCAGCAGCATCACCGTGCCTCCCATCAGGTTGGCGTGGCTCAGATCGATCTTGAAAATTGCCACGGTCACAGCCAGGATGATCCCCGTCGAAAACATACTGTAGATCACTGCCCACAGCGTCTGTCCTGCCATGTGCGTGATGCGCCGAATCGGAGCCATCAGGGTGTACTCGATCGTGCCTTCCCAGCGCTCCATGCCGATCACATCCGTGATCCAGTAGAAGATCAGCGACAGGTAGCGCCAAACCAGCGTACCCACCACCAGGTAAAGTACCAGGAAGCGTCCATTCGCAGCCGTTGCACCGCCGATTTTTTCCATTCCCAAGCCGATAAAACTCACTGAAAGGCTATTGGCAATCGAATAAACGATCCATACCAATTCCCACGACCAGTAGCGTTTTACCAGGTTGGCGTTGCGTTCCATGAACGCGTAAGTTGCTCGAAATTCATTCACTAACGTAGTCATTTCAAATACTCCAAAAATATTAGCCACTATCCATTAACAGCCATTCCTCGCGCAGGATACCCATGAAGATCAAATCCCAGCGCCGCCCCTCCCGATAGAGAAATTTCCGCGCCCGCCCTTCGTGGACGAAACCAACTTTTTCGTAAGAGTGGATGGCACGCGGGTTATATTCGAAAGTATCGAGCGCTACCCTTCTCAGGTTCAGCTCCTGGAAGGCAAAGCGCAGGATCACCTTCATTGCATCGCTGCCGTATCCCTTGCCCCAGAAGTCTCGCTCGCCGATACCAATCCCCACAAAAGCCTCACCATGGGGGAAGAAATCTCCATCCAACCCAGTAAAACCTATCAGGTTGTCACCCTCCAGAGTGCGAATTGCGAATGAGTACCTAAAACCTGGATCCTTTTCCTGATCCTTCTGGATCCACTCGCTCAGCTTTTTCACCGAGAATTGGTTGGCGGCTTCCGAATCCAGCAGGCGCCTGAATTCGGAATCCCGGTCCCACTTGTTGATCGCTTCGGCGAAAACCTGTGGTTCTAATGCGGCCAAATGCACAAGCTTTCCCGTCAATATACTTTTACTCATCTTTCACCATCCAATCAACCAGCAATTAACTTACTTCGCACGGCACTAACCGGCTCAGTGGGTCAGGCTGTTTATAGCCAGCCACTCTTCCCGTAAGATCCCCATGTATCGAAAGTCCCATCGTTTTCCATCCCGTAGAATCATCTTGCGAACGGTACCTTCGAACTGAAAGCCAGCTTTCTCATAGGAACGGATGGCGCGCGGGTTATATTCGAAGACAATTAAGCCCGCCCTTCTCAGGTTCAGCTCGTTAAAGGCATACCGCAGAATGATCCGCATGGCGTCTGTTCCAAAGCCCTTGCCCCAATATTCACGCTCGCCCAGGGCAATCGCCACCAGTGTGTCACCATGCTGCATGAAAAGGTCGAATAAGCCAATAAAACCGATCAGCCGATCACCTTCCAGGGTTCGAATGGCAAAGAAAATCTCATTGGACACACCCTTTTCCAGATCTTTTTCGAGCCACTCTTGCCACTTTTTCGCTGAGAACATGCGAGGTGGATCGGTATCCAATAACCGCAGCCACTCAGTATCCTGGTTCCAGCGTGAAAAGTTTCCTGCCATTAGCTCGGGGTTTTCGACGGTTAAATGCACCTGTTCTCCGCGCAGCAGATCACTGTTCATGGTTTATGTCTCCATTGATGGCCAGCCACTCATCGCGCAGCAATCCCAGGTGAATCGAGTCCCAGGTCTGCCCATCTCGCTGCAAGGCTTTCCGCCGGCGCACCTCTTCCACAAAGTTGAATTTCAGGAAGAATTTCAACGCCTCCGGATTATCCTCACCGACCGTCGCAGACATTCGATAGAGATTTAGCTCACTGAAGGCAAACCGCAGCATCATCTGGAGGGCTTCACTGCCGTAACCTTTGCCACGCTCAGCCGGGTCACCAATCGCCAGCTTCATACTGGCTGTTCCGTGAGTCCACTCAATCCCTTCTATAAGTACGAAGCCAAGCAGCCTGCCATCCTCCTTGCCACGGATGGTGAAGTAGAACATATTCTTGGATTCTTCCACTTGTTTTTCGATCGCTTCATATTTTTTCTTCATCTGGGCTACGGATAGCGGCATGGCAGGCTTGCGCCACAAGGCGCGCAGTAGAGATAGATCATGCGTCCAACGCGACTCCACTTCCGGGTCTTTGTCATGGTCAATGGGTGCCAGGCGGATCAATTTGCCTTCAAATAATTGTGTGTCGATACTCATCTCTCTATCCTTTCATCGATATGGTTGGGGCGATGCATCCGCTTTACCTTGCCTTCGAAACTAATTATCTTTTGTGGCGGATGCTTCACCCTTACATGATTATTATTGGTCGAAGTTCTCATTTCCATGCATCCCTTTACAATTGAATGCGTCCTGCACCCGAACAATCGCGGAGGTTAATCACCACGCTCACAAACATGTTCCATGCTGCTCGTAGTATTCTCCTCAGTACAGGATAGAAACTATTCCTTCGATTAATTCGCTCTTCACGAATATGATTAATTGTGTGGTACATATTACCCTTCCTCTTCCGATAGCAATTGGGTTGAAAGTGGGACTTTCCCACTCCTAACTCAATGATTCACTATCATTCTGGTAGGTCGGGTAATCGGCGGATCCTTACCGTCTCAAACCCAATCCTACTCTTCTTCCTCTTCCGATACCAGCTTGTTCCCAGTCAATTCCAGGAACACCTCTTCCAAAGTCGGCTCGTGCCCGTTGCGTGGGATGAGCCTCTTCAGTGCTTCTGGAGTATCCAATGCCACGATCTTACCGTTATCCACGATGGCGATACGATGGCATAGCGCTTCCGCTTCACCCATATCATGCGTGGTGAGCAGGATGGTGGTGCCGAGCTTCTCGTTCAGTTCGCGTACCACTGCCTGCACCTCGTGCTTCGAACGTGGGTCAAGCCCGGTAGTGGGTTCATCCAGCAGCAACAACTTTGGTCGGGATAGCAATGCCCGTGCAATCGCTACTTTCTGCTGCATCCCACGCGACATCTCTTCCATAGGCTGCTGAATGGTATTTTTCTCCAGTCCCAGCCTGGTAAGGATCTCAACCACCTTACGGCGGGTCTCCTTGCCTTCCATCCCGTACAAGCGCGCTCCATACAGCAGGTTCTCCATCGGCGATAGCTTCTTGAAGAAGCTGGCCTCCACCGAAACACGGTTGATCAGGCGTTGGACCTGCATCGGCTGGCTGACCACATCATGCCCGAAGACCATAATTGAGCCTGCGTCAGGCAGCAGCAGCGTGGCAATCAGGCGAATGAGTGTGGATTTGCCCGAGCCGTTGGGTCCAAGCACACCAAATATTTCAGCCTCGTGCACCGAAAACGAGACGTGATCCACCGCCACTTTGAGTACTTTCCCGGTAGCGGTGGTGGCAGAGCTCCCCTTCCAAAACGGATGGGAATTCTTACCGAACTTCTTATATGCATCCTGTACTTGAATAGCTTCAAACATATCTAACTCCTTATCTCGGGTCATCACGGACGATTGAAACCCACACTGACATCTTACAGTCACAAAATCCATTTACCATCCATACAAACAAAAAACCGGTCACGGAAGTGGTCCCCGTGACCGGTCAAACCCAATACACCCAAACTAAAAATAAAACGACCACGGGGTATGGAGCTCACCGTGGTCGCCAGGTATTCTATGTAAACCTAACGAGCGATAGGCGCGCTCCGCGAAGGTACGGCAGAACCGCTGCCAGCGGCAACTGCACGCACTTCATAAATTCGCTTGATGAGATCGCTCATTGATCGCCTCTTACCTTTCATTAGTGATTGATTAACAACTTTTCGAGTTTACCATTATATTCTGGAAATCGTCAAGGGGGAAATTTTTAGTGTGTCAATCCAAAGTAGAGCAATTCTGCTCAGAGTAGAAAGCCCTTTGTGGTTCTCTTTTACTTCCTCAACTCGAACGTATCCACCACCGCCCCCTTCCGGTTAATGAACTCGAACACGATATGCGTATCCGTCGCTTCCACCCTCATCGCCCCATAATCGGCGTTATAGCGCACCAGGCTGCCATCCAGAATGTCGACGAAGTCATACCTGCCGTTGCCTCCCAACCCATTGACGATATATGTCAGCCCATTCTCGTCCAAGCGCTCATAGGTATGGTCATGCCCTGCCAGCACCACATCCGCACCCCATTCCGCATACGGCCACCTGGCCCAATCTGTGGAGCCATGCTGCCCAGATGAATACGGCGGGTAGTGCATATAGACGATGTTCCAGGCAGATGTGGATGTCTTCCAGACCCGCCTTTAGCCAGCCTGCCTGGTCTGAAGAAGCCCCCACCCCATCCGGCTCACTATCAAGGTCATCCAGTGCGAACAGGTGGAGCGGCCCCCAGGTGAAGTCATAGTAGCGCTCATTACCGGGCAGGCTGAAATAATCATAATACGGCTGGCCACTCTCTGAAATCAGGTCATGGTTGCCCAAAGTAGGAAAGAACCGGTTTTCCTCTGCGCCTGCCCCGTAGGCTCCCTGCATAGGGGTAAATGTAACTGTGATAAAACTGCCCCACTGCCCCATCGATGGTATCTGCCGCTCCTGATGGATAGTTGTTGTCTCCCAGGGTGAGGATGAAATCGGGCTGCCAGCTCAAGACCAGCTCTGCCACATCCGCCTCATTCTGGTCGCCCGAGCCATAATCGCCAAGCACCGCAAAAACCACTGCTGGTGAAGTTGTTGGGGATGACTCAGGTGTGCTGGTATTAGTTGGCGAGGGTGTATGGGTGTTTGTACTGGTCGGGGTGGGCGCCTGAGGTTGAGTCGCGGTTGATTGCAGGGTGGCGGTGTTGGAGACCCGGCTCTCGATTGGGATGCTCGCTGTTTGGGTCGCTGAGACTGTTGCTCGGGTTGTTGGTTGGCAGGCCTGGACAAAAATCAAAACGAGGCTGACTGCCAGCCATTTCCAACCCCTGTAAATGCAGCCAGTGCGTGGATCTGCACTGCCCTGGCAGGCAGGCATGCTCATTTTAGCACGTAGATGCTACCCTTATCGTCAACCAGGTAGATCTCCCCGTCCTCATCCATCCCAAAGGATGAGATGGAAAAACCAGTATCGAACAGCTGGGTATTTTGCCAGCTGCCATCCGCCAGTTGCAATAAGCCCCATACTCTGCCGGAGCCGTAGTCACCATATAGGTATACACCCCACCAGGCTGGCAGGTTTTGACCTCGATAGACATACCCACCAATAACTGCATTTCCCAGCTCGTGGTTATATTCCGCCACCGGCATCACAAATTTGGCCTCCCCGGGTGGTGAACCGCGGTAGGCATGCATACCTTCGTAATAGCTCCAACCGAAGTTCGCACCCCCAGGGCTTCCTGCTGGCAGATAGTCGATCTCCTCCCAGGCATCCTGGCCTACATCTCCAATATAAAGGTTCCCGGTCAATCGGTCAAAGGAAAATCGCCATGGATTGCGCAGTCCGTAGGCCCAAATCTCCCATAAGCCTCCCCCGCTTACAAATGGATTATCTCCTGGTATGGCGTAGGGTTGTGAATTATCCACATCTATGCGCAGCAATTTTCCCAACAGCGTCTGCAGGGATTGCCCGTTGCCAAGTGGGTCACCCACTGATCCCCCATCCCCCATACCGATGTACAGGTAGCCATCAGGACCAAATTGCAGCTGCCCACCGTTGTGATTTTGATAAGGTTGTTCAATGGTCAATAATCGCATTTCACTGTTGGAGTCTGCCAGGTTCGGGTCGCTAGCCGATACGTTATAGCGAGCGATCACCGTGTATAGCTTGTTGTTCACTCTCTCGGTGTAGTCCACATAAAAAGAAGCCATTCTCGGTATATTTCGGATGGAACGCCAAACCCAACAGGCCTCGCTCACCACAACAATCCACTTTACTGGTGAGGTCCAGGAATGGAGTACCCAGTAGTGCCCCGTCCTTCAGGATACGGATCAATCCCGCTTGCTCGACGATGAACAACCGCCCTGAGCCATCACCTGCATTTGCAAAGCCTTCAGGACTGTTCAATCCATCCAACACCATCTGCCATGAATAGCCGGATGGATCAGGCAGAACACTCACATTGACCGGCACCGGGGTTGGGGTTGGAGTGGGGGTAAATGTCGGCGTGATCGTGGGGGTCGGCAATACAACCGTGCCCGAAATGATGACCTGGGTAGGTTCAAGTGTTGGGCGGGGGGTAGCCGATTTTAAATTGGTTGGCGTTGGAACGTAAATGAATAAGGGTGTGGATGTGGGGGTGAGGATTACAGTTGGTTTACTGGTGGTGCATCCAGCCAGTAAGATGAGAATGGTCAAACAAAAAATGGCAAGGAGACGCTTCATTTCGCCTCCGTTTTACCATCCACAATCTCCCCATCAATGATCTCACCCTGCTCTCCAGACTGTGAAGTCTCCTCGTAGCTGTCCATCACCTTGCGGGTGGCTTTTAATGTCTCCAGGTGCTCCTGAACTACACCCGGTGGGCACAGCTCGACGAACAGGTATGTAGCCAACCAGATGAGCGCGGCATCGTCAATCGGTCCGGGAGCAATATCTGGCATCACCAGGTAGATCAAGGATCCAACCGGTAGAATCTTGAGTAAGGGGTTGACTCGCTTATCCCCAAGCAATTTCAGGATCAGCTTAATGCGCAGGGAAAGTTCCGAAAAGATCCCTCCACTCTGAGGCAGTACGATTTTACGATTTGTTTTATCAGACATTTTAGATCTCCGCAGAACTCCTATACCTGTATACGCATCTGACATGGATTGGTTCTGCATACCCATGTCTCAATCTCTTACCTAAGGGTGGCTCAGGCTTCATCGGCGGGAGGGGCAGCCTGCCCATAATCCAGGATCTCATATCCCTGCGGGCCTGATTCCTTGCCGATGATGCCTTTTTCTTGCATGGATTCTACCAGCCGCGCTGCACGTGTATATCCGATCCGCAATCGCCGCTGAAGCATGGATACCGAAGCCCGTCCCTGCCGGCGTGAAAGGTCAATCGCCTCCTCGAGCAGTGGGTCTTTATCATCCTGCGCCTGCATATCATCCCACAATGGCATCTGCATCAGGGGAATACCGGCTGGCATGGCATCCGGGATGCCCCCGGCAGCCGTTGGAGCAAGGGCGCGGTTGGGAACAAAGCTTTGCCAGTAGGTCACCAGGCTGAGGATTTCACTATCTGAAAGGTAGGTACCTTGCAAGCGGATGGAAGCGGGTGCATCCGGAGCCTGGAAGAGCATATCACCCCGCCCCAATAATCTTTCTGCTCCAGGTTGGTCGAGGATCACCCGGCTATCGGTGTTGGACGCCACGGCAAACGCGATGCGTGCCGGGAAGTTGGCTTTGATGATCCCCGTCACCACTTCGACCGAGGGGCGTTGGGTGGCGATCACCAGGTGGATGCCGGTGGCACGCGATAGCTGTGCCAGGCGGGTGATGGCACCTTGGGTTTCATCAGGCGCCAGCATCATCAAATCTGCCAGCTCATCAATGAAAACCACCAGCTTGGGCAGTTTCTTTTCCTTTCCATCCCCCGTGCTTTCCATGCGGGCATTATACTCACCGATGTTGCGCGTACCCGCTTGGGCTAGTTTATGGTAGCGCATGTCCATCTCACGCAGCACCCACTGCAACACCCCCACTACCTTCTCCGTCTCCACCACCACGGGAGCCAGCAGGTGCGGGATACCGTTATAGTTGGTCAGCTCAACCCGTTTGGGGTCCACCATGATCAAACGCAGGTCATCCGGCGTGTTATGCAGGAGCAGGCAGGCAATCAGCGAGTTGACACATACCGATTTGCCCGAGCCAGTCTGCCCGGCGATGAGCAGGTGCGGCATGGCAGCCAGATCGGCTGCCACCGCGTTGCCCGCCACATCCTGCCCCAGGGCAAAGCGCAGGGATGATTTCAGGCGCTTGAAAGCATCGCTTTCGACCACATCTCGCAGTGTTACCAGGGCGATTTGCTCGTTGGGCACTTCGATGCCGATGTATCCCTTACCCGGCACAGGTGCTTCCACCCGGATCGTTCGGGCTGACAGGGCAAGTGCCAGGTCATCTGCCAGGGATGCGATTTTTGCCACCCGCACACGCGTGCGGGAACCACGCGTCTCAATGAAATCGGGTTCCACGCCAAACTGGGTAATCGTGGGTCCGCGGTTGATCTCAACCACGTTGACCGGTGCTCCCAGAACGCGCAATGTTTCCTCGATTACCCGGGCGCGCTGGCGATCAACATCGTCATCATGGACGGTTTCGTTGCCTTTTTCTAGAATTTGATCGATGGCCGGAAGTACCCAGGGGCGGGGTTTGGTCACATCCAATAAGCTAATCGGAAGGCCCCCAGCTGCTGTTCCACCCAGGGCTTCGATTTCAGGCCAATTGGCTGGTGGCGTGGGCGGGTTTGTGCCGGAGCTTGATTTTGCAGGCAGCTTACTGCGGTGATTGCGGCGCTCATCCATCCAATCCTGGATGCCATCCTGGATGCGGATCACCGCTGGAGGCACCCACTGGAACAGCTCAATCACCGACACATCCAGCACGAGGATCAGGGCAATGATCAGCCAGGCAAACAGGGTGATGGCTGTGCCTGCCCACCCCAGGCTGACGAATAACAAGGTAAAAATGAACGCCCCCACATACCCCCCGCCCTCGTTCCGGGCTGCCAGGGCGTAAGCTTTCTCTTGAAAGGTAAAGAAATTCATCCATCCCAGGATGTTTATGTATAGAAAGACCACACCGATGAAGCGCTCGAGAGCCACATGCGGTACATGTTGGAAGCTGCGTAAGACCAGCCACAAGCCGACGATGAGCAGTCCGGCGGGGAAAATATAAGCTCCCCAGCCAAATGCCCGCCCCAAGAAATTGAGCCAGGTGGCTGTGGCAGGGTTGTGGCTGGCTGAAATGAGGCTGAGCAAGGTGAGCAGACCGACGAAAAGCATAAGGATGCCGATCAGGTCAAGCTTGCGGTCAAGCGACATCCCCGTTGAAGGTTGGGGCATGTCCGCAGGCGGCCTACCCCTCGGTTTCGATACGGCAGGTTTTTTAAAAAGCGAGCCTAGTGACCCCAGCCAACTGCCCGAAGAGCTGCGTCCCTTACGCACTGACCTGCTCGGGCTGGAGCTCCGCCTGGCATTCGAGCGGCCGGGCGGT
The DNA here is from genome assembly GCA_963743215.1 of uncultured Chloroflexia bacterium. Classification (GTDB taxonomy): domain Bacteria; phylum Chloroflexota; class Anaerolineae; order Anaerolineales; family UBA4823; genus FEB-25. The sequence goes on from CAVUOY010000012.1 coordinate 49,725, forward strand.
CTTCCCCGCCGGGCAGTGCCACACGCTGAGGAGGCACCTCGGCTGGTTTTGGCATATTGCCGGGTGTTTATTTTTCCTTTTGGCTTACGCTGTCTCGTCCTGGAGGTTTCAGTCATCTCTTTGGGATTATAGCATGAATGGTCTGATATCGTCCTCCGGCGGATTTTATCGACGAAATAAGGTAAAATTCTAGCGCTAGACAGCTATTTATCATCCATATAGAGGTGCTCTTGTTCGAAATCGTCTTCCTAGGCACATCCGCTTCCGCTCCTTCGGTTCATCGCGGCCTTTCCAGCCAGGTGGTGATCCATGATGAATTCCGCTTCCTGATCGACTGCGGTGAGGGCACCCAGCGCCAGATCCTGCAATCGGGGTTGGGCTTCAAACGCTTGAACCGCGTACTTATCACGCATGGGCACCTGGACCACATCCTGGGACTGGCCGGTTTACTTTCCACCTTTATGCGCTGGGAGACGATCGACAGGCTCGAGATATACGGTGGTGAGTGGGCGCTGGACCGCATCCATGACCTGATCTACAGCATCGTGCTGCGCGGCGCCAAGCCGCCCATGGACCTGCAGCTGCTGCAGATCAAGAGTGGGATGATCTTCGACGAAGATGATTTCACCGTGACGGCCTTCCCGGTCTGGCATCGCGGTCCCGATTGCTTCGGCTACCTGTTCGAAGAGAAGACCCGCCGCCCCTTCCTGCCCGAAAAAGCCGATGAGCTGGCCATCCCACCCGGACCCTGGCGGCGCGATCTGGTGAATGGTAAATCCATCACCCTTCCAGATGGGCGCACTATCCTTCCCGACCAGGTACTGGGTGCGGAGCGCCCGGGCACACGCATGGCACATGTGGGCGATGTCGGGCGCATCGATGAGCTGGTGCAGCCTGTACAGGATGTGGATGCTTTGATCATCGAAGCCACCTACCTGCAGGAGGAAGCCGAGATGGCCGACCAGTTCGCCCATCTCACCGCCGGCCAGGCTGCCAGGTTGGCCGCGGAGGCGGGGGTTAAACACCTGATCCTGACGCACATCTCACGCCGCTATCGCGAGCGGGATGTGCTGGCTGAAGCCCAGGCCATCTTCCCCAATACCGCGGTGGCGCGTGATTTTGATGCCTTCCAGGTGCGGCGGGGGGAATGCGTGAAGGTGGAGCTGGTTAAAGAAGCGGCCAATTCGAAATAACAATCTACAGGCTGACCGGATCTCCCTTGAGGTATCTGCTTTGGCAAAAAATGGCTGAACGCAACAATCCTTACAAATGGTATATTTTAGCCCTGGTCGTATTAACCAACCTGTTCGTTATTGCGATCCCCGCAATGGGCATCTCGGTTCTATCGAAAGAAATTTCGGATGATTTACGACTGAATCTTGTGCAGTTGGGCATCATTTGGGGCGCGGGCGCACTGCCTGGGATTGTCACCAGCGTGCTGGGTGGGATGATTGGCGACAGAGTTGGACCCAAGCGCGTGTTGATCGCCGGTTCACTTATCGGTGGCATGTTAGGAATGGCTCGTGGATGGGCTTTTGATTTTGTATCCTTGACCATCCTCATGATCCTGGTGGGCGCAGTCATCCCCGTTGTTATGTTGAACGGTTTCAAGTCCGTTGGTCAATGGTTTCCTTCGCATCAACTGGGGCTGGCAAATGGCGTGATATCAATGGGTATGGCCCTGGGTTTTTTGATTGGTTCATTCTTCAGCGCCACCACCTTATCACCCTGGCTGGGCGGTTGGCGAAATGTGTTGATCGCCTATGGAATGATAGGCGCTTTGATCAGCATCCCCTGGTTTTTTACCCGAACTGCCTCAGCGGATCCCCACCCCACCGGATCCAACCTTTCTATCTGGGAACCCCTAAAACACGTTGCCAGGTTGAAAAACATCTGGCTACTAGGCTTTGCGCTGTTCGGTATCAGTGGAGCCGTTCAAGGCACCCTTGGGTACCTGCCACTTTACTTGCGCGGCATCGGTTGGCAACCCCTCTACGCAGATGGAGCGCTGTCTGCCTTCCATACGGTCAGTATGATTTTTGTCTTGCCTTTCGCATTATGGTCTGACCGGTTAGGATCGCGTAAACGTCTCTTACTCATGGCGAATCTTCTGATCGCAACCGGTTTGGGGCTGCTGAGTTTTGCCAGCGGTGGGCTGATATGGGCAGCAGTCGTATGCGCCGGCCTTATGCGCGATACATTTATGGCAATATTCACCACAATGGTAATCGAAACCAGGAAAGTTGGGTCTGCTTATGCCGGAACAGCAACAGGTTTTACGATGGCTCTCGGCAGTCTTAACAATTTCATTGCCCCGCCCATTGGCAATAGCCTCGCTTCGCTTTGGCCTGGCGCTCCTTTTGCTTTCTGGTCAGCATTATGCATTTTTGGATTCATCTGCTTATCGTTTGTCGAGGCGGGGACTCACCCCAAAAATAACGCTATGGGTGAGTTCATTGCCGTACAGGCAGAATAGTGCGCTGGTTGGTTTTCGTTTTTATCCGGTAATCAGGGGAAAACTATAGCATCTTTATCCAAAAAGAATTGATCAAGCCAAGCGAGTTGTAGATACAGCCCACATAATTTTGATCAGTTAGGGTGCCAGCCGGGCAGCCATGCTGACCGGATCACCCAGGAGTCTCTAGCTTCGGCGAAAATGACTGGATTACCGGCATACGGCTGCCTCGATCATGCGTAGTCTGCGGATCCCTCCGATCATCGTGGCTGGGATGCTGGGCCACTCCCTGGCGATCTTAATGACCACTTATGCTCACTATATTCCAGGGACCCAGGATGAAGCAGCTCGCCTAATGGATGAAATTCTCACTCCGATCCCGATCGATCTCAGGGATCTGAAATCGGGGGAAAGCTGAATAAGTATTATGATTGACGATAATTGGAAGGGATCGAGATGTTAACGATAAAACCAGAAAGATATGCGGATTATGAGGAAAGATATCCAGGCATCATTGAAGAGATTATGCGTTTCGAGAATGCCGATCTTCCGCCCTGCCCTAATTGCGGATCATCGAATACTGCGAGTGTACAGGTAGGCTTTATCGGTCGGACGGCGAGTATTAGTGCTGCTACCACGAAATTTCACCTGATTCTGAATGGGCCGAAACCAGGTAAATATTATTGCAATGATTGTAAAAAATATTACAATAATAATTAATCTAATTCGAGATAGAATATTAATTGACCGGTCTCCAGGAAACCCTGAAGACCGGTTATTTTTTTCACCAGTACCAATCCTGGGATCATTCTGATTGTGCTTTAATTATGTTTTAATTCGATCTGCCTGGTAAAAATTCTTGAAAAAGCTCAAATTTATCGAGTAAAATTAGCGCCCCCGGCGGATCGAACCCACAACCGTCTGATCCGAAGTCTAAAATCGACAAATTTCACGCCTGTACCCATAATTTTGCCCATGTATATCTGCAGACTGATAGATAGGTTTTGTGGGTTTGCATAATTCTAGTTTTTTCCCCGCCATCGTTTATACAAGGCCCAAAAAGCTAAATAAAGGCTGGCTTTTTTGAACAAGTAGCAGGTACCTGGGATTGACAATAAAAAATCATGGTCATATAATCAAAAATTAGACTAATTATGTCTGGATATTTCACATATTTTCCAAACGCTCACTGGTTTGGATAAGTGTGTGGATTGAATAACGCGAGGAGGGACAGGTAGGAAATGATTAATCCAATTAAACAACCAATCACCCAGCCAAAGCGAGCAGTCATAAGGTGGCTGCTTGATTCCGATCCTTCGATTCGTTGGCAGGTGATGCGTGATCTTACTAAAGAGCCCGATGAAGTTAGTTGTTGCCGAGCGAAGGCGGGTTGGCTTAGAAGGCTGGGGCGCTCAGTTGCTTGCCCTCCAGGGTCCAGACGGCAAGTGGAGTGGTAGTACCTTTCCAGCGGAGTGGGCATCTACATTTTACGCCCTGCTGCTTCTAAGGGATATGGGGCTAGACCCGACGAGTGAGCAAGCCATTAAGGCTGTTGGCCTCGTTCGCCACAACATCACCTGGGGCGAAGAATTCGGTAACTCTCCGTTCTTCGAGGGTGAGGTCGAGCCCTGTATCAACGGAAGGGTGCTTGGATTAGGTGCCTACTTCGGCGGGGCGAGCGATCGACTGGTTGACCGGCTGCTCAGCGAGCAGCTTGAGGATGGAGGTTGGAATTGCGAGGCCCCGCCAAGCCAGCGATCCTCGTTTCACACCACCATCTGCGTCCTGGAAGGACTTTTAGCGTACGAGAAAGCCAAGGGGGCCAGTTCTTCGGTGACTGATGCCCGCCTCCGAGCACAGGAGTATCTCCTGGAGCGGCGAATGTTCCGCAGGTTGTCAACTGGTGAGGTGATCAACCGCAGCTGGCTGCGCTTCTCGTTTCCGCCCACCTGGCACTACGATGTGTTGCGAGGCCTGGATTACCTGCGCACTGCCGGCGTAGAACCCGACGAACGCGTCGTTGAGGCATTTGATCTGGTGGCGAAGAAACAGCACCAAAACGGGCGCTGGCCGCTTCAGAATCCGCACCTCGATCAAGTCAACTTCGCCATGGAAGGTCCAGCAGGCACAGCCAGCCGATGGAATACCCTGCGTGCCTTACGCGTGTTGGATTGGTATTCCAGCAAAACCGGCCACCAGGGTGATTTTCATTAGTAACCCTTAGTCTCCAGGACTAGAACCTGGAACCTTGCGATTAATAGTACACTTACCGGGATTCCGGGGTGCCGCTATCTGATCTTCGACTTGAGCGATATTTGCAAAATACCATGTGATATTCATGCTGCAGGACCTCGAACCAAGAACCTAGTGGTTAATGGTTCAATTCCAGTTAATGGGTAATTTTTACTACCGATCGATCTTAAACGGATGATCTGATCGGATTGCACGTGAAGCCGGTCTCTTGGTCAATTTTCTGGATACTTAGCAGTTCAGTTGCCAGGGGTAACCTCTGTGGGTGTAGCTGGCTTCTAGTAAGTGATTAGTTACCAGCGGTTATGCACACAATATCGCCAACCCGCACCACCGATCCCGTTCGAACTAGGGGAAATGCCTTGCCTGGCCTCGACGAACGTATGCTGCCATGAAGGCACCTGACTCGGTACGCGTCTCGCAGTAGTGGGTGGATGGATTGGTATCATAGAGGACTTCGAGTGAGTACGCACCACGTTGAGCTGAAATCATCAGAGGAAAATCTGGGTTGTTGAGCGCCGTGTCCATGATCGTCCAGCCGTCGGGCTCGAGCAAGTTTTTAGCGTTCTCAAAAACCTCGGGAACGCTGACCCGCTCAGGTGCCCAACACGCAGACCAAAAACCGCGAGGCTCTAACCGGACCTGAGGTGCAGTTGCCTGTTTCACAATTGGCAGGCGGATGAGAATCGCTTTGCCTTGGGGGGGCCACAATATCACAAAGTAGAGTAAGAATACTACAGGCAAGTGAGCCAACCCAACCGGCTTGAACGGCGATGTGCCTCATTGGTCGCTGGGCAGCCGAACGCCAGCGCAAGACACCCACAGCACCGACCAGAAACGCCACTGAACCCCACAGGGAGACCAGCCAATTCGGCATGCCCCCTGAATAGAGTACGAGGATGAGACTATAAGCCAAAGCCAGGGTGGACAGGACAAGCAACACAATCCCCATAATGCGTGGCCACCGCCATGCAAGGACTGCTAGTATGCATCCAACCACAAACCCCTGAACCAAATACAATTGTTCACCGAAAAAGATGTAAGGAGCCGCGGCTAAAATGACCGGACCGATGACCACGAGCAGGATATCGAACGGATTTGGCCTGGCTATGAGAACAAAGTCATCTTTCATTTGAGTAGAAGATTTCGTCCCAGCCCAATTACCCAGATTGGATAGAGGATATACGTTCCTAAATATCCAAAAAATGCGATATAGAGATACCACGGCATGGACTCCATGCTATCAATTCCAGTGAATATCCCTGGAATACCGATCAGTCCAACTGCCATGAACGCACCCACCACAAGCCCGAATATAATCAGCTTGTGTGGCAGTGCGTCACCGAGCATGGAAGAACAGAATGCCACCAGCCACATGCCGATCAAAGCGTTCCCGACCCCTGTATACCACCCAGCCAGAACAAAGTCTGTGAAGCCGTAAATGATCAGGACCGATCCGACAATGGTGAAGATCGCGCCAAGCACCGCAAGGGCAAGCGCGATCTGACTCATCAACGGTGACTTCGCATGATGTTCGGCGTACAACATCCACGCCAGAACCGCACTTGAGATCCCAATAATGGCATTGAAAACATCATTGACCTTACCAAAGGACGGATTCACCGCAGCCATCAGGGCGAGAAATATCACTGCAAGAATGGCTGAGAACTCCGGTTACGATTGCCACCCAGGCAATTGTATTGGTTAAGAAGTTGCTTATTAGCATTGGTTCCTTTTTCTGAACTATAGGATGTTCGATAATGTCACCAGTTTTTATCATTTGTATTTCCCTCTTCAATTAGAATAAACTATTTATACCATAATGTATACCAATAAGACCATATTAGGATAGTATATTCCTGTATTCTTACCTGTCTCTAATGAAAAATTCCCCTATAAATATTGCCAGAAAACACAGAGTGAAGTCAGAAGATGAATGAAAAGGTTTACACTGCACTTATTGTATCTAAATGCAACGAGTGAAAAGGTTATCATCCTTTTTCCTTGCTTGTTTGAAAATAGGTTAAATTGAGGGGGGTAAACAGACCATGATTGAAGATAGGGGGGTAGAACTACATTCAAACCCAATAGCCGTCTGAGCCGAAGGAGTGGGATCCCTACGACCGTGATAGCTGGGATGTTGGGTCACTCCCTGGCGAGCTTAAGACCGGGCTATGCTCACTTAGCTCGCTTTGCTTGCTACGCTCACTACGTTCGCGATATTCCAGGGACTCAGGACGAGGCAGCTCGCGTGATGGATGATATTCTCACTCGGATCCCAATCGATCTTAGGGGTCTAATAAATGGATGAGATAAGCAGTTGCTGATTTGTCTGAAGTCCTGAAATCTGTTTGAGTTCGGTCTCCAGATCACTCTGGAGACTGGTATTTTTTTCACCAGGACTAATGCTTGGAACATCCTGATTGTGCTTTAATTGTGCTTTAATTCAGCCTGTTAGGTGGAAATTTGTGAATCAGCTTAATTTTATCGAGGGTATTAGGCGCCTTCGGCGGGGTTACGTCACCTCGTTCTTTGGATCCGGATGTTTTCCCCGGGCTGCCTTCAGGCGGCAACCGTTTGAGGGTGGATCGAACCCACAATCAGTTAATCCTTAGGTTCATGAATGGTTGTCCACAACAAATTGTAGAACAATATGTTTGTATATAAATTCACTAACTTGACTTAATGGGTCTTATAAGTTATAATTTTTTCATATTAGTGGGTTTTATGGTCAAAATCAAGTTACCTATTATCTTTATTCTCTCTTTCATTCTATCTACCAACCAAATGAATACTCATTAGCATGGATGCTATAGGGAAGCGCAATTTGAGCATCATTCGATCCATAGTCTGCCGGTTACCCTATAAATATTAGGCTTCTGCGCCTAGAGGCTTAGGTGAGTGCGGAAAAGGACTCGAACGTACGACTTCTGCTGTATATGAGAGGTGAGAAGGTTGTCTATAGACTAGACCATGTATATATGGTGTCTCATTTTCTTTCCATTACCCATGTATAGGTGTCTAAATGTCTGAAGAGCCCATAAATTCTATAAATCATAGATTAGTAGATAATATTTGCCAAAGGAAAAAACAGAATGAAAAAGGTATTGTTTGTTTCCATGATCTTCGTATTTGTCTTTGGATGGGGTGCTGTACCTGCAAAAGCTGCCCCCCCGCAACCTTTTTATCTTGCAAAGGTATGTCCATACCCGCCGACAGGTGTTTGTGGCATTTCCTCTGCTGACCAGCTTGGATTCCTTGAAGGCGGCACAATCACGTACTTTGACCATGCATTTTTCGGAAATGATGCGGGAGTTTATCACGAGGCGTCAACCATCCTGGTCGCCGCCACAGATGGCAGCACCGCCAATGGTCATATCAGCTGGGTTATGATGGCTAATGGTAAATTCGTTGGTAGTTTTACCATCCTACCAGGCACTGGCTCATTGGCTGGATTCCATGCCTCCGGTAAGATAGATGTACTCTCTTGGCCAACGAACTTCTCCTGGACAGGGACTTACTTCTTCGCTCCGTAATTAATTCAAACCACCCTACTTAATAAAGCCTCCAGGCACCTAATATTGAAATCACTGGTAAGGTCCCGCACTCCTCTACAAAAAAATCCGCCCAAGGGGACGGATTTTTTGCTAAATATTTCTATGTACCTCTCGTGTCGATGACACTGGAGGGCGTCACCTGGAAACCTGGGGAGTGGGTGTAGAAAGGTGAACAGCCTGCAATCAGGTTGTCCTCGAGGCTGGTCATTCTTTCACCAGGACCCATCCGGGGAGTTATCCTGATTGTGCTTTAATTGCGCTTTACGTGCTGGATCCTGGTCGAATATCCCACAAATTTGGCGGAATTTTCTTCCACTCGCCTAGATATTGGCGCCTCTGGCGGGGGACCTCCGTTCTTTGGATCAGGGTGTTTCCACCGGGTAGCCACTTGCCGGTGGGATTCAAATCCAGGGCCGTCTGATCCGATGGCTTAAACGAATAGTCTACCTTGCACAGATGATATTTCTTGCCCCTGGGTTTTACAAGAGCTCACCTGGTGATTATTGGCAGGTAGATCCTTGGCAGCACAGATTTGTCCATTCGTAATTGATAACCAACTACGTCAGAGCATCCAAATGTTTCCACCAGGGGGGTAACACTCAGGTAGTAGTGACCTGTCTCAGGTACTCGCCAAATGATCTGGGTGGTTCCGGTAATATCCAGTGCATTCCCGTTCGCGTCAAACAACTCTAGCAGCGTCTGAGTATTCGTGACGGTCACCACCGTAAATGTGACCACATCATTGGCATTCACATCGAACCCAACTACATCCTTATCAGCGGAATAGATTAGCGGGTTGCTATCAAACGAGTGCAACTGTAACTCTCCAGGGACAATCGCCTTTGCCTGCTCCCACGTGTCATCCACTTCATAGGTATCAGGGCACAAATGGTAGATTACCCCATCAGGATTCGCCAACGGTAAGTCATTGATTCTATTGTATATGTTCAGGTTATTCTGGTAGATTAACGGCAGGAAGTAATGCAGGCTGATTTGGGATTCTTCTACTACCCATACCCGATAATTCGTCTGGCAGCATATCAGGCCAGCCCGGTTAGTCACATGGATATAATAAACGCCAGAGGCTGGAGCCTGCCATATGATTTGCGATGAATAATCAGGCGTGCCTCGATAATCATCATTGGCAGCCAGAAGTGTCTCTCCATTGGTATCATACAGCGCCAGAAAGGTATCCGCGCGCTGACCATAAGCGTCGGTAGTGATCGTATAGACTCCTCCGGCCTCTACCGTGAAAGAAATCCAGTCAGTCGCATCGTCGCAGAAGGTGCGTTCCTGTAAGCCCGATAGCCCCATTGAGATAGGTTTTGCTTCGGCCTGGGAATCATCGTTCTCGAAATTATCTGGTGGGCAGGTGCACAATGGAAAGTCACCATAGTCCACCCGATAGCTGTGACCCAGGCTCACCAATACTTGCACCTCATTGGGTGTTGTGGAGGTGTATCCGGCAGGGTCCGATTCCATTAGATCATGATTACCCTCTTCACCGGTGCTGAAATAATACCAACCATCCACGGCAGTTGTGGTTGTCACAACACTATCCATCGTGATGACCACATCCTGGATACCGTTCTCACCTGGATCTTTCACCTCATTGCCGTTCGTATCTTCATACACCCATCCATAGATATTCGCCAGATTTGGAGCACTGATCAGGGTATGTTCGATATCTTGATTGTTGTCCAGAGCCAGATCCGCGGTGGTACTACTGATGCCCGCTACGTTCGTGAGCGGGTCGATGGCATCTGGATCCACCAGCACGGTGTAGACGATAGCTCCTGTTTCATCTGACGACAGTTCCGGCGTAGTCCAGGTGAGCATCTGCCCAATCTGGACTGGACCCGAGAAGGAGGCAGGCTGGCTGATGATGCTATTGAAGCTGACTTTAGCAGACAACTCGTCTGTGATGATTACGTTTTCAGCAATTGATGGACCCTGATTGGCAAGATTGAGCGTGTAAGTCAACAAGTCTCCAGCCATCACCGGATCAGGCGCGTCCGATTTATCTATCACCAGGTCAGCCAGCATGTTTACCTGTGTTGTCACGGGAGTGCCAGCCAAGAAGTACGTTTGGTCGGAGACAATTCCATAATCATCATTACTGATCACGCTCCCCTTTGGTAAAGAATCATCAACCAAAACGTTAAAACTGACTATCCCGTTTGAATTTTCTGGTATATCACCCAATTGCCATGTCACTAATCCGCCACTCATGCTGCAAGGTGCGCCACTACACGATTGATAAGTTGTGCTTAGTGGTACTTCATCTGTGATGACCCCATTGGTCGCTCCTGCAGTTCCGACGTTTGCATAAGCAATCGTATAAACGACGGGATGCCCAACGAAGACTGGATCGGGAGAGGCGCTCTTGCTGACTGTAAATAACGGTGCGGTGACCGAGGTTGTGTCTGATGCCGTCTGAACGGCGTACAAATGCCCAACCGAGTTGGCGTATTCTACTGCCATGTTATTGATCAAGAAAGCTCCGTACGGCGCTTTAATATTGACCATCACTGGGATATGAATGATTGCACTCCCATCAGGCGGTATCGGTCCCAGGCTGGTCCAGACCAACGTCTGACCATTCTGGATATCGGGCACAGGAGTGGGTACCCCAACCATGGTTAAATCGCTGGGAAGCACATCCGTGATCACCACCCCATAAGCCGTCACAGATCCATAGTTGCTGGCCTGCACAGTATAGTTAAGCAGATCTCCAGGTTCGGCAAAGTTCATATCATCCGTTTTATTTGCACTGATCATCGGCGCCTGGATTATCGTTGTGACGCTGTCTGATAACGCCGGATTAATTGGCAAGCTGCCTGGGTTAATCCCAAAATTAGCACTATTAATCAATAGCGTATGATCAGCGATATCCTGACCTGCTCCATCTACCAGAATAGAAAATTTGAGCACCCCTGAGCTACCTGGTTGCCCATTGGCAGGGACGTGATTGAGATACCACGCCACCCGGCTGCTTGTGGTTTCAGCTGGGTCTGGAGTTGGGCTGATCGTAGGCGTGATCACCGAACCGAGAGAGGTGTTGATATCATCCCAGATCCACACATAAGACAGGGGCAGGCTGCCCGTGTTGGTATAGTAAATCGTGTAAGACACGACTTCTCCTTGTTCGATCGTAGCGCGACTGGCTTGTTTATCCATCGAAAAGTTCAGGGTTCCCTCGAATGGAAGAATCGTGCCATGGTCTGGATCACAATAGAATTGGTCGTATTTTCGGGTTGATGAATATTCGACCCCAACATATGGGCATACGTAAGTATTTTCAGGCAATAAAGCGAGAAAAGTAAATGTCACCTGTGCGTTCTGGGCATGCGTGTCCACCACTGGGAAGTAAAGCCGATCTGCAATCGTATCCTGCCATGTCCTCGCATCATTATAAAATTGAACCGAGGAAGATGACAATCGATATCCAGCCGGGTCAAAATTGGTATTGCCCACCGGGCTGAAAATCAAGTTAAACGGATTCGTTCCAAGGTCATAAGTCACGGTTACCGTGAACTCAACCCCAACGATGATATCCGCGCTTATCCCGGCAATTCCACTATTTCCAGTGCTCAAGTCAGAAATGGTTTTGACTGTATAGCCAGGTTGTGGGTTACCATAGAAGTTATCCGATGTGGAAACCAGTGGGGCATTATCCGCAAGTGCGGAAATTGTATATTGATGAGGAGAAGCGGGTACCAAGGCATAGCGTGCAAACCAATAGGCATGGTATTCTGCACCTGGAGCAAGGTTCTCGATCGTACGTTCTGGATCTTCTCCAGGCATCAATACCCAATTATTGGCGGGGTCTTCGTTGTAATCCAGGGTAAAGACGACATTGGTGGCAGGGGAAGCTCCAACATTCGTTACCTGTCCCTCAACCACAAAGACTTGTGGAACCGCGTCCATGTAAACCTTGTGGGTCGTTGGCGTCAAGAATCGCCCAGGGTGAGCTCAATATGCTCACCGACAAGGTGGTGTCTGCGAATGGTCCCTCTGGAATATTGAGCGCTCTATTAGCAGCTCCTGAATTTGGGAGGGTGAGTATTGAGGGCAGTGGTTTATCAACATTCAATTCATGCCCGATTGGCGTTCCTTCAGCAGCTGCAACCCGTCCTGGAGCTCCATAAGATATAAGCACTTGTGAGATTACTGCCAGGGTGATTACGATCCGTAGCCATTTTTGTGTATGCATAATAAGAACCTTTCTAACGAATGATTTTTCTAAATGGATAATGACAAATTGAATACTCACCTAACCCAGAGCCATTTGGTCGCCACTAATCTACCGAAATATTAACCATCCAATAATGCGAGGTTTTTGTATTAATTGACACCCAATTATGGCGAGAAAAATAACCAAAATAACCCTCCAACGTCAGACATATTTTACATGATTTACCCGGGATATAGCCTACAGCTATGCAAACCTTCCGATCCAATATCAGTTTTCAGCTTACACTTATGCAAGTACTGTGATTCACAATCTGCCCTCGATCTGATTTTCTCTCGATGATCTAGCGCCACCGGCGGGGCCACCGTCATACGGTTCTTTGGATCCGGGTGTTTTCCCCGGGCTGCCGTTCATTCTAGCGGGATTCGAACCCACAACCGTCTGATCCGTAGGCATACTGCTGCGACACTCTGGCTCTCACCTGGAATCCCACCTGTCGGGGTGCACGCCGTGTGAGGCCCAGGCTTTTGAGTCTTTGTTCCGGATAATCTCTAAATTTCTTGAATCCTGGGCGAGGCTAAGCTTATTCTTCCCAGACGATATCGACCGAGATTTCCACAGCTGGAATCGTCCCTCTGTTCTCAAGCCAATGTGTGGTGTTCCTATCCTCGGGCCAGCCCACTCCCGGCCCGTAGTCCGTAGCGACTCCATTGCGATGATCAGTGATCGTACCTTGTAGTATGTAGACGAGACCCGGTCTGCCTTTATGGTCGTGAATCGGGCCGAAGATACCTCCAGGCTCCATGGTCACCATACGCATTCGAAGTTGGCGCCCTGCCATGCCCTCGATCTCAGGGCCAAGGTCAACCGTTGCAAGGTAACTTCACTGTAACACCTTTCGTCTCAGGTGTGATCTGTTCGTTGCTCATCCTGTTCTCCTCTGTGTACTTCTAGGGCCTAACTTGTGCTAATAACGCCACCTTGCAGTATATTTACCTATGTATAAGCTTAATAAATATTATACACTGATGATCGTGGCTGGGATGCTGGGTCATTCTCTGGCGATCTTAATGACCACTTACGCTCACTTAGCTCGCTTTGCTCGCTACTGCAGCAATATTCCAGGGACCCAGGATGAGGCAGCTCGTGTGATGGACTGATATTCTCACTCCGATCCCGATCGATCTCAGGGATCTGAAAAGATAAAAGAGCTGATCAGTCGCCGATCTAACTGAAATCCGTCGAATTATCCACGAAACCAGCCTCCTGGGTGATATTCATCAATCAACTGTAGTTTCCTTGACAGGACCCTGGTACCTAGCGGTTTATGGTTCAATTTCAAATAAAGGGTGAATTTGAATGTATAGCCATAAAATTGTTCTATGGCTGGTGTTAGCGGGTGAGTGGGGAATTGGCAGAGAAAAGCCCAAGCCTCAACCGCTCCGCTTCACCCGTTTGGGGGTGGGATGAGATCACCCTCGAGATCAGAACCAACTTCGGGATGCCGTAGATTCAAATTTACCGGCAGAATCCCCCCAGGTCGGCGTGCAAGCGGTTGTTAGGCGGTTTTCAGCAGGTTTTGTTCCACAACATCTGGATGTGCGGCTCGATGATTTTAGCAACATTGAGATGCCACCGAACAATATCATCCGCTCCTTCACGCTCGCTAAGCCGTGTCCACCAGCTGGCATTCAGGCAGGCGTAAATAAAGGTAAATGCCAACACGCGCCTCAATTCAAGCGCAAGTGTGTCCGCAAGGATGGTCGCATTTTTCAGCAGGCGAGTTTCGTTGTGAACCAGTTCTGGCATAACTGGGTTACAGAGTGTGTTGGCACAGTCGTAGGTGCGCTCACCAACCACGCCTTTCGGGTCAAATGCGAGCCAGCCTCGTGGTGAGTATCTAATGTTGTAGTGATGAATATCACCGTGTAACACCCGAATTTCCTGCTGGTCAACTAGCAATCGCTCGGCGAGGGATGCACCGCGCACGTAGATAGAATCGATACCCGCTTGCTTTTCTCCGGCAGCTTTCTCCAACAGCGTCCTAAACCAGCAATCAAGCATGACCATACCGTCATATGGAGCATCCTGAGAAACGCTGTGAAGTTGTTTGATTACCTGAGCAATGATACGCGTAGCGTTTTCGTCCTCACCGCGCTCGACCAGCGTCACAAGCGCATTACCAGAAGCGTACTCCATCAGTTGAGCGCCATCATCGTAACGCAATAATTTCACCGCTCCATGACCATCAAAATAACGCAACGCAACCGCACCTCGCTGCTCATCCGCTTCAGATGAGGATAACAACTTCAGAATAACTTTCTCGTTATCGTGAATGACTGTGTAAATGCGACTAGTCATCGTCTGCGCGAGTAGCTGAGGCTTGGAAAGTTCCCACGCTGCCAAGTAATCATTCAGTTTTTCGTTCTCGCTCAAGACTGTCATAATAATCTTGGAGTAAAAAAGCTTGATCCGCGTGTATTTTGATGCTACAGGGTATTGAAGTAGAACAATATTACTCTGCCGCCTAACTATTAATTATACGGAATATTTGCAGTTTATCCAGCCAAATTTGGTGGTTTTACGGATTCATTATAAATGTTATTTATAAGAGTGGTTATCGGAACCTAACAGTTAAAGGTTCAATTCCAGTTAGGGGTAATTCCAATTACCTATCGATCTTAAACAAATGACCTGATCGGATTGCACACGGATTGCAGATGAGACCGGTCTCTTGGTCAATTATCTGGATACCGGTCATATTTTTTCACCAGGACCCAACCTGGGAGCACTCTGATTGTGCTTTAATTGTGCTTTAATTGGGCCTGCTGGGTGAAAATTTGGGAATCAGCTCAATTTTATCGAGTAAAATGGCGCCCCCGGCGGGGTCACGCCACCGCCACCTGCCGTGTTCTTCGGCGGTGCATTTAGGCGACTGCCGTGTTCTTCGGCGGATCGAACCCACAACCGTCTGATCCGAAGTCAGATGGCTTCAACCTGCCAACGTTCCAACGTTCAAACGCCTGCACCCGCTGATATTCGGGTGTTCCAACGTTTTTTTAGACCGTGCTCCCTGTAAACACGAAACCCCTGATCTTGAGCCCCGGCACGCGCACGCCCAGCCCGCCAAAATCACCCACCAGTAAATGCGAAGCCTTGCCCACCGCTTCCACGTTTGCCAGCGCCTGGACGTATGGCATGGTGTAGCGCAGGTTCTTGACCGGGTAGGCTACCTCGCCATCCTCGATCATGAAGACGCCATCGCGGGTCATGCCGGTGATGACGCAATCGCGCGGGTGTACCAGGCGCGTGTACCAAAAGCGGTTGATGTACAGACCCTTTTTCGTCGAGGCAATCATGTCCTCGATGCTTACGTCTCCCGTTGCCATGAACAGGTTCATCGCCAGCGGGCCAAAACCGTGGAAATTGATCGGTGGGGCATGCCCCGTGCTGGCTTTACCCATCTTAGCCCCTGAATAGCGGTCATACACCGGTCCCATCACCACGCCTTGCTTGACGATATCCACACGCTGCTTTGGCACGCCTTCGAAGTCGAACGGCAGCGGGGCACCCTGCAGGTCCATCCCGTC
Organism: uncultured Chloroflexia bacterium; assembly: GCA_963743215.1. Lineage (GTDB taxonomy): Bacteria > Chloroflexota > Anaerolineae > Anaerolineales > UBA4823 > FEB-25. The sequence goes on from CAVUOY010000012.1 coordinate 65,772, forward strand.
ATCCCAGATACTCACCTGCGGGCTCATGATCTGCTGCCCAATTCGGTCGGTCATCCACGAACGGCCTTCCTGCAGTGCCTGGGCTCCCATGCCATAGAAATTAAGCCCACTGATCAAGTCCTCGGTGACGTAGTGCTCAAATATGACGGTATATTCACCCGGGTCGATCTTTCTCGGGTTGTGACCTTTCGCTGCCGTCTCGATGGCTTCCTTACCCAGGGCTTCCACGGCCAGGTCATCAGCTTTCCAGGCCGATTCCTGCGCCCGTCCGGATGAATCGTCGCTCATCACCACGGTCTGGAAGTCTGCAGAGGTCTGGGTATGGTAAGTAAATACACCCTGAGTATTGGCAACTACGAGAACAGTCGATCCGGTCGAAAATGCACCCGAAGAATTCAGGCCTTTTTCCACCGCCATCTGGCAGACTGCTCCTACTGCCCTGGCGCGTTTTTCGGGCGAATACTCCGCCGTATCCTGATCCCAGGCAGCCACCTGCTGATAAGCTTTGGGTTCGGGCAAACCCGGGTAGTTCGGGTCTTCCGGGCTGGCGGTGGCATTCGCCTTGGCGCGCCTCACCAGCTCGTCCAGACCGGCCTGGTCCATACGGTTGGTGGAGGCGGTGCCGATTTGCTTGCCGATGAAGTAACGCAGGGTCACTTCGGCATCCCGCTCGGCCACGTTCTGGTGGATGATATTGTTGGCGAAGCGGGTTAACGAGGCATCGTAGATCATCAAGGTGAGCTCGGCGGCGTCACCCTTGCAGCGCTTCAAGATGCCATCACTAATTATTTTAAGGGATTCTTTTTCTTCGATCATGGGTTCTCCTGATAGGCTCCTTTTCCTTATTTCAATACCCCAATTTTTACATTGCGGAAGCGCGCCGGAGCGGCTCCATGACCTGTATGGGCTACCTGGGATGGCTGGCCTTTGCCGCAGTTAGGCGTGCCCCACATCACCCAATGATTTTGATCGCAGACTGCATCACAGCTGTTCCAAAACTCGGGGGTTATGCCGGTGTAGGTGCAGTTGCGCAGCAAACGGCCCATCTTGCCGTGTTTGATCTCGTATCCGACCTCGGTGCCAAATTGAAAGTTGTAGCGCTTGTCGTCAATCGACCACGAGCGGTTGGACTCCATGTAGATGCCGTCTTCGGTATCCGCGACCAGGTCATCAAATGCCCAAGTGCCCGGCTCGAGGCTGACGTTGACCATGCGGATGATGGGGATGCGGTTCCAGCCCGAGGCGCGCATGCAGGCATTCGAGTAGCGCCCCAATTTGGTGGCCGTCTCACGCGACATTAAATAGCCGACGAATAAGCCATCCTTTATCAGGGGTGTGGATTGGGCCGGAACACCCTCATCATCCCAGCCAAAAGTACCCAGTCCAAGCGGGCGCAGGCTGTCAGCCGTCAGGTTGACCACCGGTGAGCCGTAGTGGAAATTACCCAGCTTTTCAGTGGTGAGGAAGGAGGTACCCGCATAAGCAGCCTCGCTGCCATATACCCGGTCCAGCTCGGTGGGATGCCCGCACGATTCGTGCACCTGCAGTGCCAGCTGCGATCCACCCAGGATGAGCGAGGTGGTGATATTGCTTGGGCATGGGTCAGCAGTGAGCAGTGCGACCGCCTCGCTGGCCACCCGCTGGCCATTGCCTGGCAGGTCCCAGCCTGCCAGTTCTTCCCAGCCACCTGTCACCTGCTGGCGGGCGAAAGCATTCGGATAAGATCTCACCTGAACCTCACTGCCTCCCACGGCCGTGGCCTGGATGCCACCCCCCGTCTCGACGATGGTCTGCTCTGTTGAGGCGCCCTCGGTATTGGCAAATTGCTTGTTTTCCTTGAGGGCAGTGGCATGCGACCGGCGGGTACGCACGCCCTGGACCATGCCCATCTCAGCATCCGCTTTCAACAGTAAAGCCAGCTTATCTTCGAGCGGCACGCTGAAGGGATCAATTTTGAAGGGCGTCTGGTAGGTACCCTGGCTGGTCACTTTGGGTCCCAGGTCCACCTTCTCGCCGCTCACCAACCCTGACGCATGCGCAATCTCCAGTGCCTGGGCAGTGATCTGGTCGATTTCAGCATTGGTCAAATCGCGGCTGGAAGCGAAACCCCAGGCGCCATTCACCAGCACGCGCACGCCTATGCCCTCTGACTCGGATGAATTCAGCTGCTCGACAATCCCATCCTTCACCGAGATCGATTCTTCACGATGGTTTACCAGACGTACATCTGCATATTGTGCCCCATTTGACTCAGCCAGGTTCAGGGCACGCTCCATGAGTTCGTTCAATTTAACCTCCTTGTTGTCTTGATGTCATAATCGATTTATTATTTCAACCGAAGCGTTCTTCTTTCCAAATATCGGCCTCATTGTGATAACCTGCCTGCTCCCAAAAGCCCGGTTGATCGTGGTTTAGAAACTCCAGCCCGCGCAGCCACTTGGCACCTTTCCAGAAATATGGCGTCATTAGGTCATCCCTGCCGGGGATGTAACCCACCACCCCACGTAGGGGAGCGCCATGATCAGGCGTTATCGGCTGTCCATTGAAATGCGTGGCCAGCAGGAAATTCTCCGCCAGCACCACTTCCAAGGGTAGGTTCACCGTAAAGCCGTATTCTGCATGCTGCAGCACAAACCTAGCCCATGCCTTCGGTATCACCAGGCGCTGGTCAAGCAGGGTTCGAACAGATACACCTTCCCAGGTAGTATCCAGCTTGCTCCAACGGGTTACACAGTGGATGTCCATGGTGATCGAGCTGTGCGGCAGCTGGTTAAATTCAGCCCAGGTCCAGGCGCGTTCCTGCTCCACCTCGCCCCAGATGCGAAAATCCCAGCTGGCGGGGTTGAAGGCAGGCACCGGTCCGTAGTGCAATACCGGGAATTTTTGGGTCAGTGATTGACCGGGCGGCAAGCGCCCTTCTTCCTTGCTTTGTTCTTCCAGTGCTTTACGTTTAAATATACCGTTAAACATAGTCACGCCTGATTCTCATGCTACAGCGCCAGGCTTTCCCCAGGTTTAAGCACGTGTACCCTAACGCCTAACTTTTCCACCCGCTCAGCCCATTTACCCGCATCCTGGGCGATCAGCTCCCAGGTGTTATAGTGCACCGGGATAACATGCTTTGGCATGATCAGCTCCACGGCTTTAAAGGCGTCCTGCGGACCCATAGTGTAGTTGTCACCGATGGGTAGGAATGCCACATCGATGCCTTCCTGCCCGATCAGCTTCATATCGCTGAACAGACCCGTATCTCCTGCGATATAAATCTTCATGCCATCTTTCGCAGTCAGCAGAAAACCAACCGGGTTGCCTCCATTGGTGCCATCCGGAAGACCTGATCCGTGCAGCGCCGGTGTCAGCTTGAGATATCCAAATGGAAATTCATGCCCTCCGCCAATATGCTGACCATGGTTTTTGGAAATACCCTGCTTCCCCACCCATTCAGCAATCTCAAAGTTGCTGACCACCATCGCCCCGGTGCGTTTAGCGATATCGACCACATCACCCACGTGATCGAAGTGCCCGTGGGTGACAAGTATATAATCTGCGGCTACATCTTGAGCGGATATTGTAGCAGCCGGGTTGCCGGTGAAATAAGGATCAACCAGGAGCTTATTTCCACCCACTTCCAAACCTAGTGAAGCATGACCGAACCAGGTAATTTTGACACTCATATCAATCCTCCAATTAATTGCTTGGTTTCGAATAGATCATTTTGAGTAAGGCAGAACCTGCCCAATAACCTTTCCACCAATCTGTATGTCAATAGTTTTGGATTAGAACCACCCATTGTTATTAAGTATATTCCTCCCACCCCGAAAGTCAGACAAAAGTAAAAACTAAGTATACACCCCGAAGGCAGAAAAATTAAGAACCTGCCTGAGAAAACCCGCATGCTATAATCCACTCAGATTGACGCCTATTTCCATTCGGGATGTGGATTTTTCCTCCACGCGAAATATAGTTTTTCCCTATCAAGGGGAAAGTTTCCAAAATATTAAGGTTGTTATTCACCCACAAGGAGCCATGCATGCAATTAGCTGAGCTTATTCACCCTGGTATGACCCGCGAAGATAGCTTTGAGATCAGTATGGAAAATAGTGCCATCCACTTGGGCAGTGGTTCCTCGCGTGTTCTGGCCACCCCCTGGATGATCGCTTTCATGGAACGTGTCTCGCACCGCTTGCTCACCTGCTGCCTGCCAGAAGGCTATTCCAGTGTAGGCACACACCTGGATGTGCGCCACCTGGCTCCCACGCCCGTGGGTGCCACCATCCGCGTGCGCGCCGAGGTACTCTCAGTGGATGGGATCAAGGTATTTTTTTCAATTGAAGCCTGGGACAGCCTGGAGAAGATTGGTGAGGGCAAACACGAGCGGGTGGTGATCGAAGAGGCGCGTTTCCTGCGCCGGGTGGAAAAAAAGAAAGCCAGCTTATAAACTCTTGTCTACTTGTTTTTTTACCCCACCAGCACGGCGCAGCAAAGTGGCGTAAATCCCCAATCCAATCCCTGCCAGGAGCAGCGCGCCTCCAATGATCCCCATGATGGGGCTTTTACGCGGCGATTCAGGAATGATGGCAGTCTGGGCTTCAAGCTCTGAATTTGCCTGGGCACCAAAAGCAATTTCCGTAGTCTGGCCTGCTTCCAGCTGCAAGGTTTGATTCAATTCCGTGGTTCGGTTATACCCCTCGGGAGCAGCCACGCTGATCAGGTACTCCCCTTGAAGTATTTGTTCGAAGCAGGTATAGCCTCTTTCCTGCGGCGTGGGCTCCACAATCGTGGTAGCTACACCTCCAGAGGGCGTCTCCGCTGTCAGGTTCACCGATCCCAGCCGGTTGCTCACACTGATTTCCCCACCGGGGATGGATGGCTCACTTTCCTGGCGCATCGAATCACCATTCAGGTCGTTATACAGCAGCACGCACAAAATCCCCCATCCAGGCGAGGGGGTTGCGGAGGGGGTCACGATTGCTTGGGTGGGCAACGGTCCTGCTGTTGGAACGACCCCGGATGGACCGGCATATCCTATTAAATAGGATTGTCCGGGAATAATAATATCGTTCACCAGGCTGGGGTTCAATTTTCGAAATTCATCCACAGAGATCCCACTGATTGCGGCTATCCTCCATACCGTGTCTTGCTCCTGCGCAATATAGATTATTCTTCCATCCGGTCCCGGTGTGGGTGTTGGGAAAACGGTCAACTGTGCCTGTGGGGCTGCCAGGGTATGGTAGCTCTGGGCTGAGATTAATAGGATCAGTAAAACCAGGCCTGCTCCGAGCAAGATACGTTTATTCATGACGGTTAAGAATTATACATGATAAGACTTATTTTGGTTGCTTCCGTGGTATCAGCCTCAGTCATACCCCTGGAGATGAGTGCTTGGAATGCACTGGGCGGAAAGGATAAGTAAGAACAATGGACGGATTCATTATAAGCTAGTATTTCAAGACAATTCCACCTTACTCACTCTTGAGAAGATCACCTGGTTGATGGGTCACGCTGACGGCACGTCGTCTGAGGATTATTACACTAACTCAATTGCTATTTCGAGCCGCGAATTGTTATTGGTTGATATAATATGGTTAATCTGAAAACATATTCCGAGAATCCCAGGTTTTTATCATTTTTTGTCGGTTAACTACATGTTTCTGTACGCGAACGGCATAGTTCGTCGATGATAACCAATCGTCATTAACCAATCTGATAAACTTTTGTGCAAAGGAGAATGTTCTATGCTTTACGGATATGCAGGCAAAATCCTACACGTCGATCTCACCCGGGGGAAGATAAGCACAGAGCAGCCAACCGAGGAGTTTTATAAAACCTATATCGGTGGCTCCGCCATGGGAACATACTATTTATTCAAAAACACCCCGGCTGGTGCTGATCCTTTAGGACCAGAGAACACCCTGGTGTTCATGATCTCCCCCACCACAGGGGTTTCCATCAGTGGACAAAGCCGGATGAACGTGACCGCCAAAAGCCCCTTATCGGGATTAATCGGTGACAGCCAGGTGGGCGGCTTTTTCCCGGCAGAGTTGAAGTTCGCCGGCTTTGATGGCATTGTCATTCAGGGCAAATCACCCAAGCCAGTTTATTTGTGGCTGCATGATGGCGAAGCCGAGCTGCGGGATGCCTCCAGGCTGTGGGGCAGGATTACCGGGGAGGTGGAGAAAATGATCCGGGAAGAGTTGGCTGACCCGAAGATCGAAGTCGCCCAAATTGGCCCCGCAGGCGAAAAACTGGCCCGCTTTGCTGCCATCATGAATATGTGCAACCGGGCCAATGGGCGTACTGGCATGGGGGCTGTCATGGGCAGCAAGAATCTCAAAGCCATCGCCGTGCGCGGCCACCAGAAGATAAAAACCGCCGACCCGGCAGCCATCATCAAGCTTGCCCGTCTGGGTCCGAAACGTGTGCAGGATATCCCTGATATGAAGGGTTTGCAGGATTTCGGTACCGCTTCAGTGCTGAATTATCAAAATGTATCCGGTGGTTTACCTACCCGCAACTATATCAGTGGCAGCTTTGATGGTGCCGAGGACCTTTCAGGGGAACACATGTCAGAGACCATCCTGAAGGAGAATGATACCTGTTATGCCTGCGTGGTGCGTTGCAAGCGTGTGGTGGAGACCGAATATAAAAATGTTCACTTCGACCCACTTTATGGCGGGCCGGAATATGAAACCCTCAGCACCATGGGTTCTTACTGCGGGATCAGTGATATCAATGCCGTCTCTATTGCCCACCAGATCTGTGACCAATATGGCCTGGATACCATCGCCTGCGGAGCCACCATCGCCTTTGCCATGGATTGCTTCGAGCATGGATACCTGACGTTAAAGGATACCGGCGGCATCGATCTGCGCTTCGGCAACACGGATGCCATGCTGGCGATGGTGGAAAAGATCGCCAAACGCGAGGGTCTGGGAGATTTGCTAGCCAACGGGTCAGCCTATGCCGCCAAAAAGATCGGCCACGGTGCCGAGGACCTGGTGATTGCAGTAAAAAACCACGAGCTGCCAGCCCATATGCCGCAGGTCAAGCGCAGCCTGGCATTGATCTATGCCGTCAACCCCTTCGGTGCCGACCATCAGTCATCCGAGCACGACCCTGGCTACACACCCGATACCGCTTCCTACAACCTGGAACGCATGGCTGAGGTGGGGTTGACCAACCCCATGTCTGACCGGGTGCTGGACCGCGAAAAGGTGAAGATGGCATTAACCACCGAGATCAACTACTGCTTTATGGACACAGCAGTGCTGTGCCAGTTCGTCTATGGTCCTGCCTGGCAGGTTTATGGACCTAAAGAACAGGCTGAGCTGATGCGCGCCACCACCGGCTGGGATTGGACGGTGGAAGACGTCCAGAAAGTCGGCGAGCGCCGCCTGAACATGCTGCGCGCCTTCAATGCCCGTGAAGGCGCCGGGCGTGAACAAGATACCCTCCCCAAACGCCTCTTTGACGAACCGCTCAAGGGTGGCGCTTCAGATGGCGTTTCAGTGACGCGCAAGGAACTTGAAGATGCGCTGGATATTTACTATGAGATGTGCGGGTGGGATGTTTCCACGGGGAAACCCACTCAGGCTAAACTGGAAGAGCTGGGTTTAGGTTGGATGGCTTAATCGCCAGGTTCTTTTAAAAGAGTTAGCCAGCCCGGAGGAGAAAAACAGCTCACCTTCGGGCTGGTCTTAAACATCAGGCCATGATCGATCTGGGTTTGCAGGGTTAAAACTTATGCAAGTTAAGCTATATGCATCATTACGTCAGGCAGCTGGCACGAAAATGATTGAAGTCGACTATCACCCCGGGTTCACCATCCGAGATGTCTTAAGTTACGTTACCCAGCAATATCCTGTTCTGGTTAAGTTTATCTGGAAAGATAATGGTGAATTATCAGAGCTGGTGCATGTGTTTTTAAATGGTGTAAATATTCGCCATCTCAGCGGGCTATCTGCAGAATTGAAGGCAGCCGATCACGTGGATATCTTCCCGCCCCTGGTTGGCGGATAGACAGATCAGCAAGCTGAATACTACACCTGGGGGATTTTGATCCTGGTTAATGCCAGCAAGGCAAGCAGATCAAAAAAGATTGCCGCGATTGCATTGGCGGTAATCCCTGGCAAAAGAGATTGGGTAAATAATACCGGTGCCAACAAATCACCGATGGATCTGCCGATTGCCAGGACAGCCATGTGAGAAGCCAGCATGGTCGCTCGTGCTGAGGGAAGGATTTCGCTCATCAGTGGGATGCCGCTCACGATGGCAAATTCAAAGGTCAGATAGAAAAAGAACAGGCAGATCAGGGCACCAACCAACCAGCGGCCAAAAATCGGTAAGGCCAGGCTGGCAAGGCAATTGCCGATGATTCCAATTGCCAGGGCTTTACGCTTGCCGATTTTATCGGTAAAGGCAGTCACCAGTGTTTCACCACCCAGCTCAGAAACTCCAATTGCCAGGGCAGTAGCACCCAGGGAGGCAATACTGAGTGAAAAGGCTTGTTCCACCCACACCCCATAAACCAGGGTGATCATCTCGTTGGCAGCGGTATAAAGCGCTGCCATCAGCAGTGCCGCAATCGCTGGCGGGTAAGTAAATACTGTGCGTAGATTGCTCCAAAAGCCAGGTTTACCTGCCAGAGGCACTGGGTCTTTGGGTAACATCCAGGCAAGGGCAAGCACGGTCAGTACCCCAAGCAACGCAATCAGTGGAAAGGGTGCCAGCCAGCCGTGCCTGGCGATGAGTAAACCAACCAACGGCACCCCGATGATTGCACTCAAAGACCAGGCGAACTCAGTGACTCCCAATACTCTACCCCGCTTTTCATAGGGCACCTGGTCACCCAGGTATGCCTGCATGGAAGGGACAAAAATGAGATATCCAATAAAAGCCAGGCTTAATGCGATGAAGAAAGCGGTGATATGTTGGCCAAAGTGCAATCAGGCTGATCGCAGCGGTATAGGCGATCGTGCCGATGATCATTCCGGTTTTGCGTCCTCGACTATCAGCAACGGATGCCAGGAATGGACCGATCAAGCCCATCAATGACCGCATGGTAATGGCGTAGGACATCGTCTTCAGGTCTACCCCCAACCCTTTGGCGAAATAGGAGAGAAATGGATAGATCATCCGGTAAAAAGTATTGAATACCAGCCGGACGATCACAAGCATTGTGAGCTGGAAATTAAGGGTGCGTTTCAAATCCGTCTTATCGCTGATTGCAATTTGGCTCAAGCTTGTACCACCAGCGTGCCATCTGCCAGGCAGCAAATAAAGTAAGCAAGACCAGCCCGAAAAAGAAGAGCTGTATACGCCAGGCATCGCTGTTCAGGATTGGCGCGGTGGGGTGCATGACATTCTCTGTTTGCTGTAACCCGAGCATCAGTGCAATAAAATATCCCAAATTGAGAGTGGAAGTCAAGACCGGTCTGTTTGCCAGGCTCAACCCAACCTGCAGTAATATGCCGGTGATCGCAAAAACCAGTGCCAGTGTCCAGCGCGGTTCTGCCAGGAACAAGCCATTCCAGTTGGATTGCATCGCCCAAAGCGAAAGTGGGAGATAAGTGATCCAGAAGATCAACCCTGTCCGTCCAAAAGCACCAGACCAGCATTGAAAGGACAGACGCCGGGTGATCAATCCCAGGCCGCCAAAGACAGCTGCAGCCAGAAATGCTCCCAGGGAAGTCCACACCCAGGCGCCGTGCAGGTAGACAACCCGGATGTGCGTCCCCAGACTATGTTCAGCCGGACCAAAGGTGGTGAGAATGCCAATGGCAAGTATTGTGAGCATAAACCAGACCCAGGCAGGGAATGGAGTTCGTATAAATCGCTTCGGGTTATTTCGGTCAAGTTGCATGCGCTTACCTGTAAATTACCAATAATGTTCACGGAGAGTCAGTTTGGTACTTCTTTACAATCACCTTCTGCAAGTGGCAACCAGACACAAAACGTAGTGCCTTTTCCGACCGTAGTGTTGACTTCGATCCGGCCGCCGTGGTTACGCACAATCCAGTAGGCAATGGATAAACCCAATCCAAATCCCTTCCCTTCCTTCTGCCGGGTGCGCGATTTTTCACCCCGGTAGAAACGTTCGAAGATGTGGGGCAGGTCCTCGGGAGCAATACCCGGGCCATTATCGGTCACGGTAAGCTGAGCTCGCTCGGATACCTTACCCAGGCCAACCATTATCTCACCGCCTTTGGGTGTGTAATTGATCGAATTTCCGATCAGATTAACCAACACTTGTTTCAAGCGGTCACGATCTCCACATACCAATACCTGATCAATCGTACCCAGGCTTAATTTGACTCGATCACGAGCCAGCACCTGCATCTGGTTTAATGCTTCCAGTAGCAGCGTATCCAATTCAACGACTTCATGTGCCAGCGGGATTTTTCCTGATTCAGCCTGGGCGAGCAATAACAGGTCACCCACCATGCGCGTCAGGCGGTCGACTTCGTCCTCGATCGTCTCAAGCGATTCTTCATCAAATTCCTTGATCTTGCGCATCAAACCCACGTTTCCTTTGATCACCGTGAGGGGAGTGCGCAGCTCATGTCCCACATCTGCCAGGAATCGCCGCTGGGTTGAAAACAGGTTTTCCAGCCGGCCTAAGGTCTGATTGAACGCCGCTACCAGCTGCCCAACTTCATCATTTTGGGAGCCGGTATAGGGAATTCGTCGTGATAAATCGTCGGCACTGGTGATCTGTAAAGCAGTTTTGGTCACATTATCCAAAGGATGCAGTGCCTGACGACTGCTGAACCAGGCTGCTAAGCCGGCTGCCACAATCGCAATTGCAGTCCCCACCAGCAAAACCTCCAACAGGGTATCTTGGGTGGCATTGACCACATCCATGCGCGTGCCAACTTGCAGCACCCCTTCCAGGCGGGTACTTTTCCCCGTCACCAGGGGGACGGTCAATATGCGCATCCGCGACCCGCTGAGATTCACATCCCGGAAGATTGGAGTGATACTGTGTATGCCAATATTGTCTAAAGGGGTGTTAAGGATGCTGATATTTTGTGAAGCATCGATCAGGTTATTACTTCGCCCCCACACCTGAACGTATAAATCGGGCAGGTCGAGCTTATCCAAATTGACGATCAGGTCACCAGTGTTGTTAATATGGGAATTGAGATAGACGGTTTCCGCCTTGATCCTCAGCGTATCATCCAATTGGTGAACGACCGTCAAACTCACCGAATAATAGACGGCAATTCCGAACAATAGCAAAATGCCCCCTACTATGGAAGTATATAGTAAGGTAAGCCGGCTCCGCAGGGACATGAAATTAATTTACGAAGGTTCGCGCAAAACGTACCCCATACCGCGAACAGTATGAAGGAGGCGTTGCTCTCCTTGAACTTCGAGCTTCTGGCGCAAATAGCGGATATACACTTCGATGATATTACTTTCACCACCGAAATCATACCCCCACACCCGGTCAAAAATCATCTCTCGCGTCAATACCTGGCGTGGGTGCCGTAAGAATAGCTCCAGGAGCTCGTATTCTTTCGCTGTAAGTGAGATAACTCGATCGCCCCGCGACGCCTGGCGAGTACCCGTATCCAGGATCAGGTCTGCAAAACGCAGCACCTGGGGCCGGCTCGGTTGGGCTCGGCGTAACAAAGCGCGTATACGAGCCAATAATTCATCCAGATTGAACGGCTTCACCATGTAATCGTCTGCGCCTACGTCCAATCCCATCACCCGATCATTGACCGAGTCTTTAGCAGTCAGGATCAGGATTGGGACAGGACCACCGGCTCTTAAACGTCGGCAGACTTCTAAACCGTCGATCCCAGGAAGCATGATATCTAGGACGACCAGGTCAGGCGGGTTATCACGCGCTGAAGCCAAACCCGAATGTCCATCGATAGCAGTGTCTACCTGATAACCTTCGTAAGCCAGGCCGCGGCGCAGGAACCGAAGGATGGCTTCATCATCTTCAATAATTAGAATGCGTGCGCTCATAAGCCCTCCGTGATTGAAATATACCACAGGGCGACTAAAAACACAAAAGGATAAAGTAGATTTCCCGGAAGCAATCTTGCCTCCGGGAAATTCAAAGCGTGATTATTGGACTTCAACGGAAGCGCCAGCAGCTTCTAGCTTGGCTTTTGCATCCGAAGCAGCTTCCTTGCTCACAGCCTCAAGGACTTTGGAACCAGCGGTCTCAGCGACATCCTTGGCCTCTTTCAGGCCCAGGTTCGTCAGCTGACGAATGACTTTGATGACCTCGATCTTCTTGGCACCCGCGTCTTTGATCACTACGCTGAATTCGGTCTTCTCTTCGACCGGCTCAGCTGCCGCAGCGGCACCGGTGGGCATGGCGGCTGCTGCTACAGGGGCTGCAGCAGAAACGCCCCACTTCTCTTCCAATTTCTTTACCAGGTCAGCAGCTTCGAGAACGGTTAGGGTGCTGAGTTCCTCAACCAGTTTATTTAGATCAGACATTTTATTAACTCCTTATAGTTTTAAATTATTTAATAAGATGTAAATTACGAATATTACGTTTAATCAGCGATGATTAAAATGCGTAAACGATGACAGGTGGAGCTATGCTGGGGCTGCTTCAGGTTCCGCATGGGCTTTGATAACTGCCGCAATCATGCGTCCAGGTTCAGCCAAAGTCCGTACCAGTTTGCTAGCCGGCGCAAGCAACATACCCAACAATTGCCCTCTGACAACAGGCAACGGTGGTAGCTCAGCCAATGCTTTCACACCCTCAGGGCTCAGGGCTTGCTTTTCGAGGAAGCCGCCTTTGATCTTCAAAAACTCAGATGTTTTTACAAAATCAGTCACACTCTTGACCGTCGCGGGCGCGTCTGTAAAAGCAAATACAATCGCCGTGCTACCCTCAAACTGCGCGGTTTGTACCGTTAATCCGGCCTGCTCGAATGCCAGTTTAGCCAGCGTATTTTTGATAATGTGGAATTCACCACCATTCTCGCGCACTTTTGCTCGCAGAGCGTCGATGTCCTTCATGGTTAATCCCACATATTGGGTCAGGATCAGGGCTTTGCTGCGCTTCACCCATTCACTATATTGGGTGACCAACTCATTCTTGCGTTCCTTTGTAATCGCCAAAGTTATTTCACCTCCTTTCCAAATAAAAAGTCTTTGCCTCGCATCCAGTGCCTGGCAAAGACTCTCCGTTCTCAATAGATCTCACTCGCACAATGCGAGCTAACTTTATTGGAGATATCCTCACCTCGGCAGGAAATTAAGCGCTTATTCCGCACCTGCTGTCTTGGGCGAAGCTTATTTTATGCTTACTTTATATCACTATTATCCACTTCCTGTATACAGGAACTGTATCCTATTCCTGTATCGTCATGTTTTGAGCTTGATTGGGATCTAGTTTGATCCCCGGTCCCATGGTAGACGTCAGGGTAATATGCCTGATGAATACACCCTTCACGGATGCCGGTCGGGCTTTCTTAATGGCTTCCATTAACGCAGCCAGATTATCGTACAATTGCTTGGATTCAAAGGATGCCTTTCCAATCGGGATATGCAGGTTGGCGGTCTTGTCGACCCGAAACTCAACACGTCCAGCTTTTGCTTCACGGATCACGCGTGGCAAATCTTCAGCCGGAACCACTGTCCCAGCCTTTGGGTTGGGCATGAGACCTCGCGGGCCTAACACACGACCCAGCCGGCCAACTTTACCCATCGAATCAGGGGTTGCAATGGTGACGTCAAATTCCGTCCAACCTGCCTGGATCTTTGCGACCATCTCATCATCATCAGCCACAAAATCTGCACCGGCTTCGCGGGCCAACGTCGCGCCTTCGCCTTGTGCGAAGACCAACACCCGCACCGACTTCCCCAATCCATGCGGTAGAACGACCACATCACGCACCTGTTGATCTGCATGGCGTGGGTCTACTCCCAAACGCATATGAATCTCAACCGTCGAATCAAATTTAACGTAATGCGTTTCCTTCACCAGAACAACCGCTTCTTCAGGGGTGTACCAGTGATTCTCATCAATTTTTGCTAATGCAGCTAAATACTTCTTTCCATGCTTTGCCATAGTATCTCCTTCGTGGTGCAAACGGGTGTGTATCACCCTCCCACCGGGTTAGTCTTCTGTTACCGTCAAGCCCATGTTCCGTGCTGTGCCTTCAATCTGGCGCATCGCACCTTCAATATCCAACGCATTCAAGTCTCTCATCTTTAGCTCAGCGATTTCACGTACTTGCTTACGCGTGACACTGCCAACTTTTTCACGGTTAGGGACGGCAGATCCTTTTTCAACACCAGCGGCTTTCTTTAACAGGACTGCTGCCGGGGATGTTTTCAGGACGAAGGTGAAGGATCCGTCCATGTAAATGCTGATCTCTGCTGGGATTATTTCACCCATGCGGTTGTTGGTGCGGGCATTATATTCCTTACAAAATGCCATCAGGTTGATCCCATAGCCTGCCAGAGCAGGACCAATGGGGGGTGCAGGGTTGGCTTTTCCAGCCTGGATCTGCAGGGTTAGAATTTTTTTGAGTTTCTTTGCCACAGTTTTTTCTCCTTTCGCCGGTGCGCACTCAAAGAGCAACGGCGCGTGGTTTTAGCGGGTGATTATTGGGGACACCCTCCCACTGATACAACCAGTAATCCGCTGGTTGTTCCTTACGCTTTCTCGACCTGTAAAAAGTCAAGTTCAACGGGCGTCTCACGCCCGAAGAAATTCACCATGACACGTACTTTCGCCCTTTCCATATCAATCTCCGCAACAGTGCCGCGGAAATCGTTGAACGGACCGTCCACAATGCGTACACGTTCACCGGATTTGAAGGTGACTTTAATGTGCGGTGCTTCAGCTTCCATGCGTTTGATGATCTGAGCTACTTCTTCCGGGCGTAGTGGGGTCGGTTGAGTACCCATCCCGACAAATCCTGTCACTCCAGGAGTATTACGTACCACATACCACGATTCTTCCGACATGATCATATTGACCAGGATATAACCCGGAAAAACCCTGCGCTCGACGGTGCGCCGCTTGCCTTCCTTTACCTCAATCTCTTCTTCTGTGGGGACGACTACATCGAAGATTTTATCCTTCATCCCCATGGATTCTATTCGCTGCTCGAGGTTATGGCGAACTTTATTTTCGTAGCCCGAATAACAATGAACCACATACCAGGCGCGGTCATCTGCCTGAGACAACTCGTCTGGTTGTCCAGGATATGCCTCAGTCACGATCTCACCGGTTTCTTGTGGAATGCTCAATTCAACCACTTCATCTGCATCCTTCTCGTGGCTCTCGAGGGACTCTTGGTTTTCTTCTTCCTGATTTAATTCGTCCATCATTTTCGTTTAATGCATCTCGAGTAACTCAAATTCGGCTGTTATCGGATTATCCGCCCAGGATTAAGCCAAAGAACTTGGCATATACCCAGTCTAACCCACCCAGGATTGCCGCCATCAGGAAAATCACAACGATGACAATCTCGGTTAATCGGATGGCTTCCTGGCGGGATGGCCAGGACACCTTGCGCAATTCACCAACGGTTTCCTGGAAAAATTTCTGGATCTTAAACCAGAATTCGTTGGAAAATGTTCATCCCTTGGCGGGCAGCTCTTATATCAGGCACAATAATCCTCCAGTTATGGTTAAAACGCCGCCTCTTTTAGACGGCGTCATCTGGAAAAGTCTTTGTCTTTTCCTTACAGGCAGGCCAGGCAGGAATCGAACCCACAACCCCCGCTTTTGGAGAGCGGTGCTCTGCCAAATTGAGCTACTGGCCTGTGTCGGGGCTGGCTAACACCCGCCCCTATTTCGTTTCGCGATGCAGCGTATGTTTGCGGCAGCGCGGGCAAAACTTGTTTAATTCAATCCGCCCCGGATCATTACGTCTATTTTTCTCCGTGGTGTAATTGCGTTCTTTGCATTCTGAACACTGCAGAGTGATCACCGGTCGTACATCTTTTTTTGAGGCCATTCTATTCCTTCACTTATTCCACTACACTATCTTCACAAAATTGATTATGCAATAATCTTGGTGATCACACCAGCGCCAACGGTCAAACCGCCTTCACGGATGGCGAACTTGGAGCCTTGCTCCAAAGCCACCGGCACGATCAGCTCAACTTCCAGGTTCACATTATCTCCCGGCATCACCATCTCCACCCCTTCGGGCAGCTTGATGTTACCGGTCACATCCATCGTACGGATGTAGAATTGCGGGCGATACCCGGTGAAGAAAGCCTTGTGTCGTCCACCTTCTTCCTTGCGCAGCACGTACACCTCGCTCATGAACCTGGTGTGCGGGGTGATCGAACCAGGCTTGGCAACCACCTGACCGCGCTCCACATCGGTGCGCTCGATACCGCGCAGCAAAATGCCAGCGTTATCTCCAGCTTGCACCTGGTCAAGGTCTTTGTGGAACATCTCTGTGCCCGTGATCACCGAGCTCATGCTCTTCTCGCGCAAGCCCACGATCTCCACTGGATCACCCTTCTTGGCAATCCCACGCTCCACCCTGCCCGTCACCACCGTGCCGCGCCCCTTGATCGAGAACACATCCTCGATCGGCATCATGAACGGCTTCTCAGTATCTCGCACCGGCTCCGGAATGTACTCGTCCACCACCCGCAGCAACTCCTTGATGCAGGCATATTCAGGTGCATTCGGATCGGTACTGGTGCTCTCCAGGGCCAGCAAAGCACTCCCACGCACGATCGGGGTCGTGTCGCCGGGGAACTCATACTCGTTCAACAGGTCGCGCAGCTCCATCTCCACCAGCTCCAGAAGCTCCTCATCGTCCATCATGTCCACCTTGTTCAGGAAGATCACAATGGCCGGAACTTCCACCTGGCGCGCCAGCAACACATGCTCACGCGTCTGCGGCATCGGCCCATCCGGAGCCGCCACCACCAGGATCGCTCCATCCACCTGGGCTGCTCCCGTGATCATGTTCTTGATATAGTCACGGTGACCAGGCATGTCCACGTGCGCATAGTGCCGCTTGGCAGTCTCGTATTCCACGTGGGCAATATTGATCGTGATGCCGCGCTCTTTCTCCTCGGGGGCGTTATCGATCGTGTAAAACGAGCGGTACTCCGCCTGCCCTAGAAATGAGCAATATTTGGTGATCGCAGCAGTCAGGGTCGTCTTTCCGTGGTCGATGTGCCCCATCGTGCCTACGTTCATGTGCGGCTTGTTTCGTGAATATTTTTGCTTTGCCATCTGTTCCCTACTCCTTCTAACGGTTTGTCCAATTAATTTTCCAGTAACAAGAGCCCTCAATGGGATTTGAACCCATGACCCCATTCTTACCAAGAATGTGCTCTACCGACTGAGCTATGAGGGCAACAAAAGTGGGCGGTGAAGGATTCGAACCTCCGAAGGCTTCTGCCGACTGATTTACAGTCAGTTCCCTTTGGCCACTTGGGTAACCGCCCAATTGGGTCATCTCGTTACATCGAAAATTTGTCAATTAGTCCCTTTGCTGTCTGACCCTGACTGGAAAACAACGAGGCTAATTGACTAATCCTCATGTAACATCAATGCTATTCCTGAGCCGACGATGGGAATCGAACCCATAACCTACCACTTACAAGGCGGTTGCTCTGCCGATTGAGCTACGTCGGCGGGTTAAATTGTAAAAGAGCTAGTCCGAAAGCGGATTGGATTATACCAGACGCATATGTTTGCGGCAAGTATGTTTTAACAAGATTAAAAAAACCAGGTTTCAACCTGA
The DNA here is from genome assembly GCA_963743215.1 of uncultured Chloroflexia bacterium. Classification (GTDB taxonomy): domain Bacteria; phylum Chloroflexota; class Anaerolineae; order Anaerolineales; family UBA4823; genus FEB-25. Next base: position 83,486 of record CAVUOY010000012.1, read on the forward strand.
AAACAGGTATCTAACCTAGGTTTCGGATTGAGAGTCTATCAGGATTTGGCGAGTTCGTCAATGGGTTGGGGATTTATTCCCCTCTGTGCCCAGGCAAAATATAGCGCCACTGATCCAGCTACAGCTGCATTGAGTGATTCGACCTTGCCACGCATCGGCAGGCGCATCAACCCGTCACAGGATTTACGCACCAGCGTCCGCATCCCGCTACCTTCACCACCGATGACCAATGCCAGCGGTCCATCCAGGCGCACTTTGTTCAGTGGCTGCGCCTCCGGGCTGGCATCCAGGCCGATCACCCAGATGTTTTCTTCCTTCAATTGCTGGATCGCCTGGGCAAGATTCACCTGCACGATCAGCAGGTGTTCCGATGCACCTGATGAGGAATTCACCACTGCAGGTGTGACGGTTGCGGTGTGTCTGAAAGGCATGAGTACCCCGTGGACCCCAACTGCCTCCGCAGTCCGTAGCAGCGTACCCAGGTTCTGTGGGTCTTGCAACACGTCCAGGATCAGCACGAAAGGTTTCTCCCCTCGCCGGGCTGCCAATGCCAGTACATCCACCACTGCACTATATGGATAGTCGCTTGCTTCCAGCGCCACTCCCTGGTGACCGTCGCCGAATGCGTCCAGGTTGTTGCGGGCTACTCTTTCGATAGGCACCTTTAAAGTTGAGGCCATGCGGATGATTTCCGCCAGGTGACCTTTTTCTTCCGCACCCTGGGAAATTTTTAAACGCAAGAACTGGCGCCGTCGCGCCCGCATGGTTTCATAAACTGCATTACGTCCGTATAACCATTCCTTCACAGCATTATTTCCAGCGCCAGGTCGTGCCATCCTTGCTATCTTCCAGTAGCACACCCAACTCTGCCAGCTGGGTGCGGATTTGATCTGCAAGTGCCCATAGTTTTTGCTGGCGTAGATCTCGCCGCAGATCGATCAGCAATTGTATGAACGGCGTAGCCTGACCACTCTTTTCAGGGCGTTCTGCGCTTAATCCTAATACGGTCATCAGCTCTCGTAGTAGGCTTTGCCCTTCAGCAACGATCCCGGCAGTTACTCCTGCATCTTTTGCCTGGTTGATCACGCGCACCAGCTCAAACAAATAGCCCAATGCTCCAGCCGTATTAATGTCGTCGTCCATGCATTCGATGAAACCTTGACCAGTGGCTTCCACCTGCTTGCGCAGGTTCTCCACTGCCTCACCTTGATCAACATTGCCATCGACAGCCGGTCGTAAAGTCAGGCGTAAGCGTTCGAGTGCTTTCTCGGCCTGGGTGATGATTTCATCACCAAAAGAGAGCGGGTTGCGGTAGCTAGAATTAAGTACCATCATGCGCAGCACATCGCCTTCGTGCTTTGCCAGGAAATCCTCAATGGTCACTAGATTTCCAAGTGACTTAGACATCTTCTCCCCGGCCAGCTGCATCATGCCATTGTGCACCCAATACCGAGCGAACGGTTTCCCGGTAGCGCACTCCGTCTGGGCAATCTCGTTTTCGTGGTGCGGGAAGATCAGGTCATTCCCCCCACCATGGATATCGATTTGCTCACCCAGGTGATGCATGCTCATGGCAGAACACTCAATATGCCAACCTGGGCGACCCTTCCCCCAGGGGCTGTCCCAGGCAGGCTCTCCTGGCTTGGACGACTTCCACAAGGCAAAATCCATGGGATTCTCTTTCCGTTCATCAACATTGATCCGTGACCCGGCTTGCATATCTTCCAGCTGGCGGGTCGAGAGTTTCCCATAATCCTTATCCAGGCTGACTCTGAAATAGACGTCCCCATCCACTTCATACGCGTAACCTTCTTCGCCTAACTGAGAGATCAATTTCACGATAAAGGGGATCTCATGGGTGGCGCGTGGATAGACTGTAGCTGGTAGGATATTTAAATCTACCAGGTGCTTTCCAAACTCGTCGATATATTTCTCCGCCAGCTTGATCGGATCCATGCCAATCTGGTTCGCTTTGTTGATGATCTTATCATCCACATCGGTGTAATTCATGGCATGTTCTACCTTATAGCCTCGATATTCCAGGTAACGCCGGATGATATCGAACACCAGCGCAGACATGGCATGACCGACATGCGCTTTGTCATACACGGTAGGACCGCAAACGTACATGCTTACTTTGCCCGGCTCAAGGGTTTGAAAATCTTCCTTCTGTCTTGAAAGCGTATTGTAAATGCGTAACGCCATGCTTACTCCTCTACCTTAATCTTCTCTTTCCAAACGGGCAAAAATCATCCGCCCGGCTGCGGTTTGAAGGACCTTGGTGACGGTCACATTGATTTTCCTATTCAGCTGACTACGCCCATCTTCCACCACTACCATTGTGCCATCGTCCAGGTAGCCCACCCCCTGACCAGATTCCTTGCCTTCCTGGATGACGTTAACTTCGATTGATTCACCTGGTAAGAAGACCAGTTTAACCGCATTGGCGAGCTCGTTGACATTAAGTACGCTCACACCCTGCAATTCGGCAATTCTGTTCAGGTTATAGTCGTTGGTCAAGATTGGGCATTTTAGCTGGCGTGCCAAAACCACCAGTTTATCATCCACTTCGCGCACACCTTCGACGTCCATGTCACTGATCCGTAGTGGCGTGCTTGTGTCTTTTTGTAATTGTGATATCACTTCAATCCCCCGCCGACCACGTTGTCTGCGCAAGTTATCGGATGAATCGGCAATAAACTGAAGCTCATTCAGCACAAAGCGAGGGATCAATAGTGTTCCTACCAGGAAACCGGTCCTGGCGATATCTGCAATCCGTCCATCGATGATCACACTCGTGTCTAGGAGAACGGTGCGGTATGTTGGTTGATTGGCAGCCGAAGAATCATCGTTCGAGTGACCGGGGGAAAGCCGGAACATGGAAAATAGATCCGTTTGGCGCATGACAAATACGGCAATCCCCAGGTATCCAAACAAGACCACTGCAACAAATGGCAGTACTTTTCCAAACGGGTTGGGCAGTAGTGATAGCGGGAAAGTTAATAAAGCTGCGACGATCAAACCTACTACCATTCCAGTCAATCCTGATGCTAAGGTTTGGGTCGAAACGCTCAACAGTGTCCTGCGGATCACTCGCATTGGTCGGGTGGTGAAATAAGGCGTCAGGATCAGTCCAAATAATATTCCCACCATGCAGAATAAAAATCCTGTCAGATCTGGGGTTTGACCGGTGGAGTTTCCGATATAAATGCCTAAATATGCCCCCAAAACGCCAAAAACAAGCATTCCGACGATCCGGAAAATGAATTCAATACTCATAGCAGCCTCCCATTATAAATATACTTAGCTGCGCGAGTTCCCTCGTTCAAGAGTGCAAAACTTGGTTCTAGTTTTCTAATAACTAGGACGGGTTTCTCTCTTTTTCCCCTCACCGCCGACGAAAATGACTTAATAAGAAAATAAGTGCTAAGGGTGACTGATTAGGTGAGGTTCAAAAACACACGGAGACTCGCCTGCATAACCTGTCTGAATTATATCGCTTAATCAAGCGATATGACTCGCATGAAACCAGGAAATCAAGGAAGACGAATTGCATGATTACCACCTGTTATAATCGCTTTCGTGTCTTGATGATTGAATGTCCGTAATATTTGGATTCATAGACCCAACCGTGCACCGGGAAATGATTTTGCCATCATGGCGCCTCAAAATACTAATCCTGACCTTCCACAATCACATCCGAAGCCTCGCTTGATCATCGGTATTACTGGTGCATCCGGTGCTATCCTCGGGATTCGCATGCTTGAAGCCCTCAAATCATTACCTATCGAAACCCACCTGATCCTTTCAAATTCCGCACCGCTTACCATCCAACAGGAGACGGATTGGAATGTAGAAGCTGTGCTTGCACTTGCCCATGTAAGTTATGATTATCAGAATGTGGGGGCAGCTATTGCATCAGGTTCTTTTAATACCCTGGGAATGGTGATTATTCCCTGCTCGATCAAAACCCTCTCTGCAGTCGCCAATTCCTACACCGACGATCTCATCTCGCGCGCTGCCGACGTTACTCTCAAGGAAGGCCGTCCATTGATATTGGTCGTTCGTGAAACCCCTTACCATCCGGGACATTTGCGTTTAATGAGTGAAGCCGCCAGTGCTGGGGCAATCATTTTCCCACCCGTCCCTGCGTTTTACATCCACCCCAGTTCAATCGACGATATGGTCAATAATACTGTCGGGCGGATTTTGGCACGCCTGGGAATAAAAACCGATCTTTATCAGGAATGGCAAGGACTGACCACAGAGTGAATCAATGATCTCCCGCGACCTCGATAAAGCCGCCCTGCGAGGTGAACCTTCCTATGTTTGGCGTGCGGGGCAGGAACGCCGCTTGCAGATGATCTTATCCGCGGCTGGCAGCCGCGTTGCGGGACGTTTGCTCGAAAATGGCTGTGGTATTGGCATGTACATGCAGCACCTGGCCCCCCATGTTGGGTCAATCATCGGGCTGGAATACGAGCTGGACCGAGCTCGTGAGGCTCACGCCCATTCCCCACAACTGATTAACGCTGCCTGTGAGCAGCTACCGTTCACCACCGCATCATTTGACGCCATTCTCAGCCATGAAGTCCTCGAGCACGTCAGGGATGACCGCATTTCTCTCGAAGAGATGGTACGCGTGCTAAAACCTGGTGGGGTTATCGTCCTTTTTGTCCCCAACCTGGGGTATCCCTTTGAGACCCATGGGATTTATTGGCGTGGTCGCTACCATTTTGGTAATATCCCCCTGGTCCATTACCTCCCAAGCCATTGGCGTAAACAGCTCGCTCCGCATGTGCGGGCTTACTCTACCGCTGACCTGGAAAAGTTATTGACAAGCTTACCCGTCAAAATTGTCGAGAGAAGGATCATTTTTGGGGCGTATGACAACATAATCTACACCTTCCCTACCCTGGGCCGTATCCTGCGCAACGTTCTTCAATGGGTGGAGAATACCCCCTTAACGTATTCGGTTTATCCCATTTTTGGGTGATCGAAAAGAACTAAGCTAGCTTGGATCTATCCGAAAGTCAAATATCCCCTCCCGGATTGGCCATTCCCTGGCGCAATTTACACAAAAAAGCCTGGCACCGTGCGGTTTGAGGTTGTATGATTCACAGACTGGGCACTTAAAAAATGTTCCCGCCTGTGCTTTGGGCGTATCCCCCACCGCCTGGCTGAGAGTGAACACGCTCGGAGATAATTGGCACAATTTGCCTGTCGGTTGTAACCACGATTCCAATTTACTCATCAATTCAATGGGGAAAATCCGCTTGAGCAGTTGCAGCCTTAAATATGAGACTGCCAGTTGTTTTTGAAGATTAAAACCACTTTCCTTCAGCCAGCCCCGTACTGCCATGGGATGAAAGTCGAAGTTCAGTTTCTCGAATTCAACACTATCAGTGCTGAAAGGCGACCAGACCTGTCGCCTGATGAGATAACGCAGGATGGCCTTCAAATTCTGCTTGTTGGCATATTCCAGGATAAAACTACCCCCGGTTTGCATCGCACGGCGAACCTGCTGTAATGCCATCGCTGGCTCAGCCATATGGTGTAAAGTGCGGATCATCGTGGCTGCGTCGAACAAGCCATCCACAAACGGCAGCTTGTAAATATCAGCGGCAACATAAATATAACGCTGATTTCCTCCCATGCGCTGCATGGCTTGCTTAAGCTGGGAAAGAGAATAATCCAGTAAAACGATTTGCTTGAAACCGGTGTAACGCGGAGTGTTTCGTCCAGCCCCCGCACCCAATTCTAATAATAGTTCCCCCCCTTTGGGCAATAACCGTTGAAGGGCAATTTCTTCAGCCCGGTCTTCGTATACACGCCCACCCTGCTGCCAAAAACTAGTCTGGTAGTCAGAACCTTCATAATTGCATATTGGAGGCTGGGAGCCTGTCACAGGGGTTCGGGGCTTTCCTGATTCTAAACAATGAGTTGTCTGGTCTATTTCCGTGCTGAAAACAGGATCGCTTTAATCAGATGCCGGAAAAATGTTATGCTCTGCCCCGTTTTCATGATCTAAGACATTATAACCCCTGCCGACACCCCGGTAAATGAAGCCGGATTTAACCATTTCATCTGGTTCGTAGATGTTGCGCCCATCATATAGGATGGGGTGTCTCATCAGATCTCGCAACCGAGGTTTATCCAGCTGTTTAAATTCATTCCATTCCGTCACCACCACCAGGGCATCACATCCTTGGGCTAGAGTGTATGGGTCAGGCATCATTTCCACACCAGGGAGCAGGGTCGATGCCACTTCCATGGCCACCGGATCATAAGCACGCACCGTTGCCCCTTCAGCCTGCAGCTTTTGTGCAATCGTTATCGAAGGAGCATCGCGCATATCATCCGTGTTGGGTTTGAATGATAGCCCAAGAAACCCGATCACCTTGCCCGAAAAGTCGCCTACCATCTCTTTGATGTGTGCAATTGCCATTTCGCGGCGATCTTCATTAATTTCCATCACTGTATATAACAATTGTGGGTGGCGACCTTTTTCTGCTGCCATGTATGCCAATGCTTTGACATCTTTTGGAAAGCATGAGCCTCCGTAACCAATGCCTGCATCCAGGAATTGTTTTCCAATTCGGGAATCGTAACCCATCCCAATGGCTACCTCTTTTACATCTGCTCCTAAACATTCACATATATTGGCTATCTCGTTGATGAACGATATCTTGGTCGCCAGGAATGCGTTGGAAGCATATTTAATCATCTCAGCGGTACGCAAGTCTGTGATCACAATGGGTGCCCGTAGAGGCAGGTGTAATTGAGCCACTTTTTCAGCCGCTTCTGGGCTCATGGAGCCTAAAACCGTCCGATGTGGCTGCATGAAGTCACCGATCGCTGATCCTTCACGTAAAAATTCAGGGCAAGAGACTACCGAGAATGGCATCGGCTGATTTTGGTTACGGCGTACAATATCTGCCACCCAATCACCCGTACCTACAGGAACGGTCGATTTATTGATGATAATCAGTGGACCTGTCATGTGTTTTGCAATCTCACGCGCCGCAGCTTCGACGTAATGCAAATCTGCTTCCCCATCCACACCCATCGGTGTACCTACAGCAATAAAAACGAACTCCGTCCCGTCAAGTGATTCTGGGTACGATGTGGTAAATGACAATCGTTTGGCTTGAACGTTATGTTCCACCAATTCTTTTAAGCCTGGTTCATAGATGGGAAGCTTCCCCTGTTTAAGGTTATTGATTTTTTCTTCAATAACATCCAGGGCAATCACCCGGTTCCCCAGGTCTGCAAAACAGGCTGCAGTTACCAATCCGACATATCCAACACCCACCACACAAATTTGCTTCATACATTCTCCTCCTGGCTATCGCTCATTTACATATAATATCACATGAAATTGGACCGATATGTTTTCAATTTTGATAGGCTGCGACTATTTCTAACCAAGGAATGATGACAATCATACTCAGTTTGTGACCTCTGTCACTTGTAATTCGGTCAATTATAGTCTAAAATATGAACAATTAATTCAAGTAATACTATCTTAATTTGGGAGATTATTATGCAGATCACACGACAGGCAGATTACGCAGTTAGAGCAATGGTTTACCTTGCTCAATTAGAACCGAATGAGAAGGCAGCCACGGGTCGCATCGCTCAGGACAAGGGTATTCCCCCTTCCTTCCTGGCAAAAATAGTATCACAATTATCCGTTGCCGGGTTATTACAGACCTCGCGTGGCGCTCGTGGGGGTGTCTCACTAGCAAAAAAAGCTGAAGAAATCAGCCTGCTGGATGTGGTCGAAGCGATTGATGGTCCGATCCTCCTGAACGACTGTGTCGGAGAGTCATCCGCTTGCACTCATGATGATGATTGCCCACTCAAACCAGTCTGGTGTGATGCTCAGAAAATGCTTGTTGATCATCTCTCCAAGGCAAATTTCGCCCAGTTCATACCGACCGCTGCTTTAGGTTAGCACCCACTCAACAATTCAATTCGCTCATATTTGATTTACTATCCCTTCCTGGCGTATAATCAGCCAGGAAGGGATGTTTGGGTTAAGCTACAGGTCTTTATTTTCCTGACTAGTCAAACATCCACCCCATAATATCCTTCCTGGAGGATCCATGTCAACATCCCGTGTTGTACGTGCTCCGCGTGGCACCCAGCTAACTTGTAAATCATGGCTCACCGAAGCCCCCTACCGCATGATCCAAAATAATCTGGATCCGGAAGTGGCTGAACGACCTCAAGATTTGGTCGTCTACGGCGGGCGTGGGCAGGCTGCCCGGAATTGGGAATGTTTCGACGCCATTCTTGCTGCTCTTAAAGTACTCGAAGCGGATGAAACCCTGCTGGTGCAATCTGGCAAGCCGGTAGTTGTATTCAAAACCCACCCAGATGCACCTCGGGTGCTGATTGCTAACTCCAACCTGGTGCCCCATTGGGCTACCCAGGAGCATTTTGATGAGCTTGTCGCCCGTGGCCTGATGATGTTTGGCCAGATGACGGCGGGTTCGTGGATCTATATTGGCACCCAGGGCATTCTACAAGGTACGTATGAAACTCTCGGCTCGCTTGCCCGCCTGCGAGGCTGGCCCTCGCTGAAGGGTAAATTCGTGCTTACAGCCGGCCTGGGCGGGATGGGAGGTGCCCAACCGCTGGCAATCACCATGAACGAAGGTGTCGGTCTCATTGTCGAAGTGGATCCTGCACGTGCACAGCGCCGCCTCGAGACGGGTTATGTGGATGTAGTGGTGGACACGCTCGAAGAAGCCATGACCCTGGTAGAGGAATATCAGCACAAGGAGCTGCCCAGGTCCATCGGTCTGATTGGCAATGCCGCAGAAATATATTCTGAGCTGGTGTTTCGTGGGGTCACCCCCGACGTCGTCACCGACCAGACCCCTGCCCATGATGTGCTCATGTATGTGCCGGCTGGGTTGGATGTAAAGCAGGCTGATCAGCTGCGCATCAACCAGCCTGAAGAATATCACCGGCGCTCGATGCAATCCATGGCGCGCCATGTACAGGCAATGTTGGAATTCAAACGCCATGGTGCTGAAGTTTTCGATTATGGCAACAATCTGCGCCAGCGGGCCTACGATGAGGGCGTAAAGGATGCCTTTGAATTTCCTGGTTTTGTCCCCGCTTATATTCGTCCATTATTCTGTGAGGGTAAAGGTCCATTCCGTTGGGTGGCACTCTCAGGTGACCCAGAGGATATCTACCGCACCGATGAAGCCATCATGGAGCTATTCCCCCACGATGATCATCTGCATCGTTGGTTAAAGCTGGCGCGTGAGAAAGTCCACTTCCAGGGCTTACCCTCCCGCATTTGTTGGCTCGGTTATGGTGAACGTGCCCAGGCTGGCTTATTATTCAATAATCTGGTGGCTGAGGGATTGGTGAAAGCCCCGATCGTGATTGGGCGTGATCACCTGGATGCAGGCTCAGTAGCCTCTCCCAATCGCGAAACGGAAGGGATGCTGGATGGTACCGATGCGGTTAGCGATTGGGCGATCCTGAACGCCCTGATCAATGCGGTTGGGGGTGCCACCTGGGTTTCTTTCCATCATGGTGGCGGTGTTGGGATTGGATACAGTCAGCATGCCGGTCAGGTAATCGTAGCTGATGGCACCCGCCAGGCAGCCCGGCGCCTCAAGCGGGTTCTCACGACTGACCCTGGTATGGGCATAGTCCGCCACGCAGATGCAGGTTATGAGATTGCCATAAAAGCCGCCAGGCGTCATCATCTAAAGATGCCCATGCTGAAGTAAGCTGGGCACCTGGTTATCAAGCTGTATGGTCTTGCCAGTTCTATAAGGAAAGCTTTGTAGGTTGGGTTGAGCGGTTTGTGCGAAACCCAACGATTATGAGTCGGTGATTAATTGCCGGGGAGCATTCTGCGCTTTGTTCTATAAGGAAGGATACATATTGCCAGTTTATAGTGAGTAATTACGATATTGGCGGTAGTTCTTGTTTTTCATATCTACCTGTAGAGATTCTATTCCCTTCGAGCCGCCAGCGCCACCCAGTCCCCGATCTGACGCTTAATTGGACGCTGGAACCCGTGGTCTGCTAATGCTTTCTCGACCCCCAGGCTTTGCTCTGCCAGGATGCCGGATAAGATTAACCATCCGTCCTCCATCACCAGGTCACCCAAACCTACCTCCAGCAGCTGAACCAATATCGGTGCCAGGATGTTGGCTAACACCAGCTGTGCCGTTTGAATGCTGAATTTTCCAGCCTTTACTTCGCTCACTGAGCCAATCCCCAGCTCCAGCTTGCCACTAACATCATTCAGCGCTGCGTTCTCACCCGAGGCTCGCATCGCTTCGGGATCAATATCCACCCCTAAGGCCTGCATTGCTCCGAGCTTTAAACCGGCAATGGAAAGGATGCCTGACCCACAGCCAATATCGATCACCTTGATACCATTTCCGCTTTCAAGCCTTGGAATTAATTCTTCCACCAGTGCCAGGCATAGCTGGGTGGTCGGGTGTGTGCCCGTGCCAAATGCCATCCCCAGGTCGATGCGGATGGGAATACGTTCATTTCCTGGAGGTTCGATCCAGGCTGGCAGGATTAACAGTTTATTGCCGATCGGGATGGGATGGTAATGTTCCTTCCAGGATTCCATCCAATTAACTTCCTGGATCTTCTTGTAAAGAGCTTCTGGTAGTGGCGCTATACGCCCCAAATACCATAATCCCTGCTCAATCTTTTGGCGGGTATCTTCGAGATGCTCATCCCCCGGGATATACCCACACACTCTTAGGGGTCCGATCGCCCGACCATTTTCATCTGCTGGCCCCGCGATCACCGCAGTCGATTCGATCACCACGCCATCCGGCAAATACCGTCTGAGTACATCCGCTACTGCTTCTGCCAGCTCACCATCGACGATCAAGCTCACTTCGAGCCAGTACTTGTCTATCATGTTGATCCAATCTTCCTGGGAGTAATAATCAATTGGTAAAAACAGGCGGGGTTAAATTACCCACCCAGGGTATCCTTCAGCCAATCCAGGAACCCGCGTTCGGCCGGGCGCACTTCACTACCCAGGCTTTCAGCCAGCTGTTCCATCAGCTTGCGTTGATCACCGGTCAAGGTTTTCGGCACTTCCACATTGACCACCACCATCTGGTCTCCGCGTCCATTTCCGCGTAAGTGGGGCACACCCTTCCCGCGCATGCGCAAAACTTTCCCTGGCTGGATGCCAGCCGGAATTTTTAGCTTGGTGAGACCATCCACGGTAGGCACTTCCACTTCCGCTCCGAGGGTAGCCTGGGCAATATTGATATTCAGGTCAAGCAGGATATCGTTTTCTCGGCGCCGGAAATACTTATGCGATAACACCCGGATGACCAGGTATAAATTCCCATTTGGGCCGCCGTTTTCTCCCGGTTGCCCCTCACCGGCCAGCCGGATTTGATTGCCATTATCCACACCTGGTGGGATGGATACCACTTTCTTCCGGTTTTTTCGCACCAGTCCTCGCCCCGCACAGGTATGGCAAGGTGTGGCAATCGTCTCTCCCTGCCCGTTACACACCGGGCAGGTGGATACCTGCACCATCGAGCCAAGCAGAGTCTGGCGCACCTGCCGCACTTCACCCGTTCCATTGCAGGTGGAGCATCTCACCGGGCTCGTACCTGGTTCCGCTCCCTTACCAGCGCAAGTCTCACATACTTCGTCCCGGTTGATCTCGATTTCCTTTTCCACCCCAAAAATCGATTCTTCAAAGCTCATGTCAAAGTTATATTGCAGGTCTTGCCCTCGGCGGGGTGCGTTGCGTGCCCTGCGGCCTGTGCTTCTCCCGAAGCCGCCAAAACCACCGAAAAATTCCTCAAACAGGTCCCCAAAGTCGACAGTGAAGTCTGGCACTCCGCCGGTGTTTTGAACCCCCGCATGACCGAAACGGTCATATGCAGCGCGTTTATCCGCGTCGGATAATACAGCATAGGCTTCGTTAATCTCCTTGAAGCGTTCCTCTGCATTAGGTTCCTGGCTGACGTCTGGATGGAACTGTCGCGCCAGCTTTCGAAAAGCTGACTTTATCTCATCGGGTGTGGCGCTGCGGGCTACACCCAAAACTTCGTAATAATCACGTTGGGCCATATCTTAACAAAGTAACGTTTACAGGTTTACAGGTTTAAACGTTTAAACGTTATACTCTATCCCTTCATCACGGATTGAATTCGGTTGTTGCTCGAGGTATTGCATAAATTTACTAATCTGCCGACTGCATTTTTCACACAATTGAAGGAGTTCTTTGCAGTCATTTTCATATATATAGCCGATATCCTTAGTCACATAAACTTGAGCTCTCAATTCACCAGCTGAAGCCTTGGCGCGCCCAAGGTATTCTTTGAATAATATATTTGTCCGGCTCTCGAAACCCTCTGCAATATTAGACATTATCGATACAGCAGCCCGACGCATTTGGTTGGTTAAACCAAAGTCCTTGCTGAACACTTCATTATGAGTTATCTCATAAATTCGACGCGTTAGTTCACGAGCAGTTTGCCAGACCTCCATATCTTCAAATCTCAAAATTGTAGGCATACTGTATATTCCGCTAGAATGCACTAACCTTTAAACCTGCTAACCTTCCAACCTTCCAACTTGCCAACCTGTAAACAGTGTTTCACGCATTCCTAAACTCTCCATCCACCACATCTTCATCGCCACCGGGTTTCTTCCCGCCTTCATCAGCACCAGGCTCCTGCCCACCCTCAGCTGGACCGGCCTGTGGACCACCCTGCTGGTACACCGAAGCCCCGATTTGCTGGACAACCTGGAATAGCTGCTCTGTGGCACTCTTGATCGCGGCCGTATCATCACCTTCCAAAGTCTTCTTGACCTTGGTGACTTCTTCTTCCACCTTGCTCTTGACATCGGCCGGTACTTTTTCTCCCAGGTCGCGCAACGCCTTTTCAGCGGTGTAGATGGCATTATCCGCCGTATTACGCGCTTCGATCATCTCTTTGCGTTTCTTATCCTCATCTGCATGCAGCTCGGCTTCACGGCGCATGCGCTCCACCTCTGCTTCATTCAAGCCTGATGAAGCGGTGATGGTGATGTGCTGACTGCGTTGAGTGGCTTTATCCAAAGCCGTAACTTTGATGATTCCATTGGCATCGATATCGAATGTGACCTCGATTTGCGGGAAGTCCACGCGGAGCGGGGGGAATACCATCCAAAATGAATTTCCCCAAACTCTTGTTATCGGTTGCCATCGGGCGTTCACCCTGCAGGATGTTGATCTCAACTTGCGGTTGGCTATCGGAGGCTGTTGAAAAGATCTGGCTCTTATGGATCGGGATGGTGGTATTACGCTCGATGATCGGTGTCGCCACACCGCCCAACGTTTCCACCGAAAGGGTCAGTGGTGTGACATCCAGTAACAGGATATCTTTCACATCACCGCCCAACACTCCCGCCTGGATGGCAGCCCCAATTGCCACTACCTCATCCGGGTTGACGCCTTTATGCGGTTCTTTGTTGAACAACTTCCGCACCGCTTCCTGGACCGCTGGCATGCGCGTCATTCCGCCTACCAGCACCACTTCATTGATTTTTGAAGTATCGAGGTCAGCGTCCTTCAATGCATTTTTGACTGGACCCAATGATCGCTCGATCAGGTCGCCGGTAAGCTGTTCCAGCTTGGAGCGCGTCAGGTTCATCACCAGGTGTTTTGGACCAGATGCATCCGCGGTGATATAAGGCAGGTTGATTTCGGTCTGCATCATGCTGGAAAGCTCAATCTTGGCTTTTTCAGCCGCTTCTCTCAGCCGTTGCAGGCTTTGGCGGTCCTGGCGCAGATCGATCCCATTGCTGGACTTAAATTCATCCGCCAGGTAATCGATCAGTCGCATATCAAAATCGTCTCCACCTAGAAAAGTATCTCCACTGGTGGATCGAACCTGGAAGACGCCATCCCCCACATCAAGGATGGAAATATCGAACGTTCCACCACCCAGGTCATACACCGCAATAATTTCGTCTTTCTTCTTATCCAGACCATATGCTAAAGATGATGCTGTTGGCTCATTAATAATCCGCAGCACATCCAGTCCGGCAATCTTTCCAGCATCTTTGGTGGCGTTACGCTGGGCGTCGTTGAAGTACGCCGGCACAGTGATCACTGCCTGGGTCACTGCTTCACCCAGGTAGGCTTCAGCATCCGCCTTGAGCTTTGCCAGGATCATTGCTGAAACTTCTGGGGGAGAGTATTCCCTTCCGTCCAGGATCACCCGGATATCCCCATTGGGAGCTTTCGCCACTTTATAAGGCACCCGCGATAATGCTTTCTTCACCTCTGGGTCTTCAAACTTGCGTCCCATGAAGCGTTTAATCGAAAAGATTGTGTTCTCCGGGTTGACCACCGCCTGGTTGCGGGCTACGCGCCCCACCAGACGTTCATGGTTTTTATTGACTGAAACCACAGAAGGAACCAGTCGCTCGCCTTCCGCACTTGGGATGACCGTCGGTTCTCCGCCTTCCATCACCGCCACCACCGAGTTGGTCGTGCCCAAATCGATACCAATTATTTTTCCCATTCTGTTCCTCTCCTTATGATTGATTAATTCTTCAATATTTTAAATAGCTATCAAATGATTATCGGGCCACTCTGACCCGCGCCGGGCGGATAACGCGCTCGCCAAGCGTATACCCGGGCTGGATGACATCGATGATTTGACCACTCTCATGATCCGGGCTATCCTCATTAGAAATGGCTTCGTGCATATTCGGGTCGAAGAATTTTCCTTTGGCCTCGATCATCTTCACTCCGTCTGCCTCGAACGCTGCGATCATTTTTCGGTGGATCAGATCGATACCTTCTGCCCAAATTGCACCATTTCCATCGATCGGGCGATTCTTGTCTTTTAAGGCTCTCGCCAGGTCATCCGCTATATCCAAATAGCGCCGGATGGCATTCCCAAATGCATTCTGTCCACCCTGGGATTGTTCGCGTTCCATCCTTTTTTTATAATTAATGAATTCTGCTCTTTCCCGCTGCCAACCGGTTAAATAATCGGTTGCCTTTGCTAATGCCTCATCGAGCTCGGCACGCAGCTGGGATATCTCTGCCTCAGGGATGACCGCCGGCACTTCCGTTATTTCCCCTGGCTCTCTATGAGGGGCGGGTTGATCTTGCAATTTTTCCCCCTCTGATATTTTATCGTCTATTTTGTGTTTCTTGGGAACCATGATAAGGTCACTCTCCTTAGTTTTCTTCAGCCAACATTTCAATCACCAGGTCACTCAGTAAGCCGGAAACGAAGCGCACTGTCGAGACTGTGCGACCATAGGCCATGCGGGTAGGTCCAAGCACGCCTAATGCCCCGGTTAGCCCAGGTGCTCCATAACGGGCCAGCACCATGGAACAATCCCGTAAGTCTTCCCAGGTCCCTTCGCCTCCAATTAATACCTGGACGTCATCCATGCCACTGGTAAGCACCGTACGTGAGAGCAGGTCCTCCAACATCGAGCGTTCTTCCAAGACTCTCAATGCCTTGCGCGCCGTTTCAGATTCGGCGAATTCTGGCTCTGCCAGTACATTGGTCAGCCCATCCCGGAACACTTCTCCCGATACCACCTGTTTCATCCGCTCCAGCTCCTCGCGGATCAGCTTGATCACATCCTGTTCGAGAGCATCAAATTGCCCGCTCAGGGCTGCAATTCCATCTGCATCCACCCCTTCGCATAACTGGTTGATATGGCTGGCGGCATTGGAAAGCTGTTCCTGTGAGACCGGTTCTGCCAGGGTGAGCATTTGCTGCCGCACCTGACCACCACTCCACACCATCACCATCAAGACCTGCCGCCCATGCGTTGAGATCAAGCTGAGATGCTTGAAGCGTGCCGACTCGGGGCGCGGGGATGTGACCAGGCTGGCACCTTGGGATTGGTGCGCCAGCACCGATGCCGCCAGACGCATCCAGCGGTTCACATCCCTCCCTGCCTGGTAAAACTGGTGGGTGATCGTCCGTCGCGTGTTCATCGGCAGCTCGGTTTGTCCCATCAGCTGGCGCACAAAATAACGGTAACCTTCCTCGGTTGGGATTCGCCCGGCAGATGTGTAAGGCTGTCGCAAATAACCTGCGTCCGTCAGCTCAACCATATCATTACGGATTGTGGCAGAGCTCGTGTCCAGCGTATACCGTTCAATCAAGGCTTTGGACCCAACTGGCTGTGCCGTATCGACGTATGTGTGGATGATGAGTGCCAGAATCAGGCGCTGTCGTTCGGTTAGTGTAGTCATCCGTTTCACCTATAATTTAGCACTCTCACATCGAGAGTGCTAATACGAACCATAGAATGATACCATGACGGTATTTGTACGTCAAGCAAAGGGCAGGCTGTTCTTATAAAACTCTAACAAGCCGCTGACCTACAGACAAAACTTCGGACAATTATTAAAAACCTCTGTCATTGCGAGAAGCAAGTGCTCTTCTTGCGACGAAGCAATCTTCTGCTAGACGCTTTTTCGATAAGGGGGCCTTGCATGATAACCACTTATAAGGTAATTTCCGTTCTTTCGTCCGAATCGAACGTGCCGATGTTGACCTTTTTCATCACTCTCGGTATAATCTAAGTAACAAATAAATAACCTTCGGGGCAGGGTGATAACGGTGATCCGTTTATTCCCGACCGGTGGTAAAGCCCACGAGCCAGTCATGGCATGATCCGGTGCGATTCCGGAGCCGACGGTACAGTCCGGATGAAAGAAGGTCATAGACCATTTTGACTATTTTCCTGCGCGTATTGCGCTCGAATTTACCTGAATTGGTATATTACAAGCCCCGAAGATCCCTTCGGGGCTTTTTGTTTATGAAAACGAGACCCTGGCTAATTGTCCTTTCATTACTGATTGTCTTGCTGGTTTGGCAGCTGGCGGTTTGGTTTGGCCACAATCCACGCTTCATCCTTCCTTCCCCACAGCAGGTGGGCATCCGTTTTGTGCAAGCGGTCGCGGATGGCAGCTTGTTCCGCAACACACTGGTAACCTTGTATGAAATCCTGGTAGGTCTGGCTTTGGGTGTGAGCGTAGCCAGTGTGCTTGGATATCTGCTGGCGCGTTCGCTGCATTTGGAACGTTTGCTTTCCCCGTATATCATCGCCAGCCAATCCATCCCGGTGGTTGCCATTGCTCCCCTGCTGGTCATCTGGTTCGGCCCAGGACTATTCTCCAAGATCCTGATTTGCGCTTTGATCGTCTTTTTCCCCGTGCTGGTGAATACCGTGGTAGGGGTACGCTCCGTCCCCGAAGACTTGCGCGACTTGATGCGCTCGCTCCAGGCAACCCGCTGGCAGACCTTGAAAAGCCTTGAGCTTCCTGCTGCCCTGCCTGTGTTTTTAGGAGGCTTGCGTATCGGTGCCACTCTTTCTGTGATCGGGGCAGTCGTAGGTGAGTTTGTGGGTGCAAAAAGCGGGCTTGGCTTCATGGTCAATGTGGGGCGGGGTGTGTATGATACTGCCCTGGTATTTGTCGCCGTCTTCACCCTGATTGCCCTGGCGATGATCCTGTATGGTTTAGTCTCTATGATTGAAAAACGCTTATTGCGCTGGCAGCAGCGCCCTGAAAATGAGGTCTTCTTGAATAATGATGTGCACTCCAAACCTGATGCCATAAAATACGAGGGACTGGAATGATGAAAAATCTATCTGTAATCATCTTAGCCATGATCATGCTCTTATCCACTGCTTGTGGTTCTACCTCTAACAATCCCTCACCGGGTGTGAGCCCAAACGCCTCAACCCAGGGTTCCAGTCCTGTGGCTACATCGACGCTAGCGACCCCACTGGTGCATATCCGGCTGCCCCTGGGGTATATCCCCAATGTTCAATTTGCACCACTTTATGTGGCAGTTGAAAAAGGTTATTTCAATCAGGTTGGGATTGAGATTGAGTTCGATTACAGCATGGAGAATGATATCGTTGCTTTGGTGGGTGCCAATGAGATCCAGTTCGCGGTTGTATCGGGTGACCAGGTCTTGTTGGCGCGTGCTCAGGGTTTGCCCGTAGTGTACGTTTTGGCCTGGTACCAGGATTATCCGGTATCTGTGGTTTCCAAGGTCGGCCAGGGCATCCTGACGCCTGCTGATATGAAAGGAAAGCACATCGGGCTGCCTGGTTTGTATGGTGCAAGTTATATCGGCTTGCGGGCGCTGCTGAACGCTGGTGGGCTTAAGGAAAGCGATGTGATCTTAGATTCAATTGGCTTCAACCAGTTGGAAACCCTGGTTAGTGATAAGGAACAGGCTGTAGTGGTCTACACCAATAATGAGCCCATTCAACTGCGCTCACAGGGATACCAGATTGATGAAATCCGGGTCAAGGATTACTCCCACCTGGTTTCGAATGGATTAATTACCAACGAAACGACCGTCGCACAAAACCCCGACCTGATCCGCAGGATGGACCAGGCAATTCTCAAAGGGATTGCAGATACGATCGCTAATCCAGATGATGCCTTTCAAACCTGTTTGAAATATGTAGAGGGTCTTCAACAGGCGGATCAGGCCGCACAAAAACAGGTGCTCCTCACCTCCATTGAATTCTGGAAGGCTGACCAGCTGGGATATTCAGACCCCACCGCCTGGCAAAATACCGAGCAGGTTCTCCTGGATATGGGTCTGCTGAAAGCACCTGGCGGATGTGTCTAAGGCGTTTTCGAATGACTTCCTTCCAACTAAGTGAGCTTTATGCGCGCTGACGGAGCTTCATGAGATGAACCAGCCAATTGGTGAGCCGATATTGCAGATCAAGCATCTCAGCACCATTTTCCCGGATGGGAATAGCGGGCTGCATGCCCTGGATGACATCTCATTTTCAGTCTGTGCGGAGCAATTTGTCAGCGTCTTGGGTCCCTCCGGCTCTGGGAAAACCACACTTTTACGCATCCTGTCTGGCTTGCTGCCTCCCACCCAGGGTGAGGTCTTGTTCGGAAATTCCGCTTTAAAAGCTCCCCGCCACGGCGTGGGTATGGTGTTTCAAAAAGCGAATCTAATGCCCTGGCGCACTGTTTTGGAAAATATCCTCTTGCCGTTGGAAATTCAACATACGCCGCATTCCATCGCAATGGCGAAGGCTCAAGCTCTGGTCGATCTGGTCGGTCTGGCGGGTTTTGAAGCCTCACTTCCACGTGATCTTTCTGGAGGCATGGCTCAGCGTGTCGCCATCGCCAGAGCCTTGATCCATGAACCGGATCTGCTCCTGCTGGATGAGCCGTTTGGCTCGTTGGATGCCTTAACCCGCGAGCGCATGGGCTCTGAGCTCACCCGTATCTGGCAAGCCCGCCGTACCACCGTCATCATGGTCACTCATTCCATCAGTGAAGCCCTATTTCTGGCAGATAGGGTCCTGGTGCTCAGCCCTCGCCCCGGTCGCTTGCGCCTCGATCTGCCTGTCGACCTTCCCAGACCTAGAGAAGAAGATATACGCTACACGCCTATCTTCTCATCTTTGGCACGTCAGATCCGGGCTGCCATTGAATAAGCTTGCAGCAATATCAAGTCTCGATATCGTTCACCCCATACTTGGATAGAAAATCATCCATCGCCTCACGTAGTAAATCTGCTTCATTCACGCCGCGCTCTTCCGCCAGTTTGGAAAGCCGTTCAAGTTGAGTTTGCGTGTAGTGCGTGGTTTTCGGCACCATCCGCTCCTCATATGCTAGCCGGATTTGCATGCGTCCGCTGGCCTTGGCTCGGTATAAGGCGTGGTCTGCTTTACGGAAAAGTTCGTTTTCAGTCCTGCCATCCATCGGGAAGGAGGCTACACCCGCACTGATGGAGATACCCTGGATGGTTTTCCCATCCCCAGTGACCACTTCGGTCCGGCTGAGCTCCAATCGAATTTGCTCCATTTTGAGAAAAGCCTGCTCCCGTTCTTCTCCCAGGAAGATGATCACATATTCATCACCCCCGTAGCGCCCCACCAGCGCATCTTTCCCACCATGTGCTCGGATGACCTTTGCCACTGACACCAGCACATGATCGCCGGTTACATGACCGAACTCGTCATTGATGCCTTTGAATTTGTCCACGTCTAAAAGGGCCAGTGAAAGTGGTGCTTCTTGCGGGTTGGCTTTGGCTTTAGTTAGCGTCTCGCTAAATGCTTCCAGGAACCCTTTGCGACTTAATAACTGGGTCAATTCGTCAATTTGCGAACGATCAGGTTTTATCATTTTGCCCTCCGTTTTGTCGTATTACAATATATTATAGTTATATATTATCATATAATATTATATTAGTAAATTACAATTATATATTATTGTAGGATACGCAGATAGTGATTATTCACCATCTCCATTGTCAGCGTCCCGTAATTACTCACCAACCAGAAAGATCACTTAGTAGCAGCGCAGGGGAGGGATTTGAAATGTAGCTTCTGGGATTCCTCCCCTGCGCATCTACGAGGTTTACACAATAGACAATTGAGATCATTCGAATTTTCCAAATGGGATTTTAAAACGTCTGGGTAATGACGATAATCTCACTTGATCTGTGATTAATCGGTATATATTTGGGGATGTGGTGAGTAATTACAGCGTCCCCTCCGAACATTTGAATAAAACTTCACCGGAAAACAGGTAGGGGCTAAAAAAAAGTCACAATATTGCAGAAAATATCCTAAAACGTAGATGCTGTCTTGAATGTCAAGAGGCAATATTCACCTGATTAAGATAATTGGGGTTGAAGGGGCGTAGCAAGTCCGGTCAGCTTTTGACCAGAGAGGTGTGATTTGAACAAAAAACACCAGAAATAATTCCCTACGCCCACATAGTGCGTCTTCGGTCATAGCGTAGGGGTAATCAAGCATGATATCTGGTTGCGCATTTATTTTTGGGATGTGGAAATATAAGGGGATTGGCCAAGTAGTTACCGCAGATTGGATTATTTTATCCTATCTAGAGTTCCTATTCCTCCATTGAGTGTGGCATGGTAAGATTAATCTCAATATCAGAGGTGGTTTACCATCTTCTATGTTTTTTCCTCAGAGGTTTATTTATGCGCAAATGGGTCCTTCCCGTATTAGTCGTTTTATTCATACTGCTTCCGTTTAGAGTGCATGCTCAAAACCCAGCCTCACTAAGTTCAATGCTTATTGAGATCTGGCCTGAATATGATAAACCCAGTGTGCTGGTTATCTATCAGATGACATTTTCATCTGCTACTACCTTCCCAGCTGCAGTTTCCGTACGCATCCCAACAACCGCCGGTTCGCCAAATGCAGTCGCAGAACGCCAGGCGGATGGCACACTATACAACATTACCTATACCCGTCAGGAAGCTGATGATTGGGCCACCATCTCTTTTACAACTTCTTCATCCGCTATTCAGATCGAATATTATGATGCCGGGTTGATCAAATCGGGAGGTGCCCGTCATTACCAGTATATCTGGCCTGGAGATTACGCCATTGCCCAGTTATCCATCCAGGTTCAGCAGCCCGCTGAAGCCACCGATATGCGCATTGCACCCAGTTTGGGTGCCGGTGTGGTGGGTGGTGATAATCTAACCTATTACACCCAGGATATCGGGGCAATCACGGCCGGTCAAAATATCCAAATCACCATTGATTATCAAAAATCTAGTGACGCCCTTAGTGTCGAAAATCGACCTCTCCAGCCCAGTGCAGCGATCCCTCAAAGTACAGCCAATGATCTTAACATCTCCAGTCTATTACCAATAATCCTGGGGATCGTGGGAGCTGGGTTAATCATCGGAGGGATTGTTTGGTACTGGCAAACAGGAAGGGAGCGCAAAGCTCCACAAATGCGTCGCCGGCGCTCACGCCTCGCCAGCCAGGAGACGGAGCTTGTCTCAGGCGCAGGTGAGGCTGAGGTTTACTGCTCCCAATGCGGTAAGCGTGCTTCACCAGGTGACCAGTTCTGCCGTTCATGTGGTACCCCAATTCGCAGCAGGTAGCCAGAAGTTCAAATGCTTGATAAAACGCCAGGCTGTTTACTGGATCTATCGTCGCCTTCATTCTCACGCTACTATTGGCAATATCTCACCCTGTATTAATCTAAACATGTAAAAATTTACTTGCGTCAGTTAACTGTGCCTATTCATATAAGGAGACTATTTAATGGAACAAGCTGTTGAAGCGCGCCCGAGGTCTGGTGGCCGGGTAAAATTTTTTATCGGTGGCTTGCTGATCATTTCTGCTATCGCCTACTTGATCATCTCATCCACGAAAGCCAATGCCCAATACTTCTTCACCATTGATGAATTACTCTCCCGTGGACAATCAATGGCTGAACAAAACGTACGCATCTCAGGTGCGGTCGTTGGCGATTCAATCCAATATGATCCTAAGGCACTTTCATTAAGTTTTACCGTAGCCAATGTACCTGCAGATAATAAACAGATCGAAGCCCAGGGTGGATTGGCAACTGTTTTGCACGCTGCGGTAACCGATGCCTCGCGCACTCGCATGCAGGTTGTTTACAATGGTCCAAAACCCGATCTCCTTCGTGATGAAGCTCAGGCAATCATGACGGGTCATATTGGCGCTGATAAAGTATTCTACGCCGATGAGCTGCTCTTGAAATGCCCCACCAAGTACGAAGAAGCTGTCCCAAGCCAGGTTGCACCTTGATCAGTGGAGCTGTAGATGGTTGCTAATCTCGGTTACGGCTCGCTTCTCATCACCTTTATTGTCTCGATTTACGGTGCAGTAGCTGCTTACTTTGGGGCACGTAAGAACAAACCTTCCTGGGTGGATAGCGCCCGTAACGCCATGCTGCTCACCTTCCCCTTGCTCACAATTACCGCACTGAGCATCATCTACCTGCTGGTCAACGGTCAATATGAATTTCCTTTTGTGGGTGAAGTCATCAGCAATAGCATGCCTCTATATTTACGTATTACCGCCCTATGGGGTGGTCAGGCTGGCTCGCTGATCTTCTGGTCATGGTTGATGTCTGCCTTTGCTTCCGCTGTGATGCTGCGTAAATGGGATCGTGACCGTGAATTTCTCCCCTGGGTCATCCTGGTTTCTCTGGTTACACTGGCATTTTTCCTCATCCTCAGCATCTTTGTGGAGAATCCCTTTGTCCGCTTATGGCAATCTCCCACGGGTGCCGTCACAGCCGCGATGATCCAACCAGGTGGTATGACCCTGTATACACCTCCGGATGGTAGTGGAATGAATCCCTTATTACGCCATCCGGGTATGATCATCCACCCTCCCATGCTCTATTTAGGCTTTGTTGCCTTTGTGATCCCATTTGCATTTGCCATTGCTGCCCTGGTAACCGGGCGCTCTGACGACCGCTGGATCCGAATCACTCGCCGGTGGGTTCTGGTGGCCTGGCTGTTCCTATCCCTGGGACTGGTACTTGGTATGCGTTGGTCGTACGATGTATTAGGTTGGGGTGGGTATTGGAATTGGGATCCGGTTGAGGTCGCTTCATTTATGCCCTGGCTGACAGGGACGGCTTTCCTGCACTCAGTGATGATCCAGGAAAAACGCGGCATGCTCAAACAATGGAACATGGTACTCATCATTTTGACCTACTGCTTGGTGATTTATGGTACCTTCCTGACCCGATCAGGCGTATTAAATTCTGTCCACGCCTTTTCGCAAAGTGCTATTGGCCCATTATTTTTCGTTTTTATCGGGCTGACTTTTATTGTCTCACTCTCGCTCTTAATCCGGCACTGGAATGACCTAAAATCAAATGCTGAGATGACCTCCTTCTTTTCACGCGAAGCGCTGTTCCTGCTAAACAACCTGCTTTTTATCGGCTTCTTCGTGGTCTGTTTCTGGGGGGTGAACTTTCCCATCGTTACAGACGCCCTGGGCATCGTTGGGCAGAAAATCCCAGCTTTAGCAGGTATCTTCACCGGTCAGAAAGCTGATATTCGCACCAGTTATTACATCCTTCCTGCGGCGGTGCTATCTGCCGGTTTGATCCTCCTGATGGGCATTGCTCCTTTGTCTTCGTGGAAGAATTCGACTATCAAAACGATTGGAAAAGTGATCAGGATTCCCCTTGCAATTTCCGTACTTGATCGTTCCTGCACTATTGTTAGGAGGCATGCGCTCCTGGCAGGCCATCCTTGGTTTTTGGATTTGTGGTTTCGCCGCCTTAGTGACCCTGAATGAATTTTGGAGAGCTGCCCGAGCACGTTACGGCACCCGCGGTGAAAACCTACCCGTAGCATTATGGCATCTCGCCGCCAAGAACCGCCGGCGTTACGGCGGATACATTGTCCATATCGGGGTTGTATTAATGGGCATTGGCATTCTCGGTACCATGATCTTCGAGACAGAAACTCAACAGACAATTTCACAGGGCGGTGAGATCAGCCTCGGTCAATATACCATCCATTTCGATTCATTATCATCATTCAACACGAATGATGGGCGTAATATTGCCCGTGCAGTGGTGAGTGTCTATAAAAACGGCACTTATGTGGGTGAGCTCTACCCTCGCCGCGATTATTATTATGAGTCGCAGCAACCAGTGACTATTCCTGGTGTGCGCAGCACCTTGGCAGACGATCTTTATATCGTCCTGGCCGATTGGCAGCCATTATCCACCACGGCAGCAACTTTTAAGGTTTATCATAATCCGCTGATCAATTGGCTTTGGATTGGAGGTTTTTTTGTCTTCACCTTAGGCATGCTGTGGGCTGCCTGGCCAGATAAAGACCCGGAGCCAATTACACTCCGTACACCCGTCCAGGTTATGCGCGAGGTTTAGTTGGTCCATGACGCCAAAGAAATATTTCCTTGCAATTATTTTAGTCCTGGCAAGCGGGTTATTTGCCGGTGGAACTGTTTATGCGCAGCAGGCTCAACCTACACCCTCCGATGACCAGGTTAATGCCATTGCCAAGCAGTTATACTGCCCGGTATGCGAAAATACCCCATTGGATGTATGCCCGACGACAGCTTGTGCCCAATGGCGCGAGCTCATCCGCCAGAAGCTGGTGGAAGGTAAGAGTGAGCAGCAGATCAAAGACTATTTCGTCGAGCAGTATGGGGCACGCGTGTTGGGGGCACCGCCTGCAAAAGGACTCAATTGGTTGGCCTATCTTGTACCACCCATTATTATTTTAGTGGGGGTTTACATCCTTTATAACGCTTTTCGCACATGGAAAAAACCCACTCAGCCAGCTGGTAGCGCACCCGCTCCTGGTGAACCACCTGCCGGGCAAGATGCTGTGCAAGATGAATATATTCGAAGGCTCGAAGATGAAGTTCGCAAGCGCTAACCAATATGAAATTCTATGAATGAAATTTCAGCCAATCCAACGGAAGCCCCCACCAAAACAGCTCGTCCCACCATATGGCGTATTCTCGCCTGGGTGGGTTTATTTGCCCTGCTTACGATCGTTGCAATGGTCCTTCTTAGAACCCAGCAGGGGCCGGTTTCAGTGGGGCAGAAACCACCAACCTTTACCCTCACCACCTTCGATGGGCAGCTAATTGGTCCAGCAGAAATGTCTGGAAAGGTAGTCCTGGTCAATTTTTGGGCTTCCTGGTGCAAGCCTTGCGAACAGGAGGCCGCTGACCTCGAATCAGCCTGGAAGTATTACCAGCCGCGTGGGGATGTGCTCTTCCTCGGGATTGCCTGGACCGATACCGAGACTGCATCCTTGGCGTACATTAAGAAGTTCGCTATAACTTATCCCAATGGGCCTGACCTCGGTACTTCCATCTCACAGGCCTATCGCACCACAGGTGTGCCTGAAACCTACATCATCGATAAAAATGGTAAACTGGCTTCTCTCAAGCTTAGCCCCTACAACTCATTGGCTGAGATCCAGGCTGCCATCGACCCCTTGCTGGGTCCTTAACCCACTATGGATTGTGAATTTTAATCATGGATATTGGTTCAATCTTTCTCATCCTCGCCCTTTTGATCCTCGTTGTTATCTTTATCAGCCGACCGTTCTTCGAGCGCAGCATCACCAGAGTCACCCATTCCGAACGGGATATATCCACACTGTTGGCTAAACACGAGCAGATGGTTGCCACTATTCAAGAGCTGGACGATGATTACAATCTGGGCAAGATCCCGGCCGAGAATTACCCTGCCCAACGCCTTACGATGCTGCAGAATGGAGCCGATATATTGCGCCAGATTGATGCTTATCAAACCACCTCCACGCCATTGACCGCTGAAGACCGCCTGGAAGCCGCCATCCTGGTTCGACGTCACAGCCTTGATGCAACCCCTGCCACGGTAAAGAAGAATGGCAACGCAGTGCCACCTGTGCCGGATGATGACCTTGAGCAGCGTATTGCCCTCCGGCGCCGCACGATGAGTGAAAAAGCTGGCGGTTTTTGTCCCAAATGCGGGCGCCCTGTCCAGGTGTCTGATCGCTTCTGCCCAAAGTGTGGAGCAACGCTTGCCTGATCCTATTTTTGAGAGTTTACATGTCTAAATATGTTGGAATTATCTTCATAATTGCATCTGCAATAATTCTTTCTGCCTGCTCCTTTTCATTGGCTGCAGATATTACCCCTCCGCCCGGCGCAGAGCTGCCTGCCCAACAGGCAACCCGACCAGTCGCAGCAAGCCCGGTTTACCCCATTGTTCCACCCGACGTTGCGAATGGTGCCAAAATCTACAACCAGGAATGCGCCCAGTGCCACGGAACTCTGGGTATGGGTGATGGTCCGCAGGCAGGTCAATTATCCGTGCCCGCTGCCACCCTGGGATTATCCGATTTCGCCCGCCTGTATTCCCCTGCTGAATGGTATACCGTCGTCACCCAGGGAAATATGGAAAAACTCATGCCCGCATTCGCCAATCTGACCGATCGTCAGCGTTGGGATGTGGTGGCTTATGCCATCAGCTTGAGCAATCCCCAGGCTCTGATCAACCAGGGTCAGACCCTCTACCAGGAAAACTGTGTCACCTGTCATGACCAAGACGGGAAGGGGAACGGCCCTGAGGTTGCCAGCTTGTCGACCCAGCCCAAGGATTTCACCGACCAGGCTTTCATGGCCCAGAGTTCTTCTGCTAGCCTTTATCAGGCTATCACTGCTGGTATCGCACCCAATATGCCTGCTTACACCAGCCTGCTCGATGACAATGAACGCTGGGCAATCGTTGCTTATCTCCGCTCACTCACCTTTACCATTCCTTCCTCTGCAAATGCATACCCTGCACCCGGGGCAACCACAGCTCCACTTACCTCCTCAAATGCCTATCCGGCACCTGGTGCATCTCCAAATCCGGTGCTTACCCAATCCACGCCCTTGAGCCCCACCGTTGAAATCACAACCACACAGCCTTTCATCGGTTCAGTCGCAGTCCAGCTGATCAACGGCTCGGGTGGGAATGCACCCTCAGATGCATCGGTCACCTTGTATGGCTTTGACGACATGCAAAATACATATTCAGAGACGCTTACCACGGGTGTGAATGGGGTCTACACCTTCACCAACGTCACGATGATCCAGGATCGGGCTTTCCTTGCAGGTGTGGATTATGCCTCCGGCACTTATGGTTCAGACATTGCCATGGTGGATCCAGCCAAAACCAATCTCAATCTTCAGGTCACGGTCTATGACTTAACCACGGATGTATCGGTATTATCTACTGACCGCGTCCATATCCTTTTTGACTTCTCCGATCCCCAGAATGCCAGCATTGTAGAAGTATTTATTATCTCTAACCCAACCAAGCAAGCTGTTGTTGCGCCAACCCTGGATGGCACGGTGGTCACCTTCCCCCTACCGCAGGGTTATACCAACCTCCAGTTACAGGATGGCACACTGGGTGATCGGTTTGTTGAAGTATCGCAAGGTTTCGCCGATAAGGTCACCGTACCGCCTGGCGTGAGCCAATACCAGGTGGTATTTGCATTTCAAATGCCGTACGATCGCAAGCTGACTTTCGTCCAACCTATGTTCCTCCCCACCAGCGCCGTCGTCGTAATGTTACCTGATAGCGGGATCAAGGTTAATAGTTCTCAGCTGGTTGATTCAGGCACACAGGTACTTCAAGACGTAACCTACCGCAAATACAACGGCACCAGCCTGATTGCCGGGAGCTCGCTCGAGTTCACAGTGACGGGAAGCCCCAAGAAAGCACTAACCTCCATCTTCTCCACGGGCACCATGCAAAATCTCGCCATTGGTCTCGGTGTCTTTGGTGTTGCCCTTGTTTTTGGTGGCCTGTGGTTATTCCGTAAGTATCAGAAGAAAGACGCGCTTCAGTCGGCGTCGGACGGTATGGATAACACCGTTCCCCTGACCGCAGATGAAGCTTCTCCCGAAAGTGAAGTCACCTTGATGGATGCCATCATTGCTCTGGATGACCAATTCCATGCCGGGAACTTGCCTCAGGAGGCTTACCTGGAGCGGCGAGCTATCCTGAAAGAAAAACTTAGAAAATTAGGTCAGGGATAGCCTGAGTGGGGTGTTGCACATCATGTCGCTGTGGTTAAATCTTATGATCACGGTCCGTAAACTCGTCAAACGCTTCGGTTTGAAAACCGTCCTTCGTGGCATGGACTTTTCCGTTGCATCAGGCGAATTTGTGGCCTTATTAGGCCCCAACGGTGCTGGGAAGACCACTTTCCTGCGTATCCTGTCTTCACTTTCACGCCCAACCATGGGCAGCGTGAACATCGCGGGATATTCCCTTCCAGGTCAGGCAGCCGCGGTTCGGCGCCGGCTGGGAGTGGTCTCACATCTTCCATTGCTCTATGGCGATCTAACCGCGGAGGAGAATTTGCGCTTCTTTGCCCGCATGTATAACGTACCCCATGCTGACCAACGCATTTCTGAGGTGCTCGATCTGGTAGGCCTGTCATCCAGGCGCCGCGATCTGGTGCGCACGTTCTCGCGTGGCATGCAGCAGCGCCTGGCAATCGGGCGCGCCGTGCTGCACGACCCCGAAGTGATGCTCTTCGATGAACCCCACACTGGATTGGACCAGGATGCCTGCCTGATGCTCGATACGGTCCTGCGTGAAGTCGCTGCACGTGGCCGTACAGTGGTGATGACTTCCCACGACCTGGCGCGTGTGGCTGACCTGGCTTCGCGTTTTGATGTGCTCTCGCGAGGTGTGATCACCGCCACCGTCCAGCGTTCCCAAATTGAACCCAACGAGCTGCTGGCGTTTTACCGCCAGGCATTGGCTGAGGCTTAAGCATGCAACCTATTCCTCAGGCCGAAAACAAGCTAATCCATAAAGAACCTGCTGCAGGTGTTGGGCAATTCTTGCGTTCTATGGCGGCTATCATCTGGAAAGACCTGGCTGCCGAGTTACGCAGCCGTGAATTGCTCTCTGCCATGTTGGTTTTTGCCCTCCTGGTGATCCTGATCTTCAACTTTTCTTTGGAATTGGATGCCCAGGCGCGTGCCACCGTCACTGCAGGGGTATTATGGGTTACTTTTGCATTTGCTGGCACCCTTGGCCTCAACCGGTCCATGGCTATGGAAAAAGATCGCGGCTGCCTGGATGGCCTGCTGCTCGCACCGGTTGATCGCAGTGCAATTTATTTCGGCAAAGCCATCGGTAATCTAATTTTTATGCTCATCGTGGAAGCTATCGTGCTGCCGGTGTATAGCGTGTTATATAGTGTCAACCTGTTCATCCCGGGGTTGTTGCTGATCATCCTGCTGGGTTCGATCGGTTATGTGGCTGTCGGTACCTTGCTCTCCAGCATGGCGATACAAACTCGCACCCGCGATGTGCTGCTGCCCATTTTGCTCTTCCCATTGATCATACCGGTCATGATTGCTGCAGTCAAAGGCAGTACCGGTTTTCTCCAGGCGGTGGCAATTGCTGATCTCCTTCCCTGGCTCAATCTTTTGATCGTTTACGATGTAGTATTCATCGCCGTAGCCTTTATGGTCTATGACTATATCGTAGAGGAGTAACTTATGGAATCTAAGCCTCGTTTGCTCACCATCCTGGACGTCGTCACTATTCTGTTATTTATCACTGCTGTGGGTATGGTTTTTCTCTATGCCCCCTTGGAAGCTGTCATGGGCCAGGTACAGCGCGTGTTTTATTTTCACGTCGCCAATGCCTGGGTCGGGATGTTGGGCTTTATGGTGGCTGCCATCGCCGGGGTGGCATTTTTACGGAAAGCTGATCGCAAGTGGGATATTGTCGGCATGGCTGCTGTTGAAATCAGCTTCGTCTTCTTTTTTATTGCCATCGTTTCCGGGTCAATCTGGGCCCGCGGCTCCTGGGGCACCTGGTGGACGTGGGACCCACGCCTGACCACCGCCGCCATCGTCGAGCTGGTTTACGCAGCCTACCTCATGCTGCGCCAGGGCATCGAAGACCCCGACCGGCGCGCCCGCTTTGGTGCCGTCTATGCCATCCTCAGCTTCATCAGTGTCCCCCTAACCTTCATCTCGATCCGCATCTTCCGCACTATTCACCCGGTTATTATAGGCAGTGGTGGCGCGGGTGCTGAAGGCAGTTTCGATATGACCACCAAAATGCTTACAACTTTCATGTTCAGCCTGCTCACCTTCTCTTTTATCTTCGCTGACCTTCTCTGGCATCGTATCCGCCTGGGCCAGCTGGCCGATAAAGCCGAAAATCTTAGATTAAAGGTACTCGAATAGGATTATCCAATAGGAGACATATTCATGCTAATCGCATTGATTCAACAAGCACCTGCCGAGACCACCCGCTATATGATTGCCGGGTATTCGGTCATTTTTAGCGTTATCTTCCTGTACATCCTCAGCATTTTCATCCGCCGCCGCAACCTCAAGCGCGACCTTGAAATCCTGAACGAGATGGAGGTCAAGGAAAAATGAGCCCCACACCACCCTCCCCTGAACAAGGTGTGCCGTCACACGCTGAGACTGCTTGTGGCGCACGCATACAGATCACCCCTAACACACCCTTTATTCACTATAAAGATGACATTGTTTTCTTTTGCGGGTGGGATTGCAAGCAGTTGTATGATGAAGATCCGCTAAGCTCATGTATGGCAGCCCGCCTGCTATCCGGTAAGTAACTGTTTTTTATTTAAACTAAGCTGGTCATAATCGTCGGTAATCAGGTACAATTGGTATTCTATTGGCATAGATTTACCGCGTAATCCCTAATTATTCTTTAGTGGTTGGAGGGTACCAGCCTGGCAGATATACGGTTGGAAGATCACAGCCGTGTTTGCATTATCGGTGGCGGACCTGCTGGAAGTTTCGCAGCCTTGCATTTGCTGCGCCTGAGCCAGCTGAAAAACTTTAATCTTGAGATATTAATATTCGAGCCGCGTGATTTTTCCCGGCCCGGTCCTGCCGGTTGCAATCGCTGTGCAGGTGTGCTCTCTTCGCGTTTATGGGGTAATCTTTCCGAGCTGGGTCTATCGATCCCGGACGAGCTCATCCAGGCAGACCTTCAATCCTACAACATCCACCTTGACCATCAATCCCTGCGCCTGAATCGACCAGACCCTTCGCGTAGAATTATCAGCGTTTACCGGGGCGGCGGGCCGCGCAGGGTTCAGGAAGCCCCCGAAGCCAGTTTTGATGAATTCCTGCTTTCACAAGCGATAAACCGTGGAGCTGTGCTCATACCCCACCGGGTGCGTGAAGTTAGATGGGAAGGACAACCGGTAGTCTATACGACAGACGAGCGTTACACTGCCAGCTTCCTGGTGCTCGCCACGGGCATTAATAGCCGCTCTCCTCTGGAAGCTGGTTTTGGTTACCTGCCTCCCAAGTCGGAAGTCATGGCTCAGGATGAGGTCCTCCGCCCGGCCGAATGGTTATCGGAAGAGGTGAATGCTTATTTTAAGCAGCCGCCTGGGCTGAGTTTCGGTGCTATTATCCCTAAAGGTCGCTATCTAAACATCTCGTTACTCGGCAAGGGTTTCACCCGCGATTCAGTTGATGAATTTATCGCTGCCCAAAACTTGACGGATGATTTACAATACACCTCCGCGAGCAGTCTGTGCGGTTGTAATCCACGCATTGCAGTGAGTATGGCAAAGCATTATTTTGGTGATCGCTGGGTGGCAGTGGGAGACGCGGCTGTCACCCGCCTCTATAAGGATGGCATCGGCTCAGCTTTTCAAACCACCCAATGCGCCATGTCGGTGGCAATGAATGAGGGAATATCACACCATATGTTCCGTAAGCACTATGCACCTGACTGTCATTCGATTTCCATAGATAACTCTTATGGTTTGTTACTGTTCCGATTGTGGAATTTTGTCCTGAACTCACCATTACTCCTGCAAGCCTGGAAAGGTACCATCCAGCGCGAGATGTCACTGCCCGTAAAAAATAGAAGGCACATGCGGATCTTATGGGGCATGCTGACCGGGGACGAGCCTTATCGCCGGCTATTTTATAGAGGCATCCATCCGATTACAATATGGCAGATGAGATATGGGATAGGCTCGAAATGGAGGGGAGGCTAAGTTGAGCAAAACATTGGGTCCTTTGGAAAAGGGACATGTGGTGATTATCGGGGGAGGCCCCGGGGGCACTGCCTGTGCTTTAGCGCTTCACCATATGGCAGCTGATCTGGGTCGTACAATAAAGATTACTGTCGTTGAGGGAAAGCAATTTGTTGGAGAGATGCATTACAATCAGTGCCTTGGTGTTCTTGCACCTCCGTTACCAGATTTATTATGGGAACGATTGGGGGTTAAATTTCCCTTTCATCTGAGCCGGGGTGAAATCAGCCGATATATCTTACACACAGCTCGCGAACAGATTACCCTCAATGATAAGAACCAGCCGTCCATTGCTCTAAGGCGGGTTCAGTATGATGCGTACATGTTGGAAACTGTGAAAGAACATGGCATATCCGTGATCCCTGCCGCGCGCCGTAGACCTGGAATTTCATGACGATCGGGTAGTGGTATTCACAGATAATTCGCCCCTTGAGGCAGATGTCATCGTAGGAGCTTTTGGAATGGATGAGGGTAGCTCAGCCATGTTCAATCGCATGACCCCTTACCGCCCACCAAAGTCACTCAGCTCTATTGTGACTAAATATCATCCTTCTCCAGAATACTTGCAAGCTTTCGGTCCCTGCATCCATGCCTTCCTTCCCGCCATCCCAAATATTGAATTTGGTGGTATGACCTCGAAAGGTAACCATCTGGCGATCAACATTGCTGGTAGCCACGTCGATTCAGATTTGATGAATACGTTTTTACACCAACCTGAAGTGCGTGGTTTATTACCCGATTTTCCTGGAAATCCTGCCACGAACCCATCAGATCTACAATTTTATATGGGTCGAATTCCTCGCTCGCAAGCCCAGGGGTATTGCGGGAATCGTTACGTCCTGGTAGGGGATGCAGCTGGATTGGTACGCGCTTTCAAGGGTAAAGGGGTAACTACCGCAGTGACGACTGGCATTCGCGCCGCAGAGACTATCCTTCAATACGGGATCTCTGAATGGGCTTTTAAAGATCGTTATTACTCCATGAATAGAGATATTATTCAAGACCTACCGTATGGTCAGGCAATGCGTTATTTTACGATTTTTCTTACACGTTACCGCCTGCTTGATCCCGTAATTCGGGCAGCTAAACAAAACCTCCTTCTTCAATCCGCACTTTTTGATGCCGCCTCAGCTCATGCACCCTATAAAAATGTCATAAAACAGGGTCTTCACCTGAATATTATTTGGGCTGTCCTGCGATCCTGGGTAAATCCATAAAATTCATATCTTCGGACAATACATTGGACAATTATTAAAAATCTCTGTCATCGCGAGCCACAAGTGGTTTTCTTGTGGCGTGGCGATCTGCTTTTTGACGATATAACTTTGCTTGTGCCTTACAATATTACTCTTGAAGGGTAATGTCCTAACTTTCATCCGAACCTATATAAAAATTCACTTGGTAGCACGGTTAATTTGGTCTATAATACGCATAAGACTAACCGCGAAACATGATAGTAGATCTAAATAGCTTACTTTTCGAAAGTTGTTCAAGCGAGGGAAGCAGAATCGGGGCTGGGGAGGATGCATGAAATACATTCCGAAACAGCACCCATTCATATCGCTAGTCGCTTTACCCGCTCTATCTGTGAAGGAGGCAAAATATAAGGTCATCCCCGTTTCACCATCACCTTTGAGACCTTCAATATTCCACGCTAATCAACAATCTAATAGGAGGAACCAATGAAGAAGATTTATATTGCTGTCACATTGCTATCCATTTTTGGTCTACTGCTCGCCAGCTGCGGTGGGGCTCCTGCGGCGGCAAAAGACAAACTGGCTGAAATCCTGGCTCGTGGCACGCTCATCGTCTCCACCGATCCTGCTTACCCGCCTCAATCATCCCTGGTGGAAGGTGGGCAGCGCGCTGCCACCACGAAATGTACTTCCGACCAGCACACATCCTCAGAACTGACCGGTTTTGATATTGACGTGTCCGTGGCCCTTGCCGCCAAGCTCGGCGTAGAAGCCTGCTTCGTCACCCCCGACTGGACCCTGATCACGGGTGGTAACTGGGCTAATCGCTGGGACATCAGCATTGGCTCGATGACCGTCACACCTGAGCGTATGAGCAAGCTGTATTTCACTCAGCCATACTACACCACCCCGGCGGCATTTTTTGTCTATAACACCAATACCACCTATACCCAGCCAAGTGACCTTTCTGGTAAGAAAATCGGCGCTTGCACCGGCTGCACCTACGATGCCTTCCTGGCTGGCACATTACAGATCCCAGGTGAGACCATCAATTATGTGGTTAAAAATGCCACTTTCGTTGGTTATGAAACCGATATCAATGCCCTGCAAGACCTGGCCTTGGGTGATGGAGTTCGCCTGGATGCAGTCCTGACTGCCCAGCCCACCGGTGCCGGTGCAATCAAGGACGGCATGGCACTCAAGCAATTAGGTGACCCCGTCTACTTTGAATACCTGGCTGGCGCGGTGGATAAAGCCAGCACACCTGATCCGATCTCCTTCCTCAAGAAGGTCAGCGAAATTATTCAGGGCTTAAACTCAGATGGTACATTGCTCAAGCTCTCTCAGACGTACTACGGTCTGGATCTGACTACTGCTGCAGCAACCTTCGATCTGGCGGCACTGAATCAGTGGAAGTAGGATAGCTGCTTTAGCGGCTCTTGTATGGACAGATTGATGCTGGTCTGTTCGTAAACAGCGGGGCATGGCCCCTCTGGCATACACTGGATAGACTGGCACGATCTCTTTGGAAACCCGCAGGGGCTGATTGAGGTAATTGATTTTTCAGTCAGCCCCTACTAGTTAATAACTCAGGTTAGTGAGGCAACGATGGCTGTAGAAACCATGAAGTTTCCGGGGCAACCAGGCATTGACCCTGATCTAGACATGGGTCAGGCATTGGTAGCCCAACAACGCAGGGAACGTCTCATTCAAACCGTAAAAATTGGAATCGTCTGGGTGGTGCTGCTTATCTTTATCGCCATCGCCCTGCTTCAATTCGATTTTAGCCCCTCCTACATGTTTAAGCATTTTGGATTTGTGCTGACAGGTTTACCAATCACCATCGGTGTATCCCTGGCAGCCATCCTCTTTGCCACTATTTTGGCTTTGCTGGGTGCCGTTGCCCGGCTTTCTCACAACTCCATCGCCCAGGGTATCTCGGGCCTTTACGTTTCCATCATCCGCGGCACGCCCTTATTGATCCAGATTTATATCATTTACAATGGATTACCTCAGATCGGAACGGCACTGATCAACAAAGGCTATGATTGGGGTCATTTCTTCATCCTCAGCGCCATCCAATCAGGCATCTTGGCCCTTAGCCTGAACTACGGTGCCTATATGACCGAGATCTTCCGGGCAGGCATCCAATCCATCAGCGGAGGTCAGCGCGAAGCCGCTGAATCCATCGGCATGAACCGAACCCAGATCTTGCGCCGGGTGATCCTACCCCAGGCGGTGCGGGTGATCATCCCGGATATTGCCAACCAGTTCATCGCCATGCAGAAGGATTCTGCCCTGGTCTCCTTTATGGGCATCTGGGAAATGACCTACCGGGCCAACCGCTTTGCCCGCCAAGACAGCAAATTCATGGAAATGTTCGTCGTTGCAGCCATTCTATACTGGTTCCTGACTATTGTATCCTCCTGGGGAGAAGGTATCCTCGAGAAACGGATGCGACACGCCTATGAGCGCTAATGAGATTATCCGCGTAGAAAATTTACACAAGTGGTTTGGGTTCCTGCACGTCTTGAAGGGAGTATCTTTCTCCGTCACTCCCAAGGAAGTGCTGGTGATCATCGGCCGCAGCGGCTCAGGCAAGAGCACCTTGCTGCGCTGCCTGAATTTCCTGGAGGAACCTTCTTCGGGCACGATTGATATCGCCGGCCAATCACTCGCCATCACCGCAGGAACTCGCTATGACCATAATAAAGCCGCCTCCATGCGCTTGAACACGGGCATGGTTTTCCAGGATTTCAACCTTTTCCCTCACATGACTGCCCTGGATAATGTCATTGAAGGGCTGGTGACGGTTAAAAAGATGCCCAAGGACCAGGCCATCCCCATCGGGAAGAAATATCTCGAAAAGGTAGGGATGGAGGAAAAGGGTTTTGAGCATCCCATCCGCCTTTCGGGCGGGCAGAAGCAGCGCGTGGCAATTGCGCGCGCCTTGGCAATGGAACCCAAGGTGATGCTCTTCGACGAGCCCACCTCCGCTCTTGATCCAGAGCTGATCGGCGAGGTTTTGGACGTGATGAAGCAGCTGGCGAATGAAGGCACCACTATGATCATCGTCACCCATGAGATGGGTTTCGCCTGCGATGTTGCCGACCGGATTTTGTTTGTGGATCGAGGCATCATCGCTGAATCCGGGACTCCCGACCAGATCTTCAGTCATGCCCAGGATGAGCGCACGCGCTTGTTCCTCGAGCCCATCCGCAAAGTCCAACAGATATAATTATCTGTCATTGCGAGACCAGCGATCTTTGCTGGTCGTGGCAATCTGCTTTTTATTTGTAGTTGAGGACGCTCTTCGTCCGAAATATCGCCAGTGCTTTTTATGAGCGATACCGGCATCGGTGATCCCGGCCTTCCTTTGCCTTTGACGCCTGGATCGTTGATCCCGGTTTCTTTGTCGTCTCCATCGTAGGGGCGCAAGGGAGGGATTTATAGTTCGCCTTAAAAAGCTACCCTTGCGCCCACCCGCCGTGGTCATCTATTCCATTTTTTGGCTGGGATCATTGATCCCGGCCTTACCCTGTCCTTGTAGTTGAGGACGCTCTTCGTCCGAAATATCGCCAGCGCTTTTTACGAGCGATACCGGGATCAGCCTGCCCCCGCTGCACCTGAAGGGGGTTGATCCCGGTTTTTTTATCGTCTCCATCGTAGGGGCGCAAGGGAGTGATTTGTAATTCGCCTTGAGAGCCTACCCTTGCGCCCACCCTCCGTGGTTTTTATTACCATTTTATTGCCTGGATCCTCGATCCCAATTTTATTATTTTCTCCGTCGTAGGGGTGAAGCATCCAATAAATAATTGGATGCTTCACCCCTGCTTTCATTAAATAAATGTTATGATTCCTGAACAATAAATTCCGCCCAATGGACAATCCCAGGACCTCCACCATGCCCCTCCGTAAGCTGACTTTTTATCTCCTCTTCACCTACGCTTTTCTCACCTTCTACACCCTGCTCAGCCCATTCCTCGGACTGCCCTACCATCCCTTCTTCACCCCTTTGCTCACTCTGCTCGCCTTTGCCTTTGCCGTCCTGCACGGTTGGCAAAACCTGGGCTGGAAGCAGATGACCTTATTGCTCGTTCTCACCTTCAGCATCAGCTTGCTGTTCGAATGCGTGGGGGTTGCCACCGGTTGGGTATACGGCCCTTATCACTACACCGACAAGCTGGGAGCCAAATTCCTCGGCCTGGTGCCCTTGCTAATCCCGGTCGCCTGGTTCATGATGACCTACCCATCCTATGTGATCGCCAGGTACATTGTGCCAGAGATTAAAAAAGTTTGGGTCTGGCGCTTGGCCGTTGCCGCTCTGGGCGCGGTGATCATGACCGCCTGGGACCTGGCGATGGACCCCATGATGGTCTCCGGTGGTCATTGGGTCTGGGACCAGCCCGGTGCCTACTTCGGCATCCCCCTGCAGAACTACTGGGGCTGGTGGCTGACCATTTTCGTCACCTTCTGGCTGTTCCTATCGATAGCACGCCTCCATCCCACGCAGGAAATCGCTCGCGATCCATTCACCCAGCTGCCCATCCTGAGCTATGCCATCACCGGCCTCAGCAGCCTGCTGGCAGACTTTGAATTTGGCTTGCCGGGTCCTGCCCTGGTGGGCATCTTCGCCATTTTGCCCTGGGTGTTGCTGGCGTGGTTGCTCCCCCAGACTGCAAGCTGAGGGATTTGAATTGACAAAAAATTCAAATCCATTCAATTAGAAGAAGGTGATTAGTGATAAGTGCATTAGCGATTAGTGCGCAGGTATTCGTGAGAGAATATTATAGGGACCCAGGGACATGGACGGTTTGAGGAAGGTGAACCAGGATTAATTAATAAAAAAAGGCGAAATCGAAGAGGAACAAATCAGGCATGGCGGGGAGAAAATTCAGGGTGGGACGGAAAGGTGATGGATGTTCATAGCAATTATTTTTCAGTCTATATGTAACTACTCACTAACCAGGTTTCCTGACTCGTAAGGGCGCAGGGGAGGGATTTGAGGATGGATTTTGTTGAAATTTTCCCCTGCGCCACTACAAGATTTATTTGTTTGGTAATTTTAGGACCGTTATATATATAGTAGTGGTGAGTAGTTACGTCTATATTATAGCACAAATGTTCTATTCCACAAGGGGTTTAGGGATTTTTTAAGATTAGAGTTTTTGGAAGCTTGAGGGGTATCTATTATGGCTGAAATCCACACCCCCCGGTCATATACAGATTGGACACGTCAGGCTAATATGGTTTGTTGATTATTCCTGGTCAATTAGTGAGTATTATCCGAATTATCAACAATCTGCATTTCCTAAGTGCCTAATCGACTAATTGACTAATCACCCAATTGCCTAATCGCCTTATCGCCCTTATACTTATTAACGTTCCAACGTTTAAACCTTCCAACTTTCTAACGCTTAAGGAGTTGAATATGCAATGGGAACATCTTACCTCCGATGACTTCGCCCTCGCCGTTCGGCAAACCGGCGTGTGCATCATCGCCATGGGCGTGATCGAACGCCACGGCACCCACCTGCCCCTCGGCACCGATTACCTCTCCGGGCACGCCGTGGCCTGCCTGGCTGCCGAAAAGGAAAAAGCGGTCGTCTTCCCGCCCTTCTACTTTGGGCAGATCTATGAAGCCCGCTGCTTCCCGGGCACCATCACTGTCAAGCCCACCCTGCTCATCGAGCTGGTGCAGGGCGTGCTGGATGAGATCGGGCGCAACGGCTTCAAGAAGGTCATCCTGTTCAACGCCCACGGCGGCAATGACCTGTTCCTGCCCTTCCTGGCGCAATGCACGCTGTGGGAACAGAAACCCTATTCGGTTTATCTGTATACCGGCGAGCTATCCCCAGAACGTGAAAAAGAATGGAACTCGATCCTGGAATCCCCTGAGCACGGGCACGCCTGCGAATGTGAAAGCAGTGTGCTCATGGCCTCCTACCCCAACCTGGTCGATATCAGCAAGGTCTCTCCTGAGCCGGGCACAGCCTTGCACCGGTTGGCTCACATGCCATTTAATATGAGCGGCATCTGGTGGTACGCCGATTATCCCCGCCATTATGCCGGCGACGCCACCACCGCCAGCGTTGAGAAAGGCCTGCGCCTGCGCCAGATAAAGGTCGATGCCCTGGCCGAATATATCCAGGCCGTCAAATCCGACCAGGTGGTGCCTGCTCTCGAACAGGAATTCTTCGAGCAAGAGAAAAAATTGCGTAATTCATAGGAAAACGGGCGCAGGGGAATACTCGATACTTAGATACGAAATTCCTACCCTGCGCCCCTACTCTCAGACCTAATCGCCTAACCTGTCCGGTTTGTTCGTTTACCGGATTACCTAATAGCTAAGTGGCTAATTACCTGAGTGCCTAATCACCTATCTATTTGGCAGAAATATACGCCATCGGGGCACGGGTGAATTCCTCCACCGGAAGCACATCCACCAGCTCATACTCACGGGTGCCCAGACCAAGCTGCTCACCGTACTCAGTGACCTTATATGGATCCTTGAGCGGTCCATGCAGCACCTGGAACGGGTGCCCCTGGCGGGTATGCACTTCCATGCACGTGGGCACGTTTTCCTCAATCAGCTTGCTTTTGGCAGTCATATCCAGCACTGCCTGATCGACCGCCACGATGTCATCTGAACCAAAAATCCCGGCATCCGGCAAAATGGGCATGCTGGTGAAACCGAAACAGTCACACACCGGGGTCATGTGGGTTGCCAGGCTGATGTGCACCGCTTTTCCCGGTTGAAATGTAGACATGCTCACCGCCACACTGTTGGCGCAGGCTTCTTGAAAGGCGTGAAAATTCACCGCATCGATTTTCAAACTACCCGCAGGCGCTACCTGCAGGCACCTTCCACAGTTATTACACGGCTCGATGTGCATGTGTAGCCCTCCCGGGTGCTCTTTATCATCCACCAGGGCTTCGAAGGGACAGGCTGCCTTGATCCGCTCGCGCGTGGCTTCATCCGGGCATTTTTCCGGGAACCAATAGGGGTCAAATTGCGTCGTATCATGGATGGCACCGCGTGTTTCACCGACCACGCATCCCAGGGCCAGGTTCTTGAAAGCTGCACCAAAGCCGCAGCTGGGGTGGCCTTTGACGTGTGCCAGGTTCACCAGGAACGTGGCATCCTCGATCATGCCTGCCACGTGCCAATCCTGGATGTTTTTGTAAGGGCGATGATGGGTATAAAAATATTTCTCATCCGGACCAGCTGCCGGGTACACCTGGCAGCCAATCACCTCAGGCGAATAACCGCGCGTCTCAGCCCCGCGCGCATCCCAGTTCACATCCGCCACGAACGGTTTACCGCCTCCATCCTTGATTGCCTGCACCAGTTTGCGCACAAAAACCGGGTGTACCGTGGAATAAACGATGTTATTGCCGGTATGCATTTTTATGGCAACGGTTTCGTCCTTAACCCGGTCTTTCAGGTGCAGCTGGTCGACGATCAGGTCCAGTTTGGCAGGCAACGTTTCATTGGCTTCAAGGCGTGCCTGGCGCGGCGAGCCGTAATACACTTTACTTGACATATGAGAATTCCTTTCAACAGTAAGAAGTTGGCATATTATAAATCATGAAAGGCAGGTGAGAGCAGTTCAGTAAAAATAAAATACCCAATTTAGGGCTTGATTCTTAATCTATTTTTCTGTACACTGTAAATAGTTATCGGTATGAGCTTGGTCGCTTATACTTGGAGGAGAAGTCCATGAAAAAGAATATTTTGCAACTTATATCTACGCTGCTAAGCCTGGCCTTATTGCTGGCATATGGATTCATGGTCGCCAACGCTCAAGATGGTCAGGTTGTGTTCATCCCAATTCTAAATAACGGCCCAACCGGCTCGCATTCCATCACTGGCCAGGTGATTAATCCGCAGAACGTGCCCATATCTGGCGTCACCATCCGTACAGACAAGGGTGAGAGTGCCATCACCGACCAAAATGGAGAATATTTCCTCAACGGGTTGGATGGTGGCAATTACACCCTTACGCCTTCCCAGGGTCAAACCGTTTTTTCTCCCGCCTCGTCTTCAGTGGTCGTTCCCCCCGACGTGGCCAAGCTGAATTTCACCGCCGAGGTGAATTGCTCTGAGTCCATTGTAAATGGCGGTTTTGAGGATAATTCTGGTTGGGTCATCCCCATTACCGAATACCCGGCTGACTATAGCTCTTCTGAAGCGCATAGCGGCAGCCGCTCAATGCGCACCGGTATCGTAAACCCCCTGGACAATGGATTCAGTTACTCATCAGCACAACAGAAAGTAGTTATCCCGTCTGGAACTACCAGCGCATACCTCACCTTTTGGATCAAACCCTACAGCGGGCAGGTAATGGGGCAGGCCTTACCCGTCATGCCCACGAATGGCTCAATCTTGGAAGAGCTCCAAATGGCTGGTGACGTACAGTATGTGCTCGTATTGGATAGCAACTTCAACATCATCAATACCCTCGTCTGGCAGATCAGTGACAGCCGCCAGTGGACCGAATACCAGTTCAACCTGGCTGCCTACGCCGGGAGGACCATCTATCTGCATTTCGGCACCTATAATGACGGCCTGAACGGCATCTCGTCCCTGTTCGTGGATGATGTTTCCCTCGATATCTGCCCGGGAGGCGGCTCACCCACTCCCACAGCCACTCCGGGGGCTTGTGGCAACCTGTTCCATAACCCTGGCTTTGAATCCAGCAGCGATTGGGAGATCCCCATCACAGCTTATTCAGCTGGCTACTCCACCGTCCAGGCACATAAGGGTTCACGCTCCATGCGCACAGGTATCCTGGTGCCCGGAGATAACACTTTCAGCTACTCCGATTTTCGCCAGGCTGTGCACATCCCCAGTGGCGCCGCGGCTGCAAAAGCCAGTTTTTGGCTCTACACCCTGAGCGGTGAGGCCAGGGTTTTATCCTTGCCTGAGATGATCGCCCCAACTGGGAAATCCTTCACTGAAACCACCTTAAGTGGTGACTTGCAATATGTGCTCGTTCTTGATCAGTACCAGAACTGGATCGACACCCTGATCTGGCAGCGTTCCAATGAGGGCTACTGGCACTACTATGAGTTTGATCTACGCCGGTACGCCGGGCGTACAATTTACCTGCAGTTTGGCACCTTCAATGATGGAGTGAATGGATTCAGCAGTATGTTCGTGGACGACGCCAGCCTGGATGATTGCCCCATTACCCCCACCCCAGGTCCAAGCCCTACACCCACTCGCACCCCAACCCCCACTTCCACCCCGGGTGTGTGCCAACAGCTGATCGTCAACAGTAATTTTGATACCAACTCGGGTTGGGCGATCCTAAACACCCAT
Source organism: uncultured Chloroflexia bacterium (assembly GCA_963743215.1). Lineage (GTDB taxonomy): Bacteria > Chloroflexota > Anaerolineae > Anaerolineales > UBA4823 > FEB-25. The sequence continues at coordinate 126,424 of CAVUOY010000012.1, forward strand.
TACCCGGCAGGTTATACCAATGCCCAGTACCACAGTGCCTTCCGTGCCATGCGCACCGGCATCGTCAACCCGGCTGATAACACCTTCAGTTATTCCGATTTCCGCCAGACGGTGACTGTTCCCTCTTGGGCGCACCATGTCACCCTGTCAACCTGGCTGTTCTTCACTAGTGGCGAGACGATGGGCCTGTCGCAACCTGAACAGATCACAGCTACCGGGCGTCCCTTTAGTGAAACCACCTTGAGTGATGACCTGCAGTACCTGCTGATCCTGGATTCAAACCAAAACTGGATCGGCACACTCGTCTGGCAGCGCAGCAATAGCCAGATTTGGACCAATATGACCTTTGACGTGAGTGCCTATGCTGGTGAGCAGATCATACTCCAGTGGGGCACGTTCAATAACGGCACCAGTGGTATTTCTGCCATGTATGTGGATGACGTGACTTTGCAGGCCTGCCCATAAGACTCGGTGAATAAAAATCTGGGCTATCCAAAATAGATGGGCGCTGGGGTTGAATTAATATCAGAATGATCACCTGAAATCCCACCCCAGCGCCCCCACAGGCTTGGTTCGACAATACTTGTTGGTAGTTTTAGGACAACCCCGAGTTTTGTTTAATCTAGAGCTTCTGCCATTCTGGCAACTGTTTTATTTCTGTTAAATAGTCCCTCACTCCATAACACCGTACCCACACCTGCCATTATTAAAAGCCATCCGATGACCTGCAATTGTACATGCCATACATCCGCATAATTCACCCCACCAATGGTGTGGGTGGCTCCCATCCAATACTGGATGGTCAGGCTGATCGCGCCGGCGGTAATGGCGGTCAGTCCACCCGCCATCCCTGCGGGCTTGGATTGAACCGGGTGTCCATAACCTATCTGCTGCCACAAACCGGGAAGGCGAAAGATCAAGAATACCACCAGAGTCAGGATATTGGTGTAGGTCACCATATCCACCGGCATCGAGCTGCCGCGTAAACTGCGTGAAACCAGCATGTGGATCACACCTACAATGGTTCCACCCACCAGGGCAATCACAGCATAGCGATAGGAATTGGAACGATTGCGGGTGAGCAACCAAACCGCGCGTGCCCCCATCACCCCAAAGGCAAAGGTGACCACGACGAACAAAATGTACAGCCATTGATATGGCGCAATCCCCGAAAACTTACCTCCAAACCCAGTCGGGCTGAGCGCCACACAGGATGTCCCTGCGCCTCCCATAATGGTGAAAACTGCAGTTATCCCCATCAGAACGATGCCTATCATCCGTAATACTTTTACCCACCAATGATCATTCATAATCTTCTCCTCAGAATGTAAGTAGATGCTAAGACAGTGTGAAACCAGCCACAAAAGCCACTGTCATTAATAAGAATATCGCCGGCAGGATGCGCAAGATGATCTCCCTGGAGACGATCGGCCTGCCAGTCTTGAGAAAATACAAGAGCAGCCCCGCGAGACCGATCAGTGCACCGCCCAGACCCACCAGGGCAAATCCGGGCCTTGTGATGCCTTGCGCGGCTAGGATGCTGGGCAACAGGAAGACGACCAATCCCGCCACGCCATGCACGATTGCCAGGATGAATGTGGATAACTTAATCGGGAAGTTAATCGAGCGCGTGATGATGATCGCCAGGTATCCCAAAATTGCAAAGATGAGATATGGTACTCGAAAGGTACCGATATGCTCCCAGACTAATCCCAATGAGAGGCTGAGCGGAATGATGGTTGAGAACATGACCACGATGCGGCTGTTCAGCACTTCAAAACCCAGGATGATGATCAGCAGACCGGCGACCAGCAGTACTCCGAAGGCAATGGTATAGGCGATGATGGGTACGTCTTCCAGCCCATTGATTCCTGCCACCACCTGATAAGCTGCCAGCAAGCAGGTGAGAAGCAGCAGGATCCGGTCAAGCGGAGTTACCTTCATTAACAATTATTCTATAGGGATAGTAATATCATCGAAGCCAGCATATATATGGAGGCGTACTTGAACAGGCTGAAGTTCACCTGCTCAGACGGGCGGAATACGGTGGCAATGGAAAGCAGCAGCAAGCCTGAAGATAGCACTGCCATTAAGCGCAATGCACCTGCCTGGACGCCGATCATCACCCCTGCCACCCCAATGGAAGCTGCTGCAATGATGGCTGATAAAGCGATGATGGCACGCGTGGCTTCAAACCCATACGCTGAAGGAAAAGTGGGCACCCGGGCATTCTGATAATCATCAAAATAACGCATCGTATACGTCAGGATATGCGTGGGGATCCAGAATAAAACCGCCATCATCAGCAGCAGGCCGATCAGATCAACCTGACCGGTGGCGAGGACACGCCCTGCCAGGATGGGAATCCCACCCGAGATACCGCCCCAAACGATGCTCCAGCTCGTTCGGCGTTTTAACCAGATGGTGTACACAACCACATCGAAGAACAACCCGGCAAAAACCACTAATCCGTACAGGCCATCCAGGATGACCGCCCAGCTCACTCCTGCCAGCGATAAGATCAACCCCAGCCACAAGGCTTCCTGCTTGGAGACTTTCCCCGAGGCCAATGGGCGATTATGCGTACGGTTCATCACCGTATCGAGGTCACAGTCATACCACATATTGAGGATGGTTGACCCGCTGATCGCCAGGAACAGGCTGCCGGCCAATCCCAATAACAGGTTTAGGTTCAGGTGGGTATGGGCGCTCATATAACCTGCCAGCCCGGTGGAGAGCAGCAAACCGGTCTGCAGGCTTTTGATCAAGGGCAGGTACGAACCAATCTTGGATTTGACCAGGTTAACGGTCACCATATGCTTATTCACCACCTCGAACGCAGCGGAATCCGACGTCAGGGCTGTAATAGGTTGGAGTGGCGTTATTCCTCACCCAGATGCGTAAATCCATGTCGTAAGTATCCTTCGAGCCACCCCGCATATAGCGGTAGTGCTGCCCTTCGTAGATGTTGCCCGTCCATTGCCAGACGTTGCCAGACATGTCGTACAAGCCATACGGGCTGGCAGAGTCAAGCGTCTGGTATCCATTGTACGTCTGCCCATTATAGAACCCAACCGGGGTGGTGCGTGAGCCAAAAGTGCTCATATCTTCAAATGGGTCACGGCTGGAGTAAAAATTGGCATTATTGCGGGCAATCTCCTCACCCCATGGGAAAGGACGACTATCCACTGAGCCACGCGCAGCTTTCTCCCATTCCAGCTCGGTTGGCAGGGCATAATTATTATACCCGCAGTATCCCCAGGCACCAAACCATGATACGTTGGTCATGGGGTGATTTTCATAACCGGACAGGGCGCTAAAGGATGAACCATCAAAACTAAATCGTGAAGCCGGGTCATTCAGCGGTACAAAAATATAATCTGCCGCCGAAATTTCAACTTCATGCTTTACGCCCACGAAAGACATCCCCGGGATAAAAGCCAACAATTCTATCTCCATCGGCCTTCAGCGTTCCATCCGCCAGCGCGGCGTTCAAGTAACCAACATATTGTGCCACGGTCACATCGGTGAGCATGATCTCGTAATCATAGCTGATCGTCACTGGATCATCAAACTGCCCCGATAGGAATTCCCCGGCTGGGACGGTCACCCATGTTTCCGGGTCAACGCCAGTTTCATAGGCAGGAACAGGTGCATTCAGGTCTACCGTGCGGCAGGCAGATAACAACACAATTACCACCAGCAGATACCATGGAGCAGGTTTCATGGCTTTACCTCCACGGTCAGGTCATCTTGATCCACCTCATCCGCCCAGCGGCCATTGCGCTTGAACAGGTCGATCAGGCGCCAGATCAGCACCAGTGCCAGGATGACCAGCAGCATGCCCAGCCCAAAGTCTGCCAGCAGCATCACGATGTTCACCAGCGGTTGCTGCTCGGCTTCGCTTACGAAGAGGCGCTTCATCTCAAAAATGGTCACGCTGGCGAATGCCAGATCAGACAGGATGATGATCCCCCAGCCATACCACTGGCGGACCTTGCCTTTCAGCCCGATCATGTCTCCATAGTAGAGCAGGATAATGGTGGCGATGATGGCCGAGAGGATGTGCCAGTGCCCAGTCAGCTCGATGCGCTCCTCCCGCGCAGGCCACAGGCGGAAAATCTCGTCCAGCTTGACCGCCATCAAAATCCCAATGCCGCTGACGGTGAAATTCATGAATACCATCTGCCACAGGGGACCAAACTTGAGCGGGTCTCGCAGCAGTGCCCGGATCTTTTGCCAGGGTTTGGGTTTTTTGACATCTTTCGTACCCTGTCGGATGAATTTATCCCAGCCGAAGATGACCAGCATCAGGGCTGCCAGCATGGAAGGGGTTGCACCCACATAGATGATCATGTGAGCCACCGGCTCCAGCGGTGTGACCACTCCCCAGACACCAATATTGAGCACGATCGTACCCAGGATCATCAGCGGCATGGCGATCTTGTGCAGAAGACCCTTAAAATCCAGCCAGCGCCCGATGATCAGGGTGATACCAATAGCGATCAGTGCCAGCATGATGTGCAGGTGCCCAATTACCGAGAACTGCATGCTGGTCTTATCTGGAGATCGGATGATATTCTCTGCCAGGAAGGTCTCAAAGCCATTGCCGAAGGAAGAACCAGGTACGGCTCCAAACAAAACAGAGATCAAGGTCGTGACTGCCATGGCAAAGAATGCCACGCGCTCCATGTCTACCCCGTTTTTGGTACGCGCATAGGCTTTATCCGCCTGGTAATATTCTTTTTTCCACGGCCATAGGGCGATGGTGAGCAATACGCCCGCAAAGTAGATCAGCGCCAACCCTGCGATGTACAGTCCATGGAAAGCCCAGTTGTGTCCCCAATAGGCAAAGCCCATGCCGAAGATCATGGCGCACAGGTAACCAACCGTGATAAGCACCCGTATCGCCTTTTTGTAGAACTCCTTCATCTTGATCATGGCGGTGATGATGTAAGTCTCGATGGCTACCACTGCCATGGCGATGGAATGGTACAGGATGATGATGCGACCCTCACGCTCTGCCTGCACCAGGTCCATCTTGAACAATCTCACAACGATATCACGGATGCCAAATTCTGCCATGGGTCCTGACAGCATGCCAAACAGGGCAGTTTCCAACCCAATCATGGCAATTGCCACCAGGATCAGACCCTTGGTGGAGGTAAAGAGAAATTTGAAGCGGTCTTTAATGAACTGCATGCTCAGCACCTTGGTATCTGGAATATTCAAACCTTCTCATGGCCAATATCGTAAACAGTTGTGACTCTGTACGCCTCGATATTATTCCATAAGACACGGAAATATACCCATGATATAAATCACCAATGTCGCTGCAAAATTCCATACTAAATAATAAATAGATTGCTGGTTTAGACAGGGTTATTGCATTGCAACTCCAACAATCGGTTGAGCTTTCACTTCCTTCACAGCAGTCTGGGTTAACTTTTCCCACAACCCTGGCCAAACGAACAGAATCACCAGTGCCAGGCAGGAGATGGGTGCCAGAGCGAAAAGTGAGAAGCGCCCCAGTGCTTGTGCAGTGGCAACCGTCAACGGGATGCCCACCACCAGCTCAGCCACACCTGCCGCCAGACCCAGCACACGCATCCATTCCTTCGGCCGCATGAGTAGTCCGACAGTAACCACTGCCCACCCGATCATGGCGACCCAATTCAGGTGCTGCACCAGGGTGAAGATGGGTGCCCCAATGGTGATCATGCGGCTGGTGCTCGCCACGCCGTTCATCCAGCAAAAGATATAAGCTACCCCGGTCAATAAGCCCAGTAGCGTCCTGCTCCAGGTAATTTTTCCCACCAAGATCATGAATAAGAAATAGAGCAACAGATACGGCCAGAAAAGCGGGAAGTAGACCGGCGGAAGGCCGGCTGCCATATAAGGTACATTGATAAACCAGGCGCCAAGCAATGCCAGTACCAAAGCCACTACCGAGAGAAAGAACGCCCAGTTTCGGCGGGTGAAGTACCCATAGGCACTCACCGCAAACAAGACCCCTCCGAGCATACCGAAATCAGCCATGAGCGGGTGGATGGTTTTCAGCAGGATCTCACACCCCGGCTCAGCGGATGGGGTATGCATCCCGATCTGGTACCACTTCATGAACAGGACGAAATGCCCGATGATACCCATCAGGGCGGCAATGATTGCCAGGATCCCTCCAAGTAAATTCTCTTTTTTCATATCATTCTCCTCCGTGTGAAAAATCATGGTTCGGGGGTGATCCCCGTATGACACGAACAACCAGTGTAATAAGCCGTATTGTTATGGTAGGCTACATAGACTACAGTCTGCGGATCAATGTTTAACTGGCAGGTTTTCAGGAAAGTGGGCTCCTCCTGCCATGTATAAACCTGGACGTTGCAACCCACATAGACCGTCCCACTCCATTCATCATTACACAGGGGTCCTTCAACCACTTTATCCACCAGGATTTCATTTCGACCAATTACCACCAACCTTTTATCCGCGGCTGGTGTGGGTGAAGGCAAGTCTTCAGGAGCTATGGTTAAGTATTGTGGCGTCCCCGTGGCGGGTGGGCATACCGAAGATGCTTTCTGGCATCCCACGACCAGAATCGAAATTAATCCAAGAATGATGGGTACAAAATATTTCATTAAATTATCACAATCCAAATTTCAGGAATTCACTATGTGAAATGTAACACAAAGCCAAAAATAAATCTTTGCTTTAAAGCAAATATCAACGCCTGGGTTTATACCAGCAGGTATAATGTTTTAGTGAGGTGAATGCATGGAGCCAAGAGAATTATTTATACGCAACCCGGTTTTTAGCTGCCTGACCGAGCGTGAGCTGGACACATTGATCAAGGTTGCCGTTCTGCGGCACTACCATCAAGGTCAATATCTGACCCATGCAGGAGATATCTGGCCGGAGCTTTTCTATCTCCTTAAAGGCTCAGTTTCCGCAATCAAAGAATCATCGGAAGGAAGGAGCCTGGTTGCTACATCATTCAAGCCTGGAGAAGTCTTTTGGGGTGTTACGTTCTTTCATCCCGATTTACCCATGCCGGTGGCATTGAAAGTGGATCAACAAAGTAGCCTGTATTTATGGACGCGAGATCAGGTATTACCAATCCTTTCAAGTAATGGTCTCATGTCTTACGAATTATGCCGATTAATGGTTAGCCGTATGCTGCGGGCGAGCGAAATAGTTGAGGAATTGGCATTCCAGCCGGTCGCAGGCAGGTTAGCCCGGTTGTTAATCGATTATCCTGGACAGGCAACCTCGGGTCCAATCGCCAGGTCGCTCACCCTGGATGACATGGCAGCCAGGATTGGCTCAACCCGCGAAGTGGTGTGCCGCTTTCTACAGCGTTTTGCCGATGAAGACCTGATCAAAATAACCCGCACAGAATTTGAGATCACCGACCGTGAGCGGCTAATGGGGATTGTTCGCAAGGTTAGAGGCTAATTTATTCCAAATTCTTCACCGAATTGAGCGTTTGTCAGGATAGGTGAACGGCGAGGCAATTGATTACAACGGGCGACCGGATGGTCGCCCGTTGTAATCATTCTGATCGAACCTTATGCTTTCGCCAGCAGCTCATCCAGCACGCGCTTCGAGTGTTCTTCCACACTGGCGTGCAAGCTACCACCGTGGCTATCCATCGTCACAACCACCGGGAAATCCTTGATCTCAGTCACCCACATGGCTTCGGGCACGCCGAAGTCCAGCTTGTAAACACCCAAGACGCGTGTGACCGATTGGGCGATCAACGAGGCAGCACCACCAATGGCATGCAGGTAGACCCCCGGCACTTCCTGGCAGGCAGACAGGGTCTTGGGACCCATCCCACCTTTGCCAATCACACCCTTGAGGTTGAAATGCTTCATCACCATGCCCTGGTAGGGCTCTTCACGGATGCTGGTGGTTGGCCCGGCTGCCACAAACTTGTATTGCTTCGTGTCTAACCCTGATACAACCGGACCACAATGATAGATCACACCACCATCCAGCAATTTTTTAATGGCTTCATACACTTCCAGGTCATCACCCTGGGGTTGGCGGGTTTGCTTGATGAAAGTATCGACCATCCATTTATGGGCGGCATCGCGACCGGTGATCATGACCCCGTTCAAGGATACTGGATCGCCAACTTTTAAGCTGCGGATGGTGTCATCACTGAGAGGAATATTGAGTGAGCGCATGTGTCCTCCATTACTCGTATTTGATCAGGTCGGCAGTGATGGTCATCTTGCGCCGGCGATATGCCCAGCACATGTACGACACGCTGACAAAGAAGCTGGCAGGCAGGCGGTTCAGATGTGTGATGCGGGTACCCAGCAAGGTCGTCTTACCTCCAAATCCCATCGGCCCAATTCCAAGCTGGTTACCTTCCTCAACCAGGCGTTTTTCGAGTGCATCTAGCTGAGGGTCAGGATTGGGCTCATCCAGCTTGCGGTACAGGGTTTCCTTGGAAGCTGCATAGCTTGAGCCCCGGTCTCCACCAATCGCCACACCCAGGATACCGGGTGCACAACCCTGACCCTGGGCTCTATACGTTGCATCCAAGACCACTTTGCGCACCCCTGCCAGGTCCCGCCCTGCATTCAGGGCATCATTCGGCAGAGAATATTGCGCTCCACAGTTCTCGCTTCCACCACCTTTGAGCATCAGCTCAATGGTCAGGGTTTCTCCCTCCACCTCTTCAAAGTGGATGCTGGGGAAATGCTTGCCGCCCAGGTTGTTCCCACTGTTCTTCCCGGAAAGCGAATCAACCGAGTTGGGGCGCAGGTATGACTTTTTCGTTGCCTGCACCACCGCAGCTTCGATCTGTTGGCGCAGCATGCGCGTGCTCCAGCCTTCTGGGTAGTACACATAAAATATGGGCGTGCCGGTATCCTGGCAGATGGGGGTCGAATTCTTGCGTGAAAGCTCCACATTCTTCAGGATTGTATCCAGCGCCCCTTTCGCCGCAGAACCGGCTTCTTCCTGCTCTAAAGCTTTTCGGATTGAGGCTTCCACATCTGGTGGCAGGTCGGTTGAAGTCAGACGGACCAGTTCAAGGATATTATCAGTGATATCTTGCATCATTGCCTCCACTGGAAAATGAATTGAAATCCAATAATGGTGAACATAACAAATGAGCTAAAAGCTTGTTCATCATTGTACACTGCTTAATTTGTGATGGATACTGACAAGTGGTAACGATTTAATATGACAATCCGCCTCTTTAAAATGCTTTATAGCCTACTCATGCCGCACTTCACCTGCTGGTTTATGCCTTGGGACGAAGAGTACCAGGCTGATGGGGCCGATTAACAATATCCACATCGCGGCAGGCAGGCCAGCCTGCGCTGCCACCCATCCGACGAAAAAGGATATCCCCCCACCCAGCACGCCGATCACCGAATTGATCGCCATGACCGTACCGGAGCGACCCGGCACTGCGGCAAAGGCTTCTCCCTGTAAAACTTCATACCAACCCAGTGTGACCAGCTTGATCAGGATGATTAGACCGATCTTCGCCCACAACCATGGCACCAGTAGCCAGGCTGCATAGAGGACACCTGCAACCGTAGCAGATACCCGCACCAGATTCCTGCCCGGGTATCTTTCAAGCAAAGGGATAAGCACAATATTGGAGATCAACCCCGCCAACATCAGCACACTCACCATCAGGCTGGCTTGAGCTACACTAAGCCCGATCACATCGGTAAAATATAACGCCAGGTAGCCGGTGAGCACGTCCAACAGCAGGTCAGAGAATTGCAGCAGCACCATCCAGCGCATCAAGTGCGGGTTTTTCACTGCTTCCCATAGCCCTTGTAGCAAGGTATTACATTGCTGGCTTTGTTGGCGGTGTTTCTTCTATCCGCGGGTGCATCGGAATATGCCTCAGCCAGGTGATGCCAACTAGCACCAGGCAAAGAAATGCCATCCCATAGTAAGCCCAACGCCAGCCAAACCCGAGTGCGAACCCTCCCGCCAGGATGAGGGGACCAATCAAATTAGCCAGGGACCCCGCAACGGTCCAGCGCGCCATTATGTGAGGCTCTCGCCCGGGGTTAAGGTCCATCAGTGTGGCCTGGGATAGCGACACGAATGCCCCGCTGGCTGGAAAACCAATCACCATCGCCACCAACACCAAAGAAAAGGAGTTCGCACTGGCGATAGCCACCAGGGACAACACGATCGCCAGCCCTCCCCCCAGCATAATGTGTTTTCGGTAGCGGGTATCACCCAGCAGCATGAGAACAGGCTCGATGAATGTGTTGATGATGCCAGGCAATCCTAGCAGCAAACCCACCTGAACATAGGTCATGCCCAGGTCGGTCCGTATGGCAGGTAATGCCGCATTCCCAACGCCATAATTGAGCTCATCGAAGAACTCGATCAGCATGAATAGAAAGGTGAGCGATACCTGCTCCCTTCAGGATATTGGATAATAAGATGAGTTTTTTGGAATTCGCGCCTTTATTCATTTCAGCCTCTTTCTCTCCATCTGAATTTTGTGACGGGGGTTCGGAGGGAAAGAGGTGGTGCGCGGGCATGATGATTAAGGTCTGAAGATCAACGCGGAGGGTGGTAACAGTTGAACATCTAATAATTATACTTTCGTTTTATTTAGCCGGATAACTGAGGGCATCGCCCCAGCTGGACACTTCAACCAGGAATTCCGGCACGATCATTAATCCCGCTGCCCACAGATAAGCCCGGTCACGCTCAGAGATTTCAGGTAGACTCAGCCAGCGTACATCTGCCAGGATCTGTTCCTGCTCTGAAAATTCGGGGTCACTCCCCATATGCGGTTCCTGATTTCCAATATCGATCAGAAAAGTGTTGGCTTCATTACCAGAGCCATCGATGTAAACAGATGTCTGGTAAAGGATCTTACCCGTAACGCAGCATTCTTCTTCCAGTTCCCGCAAGGCCGCGTCAGGGGCAGTTTCTTGCGGCTCAACACCCCCACCCGGCAGGCACCACCATTCCAGCCCCTGGTGACGGTGTTTCACCATCAACACCCGATCGCCGCGCGTGATGAGGCATTGGGCGCGGATCATTTTTCCAACATGTCCATGTAGGCAGTCTCGATGAGATCACATTCCTGGATGCCTAACTTGTACATCAAGTCTTCGGTGATTGCCTGCCCTTCAGCATCCGTCTGATCTGGACGCAGGACAACTTCCAGCTCCATGAACTTACCCAATCCTTTCACATCATCCAGATGGATGCGGGTTTGTCCAACCATATACAAATAACGAACCTTGGAAATTACCCCGCGTACGCCATAAGCTTCTGACAGGATCAATTTCAAGCCTGCCGGGTCGTCTGTTGCGAATATCTTGTAATCGGAGTGTTTTGGACCGCTGATATCCGCCCGTATGTAATAAACCAGCTGCCCCAGCTGCGGACCGAGCTGCCTGAGCTTAAGGCGACCATGCGGGCAGTTGAAAAACGTATCTTCCTGAGGGATCACCTGGCAGGGAGTATCACTCAGCTGTTCTGCCCTTTGCTTTAAGCTGGCAAAATCGTGTACGCGGGCTTTGATCTCAATATTAACTGCCATCCACACCTCCAATAACGTCATTGACCGTGAGCCATCCATGACCAGGGAAAATCTTAGCCACCTGCGGCATAAAAGTGCTGGAGTTGGCAAGCACTTCCACAGGAGAACCATCTGCGCTGATCAATCCATTTTCGAGCAAAATGACCCGGTCAGCTGCCTGAACTGCCAGCTCGACGTCATGTGTGACCATCAGGATGGCCATGCCTTCATCACGCCAGGTTTTCAAAAGCCTCAGTAGCGTTAGCTTGGCGCCATAATCCAACCCACGTGTGGGTTCATCCAGTAAAAGCGCTCCCGGGTGGGTGACCAAAACCGCTCCCAAAGCCACCCGCTGGCGCTCGCCTGTGCTCAGGTCGCGCGGGTAGCTATCCGCTTTGTCTCCCAGTCCCAACCGGGTTAGCAAGTAATTGGGGATAGGATTTACCTCAGACGAATCCATGTGATGATTGCGCAATGTAATCTGCAGCTCCTGCATAACGGTATCAGCGAATAATAGCGCATTGGGATCCTGTGGCAGGTAACCCACCTGCTGGCATATGTCAGCTACCGTTCTTCCAGCGATGTCTTTTCCATCAACGCAAATGTCACCTTGTGTTATCGGAGTAAGTCCAATCAGTGAGCGTAATAAGGTGGACTTACCGGCACCATTTGGTCCCATCATCACTGCGATTTCCCCTGGGTATATGCTGAGATCGACACCGCGCAGTGCCTGGATGGGTCCGAAATTTACCTGCACGGCTTCTGCGTGGATGAATGCGGCCTTTCGGTCCTCATGTATAGCAAGTATCGACAGTTGGCGGTTATTCTCAGCAGCTAATTTCCGGGGAGTTGATAGTTTGGCGCATTCTATGGCCTGGTCAATTGTCAGGGGGAGGGGTTCCCATCCCAGCTGCTTACCCAGGATGATCATGGGTGGGTTGAGCTGAACCTTACTTAACACTTCACGTGGTGTACCCGAGAGCCCACCCGGATATTCATCAGACAGGTAGATGATCTGCCCGGTGTGAGGTAGAACACGTTCCAGGCGATGTTCCGCCAGGATAACCGTGAGTCCATGCGTTTTATTGAGACTTACCAGCGCCTCCAACACTTCTTCGGCGCCATGCGGGTCCAGCTGGGAGGTGGGCTCATCCAACACCAGGATTTGCGGTTTCAATGCCAGCGCAGCTGCAATGGCTACGCGTTGGAGTTCACCCCCCGAGAGCGTATCAAGCCTGCGAGAGCGTAAGGGGGTTAATTCAAGCAGCCTGAGAGCTTCCTCGACGCGAGCATCCATCTCCTCTTTTGGGAAGGCTGCGTTTTCCAAAGAAAAGGCAATCTCATCTTCAACCCGATCAACCACAAACTGGGCTTCCGGGTCTTGAAACACAAAACCAACCATGCGGCTCATCTCACGCGGTGAGAGCAATATCGGGTCAAGGTCGTTTACGCGGATTGACCCATGTACAATGCCACCACTGAAGTGGGGCACCAAACCATTGATGCAGCGCAATAAGGTGGATTTTCCCGACCCAGACGGTCCCATCACCAGGCAGAACTCCCCATCGGGGATCTGTACGGTTATTCCTTGTAACGCCGGCCTGGAAGTTCCTGGGTAGGTAAAGGAAAGGTCGGAAATTCTAATCATGGGATCTCAGTATATCACCGTTAAAATGATAAGGGGCTGGTCCAAATGTAGATGCGCGACCAGATATCATGATTGATAACCCCTGCGCTCTGACCGAAGGCGCACCATATGGGCGTAGGGGAACCTTTTCTGGTGTATTTTATTCAAATCCCACCTCTCCGGTCAAAAGCTGACCGGACTTGCTACACCGCTACGTTTTAGGATATATTCCACAATTGTGGCTTTTTAGACAGCACCTTTGTCTGACAAAAAATACCCAACAATGGTTTAGTTTTTGTCACCCACTGGTTCTCTATGCATGCGTTCCTTTTGCAGCAGCCTTGCGATGACATGCTCTTCAGCAGGCATGGAAATCAATTTCCCTTGTATGTATTCACAATCCAGCTTGCTCAGCTGGGTCAATTGTTCTTTAGTCTCTACGCCCTCAGCCACCACCGTCAAACCCAACCCATGCGTAAGCTTAATGATAACCTGAACAATTTTCATGTAATTGGGATCCTTGAGAATTTTGCTGATGAAAGAGCGGTCGATTTTCAGCACTTTAATGGCAATATGCGATAGATAATTCAGGGAAGAGTACCCCACACCAAAATCATCTATCTGCACCTGAATTCCGTGCGATTTTAGCCTGTCGAGCACATCCAGGATGATATCAAAATTACCCATCACCGCATTTTCGGTGATCTCCAAATTCAATGAAGACGCGGGCAGACCTGTTTGCTCCAGGGTTTCAACGATATATTCCACAAAATCGGGCTGGGTTATGTGCTTGCCTGAAATGTTCACGCTGACCCCCAGGGAAGGCTCAGTGACAAATTGCTTCTGCCACTTTACCAGCTGTATTGCGGCTTTACGCATCACCAGGCGATCCAGCTCGATGATCAGACCGGTCTCATCAGCTAGCGGAAGGAATTCAGCTGGCGGTAATAATCCGCGTTCCGCGTGCTTCCATCTGACGAGAGCTTCAAACCATACGATGCGCCCGATTTTTACATCAACCACCGGCTGGTAGAACACATCCAGCTCTCCCTTTTCTATCGCTTGCCGTAAAGCCGATTCAATCTCCAGGCGTAGCATAATCTGGTCACGCATGGCACTATCGAAGATTTCGTAGCGCGAACGACCATTCTCTTTAGCACGATACATGGCTGTATCTGCATCGCGGCAAGTACATCCTCCGGGCGGTCATAGCCTGTGGTGCTTAACACGATTCCCATACTGGCCGACATGAATATGGTGTGATTGGGGAGCAAGGCAGCCTGCATCAGTTTTTTCTGGATGCGATCCGCCACGCGGGTAACATCGCTCATATCGCGAATATCCTCCAGCAGGATCACAAATTCATCTCCACCTAATCGTGCCACCGTATCCATTGGGCGCAGGATCGATTTCAAAAGATGAGCGGTTGCAACCAACAATTGGTCTCCCGTCAGATGTCCAAGGCTATCATTCACATCCTTGAATCTGTCCAGATCAAGGAACAGGACGGCGTAAATATTACTGTTATCCCGTTTGCTTCGCTCAATGACGTGTTTAAGACGGTCGATGAACAAAGCACGGTTGGGTAATTCGGTCAGTGAATTGTGAAACGCATCGTGCAGCAGTTTGGTCTCTGCCTGTTTACGCAGGGTGATATCTGTTTGTGATCCGGCCAGTCTCAGGGCAGCTTTATCCGCACCGATAACTGCCATCCCACGGCTGAGCATCCAACGATATGAACCATTAGAATGCTGGATGCGATATTCAGATTCAAAATGAGCTGAAAGCCCTTTGATGTGGGCAGAAATGTTGGTCCTTAATTTCGCAATATCATCCGGATGTACCCGGTTGAACCATTCATTAGGATTATCGCTAATATCCTCTTCGGAATAACCAAGCATCTGTATCCAGCGCGGTGAGAAATAGATCTGGCCTTTTTTTAAGTTCCAGTCCCAAAGACCATCATTAGCGGCACGCACCGCCAGGGCGTAACGCTCTTCACTCTCACGCAATGCCAGCTCCACCCGCTCACGCTCTGTGATTTCCTGGCGTGCTTGAAGGTACAGGTCAGCATTTTCCAGGGCGACGGCTGCATACGCGGCGAGTGAATTTAATACCACCTCATCCTTATCCTTAAACGGAATATCGTTCTTGCGGTTGGTCACCGATAGCACACCCAATGGGTCACCTTTTGAAAGGATGGGCACGTGTAACAAGCTGTGCACCAGGTAACCGGTGGATACTTTCAACGGTGCTTTCATGCTTGGCTCTATCGCTCGAAGTGGGCGTTTTGTTTTTATAACCTGTCCTACCAATGAATCGGCGATGGGGATGCGCATGGTCTTGATTGAATCCTCATCCATGTTCTTCACCGCCCGCAGGTACAGCAGACCACTCTCCTTATCCAACAATGCCAGGAAACCTTCTTCCGCGTTCGTCAGCGATACCCCCGCTTCAACGATCCTCACTAAAACCTCACCCAGCTCCAATGTGGAGGTGACGGTTTGTCCGACCTTTCCCAGTGATGTGAGCCAGGCAACCTGCTCTTCCAATTGTGAATTAAGGATTGCTTTTTCTCGTTGTAGGCGGCTTTCTGAGAGTGCGCGCGTGATTGCATCGGTGAGTAAAGTTTCATCAAGCGGTTTGCTCAGGTAATCATGCACCCCAAGTCGAAAGGCCTCAGCAGCCACCTGCTCCGAGCCGTGCCCGGTCATCAAAATTGTTGGAATCAGGTAACCATCCTTAGCCAGTCGCTTCAGTAAGTCAAGCCCGGTCATGTCGGGCAACTGCAAATCAAGCAGCATGAGATCCAGGTTGGCCCGATGCTGTTTTACGATCTTAATCGCAGTGTTGGCATCGCGTGCGACCATCACTTCATATCCAAGACCTGGCAGCACAGTCTCAGCTAGGAAGTCACTGATTTGCCGGTTATCATCGACTACTAAAATGATTTCATGGCTCATGAAGACCTTCAATCTCTTTCTTAATCACCATAATACCCATATTGCCAGGTCCATAACAGACTGAAGACATGACTTTATGAGCTGCAGCAGGGTACGATCAACCGATTAACGAGATAATTATAATCTATAGCTCACTTTGCATGAATTGTGCCATTACTCGCCATATCCAGCCCCCAGCTATTGCCACTGCTGGTATTCCCAATAATCTCAGCTCCATCCATAGCTGGAGATGAATTAGATAGACCGCACAGTCTTCAATGATCGGATAGAACGCATCCAAGCGATATAATTGGCATGCTTTAATCTATTATTTGGTTTTTTTTCAATATAATGCATGGTTGGCAAATCAAATGGATTATTCGCCAATTGTCGTGACTGAGAATCTGATCAAGAGGCTTATTCATCTAAAACACATATAGGAGTTATCAATGCAAATTCTTGGGATAGATATCGGTGGTACAGGTATTAAGGGTGCCCCGGTTGAAACAGATACCGGTATGCTGCTTGTAGAGCGTTATCGCCTGACCACTCCTGATGGAGCCAGGCCTGGCCCAGTTGCGGCAGTCGTTAAAGAAGTTGCCACGCAGTTTTATTGGCACGGCCCAATTGGCTGCGGCTTTCCAGCGGTCATACGGAATGGCGTGGCTGAAAGTGCAGCCAATATCCACCCAAAATGGATAGGTACGAATGTGGCTCAGCTCTTTTCCGAAGCGACTGAATGCCCGGTCTATGTGGTGAATGATGCCGATGCAGCTGGCCTGGCAGAAGTGACCTTCGGTGCCGGGAGAGGTGTGAAAGGTGTGGTGCTGATGATCACTATTGGTACCGGACTCGGGTCAGCCTTGTTCATCGACGGAAATTTGGTACCCAATACCGAGCTTGGTCATATTGAAGTTGAGTGTGACGAAGCCGAGGCAATTGCTTCAGATCTCGTACGTAAGGAGCAGGAGCTGTCGTGGAAAAAGTGGGCCAAACGCTTTGATAAATATTTAAATACCCTCGAAGATCTATTCTCTCCCGACCTGGTGATCCTCGGCGGCGGTGCGATCAAGAAACAGGACCAGTTTTTACCCCTGCTTACCGTGCATACTAAGATTGTTCCGGCTGTGCTGGGAAACGATGCCGGGATCGTTGGCGCAGCCCTGGCTGCCTGGGGTCATTTGAGCTAGTTACTTCGGAGCTCACGTTACCAATCGATCTATTCATATTCACAGGCATTCTGGGAGGGTTTCTCCTCTACCTATTTATGTGATTTCATTACGGGGGTATAAAGCATATAATTGCGACAATTTTTATGATAAAATGAATATATGCAAAGGAGGAATATCAATGACAGCATATCTTGTACAATTTAGCTATACCGAAGAAGGACTGAAAGGGCTTCTTAAAGAAGGCGGATCCAAACGACGGGAAGCCACCGAGCAGCTCATTAAAAGCCTGGGCGGTCAAATTAATCGCTTATTACTTTAGTTTCGGTGAGTATGACGGTTTTTCCATTATTGAAGGCGATGATAATGTAAATGTTGCGGCGGCAGCGCTGATCGTTGGTGCGAGTGGCGCAGTGAAGACCAAAACAACTGTGTTACTGACAGCCGAAGAGGTTGACAGAGCCAGCAAGAAGAGCGGTACTTATCGAGCTCCGGGTCAATAACCGTTCTCCATAGGTTTTATAGGTATAAATAAAAATCAGGCCGGTCTAGCCGGCCTGATTTACTTATTGTTTTTACAATTCGCAAATGTGGTGTGCGTGGGGTTTATTCGATCATCGAAAAGTAATGTACCAAAACACGCCTATCATTATTTGATTGTATTCCCAACTGACTAATTAATTAGTCGTGACCTTGATGGTTTTGGGGCGATCCTCTTCGGCTTTGGGGATGCGCAGTGATAGCACACCATTCTTGATCGTGGCCTCAACTTTATTGGCATCTGCAGCCGTCGGCAGCGTGATCAGCCTGCCAAAACGCCCACTGGGCAGCTCACTCACCAGATATTTCGAATGGTCATTACCATCTTTGAACTCACCACGGATGGTGACGGTGTTGTTCAAAACCTCAATCTCCAGGTCATCAGCTTCCAAACCCGGAACTAATGCGGTAATATCATACGCTTCATCACCAGCTTCAACATCCACTGCCAGGAGCATCTCGCGTTCGCCAGGCTCCTGATCGGCTATAGCTTCATTCATCCAGTGGTGCATTGCATGGCGCATCGCATGCATTCTTTGGTAAGGTGTAACATAGAAAGTCATAATATCATCTCCTTAATATTTATCGCTTTTTGTTTTATCAATGCCTGAATAATACCGCACGAGTATCAGAGGGCTGATAACGTTATATATGAATTATGCAAGAATCTTATCTGGGTTTGTTAATAGTCAGACAGATAGCAGGAAAATTAAATAAGGTGAATCCTGGTGATAACCTGAGCGCTCATAATCCCCATAAATACCACTAACCTTCATGCCCACTCGCCGAATTTCATCGAGATAAGCACCCATTGTAGTTATTTGGTGGGAAGTCATCGCCGTAAATCGCTCTACCTTACCATCCGGTAGTAAGTGGTCATAGATCCAGGTCACCGTAAACGTATTCTTCAACCGTTGCCAGGCGCTGCTGACCTGCACCGGATTACCAGTTTGAGGGTGGATAAATTCATCCTCCAATTGGTTCTCGGACCGGGCTGGCAAATTTTTGATCAATTCGGGGTTGGGAATGCTGGCGGCAAATATTCCGCCTGGTTTTAGGTGTTTACAAGCACATTCCAGGCAAGCCAGCCGTTCAGATTCTCGCAAAGTGCTGAAGGTATTACAAGGCAGGATGATGAGTGGAAACCTCACTGCCAGGTTATATTTTCGGATATCGGCTACCAGTAATAGAGGTTCGGGCTTGAGTTGACTCCCCATATTAGCCTGCAGGAATTTAAGCATTCCTGGGTCATGGTCTATACCGACGGTGTGATGCCCGGCTCGTGCCAGCGGAACGAGCACCCTGCCTGTGCCACACCCCAGCTCAAGTAGCGGGTCTCTTGTTCGAGCAGCCAGGTCAAGCCAGAAAGGCAAATCTTCCCGGTACCGGCTGTGATGTGCATGGTAAAGGGCAGGCAACATGCTATTTAAAGGCTGGTTTGAACTTGCGCCGGAGCAAATGAAACATCGACTGGACTTCAGGCACTTTTAACCCCACCACCCCCATCCCATAGACCAGACTGCCAATGACCACCCCACCTCCACCCACCAGCCATGCCTGGCGTGTATGGGTCAATCCCATCCAAGCCCATACTGCGATAAGCATGATCAGGGTCGCCAGCACCGCCTGGGATGTACCCTTCAAAACGCGCTTCCCTTCCAGACCACCCAACCTGCGGTGCATCAGGAACAACAAGCTGGCTGCTTCCAGCCCGGTTGCCAGGGAATTTGCCAGCGCCAACCCACCATGCGGCATCCAGCCAATGCGCTCGAACCAGGCAGAGAAAAGCAGGCTGAACGCAATGTTCAGGGCCATCGCCACCGCACCTACCAGCACCGGAGTCTTTGTGTCGTGCATGGCATAAAAGGCGCGTGCCAGGATTTCCACCACGCAATGCCCCACCAGCCCGGCCGAATACCATAACAATGCCCAGGATATAAGCTGCGTGGAAGCCTGCGTGAATTTTCCATACTGCAGCATCAACGTTACGATCGGTTCTCGAAGCAGGATCAGCCCGATGGAAGCAGGGATAGCGAGCAGCAAGATGCCCCTCAGGCTCACTGCAAGGGATGCACGTAGATCATCTATCTTGTTTTGTGCAAATTGGGCAGAAAGGGTGGGTAAAGCTGCCATCGCCACCGATTGGGCGATGATCGCTTGCGGCATTAGCATCATGGTCAGACCCCAGGTGATCCCCGTCAGGCTGCCTTCAGTCATCTTAGATGCCAGATGGGTATTCACCCAGAAGTTTAGCTGCACCACGGCTACACCAAACACCCTGGGCAGCATCAACATGCCCACCTGGCGCACATCCGTTATTTTAAGCCCAAAGGTGGGGAAGTAAATACCCTTCAAACGCAGCAGGCTGGGTATTTGTAAGAGTAAATGCAAACAGGCACCAATCACCACTCCCCATGCCAGCCCGTAAATACCCATAGTGGGGGTCAGGAACAGGACCCCAAAGATCATCCCCAGGCGATACATGGCAGGGGTGAGAGCTGGTACGAAGAACACCTGGTGGGAGTTGAGGATGCCCATAACCAGGCCGCTTAACCCAAAGATTACAGCTGAAGGCAGCATGATCCGTAATAAGCTGACCGTCATGGCTTCCTGGCCTGGATCGTTGGCAAAGCCTGGTGCCAGTACATAATGCACCAGGGGCTGGGCGAAGATAGCCGCCAGGATGGCAGCCAGAATCAGCACCACCAGTACCAGGTTGGCGATGGCCGAAGCCAGCTTCCAGGCTGGATTGCGTTCACCTTTAGTTAGTAATCCGGTAAATGTTGGAATGAATGCGGAACCGAGTGCACCGCCCGCCATGAGCACAAACAACGTCTCTGAGACACGGTTGGCTGCCACAAATGCATCCATATCTGCCTGGGTGCCAAACGTGGTGGCATTCAGGATCAGGCTCACCAGGTTGGCAACATTGCTCAGCAGCAAAGCGATCATCACTTTGCCGGCTGAACGAGCAATCTGCCGGTTGGCTGAGTCTTCGATCAGGGCCATTGAGATAAATTATATCCGCGTATTGGGCATAATTCGCTGTCCCATTCATCGCCTGGCAGAGTACAATTAGTTGGTCAAAAAAGCGGAATAGATTGGAGGATAACGGTATGAGCGTTACCATGGTTCTTGGAGCTCAGTGGGGAGATGAAGCCAAAGGCAAAATTGTCGATCTGCTCTCTCAGGATGCAGGTATCGTAGCCAGGTTTAACGGCGGTGATAATGCCGGCCACACTGTGATTAATCAATACGGGACGTTCAAGCTCCGTCTGACCCCCAATGGCTTTTCCAACCCCGAAACCATCTGTATCATCGGCCCGGGGGTGGTGCTCAATCTGGCTACGTTGATTGGTGAGATTGATACGATCAAGGCAGCTGGAATCAACCTGACAGACCGCTTGTGGATCTCCCCACGTTGCCATGTGGTGATGCCCTACCATCCCATGGTGGAATCCATCTACGAGATAGCCAAAGGGAATGCCAGCACGGGTACCACGGGGCGCGGTATGGGACCAGTCTATGCCGATAAGGTGAGCTACAACGGCATCCGCCTGGCAGATATTGCAGACCCAGATGTTTTTGGTGAGAAACTTAAAGTTCAGCTGCAGGTAAAAAATACCTTGTTCAAGGCTTTCAACCTGAAACCATTGGATTTCCAAGCGGTCAGGGAAGAAAAACTGGCTCAATTTGCTCGAATAAAAGCGTTGGTGCGTGAAACCTTCGGATTGATGCAAAATGCGCTCAGCAATAATTTGCCGATCATTTTGGAAGGTGCCCAGGGTTCCCTGTTGGATAACACCTGGGGTACGTATCCTTTCTGCACTGCTTCTACCACTGTTTCAGGTGGGGCGACCGCTGGCCTGGGAATAGCGCCAAAATGGATTAGCCGAGTGATTGGAGTAGCCAAGGCTTACACCACGCGCGTGGGTCGCGGACCCATGCCAACCGAGCTGAATGATGCCACTGGTCAGGTACTGCAATCCGAAGGTAAGGAGTTCGGCACGGTGACAGGTAGGCCTCGCCGTTGCGGCTGGTTCGACGCTGACCTGGTAGCCTTTACCGCACAGCTGAACGGCTTCACCGAGATCGCCCTGACCAAGCTGGATGTACTGGACACATTGCCGAAGATCAAAATCGGGATCGGCTATCATCCAAGAGGAAATATGGGACGTGTAGCCCATTATTGGGAGGGTGATGCCAACTGGCTGGAGGGTTATGAAGCGGAATATATCGAGATGGACGGATGGATGCAGTCCACCAAAGATATGCGCCGGTTTGAGGAGCTGCCCTCACTTGCCCAAGCTTACGTACACCGTATCGAAGAGTTGGTCGAGACGCCGGTCAAGATCGTCTCGGTCGGTCCTGAGCGCAACGCGACAATTCACATAAAATAGATATCGATACCCAATAATATAGATAAACACTGGGTTGACTCATCCAACCCAGTGTTTATTTTATATATTCTTGGAATTATTAGGTGGAAAGTGCGTTTCGGATAGTCTCAGCCATCTGCCGGGCACGCTGGGGAGCATCTCCCAGGTAGTGGGAGACGTCCATGAGCTGGCAAAGCTCAGCCGTAGGCAGGTAGCGGGTGATCTCGGGGTCATGACTGATCAATTCCACCAGCAAGTTCGGTTTCCCAAACTGAACCTTCTCCCAGGCAGTCAACGAGTGTTCGCGCAGGTATTCGTGCATCACCTGGCGGTCAGCTCCGGCTTTACCAAGCGCCATAAGCACCCGCTCGACCGCCGCGAAAGGCGCATAAGCTTCCAGATTACGCTGAATGGCCTCTTTCTTCACCTGCAAACCGCTTAAAATGCGTTTTGTGGTAAGTAGCATCTCATCGCAGATCAGAAATGCTTCCGGAAGCAGGGTTCTACGATTGGCAGAGTCATCCAAAGTGCGCTCCAACAGCGAGTTGGCCGCGTTGTCCCAGGCTGTGCGCGGCATCTGGGCCAGCAAACGTGCCAGGGAGTCGATTTTCTCAGCATTGATTGGGTTACGCTTGAACGGCATGGCAGACGAACCCACTTGCTGCTTGCCGAAGGGTTCTCCCAATTCTCCAATGGGGGAGGATTGCAAGAACCGCAGGTCAAAAGCAAATTTATGCAGGGATGCACCCAACCCGGCCAGATGACTGAGCAGCTCATAATCCTGCTTGCGTGGGTATACCTGGGTCGCCACCGGGAAGAAGGGTAGATCCAGGTGCGCAGATAGACGATTTTCGAACTCTTCCAGATGATCAACCCCGATCAGCTCCGCATAGGAAGCTCCCGTCCCAACTGCGCCTTTGAAGCCCTTCCCACGCAGGTCATGGCGGTTCGTCTGGAGTATCTGCCAGTCTATGAGCAAATCCTGGCCATAGCCTGCCAGCCGGTAACCAAGGGTTGAAGGCTCTGCGGGTTGTAAGTGGGTGAAGGCAATTAAAGGTAGATCTGCCCAGGTGTCAATCTCCTGTGCAATAAGTAAGAGTACATCGCGTAACCCGACTCAGCAACAGGTCGAGTGATTCGCGCTGGCGCAGCACATCGGCATTATCCTCAATATCCATCGAGGTAGCTCCGAGGTGCAGGACGCCACCACCCACCGGGCTTTGCTTTGCAAAAACTTTCAGCTCTGCCATCAGGTCATGCTGAATCTCGGCCTCGATCTCCAGTGCCCGCGGCACATCGACCATATCTATATGCACACGTAAATCTTCCACCTTGTCGATTGTTAATAGACCAAACTCAGCCTGCACTTCTGCCAGGGTCACCCACAGCCTGCGCCAGAGCTTACGTTTGTTATTTTCACTCCATATCTGTCGCATCGCCTGGCTGCCATAGCGCCAGGAGTAAGGAGAAAGGTAGGTTTCATAATCTGGGGTCATAAGGATATTATAGAACAAAAAACGCTGGAGCAATCCTTTATCCCGCAAATAACGGGATTTTATCTGGCATTCTATTGTCAGCCTGCCCAGCTGTCTAGCTATGCTAGATTATTGCCAGAAATATGTTCTATGGATTGCTCCAGCTTATTCGGTTGTCACTATCATCATAGCATCAAACCGAGGTCAATTACAAATATCATTTGTCATTTTCCATTTTATTACATATTCATGACACAACCCTAAAAAAAAGCCCAGGGGATGACCTGGGCATTTTTTCAAGCTGCACCGATTAAACCGCCATGACGTGCTCGAACTGGCTGTTGTACATCTCAGCATATGCTCCATTTTTGGCTAATAGCTCTTCATGCTTTCCTTGCTCGACAATGTCTCCATTATCCATTACCAGTATCAGGTCAGCATTTCGGATGGTAGACAAGCGATGGGCGATGATGAAGCTGGTGCGACCTTTCATCAGCTCATCCATGGCTTCCTGGATCAATACTTCCGTGCGAGTATCTACCGAGCTGGTGGCTTCGTCGAGGATAAGCATCCTGGGGTTTGCCAGAATGGCCCTGGCAATAGTCAGGAGCTGCATCTGACCTTGAGATATATTCGTAGCCTCTTCGTTAAGTACCAGGTTATATCCTTCAGGGAGAGTCCGGACGAAATGGTCCACACGCGCGGCCTTTGCGGCTGCAATTACTTCCGCTTCTGTAGCATCCGGTCGTCCATATCGAATATTCTCCATGATGGTTCCATTGTAAACCCAGGCATCCTGAAGCACCATTCCGAATAACTTACGCAGATCGTACCGGGAGAAATTCCGGATATCATGACCATCCACTAAAATGGCACCACTGTTTACATCATAGAAGCGCATCAGCAGCTTGACCATGGTAGTCTTCCCTGCACCTGTCGGACCGACAATGGCAACCTTTTGACCGGGCTCTATCGTGGCACAAAAGTCGTTGATGATGATCTTTTCGGGGCTGTAACCGAAGTGAACGTTATCGAATTCTACATGCCCCTTGACAACAGACAATTGGATTGGATTCTCAGTCTCCTGGATCTCTTCGCTCTCATTCAGGAATTCAAACACCCGTTCTGCTGCAGCAGCAGTCTGCTGAAGAATATTAGAGATATTGGCGATCTGGGTAATTGGCTGAGTGAAGTTGCGGATATATTGAAGGAAAGCTTGAATATCACCTACAGTAATAAGGTTTTTAATCGCCAGCCAGGCACCCAAAACAACGATCGCTACATAACCGAGGTTGCCGATAAAGTTCATGATAGGGAACAGCAAGCCAGTCAGGAACTGGGATTTCCAGCCTGCTTCATACAGTGTATTGTTATACCCATCAAACTTTTCAATACTTTTCTTTTCACCATTGAAGGCTTTCACCACGATATGACCACCGAACATTTCTTCTACATGTCCATTAATATGCCCGAGGTAATCTTGCTGTTGCGAGAAGTATTTTTGGGATTGGGGCAGGATGAGGCGCAGGAAGACCATCGAAATTGGGATGATCAGTAAAGCTACCAGAGTCAAGATCCAGCTGATGGAGAGCATCATGATCAAAGCACCGATCACCCCGGTCACCGAGGTAATGATGGTGGTAAGGCTTTGGCTCAGTGTCTGGCTAACCGTAGCCACATCATTGGTAACCCGCGACATGATTTCACCGTGGTTGGTGCCATCAAAATATCTCAAGGGCATGCGATTGATCTTTTCAGAAATATTCCTGCGCAGTCGATAGGTGACATCCGTTGAGATGCTGGTCATGATCCAACCAGATATGAAGCTCAACACCGTAGAAAAGACATACAAACCAGCTGTCAGCATCAGGATATTTCCAATTTCGATAAAATCAATCGAACCAGTACCCGTGTATGTAGCGATAGCACCATTAAACAGGGTAGTGGTAGCGTTACCCAAAATTTTTGGACCGACAATGCTGAATACTGTGGAAGCGCCTGCAATGATTAAAGCGATAATCAAAGACAAGCGATATTTGCCGAGATAATTGAACAGCTTGAGCATCGTGCCCTTAAAATCATGGGCGCGTTCGCCTTTCATCATTGCCATAGGTCCACCCATGGGTGGGCTGCTCCTACGACCTCCACTACGAGTTCCTACAGGTCCGCCGTGTATCATAGTAACTCCTCCTGACTGAGCTGCGATAATGCAATCTCCTGATATTCTTTACAATCCCGCATCAGCTCAGGATGAGTACCCTTACCGATAACCCTACCTTCATCCACAACGATAATCTGCTCAGCGTTCTTGATGGTCGAGACACGCTGGGTCACGATTAATATCGTGCTATCAGCTGTCTGCTGCTTGAGCTCATGGCGTAAAGCTGCATCTGTCTTGAAATCGACAGCCGAAAAGCTGTCATCGAAGATATAGATGGGTGGTTTTTTAACCAAAGCACGGGCGATGGATAAGCGCTGTTTTTGACCTCCCGAATAATTCGACCCTCCTTGAGATACTTCAGCTGAATAGCCATCTCCGCTGCTGTCTGTGATAAATTCACTCGCCTGGGCAATATCAGCAGCTTTGCGCAGGGTATCCATCTCTACACTTTCGTCCGCATAGCGCAAGTTGCTCTCAATCGTGCCAGAGAAAAGCACACCCTTCTGGGGGATATAACCAATTCTGTCACGCAAGTCGTGCTGAGTGACCTCACGAATGTCAATATTGTCTACCAGGATTGACCCAGCCGTGACATCATAAAAACGCGGGATCAAGTTGACGACCGTGGATTTCCCTGACCCGGTCGAACCAATAAATGCCGTAGTTTGACCAGGCCTGGCAATGAAGCTGATATCGTGCAGTACGTCTTCTTCTGCATCTGGATAACGAAAGGAAACGTTGCGGAATTCAACCGTTCCTTTAAATCGGTCGCTGAAATGCTTTGGTTCGACTGGATCATTGATCACCGGCTCGGTACTTAGAACTTCGCTAATCCGTCCCGCAGATACAACCGCGCCAGGCAGTATGATGAACATCATCGACATCATCAGGAAGGCAAAGACCACCTGGATGGTATATTGCATGAAAGCCATCACATCCCCGACCTGCATATTCGCTTGTGCCACCTGGTGAGAGCCAATCCAGATGATCAATACCGTAACACCGTTCATGATGAGCATCATAAACGGCATGATCACCACCATGACACGACCGATATATAGCAAGACGGAAGTGATATCTGTATTGGCTTTATCAAAACGATTCAGCTCAAATTCCTGGCGGTTAAAAAGCACGGATGACCATCATGCCCGAAAGGTTTTCACGAATGACAAGGTTCAGGCGATCGGTTAGTTTCTGTACGATCCTGAATTTTGGAAGTGCGATAGCCATGACAGTCAGCACCACGGTAAGAAGAATGCCGACGGCTACCGCGATGATCCACCACATGGAAGTATCCAGCCTGAAAGCGTGGATAATGGCTCCCACACCGATGATAGGCGCATAGATGACCATGCGCAGGATCATAAAGACTACCATCTGGACCTGGGTGATGTCGTTGGTGGAACGGGTAACTAGCGAGGTAGTGGAAAACTTATCGAATTCAGTACTGGAGAAGTTTTCCACCTTGGTGAATTCGGCCTTGCGAACGTCGCGTCCAAAACCTGCTGCTGTCTTGGCAGCCAGGAAACTGACCATCACCGTACAAACACCAGATAGCAAGGTCAGAGCAAGCATCAAGCCCCCCACTCTGAGCAGGTAAGCGATCTGATATTTCCCGATATCCATCCCTAAAGCGGTGTATTCCGATTTGATTGTTACTGCAGCTGCTTGATAGAGCAATTTGTCGCTAAATGCCCCCATCTTTTGATCCACAACCGCGGTTATCGATGTGATGATTGCCCCGCGCTGCGCTTCTGGCATATTGCTCAGTGCCGTGAACAGGTCCATTCCAGCGGGTAGCTTTGATAGGTCCATCCCCATCCCCTGGATCATGGCGGTTAACTTGGTAGGGTCTGCCATTGCTTCTTCAATTGAAGAAACCACCAATAGAGGTTTAGCCATCAGTGGGTTAAGTTGATCGATTTGAGCTTGATCGATCTTGTTGAGCACATAGACTGGCTGTGTGGCAAGGATTGGGTAATCCTTGACCAGCTGGTCATAATTCGCTGAAGTTTTATCCACCAGCGTGTAATCCGCAAGGACAGTGGTTTTATCTTGTGCACTCATAAAAAGGGTCAGCTTGTCCATGCTACTCTGGCGGATTGCTTGGGGTACCGCGTTTTCAATCCCCGATAACTGGATACCGTTATTAATTATTTTAGCCAGATAATCTGGCAGTGCCAGGTCGGCATTCGCCTGCACAAACAACAAGGCAATCGCGAGCAGGATTAATAATACATAGGGTTTTAAGTATTTTGCTAAGCGCATCATGGTTGATTTTGTTCCTAAAATCTTATTTTAAGGTATTTATTTTAATTCCTTATGACGAGCGTTCCGGTGAATTCCTCATCTTTACTATAGACTTAGAGCTTTGCAACAAACACGGGTTCAAGCCACGGATAGAATACGTATTATTCTAATATGTGGCTAGATGGCGGCATTCTCGAGCTGGCGTGCTCTATCGATCAGAGTAACCAGCGCATCACTGGCCTGGATTTGTTCCTCAGCGGTCATCGATTGTACCAGCTTCTCCAGCCAGGCTTGATTGGCTTGGCTGCTTTCCTGTAATATTTGGCGACCTTTATCGGTTAACACAATTTGCTTGACACGTCTATCTATGGGATCCTCCGTGCGCGTGATTAATTTAAGCTGTACCAGGCGCTCAAGCATCTGGCTGGCAGCTGAGTTGGTCACCCCAAGGTCGGATCCGATATCGGATACTCCACATCCACCCTTGTGATACACGTGAAACATCGCCCCAAGCTGCGCCATGGTCAGGCCTTTATCTCTGGCATAAATAAAAAAACTGCCCATCATGCGGTGCCTGAAGATGGCGAACCATTCTTTTAAGGTAGTTTCCAAAGGTTCAGTTGTATTCATACATTAACCTTTCTAAATAGTTAAGCGGGGTTGATTATATCGATGGCTTTATAATTTGTAAAGCCTATTATTGATTTTTTGGATGAGTATTCAGTTAGAAATAGCAGGAAAATCGGTTAAAGTATCATTTGAGAATAGAATTCTTGGGGCCAATTGGGTACAATTAGGGTTGGTCAAAAAAAGTTAACTATTTTATGATACTCACAAATATCCCACTTTATCCCACATTTATCCCACAAATATCCCACATCACAGGGGTGCAGCATGGATGACCCAATCGAAATTGTAATCACCTTACCCTTTTCCGATGAGCTGATGAAAAAGATCACGGACGTTTCAAGCCGCATCGTATTGGAGAAGATCATTGCCCGAAAGGTAGAAGACGTTAGTGATGAAATTTGGAAGCGGGTGGAAGTGTTGTACACCAATCGGGTGCTTCCCAAACCCGAGCAAGCCCCGCACCTGCGCTGGATCCAATTTCATTGGGCTGGTCTTGACCATGCCCTCGATGAGCCCATCCTGCATCGCGATGGGATGAGCATCACCAGTATGAGCGGCGCCTCAGCTCCACAAATGGCGGAACATGCCGTGATGATGATGCTGGCCTTAGGTCATCATCTGCCAGATGTCTTCGCTCACCAGAAGAGGGCAGAGTGGCCATCAGGCAGATGGGAGCTATTTAATCCACTGGAGCTGCGCGGCAGCACGGTGGGAATAATCGGCTATGGCAGCATTGGACGACAAATTGCCCGCATGCTTCAATCCTTTGGAGCGACCGTTTTAGCTACCAAGCGCGACATCCGCCACCCAGAAGATACTGGTTATACCATGGAGGGTTTAGGTGACCCTGGTGGTGACCTGGTGAATTGTTTGTACCCGCCACAGGCCCTGGGTTCACTGCTCAAAGAATGTGACTACGTAATCGTGACGCTCCCACGCACAGACGCCACTCGTGGTTACCTCGGAGCAAAAGAGCTGGCTGCTTTCAAGCCGGGGGCATTTCTTATCGACATATCGCGGGGAGATATAGTCGATCACAATGCCCTGATCCCATTGCTGCGTGAGCATAAAATCGCTGGAGCTGCCCTGGACGTATTCCCAACAGAGCCCTTGCCCGCAGACAACCCGTTATGGAAACTTCCCAATGTGATCCTCACACCCCATATCGCCGGGTTTTCTCCCCATTATGACGAACGAGCAACAGAATTATTCGTTCAAAACCTGCACCGCTACATTGATGAGCTGCCCTTATATAATCACATGGATTTGGCATCGGGATATTAATGGCCCAGGTCTTTAGTCATTCAACGCAAAAAAAATTAATTACGTATAAAAATGCTGGTAGTTAATAATTCCGGCGCTGGATTTTTCCAGCGCCGGAATATTGATCATGCCGATCTTTAGTATGTTTTATTCTATCGGCCGAGTACCTAGCTGTAGTTTTACATCCTGATATTTTCCATCCCGCAAGATGGTGAGGGTAACCTCCTGGCCAGGAGAAGTCTTTAAAGATAGGTAAACCAACATATCATCAAAGGTTTTGACTGGCTGTCCATCAATGGCAGTGATCACATCCCCACCCACATCGACCGTAAGCCCGTCTTGAGTGACGGTATCCGTCGCTCCTTGTAAACCGGCTGCCTGGGCTGGCCCACCCTCCGTCAGCGTCCCTACATATGCACCCTGCTCAACAGGCAGGTTCATCGCTTTAACCAGGCCAGGATAGACTGTGTTGCCGGATAAACCCAACCACGGCCAATCATAATGACCCGTATCGATCAAGGCAGGTACAACGCGGCGAAGGATGCTGACCGGGATGGCGAAACCCACGCCCAGGTTACCTCCACTGGTACCGGTAGTTTCGATCTGATCAACCACACCCACGACTTCCCCTTTCAGATTGAGTAATGGACCACCCGAATTACCTGGATTGATGGCAGCATCGGTTTGAATAGCCTGAGGAATAGAATATCTCGTCTGCGATGGAATGGATCTACCCAGGGCACTGATAATGCCTGTCGTAAGGGTACCTTCAAACCCGAAAGGATTGCCAACAGCGACAACGGTTTGCCCAACCGCCAGCTCATCCATGTTCCCAACAGGTATGGGTGTGATTCCGCTTGGAACTTCCACCTTGATGACTGCCAGGTCACTGAATAGATCTTCAGCGACGATTGTGGCATCACGGATTAACCCATCCGAAAAGGTCACCTGGACTGCATCGATGCCATGCACGACATGTGCATTCGTGATGATGTGACCCTGATCATCATAAACAAAGCCGGAGCCCTGGGCATAGGGTAGCAGGGCACCACTCTGGTCGAGATAGACTGTGATGTTGACCACAGAAGGATTAAGCCGGGAATACATATCCACCAGAATTTGATCCTCATTGGTGACCACGCTGATCGCAGACGAGCTTGTGGTAGGGTTGGATTCAACCACTTCAACGACCGGGGTTGGTTGGGATGAGATGGCCCGCGGAACAGAGATCCCACATGCCAGACTGACCAGTGAAAAGAATGTAAAGATGGATAGTACGATGCGTGAATTTTTAGAGAATTTGGGCATGCTTGATGACCCTTTCTTATTGCAGAGAATTTATACGCCTGAATAGTATAACGGAGTTTTTAGCTCCAATTCTAAAAATTGGATAAGTATTGGTTTGCCTGCCTGTATCGTTTTCGCAATTGTTCCATGATAGAATGACTTGCCTGGTTGAATAGCCTCATTCATCTCAATCCGCCCAACTGCCAATATGCCATCCAAGAAACCCATCCTGCCATACCTCGCACTGATCATGGGGATCATCTGCCTGAGTTTTTCAGCCATGTTTGGCAAATGGGCTAATGCACCTGGACCTGTGATTGGGTTTTACCGCATAGGGCTGGCCACGATCATCCTGTTGCCGGTCTTCCTGTATCGTAAATGGAAGATGCAGGTGAAGCTCCCCATCACAATATTGCTGTTTCCAATCCTGGGAGGTATTTTCACTGCCTTCGACCATGGAACCTGGAACTCATCTTTGCGCTATACATCGGCTGCCAACGCTACCCTGCTGGGTAACACAGCCCCCCTGTGGGTAGCATTGATCTCCTGGTTAGTGTTCAGGCAGAAGCTGCGAGGGTTGTTCTGGCTTGGGCTAGCCCTCGCATTGGGTGGTGCCGTGATCGTATTGGGTAGTGATTTCATTCGCCACCCGTCTATCGGACTGGGCGATCTGCTGGCAATGGCAGCGGGAGTGTTTTATGCTGGTTACTTCATCGTCACGGAGCGCGGCAGGCAAAAACTTGATACCCTCTCTTACGTGTGGTTGGTGGACCTTTTTGCGACCGTCACATTACTGGTGATCACCCTCGGGATGAGGTTGCCCCTTTCAGGTTACCCAACCCAATCTTACCTTGCATTCCTGGGAGCGGCCCTGGTTTCACAGGTTGGAGGATACCTCTCAATCGGCTATGCTCTGGGTCATTTGCCTGCCTCGATCGTATCACCGACGTTGATCGGACAGCCGGTGGTGACCGCGTTGCTGGCGATCCCTCTGTTGGGGGAGGCACTACGGATGGAGCAATGGATAGGAGGTCTGGTAGTACTGGTGGGGATCTACCTGGTGCACCGGAGCCGAGAGGGGAGTAAGGTAGCAGAGTTAGCTGCTACAGGGAATTGAACCTATCTCGCTCGTAAGTACCCTCACGATGCTGCGGGCATCAGCGAAAGCATGAAGATGCTGCTAGAAACCGCCCTCGTGCTTCGCCCCAACTTATCGGCTCAAAATAGTATACGAGTTGGATTATTTACGAGATGCGTGAAATTGTTCTATTGAATAATGAAATACGATCCGCTTATTCATCACCGACGTTCGATAAGGTTGAAAGATTACGATTACTCGCAACCTGGGGCATACTGCATCACGCTGGTTGCGCAGGGTCGCGTAAACTTGTTCGGGGAGATCCATGACGAAAAGATGGTGCTAAATTCTGCCGGTGATATCATCCAACTTGTCTGGCAATAATTACCAGAATTTTTCGCAATTGGCTTGGATGAAATGATTATCATGCCGAATCATTTGCATGGAATTATATGGATCCTTGATCAGGGTACGGGCGAAGCATCTGCCCTTTTGAGCTATGACAACCTTGATAATTTGCCAGCAGATGCTTCGCCCCAACGACGCACAATTGGGACCCAACCAGGATCATTAGGCGCGATCATCCAAAATTTTAAATCCGTAAGCACACGAAAAATACATCAATGGAACCAAGTCCAGTTTATGGGTGAAGCATTCACCGGAATAAATCCAGAAACGATAGATATCTAAAGCGATGAATGCTTCACCCCAACGAATATGGCAGCGAAATTATTACGAGCATATCATTAGAAATCAGAAAGAATTGAATGCATTCAGTGAATATATCGTTGATAATCCCCGTCGATGGACAGAGGATAAGGAGTATCGAGAGTAGGGACGAATTCATCTACTGATCGTGATTGGAGATGCTTAAATGCTATGAAGACCAACCCTACCAAAAACAACGGACCCGTTATGCGAGTCCGTTATAATTCATCAATGGGCGATCAGTGATCGTCCCAACCAGTTCAAGCTGCGACGACTTCAATCTGGGGGAAGAATTGCTTTACCGTTCCCTCCACCCAGCCATGCAGGGTGTTGGGTGAAAGCGGACAGCCCAGGCAGGCACCTCCCAGACGTACCTTAAGCACTTTGCCATCAAAAGATATATATTCAACCGAGCCACCGTGGAATTGCTCAATATAATCGCTCAGACCCTGAACGAGCACACGGACCTGTTCATCTAAAGGGGCATTAGCATTTACGGGTGTGATCATCAGTCATCCTCTGCTTGGCTCAAGTGTGGTGGTTAATCCCAGTTGTAACAATGATAACACCATATCATGCGTGGAATGCAACCGTTCTGCGATAACCGTTGCCAGACGATCGAGGAAGACTGTACCGGTATCAGGGTGCTGTAAACATAGGCGGCGTAAATCATCACCACGCACGCGCAAAAGCTGGGTGTAAGTAGTGCAAACTGCGGTGGAAGTATAAAGTCGGCTGCCGAGGGCCGCGCTCCAACCCACGATGCTGCCAGGATGAACCCGAGCCACAACGATGACAGGACCATCGTCCGGTTTAAAGTTCACCACCACTTCACCACCGACGACTGCAAATAAATTTTCAGCTGGATCGCCTTGCTCGAAAAGAACCGTATCGGCATTGAACTCACATGAGACGAACAATGGCTGAAGCAGATTTACATGTTTTGGAAGTAAATCTTGAAACAGGAACAGGCTTGGAAAAACATTAGCATCCATGATAGGTGGTTCCACCATAAAAATTTAATCCCTTAGGGGCAAAATACCAAGTGGTTAATATCCTCATATGAGGGACAAATATCACCATGTTGCTGTTACAGGGATGTGAGCTGTTTTCGATGGAATACGAGTGAATTGTAGCCGCTATCGTTGATGGTGGCCTGCGCGACGCTATTCGGGATCAATCATCCTGCCAGATAACCAGATGATGTCATTGCGGTGAGAGCGTTCTGGCGATCTTTGCCAGCCCAATAAACATGTCCTCCCAGAACCAGGGGGGATTCTCCCCCCAGAACCAGGGGGGATTCCACAATGAGTGTGTTATAAAAAAGGTCGGGAGTTGCCTCCCGACCTTTGAGTTTACTTTGCTGTTTCTTGCGATTCCTGTTGCACTTCGAGTTCGACCGGCTCTCCAGCACTGCTGAAAACCAGGCCATCTCTGGCTTCGTTCACATCCGCCATGATGTGAGCATCTCTCGGGAATTCACCACTCAGAATGCTGAGTGAGAGTGGTGACTCGAGATACTTCTGCAAGGCACGACGCAGTGGACGGGCACCAAACGCAGAATCATAACCGGATTCCGCTAACCACTGTCTGGCAGCAGCCGTCAGTTCGATGGTCAAACCACTGTCACCCATGCGCTCCTGAATCTCCTTCATCTGAAGGTCAACAATCTTGACCATATCCTCAAGTGAAAGCGGAGAGAAGGTGATGATCTCATCGATACGGTTGAGGAATTCAGGTCTGAAGGTACCTTTCAGGGCTTTCGAGATCTTATCTGCAGCTTCGCGATCCTCCGTGGTGGAGGTGAGGGGTACAAACCCAAGGCTGCCTGACTTGCGTACGTACTCAGTGCCCAGGTTGCTGGTCATGATCAGTACCGTATTACGGAAATCAACCAGCCTGCCCTGCCCATCGGTCAAACGACCGTCGTCAAGAATCTGCAGGAGAGCATTCCACACTTCTGGATGGGCTTTCTCAATCTCATCGAACAGGATCACGCGGTAAGGTCGCCGGCGAACAGCTTCGGTGAGCTGGCCACCTTCCTCATAACCTATGTAGCCGGGAGGAGCGCCAAACAATCGTGAAACGGTATGTTGCTCTCGGTATTCACTCATATCGATGCGTACCAGTGAATCTGCATCATCAAACAGGAACTCCGCCAGTGCTTTTGCAAGCTCTGTTTTCCCAACACCCGAAGGACCAATGAAAATGAATGAACCTATTGGGCGGCGTGGATCCTTGAGACCCGAGCGCGAACGCCGGATGGCATCCGAGATAGCGTGGATGGCTTCATCCTGGCCGATAATATGCTCGTGCAAACGGCCTTCCATATTGAGCAGCT
Organism: uncultured Chloroflexia bacterium; assembly: GCA_963743215.1. GTDB lineage: Bacteria > Chloroflexota > Anaerolineae > Anaerolineales > UBA4823 > FEB-25. The sequence continues at coordinate 161,804 of CAVUOY010000012.1, forward strand.
TATCCGACTCAGTCTCCATCATCTGCGAGACTGGGATCCCCGTCCATTGGGCGACGACCGCGGCGATATCATTGACATCCACCACTTCATCCAGCTTATGCTCACTTTCCCATTTGTCGCGCATGGAATTGAACTCAGTTTCTAAGCGCAGGCGTTCAGCTTTTTTCTCGGCAGCACGCTCATAGTCGCGCGATAAACCCGATTGCTCCTCTTCACCTTGCAAGCGGTCAACTTCGCTCTTCATCGCTTTCAGCTCAGGTGGAAGGGAATATAAGGCTACACGCAACTTGGCAGCAGCTTCATCCATCAGGTCGATGGCTTTATCCGGCAGGTGACGTTCAGTAACATACCTCGATGAGAGCCGGGCAGCCGCAACCAGGGCATCATCTGAGAAGCGCACCTTGTGGTGAGCCTCGTATCGATCGCGCAAGCCGCGCAACATCTGGATGGTGTCTTCTACATTTGGTTCTTCAACATATACTGGGGCAAAACGACGCTCGAGTGCGGCGTCTTTCTCAATATGTTTATGATACTCATCCAGCGTGGAAGCACCCACACATTGTAGCTCGCCGCGCGCTAACGCGGGTTTCAGCATATTCGAAGCATCCATAGCACCCTGAGCAGCCCCAGCACCCACAACTGTGTGTAGCTCATCAATGAACAGAATAACTTCACCCTGGGCACGCTGGATCTCTTCGATGGCGGCTTTAAGCCGCTCTTCGAACTCACCGCGGAAGCGTGAGCCCGCGATCATGGCACCCAGGTCAAGCTGGATCACTTTCTTGCCGGAGAGGATCTCTGGGACGTCATTGGTGGCAATCTTCTGGGCCAAACCTTCCACGATGGCCGTCTTGCCAACACCAGCTTCACCAATCAACACAGGATTGTTCTTAGTGCGGCGAGAGAGGATCTGGATCACACGCAAAATTTCGGTATCGCGCCCAATAACAGGGTCAAGCTTGCCTTCACGCGCCATCTGGGTCAGGTCACGTGAATACTTCTCCAGCGTGCGGTAACGTGTTTCAGCTTGTGGGTCGGTGACGCGCTGGCCACCCCGAATCTGCTGTACAGCTTCGTAAACACGCTCACGCGTAACTCCTGCGCCTTCCAGCAAGCGTGCAGCAGGAGTGCTGCGTTCATTGAGAATGGCCAGGAAGATATGCTCAGTGGAGATATACTCATCCTTAAGTCGGTTGGCTTCCTCATTGGCCAGGTCAATAATGCGTTTTACCCGTGGGGTAATGAAGATTTGTCCTGCACCCCCACCGAAAATGTTCGCTTTGGGGCTGGTGCGTAATATATAATCCAATCGCTCGGTGAGAGCGTTGGCGTCAACTTTGAGATATTCCAATATCTGGGGAATCACACCCTGGGGTTGCTCGATGAGTGCCAGCAGGATATGCTCCGTATCTATCTGATTATGCCCGTAGCGTTGAATGATCTCGGCGGCGCGTTGGGCAGCCTCCTGGGCACGTTCAGTAAAACGATCGAATCGCATCATAGGTAATAATCCTTCCTTATCTGGAAGATTATAACATTTACTCTATTAATGCAAGAGATGTGCCCCGTAAGAATTATATATAAGTTATATATGCGCGCGATAAACATGCGCGTTAGTCAGATGCGCGCTAATAATATGCGCGCTATTGCCCACAGGCGAGTATATAATGTTCACTCCGCCCAGCATGGAAATAGGCCAGAGGGTGTAAAATGGAAAGATATGATGGTTGAGCTTGCGATTTCATCATCCGCCAGGGGACATTTAAGACGCCTCGATATGCGCCGCGATCTGGTAAAAGTGGCTGATCTAGTGGAGATTTGCTTTTACGATACGCTTGACCCTGAAGGCAGGCAGTATCTTAATGATATGCGGAAGGCAGCCCAGAATTCATCACTGATGGGTTTTGCCAGCAGCCTGATTGAAGAAGCTTCCATGCCCCCCTCAGGGTATGTGTGGGAGGAAGATGGACAGTTGGTGGGAAATCTTAGCCTGATCCCAATCACGGTGCATGGAAAAAAGGGTTACATGATCGCCAATGTGGCCACCCATCCAGATTATCGCGGGCGCGGGATTGCCACCGAACTCACTGTCACCGCAATAAGGCATGCCCGGGAACACAATGCTGCAACCATCTGGCTGCAGGTGCGGGATGATAACCCAAGTGCCATCCATATCTATGCAACCAATGGTTTCGAAGATCGTTTACGGCGTTCCAGCTGGTACATCGGTCCAGACTTTAATCAATTGCCGACGGATGCAGGGGTCAGGGTTGGCAAACGCGAAGCAAGCCATTGGACATTACAACGTGAATGGCTGAAATCTTTATATCCCGATGACCTCACCTGGCACTTGCCATTCGATTGGAATTTATTCCGGGCAGATGCCTGGGGAAAGTTTTACCGTGCTTTCAACCTTGAATTTCTCAATCATTGGAGCGTGGAACGCAATGGTGAGCTAAAAGGCGTGCTTAGCTGGAAGCATGCTGGCGGATTCACCGACACCTTATGGCTGGCAATCCCCGAACAATTCGACCAAGCCGCCGTTCTGGCATTATTGCTCAAAGCCAGGAATGACATCCGGCAGGAACAACCATTAAGCTTGAATTTCCCCTCGAACACAGCCATTGATGTGCTGCGCCAAGCGGGATTTTATACCCATCAAACACTGATCTGGATGGAATATAAATTCTCACATTCGTGATATGTAATTACTCACAATCCACATTGTTAACTATACCTGAACCGGATTGGGTGAGTAGTTTCCGTGAAATTACAATATTGTAGGTAAATCGTAGGGAATAAATCAGGCAGAGCGATTGACTTTCAGGTCAAATTGCCTTATACTCAAACTGAACGGAGAAGATACCGCTATGCGAGTGTTTCTCTTAAAACTGAATATCTGCTGTAGTTAACGAAGGCACGCGTTTGTTGACGTGTGCCTTTTTGTTCAAAATATGACAAATGAAAGGAGACAAGTGTAAAGTTATGGATTCTGGCTTGATCCGCAAGCGAGAGAAAGCAAAGCGCTATGCAGAACAGCGTGAACGCATCCATGTAAAATCGCTCTTGGTCACATTTGACGGGGATAACAACCCCCACACCGTGAAGTACCTTGATAATGCCTGGCAGTGCGATTGTGACTTCTTTAAAACCCGCCAGACATGCAGTCATACAATGGCATTGGAAATGATCTTGGAAGGGTGTTCCTGGTCAGATTAATTTTTGATCAGGAAAAATTGAATAGTTTTGGAACACAGCGAGCCCCTTTCGGGCTCGCTGTTATCTATAAATTCACCCGTTCAAGGGTTAAGGATGCTGCTTCGTCAAGGGCCGCGAGGCGATTGCTGATCGGAAAGCGATTGTGCAGCGGGCTGATCCGTGCTCCTAGTGAGGTCGATTTCCAGAAAAGCCAGGCAAATGGTTTCATGAAGGTGCTTATGTCGACTGCACGCCTGACTTCATTCAGCGTGGCGTCATCCCAACCGCCAAATAGCCCATAGAAGAAGGCAAATAGCGGATAGGAAGGGAGAATAGCGATGGTGAGGATCAGGATGCTGGTTACCTGGTCACCTCGCCAGATGAGACCACCAATCCACCTGACTACTGCATAATGAGCTAAACCCGCCAGGAAGGGAGCCCCCAGTGATTGCCAGAAGTATATCCGCTGGGGAAAGCAGAGTTTATGGTTCGCCCAGTATGCGATGAGGTTTTTAATCATCAGGGCGACGATATAGGCAATGATCAGGGCATAGATCTGCAGACGGACGATCAGTATAAATGCCAGAAGAATTCGGATGATCTGCTCCATACTCACCAGAGCTCCCTTCATCCAGGGCTTGTTGCTGCCCAGCTGGACGTTATCTCCCACCCAGGAAGGATATTGGATAATGCCCCAGATTAACAGGGGAGTGCTGTATCGAGCAGCACGGATGAACTCAGGACCGCTGGCACCCAGGATAAAACGGTCGGCAACTGCCAGCAGGAGTGCCCCCAGCATGGCGCTGATCATCCCGCCCCACTTGTAACCCATGGAAGCGTAATACTGGCTGAGCATTTTACGCCCATGGGAGATGGCTTCAGAGATGGATGGCATGAGGTTGTTGTAGAGTGTGGAAGTAACATTGAAAGCGTAAACGAAGTTCTGCGCCAGTACCCAATTCCCCCACACTTCAGCGTAATTTACCAGGTACGCCTGGCTGATCAGGATTTCCACAGCCTGGCCAATTCCCCAGGCAGCTGAGCCAGCCATTTCGAACACCCCAAAGCGAAGTGATTCCTTGATCACCGACCAATCGAAGTGTGCCAGAAAGTACAGGCGGGCGTTATAACCCAAACGCCGGTACAACCACATCCCGAGCAGGAAAGTCAATAATTCAGCTGCATAGGCTGCCATACCCAGACCAAATAAGCCTCCGATCGAAGCTCCAAACTCGGGGTGTGACTTGCCCCAGCCAACCATCAGGGTGATCAAAATGGGTTGAGTTATCATCGGGAAGATCACAGCCAATGCCAGGTCAAGGATCTGGGCATAATCGAAGCGCTGCAGACCAGTGAGAGCATTACGCATCACCTGGTAGATCCCGGGTATCTGGATGAAGGTATGGATGATGATGCTCCAGGCATAGATGGCATACACTGTACTCGGCAAAACTGAGCCAGCCATAGCGACCATAATGGCAACCTGGACCGCGCCCGAGAGCGCCTGCCACCACACGAAAACCTGTCCATACTGTACTGCCTTGCGAGGATCGTGGACCCGATATTGTGACATAAACTTAATGAACGCTATGCTCGTGCCCATATCAAAAAAGGCCCAAATCACGGCAAAGAATTGGGTCACTCTCCCCCAGATACCGATTGTCTGTGCTGATGGCAGGAGATAGACTGGCAGAATCAGGTTTTGATAAATAATCAAGGGAATAAAAATAAGGATTCCCAAAAAGAATGCCATAAAGAATCCGGCTAACGGGCGGTGAAAACCAATATCCTCCCAATCGGTACGGGCTTCATGCAGGCTAAATTTTTCACGGTCAGAGACGACCACATCCAGGGCTTCAGGGTGCCTCAGACTGTACCGCCGCACGATCCAAAATGCCAATCCGGAAATCACGAGCAGCCCGGCCAGGAGGATATACAGGATGACCTGATCATGGGTGTGCGGCACCGGAGAAGCAGGGTATTTTGCAAATGAAAGCGGGATGTGCCCGGCAGAGCTTTCTACCAGGAAATAGATCAGGTAATTAAAATAAGCCCAATCTTGAAATTGTGGATTATCACCGTTGAGGAAGGCGGTGAATAGATAAACCTGCCCGGCACCCATGCTCATGGTGCCCAAAACCAGTGAATCATCTTCAAACCCAGCTACTAACGGAGTGATACCTGAGCCGGTGAGCAATTGCCGTTGGCGCACCTGTGGAGCACTGGTCCAGATGATTTGCTTCCCGATCGGATCTCGAGCAGTAGCGATGGCATCCAAGCTGAGGGGCGATTCTTCATATTCAAAGGTAGTACTGACTCCCAGCAAGGATTTTAGATTGGAAGAGGATAGGTCAGGACCCAGGATCAACACCAGGCCAGCCCCCTGCTGTATGCGGGCCTGGATCGCTGAAGTATCAGGAATCACACCATTCAGCACGAACACATCCGCACTGGAGATATCCCTGACCAGCTTGACATTTTTGTCCAGCGTCAGAGCAGTGGAAACTGCTCCATCCGGACCAGCATAATACACATCCAGGGAATTTTCAGCAGAAACTGGTTGAGCGGAAATGAGCAGCCAGGATAAAACCAGCAAGACAGGCAATATCTTACCGATTAAGAGCCTTAAACGAGATGATGTTCTATTTTTCAATGAAATCTGCCGGCGTGAATAATCTACCAGACTACTAAATTGGCTAAGTTTAAACCATATCGCGCTGACGGTCAATTTAAACCACCGATTCGGAGCTGAATTGAAAGTGATTGGATTATGCTATACTGTGCAGTGACCAAGGATCAGGCGATCTGGCAAGTATATGGCAAAAAAACCGACGCTCACAAAGGTCATACTTCCACAACACCGGAAGGAGCTGTTCACCCGGCAGCGCCTTATCAACCTGCTATATGACCTTTTGGATGAGAAACTCATCCTGGTAATTGCCCCCGCAGGCTATGGGAAAACTTCATTATTAATCGACTTTGCCTATCAGGTAGATTTTCCGGTATGCTGGTATGCGGTGGATGATCTTGACCAGACTCCTGAGCGCTTTTTTACCTACTTTATCGCTGCTCTGCATCAACGCTTCCCCCTATTTGGCGAGGCTTCCAACGCAGCTCTCAAAGCAATTAACCCATTCAATCCCGATATTAATCAGCTCGTATCGGTAATTGTCAACGACGCGTACGAACATATTCAGGAGCATTTCCTGATCATTCTGGATGACTACCACCTGGTGAGCAGCGTTAAAGAAATCCAGGCATTCATCAACCGTTTTATCAACGAGTCAGCCGAAAACTGCCATTTAATCCTCAGCTCGCGTACCTTGCTCAGCCTACCGGACCTGCCCCTGCTTGTAGCCCGCTCACAAGTGGGCGGGATTGGCTTTGAAGAACTTGCTTTTCGAGCTGATGAAATCCAGTCCTTCGTGCTGCAGTATTACCACGTCACCCTCTCAGAATCAGCTTCACATGACCTGGCGCGCGATACCGAAGGTTGGATCACTGGATTAATGCTCTCCGCCCAGGTGATGGGTTCGGGTATGACCAACCAGATGAGAGCTGCACGCGTGACGGGTATAGAGTTGTACACCTACCTGGCGCAGGAAATCCTGGACCAACAAACATTAGAGATACGAGATTTTCTGCTGCGCACCTCTTTTTTGAATGAATTTGACGCTGCATTGTGTATTTCCATCTGGGGACCGGAGGTCAATTGGCGCCATCTGATCAGCCAGGTGGTACAAAACAACTTGTTTGTTTTACCCGTGGGTGAAGATGGGAGATGGCTGCGCTATCACCACCTGTTTGGAGAATTTTTAAGGACCCAGTTCGAGAAGGAAAGACCAGACCAAGTGGAAGGTCTGCTACGAAGGATCGCATATGTATACACAATGCGCGAAGAATGGGCACGCGCATATGCGCTCTACAATCAAATCGGGGATGATGCAGCGACCGCAGACTTGATCGAGATAGCCGGTACGTCATTAATTCGTAATGCACAATTTGCCGTACTGTCCAGGTGGTTAGACGCCCTTCCGGTCGAGATCTTGGATTCTCACCCCAGTTTGATTTCACATAAAGGCACGGTATTATTGGTCCAGGGTCAGCTGGAAAAAAGCCTGGAATATCTTAACCGGGCGGAGCTAGCCCAGCGCGAGAATAATGACTGTTCAGGGCTGGCGCGCACACTCGATAGGCGCGCCACCGCTCACCGCTACCGGGGAAATTATCAGGCGTCTATCCTGGATGGCATGGAGGCTTTAGGGTTATCGGAAGGAAATAAAGATTTGCGCTCGGTGCGGGCAGGTGCGTTCCGTTCCACCGGCGTGAGCCTGTATTACCAGGGACAGCTTGAAAAAGCCAATGATATGCTCAACCAGGCTCTGGCGATATTTCAAACACTAAAAGATGATCAAAATATCGCCTTGGTACATATGGAGCTGGGTGTCTGCTACCAGTTCCAGGGTGATACCCGCCAGGCGCTCAACCATAATGAGCAGGCACTGGTCTATTGGCAGGGAGTAAGAAACTCAACCAGGCAATCTTTCGTCTTGAACAACCTGGGAAGCCTGCACCATCTGGCAGGTGATTATATTGAAGCGGCTCAATTATTTGAACGAGCATTGACATTAGCAAGAAGTAACGGGATTTTACGGAGTGAGGCATATTTATTGTTCAACCTGGGCAACTTGTATGCCGACCTTGAGGCAAGTGACAGTGCCAGTGATGCTTATCAGAAAACCCGCCAAGCTTGCCAGAGATTGGACGATCATTTCCTGTTATTAAATGTCGACCTGGCAGAAGCAGCCCTCGCCCGTCGTGAAGGGAAATATTCACGCTCCAACGCTTATCTCATATCAGCCAGGGAATTGGTAGATAAAAGTCATTCTGGTTTTGAAACCAGTCTATGGTCGCTAGAAGCCGGGAGCTTAGCCCTGGCCGAAAATAAACTGGATCGGGCAGTTAAACACCTCACCGAAGCTCATAAGCTTTTTGATGAGGGAGGGCAGAAGCTGGAAGCAGCCAGCGCGGATTTACTATTATGCCGGGCATATGAGTTGCTTGGTAATCAACAATTGTCTAGGGCATCCATGGAAGGTGCGCTCAGTTTAATCAGTCACCTGGATAGCATCCAACCACTGGTAGTGGCAGGTCGAAGCACCAAAGAAGAGCTAAAAATATTTGTGGATGATGTAATTATTGGTCCGCCGGCTGTCAAGCTACTGGTGAAGATAGAAAATTTCGAGAAGCAAATCGCCTCCTTACGACGCAGGCTCCGTCCACACACGGCCACCGTTTTGCTCATCCCGCCAAAATTGAGCATTTATGCGTTGGGCAGGTCTCAAGTGAAACTGGATGGCAAACCCGTGACTGCCTCAAGCTGGGTAAACCAAAAACGAGCCCGCGAGCTGTTTTTCTTGCTGGTAGCTCATCCCAACAAGAGTATGACCAAAGAAGAAATCGGGGTCACATTATGGCCTGAAAGCTCCTCGGAACAGTTAAGGTTGCAGTTCAGGAACACGATCTATTACGTGCGTTTTGCATTAGGGCAGGATGTAATTATCAGCAATGAACGTCGCTACGTTTTTAATGTTGACCTGGATTACAGTTATGACGTGCAGGATTTTGAACGCAAGGTAATGCAAGCTGAAAGCGCTGATGCCCCCTCTAAGAAGGTTGAGCTTCTTCAGGAAGCACTGCAACTCTATCGGGGTGAATTCTACCCAGAAGGGGAAGAGATCTGGGTGATGACGGAGCGACAAAGGTTAGCCCAATTATACGAACACTCACTTTTGAGCCTGGCACAGCTCCTACTGGAAAAGGGCGAGCCTAAAACTGCCCTCATGCACTGCCAAACCATCCTGGCTGAGAACCATTGTATGGAATTCTGCTCATCGTCTTGCAATGCAGGCATTTGCGGCCCTCGGGAATCGTTCGGGGATTGCCGATCAATACGAACAATGCAAACAATTCCTACTGGAAGAGCTTGGTTTAGAACCCTCCCCTGAAACAGTCAAATTGTATAAATTATTGCGCTGATCCGAAGATTAGAATATCTAAAAAAAGCCCAATAATTGGGCTTTTTTAATCTTTAACAGACTGTTTAGAGGACGGGTTTGTGTCATAATATGGGCACCAAGCACAACCATATTCTATTTAAAAAGGAGATATTCAAATGAACACCTGCCTTTCTACAATCTATTTAAAACTCTCTCAGCTCGATTCTCGCATTGTCCGCCTGGCCCTCCTGACCCTTGCCTTATTTACTTCGGGCAGGTTTGTCCTCGGTCTGCCCATCTCTGGGGATGTGAGTGGATAATTGTGATTTCTCCGTATTCACGCGCAAATAACAAGCCAATACGTGGAAATTCAAATGATGATTATTAACTCCGGAGTAAACCAAATGTTAATCACTGATTCTCCTATAACGCAAATGAGTGCAAGCCTCGATTACTCATCATCGAATGATGAGATGAATCGCCTGCTCTGTGCAGCGGTGGTCAGCAAGAGCTTTCGCAATGTGCTGATCTCCAACCCAGAGATTGCGGTAGCATCAGGGTATCAGGGCGAGTCGTTCAATTTGAGCGACGAAGATCGAAGCTGGCTCTTTTCTCTTCGACCTGCAAACCTGGTAGATCTTGCCGCAAACATGGTGACGTACCAGCAGAAATCCAACCAGGAGAGCCGGGTAAATCTACCCGTCGAACCTGTACCTCAATACGCTAGAGTGAACTGATCTAGTAAAAATATTATTTTTTAAATTAAGGAAGTGAAATCCTGAACACCGATGTTATTGTGAGGGATATATATTCCCGCTTTAATACCTTGCTTGACCATATACCTGGAATGGTTTTCCAGAGCAGGAACGATTCAAACCACACCCTGGAATATGTCAGTAAGGGTTGCTATGAATTGACAGGCTATGTGGCAGATGATTTGATCCGCAACCGCATCATATCCTATGGTGATTTGATCCATCCAGATGACCGGGAAATGGTTTGGATCAATATTCAGAATGCAGTTGTGCAACGTAAATCATATGAGCTTGTTTATCGCATTCATACCCTCAACAGGCAAATTAAATGGGTCCGTGAAGTCGGCAGCAGCTCCGCTGCAGTGAGTGGTTCTGACCAATTATTAGAAGGCTTTATTACTGATATTACGGATTGGAAAGTAGCCGAAGAAACAATCCAACGCCAGGTGCGCCGTTTCCAGGCGCTGCGGGCAATCGATACGGCTATCTCAGATGGGCCGGACCTGCAGTTTACCCTGGGAGTGCTGCTTGAGCAAATTATGGTACAGCTGGACGTTGATGCAGCAGCCATTTTGCTACACCGGGTGGGATCACCAATGCTTGAGTATGGTGCCAGGCGGGGTTTCCGCACCGAGGCATATCTCAATACAACCATGCGCCTCGGCGAGGGATTCGCGGGTATTGTTGCCTTAACTCAACAGACCATCCATCTCCCCGATCTCTCACTTGAACCCAGCGGGCGGAACCAACCCCTTCCGATAGAAGCAGAGGGATTCAAGGTTTATTATGGTATTCCGCTGATTGCGAAAGAACAGGTGAAGGGCGTGTTGGAAGTGTTTTTAAGAACCCCCCGCTCAATCGACCCTGAACGATTAGAGTTTCTAGAAGCATTAGCCGGTCAGGCAGCAATTGCGATCGATAATTCGTCATTATTTGAGCAGCTGCATGATTCGAACATTGAGCTTTCGATCGCCTATGATGCCACCCTGGAGGGTTGGGCGAAGGCATTAGAATTGCGTGACCGTGAGACCGTTGGGCATGCCCACCGGGTGATTGAGATGACGCTACAGGTTGCTAATAGAATTGGAATCCGAGGCGATTCATTGCAACATATCCGGCGTGGGGCGTTGCTACATGACATCGGAAAAATGGGCATCCCCGATTCGATCTTATTAAAACCCGGTCCTCTCACTCCTGATGAATGGGAGGTCATGCGCCAGCACCCAAAGCATGCCTACGAGATGTTAAAGACGATCGAATATCTTTCACCTGCTCTGGAGATTCCATACTGCCATCATGAAAAATGGGATGGCAATGGGTATCCGCAAGGGTTGAAGGGTAAGAATATCCCCATGTCGGCACGAATTTTTGCGGTGGTGGATGTTTGGGACGCGCTTACCTCTGATCGTCCTTACCGGTTCGCATGGTCGGAGCACCAGGCATTGGAGTATATTTCAAGAGAATCGGGTAGGCATTTTGATCCCGAGGTAGTGAACGCATTCTTTAGCCAATAAAGCTTGCTAGAATTAAACACGGCACACTTCTTTGGAAGTGTGCCGTGTTTTTATTCTTCTTTCCAACCCAAGGGTTCGTTCGGAATTAGTGAGCCCTTTGCATAAAATTCTGCTGGTTGGTTTGTATTCCAGTGTTGTTATTGACGAATTACTTTTTCTTCAGCACTGGCAGGCCTGTCTTACTTTCGGCCACCACGTAACCCGGCGGGACGAGATCTAGTGATCCTGCCTTCTGTGTTTTTGCGAAATAATAGAGATGCTGTTTCTTACCACTCTTGAGGACACGAGTCGTGGCATGCAGAAAATAAGTTTGCCCCTTTGAGTTTTTAAAACTAAATGCCATTGTTGTTCTCCTTTCTTTTCGTTCGGATTGTTTGATTACATTTCCCAAGCGTCATCGCTCGGATAGACTAATCATACATCAATTATCAAAAATAGGGGGATTAAATAAGGATTAGTCTTTTAGTCGTATTTTTTATCTTTCCATGAATTAGCTCACCAGAAAGATAACCCCCAACACATACGGAACCAGGGTTAACAATCCGAGCAGTGGGCTATGACCACGCTGCTTATTTTTACTATCCCAGGTGAATAAATAAATTGCCAGGTAGTAAGCAATCACCCCACTGGCTAACAAGATCAGCAAAGCCCAGCGTGGATCAAAGGTAGGTGCCATATCAAAAGCCAAACCACGCCAGGCGTTCATGGCATAACTTGTGGGTAATAGCAAAGAAATCCTATATAAAGCCGGGGGCAACATGTTGGATGGGATCATCAAGCCACCCAGGATCATGGATGGTAGGAAAAACGATTGGCTGAATAAGACAATCGACCTTGAGTTGGGGGAGACTACACCGATCAACATGCCCAGGCTTGCGAAGGTGAATGCCGTCAGGAACAGGATCAACACAAAATAACCCCAATGCACCGGCGCGCCTGCCTTGAATAACGGTATAGCAGTAAACGTGATGATGATCGAAACGATGAGAATGTGCACCAGGCTGCTGATGATCGGAATTGTAATAATCGACAGGGCCGGGACGCCATTGATCTTGAAGCTGCGGAATATCCCAGCTTCACGCGATTCAACCACCGGATTGGGCAAACCCAGCAATGTGCACGCCATCATTGCCACCAGGATCATGGCAGGGATCATGGTGGGTGCGAAGGTAGGATTCAATCCCGTCATCAGCAGGCCCATTAAGATATAGAAACCCAACGGGAAGAGATAATTCATCAAAAGGAGTGATTTATCGCGCAAACCCGTCCGAAAATCATACAGAAAATGGTGCAAAAATGCGCTCATAGTCTTTCTCCGTTCGGTTGGTCAGCCTGGGTGATCTCGAGAAATCTGTCTTCAAGGGAAGGACGTTCCACGCGTAGATCAACCAGGTGGTCAGCATGGTCCTTGAGGGATGACAGGACCGCAGGAACAGTCTCGCCGGCATCCCGGCTGTAAAAAATCACATACTCATCCTTGATGAGTTTCTGTGAAACAGATGGGAAAGCCGTGGTGGCTTGCAACAAACTGCCATTCTCAGAAGAGACTGAGATCTTAACCAAACCGCTTCCTGTGGCAGTTAGCTGGGTCGGGCTCCCTGTAGCAGCAATCTTGCCTTTGAGCAGGATGGCAACCCGATCGGCCATTTTTTCTGCCTCAGCCATATCGTGGGTGGCAAGGATGATCGTGGTACCCTTGGCTTGCAGCTCGTGCATCACCTCATGCAGCTCAACCCGTGAGCCAACGTCAAGACCTGCAGTGGGCTCATCCAGCAATACCAGGGGCGGATCGTGTGCCACTGCCAGAGCCAGGGAGAGACGCCGCTGTTGACCGGTGGAGAGGGTTGCGAACTGTGCCAATTTTTTCTCACCCAATCCCAGGCGATCGAGTAAATCAGTCCGAGGCGACACATGGTGATAGGCGCAGAAGAACTCCATCGCCTCATGTGAGGTCATACTCCCGGGCAGCCCAGAAGATTGCAGCTGGACTCCAATTAAATCACGTAAACGCGCCGGTGAACGTATTGGGTCGACATCCAAAACACTCATAGAGCCAGTGGTGGGATACCTCAAACCTTCCAGGCATTCCATGGTGGTGGTCTTCCCTGCTCCGTTGGGACCAAGCAACCCAAAAATCTCTCCCCGCTGCACTTCGAAGCTGATTCCATCCACTGCAGTTGTGCCAGTGTAGACCTTACTGAAATCTTTCACGCGAACGACATTATCCTGCATGAGATTGCTCCTTCTCTTTTCCAGGACGCTATTTGCTCAATTGTATCAAATATAACGCCAGCAATTTCGAATTATGGAAAGACATTCCTACCTCTGCTCAGGAAGTAAACCGGTAAGTTAAAGCTACCACCCCCCAAAACAAGTTTTGGGGGGTGGTAATATTTTCATCTCGGAACCCATTTCCCCCTGCCCAATCACGGGTGCGCTTGCACCCATTTGTCGCGTGTATTAAGCCAATATCCCCCTGTGCGTCATAGCTAATGAGTCATGCGAACTATCGTTTGATACATAGATGATCAACCAGTCTTACGAGACAATATTACTCCTAATTATCGCAATTGTCAAATAAGGAAATAATTAACAGATTACAGCTTTCTCGGGAGCTAGAAATGAGAAATTTTAGAGATTAGCGTGCATCAAACCCAGCTAATTTACGCTTCTCCAGCGCGCGCCCCAAAAGGTGCTCGATGGTCCGAATCATTGGCAGGTCATCCTTCGTGACCAGCGTCAGAGCGGTGCCTTGCCTGTCCATTCGCCCGGTGCGTCCGATGCGGTGGGTGTATGCGTCAGCGGTGTCTGGCATGTCAAAGTTGATCACGTGTGAGATTTGGGTAACGTCGATCCCACGCGCTGCGATATCTGTGGCAACCAACACCTTCACCCGCCCGGTGCGAAAGTTGTTCATTGCCTCCTGGCGGCGATTTTGAGATAGATTACCCTGCAGCGATGTGGCGGGTAGACCCGCTTTGATGAGCTGGTCGGCGAGTTTCTTCGCGCGGTGTTTAGTGCGGGTAAAGACCAAAACCTGGCCTTTCCCTGATTGGCGCAATAGTGCCAGCAACAGCTCTGCCTTGCGGGTTTGATCCACCGGATACACCGCATGGCCGATCGTCTCGACGGGCCGGGAAACCCCCAGATCGACCCTGATCGGGTGATCCAGGAATTCATCCGCCAGTGAACGGATTTCTGGCGGCATGGTTGCAGAGAATAATAAAGTCTGGCGTTGTGTGGGGAGGGCTGCCAGGATACGGCGAATATCGGGTAAAAACCCCATATCGAACATCCGGTCAGCTTCATCGATCACCAGGATCTCTATCCGGCTCAGGTTGACCATTTTCTGCCCCATCAGGTCTAATAAGCGACCCGGACAGGCTACGGCGATCTCTGCCCCCGAGCGCAATTTTTTAATTTGTGGTTGGGCACTAACACCTCCATAAATGGTCAGACTGCGCAAGCTGGTCTGATAACCAAGCATCTCTATGTTGGTGTAGGTCTGTTCAGCTAGCTCACGGGTGGGTGAGAGGATGAGGGCACGCAGCTTGCCGCGTGATCCCAGCATGAGGTGCTGTAAGATGGGCAAAACAAAAGCCGCGGTCTTGCCGGTACCGGTTTGAGCCAGTCCCAGCACGTCACGCCCTTCCAGGATGGCCGGAATAGTATGTAGTTGAATAGCTGTGGGGCTGGAATAACCAGCAGATACGATCCCCGCATTAATCTGGGGATTAAAAGCAAACGAAGTGAAATTCACAAAAGGTCCTTTTGGCATAAGATTGAGCCAAGGCGAACCCTAGCCCGTCCGCACTCATTTTGGATAAAGTCTATCCATATTAAGAGCGAACGCAGGATTATACCACACAAAGATCGATATTCTCCGACTCAGCCCGAACCCCTTGGGGGTTGGTTGGGGAAAAAACACCTCCAGGATTTCGAGATCCTGGAGGATATTGGTTAATCTGAAAACTAATATATTTTTTTGTATTCCCTGTCAATCCTCTGGGTGGTTATACCCGATGAATCGCGTTCGTTACACTCTTGTTCATCTCAGCTAATTCCAATGGAGACATTTTGGATAGCATGTCTTTATGGACGACTTGAGCGTGTGCAAATACTTTCTGGGTGACTTCTTCTACCGTTGCACCTGTTGTTTCGAAATCACAATCCACACCTAAATCTCTGCAAGCATACCTATACATTTTATCTCTCCTTTGGGATTTGTTCTGATTTGAACCGATTTATTGAGGTGCGCTTATCGATAGATTAGCGACCTTTATAAGATTATTATACTCTCGATTATCGGAATTAATCGTGTGGTTAGAAATACTTATTACAATAAAAGCCTGTACTCGATTTTGTAACCGAATACAGGCTTTTGGTTGGATATTTTGATCCCAGGGGGATAAATCCCACACCCGTTTTATCCGCTGAAATTCAAGCTGATTGCTTAACGATTATCGATCACTGCGAGCAGACTGCCATCGGCTACCTTGGTTGGGTTGGAGCCATCCGCCCCCACGGTGAATAGCTGGCTGCCACTATCAGCGCTGCCGACGTTATTCGATTGCACAAGCAGGGTCTGGTCATCCAGCCACCCCTGCACGGTGTAATATGTACCAGCCTCCGCAACCAGAACTAACTTTGCCACACCTCCGGAGCTGGAACCCAGCGCCACCCAGCCGCGTTCGTTGCTGGGGTCGCCCTGTGCGAGGGCAAATGCCACCCGGTCACCGCTTGGGCTGAAGCGAGCGCTGCCCAAAAGCCGGAATCCTGTCACATCAGTTGGTGCTTGGATGGTGGCGCTGCCGCCGCTCTGCAGGTCACGCACGGTGATTACATTCTGAGTGCAGTGGTCAGCGACAAAGCGGTAATCGCCTGAAATCGCATCCAGGCAGATCTGAGGGCCAGTGGGTGCAGACTGGGGAATTATTTCAGTAATTTCCTTGGTCTTGATATTAATTTTATACAGGTTGGAGGCTCCGCCAAATAAGATGTATCCTCCGATACCGGAAGGCTCCTTGCTGAAGTAGAGTGACTGCCCATCGGCAGACCAAAACTCGGCTACCAGCTGAATGGGGATGCCAGTCCCATTGTCGATGGATAAAAGAGTCTCCAGGTTTGAGCCATCTGGCTTGGCGATTTGCAGGGTTGTTGTCTGAGCTGTACCTGCGGGCTGGGTGCCCCAAGCCAGTAAGGGATCGGAACCATCACCACCGCGCCAGGTCGCCAACCCATAGCTAGGGAACTGGATAAATGGCAGGTCAAGTGATCCATTCACATCTACAGCCACGGCTTTTAACGCGTTGGTAAAGTCGAGCACATAGGCAGTACCCAAAATCGATGCGCCATAAGATGGTAAGCCATTGAAAGCCGGGTTATAGGTCGGTCCGAGAGGGATATTCGGGTTGACTACCTGGATGGTCCGGTCAATCGTCATGACTACAAACCCAAGCGTAGCCTGCAGCTGGGCAGCATCGATCACACTCGACCCATCCTGGTTGGTGTGGACTTCAAATTGCTGCCCATTGGCAGTCAACACGATCCGAAAACCTTGCGTGATAACATCGGTGCACATAACGCCTGGGATGACCACACCCAAGCAACCATTTGGCCAGGTGACGGCTTCAGTGCTGGCGATTTTAATTTGATCCACCGGGATTTTGTATTTCGTAGAGACAGCCTGGATGGCAGCCAACTGCGCCGGGGTGAGATCAACCGGCAGGTGTGTGGGCGTGGGAGCTACCTCGGTCGGCACGCCTGTAGGCACGGGAGGGACGACCACGCTGGTGGGTGTACCGCTCGATCCAGGTGGTAGGGTTGAAACCGGTGTGATTGGTTGAGCACATGCGCTCAAAAAGCTTAACGCCAGAATTATTGCTAAGATTGTTTTGGTGTTCATTTATTTACCTATATAACCTTTCCCTATTGAAACGATGATACCATCGAAAATGTTCCGATTAAGATAAAGATACGATTAATTGTCCACAAAATAAGATATACTCATTTCCACGGTAAAATCATCCACTGATATCGGGTGCAGCCGAATAATCAGGATGATAACCAACGCCCAGCATTAATAACTTGCGTCTCGAAAATCTATGCGAGGAATTAAAATGGAAACTAAATCACAGATCCTGACCGACCTGACTGAGATATTCAACCACTGGCAGAAATTGCTCGCCGGCCTGAGCAATGAGTATATCGATCAGCCGATCCTGCCTTCCGATTGGACGTTGAAAGACACTGTTGCCCATTTATGGTTCTGGCAGCAGGCTTCGGTTGCCCGCATGGACGCGGCTGTGCATAATAAGCAGCCCGAATACCCCGAGTGGTGGGCGATATTCGGACCCGACCCTGAAGAAAAGGTGGACCAGGCCAATGCCTGGAATTATCAAAGGAACCGGGACAAACCCTGGGCAAACGTTTATGCAGATTGGAAGACCCAGTTTCAACATTACCTGGATTTACTCAGGCGGGTGTCTGAAGACAACCTGATAAAGCCGGGTAGATACGTCTGGATGGGCAAATATTCACTGTCGGCCAGCTCGCTGGCCAGCCTGGATCACCATCGGGAGCATTATGACATCGTAAAAGGATGGCAGGGAGTTCCCCGGAGAATAAATGGTCAGCGCTGAAGATGTCATCCATTTATACCAATCCTTTTTGACTAACGGTATCCAGGTATGGCTGAACGGCGGTTGGGGCATCGATGCCCTGCTGGGTGAGCAGACCCGTCCGCATAAGGACCTGGATATGTTCGTACTGGTAGATGATGTTAATTACCTGTGCGAGCTCTTGGGCCGCGCAGGATTTACCTTGAAAGAGCTGTGGTCCGAAAACCGGTGGGATATGGATGCTAAAGGGATCAAGACCATGACCGGTTTTGTCTTGCACGACCCCAACGGGCGTGAGCTGGACATGCATGCGATGCGGTTTGATGAGCACGGCAATGGAATCCCGGCGTGGGAGGAGAGTGGAGGGTTCATCCTCACCCCGCAAGACCTGGCTGGCATAGGCGTGATAGCCGGATGCAAGCTTCCCTGTATCACTGCAGAAAAGCAGATGCTCTGCCATACTGGGTATATCGTTCCAGAAAAGCAGTTACCCGATCTGAAGTACCTGCATGAAAAATTTGGTGTCTAATTCATCAAGACGAATTCTCGTTGATGAACCAAGGGAGATCAACATGACAGAATTATCAGAAAAGATCAAAGCGATTGATAAACCAGATCGAAAAAGCACTTTGGGAGCTTGAGCTGCACGAAGAGCTGGAAAAAGCGCTGGAAATTTACCGGGATGCAGAAGCTGATATGGAAAAATTGGGTATCAGCGCAGATCATCCGGCTTATGCTGAAGCCCAGCGGGTGCTATCCTACTGCCTGATGCGCCAGGGGAATATCCTGCGCCAGATGGAGAAACCCCAGCAGGCATTGGAAATCAGCGCCCGTGAGATCATCGCTGCGCGGGAGTCAGGGGATGAGATCACCCTGGCACGTTCCTTGATGTCTAACGGCGTCAATCTCATCGTCACTGGGGGTAAGGAACGCGGTGTAGAGATGGTTTCTGAAGCACAGTTGCTGTTAAAAAAAGGAGATAGCTTCGACCACCGCCTGGGTTTGGGATGGAGCTGGATCCTCCAGGCTGACCTGGCGAACGCCAGGCTGGTTGATCACGAGCCAGCAGAAGTGATCGAAATGGCTACACGTGCGTTGGATATCCTCGTGATAATCGAAAACTGGCCGGGTGTCGCGCGTGCCTATGCTGCCCGGGCAACCGTCTATGAAAAGCTGGGGAATGAAGAGGCGGCTTTGAAGGACCGTGAGGAGCAAAAAGCAGCCGAGAGCAAGATCGAGCCGGGAGAAGAAAGCAGCACTTGAAGCGATGCGTGTGAATGGGCGATAATTTAACCACCTCTCCTGATTGCCGGATTTCCTGCTTACCAAAGTGCCGAATATCGAGTTCCTTCTCGATATAAGCACCTAACTTGTCCGGTTTATTTTTTACCGGATTGACTGATTGCCAAAGTGCCTTATTACATAATTGACTAATTGACTAATTGACTAATTACTAAGTGCCCGTCCTTTCCCCCTACTTCTTCAAATTTTCCTTGATTCTAAAATTAACCATCTTCTTGATCAGCTCATACGGGATGGGTTTGTTCAGCGGGAACTGCACCGCCCCTTTTGACGATTTATAAGCCGATATCTCGTCCTTGAATGCCTCAATCCCCGACCCGGTTGGGTAAAACCCGATATATTTCTCGTGTCCTGCGAACCATACCAGCATGCCGTTCAGGTAAAAACCCGGCATGGCATAGCTGATCTTTTCAGTCGCCTCAGGCGCTAATTCCTTGATCAGTGCCCTGATCTTTTGCAGGATCTGCTGCACATCTTGCGGGAACTGCGCGATATATTCATCGATTGTGGCTGGGTGATTAATTTTCTCTGGCATGGTTTTACCTATCCATTTATATACTAACCGTTCTTGATCTGGTTGACGATATATTTCGCGTCATCACCCACCCCTCCTAATAAGGAGGAGGTAAGCCCGGTTTGAAAGTGCAAACCCACAAAGAACAACCCAGGTGCCTCAGGCACTACCCCGCGCGCATGCCGCGGCCGACCAGTTTCATCAAACACCGGCAGTTTGATCCAGTGATAGTCGGGGCGGAACCCAGTTGCCCACACGATTCCTGCTGCAGGCAGTGTGCGGCCATCTTCAAGTTGCGGCCTGCCATCCCTGGCACCGGTTAGTCGGGGGGTGAATTCAACTCCAGCAACCGCCACTTCATCACGGTGTATACGCACGAGCGGGTTGCCATGCGTGAGCACCCTTGCTTTCATCCGCCTGCCAAGGGGTGTTTTAATCGTCATCACATGGCTCATGAACCACCGGTAAGGTTTACCACCCAGGATCCTTCCCAGCTTATCAGCCGGGATGCGCCCCACGTCGCGCCCTGCTAGCCAGACCTTTTTGCCAGCTTTGGCAAGCTCGAGGGCAAGCTCGGCTCCCGAGTTACCCGCACCCACGACAATGACCTCACCGGCAGAAACATCTTGTGGATTGCGATAATCAGCCGAATGCAGCTGGAAAATACCATGATTCAGCTCACGCCCGAAGGAAGGAATGTGCGGGATGTGAAAGGCTCCTGTAGCCACGATCACATTTTGAGCATGAAAACTCTCTTCCCCAGCCGAAAGCAGATAGCCTGCTTCATTGCGCTGGAGCCCATCCACCTTCACACCATACCGTATAGGAAAAGAAAACTGCCTGGCGTATGCCTCCAGGAAGTCGGCCGTTTCATCCTTGCTTGGGAAGTAGAAATCGGGTTTGGGGAATTTCATCCCAGGCAAGTTGTTATACTGGCTGGGAGTGAACAGTCGCAAACTGTCCCAACGCTTGCGCCAGCTCTCACCTGTACGAGCGTTTTCGTCCAGGATGATATAGTTAATATTACGTTGGGAAAGATAATAACCAGCAGCTAACCCTGCCTGGCCGCCTCCAATGACAACCGTATCATATTTTGTGTCACTTGACATTTTTACCCACCTCTAATATAATATAGTTTAACTCTAATGAGTATAGGTATACTACATTCTATGACTGATGTCAATAGCCAACTTAAATCCACCCATCGCCAGCGTCAAGCTCAAGCCACCCGCAGTATGATCGTCGCAGCCGCCCAGGCACTGTTCCTGGAACAGGGGTATATCTGCACTACCATCGAGATCATCGCCGAGCGGGCAGGCGTAGCTACCAGCACTGTATATGCCATCTTTGGCTCGAAGCGCGGCATCTTAAGAGCCATCCGCGATACCTGGCATGAGCGCACCCACATCCGAGAACTGATCAACAGCAGCCAGCAATCCACTAACCCGGCTGAGCGCTTAGAACAGCTGGCCGCGGCTACCCGCCGTCAGTGGGAATTGGGTGCGGAAGTGACCGCCATCTATACTGGTGCAGCTGCAGCTGACCCGCGTGCCGCGGCTGAGCT
This sequence comes from uncultured Chloroflexia bacterium, assembly GCA_963743215.1. Taxonomy (GTDB): domain Bacteria; phylum Chloroflexota; class Anaerolineae; order Anaerolineales; family UBA4823; genus FEB-25. The sequence continues at coordinate 183,270 of CAVUOY010000012.1, forward strand.
AACCCAGGCCTTGGCAGGCAGGCGCGAGGGGTTGCAAAATTTCACCCGCAACCTGGAGCCCTACCTGCGTCCCGGCCTGGATGCTGCTCACGCCGCCGCCATCCTGCAGGCCCTCTGTATGCCCGAGGTATTCGACGAGCTGGTCAGACGTTCCAGCTGGTCTGCTGATGAATACCAGGCCTGGTTGGCAAAAGCCTTGAAGCACGAAATACTGGAACTATAGGAGCTCGATATGATATATATCAAACGAGTATATGACCCTGCCTTAGCAGACGACGGGCAGAGGTTTTTAGTTGACCGACTCTGGCCGCGCGGGATAAAGAAAGAAGCTCTACAAATCCAGGCGTGGATCAAAGAAGTAGCGCCGAGCAATGACCTGCGCCACTGGTATGGGCACGACCCCGATAAATGGTGTGAGTTCAACAAACGTTACTTCGATGAGCTGGATGCCCGTCCTGATACCTGGCAGCCATTGCTTGAGGCAGCTCGGAAGGGGAAAATTACCCTGCTCTTCAGCACCCGGGAATTAGAGCTCAACAACGCCGTCACATTGCGAGCCTACCTTGAGAAAAAGCTTAAACCCGGTGGCTAGAATGGCTGGTGGAACTCGCCCGAAGGTGGTGATCATTGGAGCCGGTTTTGGCGGCTTATGGGCTGCCCGAAGGTTCGCTCAGACTCGTGCCGATGTATTGGTAATTGACCGCAATAATTACCACACTTTCTTCCCCCTGCTTTACCAGGTGGCAGCCGCCGAGCTCGAGCCTGAAGACATCATCTACCCGGTACGTAGCATTTTGCACAAATATTCCAACATCCAATTCTTATTGGGCGAAGTCAGCGGGATCGATTTCACCCAGCGCAAAGTGAAGCTAGGCAACCAGAGTATCCTCTACGACTACCTGATTCTTTCGCTGGGGAGCAAGCCCTTGTTTTTCGGTGTGGATGGTGCTGCCGAGCATGCACTTCCTTTGCGGACCCTGGATGATGCTGTGCAGCTGCGCAACCATATCCTGTGCCGCTTCGAAGTTGCCAGCTATGAATCCGATGAGGCTCTCCGCCAGCAGTTGCTGACTTTTACCATCGTGGGCGGGGGGCCAACTGGAGTAGAGTACGCTGGCGCTCTGGCAGAGCTGGTGCGCGTTCCGCTGCGCAGGGATTATCCCAACCTTGACTTCAACCAGGTGCGTATCCTGCTGCTGGAAGCTAGCAGTCGTTTGCTTACCGGCACCCCTGAGCATTTGCATCAATACTCGTATAAGCACTTAAAGCAGATGGGTGTCGATGTCCAGTTAAACTCACCCGTCAGCCAGATCACCTCACAGTCAGTTATATTGCATGATGGCAGTCTGATCCCAACCGAAACTGTGGTTTGGACAGCTGGTTTGGGAGGCGTAGACCTGGCCAGAAATTGGGGATTTCAAACTCGAAGTAATGGGCAGGTCAACGTGCTCCCCACAATGCAAGTCGAAGGCCATCCTGATATATATATCGTGGGCGACCTGGCACATGTGGAACAGGATGGACAGCCCCTGCAGCTGATCGCCACGGTTGCCATTCAGGAGGGTGAATGGGCTGCCAGAAACGTCCGCCGGCAAATTGCAGGCCTACATCCTGAACCTTTCCAGTATCATGATCCAGGCATGCTGGCGGTGATTGGACGGAACGCAGCTGCCGTCAGACTGGGGCATTACACCTTCACAGGTTTCCCTGCCTGGGTCATCTGGGTTGGTGTGCACCTGTACAGGCTGATCGGATTCCGGAACCGCCTGTTTGTTCTGGTAAATTGGGCACTGGATTACATATTCTACAACCGGGTGGTGCGTCTGATCATCCCACTCCCCGAGAGCAAACCCGCGAAAAGAGGATGTTGACCATGGGGACTAGCGCTATCACTACGTTGTTTTTAGATATCGGGGGGGTGTTGCTCACCAACGGCTGGGACCATCTTCCGCGCCAGCAAGCTGCTGAGCGTTTCAACCTGGATCTTGCGGATGTGGAGGAACGCCATCACCTCACCTATGATACCTATGAAGTGGGGAAACTTAGCCTGGATGAATACCTGCAGAGGGTGATATTTTGCAAGGATCGCCCTTTCTCAGCCGAGGAATTTAAATTCTTCATGCTTGGTCGTTCACAGCCCTATCCAGAAATGCTCGACTTGATCCAGGCTGTAAAAACCAATCAGCATGTGAAGACCATCGCAGTTAGCAATGAAGGCAGGGAGATGAATGCCTTTCGCATTCGTACTTTTAAGCTGGACCAGCTGATCGATACATTTGTCTCTTCCTGTTTCGTCCATTACCGCAAACCAGACCTTGATATTTTCCGGGTTGCCCTGGATATCTCCCAGGCTGCCCCTGAGCAGGTGGCATATATTGATGACCGGGCTTTATTTGTTGAAGTGGCGAGTTCGCTGGGCATTCATGGCATCCTGCACACCGATGTAGCCACGACGCGCTCAAAATTAGCTGATCTGGGGCTCACAGCTTAAGCTAATGAGACAATAATCCGAATGGAGAAAATAACTGAATGACTGAAGAAAAATGCCGCATTGGCATGGTGGGATTAGGTGTGATGGGGCGGAATCTGGTGCTCAATATGGCAGAACACGGGTTTTCTGTGGCAGGCTACGACAAAGACCCAGGAAAAGTGGCATTGTTGCGTTCTGAAGCGCCTGGTTTGCCCGTGCAAGTCGCCGAAGATGTGTCCAGCTTTGTGAGCTTATTGCAGCCACCCCGATCGGTGATGCTGCTAGTGCCCGCCGGACCGATCGTGGATAGTGTCATCCGCGACCTGCTGCCTGTGTTGGAGCCAGGCGATCTGATCATCGATGCTGGCAATTCACACTTCACCGATACCGACCTGCGTGAGAGCACCCTGGCAGCCAGGGGCATACATTTCTTTGGCATGGGCGTCTCAGGCGGAGAAGCTGGTGCTCGCCATGGTCCGAGCATGATGCCAGGTGGGTTGGCTGAAATCTACCACGCGTGCAAGACATTTTTGAAGCCTCTGCAGCCCACGTGGACGGCGAAACTTGTGTGGTTTATCTGGGTCCACACTCTGCCGGTCATTATGTCAAGATGGTGCACAATGGCATCGAGTATGGCATCATGCAGCTGATCGCCGAAACGTATGATTTGCTATCACACGCTGCCGGTCTTTCTGATGATGAGCTGGGAGATTTGTTTTCAAGCTGGAACCAGGCTGAGCTTAATGGATACCTGGTTGAGATTACTGCAGATATTTTCAGGAAGGTGGATGAGATCACCGGCAAGCGCCTCGTGGACGTGGTGCTGGATGCGGCTCATCAGCTGGGCACAGGCATGTGGACCTCCCAGGATGCATTTGCCTTGCACGTCCCCACCCCAACCATTGATAGTGCAGTTGTCTCGCGCAACCTTTCGGGTTTGGAAGCGGAACGGCGTGCCATCAGCCAGAAATATGGAAAGCAGTCCGGGCAGTCCTCTGGTGAGCGTAAACAAATTATCGCAGGAGCCCGGCGAGGCCTATACGCTTCCATTATCCTGACCTATGCACAGGGGTTTGCCCAGCTGGCCGCGGCATCCAAAGCTTATGGCTATAACCTGGATCTATCGGCTGTGGCGCGCATCTGGCGTGGAGGCTGCATCATTCGTTCTAAGCTGCTCGAACCCATCCGCTCGGCTTACCGACAGCATCCTGACCTGCTGCACCTGATGCTGGATCCTACCCTGGGTGAGGCAATATCCGCACGCCTGCCTGACCTGCATGGTGTAGTCCAGACCATGGCGAGTATGAGCTTGCCTGCACCGGCCTTCATGGCCACCCTGGCTTATATAGACAGCCTGAGAGCTATCCACCTGCCAGCTAACCTGACCCAGGCGCAGCGCGACTACTTCGGGGCTCACACCTACGAGCGCGTGGATCAGCGCGGGGTATTCCACACCCAGTGGTCAAAGGAACAGGGATAGTATGACGAATGGTACTGAAATTACTCCTGTCGAGTTGGTCATCTTCGGCGCTGCCGGGGATCTGACCTGGCGCAAACTGATACCTGCGCTGTATAACCTCTTTTTAGATCACCTGATCCCTGAAAAGTTTGCCATTTTCGGCGTGGATGCGCGCCAGATGCGCCTGGAAGACCTGCGCAAGCACCTGTTGGATGGGGTGAGCCAATTTTCACGGCGTGGAAAAGCCAACCCTACCCAATGGAAAGCTTTTGCCAATTACCTCACCAGCTATGTGGCAGGTGATATCAACCAGGGTTCCACTTTTGAAGACCTGGCAAAATCGCTGAATGCCCAGGATAAAACCTGGGGTGAACATGCGGAACGCGTATTTTATCTGGCTGTCCCACCCAACATTGTTGAGACCATCGTCCATAACCTGGGGGTCGCCCACCTGGTAAGTGACCGTAAACGCGCCCGCATCGTATTCGAGAAGCCTTTTGGACACGATTTAAATTCAGCCAGGGAGCTCAATCACTCCCTGCTCAAGACGCTTGAAGAATCCCAGATCTATCGTATCGACCATTACCTGGGCAAGGAAACCGTCCAGAACATCCTGGCATTCCGCTTCGCTAATGCCCTCTTCGAGCCAATCTGGGACCGCCGGTATATAGACCATGTGCAGATCACCGTAGCAGAACAGGTGGGAGTGGAACACCGGGGTGGGTATTACGATCACTCGGGGGCACTTCGCGATATGCTCCAGAATCACCTCCTACAGATCCTTTCCCTGATCGCCATGGAGCCACCCGCAGCCTTCAACGCGGATGAAATCCGCGCCCGCAAAGTGGACGTCCTGCCGCGCCATCCGGCCTATCCCCATAGATCATTTGCATCAATACGCTTCACGCGGGCAATATGGACCCGGCTGGCTGGAGGGAGACCGCGTGGTTGGCTATCGCAGCGAGCCGGATGTTGACCCGGCTTCATCTACTGAAACTTTCGCCGCCCTCAAACTCTTTATAGACAATTGGCGCTGGCAGGATATCCCATTCTACTTACGTACCGGTAAACGGCTGGCACAAAAAACATCGCAGGTTATTATCCAATTTCGCCCCGTGCCCCACCAATCCTTCCCGGCCTCAGCCAACCAGGATTGGTTGCCTAACCTGATGGAGATAGACATCCAACCGGATGAAGGCATTGCCCTGCACTTCCAGGCCAAGCAACCCGGGGTAGACTTGCGCCTCAGCTCACAAGAAATGCGCTTCCGCTACTCTGAAGCCTTTCAGACCACGCCTCCCGAGGCTTATGAAACCCTACTGTTGGATGTGATCCGCGGCGATGCCACCCTGTTCATGCGTGCAGACCAGGTGGAGAATGCCTGGGGGGCGATTGAACCTGTACTGGATGTTTGGGGAAGCGTTTCTCCAGCCGATTTTCCCAACTATGCCAGTGGCACCTGGGGACCACCCGGTGCTGAAGCCCTCATCGCCCAGGATGGACGCCGTTGGCTGCAGCCCACATTTCAAGACCAGCTCAAACCAGGAGGATGATATGATCCGTGTTTATAACGACCTTGAAGTACTCAGCCATGCTGCAGCTGAGCTGTTCACCGTCCAATCACGCCAGGCCAGCTTGATCTGTGGGCGCTTCAGCGTGGCTCTATCAGGTGGTGAAACCCCACGCCGCTTGTATGAGCTGCTTGGCTCATCCCCCTATCGAGAACGGATCCATTGGAATGAGGTGCATGTATTTTGGAGCGATGAGCGTTGTGTGCCCGAAGATGACCCACGCAACAATGCTCGCATGGCACGCGAGACGCTGCTTAACCATGTGCCTATCCCTCCTGATAACATCCATCCAATTCATATCGACCAGTCACCGCAAGCGGCAGCCGACCAGTATGAGCAAGAGCTGAAGGAATTCTTCAGCACTTCGAATCCCAACTTTCACCTCATCCTGCTGGGTTTGGGTGCCAATGGGCATATCGCCTCACTATTTCCGCACACACCCGTGCTCAACGAAAAGGTGAAATGGGTTTCTGAGGTGTTCGTGAAAGAGCTGGGGATGTACCGCATCACCTTCACCGCACCCTATATTAACCAGGCCAGCCAGGTGGTGTTTTTGGTTTCAGGAGCCGATAAAGCCCAAGTGCTCGAAACTGTGCTCGAAGGTGCCTACCAGCCGGGGAAGCTGCCGGCGCAACTAATCCGTCCAGACGGAAAACCTCCCATCTGGCTGGTGGATAAAGCCGCCAGCCATAAGCTCACCATGCGGGATGAGGATCAAAATTAAGCTCGAGGAATAATATTGATTTTTTTAGAGCAGGCAGCCGATCAATGCCTGCCTACCTTCCAGAAACCATATATTTGTTGATGAACCAATCCCGATTTGATGTTGGTGAGGTACACTTTATCGTCTATAGGATGATGTAGTCTTCATAATAAATACGTTTGATGAAATACTGTATTTCTTAATTCGAGACTTTTTTACCAACTTAATTGAGATCGACACCCGCCCCACCAGACCCTATTCTGTGGTCGTGGGTTGCTCAGAGGCAAGTGCTGGGACGGGTATCGATATACCGCTATGGCAGCAGCCTATGGCTGCACCAACGCTGGAGCAGCATCATTCGCCGGGTTGTCGGTCAGGCGCGTCAGGCTGCTGCCATCGGCTTTCATCACGTAAATATCACGGTTGTTGTTGCGGTCAGAATCGAAGGCAATCTGGGTCCCATCCGCTGACCAACCCCATACACCGTCATCTGCCGGGTTATTCGTCAAGTCGATCGGCGTTTTTGCCATTGGCATCCATTACATAGACTTCGGCGTTACCTTTATCGTAATTATAGAATGCGATTTCTTTCCCGTCTGGCGACCAGCGCGGGAAGGCATCTTGCCCTTGATGCAGGAGAGTCTGGTCGCTGCCATCGGGGTTCATGACGTAGATTCCACCACGGTCAGAAGTGAAGGCAATTTTTGACCCATCCGGCGACCAGTTTGGCAGTTCGTCATTTGCCGGGTTATTGGTCAGGTCGGTTTGTGCGCTGCCATCGATATTCATCACAAAGATATCACGGTTGCCGTCGCGATCAGACGCAAAGATTATCTGTTTCCCGTCTGGCGACCATCTGGGCTGAGCATCTTCACCTGGATTATTAGTCAGGCGCGTCTGGTTACTGCCATCGGCATTCATCAGATAGATTTCCGGGTTACCATCACGGTTCGACCAGAAAGCTATCTTTTTCGCATCTGGCGACCAGGCAGCTTCATAATCATCTGCTGGGTTATTAGTCAGGTCGGTCAGTCCACTGCCATCGCCGTTCATGACGTAGATTTCGTTGTTGCCGCTGCGGTCGGATTGAAAAGCGATGCGGTCATTTATTATGCCCAGTACAGCCTGTGTTGCAGTAGGTTGAGCTACATTCGTCGGTAGGATTGTAACTGCACTTGGTGCCATGGTCGGCGCGATGGAAACTGCGGGCTGCTCAGTTACCGGAGCTGGGGTTGTAGTTGATGTAGCGCAGGCGGTCAGAATCATGGCAGCTGCAGCAAATGATTAAAGTGATACGAAACATTTTGTTAGACATTTTTTCCTTTTTTTATTTGACCGTTTCTAGTGGTCGTTAGGGTATTTGGGTTGGGGTAAGCGCGATAACGGGCGGTACACCGGTGCCCCCCAGGCGTAGGTCAGGTGCTGGCTTATAGTCGGTCAGTGGAATGATCATCGGAACCAGTAACTGCTTATCTCCCACAGTGACCAGCATTGGTGGGTTGCCCGCCCCAGCAGCCGTCTTACCATCCTGACCCAGATAATTCATCTCACCGATGCGGTCAGCAACCAGTGCACGGCGTGTTCCCCCTTGATAATCAATCTGCTCGACCCCGCCCAGGGGTGTGTAGACGATATTTTCCAGGGTTTTCTTGATCTCGGCGCCTGTGATGTGGTCAAAGCCAACCCGGTTGCCGGTCTGGATGTAGACCTCAATCAACAGGTCGGTCGTGTCCCATCCCATGATGTAACCGTCAGTGTGCATCGTGAGCGGGCGTTGGTGCAGGTCTGCCTGGGCGGTGATCAACTGAATTCCAGGATTGTCAGTCTCCGCCCACGAACGTACCGGCAGCGAGCCCAACATGCCGTTGATCACTGGCAGTCCATCTGCACCAAGGTTTGCTTCGCCTGAAAAGGCAACATACGGATCCATCGCCCGATTAACGGTTGCCAGCGTGACCTTGTCTTGCAGATCCATATCAACCAGCGTCTTGGCAACCAAAGCTGGACCGTTCTCATGTGAGTTGGTGTAGAGAATGGTTGCGCCCGCGTCGATTAACTTTTGTATGTGGGGCTGGATATAGGTGTCATTACCCGAGAAGTAGGAAGCACCTGCATAGCCAATGCCGAGGGATTCGCAATAGGTGTGCGAGTCATCCGTGGCAGTATGCGCCCAGTCGTCGTCAAAGTTGATAAAGCCGATGACTGGATCAGGGAAACGATCCGGATTGGCGACGATGTAATCGCACATTGCACCCACCTGATCGACATACAGGGGGTTGGTTGCAAAGACCCACCCCAGTGTTTGGCCGTCTGTGCCATATGCGCTGGCAGTCGATCCACCCCGAATGTTCAAGGCCGGGATTTGGTCTGCGGCGAGCTGACCAGCCAGCTGTTCTGCATCCCCAGAGCCATAGATCGTAATTACGACGGGCTTCGGATCGATTGCAGAGTACAGGTCATAAATGGTTTGCACGGAACCCCAATGCGAGTCATCGAAAACTTGCTTAAGGGTTGCGCCACAGATACCGCCGTGGGCATTGAAGTATTCGGCAGCATCCGCATAACCGGCACGTAAGGGGTCATATACTGTAGCCACCTGATCGTTGGGGTTGAGGATGTGGTAAAAAGGCACAGTCTGACCAGTCAGGTCAACGCCAGCGGTACAGGCTGTGTGTGTGAACGGCATGGCAGCAGCTGCAGTGGGCGGCTCAGTGGTTGGCGCCATGGTTTGGACGGGTGCAACGCAGCCAGCCAGGATGATGGCGATTGCGATGCCGAACAACGTGATGCGGAACATGGGATTTCTCATGGTTTTACTTTCTAATTATGGGTGAGTGTAACGGGGTAGCGTAAACAGTCCTTCAACCAGGAAAACCTGGTTGAAGGTATAATTTGATGATTCGGTAAATAGGGGATTGAATGTGACTGGATGTCATGAGCTCCTCCTGGGATTATGGCTATGCCGTTATAAAGCGGCTTTCGAGATAATCTTTCAATCCGTGCAAACTGTTCTCGGAGCCTTTTTTCATTGAACTGGCGATCAGTGGCCCGACCAGAGCGTAGAAACCTTTAGGCTGCAAATCCCATTTCCAGTTGACTTTCGTACCCCCAGGTGTGGCAGCGAAAGTGACCGTACCCAACACCGTCATGGGCATATCGACAGACTTGCGGGTGATTTTAGCGTTGGGTTCGAACTCGATCACTTCTCCAGTGTTTTCAGAGATGCGGCCCATTAACTTACGCACCTCGGTTATCCTGGTGCCAATGCCCACAGGACCATCTGGCGTAATACAGGCTTCCAATAATCCCTTGTCCCACTTGGGCTGGTTCTTGCTATCAACAAATGCTGTAAACACCTGTCCGACGGGTAAATCAAACATCATACTTGCTTCTTTGGTTATCATATTGCTAACTCCTTTTTGAATAAATAATATGAACAATTCAGACACTGCAGCTCAACATCCGATCTCGAGTATCAGGCTGCACAATAAAGGCGAGCGATGTTGGGAAAGGAATGTATAAGTACCTGTTCCAGATCTCGGGACAATCTGCACGTTGGTTGGTTCAGACGGGGATGAAAGTAGGATTACAGTTACTGCCGGGAGATTGGCTGATGCCGGGGCTGGAGTCGGTGCAGGATATGCAGCCAGCAGCATGGTCATTGCAGAACCAAGCAAAGTGAGAACGAACAGTTTGTTCAACATGCCTTCCCCTCTAATTTGTAGAACATCAAGCGGTTTGAAATAACTACTTTACCCACCTAATTAGGATATATATTACCATATATTATCCCATTATAGCAATATCTTTTTTGCTTGGATAAGAGGCGCGGTAATCAAATCTTTGATTGGATTGGGTCAACATTATCCTTTACACAGATTACATTCGAGATTCGTCAGTACATTCGATCGAACTCCAGATAAAATCTAAGTACAAACGAACTGTTTCGTTGTATGATATAGGTATGTTGCATGATACCAAAGGAGTCAAAAATGGCGAACATAACCCAACCCCTAAGAGATGAGCATCAGGAGCTATATCCGCACGTCGAAATGCTGCGCCTGGCGGGCGACGCGGTTTACGAGAGCCTCACCAGCCTGGCCCATGCCAGGATCGAAGAAGCCTATAATTTCCTCACCCGCGAGCTGCTCCCACACGCCCAGGCGGAAGAAAAAGCCCTCTACCCCATCGTCCAAAAAGCCATGGGAGCCGAAATGGCGACGGCCACGATGAGCCGCGACCACGTCGAAGTTGCCCGGCTAACTGAACAGCTGGGAACGCTGCGCGTGCACAAATCCCAGCTTTCGATCACCTTTGATCCAGGCCATGGCACTCCGGCGCGTCTTATACGGCCTGTACGCGCTGGTGAAATTGCACTTTGCCAAAGAAGAGGAGATCTACCTGCCCTTGCTGGACGCAAAATTAAGCGCAGATGAGGCGCATACCATGTTTGAGAATATGGAAGCCGCTGCCCACGAAGCCAAGGAACACCTTCCCCGATAGGGGCTATCTAAAAAGTCACAATATTGTGGAAAATTTCTTAAAACGTAGCAGCGTAGCAAGTCCGGTCAGCTTTTGACCGGAGAGGTGGGATTTGAACAAAATGCACCAGAAAAAATCCCCTACGCCTATGTGGTACGTCTTCGGTTAGAGGCGCGACCAGTCCGGTCAGCCTTTGACCGGAGGGGTAAAATTCCATTTATAACGCAATAATTCACCGCTGCGCCTAACCTTTTAGACGGCATCGGATATGAACTATAAAGGGCGGACCAGGTCCGCCCTTTTTTCCTTAAGGTTCAGGAGTATCTGCTAGAAATACCCGGTTTAGGCTTTAGGAAGGATATTCTGATTGATATGGAACAGGTTGTTCGGGTCGTATTTGGCTTTGATCTGTGCCAAACGCGTATAGTTATCCCCATAGGCTGCTTTAACACCTTCCTGACCTTCATCCATGATCATGTTCACATACCCACCACCCAGTGAGTACGGGTGTAAATCCTGCCAGTAATCCTTCGCCCAACGCGTCATGCGATCGTTGTTCATCGGGTCAGGGTCAACACCCACCATCACCTGCGCAAAATTAGCATTCCGGTTGCCCCATGCAGTATCATTCTTTCCGATCCGCTGTGGAGCCCCATTGATTGGGTAAATATGCATGGTAGACATAGGGGTAGGCAGGAGCTTACCATATTTAACATGCAGATCAATGGCATGCTCTTCAAAACGATTGAAGAAATCAGACTTCCAATACCACTGCAAGCCTGCTGGGAAGCCTGCATCAAACATACTCTGCAGGGTCGGGAATGGAATGGGTCCGACGAAATCGATGGCGGGCTGGCGGAAATTCCGGATGGGTTTGAACACCTCTTCGGCTTTTTCCAGAGGTCCGGTATAGCACCACACTACAGCACACATCTTCTGCAGATGGTATTTCTCCGGGAAGGGGGCGGCAGGCGGAATGGTCAAAAATGCAAACCATCCATTGAGCTCTTCCGGGGCTCTCAGGATCAGGTCCTGCCAGTATGCCAGGACATCGGCCAGAATCTTCCAGTGACCAGATCATCGGGCCGCCATAAACCGTGCTGACCGGGTTGCCGCGGTACAGGAACGAGGTCACAATGCCGAAGTTACCACCTCCTCCACGCACCGCCCAGAAGAGGTCTTCGTTATGCGTCTTTGTCGGCTGTTACGAAACTGCCATCTGCCAACACCATATCCACACTGAGCAGGTTATCGATGGTTAACCCATAACGGCGCGCCAGGTAACCGATCCCACCCCCTAGAGTCAGCCCACCCACACCTGTGGTTGACAGGAAACCAGTTGGAACTGCCAGGCCGAACGGGTAGGTGGCGTGATCAACATCCCCCCACACCGCACCCCCCTCCACACGAACAGTCTTTGCCTCAGGGTCAACGCGTATCCCCCGCATGCGCGACAGGTCGATCACCAGTCCTCCTTCGACGGTGCCAAAACCGGGTCCGTTGTGAGACCCTCCCCGCACGGCTATATCCAGGCCCTGCTCACAGCCAAAATTAACCGCATTGCTTACATCCGCCGCATCCACACAGCGCACGATGAGGGCAGGGTGTTTATCAATCATGGCATTATAGACCTTGCGAGCCGTATCATATTGTGGATCGCCAGGCTGGATAATATCTCCCCGTATTTTAGTACGCAGTCCGGCTATCGCATCCATTTTGAGACTGGTAGCTTTTCTTACATCAGTTTGCAGATCAGACATAGTATTCCTCCTTTGGTCTGAGGGAGAAGCGCCTTCTCCCAAGAACTTGGTATATTTGTTTATTTTAGAGATATTGGAACTTTATCCAATATAAGATAATAATACTCTTATTTGTCTTATTACACAAGGATAGTTTATACAAACGGAATACTACGCATGACTTTTTTCCCCCTACGGAAAATTAATCTTCTGTTAGAATTTTGCTCCCCGATATAAATCTTGGGCTTGGGAGCTAGTGATAGACACTCACCCTGGAGTCTTTAAATTAATATTCATCGGCTGAAATAGCCCAAAAGCTTGTGGCCGTTATCTTCCGCGCCATGGGATATACTCTGCTGCTCGCTTTGGGTCATTCAAAAAGAGTGCTGAAGACCATAGCACCATCGTGGCAAACTGTATGGCGATGAATAGATCAAGCTGTGACCATTGTGACATCGGTAATGTGCGTACTTGAGAGTACCCTTTCCAAAAGGCATCCCGCATCCGCTCCCAATCTTTTCCCCATGCCCAGGTACACAAGGCTATGGATATATCCCACATCCAATAACCATAGCCACAATCCTCGAAATCGATGGGTAAAGCTTTCCCGGCTTTGAATAGCACATTCTCCGGGTACAAGTCTGAATGAATTAGGCCATATGCATCTGCACCTTTACCAAACTCATCCATGATCCGTTTTGCTTCACGGGAAATTACCTGGAAAGGTTCTTGGTACCTGGCAGGGATGGATTCAACCACTTTCTCCATTGGATGCCTGAACATGCTTCCACCCAGCTGCGAGTCCCAATCCCAATTTGGGCGGGTGAATTCTGCCGGAGGCTGCCAGCCAGTAGAAAAATTGTGCATTTGAGCCACAACCTGCCCCATCGCCATGAGGTGTTTAGGCGTCAATCCCTTGCTATACCTCCGGCCATCTACCCAGCGCAGTAATGAAACCACCCGCCCATTCGGTATGCCTGGGGTGATGATAGTGGTCAATAATTTGTCATCGAGCGTCATCACTGGTGCGGGTACAGGCAAACCAGCCTCCAGGCTAAGTGCATCTAACCAGGTCAATTCTGAGGCAATCGCATCCGCATCATTCATGGCATGGATGCGCAGCAGGAAGCGATTGGCGCTATATGGGTTTGTGCTCTGTGCGGTAGAAGTTGGTCCTGGTAGCTCAACGCGGTAGATAATATTTTCGGAGTATTGGATAAACTTTAAGCGCGCATTCTCAAGCTGATAAGCCTCAAGGGCTTTAACTGCTAATTTCCTCAGCCTTTGTAACCGGGCTCGGCGGGATAATTCTCGAAAAGGTCTCATCTCGAATTCCATTAACTTGACCAACGATTATTGAGAAGAAGCTACCAGCTGGAATTAGTGCTTCGAAAAATTGTCAGGTAATCTCCATTTTCTCAGGGAGATGGACAGCAAACCTGCAGCGGTAATCTCCCTTGAGTGCCGATTCGAGCAAATCCACCTGAAGCGTCTGACCGTAGATCACTTCCCAGGGTTTCTTACTGAAACCACCGCTGCAATTACAAAAAACCGGGTTCAGTTGTATATTGCTGTTTTTAATAGCCTGGCGTGCCCATGGGCAGTGACAGGCATAGAAGCGCTTCATGGTTGGATTGGTCTCAGCCAGGAAATTTTTGGTGTTATAAGGGATTTTCGTTATATAAATGATATTTCCCTTCCGCTCACCACACTCAAATTCAGGATGTGCCTCGACATATTTTAGGACCTCGTCGGTAATTTCCTGCGAATAGAACAGCTTGCCTTCTTGCATGCATTTTTGAAGTTCTTCAACGAAAGATTTATGCTTATCCCGTAAGTATGTATCAATATCCTTGGCTTTATGATATTTCTCACGCTCGCCGATGAAATATTCATCAGGTAAATCCCTCAGGCAGGCGGATAACAATTGTTCAACCGCAGCATAGCCCACCTTGGAGACGAGCCGGTCGATCACCGGGAACATATCAAAAGGTTTTTGAGGGGGTGACACACCTAATGGAGATATACCAATCCCCCCGAAAACTTCATCCCGTACAGTCTCACCAAATAATTCCCCAACTTTTTTATATAAATTAGGCTGCGCTTCTGCACCATCCAGTAATTCCAGGAAGGCTACATAGATGTCATTATTTTTTATAAAAAGACCATAGCGCAAAAGGGCCAGCAGATTTTCATATGTATTTTGTCCCTCTTCGATGAGCATTTGACTGAACTGCCAGGCTATTGTTTCACCGGAAGTCTCATTTGCGGCAACAAGATATTTATCAAAACGTTCGGCGATTAAAATCGAAGCCTCAATCATTTCATCACTCAGCTTGCGCCTCTCGAGCAGCTCCTTAAATCCCTCCCTATCCATATCTCCTCCTTTTATTATTTTGCAAACTGATTTTCTACACTTTCTATACATTCTTAAGGGGATTGAAGTTCATCACCGAGGTCAGCTCTAATGTGAGCCCATACCTCAGATCAAGCTCCAACTCAGGTTTATTCCGATGAGCAAAATTTAAAACCTCTCCTCAGCCGGGGTTACCCAGGTTGGTGATGCCTTTAGATCACAGCAAACTTTATGTATCCTTGGGGAACGAGAAATGCATCTGGACGATCACCCAATGGTCACCCCGCTTTTCGACCGTTCCAGTCCAGCGGCAATTATCCCATCCAATAGGCTGGTCCTTCCATTCAGCATGGTCATCCAGAAAACATGAATACCAGGCTACATTTCCCAACTGGGCAAATTTAACCCTTAGATCTTTGATGGCGTAATCGGTGGCCTTAAATGCATCATTCATCCAAATTCGTTCGCCAAAATTTTTGAAAGCTTCGAAACCGGTGATCGTGCTTTTTGAATCAGGGTGAAAAATGAAGAAATCCTCGTCCTGAGCCATTGTTGAGTATAGCTTTTTTAGATCCTTGGTCAACGCCCAGCCGATGTTATCGTGAATAGTCTTTTCAACCTCGATCCTATCTGCTTCATTGGGTTCCATAAATTCTCCTTCAGTGGCAACTACTTGTTTTCAAGACTATCTAGCCATCATTTTTCATGTCCTCAACTGAGAACTTAAAAGTTTTCATGCATGAACGGGACTGCTCTTGGGAACATTTCACGTTGGATGGCTTGAATGGCTGGAATCGCTATCACCCCAGCCACGCAGGGGAATATCCTGTGGGTCTTGCGTCCCGGCGATCAAGGCAGTTAAACCCTGGATGGTCAATTCGCATTCCGCCTGCGCACTTTTCGACACCTCGAGCTTACCCTCGCGGGATGCGAAATGCCATACACCTTCATTCCACGGGCATATCGGGTCCGTAATCCTGGCTGAGAAATTGCCCTCTCCCACATTCATACCGCCAATTTTCTCAACATCCAGCACGCGGCTCATGGCCGCCCGGATAGCTGACTCCACTTTCACCTGGGTATCAGCCAGCCAGGTTTCGGGATATGCATCCGCTGGCAGCCAGATCTCCACCCGGTCAGCCTGGTCGATATGCCGGGCGATCCAGCAGAGCATGAGGTTACGTGCCCGGCTGGTTTGATAATAAAATCGAATCGCCGAAAAATTATATTTGGACACCTCCTCACCCAGAGTCCGGTACACCATGAGACCCTCGATTTTTCCATCAAAATCTGCCAGGGTTGTCCAGAACAGGTTCTGGTTTGCCCTCACCCTGTCACCAAAGTCAAAGAATGCCATACCATGCGTGTATGCTCGCATCCCGGCAAGGTAGTCACGGTAGGTATCGTAGGTCTCTCCGAAATACTGCAGCCTGATTTCTCCTTCCAAATCGACTTTCAGCAGTGGAGACAGGGAGAGTGGAGAAAACCTGGCGATTTTGGTGAGTGGGTAGGATATATAACCCAACCGCTCGTAAAATGACTCACGGAAAGGATAGAGATTCGAGAACACCTTCCCCGCTTCACGTTCCATAGACAGCACACCTGCGATCACTTGCCTGCAATATCCCTTCCGCCGTGCCGCAGGATGGGTTGCCACTCCCCAAACACCCGAGACCGGGTATAACTTGCCACGCATATTTTGTGTCATGGGTGTGCTCACAGCAATGGATACTGCCGTCTCATCTTCGAAAAGCGCCTGGCAGCACATCCCCTGGCGCTCGCGGACGATCGTATCCCACTCTTCTTTGTTCTGGAAAGGTGGCGAGGCATGCAGCGAATAGGAGGCCAATGGATAGAGGGTATTCAATATTTCTTCACCCTGTAGATGGCGTAGCGTGGTTTTCATGGCTATTCCCTTCCAAAAATATATTTTAAACTTCTTTTTTCAATAGAATCAGGCATGCTCAAAATGACCGTATTGATACGGTTCGCGATTATACCCAGCGCTTTTCCCAGGGTTGGCTCAAATCAAACACCGGTCCCAATACCGACTGGTACAAGGCATTTGCTGGAGGCTCACCACCAGCCGTCATGGCCTGAGTGGCACCCATCTTTTTCAAACGACGCATACCTTCACATAACAAAGCGCGCGCCAGACCCTGCCTCTGGTGCTCTGGCATGGTCCCCACGGGCTCGAAGTAGCCGCAGCGAGTCACATCGTCGTACCAGATTGTAGTGAAAGCCGCCACCTCGCCTCTGGGGGCAATCGCTACCAGGTCTAGGTCGCGGCGGTAAAGTGGGGCTGTTTGGATATTCAGGTACCACGACCAATCCGGGTCATAATCGGAATCAGGCTTATCCGGGTGAAAGGCTCTCCAGGATGCCCAGCTGCGTGAAGGCAGCTCGGAAACATCGCCCAGAGATCGGATCATGTATCCTTCTCGCACCGGGTTGTCGGGGATGGGCAGGGTCAGGTCACGTCTCCATTGGTGTTCCTCGGCTTCATTAATTAGTGTATAGCCACGCCTGATCAGGATTTCCTGCCGTAAAGCATCACCCGCATCAGCCCACACCCATAACACCTGCCCACCCCTGCGGCTTGGCGCCCGTAGGCAATCTTCTGCCTGGGCGATCATTTGCTCTTCCAAAACTGTAGTTTTGAATGCAGGGTGAATTTGCAGGAAGGCCTGTCCTGCGTTTTCTTGATTCAGGATGGCTACGAGCTGCTGATCTTGAGTCTCCCATAGATACACACCTGTTTCTAGCGTGCCATCTCCCAAATTCATAATACCATGCCAGCGCCAGTAATCCAACCGGGCAACGGGCCAGCTCAGCTTACGCCGGTTATTTTGCATGAAAACGTCACGAAGAAATACACGCATCTGCCAGAAGTCGTCTTCGGTTAGATAGGGTCGCATGCTTAGTTTCATCATTGTTTCTAGTCTCCAATAATATACGCTGCAAGCGCTTTTATTTGCCCACTATCAGGGTCCAGGCAAACTCCTACATTGGCAGTGTCCTGAGTGGCGACTGTGCGTCCTTGTTCAGATCCAGAGGTGGTAATTATTTTCAACGCCCAGGGAAACCTCTGGGCACAACAGCGGGATTCGTTGCCTGAACAGCTGCTACCAAATCCCAGATATAGACGCCTTCAGGTGACCACGTATCCAGCATCCATTGCAGCAATTCACTTGCCAGGACTCCTTCAGGTGTGCTGGATGACCTCCAGCCCGGTAAATCTGATTGAGTCCATCTCACCTGCAGGGTAGCATCCAGGGGTATCAGGTGGAGCGGCAGCCCGGATGTGAATACTTCATCGGCCGCGACAGGGTCAACCCAGATGTTCCACTCGGCAACTTTATTATCAAATTCAGGCCAATCGCTGTGGATATTGCCCGGCACATAAACGCTCCCGCCCATGATAAAGACATCCCGGATGTTTTCGCTAATCCGAGGTCGATGCGCAGCGCCTCCGCCAGATTGGTATGCGTGCCGCTGATGAAGATCAACACAGGTTGCGGAGAGCTATTAACGGTATCCACAATGAGCTCAGCTGCCGGGACGGGTTCTAATGTGACTGATGCTGTTGGAAGATCGATCTCCCAAAAATTATCGCTGGCCTGTCTCCACGAATCAGGGAACGCATTATTTCCTTCCAATGGGGCATCACGACCAGCGCCGACCGGGATATCATCCCTGCCCACCCCCGCCAAAAGCTGCAAGAGATGTGGCGCAAACAGGCTGGGGTGAGCTTCGCCGCTCGAAATCGTCACCGCCCTCACGTCGAACAGCGGGTTGTTCAAGAAATAAAGCAGTGCTATCACGCCATCCGGGCTTCCGTCATCATCTACAATAATTGGGATAGGTGCCTGCCCATTC
Source organism: uncultured Chloroflexia bacterium (assembly GCA_963743215.1). Taxonomy (GTDB): domain Bacteria; phylum Chloroflexota; class Anaerolineae; order Anaerolineales; family UBA4823; genus FEB-25. The sequence continues at coordinate 201,929 of CAVUOY010000012.1, forward strand.
AAGCTGGGCAATGGCAACGGAGTGACGGTGGGAGGTGCGGCAGCCGTCTCTTCACACGAAACGAACCTTAGGTGAGGCCATTCACCTTGTATGCAAACGGGCTTTACACCTAATCGAGCCCAGAGCGGTGCAGCTGGTCCAATGATGATAAAAAGGAGCAGCAACACTCCAATTACGATACCCACGATGATCCGAGTTTTACGTTTCATGGCGCGCCCTCCCTCTCTTCCAGCCCGGCTCACCTGCTAGTTCAATCCAATCCGATTGATCTTTCAATTATAATCTGTCGGTGAATTCTACAGCCCTCATTACCAGCTTAACCAAAAAATTAGCCCCAGCTCCTTCTTGAGCATTTAAATGGGATTATAGCATCCTCCCCGTTGGACCTGGTTTTTTACAGTTTTCAAATCTGCTGGATTAGATGGATGGTTATATTTGATTACAATGGCGTCCGGTAATCAAAAACCTCACCCCTCACAACAAATTACTCCAGAAATTCAAGTTCTTGGTGATATAATCTGCACCACTCTTCTTAATCAGATCTTAATCTAGCAGTAACTAGTACATGTAAGTGGTGTTGTATTTCAATACAAGTGGCATGATTCTCACTACAATGAAATACGATCCGATTTATTGCTACATTCTTGCTGGTAAACCCTCGGTCCACATGTGGATTGATAATTGGCCGGGTATTATTAAGAATGCCAATGTGCTTTTTGTAAGCTCATTGGCATTTTTGTTCCCGTATCGCAGATGAACACTTTATTGGTCGGCTGGCTTATCTTCAGCCACAGGATTATTCTTACGATGTTGACGCTCAAGCGCTTCCTGGGCGCGGCGGGCATATAGAGAGGCAGGCCAGGTGTCGAGCACAGCATTAAATTCGACCGTCGCCTTTGAGGCGTTATTATTTCGAAGATGTGCCACCCCAAGATTAAAATGGGCCGCCGCTTCGTACTTGACCCCTAAATATCCCTGGTTGGCTTGAGAGAGCACTTCAGTGAACATGGAAATCGATTCATTGAGCTGGTTTTTCTGCAATAACATAATCGCATGATTTACTTTGATGATCAGGTCGCTGGTTTGATCAGGCCCTACATGAGAAGCGAGATTATAAATCCTTTCAGCTTGAACGTAGTTTCCCCGTCTGGCAAAGACATTTGCCAGGTCCACCAATATCCGCACGCGCAGGGTGATCACATACAACAGCAAAAGGAACAAGACTGGGTGGATTTGAATCCGGGTCAACCACACCAGGATGACCACAATTGCAGTCAAGACCACCGCTTCCACTGCAAACCGAATGGAAAGTCCTTCGCGCCTTAACAGCGCCATCACACCAAAAACAACGATGTATAACAGTCCAATCAACCCAATCAGTAAACGCAGGTCCATTTTTTCCTCTTCTATTATCTATGAAGTCAGATTGGATAGTATCTCAGCTTCAAGGGCCTGTCAATGATACGTTTCGAAATATCAAAGGAGGTGCCTATCGAACAAAAAAGTGGTGAGCCATTTTACTTAGGTTGTAATTCTTCAAGGTGTTGAAAATTCAATAAACGGAGGAATAGATGAATTCAATTGTTGCACTCTTAATTGGGGCGGTTGCCATCGGCGTTGGCTATTTCGTATATGCCAGGTCGATTAATACCAGTATTATCAAACCGGATGACAAGAAATCCACACCCGCGAAGATGTTCATGGATGGCGTCGATTTTACTCCCGCCAATCGCAACGTCTTATTTGGCTACCAGTTCAAATCCATTGCCGCTCTTGGACCCATCCTGGGGCCAATCATTGCTGTGCAGTGGGGCTGGCTACCAGCGCTGTTATGGATTGTCGTCGGAACCTTCTTCATCGGTTGGGTGCAGGATTACACCAGCATCATGATCGGTGTACGCGAGGAGGGCCAATCTTTTGGAGCCCTCAGCTACCGGCTGATCTCGCCCCGCTCACGCATGATTCTGCTCATCTTCATTTACTTCTATTTGTGGCTAATCATGGGCTCATTTGGTGTCCAGGTTGGGTTTAACCTGCTCACCAAGGTCACCGTCCCACTGGGCGTGATTATCGTGATTCTGGTTGGCATCCTGGCTGGTCAGATGACCTACAAGTGGAAGCAGGATATTATTTTGACCTCGGTCATCACGGTTGTGCTGTCCTTCATTGGAATCTGGTTAAGCACACTCGAACCGGTGAGGAATTTCTTCACATCGATTTTTGCTTATACCGTTAACCCCGAAACCAAGGCTCTGGTAAGTCCAAACCTGTTTCTAACGGTAACCCAGGCCAAGCTGATTGGCAGCCTGTTGATGGTGGTCATATGCTACTTCGGAGCCGTGCTCCCCATCTGGCGTTGGGCACAGCCGATCAACTATGTCGCTTTCTGGATCGTCAGCTTGGGCATCCTGGCGGGTGTCATCGGCCTGTTAATCTGGCACCCGGGTATGGGAGATTTCCCAGCATTTAGAACTTTCAACGTGCCAGGACTGGGTCCACTCTGGCCAATTTTGTTCGTCACCATTGCGTGTGGCGCCATCTCGGGCTGGCACAGCCTGGTTTCTTCCTCAGGAACTGCCCGCCAGCTTGAGAAAGAAACTGACGCCCTGTACGTAGGTGGCGGCTCCATGTTCCTGGAGATGTTCTTCGCCATCGTCGCCTTCCTGACCGCTACGGTTGCCTGGGGCAGCTATGATGGATACGTAAAAGCAGGTGGTGGTGCAGCTCCTGCCAATGTGTTCTCCAATGGACTGGCTGCGTTCATGAACAAAGTGGGGATTCCAATGAATCTGGGGCAAGCTTACGGAGGGATATTCCTGACCTTGATGGCTCTCACCATCATGTACCTGGTGGTACGTTTCATGCGTGCTGCTTCTTCTGAAGCGCTGGGTGACAAGATGCCCATCATGAAGAATGTCCACGTTGGGACGATCCTCGCCCTGGTCTTCACCCTGGCCTTGATCTGGTTCGTACCTTTCCTGCAGATCTGGGTGATGTTCGGTGCAGCCAACCAATTAATGGCCTCTCTTGCCTTACTGCTGGTAACCCTATGGCTGAAGAACAAGGGAAAGAATTACCAGTGGACCTTCTGGCCATTCATATTCATGTTCATCACTACCATCGGTGCCTTGCTGTACAAGGCTTATGAAGCTTTCTTCATCAACCTGCCCAAGACAGCCGACGCCGCTGCAAATAAGATTGCGAACGTTGGCCAATATATCACCGCCCAGGTGGTTATCGGTGCAGTGGCACTGATTCTGATCGTGACCGCATTAATCCTGGCGTGGGACGCCTGGAAGGCATTCCGCCAGCCTAAACCCGAACCTGTCAAGGTTCAAGTATAAAGTTACTTGGTCATAATGTGCGACGTGCCGTAGGGGCACGTCGCACATTCCAATTTACTGAGCATGAAACCTGTTCAAATCGATGTCTTTTACCCCGTCCCAGAGGGATGGGGGATATGTACAACCTGTGAGGTGATGATGGCGCAGGCTGACCTGGGTCAGGCACCTCACGAGCGAGGTCTGGATGAATACCCGCCAGAATGGCAGGATGAATTCAAGCGCTTATCTGCCACCATATTCGACCTGGCCAACCGCTATCAAGATGCTGTGCAAATCCGGATATGGGACCCGCGCTCCTTGCAAGGGTTGTGGCGCTCGATCCGGCATGGCGTCAGGCGTTACCCCACCTTTCTTGTCAACGGGCAAAGTAAAATGGCAGGCTGGGATACCGATAAATTGGAAGGACAGATCCAGGCTGCCGTGGAAATCAGTAAATCTGCACTATAATTACCACACTTTCAAAAGGCACATGTTAACTATACAATTAGTGCGCCATCGCTCGGCCAATCTCCTAAGGACGGCGTTTAAAACGCTCGGTCAGATGTTATATGGCGCCACCATCTATGAGATGGTGAGAGATCTGAACAAGCAGCGTTCATATATTGAACATTTATTTATCCTGATCGTGTTTGGAGATTTTTTGGGGATTCCGATCCTATCGCCCTATTACACTTTGCGCCTCCTTCCATATATCGTCCCTGATATCAATCGCTGGAAGCGCACCATGTTGCGCGAACGTGACCTGACCGATCTGTGTGATCAGGAAATCACATAAGCGTATGATTACTTTGAGCATTATCAAGGCGAACAGCCTTGTGTTTATCAAATTATTAAGGAGCATTGTATGACAGAAAAAGAAAAGAAACCTGGGTTATTAGATAATTTTAAAAGTGTGCTGTATGGCATGGCTGGCCACGATATGGCACGTTTCGCCCTCAAGACACGCGGCAGCATGGAGCATCTGTTCATCCTGATCACCATGGGTGACCTGCTGGGGATTCCCATCCTTCCGCCGTATTACAGCCTTCGTCTACTGCCGTATGTGGTCCCTCAGATCAGCACCTGGAAGCGCCGGATGCTGCGTGAGAGAGACCTGACGGACGCGCTGGCATAGGAGCATACCATGTCACTGGCAGAGATATTTGAAAAGAATCCCAACCGGCGCTATGTCATGTTTGGCGGTAAAGGTGGGCTCGGAAAAACGACCTTCAGCGCCGCTGCAGGTTATTGGCTGGCGAAAAAAGGTTTCAAAGTGCTGGTCTTCTCGGTGGACCCGCAAGCCAGCCTTTCCGATATCTTCGAGCGCGACATTTTCGGTAAAGGACCGGTTGAAATCATGCCCAACCTGTTCGCTCAGGAAATCGATGCCGACCAGCGCATTCGTGAATACCAGGGTGAGATCCGCCAAAAAATCCTGGACATGTATGGGCTGGATCAAGTGCCTGAAGAGATTGAAAACTATATTCAGGCTGCCGCAGCTGAGCCGGCCATGGAAGAGAGCGCCATCTTCGATGAGGTGGTGGATATCGTGATCAGTGGGGAATATGATTATTACATCTATGATTTGGTCCCCCTTGGCCATGCCCTGTATTATCTTAGCATGGCATCGGTTTACGACCAGTGGATTGATAAGATCACTGGTCTGCGTGAGGAAATGGCTGAGTACGGGCAAGTGGCTGCCGTGATGAAACGCGATAAAGAGACTGAGGAGGATAAAATCCTCCAGGAGCTGCAGTATATCAAGCACCGCATCAATGCCTCATCCAGCATCCTTACTGACAAAGAAAAGACTGCTTTTTATTTTGTGCTCATCCCGGAAGAGATGATCATCTTGGATACCAAAAAGGCGGCTGGTTTGTTTGCCAAATTCGATGTTCCTCTGGCGGGTTACATCGTGAATCGCGTCATCCCCGCAGAACTTGCCTCTCAGGATATCCCTGATTATCTACGCAACCGCATGGAAATGCAGACGAAGTACCTGGCAGAGATCAAGCAAGTATTTGGTAATGATGTATTAACCAATGTGCCCGAATTTGAGCGCGATATCACCGGATTACCCATGATCGAGCGCGTCGCAGATGCACTGTTCGGATCGGAAAAGTGAGCTATGGTACCCATTGAAATTCCTATGAAACAATACATGGCTGAGAACGCCAGACTGAAGTATCTCTTCTTTGGCGGCAAGGGTGGGGTGGGTAAGACTGTTCTAGCCGGCACTGGTGCGATATTTGCAGCTACCACGCAGGGCAAACGCACTTTGCTGGCTTCCACCAACCCCGTGCATTCGCTCAGCAGCCTGCTCGGTCAGGATGTATTTGGCAAGAAAACACCCGTCACTGGTGTGCCCAACCTGTGGGCATATGAAATTGATACGAAAGAAACCATCGAAAAGTCAAAGCGTGAGATCCAAGAGAAGATCGAATGGTTCCTGAAGTTCGCCGATATCAAGACCAAAGCGGATGAATTTGTCGAATCGGCAACCATGAACCCGTCGTTTGAAGAGTCTGCCATGTTCGAGAACATGATCGACCTGATGTTCGACAACGAGTACGACGCTTACGTCTTCGACACCGCCCCAACTGCCAATGCCCGTCGTTTGTTGGGCATGTCGAGCGTATATTCCATGTGGGTCAACAAGATGGTGCAAAGCCGCGAGGAAGCCACCAGCCTGAAGGACTTGCTTTCATTTAGCAAGAAGAAAAAAGAAAAAGACCCTCTGATGGACTACCTGTTGCATATGCGTTCACGTATGGCGCGCGCCAAAGAGCTACTCACCGACAAAGCACTAACCTCGTTCTTCTTTGTCACCTTGCCCGAAGCGCTGCCCATTGCCGTGGTCACCCGCTTTATCGATTGGTTCCGTGAGTTCGACATCCCGGTGGGTGGGGTGATAGTAAATATGGTCATTGACAGGCAGAGCGTCAAGGATGACTCTCCAGATTTTGTGAAGAACCGGGTGGCGATGCAGGACGCCTACATGCTGAAGATCGACCAGGAATTTGGCAACCGGGTGCGCGCTTCACTGCCTCTGCTTGAAACCGAAGTACGCGGTGTGGATATGCTCAACCGCATGGTTGCCCTGCTTTACAATTAAGGCTCAAACTAAAAATATAACCCTGTATAATTCGTTGTGGCAGTTAGCTGCCACAACGAATTTTTTAGGGCATTGCTCTTTAGCGGATTATGAAGGAGGATGGGATGAATTTGAATACAGGTCAATGGGTGGTAATTATCGCATGTTCCGTCCTGATCCTGGGTTATATCCTGGGTTATTTCTATAATCGCCAGCGTGCTGAGCAGATATTTAGATGGCTCAAGCTGGGCTTATCCTCCGTGGGTGAGGTGAGCCTCGGCGAAAAATTACCCGGGATGGCTACTGGCGGGCGGTTGGAAGTGAGCCAGGCCTCCGCACCTCTCAAAAATGTTGAGGCAGTTTATCTGCTCGCCCCACGCGAAAATATACTCTTCTGGATTTTTCACATGCTTCAAGGCAGGAGCGATGAGCTGGTCGTGTGGGTCAATTATCAATCCAGGCCCGAACAATCCGTTGAAGTTGCCCGCAAAGGCAATCGTCAGTTTGCCAGCCGCCTGAGCGATAAGGAGAAACCGGCTCTAACCATGGCGGAGGAGATCCAAGGGCTGCAAATCGCAGTCGAGGCTAAGCCAGGCTCATTACAGTCTGGCAAGGTGCAGGCATTTTTAGCCGCTCACGGAACAAGTGTGATCCGCCTGGTAGTCCGACCTGAGAAGCCCAACTTATACTTACGCCTCAACCTGCGCCTTATGCGTCGTTTAACTGCCACACAGCTTTTTAGTACCTTGAAAGATTTAGCGGGCTAAGCATCGGTAAAACCTGCCCAGGAAATACCAAATGCCGCTAACTATTTTAAAAAGCTTTCCAATCATCCTCCTGAGCATATTACTGACTGCCTGTAACTCTTCTGGCGCTGCCTCACCCATCCCGCCAACAAATACAGCCAGCGCCACCGCCTCCCCCACGCTTACAGCTACTTATACGCCATCCCCTACATTCACTAACACTCCTACGCTGACGGTGACAGCCACCATTACCCGTACCGCCACCCGAACCCGTACTCCCACGTCGACCCTTACCCCTTCCATCACGCCAACGCCTACCTATTCCTTCCCCACCATCACGGCTTTGATGCAATCCAATTGCCGTTATGGTCCGGGGACGGCGTATCTTTATGCCTGGGGGATGTATACCGGTGACACCGGCACGGTGTGGGGCAGAAACGATTCGGGCACCTGGCTGTGGATCCAGCCGGATAATATCCCCTACCAGTGCTGGATCTCAGCCTCCGTGGTGGAAATCCATGGTGATATCTTCACATTGCGTGTTGCTCCTGTTCGATTGCCTCATTCCACCCTCTACGGTCCACCAACAGGTATCACCAGCATGCGGGATGGCAATTCGGTAACGGTTTTTTGGCAGCCGGTTAATATGACCGAAGATGATAACCGCGGCTACATGATTGAGGCAAATTTATGCCAGGATGGCATTCTCATATGGATGGCCGTGGCAACCATGGATAGCACCTATACTTTTACCGATGAAACCACCTGTTCTGAAACCTCAAATGGCCTGCTATACACCGTCGAAAAGCACGGCTACACCGACCCGGTACCCATTCCCTGGCCGTAGGTGGATCATCATTACCAGAGAAAGTACGTGAAGGGCTCAATCAGCACCAGTATCTTACCTGATTAATGTTCCTTTAATTTTTCTAACCTGAAATTTAACTGGTTTGCGTGATATAAACAATTAAAGTGCATTTGGTGCAAGGTTATTTTTGGGGAGGCAATCAATGCATAAAATCCAAGTAATCACAAAGATTAAATTGTTGTTAGTTCGCCAGGTAAAACTGATAGTGGTTTTATCAGCAATCCTCCTTCTTCTTGCAATTAGTTTTACCTTTGATAGTCAAGCAGCGGTCAGCTCTACCGTCTACCTGCCATTGGTTCAGAATACCCACTTATCCTACATCCTGATAGGTTGGAATGACCTGGGTATGCATTGCTACAACCATGATTTCCAGGATTTAGCAGTCCTTCCCCCATACAATACTCTATGGGCTCAAGTCATCCAACGTGGAGACCCTCCTCAAATCGTCACCAATGGAATCCGGGTCCAATATGCATTTCCCGATAATACGATTTCGTCCAACAAGACGGATTTTTGGAATTATGAGGCACAACTCTTCGGTGTTCAGCTGCCAGACAATGTCGGGTTAAAAGGTAAGGGGATGGCAGACGTTATGGATGTGCGAAATGACTATTTTGTGGCTGAGGGCATACCTCTAACTGAATTTAGGGATAGCGCTCCGACAGTACCCTACCCATACCAGTTGGCACAATTAACTGCTTTTGACATTAGAACCAATGAGGTTCTGGCAACACTTACTGTTGTAGCCCCGGTTTCCACAGAGATGCACTGTGATACCTGTCATGCAACGGGCAAAGATCCGGGTGGAACTCAGCCACGGGTCGAATTGAATATCCTTGCGCTTCATGACAGCCAAGAAAACACGAATCTACTCAATAGCCGCCCTGTTTTATGCGCCAGATGCCACAGCTCAAACGCACTCGGGTTACCTGGTGTCGTTGGGGTACCCAGCTTATCCAATGCAATGCATGATCAACATGCCGAAGAAATACCAAATACCACGGACGGTTGTTACTCATGCCATCCTGGTCCTACGACAAAGTGCTTGCGGGATGCGATGTCTCTAAACGTAACTTCGCCAATCGATCCTACCCGAAAGATGAACTGTATCGATTGTCATGGTGGGATGGAAATTGTAAAACAAAATCCGAATCCCTGGTTGAACGAACCACGCTGTGATGGGTGTCATACACCTACCGACACGCAAGAATTCAACCAAGACCAGGCCCTATACCGGTTTTCAAAAGGTCATGGGGGCGTCTATTGTGAAGCCTGCCATGATAGCACACACGCCATTGCTACCAGCGGGGAGCCAAACGATGCAATCAAGTTCAATCAGCTTCAAGGACACTCCGGGACATTGACCGAATGCACAGTCTGCCATTTTACTCAACCTGTAGGTCCAGGTCCACACACTAAGTAAGATAAGAATTATCAGATGGATTGAGGGAGCCAGCCTTCCGATAAGGCTGGCTCCTCGCTTTTGAGATAGAAGTCCATCACGTACGAACATACTTCGGGGGTCAAACCTGGAGAATAATTCTAAGCATACTTTAGCTAGATTTAAATAATATCATGTAAAATAAGTACAGAATACGTGCATATAAGGAGGAGTGTTATGAGCCTATCCAGTCCGTATGTCATCGAGACACATGGCCTTAGCAAATTGTATAAGGATACCCAGGCGCTCAGCTCGCTCGACTTAAAGGTGCACCATAACTCAATTTTCGGTTTCTTAGGACCTAACGGCGCCGGGAAAACCACCACCATCAAGCTTATGCTCGGGCTCACCCGACCTACGGCGGGAAGTGCCAATATTTTTGGCATGGACAGCGTAACCCAGAGTGTAGCTATCCGCTCTCGCATTGGCTATCTGCCCCAGGAACCCCATTTTTACGAATACATGTCAGCCCGCCAGACCCTGCGCTTTACCGCTGGGTTTTTCTTCAAGGGGCCTAAGGCTGCAATTGAAAACCGGGTGGAAGAGATGCTCGAGCTGGTTGACCTGGCGGATAAAGCTGACCGACCCATCAAGACCTTTTCGGGTGGAGAACGGCAAAGGTTGGGGATTGCCCAAGCTCAGGTGAATTATCCCGACTTGCTCATTCTCGATGAACCAGCCGCCAGCCTTGATCCACTGGGTCGCAGAGACGTGCTGGAGGTGATGTCGAAGCTGCGAAAGTATTCCACCATCTTTTACTCCACCCACATCCTGGATGATGTGGAGCGCGTGAGTGATACAGTCGTCATCCTGAACAAAGGCAAGCTGGTAGCTCAGGGACCGATCGAAGAACTGCTAGCAGGAAGTGAGGGGGTGGTTTATATCATTCACCTGAAAGGCCAGGTCGAGGCGTCGCTCGAGCAGGTCCAATCCCAACCCTGGGTCACTAGCATTAAATCCAGTCAATCTGACGGCGGGAGTATCTGGCAGGTAAGCGTGACCGATCCAGAAGCTGCCGAGAACCATCTGCTCAAGCTGCTGGTTAACGACCCCGTGGTGGTAACAGAATTCCGCCGCAAGCAATATGAGCTTGAAGATGTGTTCATGCAAGTTATCGAGGGAGGCCAGAATGTCGGGAAATGAGGCTTTTGAGCTGGTAAGCGGTACTGGCTGGACTCGCGGTTTGAGCAATATGCTTCGCAGTGGACTGGCCAGGTGGTTTAAAACCAAAACCTGGTGGATTCACTGCCTGATCTGGGGAGGCATGGCTGCAATCATTGTCACACTCGGTCGGGTATCACCAACTATTATGGAGCTACTGATGATATCCTTCATATTCACCGGCCTGTTTCCAGCAGTCGGGGTAGTCATCATCATGCAAGACACCATTGTTGGGGAGAAAAGGGAAGGCACCGCCTCCTGGGTGCTCTCCAAACCATTGACACGCCTGGCCTTCGTTCTTTCCAAGGTCATTGCCAATAGTGTCGGTGTTATGGTGACCATGATCATCGTGCCTTTCTGCATATCCTTCACCATCATTGCAATCGTTCATAAATCCCTGCTGAACCCATTAGGTTTCATCGGGGCCATGGGAGTGGTATTCATCAGCCACTTTTTCTTTCTATCACTGACCTTGATGCTGGGCACTTTTTTCAACAACCGGGGACCGGTCATCGGTATTCCCCTGGCAATACTATTCTTGCAACAGAATATCCTTGGTTTTGTGCCCTCCTTGCGTTATTTTCTCCCCTGGAACCTGGTTGTGCCCATCGGAAACACAAACCCACTGGTGCTATCGCTTGCCTTGGGAATTCCGGTGCAATCAGACCACCTGATCTTGCTATTGGTTATTGCGCTCGAAAGTATAGTCTTTACTTTGATTGGCTTATGGCGCTTCAACCGAGAGGAGTTTTAGACCTGGCAACGATCAGAAAGTAAATCCAGGTAGTTATATATTTACGTAGTATATGTTGTATGCTAAGTAAAATTATCAAAGAACTTGGGATAAATTATGACTGCCTCTGCTGATCTAGCTAAAGGAACTTTAGCCCCAGATCTTCAGCCTGCCATCAAGCAACGGCTCCAAGATTGCGTTGGCTGATTACCGTACCAAAAGCAAAGTCTATTTGTTCTTCGTACGCGAATACAACTGAATGCAATGCCGCAGCCATGCCGCCCAGTTGGGTCGGCTTTATAATGCTTTCAAGGCTGAAAATTGTGAGATTCTTTTGATCTTGGCGGCTCCGGTTGAAAAAGCCAAACGCTATGCTGACAGCCTGCATTTGCCGTTCCCGGTCCTTTCAGACCCAGAGCGAAAGATTTACCACCAATATGGGTTGGGGATCAAGTTCTTCCTCCAGCGCACTGCATCCATCGTCATTGACCAAAGTGGGACGATTCAATATCTGAGAACCACCACCAATCCCCTGCCTTGGCTGCAAGAAAGCCAGGAATTGTTGGCTGTCGTTAAATCGATCGCCAGCTGATTAGGAATATCGCGTTTTTTCTTACTCCTCCCCAATTTTATTGAATATTGCAAGTGGAAGTGTAACTTATCCGCTAACCTGTTATCTTATCCTCTGGCTGGCCATCACATCGCAATACGGGACAGTTAACCTTATCTGCCTTTGTGGTCTTTCTCGAGTGCTCTATCAACCGCCATATAGTACCTCTGATCCCTATCGGTTCTGATCGGCATATTTCCACCAGATAAATGTCGCCATCATCCCTCCCAGGCTGGTCATAACCACAATCCAATAGCTAGTTGCTGTCAGTGAGCTATCTCCCATTGAATAAAGTAAGGGTATCCCCCACGGGAAGTATTCAGCCCACCCCGCCGCCATCAATAAGTTAGCCGTGATCAGCGTGAGAACCGCCACCCCCATTGGCAGCAAATAGCCTCGCCCCATGCTGGCGAAGAGCGAAAATGGCAGAACGACTGCAATAACCATACATACTGTGAGTAATGTGACTACACTACCATGTAGAATAACGCTGGTTGAGCCTCCCGGTAGCTGGATGAGAAAACCGAAGAGCAGGTCAATAATGAAAATAATGATCGCAATAACTACACACCAGGTAATGGTCACAATAAATTTCGCCAGGAGGATACTTGATCGTCGAACTGGCACAGCGAGCATATCTTTCAGCGTGCCATCGGCAAATTCGCGCCCAAATACCCAGCTAATCGCCATGACAAAAAAGAAGAAACCACCGGCTGAAATGATCTCGGAAAACAATACCAGGTAGGATGACCAATCTGTTACCGAATATGCCATCAGGTCGGCTTTGGCGCTAATCAGGCCAAGCCTCCTGGTAAGCTCCGGGTTTCTAGCCAGGAAAATTAATAAAGCCACACCCAGGGGCATAAATAGTGATCCAAGGCTGGTCCAAAGAGGCATTCTGGAACGGAATGCTTTCCGAAATTCTATCCAAACCATGTCTGAAAGGCTATTCATTTTGCATTCCTCCATCCATTCCCACCAAACGGAGGAAATACTGCTCCAGCTCCTCTTCTTCAACCATCAGCTGGGTCGGCACTGTCCCTGCGTTGACGAGCATCTGGTTTATTTCATCCGGTCGTTCGACTGAAGCAGCAGTTTTAATCTCTATCCTTCCATCTTGGAGTAGCTCGGCAGGCTGATTGGCAGCGATCAACGCCTGGTAAGCTGCCTCGACATCCCGCACCCGCACCAAAAGCCGCCTCTTTCGATTATTCTCCAGCTCATCGGTACTTAATTCCTGCAGCAGGTGCCCATTGTGGATAATCCCGATCCGCCCTGCCAGGCGGGAGACTTCGGCCAGGATATGGCTCGACATAAAGACCGTTCCACCACGTCCACTGGTCAGCTCGAGCAGTAACTGACGGATCTCGACGATCCCGGCTGGGTCAAGTCCGTTAGCTGGCTCGTCCAGGATGAGCAACTTTGGGTCATGGATCAGGGCTTTGGCTAACCCCAGCCGCTGCGCATTGCCGTGAGAAAGAGTCCCCGTCCGGCGGTCTGCGTATGCGCCCAATCCTAATCGCTCGATGATTTGTCCCACCGCCTTGGATGGGGTGCCTGGGTGCAAGCGACGGGCGACTTCCAGGTTCTCATACACCGTCAGCTCCGGATAGGCGTGCGGATCCTCTACCATATAGCCCACCGATTTCCAGGGTTCACGGTCACCCATACGTACCCTGGTCTGAAACACCTTGGCATATCCGCTGGTAGGTTTGATCATCCCTAGCAGCATCCGGATGGTCGTTGTTTTTCCTGCGCCGTTCAAGCCGAGAAAAGCGTAAATCTCTCCCTCTGCTACCCGCAGTGATAGATGCTCGACGGCTTTTACATTTCGGTAATGTTTCCCGAGGTTCTCAGTTTCAATCGGTAAGTTCATATCATGGTCCCATCTTCAGCTTCAGCTACGCAAACAATTGGTTTTTTATACCTGAATCTCATCTTCACCCATGCGTATTGACCAGCGTTGGTAATCCGCTCGACTATGCTAATCCGCTATCTGTCTCCCCAAAGCATAGCGGTCTCTCCAGTATCCGGGCAAGATCATACTACGCTCGTTTATTCCGCCTACCCTTTTTTAGCATAGACTTATCTTAGCACGATTGCAAGAATACGATAATCCTTGATTTGAGTCCTCATCGAAGCATATCAGTCCTGTAATCATAGAATAAAAAACACTGGATTATTCTTGCCAGTTCCTTCGTCTGGCATCATGCTGATCTCCCTGGTAGGGACAGCTGCCCTAATTGCCAAGCGGAAGGTGAATATTTCTGGGGCTCAACACGAGAACAATTCCTAGTTGGAGTTGGCCGCACGATTATGCGGCGCCACCATCCCTTACCTCGATTCGCCTGGGATTTTTATGTGGCTGAATACCCGCAAACTCTATGATGACTCCATATCGCAGGTCAGGTCTTCGATGAATGCCGATCTATGGGGCAAAGGTTATACTGAAGGTCAAAACATTCCCATTGATAAGGCGATTACTATGGCAATGCAAGCGCTGAAAGAACCCCCGCTATAAGAATCACTCAGGTTTTTCGATATTTTCGAGTTAATTTTTACTTTTCTCCGCTTCAATACGGCAAAGAAGTTCATCTTGATATATAGGTTATTTTTAACCCCATATCATTTAGATTTCATCAATGTAAGCTAATATCAATGTAGATTTTCTCCCTATAGCGCAGTCTGAGTGGCTGGCTCCGTGAAGGGCTCTTGTATTGGACTCGACACGAGGGAGAACACTGAAGGGATGGATGACCGGGTGCAAATACTTGATAAAGCAGTGCTAGACCTGGGAATTCCATTCGAATCCATGGTAAAAAATATCTCTGGGGATGGAAAGGTATTTTATGGCGCATTGGTTCATTGGCAAAGGGCTGAACAGGCATCAAAGTGATGTCTTTGGATGAAACCATTTAGCTGGTTGAGAGTTGCCCCGTCAAAAGAATTGTGCCATGATCTCAAGTTTTGAGGCAATCTATCCCATGGATAAAATTTAACCGGGAGGATATTAACACCAGGGTTGTTAAAAAAAGACCTCCTGATATAACTGTCAGGAGGTTTCTTTATTCGAGCGATTTACCCAGTATTTTTGGAAGCTCGAAAAGCATCCATCCAGATAGGGTCCGTTACCCACCTTCCCGCACACCGAATTCATCTCAAGGAGTTTTAATCCTTTTCCATTTTTATGGCGTTCCTCTGGTCTATGCGGCATACGGCAGTCTGATACCATCCTTACAATTCTTTGACATAAGGTAAACATGTTTGACCTTGTCGGCATAAGACCTTACAGATTGTCTCCATCATTATGTATGTTCTTAACTTTATTTACCTTCTAACAAATTCACGACTGTTATCAGAAAATTCTTAACCCCACAATCATAAATTTCTCATCCAAATATATTAGTATTAATACAAATAACATCATAATTGTCTAGTTTTAATGGGGGAAACATTAGACTAATTACCTGCTTAATAATTACCAAAAATACAAAGGAGATTATTATGTCAACAAAAACCATACTCAAGGTCGCGGTTGCTTTCGGGGTTTTAGCAATTGTCCTGGTATTCCTGGGAGTGAATTACGTCCCTCGCATATTCGCAGCCTCCTCAGCCAACACTAACCTGGTGAATTCAATCATACAGGCACGACCCAACTACATCAATGAGTTATACCCGCGCGCGATTTCGATACAGAAAACATATTTTGGTTCGGATTGGATCGAGCGACACCCATCGAATTATTACGCATTTTCAGATTGGGTCGAGCGGCATCCGTAAACCATAAAATACCTGAATATGGATCGGGAGCACTTTTCATTAAGCATCTCCCATCCGAATGCCATCGCAATAACAGCAGGAATGAAAGGATGTTTGCAGTACGTTTTTGCCGGGGCATGAATGGAGCAAATTTTACGGATCCTTTTTGCCAATCTCAATGTGGAGCCATCTCCACAGGATCCTAAGCAGATCAAGTCTTAACGAAACCTCCTGGAAGACATCCAGGAGGTTTTTTTATGACTGTTGAATATTATGTTAATAAAACCTTTGACCGCTTCCATAAATATCTGCGGCTGCTCCTCATGTGGAATATGACCGGCTTCGGCGATCACTTCCAGAGTGGCATTGGGTAGCTCATCTGCCAATCGCAGGCTGTCAGCAGTCGGTACGATACGGTCCTCATCACCGGTGACCACCAGGACTGGAAAGGTGATTTCATCCAGACGTTCCGCTAGCCCAGTAGGACGGCTAGCGAGGGTGAATTCCCAAAGTGCCTTGTCCCAATTCTCCACCTTATAGGGTTTTTGATAATATTCAACCATTTCGATGGGCAGCTTTGACGGATCGTGCCAGGCCAGCTTAATCAGATCCTGTCCATGTTTAAGGAGTTGGCGGGAGAGTAATGGACCCAGATGGCGCATTTGTGGCGTGTCAAGCAGGTAGTGTAACCATCCGGGTACTCGTTTGCCAATATACACCGCCGGATCAACCAGGATTAGGGCAGCAACCCGTTCAGGGTGCATCAGTGCCACCTGCATGGAGACCGTCCCTCCGGCTGAGTTGCCAACCAAAATAGCTTTTTCCACCCCGAAGTGATTTAACAAACTTATCACCAGCTCCACCTGCGCTTCAGAACTGTACGGGTTCCGTCCCTTCCAGGTGAGAGGGTGTTCCGAAAGACCAAATCCCGGGCGGTCGAATGCAATGGCGGTACCCAATTGGCTGAGAGGTTCCATCACCGCATGCCAGGAGTACAGGCTGGCAGCAAACCCATGCAGGAGCAAGAATACTGGCTCACCCTGCCCCATCCTTTTTAAGTGGATATCCAATCCGTTGATCTCAATGAACTCCGAATCATCATCAGCCAGTTCCCTCGGCTGGAAAGTGCCCTTCAGAGGTGCTACCGGGATGAGAAACGGGCCAACCATCAGGGTAGTCAACCCACCCGCCAGCGCAAAAATTCCTGCATGCCTGAATGAACGCTTCATGCACCACCAGCTGATTCTTGCGTCGCATTGACCGATATGGATCTCTTGCGCAGAATTAATGCCATTACCAGCGTAATTACCACTAATCCAAAAGTGATCCAGGTGGGTATGGCTACTGCCGGTATGCTGGCAAACTTGAATGAAATGCCTGCCAATGCCCACAGAATGACCGCTGCGTAGGCAACATCTCTACGGGTAAAATTCATCAGGCCAGTAATCACCAGCACTGCCAACAAGACGATTCCCATCCAAATCTCAGGGGCAATCCCGAACTCATTCCACTTAACATAATCAAGCACGCTGGTAATATTTGCTACAGTGGCCACCGTGATCCAGCCCAGGTAGATGCTGAATGGCAGGTGTGCTGCCCACTTCTCAGTAGCAGAGACTTTGCCACGGCCAATTTCCAGCTGCAAGTAGGTGAGGATTAAGCTGCCAAGCAATACCAGCATGGCGATGACCGTCAGAGGGAATTGTTCATAGTGCCATAGGAAGATCCAGGCGATGTTCGCGAGACCTCCGAGGGCAATCCACCAGCCAACTTTGCGCAGACGGGGATTTTCGCGTTGAGAAGGTAGAGCCTGGAAAATCGCAAATGCGATCAACCCCAGGTAGATCAGTCCCCAAATAGAAAACACATAACCTGCAGGTACAAAATATACCTGGAAGCGGTCGGAGATTTGGCCGGTGTTTTGCCCATTGATGGGCAGCGCATTGGCAAGCGCATTGACCACGATGGTAGCCAGGATGGTCAGGATAACAGAGATTTGTCGTAAAGTATCTTTCATTTTAAATTCTCACTTTCATTTCTAATATGGTATATTTTCGGCCAATCAGACCACCAGCCAAAGCAAACCTGGTTTTCATTAGCCCGTATTTAATTCCCAACCTGATCATTCATCTTCGATAAGCCTCCAACACTCGCTTGCGTGCCATATCGTGATCAACAATCGGGCTGGGATAATTTTTCCCGATCACACAGCCCACCCTGGCTTGTATCTCTCCCGGCATCAGCCAAGGCATGTGAATAAACTCATCCGGCACGTTGCTTAGCTCTGCAACCCAACGGCGAACGTAATTACCATGCGGATCAAATTTCTTCCCCTGCAGTACAGGGTTAAATACCCTGAAGTATGGGGCAGAATCCGTACCCGTACCCGCCGTCCATTGCCAGCCACCATTGTTCGAAGCCGGCTCACCATCCAGTAGGTGCTGCATGAAGTATTGTTCACCGTAGCGCCAGTTAATCAGCAAATCCTTAACCAGGAATGAGGCAGCAATCATTCGGGCCCGGTTATGCATCCACCCGGTTGCATTCAGCTGACGCATCGCAGCATCCACCACCGGGTAACCCGTGCGACCCTCTGCCCAGGCAGCGAATCCAGCAGGATCATCCCGCCAATGTATGCTCCGCAGCTCAGGCTTGAAAGCTGTGCTGAGAACAGCTGGAAAATGATCGAGGATGGTGGCGTAAAATTCACGCCAGATCAGTTCATTCAGCCAGGTTTCAGCTCCCATCCGGGCGATGCTATCTTTAGCATGCACACCAGCTTCCCGTGCTGCCCAGGCTGCCTGACGGGCTGACACCATCCCGAACCGCAGATAGGGTGAAAGTTGGGATGTGCCGTCTAAATCCATGCGATCACGTGCCTGGGCATAATGGTGTATATCTGAATCGGTGAAGGCTTCTAACCGCCTCTGAGCCTCCGTCTCACCCGCGGGAAAGTTATTCAGTCCCGTATGTTGCGGCAAATCTAATATATCCAAACTGGCAACTTGAGGCATCACTAAACGCCAATCTGGGGGTGGGAGCGGTTTGTCAGGAAATGGCAGGCTGTGCCATCTTCTGGCAAAGGGGGTAAATACCGTGTAGGGTGAGCCATCTGGCTTGGTTAATAATTCTGGCGAGTGGGCGGTGATCCCAGGTGTAAGTGTTAACGGCAGTTCGCGCCTCACGCCTTCATCGCGTTGCCTGGCATACGGAGATACATCCGCCTGTGCGAAGATGCTTGTTGCCTCGCTTTCACGGAGAAGGCTGGAGAGCACCTCAAGTGGGTTGCCCTTCCGAAGGATGAGAGCACTTCCCCGCTTACGCAGATCAGAATCAAGTGCACCTAAACCCTCGAACAGGAAAGCTACCCGGTTTTGAGCCATCTGATGAGAATTAAGTACCTTTGGATCGAGGATGAATACCGGGATGACCACGCTTGCATGACGAATGGCAGTCGTAAGCGCCTGGTTATCACTCAGGCGTAGGTCACGCCTGATCCACCAAATCGCAGTGCTCAGATCACCCATAGGAAGGCTTCGTTTCCATTGCTTTTCGCTCCGCCTGGGAGGGCAGGATGATGCGCCAGTAGGCAAGTACCACGGCTATGGCCATCAGGACGGCGCTGAATACACCGGGTGCCCAAAGGCCGAGATTCTGGAGCAAATAGCCACCAGCTGAAGGCGCAATAACACGCGTTACCGCTTCTAGCGAGGTAGTGATACCGAGAACACCTCCCACCTCCTGGCGGGTGACTGATTTCGTGATGGCACTCTGGATGACGGTATTCTTTTTCATAGCAGTACCTGTAATTATTATTTTTTATTTACGTTTTTAACCACGGGGGTGATTCAGCCTGGAAAGCCAACCCAGGATAATTTTGCCTTCATCTCCAAGGTTGCGTTGTACAGCCTGCAGGTAGGCTGTATAGAATTGCAGCACCACCGATGTCGAGAATCCACGTTTTTCAAGCAGACCATTCAGCCATTCAATGGAATGGTCCAGCAGGTTGATGTCACCAAGGATCAAGGCGGAAGCAACCATGCGGGTCAGATTGGCGTTGGCAATCTCTAAATAGACTGGCTCAATAAGCTCTGTTTGCATCTGTGCCCGTACTTGGCTGGTAATAACTGCTTCATCCTGAAGAAATATCTTCAAGGTTTGAGTGTATTCAGGTGAAACGGGTTGTGCGATTGGCATGGAAGGCGACTCTGTGACCAATTGTTCGAGTATCTTTGGCAGCATGGCGATATTCGTACCCAGGTAATATCCTGTGATGCATTGGGTAGATCCTGGAACGCGACTAAATATTCCACCTCCATATGCCAGCGGGATTGTTCTGGTCATGAGATATTCAGACATTATCCTTAGGGAGGCCGCACTATTGAGCATCTGAGCAGCCGATATCACCATGACCGGCATCGTAGTCTGGATGGTAAATTCCAGATCCTCGAGCGGTACGTTCCCCCCCAGGTAAATCACATCCCAACCGGCTCTTCGAAGCAGGTAGGTTGCCAGTAGCAAGATAAAATCATGCTCTTCACCAGAAGGGCAGGCTGCCAGGATGTGACCCACCCGAGTAGGTGGTGTGACGGCTGCCATAAGGTTATTGACACGGCGGATAGCGATGGCAGACGCAAAGTGTTCCTGTTGCACGCTGTTTGAGCCCGCGTACCAGCTAGCACCGATCTGCGCCAGCCCCTCTTGCAGCACTTCAATACAGATCGTTTCAGGAGCAGCGATAGCAAAAGCCTGGTCCAACGTTCGATTAGCTGCCTGATCATCAAAAGCTGTGCAGGTAGCAATCCACCTTTCACGCAGCCCATCAAGTATGCCTTCTCTGATAGGTATCTCTCGATCGGGCACCAGTGTTTGCACCGGGCTCACCTGGTCGCCTTCATGTAACGTTTTCCACATCTCAACTGCGTGGCTGATGCTCAAGCCTTCTTTTTGTTTCTGTACTAACCATCTGAGCATCTCAATATCCTGCCTTGAATAGAGCCGATGACCTCCCTTTGAGCGCTGCGGCTTTAGTAAACCATAACGCCTTTCCCAGGCTCGCAGCGTTACCGCACTGAGCCCCACCTCATGCATCACTGCTTTCAAGTTATAGATATGGGTATTGTCAATCATTTGTTTCTTGTCTTTGTAAGGCTGGGTTAGTTAATTGCTCCAGTGCTGCCTGTGCGGGTGGTAATCCAATCAATTATACAGGTGCCAGGGTGCCCGCGAAGATGATCCAGGCCAAAACGGTCTTTGCAGCCAGGCTTAGGATGATATAAACGCGTTCTCCGAAGAGATAATCCTTCCATGGACCAACTTTCTTGTATTGCAGCACCATATTCACTGCAAAAATATTGAAGAAGACGAACAATGTCGGGATGATGGCATACACAAAAGTAGGCGGTTTTCCACCTTCTCCTGCAAGCGAGCCGATGAAATACATCACGATTACGATCCAGGGGAAGATCCCTGCCACAGATCCATAAACGAATGCCGTCCAATCAGTTTTCTGGGTATTCTGGTTATGGAGCTCCATCATGATCCCAAACAGGTTCATCATCGCATTGATGCCGAAGATGAGGATAATAGCACCCAGATCATAAATTCCCACCAGCATGCCGATCAAAACGATCATCACTGATGACGACAGGGCATACTCGTAAAATCGCACCGGATTCATGCCCTTTTTCAGGTTGTTCACATACAGCTTATACCCGATGGTTGCCAGAAAAAAATGTGCCACAGCCGAAATGAGCAGAAAAACTGCCACAGCCGGTCCGAACCGCAGCTCTCCTGCCAGTTTAAGATCGGGAACCAGCGCCATCTTGCTGAGATCGAACTTCAGAAAGTTGGTGTAAATTGGATATGCCTTGTCATTACTCAACACGATCATCAGGATACCCTGGACTAAATGCAAAATGCCCATCGATAGGTTGAACCGCCGTAATCCACTAAATTTCTTTTCGATTTCCATTTCTATCTCCATTTTAATAATTTGGCTCTTTTCCAGAGCAGGATTGTGAATAATTTGTATATATAAATATAATGTATTGTATATGTTTTGTAAAGGTATTGTAGATGAACGTTTGCTTAATGTTGGAACAACAAAATACCTTGGCAGCCCCTAATATGGGACGGGCAAGGTGTTTAGTAGATTGCCATCAATCAACTTATTGAATGGCGATTAACCATTTTTTACTGATGAAGTATTGAGATCAGCAAAGCAATAATGGAACAGCTACCAATTATTGGGATTTTGGCTATCTATCGTTGTATTGAGTCAGTTTTGAGGACTTCGTCCATCGACTGAAGTTTGATCAATGACAGGAAGCGCTGCCCGAATCGGAGAAAGTCTGACCCGCTACGTGAACGAACACCCAGCTGTAGCCCGTCGGATGCAATGTCACCTTAAGCACACCCCAGGTGGTGTCGTTTTGTACCTCGCTATTGATCAACGGGTTGCCGATCGGACGGAGTTCTTTACCACCAGTGCCCACTACAATCTCACGCATGCCATTCACCGGGTCAGCCACCCCATTTGGATCTTGAGGCGCAAATCGTTCATAGTCATGGTCATGTCCGTTCAACACCAGCTCTACACCAGCCTGATAGAGCACTTGCCATAATGGCTTGATTGCATCATCATTGCCTTGTCCGCCTGAGCTGAACAGTGGGTGGTGCCAGTATGCCAGGGTACAGGGCGTCGGATGAGCTGCCAGGTCTGATTGCAGCCAGGCAATCTGAGCAGATTTCACTCCACAGCCTCCAACTTCAATGCAATTACTGTTAAGCGCAATGATATGCCAATCCCCGAGATCATAACTGTAATAACCCTTTTGTGGGTCTCCAGCAGCTGCCCCAAAATAGCTGAAGTAACCGGTAGCCCCAGGGGTTAAATAATCATGGTTTCCTGGGATTGGATACGTGCGAGCCTTCTGACGACCCCAGCTGGAGGCATAGCAGTTATTGAAATTATTGATCGTCCCTGACTCGTACGCATTATCACCCAACGCGATCACTGTCCCCGGGATGCCATCCAGCAACGCGGCTGTCTGCTCATCACCTGTTGAATTGCAAGAAGCAATATCACCCCCGGCAATGATCACCGGGTCTTTAGTGCCCCGTATCTGTACGGTTGGTAGGAATAGCCTATTGACTTGAGTATTATTGTGCAGGGCATCGAGATAGCTTCCATAACCTGATGAAGTAGCCCATTCAGCTGCTGATTTAACGGCTGTGCCTTCTCCCCATTCGTTAAACGTCGTGATGAGCTGAAAGTCCGCCCCTGAGGCAACCATGTTCCGTACGCTCTGATCCCAGGTGGGCAAGTCGCGCCCTAGTTGCGGGTTTTCACCCGCTTTCCAAAATCCTGGGCTGATGGTGTAGCTGTATTGCCCCTGTGAATCCTGTGCCTGTGCGGGGCCATATTGGTGCCATCCATCTGGCTGGTTGGCACACGCTTGGTATCCTGGGAAGACTTTAAGCACTATATAAGCGTTAATGGTATTTGCCTGGTGCCAGCGATCCACCATTGCACAGCCATCGTTTGCATCTGCGTATACAAAGACCACAAAACGGTTATCAATCCGCAGGAAGCTAACATCGTTGCTATATTGGTTCTGCAGGTAGATCAAATCGGTAGTCAGAGTATTTACATCCGGGTTGCCCACGCCTTCTGACTCATAATAGATGCTCCATTTAAAGCTGGTTCCAACCGCTGCAGATAAAAGCGCATGCATCCGATTATCCGTATCGGTTCCCTGCCCCCACCATGAAGCAATACCGGCTTCAATATTCCCATATAACATGGCATTGATCTGCTGTTGAATAATTCCAGCAACCTCCAAGTCATAAAATCCCATACTTGGCTGATAATTCGTATACGGGTAAATGCCTTTTTGGGTCCAGGCTTCGGGGAACCAGGGGTAGTAAAATGCGGCTCTAATTGGAAAAGTCAGTGAGGCTAAACTACTTTTTTGTCCCGTCCCACTCGGAAGGGAGGTGCTGCTATTGAGAGGGGAGAGCTTATTTTGAGTAGCGCTGCCAATAATCCCGCTACTCGCGCTTAATGCCTTCTTTGAGGATCCTGCAGGCGTAAATAAATCACCGGATTTCGCGTATACAAGCACAACAGCGACCAGGCTCAGGAGAAGTAATAAAATGATCCTGTAAGCGTTTTTTTTGTTATTCATCCTGTCCTTCGAGTTCCCCACCTAGCCTTCGCTTGACCTGCCCTGGCTGATCAATGATCCTTTAGAAGAGGAATTACCCGTTTACTCCTTGCTTCTGAAGCGCATAAAGCTTCAGCTATATTATCTCAACCATCCCTGCGCCTTCTACCATACAGCGCGCGTATAAAGCCTGCCTAAGCAAGCCTATTCTCTAAGTCAATCATAATAATGTTTATCTTATTTGTCAAGTTTATTTGTATCAAATGAGAAATCTGTCATCAGCCATAGCTGGAGGATAGAAATCATATCCCACCTATTCAAATAAGCACTAATTCAATAGAATTTAGCTAGATTTATGAGTTTATAGATTGAATTGAAAGAAAGCCAGGATTATGCAAATAAGCTTAAAATATCCTGGCGTAAATCCCTCTACTCACTCCAGTTCTTTGATCTCATCCAGGATCCTTCTAGCCACCAATCGGCCAGACACCATGGCGGTTGGCAGACCCGTGCCTGGATGCGTACTGGCTCCAACGAAGTACAAGTTGTGGTAGCGTGGATGCCGGTTGGGCGGGCGAAGGTATGCCAGCTGGGTCAGGTTATGTGACAAACCATGTGTGGAACCCTTCATCAAGTTATAACGCTTGCGCCAGGAAAGCGGCGTAAGACTGGTCTCAAACTTAATATGCGCTTCGAGGTCGGTTATACCCAGGGTTGCCAGCCGGCGGAATACATGGGCGCGTGCCTGATCGGTGCGCTTTTCCCAATCCTGATCTCCATTATCCGATAGGTGTCCCACCGGGACGATGGCGATCAGGCTGTCTTCACCCTGGGGTGCCTTGGATGGGTCTAGGCGGGTAGGTGCGTGGATATACAGGCTGGGGTTCGTGGGGATATCCAGGTGGTTAATGATCGCATCGAAATTTTGCTGGTAATCATCCGCCAGGAACAGGGTATGCGGGCCTAAGGATTCATAAGGTTTATCCAACCCCCAAAAAAAGCTGATTGTTGAACACGAAAAGTGTTTGCGCGCGATGCGCTCAGCCAGCTCATCCTTCGGTAAAAGCTCTTGATATACATAAGGTAGATCCGCATTTGCCAGGATGACATCCGGATGGATGTGTTGGTTATGCTCAAGATCAAGCCCTGAGGCACGTCTGCGGGCTACATTGATCTTTTGCACTGTCGTATCAAAGACGAATTCCACCCCCGCCTCACGCGCCACCGACATGAGCGCTTCCACGATGCTGTACATCCCACCTTTTGGATACCATACGCCATGTTCCAGCTCTGTGTACGGCATCAATGAAAAGGTCGCTGGAGCTTCATAGGGGCTTAACCCCATATACACATCCTGAAAGGTGAAAGCGGCTTTTAAACGTGGGTTGTCAAAATATTTTGACATGTTGGCATAATGTTTCACCAGCGGCTTTACCTGAAAGAGCAGTGGAAGATTGCGCAGAGAGAAAAAATCGGAAAACCGGCGGAATTCACGATTTACCAATTTTTTCATTCCAATTTGGTAATGTCTCTTCCCTTCTTCATGGTAACGCTGAAAACCTTGAAAAGCACCCGGTTGGATGGATTCCAGTTGATCCTTGAGGGATTGCATATCTGAAGTCAAGGCCAGCTGGCTGCCGTCATCAAACACCAGGCGATAGGTGGGATCGATTTGCTGCAGGTCCAGTAAGCTCTTCATGGATCTGCCCATGGCAGCAAATTCTGCCTCATAGACGCGCGGCATGACCATCAGTGTCGGTCCAGTATCGAAATGATGACCGTCACGCTCGATCCAATCACATCGTCCGCCAGGATTGGGATTCATCTCGAACACGGTAACATGGAAACCCTCAGATGCCAGGTGGATTGCCGCGCATATTCCACCAATTCCAGCCCCAATGATTGCTACTGACCTTGATTTCATTATTCCTCGCACTGATCTCCAAATGACGTAAGACCAGATGGATCTCGATTTTTCAGGGGGATGTTTACCAACAACTTAACTACCCGCCAGGCCATCCAGAAAAACACCTTAAGACTTTTCCTTTCAGGGTATTCAGGCCGCAGGCAGTATTGGTCACGTTCGATGGCCTTCAGTATCCATTCAAAGCGGGCGAGATAAAAGAAGCCTGCCAGGCGGCAACGCAAATTTTTCACCTGAGCAATATAGTGCCTGCCGGCTCTACAATAACGGTAGGCTAATTGAACTCGCTCGTTGACCCAATTCCGGAATTGTAAGCTGTTCCTATCATCCAAGGTAATATGACCTGCATCAAGGACCTCACCCGGGATATTGTAATAACCCAGCGCAATATCATCCGACATATCTCTGAGCATATGCACCACGTGAGCGCCAAAAACTGCCTTATAACGGGTCGCGCTGCAAGGAGGGGGATTCTTGTGCCCAAAAAAATAAAACATGTATTCGGTGACAGCCTTGGAAAGCCATAATGAATATTGTGATAGCTCTGCTCGTGAAATCATCCGCCCACGGCGTTTCACATCAAAAGACATCACCGCCATCATATTGCGGAGATATAATTGCAGTCCGCTTTCTTTTTCAAGATCACTGCCAACCAAATCCACCAGCATCTGCTCCTCAGGGCTCACCTCAACAGCAGGCTCGCCCCGATAACCCGCTTCCAGAAGGGCACACTGTTGATCGATAAATGCCTTTTTCCCCTCGATGCTGTTCGAATTGGTATCCAGGCGGTCATCTACCCAGCGGAAGTAAGCATAAGCTCTGAAAGCATTTTGCCGACGGTCCCGGTCTGCCAGGAAACGAATCGTATAATAGGTCTGTTTACTGGCTGCCCGAGTGATCGCAGGCGCTAAATCTGTTTTTCCCCCCTTCATCGCTGGTTTGTTGGGAAACAGAGTTATTAACATGGTAAGAACAATTTTCCTGATTTCGAAAAACAAGTATACCGCTTTAATTGTAGCTGGAAAATATTCTTCACCTCAAAATCCCTAAGGAATCGATCCAAAGAGATGTGTCCAATGAGTACAGCTCATAGGATTAGGAAGTGCCAGGCCAGGGTGGCAGGGGGGGTGATTCCATGGCATGTGCGAATGGCTCGCCGAGGCTGTAAGTCGCTCATCACCTCTCGATCATCTGCTGGAGCCATAGCTCAAGATTGATCCAGCGCCATGCCAGACCCGTCAGGTCGAGGCGTCCACCTATAAAGGCAGAATAGGCGGTTTTGATTTCAGCTACATTAAAATAACTGCGGGTACGGAAAGACGATGAGCTCAAAATACTCTCCACCCACCCACTTAACTCATGTGTCAGCCAGACCCGTTCGGGAGTGACAAAACCCATTTTATCGGTCCGGGTGCGGATAGCTTCAGGCATTTTGCCCTTCATAGCCTCGCGCAGGATCACCTTGGTAGTTCCATGCCGGATTTTCTGTTCGGGTGGTAGCTTAAATAAAAATTCCACCAGGCGATAATCCAGAAATGGCACCCTTGCTTCGACAGAATGAGCCATGGAATTGCGATCTTCATAGTGCAGCAATTTGGGAATGCTCAGCTGGGTGAGATTGGATAAAAGGCTACTGTACAATGGATCAACATGTTTTTCAAGCGTCTCAAAGGAACGCCCTCGATATTGGTGGGCAAAATCGGCATGGATTCCCAGGCTCTGAAATCCCAGCGTTCCTCCGCGTTTGACGTGACGTGCAATGCTCAGCACAGAGCTAGGAGCAAAAGGTCGCAGGGTACGTGCCAGTAGAGCTACCCAGGAGCCACCAAATATCAGTTTATAAGCCTGCCATTCCTGCCAAAGCTCAGGCCATCTAAATTGCTTCAACAGTGAGCCCCATAGATAGTCAAAATAGACGTGGTAGCCTGCAGCTGTCTCATCACCACCCTGTCCATCCAGTGAAACCCGAATGCCCTTTTCAGCCAGGCGTTGCATGACGCACCATTGGGCATAAATGCTCAGCGATCCAAATGGTTCTTCCTGGTGCCAGATCAGCTGTGTTAAATCTTCCAGCAACCCAGCCGCGTTAGGGAAGATGTAATTTGGCTCTGCCCCGGTTGAGCGATTGACCAGTTCAATATATTTTCGTTCGTCAAAACGCAGATCATCAAAACACGACGAAAAAGTTTTTTGGCGCTCGCCCACCCAATCACGATGGATCACATGATCCGTAAAAAGTAGCTTATTTGCCATGCAGACGATGGCGGATGAGTCAAGCCCACCACTCAGGCAGGTGCCGATGGGCACATCACTCCTCAGATGTATACGGACGGCATCTTTAAACAAATCATAAAAGTGCTGCGGAATATCTGTACGATCTTCGATTGGCTCATTGAAGCGGGTGCCAGGCAGGCCCCAAAAGCGTTGGATATCAAGCCGACCTGGGCTGAGCCTGAGGCAATGGGCAGGAGGCAGTTGGTTTATACCAACGAAGAAGGTTTCATTCGTATGATCAATCTGGTTCGCACTGAGGTAATCGTAGATGATGGCATCATTGGCTTGACGGGGAATGTTGGGAAGTTGTAACAAAGCCTTGATCTCAGACGCAAAAGCGAACTTGTACCCATCCCAGAAATAATAAAATGGCTTGATGCCAAACCGGTCGCGGGCGCAAAAAAGCTCCTGCCTGAAGTTATCCCAGATGGCAAAAGCCCACATCCCATTGAAGCGGGATAAACAATCCCGCCCCCAGGCACGGTAGGCATACAAGATCACTTCGGTGTCAGTTTGGGTTCGGAAAGTGTGCCCCAGCGAGAGCAGTTCCTGGCGCAGCTCCACATAGTTGTAAATTTCACCATTGAAAACAATCCATTGCTGGTTATCGTCCGTGCCCATGGGTTGGTGCCCGGTAGGAGATAAGTCTAGGATGGACAACCTGCGGAAGCCCAATGCCAGGTCAAAATTCCTTGATACTGATTCAAGAAATGGATAATTGCCTAATTCGGGAATGGTTTGGACACCACGGAAGGATTCGCACGTCCTGTTAATCGAATCAACCAACATGTAGCCCTCATCATCAGGACCACGATGCTGCATGGTTTGGGTCGCCTGGTGGACCAGGCTCGGAGATAGGGAAGTGTGGTTTTGATCCCAAATACCAAAAATTCCGCACATATGGAGCTCTCTTTAGCATCCTCCCGTTGGTTCCCTGCGCCGATTTGAAAGCAGATCCTGGTATAGCTGCTCCATTTTTACCATCTCGATTTGATGATCGGCATTCTGCCGGGCTATTTCCATACCACGTTGCCGAAAGCGATTCTGCAGCTCAGGGTCGCCAAGCAGCTTGATTATCGCCCGTCCCACGGCCTCGCTATTACCCACCGGCACCAGCAGACCATTTTCGCCTGGTACAATCCATTCCCGCAGTGCAGGAAGGTCACTGGCGATCAATGGCACACCACATGCTAGGGCCTCCCAATTAGAAACTGCCATGCTATCACTGATTGGGATCGACACCACTATATCCGACATGCGGTAGACAGCTGCGTTGGCTTCCCATGGATCGAGCCTGCCAATCCAACGGATTGAGTATTCAATCCCCAAGTCTTTAATTTGCTGAATTAGCTGGTTTTTATAAGCTAATGTGGAATTGTAATCACGCAGCACAAGGGTTGCATTCGGAAACTGAGCCAGCACTGCTGGCATGGCCGCCAGCAGGATATGGATATTGTAGATTTTGTCCAGTGTCCGGGAGCTCAAGATGACAGGTCCATCGCCAATTTTTAGCTGTTGGCGCAGCTCGGGTGATTTGCCTGGGAAAAAGGACTTTAGATCAACCCCCCACTGGATGCAAAAACAACGATCGGCAGCTGCACCCAATGCTTGGGCTTGCAGGAGTAACTCCTGCGAGCTGGCAGTGAGTAGGTCGGCTCTGCGCACCACAAACGAAGCCAGTGGTCTTGCTAGGCGGGGTTGGAGTGCCAGGTCATTTAAGTCACTGCCCCAGGGAGTGACCACAAATGGGTGGAAGCCACACATCGCACCCAGCCAGCCTGCAGAGTTAACCCGGTGGGCATGCAATATATCCGGTCTCCAGCGGTGTAAGAAAAGGTTGACTCCAACCGCCCAGATTGGGAAGCGGATAATCGGCGCAAAGAAATGCTTCGATAAATCGATTATTTCAATCCCTGGCCAGGCTTCCCGCAGGGGAATATCAGCCAACACGCATATGGTATGACCATGTTGAGCAAACCAATTAACCCAGCGTCGGGTGTGAATACTGTTGGGGTCGGATATAATGCTCAGTCTCATAGTAAGTCGCTTATCAACGAAAAACGGCAATCCTGTTTAGCGTTCATCCATTCCCCCCAGCCAGCTGGTCAAGAACGGCAGCCAGCTGCCCTGTCTGCCGCCGGCGCTCGAATGATCTGATAAAACCCATATCCGGGTCAATCTTGATCCCACCATGTTCCCACTGATGATACAGGCTCACCAGCTGCTCAAGAATCGCTCCTGTATCCGTAAGTGGAGAAATATATCCAGCCCGAGCCTTAACCACAAGCTCAGCTGAGTCACCAGAATCTGTCAAACAAAGGATGGGCTTCCGACTTGCCAGATATTCATATAGTTTAGCTGGCACAAAAAGCTCGCCTCCTCGGCCTATGTAGGAGATGAGTAATAAAAGATCTGCCGAATTTAGCTCACTCAACGCTTGCTGATGAGGAAGATATCCCAATAGCTCAACGACCTCCTTAAGTTTAAATTGTTTAACTAAACTTTGAGTTTCCTGATCCAGGTTGCCAATGAAATGAACCCGAATTTTATTCGATGGCAATATGCCACTCTCTAGCCCTTTATGGAGTGCTGCAAGAAAATATCTGCCCGGTCGGGATTTCTTATACAATGAACCCATATGAACGATCGTGAAAACGGAGTTCTGTGGCCTTTCTTGATTATTAAGTGGAAAATCAGACTGGTCATAACCATTGGAGATCGTGATTAATTTTTCAACTGGTAAGGCAAAATATTTCTGCATGTAGTATCGCCGTGTCTGTTCAGTATTCAAAATTACCCGGTCAGCATCAGTAAATATACTTCTCTCCAGCCGTTCGTTCAATTGCCGGTGAAGAGTAGTAGGAAATTTCATAAATGGATTCCCCATCCATGGATCTCGGAAATCAGCTATCCAAGGTAGGTGTGTGATTTTATGTAAGTGGCGTCCGATTAGGTGGCCAGTATAAGGCGCAGAAGTAGAATAAATCGACTTGATTTTCCCTTCTGCAATCACCCTTTGCCCAATTTTATTAGCAAAGGGTAACCAGCCTATCTGTTCATCAACAAGAAAAAACCAACGTGTGATGAAGTTGCGAAATCGCCATGGCAATTGATAGGGCAGATGCAGGATGGGAGTGCGTATGATAGGTAGATCAGTTGGTATTTCTTTCCCCAGGCTAGAATCTTGAAGATTATTCTTTTCCCTTACGCTGAGCACATGAGGCTGCCAACCATATTCTGGCAGGTACTTAACAAACTTAAGCGTACGCTGTACCCCTACCCCACCCATGGGAGGAAAATGATATGCAATTATGAGTACGCCTGACAAGTTGTTCATTTTTATGCTTCTATTTTATACAACGCCATCCACCATGTAAATGTGCTGCGCTTTGGCCATAAACGACTTAATGATGACCGCCTCCGGTGAACCTGGGAAAGATTTCGTGCTGCGTTAGTATTTTTATCGGCCGTATAGCCACATTGGGGGCAGATTATCATTCTGGGGAAGTTCCGCCCCCGACGGTGCTGATAATCCCTGTAAATATTCCATAAACCAGGTATTGCTGGTTGCTCTGTGGGCACCACCCCTTCCAACCTCATGAGATGAAAATTGGCGCCAAACAGGGTTATGAAATCATTCTGTTGGTATTGGCGCAGGTGGTGATAAGGATGAAAAGCATACAGACACTGCGGGCATGTCACACGATTGTATTTTAGGACTTCGTTATAAGGCACGGTGATCAAGATATGCTGACGTGCAACCCGTGTCAACTCATTTAATGCGTATGGATAGACAGAGTGGGGTAAATGCTCCAGCATCTCCATGCTCAGGCTGGCATCGAAAGAATGATCTGCAAATGGCAATAAGGAAGCATCTGCCTGTAAGTGTGGTGCTGTGATATGCTCCAAGGCAATCCTGCTCATATCGAGCCCAACTTTTACCCGATTGGACTCCACCAGGTTGGTGAATACACCATTACCGCAGCCCACATCCAAAATTGAGTCTAACCGCTCTAGGAAGCCATTCAGTCGCTAGCCTCGCCCGTTCAAGATCTCCCCCACGTTTTTGCCAGTCTGCAGAATCCCATAAATCTGGGTTATCAAAATAAGCCTGACGATAATTATTCGTCATCGCATCAACCCTGGTGAGATACTCTCTGGGGTAATAACGCGAATAAATAATCACGCAGGCTGCGATCCCGAACCAGTACAACCGCATAATAAGCTAACGTCACCAACATGGTAGAAATAAGCAACCAGAGTGGATAAGGGGTCAGAGGGATTTTTACCAATCCCAAAAGCAGCGCCGGAATGGCTGCATAAAGCACGTATTGGAAAATGTTTCGAAAGGCCATGGCCCAGCTCACTTGCGTGAGCCTGAGCAGCCACAAAGCCAGACCACCATATACCAATACTCCGCTAGCAGACCATATGATCAGGGCAAGATAAATGTTATGGGTAAGACCGCCAATGATTAATGCAACGAACCTGGTGCCCAGGATAATTGAATTAACAATCAAAGCCAGCTCCTGCCGCTCCAGGGTGGCAAACAGGTTACTGAGTGGGGATGAAATGAACAAAATGAACATCCAGGGGCTTAATATTTGTGCATACCGCCCAGCTTCAACCCAGTTTGCCCCAAAAATGATCCTGAATAGCTCAGGACCTGCGATGCCTAAAATCACTGCAGGGAATATGCCCAGGGCTGATAAACGCCGGAAGACCAGCTCCACTGATTTAGACAGGTGTTCAGGGTTGGTACGCAGCTCAGATGTTCGCTGGTAAAAAACCTGGGCGATCGCACTGCCCAGTAGCGTCATGGGTAGCACAATCACACGGTTCGATAGTGAATAATAGCCCACCACTGTTTCCGAGAAAAAATAAAGCAGCATCAGCGATGGTAACTGCCAGGAGAGATTGTTAATGAAGCTGCTCCATGAGTCGACCAGGGGGAATTTGCGGTAACGCTTGAGATTAGCGAGCATGCGTGAGCCCTGGATCGTCCTGATGATCAGGCTTCCATTTTCTTTAAGCACCTGAGCGCCAAGCACACTGGCAAAGACGAATGTGCCTGCCAGATATGAAAATATGAGCACTGCTACAGTTGGATTCCCTGTGAAGGCCAGGCCAATCGGGAGGATGCTGGTTGTGATCGAAGCGGATACTCTGGCAACAGATAATCGGCCAAAATGCTTTGTACGCGAGTTCCAGTAATTGAGGGCGGTAAAGAAACCCTGGATCAACAGGGCGATTGGGATCAACCATAAAAATTGGTAAAAATCTGGTGATCTTAACAGGTTGACCAGTGGATGACCCAGGATTAATAAAATCACACCTGCGGTCAGGCTGATACCTAAGGCAATCACCAGGCAAAGGGCAAATATATTGATCGCATCCTTGTTATCTTCTGGGAGCATGATCGCCAACTCATAGCGTAGACAGATGATGATGGCTATGATTCCGATCAGGGAAGTGAATACATTTAGTATGCCAAAAGCTTCAGGAGCAAACAGGCGTGAGATGATTGGTGCGGTGAGGATGGTAATGACTTGGGCGAGGGTGGTGCCACTGACCAGCTTTAGCACATTGGAAAAAAAACTGCTCCTTTGGTTTACGGTTGGGGCAGTCATTCGCTCTTGGTCCTCTCTATTTGAAAATGCAATACCGGGGCTTTGCCTCGCATGCTCGCAATTATATACTATTTCATTAATACATCACTTTTCCCGGTCGATGGAAAAAGGAATTGAAGAAAAATCTCCCACCATGAACTACGATGTATGAATTTTAACCGTGGTAAGATAAACACGTTTACAAACTATACATCATACTGCCGGAGGGTTCTATGGATGAAAAAATGACTGCCACTGCACTGGCTAGCCTGCATGATGAGCTGAATGGTGAATACCTTTATCACGCCCTTGCGCAAGTTGAGAAAGATCCTCGCTTGGCGGAGGTCTATCAGCGCATGGCGGCTGTGGAACGCAAGCATGCTGATGAATGGGTGGAACGCCTGAAATCCGCTGGTGTGGCAATCCCTGAATTTAGTCCTGATTGGCGTACTCGTACGCTCGCCTGGGCCGCCAAACGCCTCGGAGTGGCTTCGGTTTTACCCACCATAATTGGCAACGAGCGCAAAGATTCGCGCAAATATGCCGGGATTCCGGGTAGTTCCGGGATGTCAGCAGATGAATCCTCACATAACCGGTTGCTGAACCGTGTGGTTTCAACCATGAAGGGTGGGATGGAAGGTGGCGCCCTGGCTCAGTTGGAAGGCAGGCATCGCGCTGGGGGTGGTAATGCCCTGCGGGCAGCTGTTTTAGGTGCGAACGACGGTCTGGTGTCGAACTTAAGCCTGGTGATGGGTGTGGCCGGGGCTAATCTTAATAATGCAACCATCCTGATCACCGGTGTGGCCGGTTTATTGGCCGGGGCAATCTCCATGGCACTGGGTGAATGGTTGTCGGTGCAGAGTTCAAGGGAACTTTATGCGCATCAGATTGGGATCGAAAAGGCTGAGCTCGCCGCCGCCCCGCAAGAAGAAGCGGAAGAGCTGGCATTGATCTACGAAGCACGTGGTTTACCCAAGGAAGAAGCCCAACGTATGGCCCAACATATCATCAGTGACCCGGCCTCCGCCCTCGAAACTCTGGCGCGCGAGGAGCTCAGTGTCAATCCCTCCGAGCTGGGCGGCTCAGCTTGGGAGGCTGCGCTCACTTCTTTCTTCCTGTTCTCGGTTGGGGCGATCATACCCGTGATTGCCTTTACATTCCTTAGTGGGCTTACCGCCGTCATTCTCAGTATGGTTTTAAGCGCTGTCGGTCTTTTTGTCGTTGGGGCGGGCATCACCCTGTTCACGGGGCGCAGTGTGATCTATTCTGGCACGCGCCAGGTTTTGTTCGGTCTGGTTGCAGCGATGGTTACCTTTGGCATCGGTCGTCTGATTGGCGGAAACCTGGGAGGCTAGACCCAAGCTGGCTCACCCGAGGAATCCCTGGTTGAGGCTGTGAACGAAGAGGACTGGTCCACTTTTGCTATCCTTATAGATAATATCGATGTAGAATCTGAAAAAGGTATTGAGTATGAGCATCGATAACTCTCCACCCCTCCAGCCCATATTCCCCATAAAAAAGATTGGGGTGCTCCTGGTAGATGATCACGCCGTTGTCCGCCAGGGCTTGCGCATGTTCATTGAAATGCAAAATGACATGGAAGTTGTCGGTGAAGGCTCAAATGGCGCTGAAGCGGTGGATTTGTCTGTCCGCCTCAGCCCTGACGTGATCCTGTTGGATTTGCTCATGCCTCAAATGGACGGGGTGGAAGCAACCCGCAAAATCCTGGAGGGTAATCCCAAATCCCGGGTGCTCATTCTGACCAGTTTCGGAGATGATGATAAAGTATTTCCTGCCATTCGGGCGGGAGCCCAGGGATATTTGCTCAAAGATATCCAGCCGCGCGATCTGGTACAGGCCATCCGTGAAACCTATCAGGGTAAGGCCCAGCTTCACCCCGACGTTGCCCAACGGCTGATGGCGGCGGTCTCTGGTAACCTGCCCATCAAAGAGCCCAAGTCGGTCTCCTTGCCCAAAGAGTTGGAAGGATTAACCGAGCGTGAGCGCGAGGTCTTGGAGTTGATCGCACGTGGGATGACCAATCGCGAGATTGCTGAAAAGATGGTGATCAGCGAAAAAACTGTTAAAACCCATGTCTCCAACCTCCTGGATAAATTGGAGTTGGAAGACCGCACCCGGGCAGCCATCTGGGCATTGAAGCACGGACTGGGCTCGAAAGACTGAAGCGGGGCAGTCATGCACTATATTGCCACTTACCTGATCTACATCGCCGTCATTGCCCGCGCCATCGGCTGGAATCAGGAAACCTCACCCATCCCAACCACCGTCTGGATCCTTCTGCTAGTTTTTGGCATCATCCTTTTCACACAGCAGGTTCTAACCCGTCGTTTTCCCCTTTACCCCCGTGTGTATACCTTGGTGCAGTCCGGGCTGGTCATTTCCATGCTGTACATTGCCCCGTCAATTGATTTTCTGACCATGCTATTCATGCCGCTCAGCTTTCAAGCCGTGCAGTTCTTCCATGATCTGGTCGGCTTCGCCTGGATTGGAGTCTTCAGCCTAGCAATGGCAGGACGGTTACTGTTCGGGCTGGAATGGGAAGCCGGGCTGACGAATGTACTGGCTGGAAGCGGGGCTAATGTGCTGATGGGCAGCTTCGCCCATCTGATTGCCCGTACCGAACACAGGCGCTGGGAGAATCAGCGTTTGTTCGGGGATCTCCAGGAAGCCTATCGCCATCTGAAAGATTCCTCAGCTCAGTCAGAAGAATTGGCCGCCGCCACTGAGCGCCATCGCCTGGTGCGCGAGCTGCACGATTCACTCACCCAGACCCTTTTCAGTATGAACCTGGCCGTCCAATCCGCCCAACTCGCTTTTACAGAAGTACCCCAAGAAACGGAAGAACACCTCATACGTCTACAAACCCTGGCCCGCAGCGCAGCCAGTGAAGTACAAGAACTTACCGGACAGGCTCCACCGCGTTCTCTCACTCAGGGTGGGTTGGTACCAGCCATCCAACAGCTGGCAAAGGAACGGTTGACACAGGATGGATTGCAGGTGACCGTCGAAGTCAGCGGACAGCGGAATCTACCCATGGCTGTAGAAGCGAGCCTGTTCCGCATAACACAAGAAGCGCTCAACAATATCACTCGCCACGCGGGTGTCCGCCAGGCGCTGATCCGGTTAAACCTCGATTATCCGCTTGCCAGCCTGGAAGTGGTAGATAAAGGTTGCGGTTTTGATCAGGCAGGATCTATGGTCGGTAGCGGATTTGGACTGACAGGAATGGTTGAGCGCGCCGGCGAGATCAATTGGGCCTTGGAGATTAAATCACTTCCTGGTAGCGGAACACATATCCATGTTAAGGAGTTGGCAACATGAAGGACCGGGTGGCTTCAGACCGTCTCACAACTCACACACATCGCCTGGTTTTTGTGCTCGGGTTTTTGATGATCCTTGTCGTCGCACTGCGTCGAAGATATGACCTGGTCGGCAGCTTTACGCTCAGTTTGCTGATGACCCTTTTAAGAATTTTTGGGGTGTTATATATCAGCGAATCGCTAATCTCCAAAAGACTTAAATCAAATCACTGGATATATTTCCTCCTCCAATTGATCATTATCCAGGCCTTGGGATTATTCCAGGAGTATCAGGATACCTGGGCATTGCTCTATGTTGCCCTTGGTTTTCAGGTGGCAGTGCGTTGTTCGCGTAAACAAGCGATGCTTTGGTTTGGATTGTTCGGGGCATCCCTGCTGGTCACCCTATCAGTTGAATTTGGCTTGGTTTCAGGCTTGGGACGCGCCCTGGCATATATAGTCATCGGCGTCTTATTGATTTCTTACGATAATCAGTATGCTCAGCATGAAGATACCTTGAATGAGAGCCAGATGTTGGTGGCAGAGCTGCAGGAAGCCCATCAAAAGCTGGCAGAATACGCTGCCCAGGCGGATAAGCTGGCAGCCTTGCAGGAGCGCAACCGCATGATCCAGGAATTGTATGATTCGGTCGGCCAGAAGATCTTCGCCATCCAGCTTGCTGCTGAAACTTCCCGTCTCATGCTTGAAAAGGATCCACCGCGTGCAGCCGACCAGATTGATAATCTGCAAATGCAAACCCAATCCACTCTCGGACAAATGCGCCAATTGATCGAACAATGGCGTCCTGCCTGAGCCGCTGGTTAACTGACAATCACCTCCATCGCAAGGCTGAGATACTTCCGCTGAGCTCAGCCTTCAGCCCGATCGCATAAATCCATCTCCATTTGTAGGTTGAATTCTATCCCCCGCCCGATGCAGTCGGGGGGTTTTTTTGTTATTCTGAGAGCGTACCAAACAAGGCAGTCTCTAGCATGCGTGAACAGGTAATTGGAGTAAATGAAAAATGATCCAAAAATGTATCCGGGTTATGATCGTAGATGACGTTCCGCAGGTCCGCCTCGGTCTGGCAATCATGTTGAAATTAGCTGCCAGGAATATCACCCCAGGGATCGAGGTAATCGGCGAAGCGCAAAATGGTAGTGATGCCATCATACAGGCCCAGATGCTCCAGCCGGATGTGGTCTTGATGGACTTGGAAATGCCTGGGCTGGATGGCTATCAAGCTACTCGATCGATTAAATCAGCCAATCCCTCAATTTTGATCGTCGCATTGAGTATTCATAGTGATCCAACTTCCCGCCAGAAAGTCATCCAGGCCGGGGCGGATGCCTTTGTTGAAAAAGGCGGTCCTCTAGAAGATCTTTTTAATGCTATCCAAAGGAGTCAATCATGGAAACGAAAATAAATCAAAGGCGATACGACCTCGACTGGCTGCGTGTGTTAGCCTTCTCAGGAGTTTTCTTATATCACTGCAGCCGGTTCTTCAACAATTCCGATTGGCACATCAAGAACGCCACCACCAGCCCTCTGGTCGACCTCTTCACCAGCATATTCGACCTGTGGGGCATGCCGCTTATCTTTGCCATCTCAGGGGCCAGCATTTTCTTTGCCCTGCGCAATGGTAAAGCAATCCGCTTCCTGCGCGACCGGGCTTTACGCTTGCTGGTACCCATGGCACTGGGAATCCTGGTACTGGCACCGCCTCAAGTTTACCTTGACCGGCTGACGCATGGAAAATTTAACGGCTCATTTTTCGAATTCATCCCCCACTTCTTCGAATTCTCAAATTTCGCCTGGAACGGCGTCCATCTGTGGTATCTGGTGTATCTATTTACGCTAACCCTGTTATTGATGCCCCTTTTCAGCTGGCTGAAGCGGCCCTCCGGTCAGCATGTTCTCGGTTATCTAAGCCGGTTTTCTACCCGGACAGGTGCCATCTATCTTTGGTCAGTACCCACCACTTTGCTGGCCATCGCACTAGACCCATTCGGGATCATGAAGCCCGCCCCGTCCGAAGCATTCCTGCGCCTGGTTCTGTTCCTCCTACCCCTGGCTTACGGTTTCCTCATTTTTGCAGATGACCGCATTCAACAGGCAATCATCCGCCAGAGACGTACTTCCCTCATCCTGGCTTTGGTAGGTACTATCATCTCAGTGATAATCCCAATCGGGCTTGAAGAATGGGGCTGGAAATTCAGCCTGCCAACTTTCGTACTGGTTATGACTCTAGCCAACCTGCTTATCTGGAGTTATCTTCTGGTGGCTTTTGGCTTTGGGATGCGCTATCTAAATGTCAACCGCCGGTTTCTCGCTTATGCTAATGAAGCGGTTCTGCCATTTTATATCCTGCACCAGCCGGTGATCCTGCTCCTTGGATACTTCATCATCCCCTTGTCACTTCCCATCCTGATCAAGTACCTCATCATCACTCCCCTGGCTTTCTGTATCAGCATGGGGTTGTATGAATATGGCATCCGGCGTGTAAATCTGTTGCGGCGGATCTTTGGGCTCAAAGCACGGAAACAGGAAATCCCTGCAGCCACCTTGGTAACTCAACCGTTTTCATGATCCTATGGCTGTGGAATCCAATATAAATATATTATTGCTTGTGGCGATTAGGAAAAGGAAGGATCAAAATGAATGCTCAATCCATAAATCCACCCCGCAGATACGAGCTGGACTGGTTACGTGTATTGGCGATCTTTGCAGTCTTCGTTTACCACTGCTCTCTGATATTCGCACCTGACGCGTTTCAAATCAAGAACCTGACCCTCTACCCATATCTCGATGACTTGGGTGCTTTCGTCGGTTTGTGGGGCATGCCGCTTATCTTTATCATCTCGGGCGCCAGCGTCTTCCACGCTTTGGGAATGGTGAACCCGGGAAAATATATCAAAGGCATCGTCCTCCGTTTACTCGTTCCATTGGTGTTTGGCATCTTCACCCATGTTGCCTTCCAAATATACCTTGAGAATCTTCACAAAGGCACATTTAGCGGCTCGTTCTTCGACTTTTACCCGCATTACTTCGAAGGCATGTATGGGTTCGGTGGCAACTTCGCCTGGATGGGTATGCACCTGTGGTACCTGGAGGCGCTGTTCCTTTTCTCCATACTGTGTCTCCCGCTCTACTTGTGGCTCAAGCGGCGCCTCAGTGGTCAACGATTATTACAGCGCTTGGGTGATTTCCTTGGGAAACCATTGACGATTTACCTGGTTGCCCTTCCCACGGTGGTCATCTTCAACCTGTTCGATCCAGATGGTATCGGCACGACGGTAATGGGAGGCTGGGGTATTTTCAACTATCTGGTTTACTTTATCTCCGGCTTTGTGATCATATCCAGTCAGCGCATGCTGGCAAGTATCAAGCGTATGCGCTGGGTTTCTCTCGCCGCTGGTATCCTCACCTGGCCGGCCATCGATATCATCTGGGTAGCTCTGGGGGAACCAACTTTTGGCACGTGGCAGTTTTTGATCGGTACCACTCTGTGGTGCTTGTGTGCCTGGAGTTGGCTGCTTACGGTCTTCGGGTTTGGCTTACGGCACCTCAATCGCAACAAACCTTTCCTGCGCTACGCCAACCAAGCCGTGCTGCCCTTCTACATCCTGCACCAATCGGTGATCCTGCCGCTCGCTTTCTTCGTGGTGCATTGGTCCATTCCCGACGTACTCAAGTTCCTGATCATCTTATGCGCTTCATTTGGGATTGTGCTCGGGTTGTACGAATTCCTGGTTCGGCGTTTCAACCCGCTGCGTTTCCTCTTCGGGATGAAGCCGCTTGTCAAACAGCCAGGTATTTCTGCCGTGGAAATACCCAGAGAGCTTTCGGCAATCAGTCACGAGTAAATCGGAGATGGCTATTTCCGCTTTGGTATGCGCAAATAAGCTGCCCCGCGGGCGTCCAAATAGATCTGATTGGGTGTTACCGTCATCCGTATGACGATATTCTGGCAGGCCGGGCAGCGTAAAACATAACCCGGGCTTTCAGCGAATGCCCACAGGCTGCCAAGTTCTCCCACCCGCCCACACGAATCACATTCCACTGGGGCAATTGTCATCTCAATATCAAACAGCTCATGCAGCATACCTGCCAGTGCGTTCCCATCCAACATCAGCGATATGGTTTCCTCATATAGCATGCCGTCCATGATTTTCCTCCCTTTATGTAGTCCCAGTCGGACCAAATCGTTCCGTACGGATCTGCTCTGCCTGGATGCCAAGCGTCACCAATCCGTTAGCCACACCCTCCACCAGCGCAGTCGGACCGCAAATATACGCCTTCAGGTCCTTCCCCAATGGTTTGGTAACCTGCTCCAGCATCTGCATATCGATCCGTCTCCCATAACCATTCCAGTTAATGGGCTGTGTACGCGTCAGAGTATGAAAAACCTCGAGCCCTTTACCCTCCTTTTGCAGGCGTTCCAATTCATCCCGGTAGATAATATCCTCCTGGCTGCGTGAGCTGTACAGCAATCGAACCGGCACCTTCGAACCAACGGCACGCCAATGCC
Source organism: uncultured Chloroflexia bacterium (assembly GCA_963743215.1). Lineage (GTDB taxonomy): Bacteria > Chloroflexota > Anaerolineae > Anaerolineales > UBA4823 > FEB-25. The sequence goes on from CAVUOY010000012.1 coordinate 243,493, forward strand.
GGATCATTGCCATCAGCGGGACGATCCCTGACCCACCCGCCACCAGAAGCAGCGGTCCTCCCATGCTGGCTTCCCAGACGAAATATCCGCCGATCGGACCACGTAGCTCAACCTGGTCACCCATGATGAGAATGTCATGCAGGTATGTCGAAACCTCCCCCTCCTCAAGTCGTTCAACTGTTAGCTCAATCTCCCCCTTTTGCTCAGGGTTGGAAGCGATCGAATAACTCCGTTGTGCCTGGTATCCATCCGGCGCGGTTAATCTGACGTCATAGTGCTGCCCTGCCTGGTGAGGTATCCAGTTTGGTAATGCCAGGGTGAATGTCTTGACGCTTTGGGTTTCCAACCTCACCTTGATCACGGTTGCGATTTGCCATTCCAATATCCGTGGGATTGCTTCGTCCTTAATCAGTTCTGTCTCCATAATAGCGTTCCTCTTTCCACGGATCACCGTGATTGTTATATCCCAGCGATTCCCAAAAACCAGGATTGTCTTTTTCAATGAGGGTCAGTCCACGCACCCATTTGGCGCTTTTCCAAAAGTATAGCGCGGGCACCACCAGGCGTGCAGGACCGCCGTGCTCGGGTGCCAGGGGAGCACCATTGTAGCGGTATCCTATAAATGCTTTCCCATCCAGGATTTCTTTCAGCGGCATATTGGTGGTATATCCCCCATCGCAAAATGCGATTACGTAATGTGCGTTTGGGTCGACTTCCACGGAGGCCAGAAGCGTATCCAAGCTCACTCCTTCCCATTGGGTATCCAACTTTGACCACTTGGTGACGCAGTGGATATCCACGGTGAAGTGTTGGGATGGCAATAGCTGAAATTCAGCCCACGACCAGCGCACAGGCTGCCTGACCAGTCCATTGATCTCAAAGTTCCAGCGCTCCAAAGGCGTGCGTGGGGTTGGCCCCGCCGAAAGCACTGGAAAATCGCTGGTTACATATTGGCCGGGTGGAACCCGGTTGGGAGGAGCGTCTTGTCTGCGTTTACCCAAAAACCCACGTGATAGAAATGTTCCGCTCATCATACCCTCCTTAATCCAATAATCGGATAAACTTGATGTATTATATCATAATAGAGTATGATTCAGCCGCTTGGGTAAGGCAAGGCGATTCTACCGCCTGATGGATTAGCCTGAAGACACATTGGTTTTAGCTGCTTGAGGCAATGTTACTTCGGGAAATACAAATCCTGTGATGGATCATTGTAGAATCACTTTATAGCGCCGCGAGTAAGTTTTCCTGGCGGATTACATATCAATTCTAAACGGAAAGAGCAAGGCTATATCAAACTGATATCGATCGAAACAAAATCCACCTGTTAAGAGATGTCCTCATATAACTCATCGGTCTTTGCCGCCATGATGAAGTCGTTCAGGTGCAAACCTTTGATCTTATGAGTCCACCAGGTGATCGTTACCTTCCCCCATTCGGTCAGGATGGAAGGATGGTGATCTTCTTCATTCGCCACCTGCGCCACCTGGTTGGTAAACGCCATTGCCTGAATAAAATCTGTAAACTTGAAAGTTTTTTCCAGGCGTGGCACACTTTCTTTTTCATAGAATTCCCAGTCAGGCAGGTTCATCAAATATTGGTTGATTTCCCGCTCATAAAGGCGAGGGGTTGATGATGAAACTGGACTGCAGTGTAGCTGTGCTAAATCATTCATAATTGAATCCTTTATTATCTCAGGCTTACTCCGGTGTGTAGGGAGCCAGGTCGTCAATATTGCCTACAAATTGCGGTAGGTTTTTATGCCCCAACATTTGACGAATGGCCAGGTTTTCACCGGTGTGGTACCAATAATGATAGATCACCCGCTGGAGCAGGTTACCAATGACTCTCTCACTTGGCGTTCCATCCGGCTTCAAGATATGCGACTGCAGCTTCGCGGTAGTTAAACTTTCCAACCACGGGTCAGCTAATTTCGTAATCTTCCGCCAAAATGATCGTGCTTCACGTAAGGAAGGTATGCTCGCTGGAGCGCCATATGCAAAAGCTTCCTGCACTTCAGGATATGGCATCTGCCCCTGAGCAAAATATAGGAAATATCTCTGTTCCTGCCAGGCCAGGTGCCCCACATTCCAGCTGATGCAATTCATCGGCAGCAAGCGTTTACTTGCATCTTCCTCACTTAAGCCTTTGAGTGCTCGTTTAAACTCATCCCGCGTGAATTTCAATTGTAGAACCAGAGGATGAATTGCGGTCATTTTGTCCCTCCTTGAAGCACATTTTCTTTATTACCCGATAACGATATGTAGTCATCTTACAGGTCAATTATACCCATAATTGTCTGATTATAAGGATATATTCCATTTTTCGTATTGATTTTTAGCACCTGTTTTCTCCAGCTATCACCTACGTATTGCATAGAAACCTGAATGCATGTTAAACTCAATAATAAGCGGTGAATATACTTTCTAGATTTATATTAGGTCAGAAGTGAGCCTATGTATTATTGGAGTCGCACTGGCAGTGTTGTTGATATCATCAGTTTCCTGATCCTATCTTCCCTGTGGGCACTGGGCGGCGTGTTGCTCACCAGCCATGCGTTTCGCCTCAAAAAGCGAGAAACACTGGTCGCAGGGTTAGCGGTTGGCTGCCTCCTGTTCATCGTACTGAGCAACCTGCTCGCCCAAATCCTCCCCCTAACGGCCGCATATTGGGCTAGTGCCGCGCTCATCTTCCTTTCGGGGCTTGGCCTGGTAATTGGCGCTAAAAAAGGGCTACGCTCCTACCTCGAGCTATTGAGCGGCTGGCCATATATTGTCGCACTTTTTGTGATCATCCTGGGCTTCACCTTTATCCTGCGCGGCCTGGCTATTTTCGATGATTATTACCACCTGCCCATGATCTCGGTCATGGCGACGGGGGATATACCGCCTCATTTCTATCTCGATCCTTCGCTGCACCTGCCGTATCATTATGGATTACAGGTCTTCGCGGCAAGTATGGTCAGGCTGGCAGGCTTTTTTCCCTGGAGTTCCTGGGATATCAGTCGGGCAATCGTCTATGGGTTCACCGTCTTATTAGCCTGGTTGTGGCTCCGGCGCCTCACACGTTCACAGCTGCCTGCTTATCTGGGCAGCGGGTTGCTCATCTTCGGGGGAGCGGCGCGTTGGTTGCTGCTGTTCCTTCCCAAACCAACGCTCGAGACTATCGGAGCCAACCTGAACATGGACCTCTCGGGGATTGCTGCTGGGGGTAACCTGGTGACCGCCCTTACCAACAGATGGCCCTTGGACGGAGGCGGACCGTTTCCTTTCCCATATGCCTTTGCCAGCGGTATTCTGGAACCCTTGAATATGCAGCTTGGAGCGACGGGCGCCATGTGGGAAATGACCATCCTGCTGCTCTTGCTGCTATGGCGACCACGCAAAACCTCCCTGCCCGGTATGTTGACCATCAGCCTGTTATTAGCCAGCCTGGCACTCAGCGCGGAGCATGTGTTTGCTCTTCTGGTTGCAGGTTTGGCGATCATTCTCCTGGTCAGTCTCATCCGAAACCGCATCCAGCATCGTCCGAACCGGAAAGACACCCTGAAAACCTGGGGGATACCTTTGGCAATAAGTAGTGTGTTGACATTATTCCAGGGTGGCTATATCACCGGTGGATTTTTCAGCCTGCTTTCCAGACTAACCGGGCACAGCTACCCCATGGTGACCACCGACTTCCAGGGCTTCAGCTTTCGCTGGCCACCTGCTGTTCCATCCGGTCATTTCGGACCGCTCTCATTGTTTGATCCAGGACAAATTGTGATCATGCTGGCCGAAGCCGGCCCAGCTCTCATCCTGTTGCCGCTGGTAATCATTTACTGGTTAAGAAAACGTCGCACAGAGATATCGCCTCCCACAGGCACTGGCTGTGGGCTCAATCATCAGCCTGCTCTTCCCGGTATTCTTCCGCTACGGGTTGGATTTCGATATCACCCGCCTGGTCGGTGCCAGTCTTTGGTTGAGTTATGTCCTGGCATTTCCCGTCCTGTGGTTATGGCTGGTGAAAGCCAGGCAAGGCTACCGTCTCCTTGCAGGTGTAGGGTATGGGGTGGCTATCTTTGCGGGTCTGGTCATGTTATCAGTCGAGCTGATTGCCATTCCTGAGACTCAAACTACGTACTATCTGAAATTCAGCGAGAGTGACTTCTCTTTACCTTATTGGAACAAGCTGGAAAAGGATGCCCAGATCCTTGATTTGATACCTGAACGTTCTGTGCTTCTTTTCGGTCGCGCCTCATTCGCAGCCATGGACGTGTATAAACGCTCACCCATCTGGGAAGCGTTGGTCGCCAGCCCCGACCCTACTGTTGTCGCTGCGTCAGGATATTCCTACGTATACATGGATGACCGTTGGTGGCAGAAATTATCTCCCCAAGTTCAAGCCGCCTACGATCGACCCTGTGTAAAGCTGGTAGTTGAGATGAAATTATCCGGAAGCCAGGATCGAAGATTATTTAATGTGCAGGCGTGCCAGCCATAATCAAATCTGGTAACTTCGGACCATGTGGTATGATTTCACCATCAAGTAAAAACAAGCCGCTTGGTATCCATTTTCTGGCAGGAAAGTGAGTCGCTATGAGCATGGAATTTATTAAAACCAAAGATAATATCCTCACCAGCATCATCATCCGGCGTGAGTATCAGCCTACTGAAACCACCTTCATCACCAGCCCCGACCTTGCCCAGCAGGTTGGCTTTGTAGTCTACCCGGCGGGTGGGGTGATCAAACGCCATCTCCATAAAAACGTCGACCGCCAGAATATCTCCAGCTCTGAAGCGCTCATCGTTCGCCAGGGTCGCCTTGAAATTGACATCTTTGACCAAAATAAGGTGCTCCTCGCCACGCGCCAGCTCCAGGCGGGTGATTTTGTCTTAATGGTTTCGGGTGGGCATGGCTTTCGCATCCTGGAGGCCACAATTTTGCTGGAAGTCAAGCTCGGGCCGTATGCCGGACCCTCTGATAAGGAATTATTTTAATGATTCCGGTTAATGAGCCGCGGATCGGTGAAAAAGAGATCGAGTATGTCCTCGATTGTTTGAAGACCGGCTGGATCTCATCCTCCGGCAAATACCTGGAAAGCTTCGAACAAGCCTGGGCAAGCTATTGCGGAATGCGCTACGGTGTCGCGGTCAGCAATGGTACCACTGCCCTCCAAATAGCAGTTGCCTGCCTGCGACTGCAGCCCGGTGATGAAGTGATCCTGCCGACGTTCACCATCATCTCATGTGCCCAGGCGGTTACATATAATGAAGGTATCCCGGTGTTGGTGGATAGTGAGCCGCGTACCTGGTGCATGGACGTTAACCAGGTTGCAGCTAAAATCACTCCTCACACCCGGGCAATTATGCCTGTTCATATCTACGGCCATCCGGTGGATATGGATCCCATCCTCTCCCTGGCTAAACAGCATGGTTTGCTGGTCATCGAGGACGCCGCCGAAGCCCACGGGGCTGAGTATCTTTCGGGGAGAGAAACATCCGCAGGGACCTGGCAGCGCTGCGGGAGCCTGGGGGATATCAGCATTTTCAGCTTTTACGCCAACAAGCTGGTCACTACCGGTGAAGGCGGTATGGTGCTAACGAACGATCCTGCGATTGCCGAACATGCCCGCGGCTTGCGCAACCTGTGCTTTCAACGCGAAAGGCGCTTCTACCACACCGAGCTGGGGCACAATTTCCGGTTAACCAACCTGCAGGCTGCCATTGGGCTGGCTCAGATTGAGCGCATGCCCGATACCATCCTCAAAAAACGCTGGATAGGTGAGACCTACACCCGGCGTTTGAAACACATTCCTTCCCTCCAATTACCCGTGGAGGAGACCTGGGCCAGGCAGGTCTACTGGATGTATGGCCTGGTGCTGGATGAGAGCACAGGTCTCGATGCGGTTAAATTCGCCCGCTTGTTGCTCGCCGAAGGCATTGAAACCCGCCCCTTCTTTCTGGGCATGCATGAACAACCGGTATTTAGGGATATGGGACTGTTCAATGGAGAGAGCTACCCGGTTGCAGAGCGTATCGCCCGCCAGGGTCTTTACCTGCCATCCGGGTTAACCCTCACCGATGATCAGCTGGAGCAAGTTTGCCAGGCGGTGGAGAAAATCCTGTCTTGAGTATGATAGACGCGATCAATCCACACCCTGGAATTCCAAAACCAGACACCTCACAGCGAGGCCTGATCTCCATCATCCTGGCTACTTATAATGAGCGCGAGAATATCAGCGATATCATCCATGCCATATTTGACTCCCTGCCTGGCTTGGTGGAGATCATCGTCGTTGACGACAATTCTCCCGACCTGACCTGGAAAATTGCCACTGACCTGGGCGACCCGCGGGTGAAGGTCATTCGCCGGGTGAATACGCGTGGGCTGGCATCCGCCATCAATCGTGGGATCATTGAATCGCGGGGTGATTATATCGGCTGGATGGATGCCGACCTGTGCCATCCGCCTTCACTTCTCCCCACCATGTTCGCATCCCTTAAAGAATGTGACGTGGTGATTGGCTCGCGTTATGTAAAGGGCGGTAGGGACGATCGTGCTCAGAGCCGTGTTCTATCCAGCCGTCTCATCAATCAGCTGGCAAGCTTGGTACTGGGGCATGGTATCTTGGATTATGACAGTGGTTTCATCCTGATGCACCGCTATGTGCTCGATTCAGTCTCCCTTTCCCCGACGGGCTACGGAGCCTATTTTATAGAGTTCATTTACGCCTGCTGCCGTAAGGGTTTGAAGGTCGTCGAGATGCCATACACCTTCACCGAGCGCACCAGAGGGGTTTCCAAATCAAACACCAACCTGTTCCAGTTTGGCATCGCCGGTCTGGGCTACGTCACCCGTATCATTAGGACTCGCTTCGCCCATTTGGATTGAGCACCAAGACGTGTATATTTACCTTCAGATAAAACTTCGGAAAACCTACTCGGAAGTATGTCATTGTGCCTATCCCCGCTGGTTCTCGGGGAAGTCGCAAGTGCTCCTGCAGTGTCTTAATGGTCGCACTGCTTCTTGCGGCGAAGCAATCTACTCTTTGACAGGATTGGGTTGTAATAAACCTTTACGTGGATCAAATTGGAGGTTTTGTCGCCCGTTTGTCAGGATCCAAGTTATCAATAATTTAATATAATCACTTATCTACGCTGGGGGTATACCCATCGCCTGCATACAGGTTCACGACACCATCATAGCTGCCAAATAGGTCGAGCCCATTCAAGCGGGTGCGCCCGCTGCAAATGGTGCAAATAATCGCACACGGTTTGAAGGCTGGGTCGGCGTAGCGTGTCAGCCAGCTTGAATAATATAGGGCTTCCACCCGTATCCCGCTCTGCGGGGCTTTCAACAACCACCAGAACGTGTATTCAAGGTCATGCGAGTCAATCCTCAATCCCACCTGCTCACACCCTGAATTGCGGATGTCATTGGTGATCTCCATGTAGGGTTTGCTCAAATCAGGTGCATTCACAAACAACAGTGTCCGCTGATCAGCATAGAAGATACTGCTGCTTTTGGTGGTTCCCATCCCCGGTAACGGATGAATGGCAAATGGTTCCGGCTCATTTCTCGTGGCAATCAGCGGTCGGGTGGAGTTAAAGAACACGTATGGAAGAGAAATAAGAAAAAGCACAAGGATGATCATGGGTGCCATCCATCTCTCGCCTAAATGGGAGATCGCCATCCCGAATACGGGAGCCCAAATCAAAAACAAAGGCAGCTGGAAACGCACCCCATAATCGTCATAATGGGCGGAAATCACGAAGAGAATAAAAGATAAAATGGCTGCCAGGCTGTACCACAGCACATCCCGGTATTTCAACCGTCCTGTTGCATAAAATAGAACGACTGCTGCTCCGATTAATAGGATCAAGAACAGGTGGATTGGGCTTCCAGCTGAGTCCTCATTATTCCACCTCCAGTCCAGGTGAAAGCTACCTGCCTCTGGATCGGAGGCGGAAAATATCCTTTGGACGATGCTGACCATCGCCTTGATTGATCCTCGGGCTGGGGGTGACCAGGTTGAGCAGGATGTCTTTAACCAGGTTGGAGCCCACCGATGCGATCCCAGATCGACCCGACGACATGTCAGTCACCCATTCTGTCGGGCCAAGCGGCCCACCATAAGTGATCATATTGCGCGTCCAATAACCAACATTAAGCAGGACGACGACCACGACAATCACCAGGCTGCGTTTCACGAATAGGCTGAGTTTTCTTTGCCTGATCCAATGGATGACCAGCCATAGTCCCCATGCGACTGCGTAAGGGTAAAACGTACCTTTGGTTAACAACCCCAGACCGAGGGCTGCTGCGATCGAAAGGGTTTCTGCCTTACCCGCTTCTATCTGGCAGGCTGATAGGACAAAAACCGCCAGGATGGTCAGCCACATGCCACTGAAATAATCATTTTGGGTGCTGCTGGCCTCCAAAATTCCAATGGGAATGCTGATGGCAAATGCCGCCGCTGCCAGTTGCCCTTTTCGTCCTGCCCCCAATAATCTGGCGCCCAGTGATACTGCGACGGCAGAGATGACCAGACTGAGCCATTGAGGCAGGCTCGCCAGCTGGTCTGTACCCCAAAGTAAACGCAACTGCAGGATACTCAGCTCAGCCAGGATTGGGTGGGTTAATTGAACTTCGAAACCTACCGGATAGTGAGCCAGGCTCCGGTCCTGCGCCCAATGCATCACCCGGCTCATGTGGTAGAGTAATGAATCCATGTTATTAGCCGGCGCGATCACTGCGACAACCAGCAGCAGGAGACCGATCAGGCTGAATGCACCCACTGCTGTGATCTCAAACCAATCCCATGACCGCAGGCTGGCTTTAAGTCTCATCCACCCCTGCGATATCAACCTCATGCGCACACCCAGCCATGCTGAAAGCAGGAGTGCCAGGAACCATAACCCAGCTACATAAGGCCGGGCTAACCCATGCAGCAAGCTCAAAATCTCGGATTGCAATGCGATGAAGGCTCCCGCGATCAATACCGTTTGCAGCAGCGCAACTCGGCAACCGGTGAGCCGAGAGGGTCGCACTTGCTGCAATCCCAGCAGGTCGAGGAAAACCACGAATAAGGTGAGGATTGGTATAACGATCAGCATTTAGGTAGGGAAGATTCCGTGGATATTATAATGCCGCCCATCGATCCTGCCCTGCTTCCCAAGCGAGCTGATCCAATATGCGCTGAGTTTTTGCTTGTTATTTGAGCTGAGTTTGTTTATCGCCAGTCCATATATTTCTATTACTTAACTTTTGAGACACCTACAGTCTTCATAAACACTGGTCATTACGAGGCGCAAGTGGTCTGCTTGCGCCGTGGTAATCTGCTCTTGAAATAGATGCTACGCAAAACCCTTTGCTACGATCACATTGGAGGCTTTGTCCGTCTTTCGTCAGAACTCCCGCGTTTACGATGGCAAGGCTTTGTGTATGGCTGCAATCAGCTGGTCCTGGATGAAATCATTGTGTGCGTCTACCTTCTGGCGGGAAGGATCCTCATCGTACCAGGCTAGGATCTCCTGTGCTCCCTGTTGGAAAGGAATGGCCGGTTTGAATTCTGGTACCAGGGCTCGGATCTTGCGGTTGTCAAAGATCATGCTGTGCGCCTTGTCACCCAGCAATGAAGCACCCCATTCCGGGTCGTATCTGGCGATCAGCTCGGATGGGATGTGCACCAGCTGAGGTTCCACACATGCCTCCTCAGCCACGATGGTATAGATCTGGTTCCAGCTTAGCAGCTCATCCGACGTGATATGGAAGGTTTCCCCGATCGCACCGGTATTTCCTAGCAAGCCGACGAACCCAACCGCAAAATCTCGGTGGTGAGTCATTACCCATAACGAAGTCCCATCTCCGTGCACCACCACCGCTTTACCCTCCCGCATGCGTGCCACGGTCGTATAGCCGGAATGAAATGGGAGTAAGGTGCGGTCGTAGGTATGGGAAGGCCGAACAATTGTAAACGGGAACCCTTCATCCCGCCCAGCCTGTTCTAACTGCGCTTCGCAGGCAGCCTTATTGCGTGAGTACTGCCAGTAGGGGTTATCCAAGGGTGTATTCTCTGTAATGGGCAAAGCGGGGAGGTTTCTGGTATGCCGAGGCTGAGCTGATAAAGATATACTGCCTGGTGCGCTTGCGAAACAGCTCCATATCTGCCTTCACCTGGTCGGGCGTGAAGCCCACCCAATCCACCACTGCATCGAATCTCATATCCCCCAACACTCCTGCGACTGATTCGGGATGGTGGATATCACCTTGCAGGGTGATTGCCCCCTCCGGCACAGGGCGTGTGCTACGCCCGCGATTAAGCAGATAGAGCTCGATGCCCCGTTGAATTGCCAACGCTGAACTCGCCGAGCTGATGATACCGGTCCCTCCGACAAACAACACCTTCATATTCAGTAGATATCCTTTCGTTGATTAAATTCACTTACGCTGTACCAGGGATATTTTACCTCCCCCCTTGTCTGTTACCAGATCCACGGGAGTAATGCTTTGCGATTCTTCGGGTATTCAGGGAAATTGGCATAATACCAGGCGTGATGGGAGCGGGCACGCGGGGCGAGGTTGGCAAAGGTCCACACGGCAAAAGCCAAACCCGGCAGTGACCAGGTAGCCAGTGCCCAGCCAGACCACTCGATGAGCTCGCCCAGGTAATTCGGGCAGGATACCCAACGGTACAAGCCGCCATAGGGGATGTGATATCCAGATTCGCCAGGCTTCCGCAGTGCACGCAAAGCCAGATCTGCCCAGTTGTTGATAATAAATCCCACCACGAACAAGGTCACTCCAGCTAGAAAGCGCGCATCGTGCAGCCAGCTTTGCGGGTAGCCTCCTGATAGTGTGAACAGATAGCGTCCGTTGGCATAGGTATTGCCCAGTGTGAAGCCAAAGCCCAGCAGCATCACCGCAATGGGCATCTTTTTACGCCCATCACGGATCGTCCATGGGTAAATAAGCGCACGGTGGATGTAGTGCAGCTCCCATAAGGCAAAAAACAGCAGGCTGGGCAGGTTCCTGGGAGCAGTACCTGTCGCGAAACACCCGGCAAACACCACGACGGCAGGCGTCTCCATGATGATCCATGCGAAATGGTTGGGGATCAAGGGTCCCCACCCTCGGCGGATATGCCGCCCATAAGGCGCTCTCACGAAAAACAGGGATGCGAAAACCGCCACTGCAACCACCAGTCCAACCAGAATCAATGGAAATTGCAGTTTGTCGAAGGTCATGCCTGTTTTTTCACCAGGTAGCCCTGCTCTGAGAACCAATTGAGCGTATCGCGCATTGTCTCGATCAACGGGCGAGCGGTATATGCCAATTCACTCTTCGCCCGGGCACAGCTCACCTGCCGGTTACCCCGCAGTGCGTTTATCATCACGCGCGTATAGATCGGCTGTGTACCGTTAAAGTTCGCCAGCTTTAGCATCAGCGGCGCGAAGGCATCAGCCAGCCATATCGGAACACTGAAAAGCGGTGCAGATTGGTTTGTAAATCCAGCCACAAGTTCCGCCACCTCTCGTATCGTATGCCAGTGCCCACTCAACACAAAACACTTCCCGGTAGAGGCAATCTGTTCGGCCTGGATTGCTCCTGCTACCGCGTCGCGCACATCCACCCAATTGAAGCCACCGCTCACCAGGGCGGGGATTTTTCCGTACGCCAGTTGAATCAGCGCCTGGCCCAGATAGGAAGGCTTGAAATCGTACGGGCCGAGCATGGCAGTGGGACGAATAATTATCGCCTCCAGGCCTCGGGCGATGCCCGCCTGCACTTCACGCTCACCCTGTGCTTTGGATAGATTGTATGGCGGGACGTGTGCCATCGCTGCGCCGGATTGGTTTTCGTCGATCAATGGCCGGTTTTCGTCCAACGGCTGGTCGAGCGGATCCTGGCGGAGGACCTCAATCGAGCTAAAATACACCAGACGTCGCACACCCCGCTGCAAGCAAGCCGACACTACGTTCCGCGTCCCCAGTGCATTGACAGCCTTCATCTCCGCTACGCTATCCATCTTCAGAGAGATTGACCCGGCTAGATGATATACCACCTCTACCCCTGTCATTGCCTGCCTGAGGGTCTCCGGGTCGCGCACATCCGCTGGAATAGTTTCCACTTCCAATCCTACCAGAGCCCGGCAATCTTCGTGGACCAGGGCACACACCTTCCTCCCCTGCTCCAGCAGTGTGCGGACCATATTCGCCCCAACCAAACCAGATGCTCCTGTAACAAGTACTTTACCGCTCACTGCACTATCCTCATAAAATTTTAATATTCGCCAATTATACGACCACTTCCCTGCTCACAAAACATCGGGGGAAAATTGTCATTGAGGAATCCCCGTTGGTTTTCGGGGAGAATCCCCCCGGTTCTAGGAGGCCTGTTTATGGTGCCTGGATGAGAATCATCACATCCTTACAGGGGCGAAACGAGCCGTCTGCGTTTGACCGGATGGCGTCCGCCCACTCTCTTCTATCCTCGGAATGGTAAAACATCGGCCTTGGGAAAGTAAGCCCGATTATTAGGTCTTTTTATACAACTGTGTATCTGTATATAAAGTTTGATCCGAACTTTTATCTACGCTTAAGTCGCACACTTGCTAAACTCACCATTAAGGATAAAATTAACGGCGATGAAATCCATTCAACCCTTACAATCATTCGAACAGCTTAAGCTCCTGGCTGACCCCCGTCGGAGGGCAATTATAGAGCAGCTGATGTCAGGCCCTGCCTCCCTAACCTCATTGGGAAAAGCCATCGGCGAGCACCCCGCCTGGATACGCCATCACCTCAAGCAGCTTGAGGCTGCTGGTCTGGTCGAGCTGGTGGAAACGCGCATTCAATCCGGTGTGGTTGAAAAGTTCTACCGCGCCTGTGCGGGTGGATATCTGGTTCAGGAGCTCATCCTGCCGCACAATCAAAATCACCCGGTGATCGTCTTCTCAGGCAGCCATGACCTGGCCATTGAACTGCTCACCGACCTGTTAGCCGACCACCTCGAGGTGCTCAGTCTACCCATCGGTAGCCTGGATGGCTTGCTGGCCTTGCGCCAGAACCTGTGCAATTTCTCAGGAGCGCACTTGCTTGATCCATGTGGTGAGTACAACCTGCCTTATATCCGCCACTTCTTCCCAGACCGTACCATGCAGGTCATCACTCTGGCTCATCGCGAGCAGGGGTTGATGATCGCACCCGGCAATCCTAAATCAATCCACTCGCTGGCCGACCTGCCGCGTGAGGATGTAACCTTTATCAACCGCAACCCCGGTTCAGGCACGCGCCTGTGGCTCGACAGCCATTTGCAGTCGGAAGGCTTTTCCCCTGAAAGCATTCGCGGGTACAAGACCACCGTCAACACCCACACTGCCAGCGCGAGTTTGGTTCAAAATCACTCAGCCGATGTAGCTCTCGGTTTGCGCGCTGCAGCCCGTCAGTTCGGGTTGGATTTTATCCCGCTCTTCCACGAACGCTACGACCTTGTTTTCATGCAGGAACATACCCCTGCGCTCATACCGTTATTGGATATGATCCAGACGCTCCCATTCCGCCAAACCGTCAATGCCTTGACGGGTTATGATACAGCCCATACCGGCGAACAAATCCCAATCTGAGTCTATTCATCCCTGGAAAAAACTCCCTTTCAGCCGGATGTCGCGCGACGATGAGCCCACCAGCACCAGGAATTCACCCGGCTCTGCTACCCATCCCTTGCGCCGGGGATCATAAAAGGACAGTGCACGCTGATCCAATGCGAAGGTCACTTCCCGGCTCTCACCTGGTTGTAGCTCTACTTTGGTAAAGCCCTTAAGCTCCTTGGGTGGCCGCGGCAGGTAGCATTCGGGGTCTTCGACATATAGCTGCACCACTTCTTTCCCCGCCACAGCGCTACTATTCGTGACTGTCAATGATACTTTCACCTGCTTCCCAGCCCCCACCTTGCGGGGCACTTTTAGGTTGTTGTACTCGAAAGTTGAATAAGACAGTCCATGCCCGAATGGGAACAAAGGTTCCAGGTCCACTTCATCGAAGTAACGGTATCCGACGAAGATACCCTCGCCATAATTAACCTGCCGGCAGCCCGGGTAGGATTGGTTGACGAAAGCCGGGCTATCTTCCAGGCGCTTGGGGAAGGTGACCGGTAGCTTGCCGGAAGGGTTCACCTTTCCGAACAGGACGCCTGCCACCGCATTGCCATTCTCCTGCCCAGGGTAGTACGCCAGCACTACTGCCGCCACCTGGTCGATCCACGGCATGCTGACTGGCGCACCGGCATTGAGGATCACCACCGTTTTGGGGTTGGCAGCCGCGATCGCGGTCACCAGCTCGTCCTGCTTCCCTGTCAGGCGCATGTCAGGCCGGTCCCAGCCTTCGGTTTCGAATGTTTCCGGGTAGCCCACAAACACGAAGGCGATATCGGCTTTCTTTGCCGCCGCTACAGCCCGTTTCAACCGGTCATCCTTGGCAGGCTCATCATAGTTGCTGCATCCCTGCTCGTACAGGATCTCGACCTTGTTATCCAGCAGGGTTTTGAGTCCCTCCAGCGGTGAGATCCGGTAAAGTGGGTCAACGTGCGATGATCCTCCGCCTGCAATCACGGCTTCGGCTGCATTTGGCCCGATGACGGCAATCTTCTTTACCTTCTTGTCAATCGGCAAAACGCACCCCTCGTTCTTGAGCAGGGTAATGGCTTCCTCCGCCAGGTTGCGCGCCAAGGCCTGGTGCTCCGCCGTATTTACTGTTCCAATCGATACTGTCCCATCCATACGCCCGCTCATTAGCACCAGGCGCAGGATCCGCCTGGCGGCGGTGTTGATCACTTGCTCGTCTACCTGCCAGCGATAAACAGCTTCTCCCAGTAAGGTATAGTATTTAGCCGGACCGGGCATCTCCAGATCCAACCCACCTTTGACCGATTCAAAGATGGTATGGTTAGCACCCCAGTCAGAGACGACCGCACCTTCGAAACCCCATTCCTCCTTGAGGATTTTGTTGAGCATGGTATCGTTCTGGCTGGCATAAACCCCGTTGATACGGTTATACGAGCACATCACCGTCCATGGGTGGGCTTCTTTCACCGCCATCTCAAATTGCGGCAGGTAGATCTCCCGCAGGGTGCGCTCGTCCACATTGGAGCTGGCCCGGTCGCGTTCGATCTCATAGTTGTTCAGTGCATAATGCTTGAGCGAGGTCCCAACACCACGGCTTTGCACGCCTTTGATCATCGCCACCGCAGTCCGCCCCGCCAGGTAAGGATCCTCCGAATAAGTCTCGAAATTCCGTCCACCCAGGGGGTACCGCACGATATTAACGCATGGTCCGAGCAGGATATCACAACCCATACCGCGCGTCTCTTCGCCCAGCACCTGTCCTACACGCTCAATGAGCTCAGTGTTCCACGAAGCTGCCATGGAGATGCCGGTTGGGAAGCTGGTAGTCAGTCCCTCCTTGCGTTCCGATCCCACGTTGGTGGCGCGTACCCCATGCGGTCCATCCGTCATTGTGATGGATGGGATTCCCAACCGCTGGATGGGAGCTGTGTTCCAATCGTCCTTCCCGGAAAGCAGTAATATCTTCTCCTCCAGGGTTAGCTTATTGAGCAGTTCATCTGCGCGCTTTTCGAGTTCTTTGAGGTCCATAGTCCATCCTTTAAATTGGGAATATTTAATAAACACTAAATCTTGAGCGCCGGTTTATAGTGATGGTGTCACAATCACATCAGCACACCGCACACATTCACATCTTTGGTTCCATCAGCCGGGAAGGGAATGATATCTCCCTCGATCGGCTTGCCATCTACCGTCAAGGCAATCTCATTGCCACTACCAGCTCGTTCCACCGTGATATGGTAGGTCACGTCACGGAAAACGCGCCGGGCACTGAAACCAAGCCACTCCTTTGGAATGATCGGGCTGACCTGTAAACCGCTATAAGTAGGGCGGATGCCCAAAATCCACTGCGTTCCCGCCACATACGTCCAGGAGGCAGTCCCTGAAAGCCAGGCGTTGCGCCCATACCCGAATTGGGGGTGTTCCGGACCGCAGATATTTCCACAGTACACATACGGCTCGACTTTTAAAACGTCGTTATCAGTCCGAGCCAGGGGCATGATCTGGCGGTAATACTGGTATGCCAGGTCGTTCCAACCCAGGCGGGCAGCCGCAATGATTGCCCAGGTGTTGGTATGGCAAAAGATGCCGCCATTTTCCTTGGCACCCGGGGGGTAGGTGGTTGTACCGCCCACTCGCGGGTCGCCCTGGGTGTAGGCTGGTGCCAGTATCGCCAGACCAAATGGAGAATTAAGCCAGGCGTGCGCGCTCTGCATGGCCTGCCTGGCGCGTTCGTCTGGGGCACACTCACCGATGACTGCCCATGTTTGGGTATTTAAGCTGATCTTTTGGTGCTCCTCGGTCTTCACGCCCACCGGTTTGCCTTCGTCATCAAATGCCCGCCCATACCACTCCCCGTCCCATGCCGCCTGGTTGAGGTTCTCAGCCATCTCGTCCTTCAATATTCTGAATCGCTTCCCATCTTCATCCTTGCCAATCTGGTCGCACAGGTCCGCCAGGTCGAGCATTGCCCGGCAGAACTGCTGGGCTGCCATCACGCTCTCAGCCTTGCCTGAGCCATGGTCAAGGTTCAGCGTGTCATCCCAGTCTGAGAAGCCCATGCGTGGCAGGCCATGTGGACCTCGGTGGGTTATTGTGAATTCCACCGCCCGCAGCATATGCCCCCACACACTATCTTCCCCTTCATCTGCATATTGCACGTGGTTCCACAGGTACGAAAAGTTGCCCGTCTCACGCAGGTAAGCACACGTAGCAATGAGCAGCCACAGGTGATCATCGCAGAACCACTGCGGTCGATCAGGATATTCGGCTGCCAGGCCCACCCCACCCTCGCCGGTCAGTGGGAACACCTGATGCCAGGTATGCCCGTCACGGAACTGCAATTTCCACAGTGCAGAAAGGGTTCGTCGTGCTCGTTCCGGTGCATTCTGAACCGTTGCCAGGGTATCCTGGGCAGAGTCGCGCGTCCCCATGCCCCGCCCGAGGCCGGTCTCATAAGCCGAGGCAAAACGCGACCAGAACAGGGTCGCCCGGCATTGCACCTGGTTCCAGACGTTTAGCATGGCATTCATCTCAACGTCCGGTGTTTCCACCTGGAATATACCCAGGTAGTTATCCCAATCTTCCTTAAGGGCGCAAATGCTGCTCGCACATTTTCCGCCTGGCAGTACCGGGCGACCAATGCTGCAATTTGCTCACGGTGCTCAGTCACCCCCAGGATATAGACGATTTCCAGCTCCTCCCCAGGCTTTAAACTGATCTCATGGCACAGCACGCCCACGTTATTACCGCGTGCGGCTTCCGAATTCTCTGGGATACCGCTTTCAACCACGATCGGGTTGGATAAATCGCGGTAGCTACCAATAAAGACCTCCCGATCGGTATCAAAACCGATTGGAGGCTGGCTGCTGGCAAAGAAAGTCGTCGTGGGGCGGAAGATGGTGTCCATGCAGATAATTCCAGCCTCCACCCGGCTGTGCAGGATATGCTGCCCCCAATCTAAGTTGTTCAGATCAGCTTCAGCGTTCCAGTTGCTGAACTCGGCATAGCTAAATGTGCGTAAATGGCGTGGACGTTTGGAATCATTACGCAGGTGCAGCACCCACAATTCACACCCTGCCTCATCACCCTCTTTGAGAGATGAAACCGGGTTTTGAGAGTGCGGCACAAAATAAAGCAGTTCTGCGTGAATGCCCTGGTAGCGGCTGCGGATGCGCGTATAGCCTGGTCCGTGGTGGCATGCATAGCCGGTTAGTTTACGCTCCGGTATGGGCTGCCAGGTGGGGCTCCAATACCTTCCACTCTCCTGGTCGCGCAGGTAAACGTACCGCCCGGGTTGGTCCGTCGGGATGGCATTATAGCGATAGCGGGTCACGCGCCGGTTCTTCGGGTCACGGTCGAAGGAGTACCCGCCGGCGGTGTTCGAGATGATCCCCCCGTAACGCCCTTCACCCAGGTAGTTCATCCAGGGCGTGGGAGTATCCGGGCGGGTGATGACATACTCGCCCGTGTTTTCATCAAAGTATCCGTAACGGTTGCTGATCTTTGCCTTGTGCATGGTTCTACTCCACTGCAACTACCGGTTTAGAACTATCCGGTCTCCGATGAGATGATTCTGATCTAGCTTCACTAACCTTATTTGGCGCGCACCAATCTCAATTCGATGGGCTGATTTCGCTCGCTCTTCTGAGGACAAAATATTTGGGAATCGGAATCAACGATGCTAATCGATAATTATACTTGCAGCCACACAGCCTGGCATATGATAAGAACGGCATCTCTGGGGAATAAGTAATCTGGATACGCGACCATAACCAATCACTGGCCTGATACGACTTCTGTCATAGTTTTGTCGCGTACAGGTAAGCTAGGAATTATACCGGCGTAGTTATCCTGCCAAAACATCGGATACCCGATGATGATTGATCAACGCACAGGCAGGTGGTCAATTGACAATTACAAATTCCTGATTTGGGTGAGTCATCAAAAAAAGGCTGTCTGAAAATCTATCAGACAGCCTATCATTATTTTGCTAGCTCAAGATCAGATTTTTTACGGGAACGTTAGCACCAGATATGCAGCATTAACTCCCGATTCTTTCGAAGCAAAGCTTAGCTGCGTCGACCCTGGGGTAGTGATGCCAAAACTATAGGTCCCCTCAGCGGTGATGTAAGCAGTGACGTCGAAGGTTATCCAGGTGCCGGAGGGATAGGATCCAGAAGCACCTAATAATGCACCTAAAACTGGAGCATTGTTATAGTTAATCGTGGTTTCTCCCCAGCTATTATCTGCCACCCTCAGGGCATTGATCCCTAAGGCTTGAGCTGCTATTGGCAAACACATGCAGGTATGCGTGTTGTACTGTTGCACCACCCAATCCTTGCACAGTGAATTTCAAGTATGCATGCAGGTCAGGTGAGGCATCAGCCCTCCAGACCGTAGCTGTGCCATAGTTAGTGGTCGGGCTGCCAGCGTTGACGTAAGTATCAGCCCCAACATTGAAGGTCAGGCTGGTGGGCAAGGCAGGTGTGGTCACACTCGCCGGGGCGGATTGCCCGGAATGGTTGCCGGATGCGTCGAAGGCATCCACGGTGTAGTTATAGGTAGTGGATGGGTTGACCGTACTATCCGAGTAAGCCAGGGTTGAGCCAGATACGGTATTCAAGACCACGTTATCGCGATAGATGGTGTAGCCTGTTACGCCGACATTATCCGTTGAGGCTCCCCAGGCAAGGTCCACCTGGGTGGCACTGGCTGCATTGGCAACCAGGCCAGTTGGAACGCTGGGGGCCTGTGTATCGGGTAACGCCAGGTTGATGATCAGTTGGGCGGGATTTACCCCGGATTCTATTGAGTTGAAGCTGAGCGATGTCGTACCAGGCGTTTGCACGCCGAAACTGTATGTGCCTTCTCCGCTGACGTAGGGAGTAACGTTAACGGTAGCCCAACCGCCAGCGACGAATGCACCAGAAGAGCCTATTGAAGTGCCTAATGCCGGAGCAGTGTTGTAATTAATTGTATATTCGTTCCAGGAATTATCAGTCACAGCCAGGGCGTTGATACCAATGTTTGAGTTGGTGTTGGCATATAGCCGCAAGTAGGCACTTTGAATAGGATACCCAGCCAGACCCTGGACGGTGTAGCGCAGGTAGGAATGTAAGTCCGGAGAGCTATCCGCCCGCAATACAACTGCTGAACCGTAGTTAGTCGTCGGACTGCCTGAGTTGACGTAGGCGTCGGCTCCGACAGTAAAAGTCATGCTGGAGGGCATAGTGGGGGTTGTCACGCTCGACGGTGAGGATTGTCCTGAATGATTGCCAGCCAGGTCGAAGGCATCTACCGTATAGCTATAGGTGGTGGTTGGGAGTGCAGTATGATCCGCGTAGGTCAGAGAGGATCCGGGCACAGTTGCAATGGCTACACTGTCGCGATAGATGGTGTAACCAGACACGCCTACATTATCGGTCGAAGCCTGCCAGGAGAGGTTCACCTGGGTGGCACCGACTACATTCGCAGTAAAATTAGCAGGAACACTGGGAGCTTGTACATCTGCACCAGCTGTGACGCAAGGGACTACACCTGAATCCAGGATAATCCCACTGCTATTGACGTATTTGAAACTTGCCCCGCTTGGGTTGAGTGCCAGTTGGAGTGCTCCAAATGCCTGAGGGCTAAGATCATTGGAATAAGCTACTCTGGTATCTGAATTTAGAATAGTTTGTGTTCCGTGTCCTCCACCACCGGCAATAAACTCGGTGATCCCGGTTGGGTTGGGGTTTCCATTTCCATCCAGGGCTACCCATCGCTGGTAATCATGGTCATGTCCATTGAGCACGATCGAGACACCGTATTGGGCCATCAATGTCCAGATATCCGACATGGCTGTAGTTGGTCCTTCTGGACCAATATTGTAAAGTGGGTGGTGGTAGTACACGATAGTACAAGCACCTGAATTCGCTGCCAGGTCCTGGGCCAGCCAGGCGTACTGTGCAGATGTTATATCTACCGGGAAGCGCGAGGCATTCGAGTTCAGGCTGATAAAATGCCAGCCACCAGTGGAAAAGCTGTAGTAATTGGGTACATTGTTCCAATAATCGAAATAACCCGGAGCTTGTGAGCCGGTATATTCATGGTTACCAATGGTTGGATCAGTGATGGAATATAAGCTGTTGAAATTCGTTCCACCTGTACCATACCAGTTATAAAACTCTGAAACAGTGCCGTCTTCATACACATCACCCAGGTATAGGAACAGGTTTGGATTTAAGGAGGCGGATAAACTGGCTACGCTTGCCGCAAAGGTTCCACCATCAGCCCCATCCCCGGTAGCTACCACAATGAAAGGCGATCCATTAGGAGGGGTTGTGCCAGTCGATGGTGTGAACGTCTGAGTATTTACCGGCGGTTGAGTGATTCCGTTATTAAAGGACAAGTTTATAGATGCCTGATTAGCGGTGATGTAACCATCCCGCATCACAGCCTCAGCTGCCAAACTATATAAGCCATCCTGCCATTTTGTGGTCGGCAGGATAAAAGAATAGGTACTTTGAAAATCGGTCAGGATTCGGGTTCCATTCAAGTAGAAATAGACGCGAATAATGCCAGGATTTGTGCCGGTAACTGTCGCGGAAACATTCACTCCGGTGTCTCCTGTGGCGATACTTCCAGAGCTGGGTGTCGTGAAACATAAAGTAACTGAATACGCCCCGGAAGGAGGAGTGCTGGTTGTACAAGTTGCACTAGGCGGTGGAGTTGCAGTCGGCGTAGGGGTTGGAGTTGATGTAACGGATGGAGTTGATGTGGCGGTTGGAATTGATGTTGCGGTTGGCGTCGCAGTCGGTGTGCGTCTTGGCTTTGAGTAAGCCGGAGATGCTGACATCGAAAACACCAGCACCATGAATGCCAATAAGAATAAGAATATGTGCTTGAATTTCATAATATTCCTCCCTATAACTCTTGTCCAGGCTTTCGGATTTAATTCACCCTCTTAACCCTATAAAAGCCTGTAAAAAACTAATCAGGTGCCACTTGCCTGATCTACTTTATCTGCTGAAACGGATGAGTTTTTTGGATAAATCACCATAAATAACATCTTTGAACCCCTCTGACTGCAGATGTTCCACCTTGCCTGGGTAAAACTGAGTTAACCATGCTTATTATTTTTGATGTCCACCCCCTCACTCTACCATGATGGACTTTTACCATTATAACTAATATTATCTTATTTGTCAATAATAAGGTTGGGACTTCGGACAAAACATCGGAAAATTATTAACAATCCTGTCCTTGCGGAATCCCCGCTGATTTTCGGGGAGAATCCCCGCTGATTCCTGGTTTGTTGGGGGGAGAATCCACCCTGGTCTTGGGGGGAAAGGTCGGATGCTCCCTGGCAAGCGCCGCGTAGCAAGCGGCTTCCCGACCTATGGCAATCTGCCTTTTGCTTGTTGTTGGGTCAGATATTTCCTCTAGATTCCTCATTTCTTTGGTATTATCGAATCTTTCGTCCGAGCCTATCTCAAACGATCAAATACATCGGACCATGAAATCTTCACTCTCTATCGGTAAGATAATCTTGTGCCTGCTAAATTGGCTCCTTCCCGAGGTTGCCAGAGCAGCCAATATACGATAGGATATAGTCACACAGGAAAGTCGAGCTCCAGTGCAGATTTTATCCACCAAGTTATCCATCCCACCCCTCCGTTCCAGGCTGGTTCCACGCACGCGCTTGATCCAAAAGCTGAACTGCGGCCTTGAATCTGGCTTGGTGCTGGTTTCTGCCCCGGCGGGCTATGGGAAATCTACACTTCTTAGCGCATGGTTAAGTCAGGTGGAATTTGAAGCCGTCTGGATATCCCTCGATGATAAAGATAACGACCTCTTTCGCTTCCTGACCTATTTATCTGCTGCCTTCCGTTTAATTGATCCTGTAATTGATCAAGTATATGAAAATATACCTGGTTTCAACCAGCAGCCAGAAGTTGAAGCCATACTCACTCCATTGATCAATCAAATTGCAGCGCTGAGAAAACCGATTTTGGTAATCCTGGATGATTATCACCTGATCCAGGACCAGAAAGTTCATCAGGCAGTTGGTTACCTTCTGGACCACCGTCCTGAACCATTGCATCTGGTCATTGCCACACGTGCTGATCCACCCCTGCCGCTGGCGAGATTGCGCGCAAGATCAGACATGCTGGAGCTGCGCATGACAGACCTGCGCTTCACCACGCAGGAAGCTGCTGATTTTCTTAATCACACCATGGGGTTAAAAATTTCGCCTGAAGATGTCAACCGCATCACCCAACGTACTGAAGGCTGGATCGCCGGTTTACAGATGGCGGCATTATCCATGCAGAATGTGAGTGATGTTTCCAGTTTTATCACCGCCTTCACGGGCAGCCATCATTATATATTCGACTACTTGCTTGAAGAAATCCTGGGACAGCAATCGCCAGAAATTCATCGTTTCCTCCTTCATACCTCTATCCTTGATCTGTTGACCGCCCCTCTATGCGATTTCCTTCTCGAAAGTGAAGCTGCTGCCACCCTCATTCGCCCATCGTCAGTCATCCTCGAAGAGCTTGACCACGCCAACTTATTCATCATTCCTTTAGACCACGAACAGCGCTGGTACCGCTACCACCCATTATTTGCTGAACTGTTGCGGGGTTATCTCCAAAAAAACGACCCCACACATATACCAATCCTGCATGCTCAGGCCAGCTACTGGTATGAAGAACACGGGATGATCTCGGATGCGATCCGGCACTCCTTTGCAGTCAATGATTGGGAACGCATCGTGAGATTGGTCAGTGCCAATGTCTTTGCCTTGCTGGAGCAAAATGAGCTCAATTCGGTGGCCAGGCAGCTCGATTTTTTCACCGGTGAGAAGAGCAGCGCCCGTCCCTGGTTGTTGATTGGACGTGCCTGGCTGGCTGCGTATACCGGACAATTGAGCTCCGTCGAGCCTATCTTAAAGATGATTGAATCTGAGATCGATAATTTAAAAAGTGAAATGGAGCTGCAGACGTTGGGAGGGCATATCGCGGCTATTCGAGCATATACCAATTGGATCGGAGATAAACGCGATATTGCCGCCAGTGCTGCCCAGGTCGCCCTTGAATGGCTGCCTGCGGATGAGCGCTTGATCCGCTGCCAGGCAGCCACCCTGCTTGGTTTGACCCTCCCAAATTTTGAAGCGCGGACGCAAGCCTTTAAGCAAGCACTTGCATATGCCCGTGAATGCCCTGTTTCACATGTAACCATATTTGCTCATGGATGTTGGGCATGGTACCTCTCAATGAAAGGTAGCTTGCATGAAGCCCATGCAGCCTGTCTGGAAGCGATTCGCCTGTCGAAATTGAGCAGTTCTTATCTGTCGTTACCTACCCTCAGCCATGTTTACACCACGTTAAGTGCGATTTTGCTGGAGTGGAATGACCTGGAGGGTGCATTGCATTACTCGAAAGAAGCCGTAGACCTGGCACGCCGGTGGGAGCAAGCTGACGCGTTGCATTTTGCCCTGGACAATTATGGTTATGCCTTGTTTGCTTCAGGAAATGTGGATGGGGCTTTTGATATGCTCCGCCAGGCCTGGCAGGTTGCCCGTCGTACTTCGCCCTGGTTTGAACAGATAACCTTATCCCAGGAGGTTGAGTGGAATTTAACCCTCGGTAATCTGGATGCGGCTTTGCAGTGTTTGCGCCTGGCACAGCTTGATATTGATGCACCAGCCAATATTTCCTTCTCCACCTTTAAGAGCATTCTAATGCCACTGACCTTCGTCAAAATCTATCTGGCCCAAAAACAATATACTAAAGCGCTTACCCTGAGTGCTCGACTTTCAGAAGATTTAGAACATAACCTGATTGGTCATTATCGCATCCGTTTATTCATCTGGCAGGCTCTGGCATATAGAGGATTAAGACAGGAAACTCAGGCGCTGGCTGCTCTGAAGGACGCCCTGACGCGCGCTGCTCCAGGGGGGTACATCCACGTCTTCATGATTGAATGCCCCATGATAATTCCACTATTACGCCTGGCGCGTACAGCTGAGATCATGCCCGAATATGTTGATCAATTGTTGCTTGCCTGTGAGCACCCTGTCACAGCTCAAACCATCCAGCCAGTTACAATCCCTGGCCTGGTTGAGTCTCTTTCCGCTCGTGAGCTCGAGGTGCTCAAGCTCCTGGCACAAGGCTGTACGGATAAAAAAATCGCTGAGGCTTTAGTGATTGCCCGCGAGACTGTCCACAAACACCTCAAGAATATTTATGGAAAACTGGATGTACACAGTCGCACAGAAGCCATCGTGAGCGCCCGAAAATTGGGCTTGCTCTAAATCTCACTTTATATAATAACCCTCAAAATACCCCATCAATACCCTTAAAAGGGCCTGAATAATCAGGCCCTTTGTTGTATTGTATACCAGGCAATCCTGTGTTGAATAATATCTTCACCGAAGGAATTAGCTATGTTAAGTGATGCGGCAAAAATAAATATTGTTCACAACCACACCTATCGCCTGCAGCTCCAGGGAGCTTTAAAATCTCCTTCCATCGATTGGTGCGGTGAAGTATTTGTCGTCCCGCAGGAAAGCGGTGGGATTCTGATGGTTAGCCTGCTTATTAATCCGGCTGACCTGCATGATTTGTTGGATCAATTCAGAAATCTCAATCTCACCCTCCTGCCCATCGAATCCGAAATCCCAAAAAGTGAACCGCAAAACAGGGAATCTGAGGATACTTCATCCTGGATCGCTTCTGGCACTTTGCTGCCAGACCAGGCTCAGATAGATTGCATGGAGATTTAGCAATGGATAAAACCAACACCATCGTCCCAAATGATGATCTCGCCATCCAGGTGCAGGGGTTGACCAAATCCTATGGCAAAGTGCGTGCTTTGCGCGGGATAGATCTGCAAGTGCATCGCGGTGAGATCTTCGGTTTTCTCGGTCCCAATGGGGCTGGAAAGACCACCACCATCCGCTGCATGTTGGATATGATCCGCCCGGACGGAGGCAAAGCCTTGATCCTGGGAATGGACCCCCAGATTGAACCAGTCGCAGTCCAGTCATTCACCGGCTATCTGCCTGGTGAGATGCAGTACTATGATAATCTGACCGCTGAACGCCAATTGCGCTTTTTCAATGACATGCGCGGTGGGTGTGCTGAATGGGATTATATCCGCCACCTTGCAGACCGCCTTGTGCTTGACCTGCACCTGCCGATTAAGAACCTGTCCAAAGGCAATAAGCAAAAGGTGGGTGTGATCCAGGCTTTGATGCACCGCCCCGAGTTGCTCCTATTGGACGAGCCCACCAGTGGCCTCGACCCATTAATGCAGCAGGAAGTGCTCATGTTGCTGCGTGAAGCCAACTGCACCGGCACAACGATCTTCTTTAGCTCCCATATTATGAGCGAAGTCGAAAATCTGGCGGCTCGGGTGGCAATTATCCGCGCGGGTGAGATTGTAGAGATTACCGATACCACCCGTCTCACTCACACCTCCGTCAATCGCATCACCATTCGTTTCAAACGGCCAATTGAGGTCACTGAGCTGGTTGCGTTACCCGCTGTGGAAGTGCTCAGCCAGGTGGATCAAACCAGCCTCACTTTACAGGTGACTGGTGACATGGAGCTGCTTGTCCAAACCTTGGGACGCTTGCCTGTCCAAGACCTGGAGACCGAGCGTCCCAGCCTGGAAGATGTTTTCTTGACCTATTATAAAAAGTGATTACACCGCAGGAGAATAATGACATGAAGCGCTTATGGACTACTTTCCGCTATACTTATACCGGTCTCCGTTGGCAAATTATTGGATGGGGGTTGGGGTTGGCTCTTTACGGTCTGATGATCGTTCCGCTCTACGATAAGATGGCTGCAGAGAATGATCGCCTCCAGCAGATGATTGCCAGCTATCCACCTGAGTTTTTGGCTTTCTTCGGAGCTGATACCACCAGCCTGGTCACACCAGCCGGATACCTTGGGATGTATGCTTTTTCGATGCTGCCGTTTATCGTCGGGATATTTGCCGTGATCACAGGCAGTGGTTTGATTGTCAATGACGAAGAACATGGTCGATTAGATTTGATTGTGGCGCATCCGGTCGGGCGCTCCTCCTTCTTCTGGGGCAGGTTCCTTGGGTTTCTGGGTGCAGCCTTGTCGATCATGCTATTGGGCTGGTTGGGGTTCAGCGTCATGTTGAGTCAGTCCAGCCTGGGTTTCAGCTGGGGTCAAATGGCTGTCCCGTTCCTGTCATTGTTGATCCAAACCCTGATATATGCAACCTTCGGCTTGCTGCTGAGCATGCTTCTCCCGTCACGTAGCCTGGCCGCCATCGTGTCGGGGATATTCATGCTGCTCAGCTATATCATATCCTCGCTATCATCTTTAGATCAGCGCCTGGAAACGGTGGCAAAGGTTCTTCCGTACCATTACTATCAGACGGTCCTATCCTTCCAGCAGCTTAACCTGACCTGGTTGTTAGCCTTGTTGGGCATCAGCCTCGCCATGACCGTGCTGGCTTATCTGCGTTTCTTCCGGCGCGACATCCGTCTGAGTGGCGAAGGAAGCTGGCGGCGAAGATGAATACATCCGATTAGCAATAGGTAGCACTTAACCATGCTAATTACTCACTCTCCACATTGTCAGACTCACCTTCGAACATTTGAATATAACACCGCCTGAGACCTCATTACCCCCTGCCCGATTTTCTGGGTGGGGGGATAAAGGGGGGTCGGGTGAGTAGTGACTAACCATGCTCGGAGGAAATATGGAAACAAAATCGCTACCGATCAGTATGGTATCTGGGGAAGAGAAATCATCCAGCCGCGTGATCTCAGTAGTCCAATCCACCCTTTTGGTCTTCCTTTTATATTTCCCGCTAGCCTACATAAAACAATTTATTCATCAGGCAGGGCATGCGCTGTCGAATCTCACCCAAGGGCTCCCAGTCAGTTTAATTTATTCTCATCCCTTTTCGTTTGTGGGCTTCTCCACACCAGTGGGTGATTATCACAATGTTTGGGGGTACGCTTCTGGAAGTGTAGTGGAGCTATTGGCTACCTTGTTCATTTTTATTGTATTGTGGAAACGACGTTCCATATACACCCTCCCCTTCTTGATGCTCTTCCCCTGGTCTGCAGTTTTTGACGGCCTCGGCGGGATATTCGATGTATTAGGAAAATCGGGTGACTTATACAACATCCTTGTAGTCACCAGATTGCCAGCCGTGTCTTTATATCTATTGTGTTTTTTCCTGGCTGTTCTAGGGATTTTCTTCTTCGTTTCACTCATTCCTCTCCTGGGTTTAGCTCCTGAGGATGAACACACCATATTTGTGCTTCCAGCAGGTATGCTTTTATATTCCATATTAGGGGTAGTAGTTGCTTACCTTTTCATACCTGGCTCATTCATCGATACTCAATATCATTTGGGACAGGAAATCATCACCTCTGCATATTACAGACCCTTCTTTATGATTGCCAACGGTATCCTGCTGGCTGTGATCTATGTTACATTCTACCGTGGGGTTTATCAGCGACTCCCATTTGAATTAAGAACAGAGAAAGCCAACCTGGGCTGGAGATATTTTTGGTACCCGGGTATGTTGTTCACCATCAGCGTAGTCATTGGATTAATGGTCATACGCTAGAAGAATGATCCGCTAGTTTCCATGATGCCGTTATACCTGATACGGACATTTATCTTGGAAGGAGTAAATCATGACCTGTATACGCAATTATGATGAGGCGATCGATGCGCAAGCGGTAGGTGTGCTCATTGCCGAGACCTATCGCAAGTTCAACCTTGATTTTGCCTCACCCGAAGAACAGCGAAAGCTCCTGGGACCGTTTTTCTACGCCTGGTCAGACGAGCTTGTCCACCAGGAGGCGATTAGAAGAGTTTTACAGGCCGTCAGAGTATTCGTCGCAGAAGATGGTAACCAGATTGTCGGAGTATTAAGATGCAAGCCGGGTCGCCTGCAGAGCCTGTTCGTGCGCGAGGACCACCACCGCCAGGGTATTGGGCGCCAGCTGTCGGAGCGCTGTGACCAGGTCAGTATCAGTGGAGGCTGCAGATCTATCACCGTGGCCGCAGCTCCTTTTGCCATCCGTTTTTATGCCGCGGTTGGTTACAAAAAATCCACCGGCCTCCGTAACGGCTGGAGCTTTGATGGCAGAGATCTGCAGTACCAACCGATGAAAAAAGTGATATTTTTCGGATTTGATTGATCCACGCATCTCATAGTGGGAATCAAATGGCGTAAACAACAAGCCACGCATTCACCCATAAGATACCCCCTCAATACCCTGTTTAGGGCCTGATTTTTCAGGTCGATTCTTTTATGATGATGCTGTGAAGCTTGAATTCAATCAAAACGTTATTCAAAGGAGGGATGATGGATCAAAACACACCAAACCAGCAGAACACCTACCGTATCAGGGTCAAGGAAACCCTCGATCACTACTTTACAGATTGGCTGGGTAGTTTATCCCTGATTCCCCAAGAGAATGGCGAAACCCTGATCATCGGCCTTTTTACCGACCAACCCGCTTTGCGCGGTTTTCTTGAACAACTCTGGAATCTCAATATCACTGTGATCAATGTCGAAAGGATTGAGAATGAAAACTAGGATTTTATTGATTATTTTTTGCCTTTTTGTTACCGGTTGCACAATCGTTAAATCTCAGGCAGCCGATGGGGTGCAACGCCTAACCGCACCCACCACCGAGCCTGCCTCGGCGAACTTACCCAACCCGGCTTCAGTCTATTGTGAAGGGCAGGGCTACACACTTGAAATCCGCACGGCAGCAGATGGCAGTCAGAGCGGTGTTTGCATCTTCCCCGATGGTAGTGAATGCGACGAGTGGGACTATTATCGAGGAAATTGCCAGCCAGCTGCGACGCAGGCACCTACCAGTCCGTCAGAATTTGACAGTCAGGGTTGGAAAATTTACCGTAATGAGCAGTTCGGTTACAGTTTTCACTATCCAGCTGATGCCCAGATCTCCGTAGACGATGAGCCTAAAAAAAGCCTGAGTATTACTGGTTCAGGGTTGGGGTCTGAATTCTGGAGCATCGCCCATCCCAGTGATCGCCCTGAGTACCGCCCTCCTGAAGATGTGGACTTGTTGCAGTGGCTGACCGATAATTATTTGATCGGTGAGACCCGCGCACCAGACGTGCAAATCGCCGGAGTCACCGCCATTCACTTTCGCCACGAACGTAGCCAGCAGGCTTATGCCGATGACCGCTATTACTTTGCCCATGGCGGACAGCTGTACCAGATTCTCATTGGTCACACTGGCGAGACCGAAGATTGGGTGCTGAACAACCGCTTCCTGCAGAGCTTCCAATTCGGAGAGCCCCTTGCAGCGGCTGATTCCCCTACCCCCATCCCCACCGCGGTTCCGATCGACCCGGGCTTCTACCAGGGCTTTTGGACCTATACCAACCCTGTATATGGTTTCTCAATCATGCTCCCGGAAGATTGGGTAGTGGACGAGACCACCACATTTGATCCCATCATGAACAACCACACGCTCATTTTGCATCCAGCACCTCTCAGAGATATCGACCTCTCCATTCGCATGTCCTTCCGAAGTGTAGGTGAAGAAGCACTGCTCTGGCCAACCGGGGTGGGTGAGGGTGAGTTTATCTCTCAGGGCGCGTTGGAAATCGCTGGCCAACCCGCGCAGCGTGTTTACTTGGTTTGCCCTGCCGGGCAAATACAATCAATCTGGTATCAGGGTGGTGAGGATCAAGCCAATATCCTGCGCGGCAGTATGGAGTTTAGTTTTATTTATAGCTACCCCGGGGTTTATTGTCAGGATGGTTATCCCCTCACCGGTAAAGTCCAGCTGGTTGGAGAGCTGATCATCGCATCATTACAAGTGCCGTAAACCAATTTATGGAGGATCGAAATGGATACCATATCCACAATTCATAACACCAACCAGACCGCATCAAAGCCACGTAGCATTGGATACAAGGCAGTCGTAGCTGCAGTGCTTCTGGTCTGTTCATTTGCGGTTTTTCTGTTAGGACCCAACTACTACCCACTGTTCCCAACCAATGGCAATACGATCTATGCTGCCAGCCTTTCTGCGGTTTTCTTGGTGGCTGCGCTGCTCTTCAAACGCAGCCCAAGACTGGTCAAATACTGGGCGATTGCCTATGCCTTCTTTGTCGCTTCGGTGGTCAACCTCATCTCTATTCTGTTTGGCAATTATTACACCGATTTCGTCCGGCTTTTTGACATAGCAGACCCCAATAAAACCATGGGTCTCGCCAAGGTTTATGACACTTTGCTGGTAGTCATCCCCATCATCGGGCTGACCTTGATATCAAGAGCAGACCTGGGCTCGTTGTTTCTCAAACGAGGTAACCTGAACTATAAGTGGGGTTTCGGTGTCGGCAGCCTGGTGCTGGTCAACTATTTCACTTCGGTATTGATCTTCTTTGGCACTGGTTATGAGCTGCCCAAGCTCGGTTCAGCCATCTTGTGGGGATTGGTATTTTCACTCAGCAACAGTTTGCTGGAGGAGTTATGGATTCGTGGGCTTTTTATGAAGAAAATGGTCCCACTGATCGGTGTTGCTGGAACGGTTGTGATTACTTCCATCACCTTTGCGGCCATGCATTTCCTGGGAGTGGCTTATCTTCCTGCCACCGCTGTACCAATTTTCGTGATCAACACCTTCACCTTGGGTCTGGCATGTAGCATCTTGATGCTGAAAACCGACAGCATCTGGGGCGCTTATCTGATCCACGCGGCTGCAGATCTGTTCCTGTTCATCGCTACCCTGGCGGTTCGTTAGCTCAGTGAGTACTGGTAAAGGAGTTACCAATGAATAATCGCCAAGGTATCCGATTGTGGGCATATGCAACCATATCACTGGTCATAGGTTTTGTGTTCGTGCAGAACGGCAGTCGTCCAGGCTGGTTTCTCATCGCATTGGGAATTACTTATCTGGGCACCTCGACCAAAATCGGTCGGACATGGTCAGATTCGCATCCTGGCCTCGCTCGCTGGGGGCTGGTTGGAATTTCGGCAGTGCTCATCGTGCTCTTCGTTGTTGTAACCACAGCCCAACTGCTGAGTTAATTACTCGATCATGCAGCGCTGCGTGAAGTAGATTGTTCATATTGTGGAGGTTAGAATGTCTGGCTTGGAGAATTCAGAAATTATGTTTGTAATCGGTGCGTTTCTCTTTCAGCTTATCCTGATCATCCATTTCGCCCTGCGTAAATGGCAGTTTGACCTGGCGATGCATTACGGCAGGCTGGTATATGCCTTGAGTATCCCTGCCGTTGGGTTAAGCACGATCATCCTCCTGGGGGGCATGAGCTGGTCATTCTGGCTGAGCGGTTTTGTCTACCTCATCTGGGCAATTTTTGGTTACATCGTTGAATATGTGCTAAGGATCCAATGGCGCTCTCCCGCCCGTTGGTCAATCCTGGCACCCTATGTGATCCTTTACCTGGCGACGGTGATGTTCTATTGGTGGCCGCTGGCTCTCATCTACAAACCATTATGGTACGGTTACGCAGTGTTATTTATGATCAGTACCATTCTTAACGTTTCTTCTCATCAGAGAAAAGAAGACGGAGTTCTCAAGGAGGCAATGCAATGAAAGCGAATCTCATCAAAATCATCTGGGGGATCATCCTGATCTTGCTGGGTGGTCTGGCAATTGCTGAGCAATTGGGAGTTGTAAATGTTGAACAGTACACCCAGCAGGTGTGTACCGGTGTCTTTACAGTCATCAGCGCTGCGTTTTTCCTGACCTATTTTCTAAATGGTATCCGCAGCTGGGGTTGGCTCTTCCCAGCCCTGCTCTTCGCTGCTCTGGCGTTGACCATTGGCACGATCCTGGAACAACCCGATAACCCCAATATCGCCTTCCCCTTCCTGTTAAGCCTGGCAATTCCCAATTATGTAGGCTATCTATTGAATCGGAAACGATGGGGATTTTTAATCCCCGCCTGGGTGCTGACGGTGATTGCTACCGTCCTCCTGCTCGATCAGCGTGTTATCTCTGATTTGTTAGGTGCCTTCTTCCTATACTCACTTGCATTGCTCTTCCTGGTTGGATTCTTGTCTGACCGGCGCCGCAAATGGGCACGCCTCACTGCTGCGGTTCTGGGATTTATTGGCGCCTTCCCGCTGGTTGAATTATTGATCCCAGAAGATTTCAAAGGCCCGGTGGTGATGCTCCTATTCACCTTGTTTTTCCTGTTGACTTATTTCACTTCGAAGAAAATCTGGTGGGCGCTGATCCCGTCTGGTGTTTTCGCCACGATCGGTCTGGTGGCCTTGCTGGATTACCTGTTCCCCAATGCAGCTTACATTGATATCGGCGGCCTTCAATTTGGAGCATATACCAGCGTGCTTTTCCTGGGTCTGGCAGCCACTTTTGGAATCCTGTGGCATTTACGCACCTTCCATCCAACCGATTGGGCGAAGTATCCCGCCCTCGGTTTGCTGGCCACCTCCATTGGGGCATTTCTGCTCGGTAAGAGCTTCAATGAAACCCTACCGGCAGTCGTCCTGCTGGTCATCGGGGTCGTCATGTTATTAACCGTGTTTATCAAGAGACGGGTCACACGCCAACCCACCTCCTGACCCCCCACCCGGCTCCATCCTGCCTGAACATGCCCTCCTCCCATGAAATCAGGCAGGATGAGGTTGGTTATGGGTTGAAAATCACTCAGAATACCAGCTGTGAATACTCGATCGTAAAATTTATCCTTGACGGCACATGACTGTAAAAAGACTTAACTACCTACTCCTTACTCGGTAAGGATTGGATAAACAAACAGTAATCATCACCCTGCATAATGGTTTTTGTTTGTTCAAACTGAACATCTGGATTCCATGCAGGACGATTCCACCAGGCCGTATCCGTACGGCAATGAATTTGGTATCCGATATCAGGTCTGCCTTGCCTTTTCCATAGGTCTGCATAGTAGCAGGAAGTTACTTTGTGAGCATACCGAAATTGGGTTGCTTCAACCAACTCAAATTCCTGTAGGCCATAAACCGGATTATTCTCCCAATTTTCTTCGCGCAAGATGTCATCCAATTTAGCTGCGTCTCGTAGATCTGTGGGATCAAGATCATGCCCTGCAAAACATGCCAAATCTTCAGTTCGTCTCGTGGCTCTGGTGGCCTCAGCCATTTCAAGAACAGAACCATGATATGCCTCCCACAATTGGTCGCCATATTTTGAAATAAGCAAAGGACATACACGCGCAAGTCCTTCTACCTTTCCACTCAGATGGATACGATTTGCTTCTATTTTTGATTTACGGTGATATTTATCAATCCGCTCATTGATCGTTTCCCATTTACCTTCATATTCTTGTAGAATAATGCTCATACATCCTAATTCTGAATGCAGCTCATTGTCGTCCCAACGATCGCCGATCCCGGCAATAAAATCATACTTTCCATTCAATTCTTTTACCAACAAAAGCCTGCCCGTTTGATTTTCAGCCAGATATAAATCGCCTTTGGGAAACCCCATTTTTTCCAACCACTCTTCGGTATACGAATAAGCAGACTCGGACCTCGCACCGATATAAACAATTTCGTATTTTGGTGCCAGTGCTTTCAGGCATCTGACACTTCCTGCTACGGCTTGATCTTCGAGAATCCGATCATGCTGGTAGAAACCAGGCTCCCCGATAAGGTGATGCCGGCTTCTTGTATCGCAGATAGTGCCGTCAATGAAGACAAGAATAGCTTTCATATTAACACGCCTTTCATTTCTTTTCGAAATCACGGAGCATTACTGATTCTACTTCGTTGCCCTCCGCTGCACAATTATCCTGAACTCATTGTGCAGTCATGATATCTCGACTGCCCAAGGCATGCATCAGTGCCATGGCAGCGTTATCCGCCGCTAACCTGCTGTTTCGCATTAATCTGCTGATCGTTAATAGAATTGTTGGGTGGCGCGCTATTGCTGCCAGGGCTTTTCTCACCTGCAGGTTGGCATCTTCATCCATGATCTCGCTGAGGTTGAAAGGGATGGGTGCACGCGGTCCATCACTGATCGCTCGGATGGATAAGAATGGAATGCCTTTCTCGGCTGCCACCGGTGCAATCCCGGCAGTCTCCATTTCCAGTACCGGGTGCTTAAGCTCCCTGAGTTTATCTACCGACACTTGCGAGCCTCCTGTGGTGACCGCGGTTCCCGTAAGCAGGCGCACTCCGCGGGAATACGCCGTAAAGGCTGCCGCTTTCATTGCGATATCTGGCCAGGGGTTCAGCATCTGAAGAGCACCTGGGACGCCATGTTCCAGCTTGCAATATGCTTCGGGCACAACCACGTCCCCAATTGCCAGGTCTGCTTCCACCGCGCCGGCAATCCCAAATGAGATCAGCA
This sequence comes from uncultured Chloroflexia bacterium, assembly GCA_963743215.1. Classification (GTDB taxonomy): domain Bacteria; phylum Chloroflexota; class Anaerolineae; order Anaerolineales; family UBA4823; genus FEB-25. The sequence goes on from CAVUOY010000012.1 coordinate 278,454, forward strand.
ACCTAGGCGAGTAGCTCTCGATGAGATAGCGGGTAGCTTCACTCGCCCGCCGTAAGCCCATCCCTGAAGTGACCAGCAGGCAGTTGTGCCCGTACAGTTCGAAGGCTTTACAGTCGAGTTTTCCCAGCGCGATCCGCTTCCATCCCTTCACCAGCCTGCGAAGTGCCGTGCTCTCCTGGGGCATAGCCGCAATCAGGCCAATCGTCTCCATCGCTTGGTTCTTTATTATTTCCTGTTGAGGTTCAAGCTAATCATCCTCGCCTGAACTGGCTGGCTGATATACCTCCGGCACAAAGGTCTGATCAGTCATCGGAGGGCGTATGTACCCCCTCTCTTTCTGGCGTGGAGGCAGGACTATCGGTTCGGGGGTCAGGTCTTGAAAGGGGATCTTGCTAAGTAAATGATGGATGCAGTTTAACCGCGCACACAGCTTATTATCCGCATTGACCACGTGCCAGGGTGCCTGCTTTATATCGGTGTAGGCGAACATCTCATCTTTTGCCTTCGAATACTCCACCCAGCGGGCGCGCGACTGCAGGTCCATTGGGCTAAGCTTCCAGCGCTTGGTCGGGTCGGCGATGCGTTCTTGAAATCGTTTTTCCTGTTCTTTATTGCTTACCGAGAACCAGTATTTGATCAGGATGATCTCTGATCGCACCAGCATACGCTCGAACTCGGGCACCGAGCGCAGGAATTCGGCGTATTCTGCATCCGTACAGAATCCCATCACCCGTTCGACGCCCGCCCGGTTGTACCAGGAGCGGTCAAACAAAACGATTTCACCTGCGGCAGGCAGATGGGCTATATAGCGCTGAAAGTACCACTGGGTCTTCTCGCGCTCGGTAGGCGCTGGCAGCGCCACCACCCGGCAAACCCGTGGATTCAGGCTCTCAGTGATGCGCTTGATCACCCCCCCTTTACCTGCTGCATCTCGCCCTTCGAAAATAACTACTACCTTTAGGCCTTCATTACGCACCCATTCCTGCAGCTTGACCAGCTCCAATTGGAGTCGGTTTAATTCCTTGTTATACGTCTTTTTATCCACTGTGATCGTCTTTTCACTCGCACCAGCCTTCGCCGCATTATTCTCCGGTCCCTGCTCTGCTACCACTTTGTCAGCCTGATTGGACGATGCGTTGGCGTCATTCACCGCTTTTTCTTTGTTGTTCTTTCCCTTATCCTTCTTTGACATTTTTACTCCTTATGGCTGGTGGGGTTTATGCTTGAGAGCACCGTTCCAAAGTATTTGTTCACTCCTATATTTTAATCCATGTCTGACTAACCAACATGCGATTTACCTGTTATGGAATTTATGCAGGATTAATCAAGACGAACAACTGATGCATTTTCACAGATCAGAATAAGCGCCAGTCAAGATTTTCTGAACAATACGCCAACGAGTCGGGGTATTCACTTGACACACAAGATACATTTGCTAGAATAGGTTACATAGCCAGCAAGATCAAACTAATTCCAGTCTCAGGCAAATATATCAGGTATTAAGCAGGTAATTGGGGGGTTTCTGTTTTCAGGGAGGTGTTCCATGCTTCGAGTTCGGAAACCATCGCTCATCTGTGCAGTTTTTCTGGCTTTGGTGTGCTTTAGCTGCTCCAGTGCTCAGCCTGGAGCTGATCTACCCCAGACACGAGCAGTAATCCCTCCCGCCAGCCAGGAAATCGTTCCGACCGATATGCTCACCGAAGAAAGTGGTCGTATCACTAAAACCGTGAATGCGATCACGGGGGGCGAGATCGTCCTGTCCGTCCCAGGTGGCGATACCATTCAGCTCATCATCCCACCCTTCGCTTTATCCGAAACTACAGAAATCACGCTGGTTGCCTCTTCCATATCGCTGGACAGCCCATTCAAGGAAAATTTCTTCCCCGGATTATCCGTCATGCCGGATGGTCTCTTACTACGTCTGCCTGCCACGCTCATCATAAACATGCCTGCGCATGAATTTTTCCCCGGTGAACGTATTTTTTACCTCAAAAGCACTGATCTGGCGATCCCTTTATGGCAATCCAAGCTGGATGGTACCAGCCTGACAGGAAAGATTGGCCACTTCAGTAATTATGTTGGCGGTTCGCCAGATACAGAAGAAGCGAAAACACAAGCTGCTGCCTCGGGTGAGCTTGGTGGAGAATTCCCCAATGAATGGAGGGACAGCCTGGAAGGAAATCAGGCTTTAAGCGAGTGGGGTAACGGCCTGAATGAAATGGGACTGGGTGATGGTGGCAGTGGAGTCGTCAATCAGGCGCGCGAACGCCTTATCAATGACCTGGAATGCCTGATGGATATCAATTGTGCGCCACCCAAACCGCTGGACCCTTGCGGTGATTACCTGCAAATGTTGATGCAATATTACCAGCAAGCCGTGCTGCTGGCGATTGATCCCGAGTCACCCTTGATGGACTATTTATATGACCTGCTGAAAGATGTATTAAATGATTGCACTAACCGCTACACCCTGGAGTATTCTCATAAGCTGAAGGTAAACCAAATGGGCCTCCAGCAAGACATGCTAGTGACCGGAAAGGTAATTTTTACCGCACCTATATACGGGGTATCAGATGGTATTGGACCTCTCAAGATGGAAGGGTCTGGCACAGTACAAGTAAGCATCAGCGGCCAGATGACGGCAGACGATGAGACCTGCTCTCTGAGTGGAAACGGTTCAAATGATGTCACGATTACTGGTCAATTGGAAGCCGACGAACTGGGTAATCCCTGGATTGCATTGGATGTCAGTGAAAACTGGTACACCTCGGGCAGTATGATGGTTACCTGCCCCGATGGAGAATCAAAATCTATCCCACTTCCAGGTGCTGGAAACCAGCAATACCCACTGCGGTTTCAATACGAAGATGGTGCAAAATCAATCGCACCAAACCTGGGCGGCATGCAAGGAGAGTACGTCTGGATCCTGCATATCCTGCACACCTGGTGATATTTATCGACTGTTCAGCAGTGTTTTCTTCTTCACGGATTGTTGGCACTCAATCGAAGTCGTAACTGTTGGCGAGCTCGAGCTAGCCGGCTCTTCACAGTTCCAATGGGTACTTCAAGGATTTGTGCGGCTTCCTTGTAATCGAAGTCCTGTATATCAACCAGTGTGACCACGGTTCGTTGGTCCACATCCAATTGATTGAGAGCCTGTTGAACGACCTGTTTTAATTCGCGTTTCTCGAGCTCCTTCTCCGGGAGTGTGCTGGGTTCTGGAAAATCGTATAGCGGTGATAATCTCTCTTCGCTATCGACATCATTTTCAAGTGACATGACCGGGTATCTTTTATGCCGGCGATGTACGTCATAACATAGGTTGGTGGTAATCCGGAATAACCAACCGCGAAAAGAGCCGTTTCGAAAACTCGGCATATTGAGATAAGCCGTCAGGAAGGTATTCTGAGCGATATCCTCAGCTAAAGCATAATCTCCCAGGATACGTACTGCCAGGTTAAAGATCCTGTCCTGGTACGATAGCACAAGCTTGTTGAAAGCCTCCAAATCACCCTTTTGGGCGTCTGCCACCATATCTGTTTCATTGGAGCTAATTAAGTTCTCTTGAGTACCAGCGTAACTCATCATTTTTATTTCGGCATCCCGGGTAAGAACATTCCAATTTTTAGGTCATCCGCATTCATGTCATCTTATGGGCAAGCGGTTTTTCCAATATATAGCAGTTTTCCGTCCTCAACTCGCCAGATGTGAATTTCTACCCCATCGGTCGCCGCAAGCAATGAACCGTCTGGCGAAAAGAAAAGCTCCCATACCGGCGAATACATCCCTTCGAAGGTACGGATGACCCGGGTTGAATCCGGGGTAACCAGGAGAACCTTATTGCCATCATCCACATCAGAATAGGCAAGATATTTGCCGTCTGGAGAGAAGGTGACAGCCATGCTGTTCTTGATCGAGTTCCAAACCAGGCTGCCATCAGAGATGCGCCACATGAAAATACCAGAAGCAAGGTCAACCACCAGGTATTGCCCATCCAAGGAAAACTCAGCATCGGAAGTGTCGTAGCCGCCGTATCCGCCCAAATCTTTAATTTTCCCGCCCGTATCCAGGCTCCACAGCACCACAGGGCCATCGAAGGGCACGGTTGCCAGCATGCTTCCATCCGGGGAGATGCCGATTCCCAACGCATCGCCTGCTTGGATTGTCCGCAGCTGTTCACCCTGTAAGTTCCAGACCTTGACCGAATGGTCGTGTGAAGCGGATACCAGCAGGTTCCCGTCAGGCGAAAATCTCAGTTTAGTCACCATGTCGGTGTGCCCAGACAGGGTTTGCAAGACCTTCTGATCAGATATCCGCACCAGCTGGATGGTGTTGTCATCCAACGACCAGGCCAGGATGCCCCCATCCGGTGATAATGCAGCCGTCACGATGTTCTTGGAAGCTGTTAGTAAACGAGCTTCTTTTAAGGTATCCAGATTATAGATTTGCACCTTCCCATTCCCCCGACCAGGATGCTGTTGCTGCCTGGCACGAAGGCAAACGCGTGAAGATCAGCCGGAGCAAAGCATATGGGCGTTTGATCCGACAGCCCGGAAACTGGGGTTTGGGAAAGAGTAGGAACAGCGAGACTCTCCTGTCGGATACCGTCAGTGTGGGTACGGTGGATATAGCAGCTTGGGTTGGCCCAGTTTCAACAACCATGGGGGGAGTTTGATCACTCCGGGCGACGGGCCAGGGCAATATTGCCCCTAATTTGCCCAAAATAACAACAGCAGCCAAAATGAGTATGACAATAAGCAAGATCAATAGTTTTTTAAACATGGGCTACACCTATTCTTACTTTTTATAAGTGACATTGTTCATCCCTTATAAGATTATTCAGGGAATTTTTTCAGCCTATCCAAAATCTCTTCCTGGGCAATCAGCGTCTGCGCCATCCATTCAATGACGAGATTTTGTACAGAAGCCAAATAGATCCCAAATCCGTAGCCGAGTAGAATCCCAATGATCCCACCCAGCCACCAGTAATCTTGGGCAAAGAAAGCTACTAAGAGGGTCGCCAGGCTACCAATAAACACAATCCAAAAGGCTCTGGTCATCCAGTTCAGAGTGGTCGACTGAGTTATCAGATGGGAGATTAACTTACGTTTATTTTCATTATCATAAATCATGCTCATTTATCCTTATTTCAAAATGTGCCGCTAGATTTAACCTTTAGCCCTGGACACTCGTGGTAATCACCAATGCGAGAAAAATGGCTGAGGAGGCAAGGGTAAGTACAAGACCAACTGCAATGGCAAGCAGCCCAGCCACCTTATTTTTCACTTTCAACAATAAGACTACACCGGCAGTTAATAGGATCAGTCCAAACAGCAAAACACCGAGCAGAAGGATTGTTATATACATTTTTATCTCTATTCTTTCTATCCGATCGTTTTAATGGTTGACATATCTTCCAGTGATTCACCTGGCTGGTCGATTACGGTATCATCATTCTGCGTTTGCTTCATCCTACCCCAGTAGGGTTTTGTAGAATAGCTAGTACGGAGTGACAGGTAAAGCTGGGTGTTAATCGAAGTCGGATCCGATTTTGTCATCCTGATGAGAGGTTGATCACCCTGGTTTGGATACCGAGGGTTTTCTATACCTGTCGAACCGATCAAGAAGATACCGATTATCATGAGCAGTACAACGCATGGGATTGCAAGTATCTGTAAAACGATCATTCGAAATTCCTTTCTATCTTGCCAGGTTCATCAACTCTTCTGCTGGCCATTGGCCTGCCGGTCTAGATAGCCGGCAGGCCTTACCAGCATTGTGATTGAGGCAGCCATTACGGGCAATAGAGTTTGGTGTTGATCCATTCCCCACCATTTACCCGGAGGTCGATGGTGATATCATCTGGATGGGGGTAAGGGCCAACGAAGCGTAAGTTGACCTGTTTTGTATCTGCCTTGTCGAAAACCAATTCACCGGTCACATAGATATCTTGTCCATTCCCATCTTCAAAATATCCGGCAGGAATCTGCCCGGCAGTGGAGCCGATTTCATACGAGACGGTTGCGGGTCCATCGGTGGTTATATAAGCGCGGACTAAGTAAGTGGACCCAGCTTTGCAGGCATCCCCCGATCCCTGTTCGGGCACAATGTCAATCGCCGTAGCCGTGACTGCTCCAGTATCGGCAGAGCCAGACTTCACTTTGATCTCAACATAGAACGAATTACCATCCGCGCCGCCCTCGATCGGTAGTATCTCTCCAGCTCCATTCTTTAGACCCCAATAGGACTTGTAATTTCCTTTCGTGGGGGGTGAAGTCATACCGACATGAATATCCACGGTCTGACCAGGTTCGACCGTATTTTCCGAAGCAACAAGCCAATAACCAGGTTGTTGGGTCATGAAGGCGCCGGATATTTGGAATACCAGGTAGCTGCTGTCCCAGGTGCATGTGCCGGTATTTTTAACCGTCCAGGTCTTGGTGAAAGCTGTATTGGGGGCGTAGCTGGTACCATCAGTACCGTCATCGCTGATGTATTTAGCTGCATCCCGGCACGCTGTTGCATCGGGTGTAGGTGGCGGCTCTACCGGCAGCTGGATGACGGCATCATTGGGTATGGCAGCCAGGAAGCTTCCGTCGGCTACTTTTTGAGCTTGGGTGCCATCAGCCTTGACTGTCCACAGCTCGCTTTTACAGAACGGTGAGCAATCTAGTTGATTGGTGGATTGGACCAAGCAGGGTCTGGTCATCCAGCCAGCCTGCAATGGTGTAGTAACTGCCTGCCTGGCTGGTGAGGATCAACTTCGAACCGTCACTCGTTCGTATCCGACACGACAACCCAGCCCTGCTCATCATCCTGGTCACCTTTCGCCATTGCATAAGCCAAGCGGCTGCCGTCGGGGCTGAAGCGAGCACTGCCCGACGAACTTGGAATCCACGCCAAGTTCAGCCGGTGGGTTGGATATGAAGTCGTCACCAGAGCTGAGGTCGCGGATGGTGATGGTATTTTGTGCACAATGATCTGCCACATAGCGGAAATCTGCCGATATGGCATCCAGGCAGCCTGCTGCTCCATCGGAGAGCTCTGCAGGGATAACTTCAATCACTTCTTTGGTAGTGACATTGATCTTATACAGGTTAGAGCCTCCCCCAAACAGGATGTATCCGCCTATACCGAGGGGTTCCTTGCTGAAGTACAGCCATTGCCCATCCGCCGAGAAGAACTGTGCCATCAGCTGCGAGAGTGGGTCAGGTGCATCCTGGGTCAGGAGAGTATCGAAATAGGTGCCATCCAGCGAGCTGATCTTAATCGTGGATGATTGGTTATCTCCAGAGATTTGGGTAGCCCATGCCAGGCGAGATGGAGAGGTTCCACCTCCTGGAAATACTGCCAGGCCGTAAATTGTGGGGCTTTGTACGAAAACAAGGTCATGGAAGTCTTTCCCATCGGTGACCACTGCTTTATACTGGTAGTAGTCCAGCACATAAGCTGCGCCTTCCGCACCGCCTCCTTCGGAAAGGAAGTTATTGAATGTCGGCCTGGCAGTTGGATTGAGCGGCAGGTCCAGATTGGCGACTTGTAAGGTTCCATCTTTAGCACGAACTACGAGCTTCAGGCTGGCAGGAGGTTGTTCAGTCACTATTGGGAAATTGAAGCCGGTGCTAAAACCATTTGCGGTAACCGTATATGTACCTGGGGCAAGATTGGTTATATCCAGCAAGATTTTTTGCTCGTAGGGCGTGGTGACCTGTATGCATCCTCGGTCCGACGGACTTTTCGTCAAGAGCTTGATCTGGAACGTGGTATCTGCATAGCTCAGTTGAGTGTCAGCGAATGTCGCACATGACTCGGTCAGATTCCCTCGTACGATGGCATAAACCTGCACAGGATCAGTCTGGGTAAACTGGATTTCAACACTCTGTACCTGTGCCTCCCTGACTGCCGGCTCTAGATGCACTTCCTGAGGCGTCGCGGCAGGTGGAACGGTGGCGAGGCCTGCTACCCTCAATATAGGTGAGCAAGCTGTCAGCGCCATGATCATCAAGATGATCAGTATTGTGAATTGCAGAAATTTTTTCATGATAGTTCTCCTTTTGAACAATTGAACTGATTAGTGACTGGTTCGGTCTTTCCTTTTTCTCCTGTTAGCTGTTCGACGCTGATACCTTCAACAAAATCGATCAAATACGCGAACAGTTGCTCCAGGCTCGCAAAACCAATGCGCTGACCTGTTTCCGGGATTTCCAGGGAAACCCGCCAATCGGGTGTGTTGGACTGCTTTACCTGCCACAGTCGCAGGATAAAAGAACATTTATTGTCGGATTGCACAGTTTCGTCTTACCTCACTTTCTTTTTTATAATGATCCAATTTTAGATAATGGTCGTCAGTGTTGCATCAACCTAGCGTCAGGAATATTCTCAATATCCACTGACGGTTAATGGTTAATCCTTTTGCAATGCTTCAAGTGCCAGTGCAGCCAAACCAATACCGGGCTGGGTGAGAGCTGACCCAATGGCCAAAGAACCTAGGAAGTTCAAGACAATCACGGCGATATTCCTCGAACGATCGACACCTTTTAGTGCAATGGATGCAATACGCTCAACCATGTTGTTCTCCTGTTGATGAATTAAATATCAATCTGATCTTGGTAGTTAATTGAATAGCGTTGTGTAACTCTGAACCGGGGGAAGCGGAGATGTGGATTTTTAAAGGCATTGCTTCAAAAATCCACATCTCTATTAGTTTCGGACTTAGTCGTAATTCATTTCTCTACTATTTCTACCAGATGTCGCAGGTAGGATTAAAACTCCTGCCGGTTGAAACGCCAGATGGCTACGGTGATAAAAATGACACTGAAGACTACCGTCGAGATCAATGGCAGCCATGAGAACACCGGCGTACCAGTCATAAATGAGACAGATAGGGCATTCATTTGTTCTGGAGCAGGGCTGAAAGCCAGCAGCAATGGCGAGATATAAATCAAGGCGGGGATTATGCCCGTCCCCATCCAGAATGTAAAGAAAAGCGCCATCGGTACTGCGATCACAACACCCGATGATTCAAAAAGCGATCCCATCATCAGTACCAATGCAATCCAAAAGAATGTGTGGAGTGAAAGCATCAATAGACCGGCAGTATATCCCAAGGGAGAAAGCCACCCAGTGTCACTAAACAATCCCAGGGTTATATAGAAGATGACACCAGGCACGATCACCGAGGTGAGCAGGATGGCGATTGAATTGACAACCATCCGGGAGACGACAAAAGACGTGCGCGTCACCGGTTTGGAGAGTACCCAGGCAGCCGTGCCGGAGTTCTTTTCAGCGATCAGCACCCGCTGCATGATGATCATCACGCCAAAGGCGACAAACATCCCGCCGAAGATGCCATACATAAAAATGGGTTCTGGCATCTCCCCTCCTTCTTGGGCAATTTTAGTAGATGCTAATATCGGGATTAAAATCATCAAGTTAATGATCGAAAACCACATGGCCAGGTGTTTCCACCACTTGGAGGATTTAAACCAGGCCGAGTACTCGCCCTGTAACAAGTTACCCAACCCCCGCCTCCAGCCTTTTTCTTTGACAAGTTGAAACTGACCCGATGCATTTACGCTCATTTCTGACTCCTTTCAATGATATTGATGAATACGTCTTCCAGGTTTTGTTCTTTGCGGCTGAAGTTGGAGATCTTCAATCCGCTGGCTACCAGCAAGCCCATCAATTGGTCTTCAGCCGCGGCTTCGTCTGTCACGCTCACCTGCCAGGTAGTCTGTTCACCCTCCTGGCTGGCCTCAATCCCGGAAACCCAGGGTAGTTGATTGATCTGGGCGTAAGCACTCTGGGCATTGCCTCTCAATATTACTGAGTAGATCAAATCACCTTTACCTGCCAGCAGTTCTTCGATGGATGCCTGGGTGACCAGCTCACCCTGGTTGACGATCGCAACCTGGTCGCTGACCCTTTGGACATCGTCAAGGATATGGGTGCAGTAGAAGACTGTGGCGTGTTTACGGATGCGGGACATCACTTCGAGCACATCTCGCCGTCCTTGTGGATCGAGGTTGGCCGCCGGTTCGTCCAGGATCAACAGGTCTGGATAGTTGACCTCCGCCTGGGCAATTCCCAACCGCTGGCGCTCACCCCCAGAAAAGCCCTTAATCGGCCGGTCTGCCTTGCCCTCCAGTCCAACCAGTTCGATCATCTCATCCACCCGCTTGTCGATCTCCGATTGAGGACCAGCATAAAAGAACTTGGCAGTGTAATCCAGTGTCTGCCGGGCGCTCATGTGCTCATAGAAATGGGTATCTTGAGGCAGGTAGCCAATGTTGGCGCGGATATCGACGCTATCGTGGATGATATCCTTGCCAAGGATTTTGCCGCCTCCGCTGGTTGGTTTGATCAAGCCCAGCAACAGCTTGATCGTGGTGGTTTTACCGGCCCCGTTGGGTCCAAGGAAAGCGAAGATCGATTTCTGAGGGACACGCAGGTCGAGCGATTTGAGCGCATGTACCTTGCCAAAAGATTTGCTCAAACCTTCAGTGCTGATTACTAAATCATTCGAATTCATTCTGTTTTCTCCTTTTATAGATTGTTACGCCTTTGTTCTAAAAGCGTCTATTTCATTCTTTAACTGGGCATCAGCCCCAGGATGACAGCCAGGGCCATCACCAGCACCGGGAGCATTTCAGCCCCATGCACGATGACAGCCATCCAGTTGCTGCGGAAACGCCTGGCTGGCCAGCTGTACATCAAGTTGCCCGCGATGACGCTGAGCAGATTCCAGGGTTTCATCACGTGGTAAAAACCGAACAGAACGGCATTTGCCACCCAATCGTACTTTCCAAAAACCCCATGCATCTTGGGCAGGAGAACGCCATGCCAGAGAAATTCCTCGCCCAGGAAATAGTTGAAGACAATACTGACCAGGACAACTCCCAGTGATCCACCATTGGCCCACGAACTCGGGGCGAGCCAATTGAGCCATATCGGTGTACAGCGGGGCCTGCACACCAGGAAACAACCAGGCTATAGGCGCATCCAGATAGCCGCCAAGAACGACAATCACCAAGGGCATCCAAGAGTAAGGGAGGCAGTACCCACCAGTATAGCTTTCGATTCGGCTGGTCCGTCTTTGGATCGCGCGGGGTTTGCAGCCAGGTGCGCTGGCGGATGGCGCTCCAACGCAGCGTGCCGAGCTCGCGGTATATGATCACCAGGGCGACGACAAACTCCCATGCCATACCGACGATAATCGCCAGCCAATACGTGATGCCGGGAGGCAACGGGCTGTAGGGGATGATGGCGGGAACGACTACCCAAACCAGCAGCGCCATCGGCAAGGCTACCAGCGCCCAGATACCGAGGATCTGCCAGAGGGTGTATTGATCCAGTCGTTCCGCCTGAGTGCGGTCCATACTAACTTGAATCGCTGAGGGTGAAAGTGCATTGGTTGCCATTTTTATTCTCCTTTTATCTGAACAAAAGTTGTCCGCTCATTTATTTCCATGTTGCGCTTTGTTCTAAAAGCGTCAGTTTCGTTTTCTACCTGGGTGCCAACCCCAGGAGGACAGTCAGGATCATCGCCAACGTGATGAATCCTTCCACACCGTGCACAGCGATCGCCATCCAGTTGCTGTGAAAACGCCGGGCAGGCAAGGAAGCACCCAGGTCCATCACGATGTTGCTGAGGATCGTCCAGGGTTTATGCAGGTGATAAAGTCCGAAGAGAACGGAGTTTGCCACCCAATCGTACTTTCCAAAAACCCCTTGCATCTTTGGCAGGAGTATGCCGCGGAAGAGAAATTCCTCCCCCAGGAAATAATTGAATATAGAACTGACCAGGACAATTCCCAAAACCCACCATTGACCCTGCATCTGGGGGCTAGCCAATTGAGATGATATCCATGTACATGGCAGGATGAAGAGCAGGAAACAACCAGGCTATAAGCGCTTCGAAATATCCAGCAAGTCCGAAAGCCACCAGGCCAGCGAAGAATATAGCAGGCAGCACCCACCAGAACAGTCTTGGATTCGGCTGGTCCGTCCTTGGATCATGCGGGGTTTGCAGCCAGGTGCGCTGGCGGATGGCGCTCCAGCGCAGCGTGCCGAGCTCGCGGTATATGATCACCAGGGATACTACAAACTCCCATCCCATACCGGCGATCATCATCAGCCAATAGGTGATGCCGGGTTGCAATGGGCTATAGGGAATGATGATGGGAGCGACTACCCAAGCCAGCAGCGCCATAGGCAAGGCTACCAGCGCCCAAATACCGAGGATCTGCCAAAGGGTGTATTGATCTACTTGCTCTGCCTGAGTGCTGTTCATGCGATCTTGGATCGCTGGGTGTGAAAGTGCATTTGTAGCCATTTTTATTCTCCTTTTAGCTGAACAAAAGCTTTCCGTTTGTCTGTCTCCATACTGATTCGTTTCGTGACGAGTTTATCTTTTGAGGGTCAGGCGCTGGCCAGTTTTGTTCTGGCCAGCTGTCATCGTCACATTACAGGCCAAACAAGCTGCCGAACCTGGTTACGGCCTAGTTCTAGCAAGAACAAAACGACACCGGTGAGAGACATGAAGATCGCCCAGGGGATCAGACCGATAATGACAGTGATGAAGGTCTTTTCCCAGGTCAAATCCAGGGCTTCGTGCACGGCCACAAACCAGGCCACTACCAGGGCGACCCAGGAGATGACGATGACCGGGCCAAGTATGAAAGATAGAGCCTTGGAGAAGGCGGCAATGATGCCCAGGACACCCACCGCAGTCCAGATGGAGGCCAGGCCCATAGTCCGCACCAATTCGCCGAATGTGACATCGGCATTATATTTTCCACGCCCGACCCAGCTGATAACGGCTGCAGCAATGGCGAAGCCGGCAATTGCCGTTACCACTCCGATACCTGCACCCACCAACCAGTCATAGATACTCATGGAAGTCGTATGATCCAAGCTGATTGAGAAGGGCAAAAATCACCACCAGGATCCAGGCAGTTGCAGTGAATGTCTTGTCTGTTTCTACCTCTGCGTATACACCCCGCCGGAATGTGAGCGCACCTATAATTCTTTCGGTTAACATGGTAGTTTCTCCTTGTAGCTTTCTGTTTACTACTCGATTTCCTGCAGGGTTATCGTGCCGATACCGGCCTGCAGGTCTATCTGGAACGTCACGTCCGACACGCCATAGGCGGCATTGGTGTAGAACTCTCCATCCTTGGTCAGGCCTGTGGCATCAATCGTGTGCGGACCCGACTCAACCTTGACGCGGACGCCAACGCTCTTGGGCAGCCGCACGGTGAGAAAAGCCGCGCCGGCATCGATGGTGACGTCCAGGTTACGCGCCCAGTCACCACTCAGGTCAACCGTGTATGTGCCCGCGCCAAACGTGACATTGAGTCCGGTCAATGAGAGACCAGTCAGTTTCAGATCGCCAGTTCCAGCGCCTACATCCACGCTCAGATCCATGGGCACCTTATCGTTAAGCCGTAGTCCCCACTCATTGCGGAAGTCGGTTATACTTAGCAAGGTTGGCATGCCTTTGGTTTCGGGCTGGCGAACAACGAGGGTGCCATCCGTATACTCCACCTCGGGCTTCAGCTTGGCGACGTTGTAGGTGAAGTCAGCCTCCATCAACTTCTCGGCACCACTGCTCAGCTGCAGGTCGCCAGCGCCAAAGTTGATCTCGACGCGGACCGACGTGGCATCTCCCAGCTCGACCGATTGAGACTCGGTATGCAATGCGCCTACTCTGAGATTGGAACTGCAGGCTGGCGAGCAGCAGTGCTGCAACAAGTATCAGGGCAATCAAAAGACGGTTTGTTTTCATGGTTCATTTCTCCTTTTTTTCGTGACAATCACTTTATGAGTGCCTATCACTTTGAACGAGTATTTATGAATAGGTTTGGTTTTGATCAGATTGCTAACATTCTTTTCCTTATGGTCCCAGTCTACCCATGCGTCGTCAACACAGCAGCATCGCAAACGTCAGGAACAAACCTATTTTCCCCTGACGATCATTAATGTACTATTAAGGTAATAGTGGTCTAATTAGGGCACAAATGACACACCTATCAATCGAAGTATTGGGATCATTGCAGGTCTCGATAGACGATTTGCCGATAACGACTTTAGAATCAGCGAAGGTTCGCGCCCTATTAGCTTATCTCACTGTGGAATCTGACCGTCCCCACCGCCGTGAATCCCTGGTGGGCCTCCTCTGGCCTGATTGCCCCGAAGACGCGGCTCGTCATAATTTACGCCAGGCCCTATTCAACCTGCGTTCGATCCTGGGCGACGGTACCGCCAACCCACCCTATCTCATCGTCTCACGTGATTCCATCCAGTTCAACCGCCAAAGCGACTATTCGCTTGACCTTGACCTGTTCAACTCTTACTTCTATACATGCGAAGAAAACCTGAGTCAGTGCAAGGAGGATTGTTCAATCCATGCCTCACGGCTTGAGGAATTGGTAAAACTATATCGTGGCGAATTCCTACAACAGTTCTTCCTGGAAGACAGCACGGAGTTTGAAGATTGGGCTTTACTGCAGCGTGAAAACATGCACCAGCGCGTCTATGGAAGCCCGCAGTTATTTGGCTAACTACTATGAGCTGCATGGAGACTATAAAACCGCTCACCAGCATACCTTGCAGCAGTTGGAGCTGGATCCTTGGCGGGAAGAAGCGCACCGCCAAATGATGCGTGTGCTTGCCCTGGACGGGCAGCGCAGTGCTGCGATTGTCCAATATGAAACCTGCAGGCAAGTGTTAGCTGAAGAACTGGACGTTGAGCCATCCGCGGAGACGAGAGAGCTGTACGATCAGATCCGGCTGGGTACGCTCAGCCCAAAAACCGTACCGGTTTCCCAAGATACTACCATTCCCCTTCATAATCTTCCCATCCAGCTCACACCCTTTATCGGCCGAGAGTTGGAGCTTGTCCAGTTAGGCAATCTCATTGCCGATTCTGAATGCAGATGTATAACCCTGGTTGGACCGGGCGGAATGGGCAAGACCCGCCTGGCTATCCAGGCCGCTGAACAACACCTCAACGAATTTACCCATGGGGGTGCTTTTGTTCCTCTAGCTTCCATTGGATCTATTGATGGGGTCATTACTGCCATTGCGAATGCGATCAAATTTGCCTTCTTCGGTCCAAGCGATCCCAAGGAATATCTGCTCGGCTACCTGCACGAAAAACAAATGCTTTTGGTTTTGGATAACCTGGAGCAATTATTATTAGAAAATCCGCTTGAAGGCAATATTGCGGATCTATTGATTGAAATACTCCAACAAGCGCCTGGAGTTAAGCTTCTGGTCACCTCACGCGAGGCATTGAACCTGCAGGAGGAATGGCTATTTGAAGTTCAGGGATTGGCTTTTCCTGGGACGGCGCAAATGGACGGATTTGACGAATTTGACGCGGTGGCGTTGTTCGTTCAGCGTGCCCGGCGTGCATTTCCAAAATTTGCACTGAGCGAGGAAAACCGGCCGGAGATAGCTCGCATCTGCCGTTTGGTGGAGGGGATGCCCCTGGCAATTGAGCTTGCCGCCACCTGGATGAGGACATTATCGCCCGAGGAGATCGCAGTAGAAATCGAAAGCAGCCTGGATTTCCTTAGCACAACTGTGCGGGACCTGCCGGAACGTCACCGCAGCATGCGGGTGGTATTTGATCGATCATGGCAAATGCTATCCCCACAGGAGCAACAGGTTCTGCGCAATCTATCGGTATTCCGAGGTGGGTTTCAACGTCAGGCGGCTGAGCAGGTGGCAGGTGCGACCTTGTCGATATTATCGACGCTGGTGAACCGAACCCTGCTGCGGCGGGCTGCAGCCGGTCGGTACGATTTGCATGAGCTGGTTCGACAGTACAGTGCGGCTCAGCTTGCGTCTGATCCTCAGGCAAAAAAAGCAGCCCATGAGCGGCATTATGCTTTCTACCTGGGGTTGGCAGAAGCTTCTGACCAAGAACTGAAGGGACGCAACCAATTGGAATGGATGGGCAGGTTGGAGCAGGAACATGACAATCTGCGCGCTGCCTTGGATTGGGCGCTTGAGAGTGATGATTTCGTGTGTGGTGATGGTGAGCTGGTAATGCGGCTGGCGGCCGCGTTACGCTGGTTTTGGCGCATGCGTGGACATTTTCATGAGGGTCGCGACCGGCTCAAGGCTGCTCTCCAATGTTCCCCTCATAGTCGCACTCCGGCACGTGCAAGCGCTCTGTTGGGTAAAAGCATGCTTGAAAATGCAATTGGAGACCTTGGCGCAGCTCGTGCGCCAGCCGAGGAAAGTTTATCTATCTTTAGGGAGCTGGGTGACCAGGAATGCTTGGCTGAAGTGCTTATCACAGCAGGGTTCACCTTACTCTGGCAAGGTGATACTGCCTTAGGTCAAGACTGGACCAGGGAAGCCCTTGAAATTTACCGCAAATCCGGTGATCGGTGGGGTGAGGCACATGCCTTATACAGGTTAGGATCCTACCTGGCGGATTACAGTGCTGATCTGGTAGGGCGGACGATGCTCGAAGAAAGCGCTGCCATCCTGGAAGACTTAGGCGAAAAGTATCTATACACCAGTGTCCTGATTTCCCTCGGAATTGTTGACCTGAGTCTCGGGAATTATGCCGCCGCCAAATCGCTTTTTGAGCGCGGTCTGGCTACTACCAAAGAGATAAGACATCCATGGGGAATTGCAGACGCTCTGACGAACCTTGGCTGCCTTTTTCGCATCACGGGTGAGTATGCAGCCGCCCAGGCTCGCTTTGAAGAATCCCTTCAAGTGTATCGTGAGCAAGGGCGCAATATATGGGAAATCGATGTGCTGTGTGCCATGGCAGAGAACGAAATCATTCAAGGAAATTTTTCATCTGCTCATATCCATATTCAGGATGCATCCAGCCGGTTGGGGGCATCTGAAAATAAATGGCTACATGTGCTGGTGTGCTACCTGCAAGGTTTATTAGCCTATTATGAGGGTGATATCGAGCAAGCCGCCATGCTGTTGGAACAGGCAACCTCACTCGCTCGGGAAGGTCAATATAAACCTGATCTGGCACGTTCGCTCATGACCTTGGGGCGTGTGAGGCTCAAGCTGGGCGAGGACGGGCTAGCAAATGAGCTGCTTATGGAAAGCCTGAGTCGATTTCGAGATATTGGTAATAAACTGGGCATTGCGATTACACTCGAAGCTTTAGCCTCAGTGCGGTTAACTCAGGATGATAGCGCAAGTGCGGTGAGGCTGTTTGCTACAGCACACAGCCTACGCCAGGTACTGGGTGCGCCTCTTCCACCGATCGACCACGCTGCTTACGATTCTGCAGTTGTTACTACTCGCACCCAACTTGGTGATGATGTTTTTACTGACTTATGGTCTCACGCGGCAGCCAGACCTTTCAATGATATGGTGGAAGAAATATTGATGTCGTCCGATGCCGGTTGACGGGGACGATGAGCCAGTCCAGTTTTTAAATAACCACTTTGTTTGACGGGAATGCCACTTCTGTATCGCTAAATCCTCACCTGCCCGGTTTGCTTCTGCTGAAGTTGTTTCCCATAACAACCCCATGAGTCGTATTTCCTCGCCTATTGTAATATATAGATTATTTCCACCTTTTTTATTATAATTGTTATTTAATAACGTATCTTGGTTCACTTCGCGGCCAAAGATATTCCCAAATAACACAAACCTCCGGGCTTACAGCCGGAGGTCCGAAAACAAGGAGGAAATTCGTGGACAGGGATCTAATTACCGAAGGCTATTTAGCAATACAGGAATGGGGAAAGTGGTTGGTGACGATTGAGTCGGCTGTGTGTGCTGGACTTGTGGTCAAAATTGAGCGCCACCCCCCGCCCGCCCAATTCTCTCTACTCGGTTGGATGATGTTCATTGGATCGATTGTGACCACGGCCATCATGCTTGGTTTGGTTTCCTTTTTTATTCAACGCGCCCACCTTAAAGCTGAGCAAGATGCTAAATTGGTCAGGATCCTGGTGGGGATTCAATTTGCTTTCTTTCTTGGAGGCCTGATCTGTTTTGGGACACGTGTGTTCGATCTATGGTTTGGAGTATGAGCTGGACGCACCGATTTACCTAAATAATTTTCGGTTTATTTCAAAAATATTGGAACTAGGGTCGAAAGTCCCACCTGGTTCTGGGAAAAAGGAGGATGCTTGGCTGGAGCTTCCTTGTTTTCCCAATTACTAATTGACTAATTGACTGATCACTATCGTCTGCGGAAAGGATGGGATTTATACCCACTGAGGACCTGAATTTCAGCCTGGCAGCGCGTAACGATCCAGCTCCTTATCGTCAAATTTCATACCACAGCCCGGGTCCTGGCTTATTTTCAATTGTGCGCCTTCGATCTGCAAGCCGGAGGCATAGTTTTCGCTGAGCAAGTCAAAAGAATTCAGATCTGTGCTAACGATCTGTGGCCGAATAAGCGCCGCGTGGCATCCCATGCTGGCTCCTAATGACGACTCGATCATCGACCCAATCTGGCATCTGACCCCGTATTCCGAGGCCAGGTCGATGATATCCAGGGCGCGCAGCAAACCACCGGTTTTCATCAGCTTGATATTAATATAATCAACGCCCCCCAGCTCAAGCAGAAGCCTGGCCTGTTCATAGCCATGGACTGCTTCGTCGGCCATCAGCGGCACCGTGGTAGCCTGCTTGACCTTTGAGAAGGCCAGTAGGTCGGATGCCAGGGTCGGCTGTTCCAGCCAGTCGAGCATTCCAGTCACCCGCTGGCAGAAGGCAATGGTGGTTTCCACATCCCGAAAGCCCTGATTGGCATCCGAGATCAACAAGATTGGCTTCTTGCACTCCTGGATCATTTGGCGTGACTGCTTGACCACCTGGTAATCGTGTTCGTATCCCGGAAGCCCGCCTGCACCACGTATACCAACTTTAAGGCGGATAATACTGAATCCTTGCCGGATACCAGCCTCAACCCTGCTTAGTGTAGTTTCGACATCTAAAATGCTGATATTGCGCGTGAATGGGATTGGTGTGTTGGATGCGCCAAACATCTCATATAGTGGCTTACCAACCGCTTTTCCACATGCGTCCAACATGGCCTGCTCCAGGGCGGCAATCGCCGATGGGTTGCCGTAAACCAGACGGATGCCTTGGTGAGGCTCAACGGTCTCCATGATCTCGCGTACAGCTTCCAAGCTACCGATCTCATGTCCGATCAATGAATAACCTAGCAAGCTACCATCAACAAAGAGATCCACGCAGGCTGCAACGCTCTGCCAGGTTTCGCCGGTCACTTCCCAGGCTGGGGTAGCCTCTCCGTAACCGGTGATGCCGGTGTCAGTCTTAACCCGTACAACCACATAATACATGTCAAAATTCGTGACGCTGGCGATGACGAAAGGCTCTTTCATTTGGAGTTTGATGGGGATGGTATCGATTGCCGTTATTTTCATGTTTGCCTCACTTTATTATGCGGTATTGTTCAAATTCTTGGTGCATTTGCCCCAGGAAATCCAGTTTGGTGAGAATATCGAACCCGGCAAGCGCCGAGCCTTCGTCCTCGCAGTGGGTGAGTCAAATTTTACCCCTCTTTGCATGCCCATGCTGGAGATTATTAATTCCTCCCTTTAATCTGCACTCTGATTTTGTGGAGGTCTAGTCCCACCTGGTTCTGAGCGGATGTGGAGGGGGTCTGTGGAGAGCGCACTGTAGTCCCCGAGCGCCAGCGAGGGGACCTGTGCATACCGAGGCCGAAGGCCGAGTGTATGGGATGGATTCGAACCCCTGTCCCCTTGTGGGATACACAACTACATGCCAACGGTGGGGCTCTTATGTCTTCCTAATCACTAATCGACTTATTGACTAATCCCTGTTCTTCAGCGGAGAGCGCCTTTGCGTACCGAAGCCGAAGGCTGAGCGTAGGACCTGTCCCCGAGCGTAGCGAGTGAGATGGTATCCTCTCAGCAGCTTATAAGTCCCCCAGGGCGGCTTATGCTGTCCTTATTGCCGAACTTAATAAATCTTCTATAGAACTGTCAAAGTGCAAAGACCTTGCGACCGAATAGCCAAGTTCACAAAGGGTAATCTCTCTATTTACTCGCTTACTTATTATTGTATATGCCCCTCAGCACTTGTCAACGCCTTGTGGGACATCGGAAAAGCGATTTTGACTTCTGTCACTCTTATGTCCCAAATCTTCCCTCATGTCACAAGTGTTCACTTCTATACTTTGTTCACTCATCCAAAAGCTCTGCCTGATGCTAACGCGTTTTCCATCCAGGAACGAAAACAGCGACTTGCAATTCAGGCAGGCCCTTACCCACAATACGCATGTAGCAGTCATATCAATACCTATTCCTGGCTATTTAGGCCATCCGATCGAATCAATCTTTCAAGTCCTGACAACAATCCCTTCGAGAACAACATTGTTGATCATGGCAGCCTCTATCGAAGAGTGGTTAAAATAGCTTGACCGGGACTAACCCTTCAGCAGGAGCATCCCGGCCAACGTGTGTGGCGTTTGGTCACCCCAAGCAGATCGTGAATGTGATGCCTGAGCCCGGTAGTGACCGTGTTTCGTCGCTCAGGCTATGGTTATCATATATGATTACGGCTTCGAAGCCGATGGGCAGATGTCCCGTATATTTACATCTTACTCACCTAGATTTTCCCCTTCACAGAGTAGTTAGGTGGACATCGCGGAACTCGAACCTGTGGACTTTTTAGTTCGATGGATAAAAATACAGGGGAAAATAGCCGTTTATTATGTCTACAATGTGCATAAATTCCCATTCCGCAAGGGCATATCTATACCTGAGATGTACCCATCAAGATAGCATATGGAAAACCAAACCGTAGCCTTGTGTTAAGCAAGCTTATTTACTATGCTATCTTAATATTTTCTTGACGCTTTTCGCCCATTCCTTGCCACTTAATTGACTTTGATAGCGATATATTAGCCCACGAAAAGGTTGCTTAGTGGTCGCTTATGTCCGATATCATGTATCTAGTAATTGCTTCTATCCTCTTTCTTGCCTGCTGGGGTTTGCTGGTTCTGTGTGAGCGATTGATGGAGGAATGACATGAATGCCCTATATCTTCTTGCCGGAATCATCTCAATAGGATTGTTTGTTTACCTCCTGATAGCACTGTTAAAACCTGAATGGTTTGGATAGTAGTGTAATAAGGGCAAGCCAATGACTGTTTATAGTTATATCCAAATCGGGATTTACTTCATAGTCCTATTGCTGCTGACTAAGCCGCTAGGTTTATACATGGCAAAGGTATATCAAGGCGAATACACTTTCCTCGACCGGCCTATTCAACCTATAGAGCGTCTAATATATCGATTGCTTGGAGTAAACCCTGAAGATGAAATGGAATGGAAGAATTATGCCATTGCATTGTTGGTCTTCAGTGCAGTGAGCTTCATGGTTGTTTACGTGATTCACCGTGTTCAGGGGTTGTTACCGCTCAATCCTCAACAGCTCATATCAGTCTCTCCTGGCCTTTCCTTCAATACAGCTATAAGCTTTGTAACCAATACTAACTGGCAGAATTATGCTGGTGAAACTACATTGAGTTACCTCACTCAGGTGGCCGGATTAACGGTGCAGAATTTCGTCTCTGCTGCTGCAGGGATGGCGGTATTAGTGGCATTCATCCGTTCTCTCGCACGCCGGCAAGCCAAGAAATTGGGTAACTTCTGGGTCGATCTCACACGGGGCATACTTTATATCCTGCTACCATTATCGATCATTCTCGCCTTACTGTTAGTCAGCCAGGGAGTGGTACAGACATATTCTCCTTACATACGAGCTACGCTGATACAACCCAACACATATCAGGAGCAGAAGGTTGATGCTAATGGTAATCCAGTCACCGATGCTAATGGCAAGCCGGTGATGGAAACGATCACCCAAAATACTCAGCTAATAGCAGTTGGACCAGCCGCTTCTCAAATTGCCATCAAGGAATTAGGGACAAATGGAGGTGGATTTTTTAACACCAATTCATCCCATCCATTCGAGAATCCCACTCCATTTTCTGATTTTCTGGAAATGCTATCCATTTTACTCATACCTGCTGCATTGACCTACACCTTTGGAAAGATGGTTGGCTCCACCCGACATGGGTGGGCTATCCTGGCTGCTATGTTGATCCTCCTGTGGGTTCCACTAGGTGTGTCTTATGCCTCTGAACAGGGGGGTAATCCAGCCTTGTCCGCTCTGAATGTGGACCAGATTCAAAGCTCAACCAACCCTGGTGGGAATATGGAAGGGAAGGAGGTACGGTTTGGAATTGTAAACTCCAGTCTCTGGGAAACCTTAACCACGGCCGCCTCCAATGGCTCAGTCAATAGTATGCACGACTTATATACACCTCTGGGTGGGTTGGCTGCGCTATGGTTGATGATGTTGGGAGAAGTATCTTTTGGTGGGGTTGGCTCAGGGTTGTATGGAATGTTTGTCTTTGTTATTGCGGCTGTCTTTGTAGCCGGTTTAATGGTGGGCCGAACACCCGAATATCTTGGCAAGAAGATCGAAGCGTACGAGATGAAGATGGCTTCATTGTTAATTCTAATCATGCCAATTACCGTACTGATACTCACAGCGATAGCAGTTATGACAAATGCTGGTAAAGCATCCATTTATAACCCAGGTCCGCATGGTTTTAGTGAGGTACTATACCTGTTCACCTCCCAGGGAAACAATAATGGCAGTGCCTTCGCTGGTATCTTAGGAAATACCCCGTTCTATAACGTCACTGGTAGTATCGCCATGATGATAGGGCGCTTTTTCCTCGCTATTCCAACCTTGGCTTTAGCTGGTTCGCTCGTCCAAAAGAAAAAAATCCCGGAGGGCGCTGGAACATTACCCACCCACACACCTTTGTTCATTGCCTGGCTGGTTGCAATCGTAATCCTGGTCGGAGCTTTGAACTTCTTACCCGCCTTGGCGCTCGGCCCAATCGTCGAGCATTTGATGTTATGGTGAGGAATGATTGGTTTATTGTATGGATACACAGTTAAAGCGATCTAGATCATTCACGCCCCAGTTGTATCAACGTGCTGTTGGTGAGGCATTTAAAAAGCTCAATCCGCGTCACATGGTGCGTAATCCGGTCATGTTCGTCGTGGAAGTCGGCAGCCTGCTGACCATATTGTTATGGATTCAGGCGCTGTCGGGGCGCGGAGAAGCACCCACATCTTTCATCGGCACAGTGGCTATCTGGCTGTGGTTCACGGTCTTATTTGCCAATTATTCCGAAGCCGTAGCCGAAGGACGGGGTAAAGCACAGGCAGAAGCCCTGCGCAAGACACGCCGAGAGACCCAGGCTAAGAAACTTCGTCAGTCCAACCGCGATGCCGGGTACGATACCGTACCGTCAGCTACCCTGCGCAAGGATGACCTGTTCCTCGTGGAAGCAGGCGATATCATCCCGGTGGATGGAGAGGTGATCGAGGGAATTGCCTCAGTGGATGAAAGCGCAGTCACAGGTGAGAGTGCACCGGTGATCCGCGAGTCAGGTGGCGACCGCAGCGCGGTCACCGGAGGCACACGCATATTGTCTGATTGGATGGTGGTGCGCATCACTGCCAACCCTGGTGAAGGCTTCCTGGACAGGATGATCGGCCTCATCGAAGGCGCTCAACGCCAGAAGACACCCAACGAGATCGCCTTGAATATCCTTCTGGCTGCATTCACCATCATTTTCCTTATAGTTTGCATGACCCTTTTACCATATTCGCTTTACAGTGTGCTAACTGCTGGCAAAGGCACCCCGATCACCATCACAGTCCTGGTAGCGCTTCTAGTTTGCCTGATCCCTACCACCATTGGCGGTCTGCTCTCGGCGATTGGTATTGCCGGCATGGATCGTATGATCCAGCACAACGTGATCGCTCTTTCCGGTCGGGCGGTGGAAGCTGCAGGAGATGTAGATGTACTCCTGCTGGATAAGACCGGAACCATCACGCTGGGCAACCGCCAGGCAGTCGAATTCATCCCGGTGACAAATATCAGCCCACAACAATTAGCAGAAATAGCTCAGCTTTCTTCCCTGGCAGACGAGACGCCGGAAGGTCGGAGCATTGTGGTCCTGGCAAAGGAGAAATTTGGTTTACGTGGCCGGACGGTTGGGGCTGGGCTAGAGACCCTCTCAGGAGCCCATTTTATTCCCTTCACTGCCCAAACCCGCATGAGTGGGGTGGACCTGGATGGAAACTCCATCCGTAAAGGTGCCCCCGATGCTATCCTGGCATATATAAAGGAGCAACGGAAGCCAATTCCACCAGAGCTTGACCGTTTGGTGGATGGAATTGCTCGGAATGGCGGAACACCGCTGATCGTGACCCGCAATGGAGAAGCCTGGGGAGTGATCCACCTCAAGGATATTGTCAAGGGCGGGATCAAGGAACGCTTTTTACAGCTGCGCAAGATGGGTATCAAAACGGTCATGATCACTGGCGACAATCCACTGACTGCCGCGGCTATTGCAGCCGAAGCCGGGGTTGACGACTTTCTGGCCCAGGCTACGCCTGAGACGAAACTCAAGCTGATCCGTGAATACCAGGCGGGTGGACGTCTGGTGGCTATGACCGGTGATGGCACCAATGACGCCCCGGCTCTGGCACAGGCGGATGTGGCAGTGGCAATGAACACAGGCACACAGCCAGCGCGTGAGGCTGCCAATATGGTCGACCTGGATAGCAATCCAACCAAGCTGATCGAGATCGTGGAAATCGGTAAGCAACTTCTGATGACGCGTGGCTCGCTGACCACCTTCAGTATCGCTAACGACGTTTCAAAATACTTCGCCATCCTCCCGGCGGCCTTCGCCAGTACCTATCCCCAGCTGGAGGCGCTTAATATTATGCGTCTGGCCACTCCGGAAAGTGCCATTCTCTCGGCGGTAATCTTCAATGCATTGATCATTGTGGCTTTAATCCCCCTGGCACTTAAAGGGGTACCTTATCGAGCCAAAGGTGCAGCCCAGCTACTACGTGATAATTTACTCATTTATGGGCTGGGAGGATTGATTGCACCTTTTATCGGAATAAAGCTGATTGATATGCTGTTGGTTTTTTTACACCTGGTCTAGCTGATAGACGGGGTACAGGATCAAAAGTAATGAATAGATCTATCATCGCGGAGAGGTAAATTATGAAAAAAAATTACTTGTCTTTTTTATCCACAGCCTTAATCAACTGTCTATTCGCGTTTATTAGCGTGTTTGCCCTGACGATTCTTTTAATGTTAATTGGACGGGACACATTAGGAGAGGCTGTTATTGCATTGCTGTATATGGTGCCAGTTGGGTGGAGTGCAGCCCGTTGGGGGCAAGGCGCGGGCGTCTGCGCGGCAGTGTCAGCAACCTTAGCCTTCAATTACTTTTTTATTCCTCCCTTCTATACATTTGCTGTTGGCAGGCTGGAAGGATGGTTGGTATTGGCGATCTTTCTAGTTGTTTCGATCCTGGTGATCGGTCGGATCCAATCCGGCTTATCGAAAGCCCGGTCTAGCGAGCGGGAGGCACATTTTATGTACGAGATGAGTGCCGCCTTATCAGGTCTTCGCACCCAGGAGGCAGTTGTGCACGCCCTGGCGACGAATTTACAACTAATGTTTATGGCTGAGCTGGTGGAAATAGGCATTCAACCTGGGAATAAAGCGGAACCATTATTGGTGAAAGTTCCGCAAGACAAGGAACGAAGTGGAAGCCCCGACCGAATGCTACCCATTTTGGCATCACCCGGGCTGATCGGTGAAATACGCATCTGGCGCGGGAATGGGTGGTTACCAGCCGAGGATAGCCGGTTGCTAAACAACCTTGCCAATCAAGCTTCGCAAGCGCTCGAACGGGCGCGATTGGTTGAGGCAGAGGCATTGGTAAATACAATGCGGATGGAAGCCGCAAACAAAGGGTGATATGCGATCACAATTTAAACCGGCAATCGTTTCGATTGCCATATTCACAATATTGACCGGGGTTTTATATCCCCTGGTGATCACCGGTATCGCTCAAGTGATTTTCCCTCATCAGGCGAACGGCAGTCTCGTCGTACGGAATGGTCAGGTAGAGGGATCTGGGTTAATCGGGCAGCAGTTTAATGACCCGCGTTACTTTTGGGGTCGCCTTTCCGCCACCTCTCCGTACCCTTATAATGCCGCATCTTCAACTGGATCCAACTTAAGCCCCTCAAACCCGGCATTATCCGAGGAGGTTAAAGCTCGAATAGCCGACTTGAAGACTGCTGATCCGACAAATAATTCGCCCATCCCAGTGGATTTGGTTACCTCGTCTGGGAGTGGTCTTGACCCGAATATCAGTGTGGCCGCAGCCTTGTACCAGATCTCAAGGGTGTCCAAAGCGCGTGGGCTCAGCCAAGATGTCGTGCGAGCCCTGGTTGACCAATACACCCAAGGACGACAGTTCGGTCTGCTAGGAGAACCACGGGTCAATGTACTCACACTTAACCTGGCACTAGATGGGATAAAATAGGACGGGGAGCGAATTTCAATGTGTCCCATACCACCGATTAATCGCCCTGATCCAGATGATTTATTAGCCCATATAGAAGCTGAAGATAAACTACGCGCCCGTGGGCGTTTGAAAATCTTCTTCGGTTATGCGGCTGGGGTTGGAAAAACCTATGCCATGCTCGAAGCCGCCCACCAGCGACAAACGGAAGGGGTGGACGTTGTTGTGGGGTATGTGGAAACTCATAAACGGTTGGAAACTGAAAATATGTTACGAGGTCTGGAGGTAATCCCATCAAAAACTATTACCTACCGGAATATTCAGCTTCAGGAAATGGATATCGACCAGGTCTTAACGCGTAAGCCGAAGCCTGGTGCTGGTAGATGAGCTGGCACACACCAACGCGCCTGGCTCACGGCATGCCAAGCGTTATCAGGACGTGGAAGAGCTGCTGTCAACCGGGATAAATGTCTATTCGACATTAAATATCCAGCACCTGGAAAGCTTGAATGATGTGGTAGCCCAGATCACCGGCACAAAGGTACGTGAAACGATCCCAGATCGGGTGATTGATGAGGTCACCGATATTGAGCTGATCGATTTACCCACTGATGAGCTGCTGAACCGGTTAAAAGATGGTAAGGTTTATATCCCCGAACAAGCTGAGCGCGCCATTGAGAAATTCTTCCGCCAGGGGAACCTGACCGCCTTGCGCGAGCTGACCATGCGCCGGGCAGCTGAACGGGTGAACGACCAGATGTTGGATTATATGGGCAAGCAGGCTATCCCCGGTCCTTGGCCGGCAGGAGAGCGCTTGCTGGTATGCGTCAGCCCCGGAGCGCTCAGTGAGCGTTTGATCCATTCTGCACGCCGGTTGGCGGATGAGCTAAAGGCTGAATGGTATGCCATTTACGTTGAAACTCCCCGCCAAACCAGAATATCTACAGAACAACGCGACCGTGTTGACCGCATGCTGCGACTGGCAGAAGAGCTGGGAGCCAAATCCATCACCATTCCTGGCCAATCTGTTGCAGAGACAGTGACAATTTACGCACGCAACCAAAATATTACTAAAATTATTATTGGAAAATCGCAGCAACCGAAGTGGGTGGAGTGGCTGCAAGGCTCCGTGACAGATCAGCTTATCAGGCAGAGTGGACCGATCGACGTTTACTTCGTTAACAGCGAAGACCAGCCTTCATCTAAACAAACCGAGCGTTTGTGGCAGCCTCATCGCCCGTGGCGTAGATATTTGTGGAGTATTGCCCTGGTGGCGGCTGCCACTGGCGTTAGCTCTCTGGTCGCTCCGTTTATATCGCCGACTAACCTTGTTGTGGTATACCTGTTATCAGTCGTCATCGCGGCAGTCTTTCTCGGGCGAGGGCCGGCTGTTCTGGCTTCGATCCTGAGTGTGGGATTATTCGATTTTTTCTTCGTTCCGCCCCATTTAACGCTTGCAGTTACGGATACAGAATATATCCTGACTTTTTTCGGCTTACTGGCGGTGAGCCTGGTGATCAGTTATCTGACTGCCCAGGTGCGTGAGCAGGCAGAGGCAGCCCAGCGGCGTGAAGTGCAGACTGCGGCTTTGTATGATTTAGGCCGAGATCTGACTGCCACAGTCGGTTTGGAGGCCGTGGCAAAAACGATTATCTCCCATATCAGCCAGACGTTCAGCCGCGAAGTTGCCATCTTCTTACCCGAAGGTGGCCGATTAAAGGTTAAATACTGCCAGTCCTGGGCTGGTAGTGGCTGAAAACGAATTGGCGGTAGCCACCTGGACATTTGAGCATGGCCAGCTGGCTGGTCGCGGAACGGATACCTTACCAGACGCATCGATGCATTACCAACCCCTGAAGACCACCCGCGGGGTGATCGGTGTACTGGGAATCAAGCCCAGTGGTAAAAGCGCATACCTCAGTCAGGACCAGCGAAATATCCTGGATGCTTTTGTTAATCAGGTGGCAATAGCAATTGAAGGAGCGCGATTGGTTGAACAAGCGCACCAAACAGAACTACTCGAGGCTACTGAAAAACTGCAAACTGCGTTGCTTAATTCCATCTCGCACGACCTACGCACGCCACTGGTTTCAATTACGGGTGCATTGAGCAGTATGCAAGAATCGGGGCCAGCGCTGGATGAAGAAGTACGGGAAAGCTTGATTGAAACCGCGCGCGGGGAGGCGGAGCGATTGAACCGGCTGGTAGGTAATCTCTTGGATATTTCCCGCCTGGAAGCCGGGGGCATGCAGCTTCATCGCGAAGCGTGTGATGTACAGGAATTGATTGGGTCAGCCCTTGAGCAAATTGGAACTCCACTCAAGGACCACCTAGTGAATGTGGAGATATCTCCGAAGATCCCTTTAGTTCCCTTGGATTTTGTTTTGTTCAGCCGAGTATTGGTCAATGTGATCGATAATGCCCTGAAGTATTCCCCCCTTGAAAAACCCATCGAAATCAGGGCACGCGTATCCAAGCAAGACCTGGAAATCTCCATAGCCGATAGGGGAGAGGGTATTCCGGTAGACGATCTTGAGCGTATATTCGATAAATTCTACCGAGTTCAGAGACCCGACAACGTTAGCGGAACTGGCTTAGGCTTATCGATATGCAAGGGTATCGTCGAGGCTCATCACGGATGCATCCAAGCGGAAAATCGGCGCGGGGGAGGGGCGATCTTTAGAATAAGAGTTCCATTGGAAGGGGCTGAAGATCAATGAACGAGATAGGATTGCGGGTTTTGGTGGTGGACGACGAGCGGGCGATCAGGCGCTACCTGCATGCCGCGCTGAATGCTCAGGGTTATACGGTTTACGAGGCAAGCGGTGGAAAAGAAGCCTTGAATATGACCGTAGCTGACCGGCCAGACCTGATCATTCTAGACCTGGGTCTACCGGATTTAGATGGTGTCGAGGTCACACGCCAGCTGCGTGAATGGACACACATCCCGATTATCATTCTATCTGTACGCGAGCAGGAAAGCGACAAAATCAACGCACTGGATGCAGGCGCAGATGATTATCTGACCAAACCTTTTAGTAGTGGAGAGCTGATGGCCCGTATGCGTGCGATATTAAGACATACGATGCAAGGAGCCTCGGAACCGGTTTTTGAGACTGATAATTTAAAAGTCGACCTCACCCGCCGCCTGGTAAAAGTGGATGGTGAAGAAATATCTTTGACACCTACAGAATACGATCTCCTTCGTATCCTGGTCCAAAATGCGGGAAGAGTGATAACCCATCGGCAATTGCTCCGTCAGGTATGGGGAAACGCATATGAAACCGAGGCACATTTACTTCGGGTCAATATGAGTAACCTGCGCCGGAAAATCGAACCCGATCCGACACGTCCAAGATATATCATCACTGAACCAGGTGTTGGCTATCGGCTTAGAACCGATTTATGATCTGAAGATGTTATTAATAATTTAAGTTAAAAATCAAATGACCTCTTCAATATCGATGAGGCGAATGCCCATTCAGAAGTAATCAGGCTGGCCTGATAAAGTCGATCCTAGTCAATGAAATTCCACTCTCATTGGGGTTTATGATCTTAATCAGTTCTATGAAGATAGAAGACTAAAATATATATATCTACGGGACATTTGTCCCTACTCGCACGGGACACATGTCCATCGACTTTTTCCAAAAAATAAAATACAATCTTTTTAAACGACAACAGATAGAATAAAAAGAAAAGCCCTCTCCACTTGGAGAAGGGCTGGTTAAGTATACATCCTGTGGAGAGGGTGGGTATCCTCTCAGCAGCTTATAAGTTCCCCGGGGCAGCGGAAGTTGCACTTACTACCGGAGTTAATAAATCTGGTGGTAGATCTGTAAAGTTGCAAGGGATCTGTGGCTGAGATCGCCCAGTCTACGCTGGCTGATCTCACTTTTACTCGTCTATCCATCATTGTATATACTCCTCAGCACTTGTCAAGGTATTGTGGGGCATCGGGAGGGCGATTTTGTCATTATCGATAGTTTATAGTCTCGCAAGAGTTTATTGGATCAACAAACTCTCCTTTACGGTTCCAATCGTAGCCAATACATGGCTCGTGGAGAATTTCCTTCGCCGGGCCCTCCTTTTTGGTAGGGAATTCCGATGACAGTCTTTCCATCCGGTGAAACCATTGTATCAAAATACTGGTATTGATCCTGGTTTTCCAGCTCCCAGAAGTTTAGTAACGTACCGCTTTCTATATCCACCAGTGAGATCCCATGATTCGAGCTAAACACGAACTGCTGGGCACCAGGCAACACATATTCAGGTAACCAGGCGCTTTCACGGGGAGTGTGCCCTTTCACGATTAAATCATGGGGTTCTTTTGAGCTATCGACATAAATCACACGGACGGTATCAGCCGATGATGGCTCATTTACCCAGTTTTGTGCAAAAACGGTCTCACCATTGGGAAATACCAGCAATATATGCGTGGTGAATGGGAACTCATCCACTAGACCGCTTTCTGCATGGTATAAGTAGAATTTCCCATTCGGCACCATGCCCATGCCGACGAATAAGTGATAGTCTTGATTTCCGGTTCCCTGTTCACAGCCGGATATTGTGGCTCCTTCGGAAGGAGTGTCAATCTTGAACAGGTCAGGGTATAGGTTGGTGGACTGGACTGGCTGGCTGCTGATATCCACCAACGGGCCCCCAGTGATCGTACCAGAGAGCAACAAGTGATCTTTAGCCACCCATTCAATATAGACCCCCGTTGGTACCATGCTTTGGAGCTCTGGGGAGGCCTTAACATCATAGACCGGCAATGCCGCTCCCGTTGATGTATCAATTTGCTCTAGGATGATCCATAGGACTGACTGACGTTCTTCCAGTCGGCTTGCAATCAGGGTCTCATTCCCAGGTGACCATGCGAAGTAGATGGTTTGATCTTCTGGAGGAATAGGCAGGTTTAATTTCACACTTTGGCGAGTCGTAGGATTTAAAAGCCAGTAAGCCTGTTCACCTTTGAGCAGAATCTGTGCAATGTTCAGTCCTGGTAAATGTGGGAACGATATCGGAGTGTCTTGTAACGATGTACTCCAATTTTCGATGGAATCACTGCAAGGTGTCAGGGTTTCCAGACCTCCGTTTGGATTAATATATAACAAGCGATTATCATCCAGCCAGGTTGTTCTCTCGTATAAACTGGGGATTATAGGGTTAGAACCCCATTCGGTTTGAGTAACAGTTAGTGTTTCCTGTATGCTTGGGCAAGTCTTCCCCGTGCGCGCCTCCAGGAAACTCACGGTGTTAATGGCCTGATTTGGCACGGGTTCGCCGATCGGTCCCTGATCGCTGAAATAGAAATAACTTCCATCCGCTGACCAGGTTCCAGCCTGGAGGTTTTCACCAGTTAAATGGATCGGGAGCTGAATTTTTTCTATGCCTAAGTCCTCAGGGATTACCTGGAGAGAAGGTGTCGCCGTGGGCACGATCTCCACCTCGGGTGGTGTTGATGGGGTTGACCCCTGGATAGCATTCGAGGGTGCGATGCCCCACAGCTTGACCAGCCCATCATAGGAACCGCTGATGATCATGGTACCGTCCGCTGAAATGGCTAGCCCATTTGCCTCGCCTGCCAGAATATTCAGCCTATTACCGCTGGTGGCATCCACGAGTGTAATTGTTCCCGATGTACTCCCCCCTGCAACTAAAACATCTCCTTCAGGCGAATAAGCCAGGCGCTCTATTTGTGCGCCTATAGGAATCGTGCGAAGTTCACTACCGCTGGCTACGTCCCACATCGTCACTGTATTATCACTTGACCCTGAGACGAGCATCTGGCCATCGGGTGAAAATGCTAGGCTGGTGACCCGACTAGCGGTCGCAGGAGAGCTTTGTGAGTCTATTGTGTATAATTCCTTACCACTGGCCATATTCCACAGGGTTATGGACCCTCCACCATATGCTGATGCCAGCGTGTTCCCATCCGGTGAAATTGTAATGCTCACGAGATCGTCCGCAAATTCGCCGGGAATATCCCCACCTAAAGTCCGCAATTCAAGATGATTTACTGCATCCCATAAAATCACTCGCCCGCTTGAGGCGGCATAAGCCAGGATTTTTCCGTCCGGAGTAAATGCTACACATGGCGTGCCTCCAGTAAAACTCGAACTCACCCCATCCAAGCTATAAAGCTCCTCGCCACTTCCAACATCCCACACTTTAACCATCTTATCGCTAGATGCGGATGCCAATGTCGCACCATCCGGAGAAAAAGCTAGGTTATTTACAAGGTTACTATGTCCGGTCAGGTTGAGCAGCTCATTTCCAGTGGCTGCGTCCAATAACTTAACCGAACCATTACTCGATCCTGCAGCAACAAGGCTGCGATCTGGAGAAATAGCCACGCTGGTTACCAAATTAGATTGCCAGCTCAAGCTTCCAACTCTCGCCCCGTTGTCCGCATCATACAGGTTTATCGCGTTATCCGCGGGTATGGAAACCATGATCGTTTTCGAATCCGGTGAAAAAGCGATGAGGTCTATGTTCAGATTCTCACCGATCGTGCGAATCTCCTCTAATGTGGTGGCATCAAAAAATTTAATTACCTGATTTACCCCACCGACTAATATGGTTCCATCCGGCGAGTATGCCAGGTAATAACCTGGAGCGACATCTAGCTTATTGAGCACTTCTCCACTGTCAATATTGCAAATTACGATCGCATTCTCCTGCATGACGGCCAGGCTGTGATTGTCCGGGGATAGTGCCATCCTCCATCCCTTACAATCGGGCAACGTACGCAGCTCAGTTCGGCTGGCAACATCCCATACCCTTATTATCGCTGACATATCGTAAGATACCCAGGATCCATCGGATGATGCGGTTCCTGGATATGCCAGCGATACCAGCGTGGTACCATCGGTCGAGAATGCCAGTTGCCATACCATTTCATTTTTATTTGGACTGGTAAGTGTAGCGATCTCATTCCAACTTGCCGTATCCCAAAGTTTGGTCTTGTCATTATCAAACCCTGCAGCCAGCAGCGAACCATCTGGCGAAAAAGCCAGGCTGCTGACAGAGCTACTTGGCCAATCGGTCTGCCCGGGCAGGGTATGCAATTCCCTGCCACTGGCTGGGTCCCACAATTTTATTGTGGTACCTTCCGCTCCTGCTAACACGCTGCCATCGGGCGAATAAACCACCGGACCAAATGCAGAGCCATTCCCGATTTTTCTGATTTCCTCAAGGGTCTCAGCATCATGCAGGTAAATTCCGGTAAACGATGTAATGGCCAGGGTCTTTCCATCGGGTGACCAGGCCAGCCCGGTAATTCGCCCTTTTCCCCAGCGTGCCAGCAGCGTGACCTTTTGTGCATTAGAGGAGGTAATTACCTCTTCAGGCCAGGGAACTGGCTCCCCCATAAGCCTCGGCAGGTTGATCACACCTTCTGCACCTTCTGCCTGTGTTGGTACCAGCGCTGGTGAAAGTGAGACAATCGGTGCTGGAGAAGGTTGGGTACTTATGCTCGACTCAACCCTCGGGATGAGGGTTTTAATACCCCATGCCAGAAACAGAAGCAGGAGAGTGGTAATTGTCCCCCAGGCTAGGGGTGTTAATAGTAGTTTAAATTTATCCAACCATAGTGAGCTCCCGGCAATATTATTCTTGCTCTCAGTAGATCGTGCAATGTCATTAAACCGGTCGGCTAACTTGTTTTGTAGGCGATCTATGAAAAGTTGATCCGGGTTCTGGATATGAAACGCTGAGCGTATTTTTTGTTCGATCTCTTGGTTGGGTTCAACATCTTCGGGGTCAATCATGGTCAAGCTCCAGTTTTTGGCGTAAATGAGCTAGCAATCGGTATAACCTCTTCTTGGTTGCGTCCATGTTGCTGTTCATAAGCTTGGCAATTTCACTAAAGTTAAGCTCGGCCACATAGCGCAGCCGCAACAACTCCTGGTCTTGCTCATCCAGCTGATGAACGAGTTTAGCTATGTGCTGTGCTTCTTCTGTTTGAATTAAAGTCGATAAGGGGTCACCCTTGGTATTGGCTTCCCCATGGTTTAGTTCCAGCGGTAATTCCGAGTGCTGAGAGCGATAATGATCTACAATTTTGTGCCGTGCGATACTGAACAGCCAGGCTGCAAAATGCCCATTATGGTGGTAGCGAGGCAGGCTTTCAAGCGCTTCTAAAAATACTTGGGCAGTCAAATCCTCAGCCTGCTTTACTTCGCCCACTTTACTAAAAATATATCGATAGATGGGTCGAATATGGGCTAGATACAGCTGATTAAAAACCGTTGGATCGTTACGCGCAGCCTTGATTAGAGATGCTTCTTCTACCAGGGCTACTCCCTTTGTATCTTCGGAAACAAGATACTTATCCATCATCCCCTCACTTTGGCGATAGGACTAATGCTTAATGAAATTGATATCTATAGTATATATCGAGGATAAGAGCTAAAAGGGACATATAAAACTCGAACGAACCTTGTTTGCAGTAAAGCTGGGCCTCGAACCCTAGTCCCCTTGCGGGATCACACCCTCTGCGGATGCCTACGGTGGAACTTTCACTGCTCATAGCTAACTGCTGATTGCTCATGGCTCTATAAAGGCGGAGAGGGTGGGTATCCTCTCAGCAGCTTATAAGTCCCCCAGGGCAGCCTAAGATGCACATACTGCCGGACTTAATAAATCTGGTGGTAGATCTGTAAAGGTGCAAGGGCTCTGCGGCTGAAAATACCGATTTCGCGAGCAAACTCACTCTTAATCGCTTATCAATCATTGTAATGCTCCTCAACAGTTGTCAAGGTATTGTGGGACATCTTAAGCAGGATTTCGACACCGGTACTCATCTGTCCAGAGTTTACCTATATGTCACTAATATTCTTTACTACTACTTTACTTTCTAACCAATAACGTCTCTCGCTGTCCTGGCTCAATCCATCCAGGAACGAAAACAACGGCTCGCAATTCAGGCAGGCCCTTACCCACAATACGCATGTAGCACTCATATCTACACCCATTCCTGGCGATTAAGGCCATCCTATCGAATCAATCTTTCAAGTCCTGACAACAATCCCCTCGAGAACAACATTGTTGATCATGGCAGCCTCCATCGAAGAGTGGTCAAAATAAATTGGCCGGAACAATTCTCCAGCAGGAACATCCCGACCAACGTGTTTGCGGTGTTTGAATACGCCTCGCAGATCATGATTATGATGCCTGAGCCCGGTAGAGACCGTGTTTCGTTGCTCAGCCTATGACTATCATACAAAATTATGGAATCCTAGTCGATGGGCAAGTGTCCCGATATTCCAAAGGAATGTAAAATTCCGAAAATTACCTGTACTATTCTTGTTTAACCGATGAAGGTTCTTTTATATCTCAACACATCGATAGAAAAAAAATGAACGACATTTCCGGGAGCAGGATGAAGCCCAACCCAATAGATCAGTATATTAATGGTTGACATCGCGAAAGCCAGCTTGCTTAGAATAACCGCTAGATCCTTCAGGACTCGTACCCGCGACTTCTTCAATGCAATAGATGAGCAGGTAGGGTAAAAGGGGAAAAAAGCCGTCTATTACGTCTAGGATGTACCAAAATCACCATACAACTCGCTGTGCTCCTTGCATGCTGTTATAGCATATCTGTACCCGAATTGTTCCCGATATGCATCGGTATGAAGCAAGGAAAGGCGATCCGCAAACATGTCCTGAAGGGGATATCTGTGCCAAGGGATATTTTTGGTCGGCAATATTCCCATGAAACCCCAAATAATCCAAAAATCGACGTGCTTACTAAATATTGAATCTCATTGTTGTAATATTGGTGACTAGGTTAACGAGAATTCAAACCAACAAATAAACACATTGCTTCATCTTGGAGGTTAATTGTCTAGCCTAGGCATCCTGGCTGGAAAGGAAACATAAGATTTTTTGGAGGGAAATTGAATCAGAATAAAGAAGGCTTTTTAAGTGTTTATTAGTGTTACTAATTGGCTAGATATGGCGGTATCTCCATTGAGTTAAAACAAGGAATTTGATATAATAAAACAAAAGAATGAACTATTGTTCAATTGTTTGAAGGAAAACCCCTATGAAACCATCATTCCTCGATGAGCATACCGCAGCTCACGTAGCAGAGCTTTTTCGCTCATTTAGTGACACCAGCCGTGTTCGCATCCTTTATGCCATTATGGAGCAGGAGATAACTACTTCAAAGCTTGCAGAATTACTCGGCTTGACCGAATCAGCGGTTTCCCACCACTTGCGCGGTCTGCGACAGCAGCACCTGGTTCATTCCCACCGGGTTGGAAAGGAAGTTTTCTATCAGGTGATTGATGAGCACATCATTGCCCTATTTCAACAAGGTGTGAAACACATACAGGAAAAGTAGGTCTTCGTTGGTAAAGCCAATGTTTACGACTCTATTTATTCTTTGGCTTTCTTCACCGATTAGCAGGAGATTTATCTTACTAGATTTGGTTTTGAGACGACACTGGTTGCTGTAAAAAGCACACAATATGTTTTCGCTTTTTCAAGAGGGATTGCCAATGTTGATCAAGTGCATCAAGAAACAGTGGAGGATGATTTATAGTTCTCCAGAAGAGGTTGGCCATGTCTGATGCAAAATCTCAAACTTTGAACGGCGTGGCTGAAACGTTGCTCATTCCACTCTACAACCGGGCGATGGAATCGCAGCGCCCAGACGCTATCATGAAAGACGAGAAAGCCGTGGACCTCGTGACGAAGATGAGCTACGACTTCGACCAGGTCAGGAAGATCCGGATGGCCGAGGGAAACAAGGTCGCGCGGATCATGCTCACCCGCGAAATGGACCGCTACGCCCGAGACTTTCTCAGCCGTCACCCGGAGGCGGTTGTGGTTCACATCGGGTGCGGCCTCGACTCGCGCTTCGAGCGGGTCGCAGAGCGCAACGGCCGGGTGGAGTGGTACGACCTGGATTTGCCGGACGTCATCGCGCTGCGCCGGAGGTTCATCGGCGATGAAGGTGAACGCTACCATCTGCTGGGCTGCTCGGTGCTCGAGGACGCCTGGTTGGAGGCGGTGAAGGAACATTCTCAGCGCCCCTTCCTGTTCCTGGCCGAAAACGTCTTCGTCTACTTCATGGAAGCACAGGTCAAATCGTTGGTGCTCAGGCTGCGCGACCATTTCCCCGGTGCGGAGCTGGTCTTCGACGGCTGGAGGCCATTCTTCGTCTGGCTGGGAAACCTGCAACTTTCCAGCTCAAAGTTTGCAGGTCTCTTGCACTGGGGATTCTGGCGCAGCCAAACAATCGAAAGCTGGGGAGAGGGCATCCACCTGGTCGACCAGTGGGGCTTCTTTGACCAGCCTGAGCCACGGATGGACTCCTTCCGATGGATAGCCCCCATCTTTCGCTTGTTCAAACCAATGTGCCTTTACCACTTCCAGCTTGGGGATGTGGCAAGATGAAAAGCTTTGTATTTATGAAAAGAGAACCTTGAAAGGAGCGCCAATGAATTCTCAGCCTATCATCGAATTGCAAGCTGTAACAAAAAACTATCCAATGGGGGAAGTCACCGTGCATGCCCTTCGCGGTTTGGATCTGGTTGTGGGCTGTGGGGAGTTCATCGTCTTGCTAGGACCATCCGGCTCTGGTAAGACTACCACCCTGAACATCCTGGGTGGGCTGGATCGGCCTAGCGA
Source organism: uncultured Chloroflexia bacterium (assembly GCA_963743215.1). GTDB lineage: Bacteria > Chloroflexota > Anaerolineae > Anaerolineales > UBA4823 > FEB-25. The sequence goes on from CAVUOY010000012.1 coordinate 316,532, forward strand.
CGGAAGGGTCATCGTCGACGGAGAAGAGATCACCCGCTTCAGTGACCGACGGCTGACCGGTTATCGGCGAGTGAAAGTGGGATTTATTTTTCAGTTCTTCAATCTGATCCCTACGTCTAACCGCATTGGAAAATATTGAATTCGCTCTGGCGTTGACGCAATCCGGTCGCACATCGAAGAACCGGGCACATGAACTTCTGGCCACCGTCTCACTGCAGGACCGCGCTGACCATTTTCCCTCGCAGCTCTCGGGCGGCGAACAGCAGCGGGTGGCAATTGCCCGCGCCCTGGCCAACCATCCTCTGTTGCTGTTGTGTGACGAACCCACCGGCAACTTGGATGTGGACACAGGCCGCCAGGTATTACAGGCACTCCGCGACGTAAATCAAAATGAGAATACCACTGTAGTACTGGTGACCCATAATACCAGCATTGCCCCGATGGCCAGCCGTGTCGTACGCCTGCATAATGGCATGGTAGACCGCGAGGAAGTCAACCCCGAGCCACGTCCGGTAGCAGACTTGGCATGGTGACAGCATGAATCTTTTCCTGCTAAAAACCCTGCGCGATCTGCGTGCTTCGCTGGCGCAATCTATCGCCCTGATTGTAATCGTCATGCTCGGTGTGGCCAGCTACGCGGCGACCGTCGCTGCTTACCGCGATCTCAACACCTCCTACAACCGCACCTACGACGATTTGCTTTTTGCAGATGTAACCTTTGCGGTACAGAGCGCCCCACAAACGGTCGCCGACGAATTGCGCGACGTGGAAGGCGTCAAGGAGGTTTTCAGCCGGTTAGTGATCGATACCGGATTGGAGTTACCGCAACGTGACGGTGAAACTCTAGACCCCATCCGCGCCCGGCTGATTGGCCTCTCGGCGCCTGAACGCCCAAAGGTCAATAACGTCCTGGTCCTGGAAGGCCGGTACTTCGATTCCGCGGGCGAGTCCCACGATCCTCCTGGATACCCATTTCGCTGAATATTTCGCCCTCGGCCCAGGGGATACCGTCTCGCCAATCCTGAACGGGACGCGTGTCGATTTTCCGGTTGTGGGTATCGTCACCAGTCCGGAATACCTGATGGTGAGCCCCAGCAGGCAGGAAATTATTCCCTCTCCCCGCAGCTTTGGCGTTTTCTTCCTGCCCCAGGAAATCCTGCAGGAAAAACTCGGCGCACAGGGGATGGTGAACGATATCGCAATCCGGCTGGAGCAAGACGCCGATGAATCAACCGTGGTGGAGCGCTTGCAGGAAAAGCTCGCCCCCTTCGGACTGACCGCCACCACGCTGCGTGCAGATCAACCGTCCAATTTTGGATTGAAAGCAGATGTGGAGGAATTCCGAGAAATCGCCTATCTGTTGCCGACAGTGATCCTGCTGATGGCGGCAATCTCAGTTTACGTGATGCTCGGTCGGCAGGTGCGGGCTCAGACGCCGCAGATCGGCCTGATGAAGGCGCTGGGGTACTCTGACAGAGCCGTCATGGGGCATTTCCTGCTGTATGCATTGGTCATCGGCGTGATTGGTTCGGTGGCGGGGGTGCTGCTTGGTCTTCCGTTGGGAAAATGGATCACTGAGCTGTATGCCGCGGAGCTGGGGATCCCGATCATCGAAACACGGTTTTACCTGGATCTGATCCTGGTGGGAGCAGCGCTCAGCCTGATGGCGACAATCCTGGCGGCGATCGCCCCGGCGTATGGTGCGGCCCGTCTCCTTCCCGCTCAGGCTATGCGGTTCGATCCGGCCATCGCGCAAGTTAAGGGCCGAGCGTCACTACTGGAAAGAGTTATGCGCCTACCTCTCATGCTGCGTCTTCCGCTTCGCAGCGTCTTCCGCGTCCGCCGCCGGTCGCTGACCACCGCGTTGGGAATCGTCTTTTCCTACATCCTGATCCTGATGGTTTGGGGACTGCTGGACAGCTTGGAATTCTTCTTCAAGGAGAATTACGAGATCATTGAGCGCTGGGATCAGTCGGTCTCCTTCGCCTCGATCCAGTCACCCGCCACGCGGAAAATGATCCTTGGATGGGATGGGGTGAAGGCGGTGGAGCCTATCCTGCAGGTCCCGGTGACGCTTAAGGTCGGATCCAACTCCGAGGATATCTTGCTTACGGCGTTTGATCCAAACCAGGAGATGCACACCCTGCAGCTTCCGGATGGAATGACCGCTAACCAGGCTTTCACCGACGGGCGGTTGGTCATTACCACGGGGTTGGCAAACTTAATGGATCTCTCCGACGGAGATCGGGTCACCTTGGAGACTCCCTTTGGAATGGAGGAGTTCATCCTGGGTCCCACGACCGATGAGATGATGAACGCTGTGGGATATCTCTCGATGGACGAGGCGCAAAACCGCCTGCACGCTCCTACGATCCCGTATAACGGGCTGTACCTGACCGTGGACGAGGCGCAATCGAGGCAGATCAAACTCGACCTGTATCACCTGCCGGATGTCGTCGCTGTCCAGCGCAAAGCCGATTTGGTGACCGACATGCGCGGATTCATGGGCCTATTCTACCTGTTGATCGGGATCATGATGGCCGTGGCGGTGGCGATGGCCTTTGCGCTGCTGTTCAATGCCATGACGGTGAACGTCTTGGAGCGCAAACGGGAGTTTGCCACGATGCGTTCGATCGGCAGCGGGATCGACCGGATCGCCGCTTTGCTCATTGCAGAAGATCTGATTCTATGGTTGGTAACCCTTCTGCCGGGTTTGTTGCTGGGTCATTGGATGGCTCTGCAGGTGGGGACATCCTTCAGCGCCGACTTGTTCACGTTCAATATCGTGGTTGCGCCTTCCACGTACGTTTTCACCGCCATCGGCATCTTGGTGACTATGCTGCTGGCGACCCTGCCCGCAATCCGGCAGGTGAACCGTCTCAACCTGGCTGAAGCGACCAAAGTGCTCATGTAGATCAGATTATTATTGAGGATTATATGTAAGCTAAACATGATTTCATAATACCTCTTTCGGATAGCTCGCTAACACCGCGCACTGCGCAACCCTGACAGTCAGGAGTTAAACCATTAGGGAGTTGGTTCATGTCAATCAAAAATAGCCAACCGAAGCCTCAAGGGGAAGGCAAGTTCAGCCCTTTTGACATCTGGGAAAAAGGTGGACTCACGGAACACCTGGGCGGCTTCTATGCAACGCAGCGTTTACTCACCAGGTGTCACCTGACGGCAGGCATCCAGGTCCTGGATGTTGGTTGCGGCACAGGTTTCACAGCCTGCTCCTTAGCCAAGAATTATCATGCACAGGTCATCGCCCTCGATATCAATCCAAGAAGCATCGCAGAAGCAAGAAAACGGGTCTCAACCCAATGTGCCCATCGACAAGTACGGATCATTCAGGCAGACGCTCATAGAATGCCCCTATCAGACGCCAGCGTTGAGATGGCTATCATCGAATCCATCCTCGTCTTTTGTGATGCTGCCACCGTCCTCACTGGGATACACCATGTCCTGAAGCCTGGTTCGATTCTTGGCTTCAATGAATTCACATTCCTAAAACCCCCTCCCGTCAGGCTGGTTTCATTGCTCACGGGTACAATGGGTATTCACGCCTTCCAGCAAGACGAATGGGAATCCATCTTCCGCAAGGCAGGCTTTGCGGATGTCACCTCGTCCATCCACAAAATAAACTTGTGGGAACAACTGGCTAGCCACCTGAAAGCAGATGGCGTGAAGAACTATCTCACATGCCATCCTGACGGGTGTTAAAGATACATCCATTCGCGGCACATTTTTCAACAAAGAGATGCTGGCCGCAGCGCGTGATTTCTTACCATATGTTGGCTATGGTATTTATACGGGCAAAAAGCTACAGTAAATAATTCGCTCCTACCCGCGCATGCAGGCAACGACGCTGCGCTTCTTGCATGCTGTTCTAGCATAGCTGTACCCGAATTATTCCCCCACATCAAGTTAGGAAAGGCGCCCCACGCAATTCACAAAAAGTAATAGTTACTATTCAATTATTTTTTGCTTTTTTGTGTGTAGAGAGATACGAACTTTATAAAAATCGCTCCCCGACAAACGGGGAGCGAGTGTGTTGCAGGCCGACAAAATATGCTGGCGAAATTTTTTTCGTTTATTAATTGCGATATGTGGCGTTGTTGAAAGGATTAATCATCCTCACCATCGTCTTCGTTATCGTCATCTATGTCATCATCACTGTCATCATCGCTACTGTCATCTGAGTCATCATTGTCATCGTCGTCTACATCATCATCGCCGTCATCATCTAGGCCATCATCTTCATCATCATCTAGGTCATCATCATCGTCATCAGCCCCGTCGCTATCGTCGTCAACATCATCCAAGTCATCTTCATCGCAATCGTCCATCACGATAGCACCGTTTTGATCCGTGAGTGTACAAGCATCCATTTCTATACCTGTGAAACTATCGGTGTCATCGAGCTTGCCCATAATGGAGACCATCTGACCATTTATGACCATGAGACCGAGTAGATCGTCTTCGACTTCAACCAGGATCTGCCCCGTGCCATCATTGAGCAGGAGCTTATCGTCTCCCAAACGGGTTGCGATACCACTTATTGTATAGACCTGATCTAAGAATTGTTTCGGATCGCTGAGGATTTGGGATATTTTTATATTGGGCGCGGTGCTAACTGTGCTGGTCAGATTCACCGAAGCGTTGATCGCCTGCGCAGATGCCACTGGAACCACTGAAACGGATTTTGGGATCGAGGATCCCAGAAGTTTTTCTTTTTCGCTGTTGATATCCGTTGTCACCGGAGCATTTTTGCTCACCAAAATATCATTCGCTACAATCTGTGCATTTGATCTTGCTACCAGAGCCTCCAGCGTGGATGCATGCGCTGGTGTGTATTGTTCCATCAATGAAATACCCAGGAAAAGTAAACCAGCACTGATTAAGCTGGAAGTAAATATGAGCGTGATTATTCTTTTGATCATTTTGTTCATCCTTTCTAGGTTGTTTAAGCTAACCTAAGGATACTGGAATGAACTGTATAACCGCTGTAGTATTGCTGAATGTTTGCTGAATATCCCTAGTGTATTTATGCCTGAGAATCTAACTGTTTGATGAATACTAGAAAACGTGTGCCCACACCGACGTGGCTCTCAACCTTAATTTCTCCCCCGTGAACCCGAACAATGGCAGCGACGATCGCCAGACCCAGCCCAGAGCCAGGAATCTTACGATTCCTCGACTCATCGCTGCGATAGAAGCGTTCATAAATCTTTGATAATTGATCTGGGGGGATTCCGATACCTTGATCTTCGATAACGAAACAGCAATAGCCGGCCTGGTTTTCAAGGCTTAATGTAATCTTTTTCCCTGCGGGAGTGTAGGTAATGGCATTTTCGACAATATTATTTAATGCACGGCGGAGCATCTCGCGGTCTGCCAGGATGGGGTCGATCTCACCTGTAGGCCACACCAGTTCTACGTGCTGATCTTTCACTAATAATTGGGAGCGTTCGTAAATTTCTTCTAGAAGCGGAAATGGATGAATTTCCTCTAGATGCAGGATGGACGCTACCGCTTCCTCAGGTTGATCCAGGCGTGCCAACAGGAGCAAGTTATCAACCAGGCTGGTCATCGTATCCACTTCTTGACGCATTATAGGCAAAATATTAGGAAATTGCTGATGGTCATTCTGCTGGACAGCCTTGTCCAACACATCTACACTATTCCGAAAAACAGAAAGGGGTGACCGTAATTCATGCGAGGCGTCTGCTGCAAACTGGCGCATGTTATCTGCCAGCTGAGCCTGATCGTGTAGATCGTCAGATATACGATCGAGCATGTGGTTGTAAGTTATCGCTAATTGACCCAGCTCATGGACCTCTGATACTGGGGCGCGCGTTTCCAGGTTCCCTTGCCGCACATGCTCAACCGATTCCACCAGGCTTTTCAATGGACGGGTAATAATTCCTGATAAAAGAGCGGCGAGTAGCACCGCTAAGCCAGACGCGAGGGTGATGATCAGGGTTAACCAACGTCGTAATGCATTGAGCTGATCTGTTATCCCACTCAAAGGCAGGCTGGCTTCCACACTACCGAGCACATTATTGGTTTGATCGACTACCACTGCCAGATAAACAATCCGAGAAGCTGCTCCGTTCCCAATCGTCTGCAAAGTGCTAATTTGAGAATCTCTCACTGATTGGTGCTCACTGACATCGAGCCAGGGACCCGTACCCAGCGATGGTGGAACCGGGTTTCCGTTAGCGTCCTGGATGAACATATCAGCACCCAAAACGCGCAGGTGTTCACCCAAATTCACTGCTAAAACTGTGAGAGAAGCGTCAGTGGTATATTGCTCAACACCTGCCTGGACAAAATCTATCAAACGCTTTTGAGCTTCATTCACCAGATAGGCCTGCTGCAATCGGAAAACCACCAAACCAACCATAACCATCAATGGGATCATGCTACCGACAAATAAAAGAACGATAAGACCACGAAATGATAAGTGTAATTTCATCCTGGGTCCTCTCGTAGTACATAACCAGCCCCGCGCATAGTTTGAATGAGAGGCGGTTGACCCATTTTTTGGCGAAGTGAGCGGATATATTGTTCTACAATGTTTGCATCTCCTCGAAAGTCATACCCCCATACTTCCTCCAAAATCTGTTCCTTCGATAGCACCTGACGGGGGTGGCGCATCAGGTAGTTTAGTAATCTGAATTCAGTGCTCGTCAATTCGATAGAACGACGTCCCCGATAAACTTCATGCGATTTAGGATCTAGACTGAGATCCTGGAATGTTAACGTGTTATCCCCAGTGCTGTGATGACGGAGCCGGGCATGTACGCGTGCGATTAATTCGTCGATGTGGAAAGGTTTGACAAGGTAATCGTCTGCTCCGGTCTCCAACCCATCTACCCGGTCCTTGATTGCGTCTCTCGCCGTGATCATGATAATCGGAACATCGGATTGGTTGCGGATCATACGGCACAGCTTTAAACCATCCATCCCCGGCAATAACCAATCCAGGATGATCAGGTCGGGTTTATGTTCCTCAAAAAGCTGTAAGCCCTTTAATCCATTATCGGTGGTAATGACATGATACTGCTCGTACCGTAACCCAAGTGATACTAATGACTCAATGGCTGGATCATCCTCCACAACCAGGATGCGTAGATTTCCATTTTCCGGCATGCTATCGCTCCTCATGGGTAACCCAAATATATTATCCACCCACTATCTTACACGAATTAGATTAATTCAAACTGCATTATCGCTGAATGATTATCTTGGCAGAGCCAAATGGTTTCCTTAAAATCACACTTGGTTGTTTATTAGGAATTTTTGGTAAGAAAAATCTTCCACACAACCATGAATTTTTATAGATAACCATGTTCTTTGCCACCAGATATCTCCCACGCGCTAATATGCCGTTGTTGGTTACGAATACTGCTATTGAAAAAGTGATATTGACAACCTTTATACCAGCCATTATAATACAACATCTGAACACTTATTCAAATGTTTGTTTGAAATATTTTAATATGAATCCTTATCTACCAGCATCTGTTCTCGACGACCATACTGCTGTTCACGTGGCAGAATTGTTCCGCTCTTTCAGCGATACCAACCGCGTGCGGATAATTTCAGCGATTATTGATCAAGAGCAAAATGTAAGCACATTGGCTGAAGCTGTCAGTATGAGCGAATCGGCTGTCTCGCACCATTTGCGCGGTTTACGTTTGTTACGTTTGGTCCAATCCCGGCGCCAGGGTAAGGAAGTCTATTACAGCCTGGTTGATGAACACATAATCACCTTGTTCCAGCAGGGAGTGAAACACATTCAAAATGGGTAGACTTCCTGATATACAGCGAACTAAGCTGATCCTGGTGACACTTCTCCTTTGCATTGGAAGCCTTGTGGTTTGCGAAGTAATCGACCCACTCCTTGCAAATGAAGCGAATTTGGAACATATCCTTTACAGAAGAATATTTTCAACACACACACCTTGATGAACACGACGATGATTTCGTCCTGATAGATCAGACCAGGGGAAATATTACTGCTGTCACGGTTGATGAGGATAAATCATCACGTTTATTGGGAGCATCTTGTTCTTTATCTCCCTTATTACCTCCTCCTAAAGCGGCTTAAGTCCACAACTTTATTTACTCGAGCATTGATCGAGTCCACCGGCAAGGGTCTTTGCCGGTGTTGTGATATTGGTTTACGGACCTACTTTTAGAAGAGGCTAAAATGATCGATTCTGTTCGTACCCAAAAAATAATGAATACCTATGCTCGGATTGGACAAGCTGTTCGGATGAAACTCTTGGATCGTTATCCGGCCAAGCTTATCTGGGGGGTTTTTGAGGATACCAGGAAGGAACTGGCTTTCCTTGCTCCGAAAATCCCGTATATCGGCGAAAAAAATATCTGGCAGATCAACCTTGATACTTGCCTAATGAATATGGCGTTATATCGAACCTTAAAGAAACGGAAGTTCGAGGTTAATGAAGCCGCTCAAATTCAGTGCGACATATTCGATGCATATCTACAGAGTTTTCCAAAATCTTTACACTGGGCTTACCACTGGTATTACTTCAGCCGATTTCATCAAAATCGTTTAAGCACTGCTGCGCTTGAATCTCAGAAACGACGATACCCTGGAGATTGGGTATTTACTTATGTGGAGGGAAATGGCGACGGATATGATTTTGGTGTTGATATTTCTGAGTGCGCCATTGTTAAATTATGTCGGGTATATGGCATTGATGACGAGTATCTACCTCATTTGTGCAAGCTAGATCATGCCATGAGTAGAACTCTCAGCCTTGGATTTATGCGAAATAGCACATTAGCTGAGGGAGCGCCCGTATGCGATTGCCGGTGGAAACGCAACGCAGCAGTAGTTGGGTAGAGCTCAAAATATATAAAAATAAATAACTGGAATAAGGATTTACTTTAATTATGACAATTCTATTTGATGATAAGAACATACAAGGATTAACCGAACAAGAAGCATTTGAACGCCTGGCGCAGGATGGTTACAATGAGTTGCCATCCACAAAAAAGCGGAAATTTCTGCATATATTATGGGATATATTACGCGAGCCAATGTTCCTGCTTCTGATCGTGTGTGGTGTGCTATACCTTGCGCTGGGCGATCCTGAAGAGGCGCTCATGCTCTCAGGTTTCGTGTTCGTTATCATCGGCATTACGTTCTACCAACAGCAGAAAACGGAACGGGCGCTAGAAGCCTTGCGTGATCTCTCCAGTCCACGCGCATTGGTGATCCGCGATGGCAAACAACAACGGATAGCTGGTCGGGAAGTAGTGAAGGATGATATTTTGTTGATTGGGGAAGGAGATCGGGTTCCGGCAGATGCAACACTTCTCGTGGCGACGAACCTGAGTGTGGACGAATCTTTGTTGACGGGAGAATCTATTCCGGTGCGAAAAAATGTTATTGAAGGTCAGCAAGAAATTGCTCGCCCTGGTGGGGACGATCTGCCGTTTGTTTACTCGGGGAGCCTGGTGGTGAAGGGCCAGGGCATTGCCATCGCCCATGCCACTGGATCTCGTACGGAGATTGGTAAAATCGGTAAAGCTTTACAAGTTCTAGAACCTGAAGACACCGATCTACAGAAGCAGACTGGTAAAATTGTACGCAACTTCGCAATTGCAGGGATCAGCTTGTGTATCCTTGTTGTAATCATATTTGGCTTGACACGCGGAAACTGGTTAGAAGGTTTCCTGGCGGGGATTACCTTGGCAATGGCGACCCTACCAGAGGAATTTCCCGTGGTGCTGACGATTTTCCTGGCATTAGGAGCCTGGCGTATATCTCAACATAAGGTGCTTACTCGACGTGTCCCTGCTGTGGAAATGCTCGGGGCAACCACTGTGTTGTGTGTGGATAAAACAGGCACTCTAACCCTCAACCGAATGACAGTTACAAAAATTGCAATTAATGGACAGGTTTTCGATGTCGAAAGCACCCCCATGAACCTGCCTGAAAGGCTGCATGAAGTGGTCGAATACAGTATCTTGGCTAGCCCGGCTGACCCTTTCGACCCAATGGAAAAAGCTATCAAGGAGTTGGGTGGGCGCACACTCACTGCAACAGAACACATCCATAAAGATTGGTCGCTGCTACGTGAGTATCCACTTTCTCCAGAGCTGATGGCAATGTCACGTGTTTGGCAGTCGGAGGATAGACATGAAGCAATCATCGCAGTCAAAGGTGCCCCCGAAGCAGTGGCAAATCTGTGCCACTTCAACGAAGACCAACGGCATATGATGCATGATCAGGTTGACCGCATGGCTAATCACGGACTACGTGTAATTGCTGTTGGGCGGGCAAATTTCAAGCCCACTGATCTTCCCGAATCACAACACGATTTCACCTTTGAGTATCTTGGAATGCTTGGATTGGCGGATCCTGTGCGACCCGGCGTACCTGAGGCAGTAAAGGACTGCTACTCGGCTGGCATGAGGCTTATCATGATCACCGGTGATTATCCTGGGACAGCGCAAAATATCGCTGAGAAGATCGGGCTAAAACCCCTAGACAAGATCATTACTGGTCCAGAATTGGATAAAATGAGTGACTCAGAGTTGCAAGAACGGATCAAATCTACCTGCATCTTTGCCCGCGCCGTGCCCGAACAAAAATTACGCTTGGTACAGGCTCTAAAAGCAAATGGAGAAGTGGTAGCGATGACCGGAGATGGGGTAAACGACGCCCCGGCACTCAAAGCGGCGCATATCGGGATTGCCATGGGTGGGCGTGGCACAGATGTCGCTCGTGAAGCAGCTGCTCTGGTATTGCTTGATGACAATTTCGCCTCGATCGTTCAGGCGGTGCGCGTTGGGCGTCGCATACACGATAATTTAAAAAAGGCTATGACCTTTATCCTTTCAGTGCATATCCCAATAGCAGGGATGTCACTGATTCCAGTATTGCTTGAATGGCCTCTGGCACTATTGCCAGTGCATATCCTTTTTCTGGAATTAATCATAGATCCAGCTTGCTCTGTCGTATTTGAAATGGAAGGTGAAGAAAAAGATATCATGGATCGACCCCCCCGCAAGCTTAGCGAGCCACTGTTTGGAAGGCAGATGGTATTCATTGGATTAGCACAAGGTTTGGGTGTGCTGGCGTTGGTATTGGGTGTCTATGCATTGATCCTGTCCCGGGGGCTGGGAGTTAGTGAAGCACGTATGTTGAGCTTCGCAACCCTTGTTATCGGAAATCTGGGATTGATCTTTACCAACCGTTCCTGGAAGCATTCCATCCTGGCAACTTTACGTGTACCTAACCCTGCATTGTGGTGGGTATCCGCAGGAACCTTGTTTTTCCTTGGACTGGTAGTAAGCGTTCCATTTTTGAGAGGTTTGTTTAGCTTTGGACCCTTGCATTTATGGGAAATGGTGCTGGTGGGTGTAGCTAGCCTTATTTCTATATTATTGGCAGAAGGTGTGAAGCTGAGGATGTTATCAAATAAAATCGGTTGGAGATCAAGGAAAGTGGATTGAAGCAGATAGCTAAAGATAAGAATGCAGGTAGGATCAATCTTCAGGAGCTAGAACGGCATTGAAATTACGTATAGCATTGTTAATGATGGACTCCTTGATGGTCCTGTTTTTCTTACTAGCACTGGTAATCCATGTCTCTCGGCGATTGGTTGCCATAATTAGAGACTGGCTTATACCATGCCAACCTGAATGAGTGAAGCCTTTTTACTCGGACACATGAGGAATTATCCTACTTACGCTCATTGAGTTACCCTACACGTATCCTTAAATTACCTATCCAACTCCTATTCGATAATTACCGGCGTAATAGTCGTTTACATCGTACATCTTTATAGTTGTTAAGTTTTTTATGATAAGGGGAAAATGGACTATTAGTGAACATATGGGGCATCAATAATGGAATACGTTTCCCAGGTGTCGATGACCCTGTAGGGCATCACTTGGACATTTGTTGAGTGGGGGCACGTACCCGCGCAGCCTGTATCATAAACAAAACCCCCTTCCCTAGGGATACTCCAGTGGACCTGGCGGGATTCGAACCCGCGATCTCTTCAGTGCGATGGATAAATTTATAAGGGAAAATGGGAAAATAGCCGTCTATTACGTCTAATATTGTCCCAAAATCACCATACTGTTTCAGCATATCTGTACCCGAATTGTTCACGCAGTATGAAGCAAGGAAGGCAATCCGCAAACCTGTCCAAATGGGGATTTGATGCAAATGATGTCCATGAAAAACATCGCCTTCACTATTCTCTTTCGTTCCCCTGATCAAGAAACCTGTCCTGGTTGGTTCACTCATCCATAGAATTTCTTAGGTATTATTTTGGGGTTGATGAGATTTTTTTGTGCATTCTGAATACGACAGAATATTTGCACCTTATAGAATCGTTACTCTTCAACCTCGATGCGATCCACCTGGACCTGCGAGCCGTTGTAGTCAGGCACATTACTAAATAATGTGCCATAGAGATGAACGATCTTGCCACTGTCGCGCAGTTCCTTGATCTGTGCTTGTACCGCCGGATCCATAGAATAAATGCCAAAGTAGATCATCTGCCCCAGGTCCTGCCGCTCAAAGTAATCATCATACTGTGCGCCTGGCTGCGTACTCTTGATGAGGCCCCGCCAATCTGCTATTTCTTCTGAAGTACCTGGCGGCATGTAACCGCCTGAGGCTTGTTCTTCGATGCGGTCCACCTGGATCTGCGAGCCGTTGTAGTCGGGCACATTGCTCAGTAATGTGCCAATAAGATTAACGATCTTGCCACTGTCGCGGAATGCCTCGATCTGCGCTTGTACCGCCGGGTCCATAGAATCGATGCCAAAGTAGATAATCTGCCCGAGGTCCTGCCGCTCGAAGTAGTCATCATACTGTGCGCCGGGTTCGGTACTCTTGATGACGCCCCACCAATCACTTATTTCTTCTGCGGTACCGGGTGGCATGTAACCACCACTAGCATCTGTGGTTGCCTCAGCGGTCATGGCAGGTGTTGGGCTTTTTTGTGCTGCGGGACCACACTCTCCCCGGTAAGTAAGCCCACTCGTCACAGGTGCTGCCATCTGGAAAAATACATATTCCGTTTTGGCTGCCATCGGCAGTCAAGCGAATTTCGTGTTTGTTCCCTTGCTCCTTGCAATAGACCGAAGCTGGGTTTGGTATACCCGCCTGAGGGTATGTCTGTCGCAGCAGGTTCAGGTGTCTGAACCCGACGTGCTGTGCAGGCTGTCAGTGCTATCAAAATGATTGTGAATGTAAAGATCCTTTTCATTTTTTCCTTCTTTCTTTTGTCGAGAGATTTCCACCGGACCTGGTGGTTTATGGAGACAGTTTATTTTGTGCACCATTTCACACACAGACGATGGAGAATGATATTTGTTCCTTTGTAAATGTATTTTTGAGAAATCAATACTGGTGAGGGGTGGTCTACCCTACTGCAGTATGGGTCTCCAGTCCGGTCTACGCTAATCAGGCATTCTCTCGCCCTCCTTATCCTGAAAGTCTTCGCGCTACGTAGCCAAAATCCGGACCCTATGTTCGGCGCGCCACTTACCTGAAACTGCTGACAACATCAGCCACGGTTCAATAACAATATTGATCAGTACGTGGGCAAATATACAGGGCCCCAAATTACGTCCGCCCGCGTGATAGATGATAGCGAGAAAGATCCCTAAAACAGATGTCGAGAGGATCGCAGGAAGCGTAACCTTGAAGTCGCGCTTTGCGAGTAGTGTCCAACTGGTGTGGGCTAATCCAAATGCGATGCCGGAGATGATCACCTGGAGGATGGGGGCTACGCCTCCCGACATGAGCATATCCATGATCCAACGTCGAAAGAAAACTTCTTCGACAATTCCGCCGACCACTGCCGAGAGAATACCAAGAAGTTTAAATAGTGAGATTTCTTTCTGTTTAGCTAAAACCAAAGGGATAGCTTTCATTGTGTATAAAATATAGGCGATTGCTGTGATTGTGGCGAGAATCCACGCCAATGCAGGAGCTAATGATTCCCTCTCGAAGCCGAGATTTTGAAAAAGGGGGATTGGATGCCAAAAAAGACTTATCGCCAACGGGCTGAACATAAATAATGAGGTCATACCTAAAATCAATACAGTTTTTCTTCGATCAGTCATTTTTTTACTCACTTCCTTTACGCTTCATGACGGTTGGACGCAGCGCTTTGTCAGGATTTGTCGCTATGTTCCACAGTGATAACCACATTTCCTTTTTTGTGTCCTGTTTCGATATACCGGTGCGCCTCGGCCATCTGTTCCAACGGATAAACCCGGTCAATGACCGGTTTTAATCTTTCCTGCCTCAGCCAACTCCTTGATTAATATTAAATCTTCCAGATATAACTTTGGTGTCCCCTCATCGACTGATATGAATTTCCCGGTCGGAGTTAGCGCTTTTTTATACTGTAGTTTTGAGCTATATCTTTTTCCAACAGCATCAAAGATAAAATCATAATATTCTCCTCTATTCGTAAAATCCTCTTTTGTGTAATCAATTACCTTATCGGCTCCCAGAGATTTTACCAATTCTAAATTTGTGGTACTGCATACCCCGGTAACTTCCGCCCCAAAGTACCTGGCAAGCTGTACCGCAAAAGTACCTACCCCTCCAGAAGCTCCATAGATGAGAACTTTTTGTCCGTTCAGGATATTTCCTTTCTTGAGAAAATACAATGCTAAAGTTCCTCGGGAAGGAACAGCAGCGGCTTCCTCATAGGTTACATTGGACGGTTTTAATGCCATAATACTGTCTTGTGGCATGCACACTCCGTCTTCTGGCAGACAAGCGTACTCGGCATAAGCACCAAAACGCTTGCCGGTAAGTGCAAAAATTTGGTCACCTTTTTTAAATCGTTTTACATCTTTGCCTATTGCATCAATTTCTCCGGCTAACTCTAACCCTAGTACAGGTTTTCTTGGTCTTCTGAAACCAATAAATATGCGCATGGGGATCCATAGCAAGATATTTACTTTACCACTTCGAACTATACAGTCCGAAACTGTCACTGCTGCTGCATGAATTTTTATCAGTACTTCATTGTCCTTGGGAGTAGGTTTTTCCACCTCTTTGAGCTGAAGAACCTCCGGCGGTCCGTATTTTGTGCATACAATTGCTTTCATTTTTGTACCTTTCCTTTTTACTTGATAGTATTCATTTTTATTTCTGACCATCAGCTAGGGTTGATTTCTGATCCTTTACACCCTTAATCAAAAGCCACAAAGTAAGAGAGAGTTCCGCAATAAAACTAACCACCATACATGGGTACGATATTACTTCGTAGCCCGGCAAAAGGAAACGCTGAAAAACATATATCAAAAGACCAAAACCATCGGCAATCAACAGTATGCCCAAGATCTTAGGAAGAAAGCCCGACTTGAAAACTAGATAACCAAGAGGAAAGAGCCAGATGCCATAGGGTATCTGGGCGACAATATATCCATTTTTGTATAAATTGACAAATAACAACGCCAGTGCTTGTGGTTGATCTGGCTGGAATACTTTCAAATAATCAGCGCCGCTCAAAAGCAGCAGGCTGGCAAATAGATTAAGCATACTAAAACACCATATGGCAAACCCACCCAGATTTAATAACAGGAACAGTAAAGCCATGTTTTTGTTAATCGGTTTTAATAGTACGTACAAAGCCCAGGCAGCAAAAAGAAAAAACACAACTGAAAATAGACTGATTACAAAACCGATACGAAACTGCGTTGCATGAGTCAATATTTGATTGATCGTTACCGAGGCATCCACGGATACAAAGCGACCAAACTCATTTCCAATGATCGAAGTTACGATATACATGAAATAGAGAAAACCTGCGATTCTTGCGGTCTTATTGATTGAATTCATTCTGTATCTCCTTTGAATAGAGAATAGCCAGACAGGCTAATGCCCACAAGGTATAAAACGCTCTGAACAACATTCACCTGCCATCTCGCATTTCCGACTCTTGCGGAGGCAGTAAAAGCCATCACTTCCACAAAGCCGATCACGAACAGCAACACCCAGAAGGCCCATTTTTGGCCGGCAATCAGGCTTTTTCGGATGAGCAACCACACCAGCACCGAGAGAACCACCGAGGAAGAGTTGTACAGGATGGTCAAAGCATTGAGCGATGCAATGACCTTGGCAGACAGGCTGGCGATTTCAGATTTTTCAAACACCAATGCCAGAATCGGTGAGTTTCCTTTGAAAATGACGACACTGGTCAATATCGCGGCGGCGAGAAGAAAGTTGATACCGCTCCAGATTGAGAGGATGGTCGAACCTCTTTTTAGCATTTAGCTTTCTCCTTGTGATGTGTGGTGTCCGCTGTTTAAGGTCTATCCCACGAGCATTTCAATGTAGCTGAGTGGGGAGGGTTTTAGGGAGGGCCTTCAGCCCTCCCACTCCCCTATATAGCAAATCTATGCCGCGCTCAAAAGTTCGCTCGTCGTTGTTTTCGCAGACAGAGAAGCGATTGCAGATTGGTTGAATCCTTTAACGATCAGCCATACCGCCAGAACCATTTCTTGTATCGCTATAGGAATCTCCAGGGGAATGTAGCTGGTAATACGGTTACCGCTGAACAAGGCCAACACGCAAGCCGCCATTAACAGGATGATCGCGACGATACCGAAGCCCGACAGCCATCGGGGTATGAGCCGTGATTGGAAGAAAAGGTAGTAGTACATAAATGCACCCAGGCAGAAGGCGAACACCGCCAACAGCCCGGCGTGTTCGCGTACGCTCACCAACAAATTGCCGATCACCTGAAGCGACGTACGATCGGCAGCTCCCGCAGTTGGGAACTGCTGGCCGAGTGTCAGCAGGGACAGCAGGCTCAAGACGCCGACCATGTAAAAGACTGCCTCCAGGGCTCTAAAGACCACAGATCCAAGGGCCAGACCTGCATTCGACCCCTTCATGACCGGATACATCGCGATGGCTATGCCGCCACTTGCAAAAGCGGCGACGAGACGAAAGAGCACTCCTGCGGCCACCTGGTTCGTATGTGCGGAGAACCGAGTGAGGTAGTCAGTACCAGTAAGAACAGGTGTGAGCGCGTTAGCCACGAATCCTGCGACGGTCGCAATGATGAAAATCACACCTGTAATGACCGCAATCTTTCGAAATGAAAGTTTTACTTTTGGATCTATTCCGGTAGTCGATTTGTTGGTATTCATTTCTTTCTCCTTTTTTGAAAGTTATTGATGAGTTTCATTGAATGGTCCCAGTTACTGAATGGGATTGGATTTGAATAAAATTGTGGTTGCCACCCTATTCCCAAGGGCTGAAATGGGCTGGAAATGTTATCAAATGCAAAACTCCTTTCCAAGTAGCTACTATCCATTTACTATTTGACATCTGACTGATCCCCATGGCCAGTCCCGAGCGTAGTCGGAGGTCCGGGTTCAACAGGACTGACCGAGACCAAAGGCATACCTAAATCACGCACTCTTTTGAGCAACCCATGCAACGCAGCCTGATCGACCACCGGGCCGGTTAGAAGCGTGTTGCCATCCTCATCCAGCGTGATGGTCAGGCCGTCAAACCAGTCAGTCCATTCACGACCTAGATGGCCCTTGATCCTGATCTGATAGACCACGGGTTGATCTGAAGCTGGTTTTATTTTGTGTTCGTTTGACATCACCTTGTACCTTTTGTGGTCGGTCATTACCGTCCGTGCCACTTACTCAATGTACAAGGATAATATCCCCCACACAGTGTTAACGAACAGACACTTAAGTGTTGGTTATGGGTGTTGTTTTTAGTTATTGTGGGGAAATGTTGAGGAAAATTGAAACTTACAGCAAACCCAGTTCGCGGGCACGCGCGACAGCTTCGGTGCGGCTTTGAACTTGCAGTTTGTCAAAAATTTTGCGGTTATGCCCTTTGACCGTGTCCAGCGCGAGAAAAAGCCGCTCGCCAATCTCTCGATTCGATAGTCCCTGGGCAATGAGTTGTAGTATTTTTAACTCACGTTGGCTCAATGGCTCGATCAGGGGCTGGGCAGGGGGCAAAGGTGATTTGTATTCGCTCTTCCGCTTCTCAGCTTCAAATACTGCCAGTAGCTTGCCTGTGTAATCTGGCATGATTTCACGCGCGGCAGCTTCGTGAAGCAGTTGCATCATGCTTGAGCCTTCGTCAAGGAACATGCGGACGTAGCCCTCCGGCTCGGCCAACATAAGAGCATGCTTCAAAGGCAAAAGAGCAGCGGGTAGGTCACCTTGTGCATGATAAGCGATCGCCTGCAATACCAGAATTTCGATCACATTTCCCTTCCTCCCACCTTCTTCCGCGGCTTTCAGCAGACGCTCCAACAGCCCCGCTACCTCAGAAATGGAGCCATTTGCACGGTCGCTCAGATAGCGGGCCAGAAGCACCCTGGCCAGGGTGATGTGATCGAACTCGTGCAGGTAGCCAAGTTCGTTTTCAACGGACAGGCCCTGCTCACGTGCCCAGTCCAGGGCTTCACCCAACCGACCCTGGGCCACCCACACTCGTACCTTCCGCGTCACGATCGGGCGCACATTCGGGGCAAAGGCAGCATCGTATAGGCGCTCGGCCTGGTCGAGCAGGTCGAGAGCGCCATCCAGATCGCCTTGGGCTTCCCGTATGCGCGCCATCGCCGCGCACCAGCGATACGGGTTTGGCGATAACCCGGCAAGCTCACCCAGAGCCTGGCCGGTGAGCAGGTGCTGCATGGCGGTCTTCAGATCGTTAAACTCACGGTAAAGGTCGCTCATGCCCACGTACATATCTGCCGCTCCTGGCAAGACTGGCGCGCCCGGCTCTGTTGCCCACTGCAATGCCCGCTCATAGGTGGTCATTGCCTCGTGGAGACGGCCTTGCGCAATCTGTATATCCGCCAGGACTCTGGCGCAACCGATGGCGGGAGAGATGTACCCGGCCAGCCGCAAATTCGCCATGCCATCGGCAGTCATCCGGTGGGCAGTTTCGAGATCCCCGCTCGTCCATGCGGCGAGCCCCAGCTGCGAGGCTGCCCCACCAAGCATCAGAAGGTCGTCCTCAGGTGCGAGATCGAGCACCCGTCGAGCGTATTTCACGGTCTCGGGTATATCGCCCCGGGCCAGGGCCAGCCCGGCACGGATAATGGCGATCATACCCGGCAGACGGCGAAATTCCTCTTTGTCTACGACGACCATCCCCGCCGTGTCGGCCGTGGTGTCCAGCCACCGTTCGGCGTCCCGCAGCCGGGGCTCCACGCCCTCGAGCTCGCCGCAAGACATTGATATCGAGGCATACCAGGTACTGAGCACGGGCCTGAGGCGGACCAGTTCGTCGGGTATTGCCTTTAGCCAGCCCAGCAAGGTGGCATACTGCTGACTGCGGTCTGTGCTTGGCATGACCAACTCGACCAGGTCCGCGGCTCGTACGAAATCCTCAGCAGCCAGTGCATGGCGAATGGCATCGGCCGCCGAACCATTGTGCTCGTACCACTCGCTTGCGCGTCTGTGCAATTCATCCACACCCCTCTTTTCTTTCCCAGTAGATAATGTGCTGCTTCGCTGTATTCGTTGCCGCAGTAAATCTGCAAAGAGATGGTGATAGCGGAACCAATGTCGCTCATTGTCTAGGGGGACGATGAACAGGTTGGCGTGTTCGAGATATTCCAGGGTTTCCTGCCCGGAAGCAGAGGGGTCGAGCAGAACAGCGTCACAAAGGGATCCGCACAGGCGATCAAGGATGGAGGTGCGCAGCAAGAAAGTCTGGATGCTTTCGGTCTGCTGGTGCAGGACCTCTTCCACCAGATAGTCCAGCACGAAATGGTGGCTGCCGGTGAAGGATTGGATGAAGCTGGTGACGTCTTGATGTCCCTGCATGGAAAGTGCGGCCAGTTGCAGGCCGGCAATCCAGCCTTCGGTGCGAGCTTCCAGCGCGGCGATATCTTCTGCTGAGAGGTTTAGACCCATCACCTGGTCGAGAAACTCGGCGGCTTCGGCGGGGGTAAAACGCAGGTCGGCAGCACGCAGCTCGGTCAGCTGGCCTCGGGCGCGTAACCGGGCGAGGGGAAGATGTGGATCCTCACGGGTGGCGATAACCAGGTGCATCTGG
Organism: uncultured Chloroflexia bacterium; assembly: GCA_963743215.1. GTDB lineage: Bacteria > Chloroflexota > Anaerolineae > Anaerolineales > UBA4823 > FEB-25. The sequence goes on from CAVUOY010000012.1 coordinate 336,615, forward strand.
GGCGGCAGATGCTCGAGCAGAAAGGTGAGGGCTTCGTCAACCGGTTTGGCATCCAGAAGATGGTAGTCGTCAAGGACGAGGATGAAATGCTCCGGGATAGTGGTGATTTCATTGAGCAGGGCTGTCAGAATCGATTCGGTTGACGGTGGCTGAGGGGATTGGAGCACCCCCAACACCCCCTCTCCAATATTCGCCATAATCGTACGCAAAGCAGATACGAGGTAAATCAGAAAGCGGGTGGGGTCGTTATCCCCTTCGTCCAGTGATAGCCAGGCGACCGGTCGTTGGCAACCGGCAAGCCATTCACTGACCAGCGTGGTTTTTCCAAAGCCGGCGGGGGCAGAGATAAGGGTTAGTTTATAGTGCATGCCTTCGTTCAACCGCTCGATCAGGCACGGGCGGAGGACAGCTTTAGGCCGAGGCGGGGGAATATACAGTTTCGTGGCTAAGATTGCTGTAGACATAAATCAATTATAAGACACACACACTAAGATTCAAAAAGTGTCCCAACCAATGTCGAGACACTAATTCGCGAAACTCACGGCTATTAGTGATGGATCGTTACTCTTCAACTTCGATACGCTCCACCAGGACCTGCGAGCCGTTGCAATCAGGAACATTGCTGACCAAGGTGCCATAAAGATGGACGATCTTACCGCTGTCGCGCAGCGCCTCGATCTGCGCTTGTACCGCCGGGTCCATTGAATCGATGCCAAAATAGATGATTTGCCCGTTGGTCCACAACTCAAAGTAGTCATCATACTGTGAACCAGGCTTGGTACTTTCGATGACACCCCGCCAGTCTGCTATTTCTTCTGAAGTACCAGGTGGCATGTAACCGCCTGAGGCATTTTCTTCCGTGGTGCCACTGCTTGCTGTTGAGATTGCCTCAACTACGATGGCAGGTGTTGGGCTTTTTTGTGCTGCGGGACCACACTCACGCCGGAAATAGGCCCACTCGTCACAGGTGCTGCCATCCGGAAAAACACATATTCCGGATTGGCTGCCATCGGAAGCCGTTTGAATCTCAAGTTTATTCCCATTCTGCTCGCAATAGACCGAGGCAGGATTCGGCATATTCACCTGAGGAATGTCCGTCGCAGCAGGTTCAGGTGCCTGGACCTGCTGCGCTGTGCAGGCTGTCAGTACCATCAATATGATTGTGAATATAAAGATCTTTTTCATTTTTTCCTTCTTTCTGTTGTTCCAGATTATTGAAAACTCTATTTTTCTTAGATTTCCCGTGACTTTGTCCAGGTCAAGAATATGCCGAACATGATAACAAAACTGAATGAGGTTTCCCGGTTTACGGTGCTTTCTCCGTGCCCGATGATGTTCCGCTAAATGTAACAATCAACGCAACCACTAGGGCTACTGCGAACACGGCTTCAAATTCAACGACCAGTTTCTTAATGTTCAATTTTCATTCTCCTTTTCAGAAAACCTACATAATTACCCGAATTGATATAGCCAGAAAAAGAAAACCTGATTACGCACGCGAGACGTTGGAAAAATTAAGAAGGTTCCTTTATCTCATGGATTTTGAAGAATCAATCCTGGCGTAGGGTAGTCAACCATACTGCAGTCTGGGTCTCCAGGTCGGTCCAGCCTTTTTTGCATTCTCTCGCCGTCCTGTTGCTGTCGGACTTCGAGCAGCGGAGCCGTTATCCGTAGACGATGTTGGTGCGCCACTTACCTGAGACTGAAGACAACATCAGCCATGGTTCGATAATAATATTTATGATTACGTGCGCATAAATACAGGGTCCTAAGTTGCGCCCGCCCACGAGAAAGATGATAGCCAGAAGAATCCCTAAAACGGATGTCGAAAGGATTGCAGGAATCGCAAACTTGAAGTCGCGCTTTATAAGTAACCAACTGGAATGAGCTAATCCGAATACAATGCCGGAAATAAGGACCTGGAAAATGGTGGCTACACCTCTCGACATGAGCATATCCATAGTCCACCGTCGAAAAAAGACTTCTTCGACGATTCCGCCAACAACTGCAGAAAGAATCCCAAGGAGCTTAAAAAGGGAGATTTCGCGCTGCATACCTGCAACAAAGGGGATGGCTCTCATTGCGTATAAAACATATGCGATTGCTGTGATCGTAGCGAGAATCCACGCCAATGGAGGAGCTATTGATTCCCTCTCGAAGCCGAGATTTTGAAAAAGGGGGATTGGATGCCAAAAAAGACTCATCGCCAACGGGCTGAACATAAACAATGAGGTCATGCCTAAAATCAATACAGTCTTTCTTCGATCAGTCATTGCTTTTACCTTCTCTCTCTAATTCTTTTATGCCTAACTTCACTTATGCGGGTGCGCTGTCACCTGCCATTATGTTCCACAGTGATGACAACATTTCCCTTTTTGTGCCCTTTTTCAACATATCGATGAGCCTCTGCCACATGTACCAATGGATATCGCCTATCGATGACCGCCTTTATCTTCCCCGCCTCTATCAGCTCTTTAGGGATGTATTTCCCGTGCTGCAATTCCACTCCAGTGGCTTGACCACTTTCCACACTGATTTGAGTACCTTTCTTGATTAAGAATTGACATCGTTATAAGATTAAATTGAAATGACAACTTTTCCACGGGCATGTCTTTTGCCGTAATACGCCAATGCTTTACCCGTCTCGTTCAATGGGTAAATCCGATCAATAACCGGTTTTACCTTTCCAGCCTCGATCAATTCTTTCAGAGTAGCAAAATCAAAATTAGGATTCATTGTTAAAATACCAAGTATTTTTCCTCCAGGCTCTGATAGCCTTTTTGCGAGGATCAAAGTCTGAAAAACCTGCCGCCAGGCGCCGCCAGTGCAGACATAAATCCCCTTCGGATTCAAAGCACTATTGTAGTCATGGATCGAGCGAAAACCCGCCGTGGCCACGATCAAATCATAGCGCTGGCCTCTTTTGATAAAGTCTTCTTTTGTGTAATCGATAATATGGTCTGCTCCAAGCGAACGAACCAGATCCACATTCTTCGTGCTGCACACACCGGTCACTTCCGCACCGAAGGCTTTGGCGATCTGTGTAGCAAATGTCCCGATCCCGCCAGACGCTCCATAGACTAAAACCGTTCCCCCTTTCCGGATCTGTCCATCATCCCGCACAGCCTGTAAAGCGACGAGTGCCGCTTCAGGCACCGCCGCGGCTTGTTCCCAGGTTAAATTAACCGGTTTCAACCCGAACGCTTTTTCTAGAGCACAGACATACTCGGCGTAACCGCCTTTTTTGCCATCATCGCCAGCGAGATACCCAAACACTTCATCCCCTGACTGGAATTTCTTCACGTTCCTGCCCACTGCCTTCACCAGCCCAGCCACATCCGATCCAAGAATCATAGGTTTAGGTTTAAGCAGTCCCCCGGCCATCAGTCGGAGAAAAAACGGACTTCCAGTCGCAAGGAGGAGGTTGGAAAATGTCACAGACGCCGCGTGAACTTTGACCAATACTTCGTCATCGTTTGGTGCAGGTTTTTCCACCTCTTTGAGTTGAAGAACCTCCGGTGGTCCGTATCTTGTGCAGATAATTGCTTTCATGTGAGTATTCCTGGTAGTTTGATAATATGGGTCGATCGCTTAAATATCGAATAGCCAGACAAACCAATGCCCACCACGTATAGGATGCTCTGAACAACATTCAGCTGCCAGCGACCATGCCCAATATATGAGGAAGCGAAAAATGCCATCACTTCTACAAAGCCGATTACAAACACTAACATCCAGAATGCAGATTTTTGCTCGGCGAGCAGGTTTTTGCGGATGAGCGGCCACGTCAGCACCGAGATAACTAGCGAGCAAGAGTTATACAGGATGGTAAAACAATTGAGCGCTGCTATGGTCTTGGCACTAAGGCTGGCAATTTCAGCCTCTGAAAAAGAAGCTACCTGCAAAATTGGGGAGTCCTTTTTGAGAACGATGACATAGCTCAATATGATGAGGGCGAGTATAAAATTGATGACGCACCATATTGAAAGAACATTTGAACCTTTTTTTAACATTTTGCTTTCTCCTTGTTATGTTTTTGTCCGCTTTTTAAGGTCTATTCCACAAGCGTTACCATTGTGTTCAGCAGGGAGAAGGAGGGTTGAAAGCCTTCCCTCTCCCCTATATAGCAGATTTATGCCGCGCTCAAAAGCTCGTTTGTCGCTGTTTTCGCAGACAGGGAAGCGATTGCAGATGGATTGAATCCTTTAACGATCAGCCATACCGCCAGAACTATTTCTTGTGGCAACATTGGAATAACCATGACGATATGTTCCGTACTAAATGGAGCGATGAGACCGGTACTGACTAACGCGGTTGATACGATGCCCAAAATGCCGAAAACAAGACCCCAGACCGTTATCCATCGAGGGACTAGTCTTGTTTGATAAAAAATGATGTAATATAACGTACACCCAATGGAAAAAGCCAGCAGTTGCCCAACACCACTGCCCACCCAAAGACGTACTGCAGATAACAATGCGCCCAAGGTTTGGTAATACGATGAATCCGGAGCTCCAGCTTTTACATATAGCTGGCTTAATGTTATTATTGATAGCAGGACAGACACAGAAATAAAACGTAACACTCCCTCCGAAATCCTGAAACCAACAGCTCCAAGAGCTAGAACTGGATTGAATTTTTTTAGCACGGGATACAGCGAAATTGCAATCCCAGAAGCGCAAGCACCACCGATTAAAGAAAGAAAGGCTCCTGTTCCTACCAGGCCTGCGTTTTCAGAAACGCTAACAAGATAATTCGTAGCCGTCAAAGGTCCCATAAATAAGAAGCCTAAGAGATCTACACTCGTATAAAGGATAAATAGTATTCCCGCACTTATTGCAAGCTTTCTAAAGTAGTTCATTTTATGTCTCCTTTTTTTTTATCGTTATAGATGAGTTTCATTAAATTTGACTTGAATAGAATTGTGGTCTCCACCCAGTTACCGGGGGTTGAATTGGGCTGTAAATGTTATCAAAGGCAAACCTCCTATCCAAGTAGCTTGGATCCATTAACTATTTATCGTCTGAGTGATCCGCCTGGCCTGTCCCGAGCGTAGTCGAGGGGTCGGGTTCGACAGGACTGACCGAGACCAATGGCATGCCTAAATCACGCACTTTTTTGAGCAATCCATGCAATGCGGCCTGGTCAATTACCGGACCGGTTAGCAGCGTATCGCCATTGTCCTCGAGTGTGATGGTCAGGCCCTCAAACCAGGCGGCCCACCTGCCATCAAGGTGTCCCTTGAGGCGAATTTCATAAAGTCCAGGCTCGTAATGATCTTTAGTTGATGCATGTGTCTTACACATTCTGCGCCTCGTGATTTTTTTATGTATGAATCTCCACTCATTGCATTCATTCTTATCTTCGCCAAATATATCAATTAATATGGGGAGATGTCTTCCCCATGTGTGGGGATGTATATGGGGATATGTGGGAAAGAATGCCTGGGAAATAAAAGCCCTGCCAGGCCTGCATTAAAATGCTGGTTTATCTGGCAGGGCTAAATGGATGCCTGCTGAGGGATACGCTTTCGCGTGGCTATATCAAATGTAGCTCTTCGGCTCGTTTAACTGCGGCCCGGCGATTATTGACGTTGAGTTTACTGTAGATACTCTTGGTATGTGTGCGGACAGTGCTCAAAGCGATCACGAGTTCACGGGCGATCTCCGGCCCAGAAAGCTCGGTTTTGAACAATCGGAGAACTTCAAGCTCACGCTGGCTTATCGGCTCGATTAGGGGCTGCGAATACGGCGTGGTGGGGAGAGGAGATTCGCCCGCGCTCCTTTGTTGCTCCGCTTCAAATGCAGCCAGCAGCTTGCCTGTATAGTCTGGCATGATCCCGGATACGGCAGCTTTGAGAAGCAGTTGCGCCATGGGTGGGCCTTCGTCTACAAACATTCGGACGTAGCCCTCCGGCTCAGACAACGCAAGAGCATGCTGCAAATGCAAAAGACCAGCAGGAAGGTCACCTTGCGCGTGATAAGCAAGCGCCTGCAATACCATAATTTCGATCACACTTCCCTTTCTCCCGCCTTCCTCCGCGGCTTTCAGCAAACGCTCCAGTAGCCCTATTACCTCAAGTATGGAGCTATCTGCACGGTCGCTCTGATAGCGGGCCAGGAGCACCCTGGCCAGGGTAATGTGATCGAACTCGTGCAGGTAGCTAAGTTCGTTTTCAACGGACAGGCCCTGCTCACGTGCCCAGCCCAGGGCTTCATCCAACCGACTCAGAGCCACCCACACGCGTGTCTTCCGCGTCGCGATAGGACGCACATTCGGGGAAAAGTGACCATCGTATAGGCGCTCTGCCTGGTCGAGCAGGTCCAGCGCGCCATCCAGATCACCCTCGGCCTCCCGTATCCGCGCCATCGCCGCGCACCAGCGATACGGGTTTTGCGGTAACCCAGCAAGCTCACCCAGAGCCTGGCTGGTGAGCAAGTGCTGATGGGCGGTTTTCAGATCGTTATGCTCACGGTGAAGGCCGCTCATGCCCACGTACATATCTGCCGCTCCCCGCACGGCAAGCGCTGGCGCGCCCGGCTCCGTCGCCCACTGCAATGCCCGCTCATAAGTGATCATTGCCTCGTGGAGACAGCCTTGCGCAATCTGTATATCCGCCAGGACAATGGCGCCGCCGATAGCGGGAGAGATGTAACCAGCTAGCCTCACATTCGCCATGCCATCGGCAGTCATCCGGCGGGCGGCGTCGAGGTCCCCGCTCGTCCATGCGGCGAGCCCCAGCTCCGAGGCTGCCCCACCGAGCATCAGATGGTCGTCCTCGGGTGCGAGGTCGAGCACCCGTCGAGCGTTTTTCGCGGTCTCGTTCATATCGCCCCGAGCCAGGGCATGTGCGGCACGGAGAAGGGCGATCATACCCGGCAGACGGCGAAATTCCTTTTCGTCTACGACGACCATCCCCGCCGCCAGGGATTCTGGTCGCTCGTGTATGTCGGCCGTCGTGTCCAGCCACCGTTCGGCGTCCTTCAATCGGGCCTCTGAGGCTTCCATCTCACCACTACCCGATAATGCATAGGCATACCAAACAGTGAGCACAGGCCTGGCGTGGACTAACTCTTCCGGAAGCGTCTTCACCCAGCCAAGCCATGTGGAGGATTGGTAACCGAGGTTCATTGCTGACCAGGCCATTTCGATCAATCCCGCGGCGCGCTCAAAGTCCTCGGCGGCTAGCGCATGGCGGATGGCATCGGATCGCAGACCGTTCTGTTCATACCACGCACTCGCCCGCAAATGAAGGGTAGCTACCCGATCAGGCTGCGCCTCCATCAAATGTGTTCGCAGAACATCGGCGAAAAGATGGTGATAGCGATACCATTGGCGGTTATCATCAAGCGGAATGAGGAATAGGTTACTCCGTTCTAAGCCATCCAGCATTTCTTTGCCATCTTCCCGCTCAGTGATAGCATTGCAAAGAGGCGCACAAACCCTGTCGAGAATTGCTGTTTGCAGCAAGAAATTGCGGATTTGTTCAGACTGGTGCTGAAGAACTTCTTCGACTAGATAGTCCAGCACAAAACGGTGACTGCCGGTGAAAGCCTGGATAAAACTGGCAATATCTTCCCGGCCTTGCATGGAGAGAGCGGCCAATTGCAGACCTGCAATCCAACCTTCGGTGCGGATTTCCAGGGCGGCGATCTCTTCCGTCGAGAGGGTTAAGCCCATCACCTGATTGATAAACTCGCCAGCTTCGGAGGAGGTAAAACGCAAGTCGGTAGCGCGCAGTTCGGTGAGTTGGCCTCGGGCGCGATACCGTGCCAGGGGCAGATGTGGATCCTCACGGGTGGCGATAACCAGGTGCATCTGGGGCGGCAGATGCTCGAGCAGAAAGGTGAGGGCTTCGTCAACCGGTTTGGCATCCAGAAGATGGTAGTCGTCAAGGACGAGGATGAAATGCTCCGGGATAGTGGTGATTTCATTGAGCAGGGCTGTCAGAATCGATTCGGTTGACGGTGGCTGAGGGGATTGGAGCACCCCCAACACCCCCTCTCCAATATTCGCCATAATCGTACGCAAAGCAGATACGAGGTAAATCAGAAAGCGGGTGGGGTCGTTATCCCCTTCGTCCAGTGATAGCCAGGCGACCGGTCGTTGGCAACCGGCAAGCCATTCACTGACCAACGTGGTTTTTCCAAAGCCGGCGGGGGCAGAGATAAGGGTTAGTTTATAGTGCATGCCTTCGTTCAACCGCTCGATCAGGCGCGGGCGGAGGACAGCTTTAGGCCGAGGCGGGGGAATATACAGTTTCGTGGCTAAGATTGCTGTAGACATAAATCAATTATAAGACACACACACTAAGATTCAAAAAGTGTCCCAACCAATGTCGAGACACTAATTCGCGAAACTCACGGCTATTAGTGATGGATCGTTACTCTTCAACTTCGATACGCTCCACCAGGACCTGCGAGCCGTTGCAATCAGGAACATTGCTGACCAAGGTGCCATAAAGATGGACGATCTTACCGCTGTCGCGCAGCGCTACAATCTGGGATTCTACTGCTGGGTCCCTAGAATCGATGCCAAAATAGATTATCTGCCCAAGATCCTGCCGCTCGAAGCAGTCATCAAACTCTGCGCCTGGTGCATTGCCCTTGATGACACCCCACCAATCCGCTAATTCTTCCGTAGTACCGGATGGCATGTAACCGCCTGAGGCGTTTTCTCCTGGGCCAGCACCACTTGCTTCTATGGTTGCCTCAACAACCGTGGCAAATGTCGGGCTTTGTTGAGCTGTGGGACCACACTCTCCCCGGAAATAAGCCCACTCATCACAGCTGCTGGCATCCGGGAAAATACATACTCCGCTTTGACTGCCATCGGAAGCCGTTTGAATCTCAAGCTTATTCCCATTCTGCTCGCAATAGACCGAGGCAGGATTCGGCATATTCACATGAGGTATGCCCGTCGCAGTAGAATCAGATGTTGTATGAGTAACAGAAAAGTACCCAATAATTGCCCGGACCGCCACAGTACAGGCTATCAGTGCCAACAATATGATTGTGAATGTAAAGATCTTTTTCATTTTTTCCTTCTTTCTGTTGTTCTAGATTTTTGAAATATCAAATTTTCTTTGATTTCGCGTGACTTTACCCAGGTCAAGATAATGCCGAACATGGTAGCAAAACGGAATGAGGTTTCCCAATCTATGCTGCTTTCTCAACGCCCGATGATTTTCCACAGAAATGTCACGAGCGCAACAGTCACCAGGGCTACTGCGAACACGGCTTCGAATTCAACGCCCACTTGCTTAATGCTCATATTTCTCTCCTTGTGTTTTGTGATTTTCTTCCACTATGATGACGACATTTCCCTTTTTATGCCCCTGTTCGACATATAGGTGAGCCTCGGCAGTCTGTTCCAGCAGCTAGCGTCTATCAATAACAGGGACGACTTCGCCAGCATCCAGCAACTTTTTGAGTTTCAGCAAATCTTTCTAGACAATATAAGCTGAGACGCCTCCCAGCTTCCGGCATTCCTTTTCCGACAACCAGCTTCCCAGGAGCATCGCCGTGAAAATCTGCACATTGTTAGCTCCAATTCCACGCATACCAGATCGTGACCACATTGAATCCCATACTGACCACCAGCAAGAATTTGTCAAATAACGGTGGATAGGTGGGCAGGCCAGCCAGGTTGAACAGCAAAAAGAAGGCGGCCACGATGATGTTCGCCCAGCGACTCGCAGGCTGTGGCAATATCAAGGTCAGGAAAACCATCAAGATGGGCGTCAACATCAAAACCGCGATTCCTAGCCAAATAAACTGGTTTAAATTCATGCCGGCCAACGTTTTTGCCTTGTCACCGCTGTAGTAGATGCGCAAGACATCGCCATAAAGATAAATTAGCGTGACGACCACCCAGGTTGCGGAAAGAATAATTTTTTTATCCATGGAATGAGCCCTCCTGTGGCGCGATTGTGATGACCACACTGCCGCGTTTACGTCCTGTATCTGCATAGCGATGGGCCTCGGCGGTCTGTTCGAGTGGATAACGCTGGTCAATGACTGGTTTAAGTTTGCCTGCCTCAAGTAGCTCTTTGAGGAAAACCAGGTCTTCCCTGCGGTCGGGCGCCATCGCGGCGATCACTTTCTTGCCGCCGGTCAGGGCAGTCCAGGCCATTTGGGCAAATGATTCCAAACCACCTGCCCCAGCCAGATACAGCCCGTTTGGCTTGAGGGAGGATTTATAGCGTGCAAACGAAGACTTGCCTGGGACCATATCAAAAATAACATCATACGTCTGGCCGTTTTGGGTAAAATCTTCCTTCGTGTAATCGATGACATGATCTGCCCCGAGTGACCGCACCATGTCCAGGTTCCTCGTACTGCATACGCTAGTAACTTCAGCCCCATAGTATTTGGCGAGCTGGACAGCATAAACGCCAGTACAACCCGAAGCTCCAATTATGAGAACCTTCTGCCCGGGCTGAAGTTTTGCCATATCTCTCAAAAAATAGAGCACGGTGGTGGCGCCAAAAGGGATGGAAGCAGCTTCTGCGCAGGTCAAATTCGCCGGTTTCATGACCAGCCTGGCGTCTTCCGCCATGCAGATATATTCGGCATACGTGCCATATTTTAGACTGGTGCCAAAGACCTGATCGCCCTTCCTAAACCGCCTTACATCCTTGCCAACCTCGACAATTTCACCCGACAACTCCGTGCCAAGGATAGGCTGCCTGGGTTTCCGAAGGCCGTACATCAAGCGTGCCATGAAGCCAAAGCCCGGCGGTACAAAGGTAAAACCACGTGCGTTGCAGTCTGCTGCAGTGACAGAGGTGGCATGAATTTTGATCAGCACTTCATTGTCTTTTGGGGTGGGCTTTTCCACCTCCTGGAGATGCAGGACATCGGCCGAGCCGTACTTTGTATATACAATCGCTTTCATTTTTTCTACTCCTTTTTGGGTTGAGATTGAACGAGATTTACTGAAAGCAGCGGGATCCCCAAATCACGCACTTTTTTGAGCAAGCCATGCAACGCGGCCTGATCGACCACCGGACCGGTTAAAAACGTCTCGCCGTTCTCTTCCAGCGTGATGGTCAGGCCCTCAAACCATTCGGCCCACCGGTCATCTAAGTGTCCCTTGAGGCGGATTTCGTAGTACTGATGCTGGTTATGTTTTTCGTCGAATGTTTGTTTGTCACTCATCATGCGCCTCGCGTTTATCCTTTCGTTTATCTGCCCAAAGGATACCGCCCGATGATGTGAGGCGTCATCACCAAATGATGTGATTGAGGATGTGATTGTTGGTGAAAAACAAAAAACCCCGGCAGATGGTTTGAGGACACCTGTCGGGGTCGGGGTTGGGGTTTTGGGTCAGTTAGAACAAATCGAGTTCCTTGGCCCGGCGGACTGCCGCCCGGCGATTATTGACCCCCAGTTTGTCGAAAATGTTTTTGGTGTGGGTGCGAAAAGTGTTAACCGAGACGATCAATTGGCCGGCAATTTCGGGGCCGCTTAATTCGGTGCGGAGCAACTTGAGCACTTCTAATTCGCGTTCACTCAAGGGCTCTATCATGTCTGATTTTTGATGGATGATTGCTGATTTTGGCGTAGCCACCGGTTGTGTAAAGGCTGCCAGGAGTTTGTCCACATAATCGCTCAGCGGATAGTCTCGATTGCGTGATAGTTTTTCAAACAACAATCGCATCGTTTCGCCTTCATCCACAAAGATGCGAACATTACCTTCCGGCTCGGCAAGGGCCAGGGCACGTTCCAGCGCGTCGAGAGCCTGGGGGCGATTGCCCTGCGCCTCATGAGCCAGCGCTTGCACGAGCAGGATGTCGAGCGCGCTGCCCCGACGCTTTTGCGCTTCGGCGGCTTGCAACAGGCGTGCGAGCAGGGCGTTGACCATTGGGTTAGCAATTTCCAGCCGGGCCAGGGTGAGGTGCTCGAACTCATGCAAGTAGCTGACTTCATCTGCCAGCGAAAGCCGGCGTTCTGCCGCCCACGCCCGGGCTTTATCGGGCCGCCCCTGTTTGAGATAGATGCGTGCTTTCAGGGCCGCAATAGGGCGCAGGTCAGGCACGAGGGTTTGGATATAGACCCGATTGGCCTCGTCGAGTAGGGCCAGGGCGGTTTCCAGATCGCCTGCAGCCTCTTTCAGTTGGGCCTGAGCCACATTCCAGCGATACAGCCAATCCACCAGGGTGGTTTGCAGACCCAATTCAGCGGCTTGGTTCAAGTGATCAGCGGCGTGAGTGTCATCTCCCCGCTGACGGTAGATCATGGACAGGCCGAGGTGATGGTGGGCAGTGATGTGTTCAGCCTCCGGGCCGTGTTGGGACGCCAGCTGCAAGGCATCCTGATAGGTCCGCTCGGCCTCGCTCAGGTGCCCCAGGCCCACCAGCAGGTCAGCTACAGCAAAGGCGCTGGCAACCACCATGACGTGATTGCCCAGCTGGGTCAATCTCTCCATCGAATCACCAATCCCCCGGATGGTTGACTCCAGGTTGCCGCTGGCCCAGTGGATGACCTCCAATATGGTGGTTGCCCGGGCGCGCTGGTCAAAGTCATCTTCGGGGATGAGTTGGAGCGCCAGCTCGGCATATTTCACAGTTGCGGCGGGATCGCCCTGAACCTGAGCGTTGTAGGCGCGGGTCAAAGCGATCATCGCTGGCAGGGGTTTAAGCTGCGCTTCGTTCACTAATTTCGAACCATCCAGGCATCGTTCAGCGTCCTGCAGGCGCAACTCACTGGCGTCCAGCTCACCGGTATCCGTAAATGCCTGGGCAATCTGGGTACAGAGCACAGGCTTGGTGCGTATCAGCTTGTCTGGCAGCTTCTTCACCCAGTCAAGCCAGGCGGCAGACTGGAAACTCTCATTCATCCCCTGCCAGGCCGCTTCTGCCAACCCCACCGCCCGGACAAAATCCCCGGTTGCGATGGCGTGGTGAAACGCCGCGCCCAGATCTCCGTTATCTTCATGCCACTGGCTGGCGCGCAAGTGGAATTCGGCAAATTCTTTGGGTTTTCCCAGGCGCTGCCGCAGCAAATCGCCAAAGAGATGGTGATAGCGATACCAGCGCCGCTCGTCATCCAGTGGGACAATGAACAGGTTGGCGTGTTCGAGATATTCCAGGATTTCCTGCCCGTTAGGAGAAGGAGAACCCAAAACAGCGTCACACAGCGGGCTGCACATGCGGTCAAGAATGGATGTGCGCAACAGAAAAGTCTGAACGTCTTCGGGCTGCTGATACAGGACTTCTTCAATCAGATAGTCCAACACGAAATGGTGGCTGCCGGTGAAAGATTGGATAAAGCTGGTGGTGTCTTGATGCCCTTGCATCGAAATTGCGGCCAGTTGCAGACCGGCAATCCAACCTTCGGTGCGGGCTTCCAGCGCCGCGATATCTTCTGCGGAGAGTTGCAGGCTCATCGCCTGGTTGAGAAATTCGGCGGCTTCAGAGGGAGTAAAGCGCAAGTCTGCGGCGCGCAGCTCGGTCAGTTGGCCGCGGGCACGTAACCGAGCCAGGGGTAGGGATGGGTCTTCACGGGTAGTGATCACCAGGTGCATCTGGGGCGGCAGGTGCTCGAGCAGAAAGGTGAGGGCTTTGTCAACCGGTTTGGAATCAATCAGGTGGCAGTCATCCAGGACCAGGATGAAATGGTGCGGGATGTTGGTGATTTCATTGAGCAGGGCTATCAGGATCGATTCGATTGACGGTGGCAGATGGGATTGGAGAACACCCAACACCCCCTCTCCAATATTCGTCGCAATCGTCTGCAAAGCCGCGACGAGGTAAGTCAGAAAGCGTGTGGGGTCGTTATCCCCTTCGTCCAGCGACAGCCAGGCCACTGGTCTCCCACAACTGGCGATCCATTCGCTGACCAGCGTGGTTTTACCAAAGCCAGCGGGGGCAGAGATGAGGGTCAGTTTGCAACCCGAAGATATACACTCGTTCAGCCGCTCGATCAGGTGAGGGCGGGGGACACTTTTAGGCCGAGGTTGGGGAATATATAGTTTGGTGGCTAGAATTGATGAAGCCATAGATCAATTATATAGCACACATTCCAAAATTTAATAAATGTCCTAACGAAGATACGAACACTCTTTTGTGAAACATCCTCGCAAGCCTCTCACTGATCTCATCGAAGAAAAATGAAACACTACTATATGTAGGCTAATAAAAATACCAATTGTCGGGCTATCCAAGTGCATCTGGTGTTACTCGAATCTGTGGTTTCTTTTATGCGATGGATAAAAACGCAGGGGAAAAATTCGGATAAGATAATAGATTAAAATCCATGGATATTCGGGACATTTGTCCCTATTCACTCGGGACATCTGCCCATCGACTTTCGTCAAAAAATGAAATACAATCTTTTTAAATAACAAAAGATAGAATAAAAAGAAAAACCCCTCTCCATGTGGAGAAGGGCAAGTTAAGTTTACGAGCTGCGGAGAGGGTGGGTATCCTCTCAGCGGAGCGTAAAGTCAAGTAAGCCTTTCGGCTCTCGATCAGTTGAATAACAGATTTCAAAGAACAATATTTCCCACCTTCTTGTAATCCACGCCAAAAATAACTTATAGAAACAGATAAGGTTTTGACTATCTGCCTGATCTTCATTTTACGTACTCTTCGGCTCTTGTCAAGACTTTGTGGGACATAGAAAGCAGGATTTTGACACCGATGCCTATATGTCCAGTATCTGCATCTATGTCACAGTTATTTTCTTGTGTCTGCAAAAGTTCTATGGTAGCCTCCATTGATGGTTAAAATAAATTGGCCGGAATATTTCTCCAGCAGGAGCATCCCAGCCAACGTGTGTGTGGCGTTTACTTACGCCATGATGATCATGAATGTGACGCCTGGGCACGGTAGAAACCATGTTTCGTTGCTCAGGCTATGATAATCATACAAGATTCCGGTTTCAAAGGCGATAGGCAGATGTCCCATTGGGGGCGGGACACTTGTCCCTAAAATTCTGGATTCTATTCGATAAAATCAACCTAAAACCTGACCTTCTATGGAAAGCAATTATGGCCAAAAATAATGATGAAAATAACTCTTAAGAAAATAAAGAAACTGTAAGCCCCTGGTACCAGCCCCAAGCAGATTCATAGTCATATACCTGGTAACTCTTGAGTACGCACAACTTCCGAGTTCACCCGCGTGGTGGGTGAACTCGGGGACTTGGTTTGTATTGATCGTTACCGGTCAACCTCGATGCGATCCACCAGGACCTGCGAGCCGTTGCAGTCAGGTACATTGCTGACCAGGGTGCCATAAAGATGGACGATCTTACCGCTGTCGCGCAGCGCTACAATCTGGGATTCTACTGTTGGGTCCCTAGAATCGATGCCAAAATAGATGATCTGCCCAAGATCTTGCCGCTCGAAGCAGTCATCAAATTCTGCACCTGGTGCATTACCCTTGATAACGCCCCACCAGTCGGCTAACTCTTCCGTAGCGCCGGGTGGCATGTAACCGCCTGAGGCTTGTTCTTCGATGCGGTCTACCTGGATTTGCGAGCCGTTATAGTCGGGCACATTGCTCAGTAAGCATACTATAGAGAAAAAGTAAAGTATCTCCAGTACATCACCAAACAAATATCCAAGAGAACCCTGTAGAGAACAGAGTTTGGCGAGGAATATGTGGTCAACCAGCTAGAAGACGACTTCGAAAGCGGCAAGAACTGACCACCAAGCAATGCCCAGCCGGAATTCTTGGGATCAACCTAGTGCATCCGAGGTCAAGCCTCAACATACTTAATTCGATCTGACCAAGCGGCAGGGGCAGCCAAGCTTAAAAACGAGGTCGCTAAGCGCCTCAAGGTGCAAACCGGTGTCCCCTGGTGGCCAGGAGTGCCTGTCAGTCAAAGGTATCGATCAAGTTGGAGACGGAATGGCAACAGGCAATCCTCAGATGGACTGGCCGAAGGATGGGTTGTAAAAGGTCTGGTTTTGAATGAGCGCCCACAAGATATGCAAGAGCTTGTTCATGAGAACACCCAGAGCTTGCATTTTGGTGAGCGGGTTTTTCTGCCTCCTTTGCAAATGAGCATAGATCTGAGCGAAATGCTCATCAAACCGTACCATGCGCAAGCAGGTGAAGTAGAGCATCGTGCGCAAACGGGCGCGACCCTGACGTGACATGGGGGTCTGGCTGCGCTGTTTCTTGCCAGAAGTATTGGGGGCGGGTTGGATCCCGGCCAGCTTGACCCACTGAGCGGCAGACTGGTATCGTTTGGGATCGCCCACCTCCGCCAGAAAGATGGCTGTGGAAACGGCTTGCATGGATTTTACCGAGAGCAGGTAGGGAGTTTCCGGAAGAGTGGCCAGGCAGGCGGTCATGGCGGTCGTCACCCGTTTTAGTTGTTTTTGGAAGGTTTGCAGCTCGGCCAGATGCACCTGGATGGCCAGTTGAAAGGCCCCGAGCCCTTCTGTGAGGCCGATCGAAGTGACGGCCAGCTGGTGTACCCGGTGCAATTTTGAGACAAACAGCCTTTTACCTGAATAGGCTGCTCGTATCTGAGCGATAAAGTCTTCTACGCTCAGCTGGCGAATGGTGGCTGCAGATGCCCCCGATATTAAGAGTGCTTGGCCCGTCTCTCCAACCAGGTTCTTGAATACCTGGGATAATTCAGGGAAAACCTGTCCCACCAGTCCCCAGAGAACTTGCTTCTCGCGTCGAATGGCTTGTACCGACTGGTCATACAAGGTGGCGTACAGGCGTAAATCCTCATAAGCACCCTTCTGGAGATGGGTTCCCGTGTACTTGCCGTTCCGGGAGAGTTCTGCGATCTGGCCTGCATCCCGCCGATCATCTTTCGACCGGTCGAGCTGATCCCCTTCGCGATGTTTCTTCACCGTGTATGAATTCACCAGGTGATAGGGGATCTTCTTCTCCTCCAGTTCCCTGGCCAATAGCTTCCAGAAGTAGTTGGATGGTTCCATGGACACCACTACTTCCGAGGCTTGATATTTCTGGCGAAGCCCTTCCAATCGCCGCAGGAAGTAGTCATAGCCTCCCCGGTCTTGAGGAAAGCCAAAATGGTCCAGTCGTTCTGCCTTCTCGTTGATCACGACCACCACGTTGTTCTCCAATGCCAGGTCTACCCCTGCATGCAGGGTCCCCGGTTGGACTTGCGCTAATTGCCATGCTATGTTAGATTTTGACATGAGGTATCCTCCTAAGTACGGACTGACCAGAAATGGTCATGTACACAGAGGGTACCTCACTTCTATATTCTCTATACTAGGTGCCATAAAGATTAACGATCTTGCCACTATCGCGAAGTGCCTCGATCCGCGCTTGTACCGCCGGGTCCATAGAATCAATGCCAAAGTAGATAATCTGTCCCAAGTCCTGCCGCTCGAAGTAGTCATCATACTGTGCACCGGGTTCGGTACGCTTGATGACGCCCCACCAGTCTGCTATTTCTTCTGCGGTACCGGGTGGCATGTAACCACCACTAGCATCTGTGGTTGCCTCAGCGGTCATGGCAGGTGTTGGGCTTTTTTGTGCTGAGGGACCACACTGCCCCCGGAAATAAGCCCACTCGTCACATTCGGATCCATCTGGAAAAACACATATTCCGTTTTGGCTGCCATCGGCAGCCATGCGAATTTCGTGTTTGTTCCCTTGCTCCTTGCAATAGACCGAGGCTGGATTTGGCATATTCACCGCAGGATTGTCCGTTGCAGCAAGTTGAGGTACCTGGACCTGGGGCGTTGAGCAGGCTGTCAGTGCTATCAATATGATTGTGAATGTAAAGATCCTTTTCATTTTTTCCTTCTTTCTCCTTTTCAGAAAACCTACATAATTACCCAAATTGATATAGCCAGAAAATGAAAACCTGATGATGCACGCGAGACGCTGGAAAAATTAGTAAGGTTCCTTTTTCTCATGGATTTTGAAGAATCCATCCTGGCGTAGTGTAGTCAGCCATACTGCAGTATGGGTCTCCAGGTCGGTCCAGCCTTTTTTGCATTCTCTCGCCTTCCTTTTGCTGCAAGACTTCGAGCAGCGGAGCCGTTTTCCGGAACCAGCGTTGGGCAGGTTTTGAAAGACGATTTTGAATTTGAACTTGATCCTGCTGGATGCGATAGTTGATTTTTGATAGAATTCGCTTACTATCTTATTATGAGATCATTCTAGACGTTCCAATGACCAAAAGATCGCACAAGGTACTCATTGTAAAAATATAACTGTTTTTCTTCAAATTTATTCTTAGTAAATAGCTTGCTCTCAACACTATCAGGAATAATATTAACAGTACCATTATTGCAACAGTATATTTTCCCAGTCCGAGAAGTGCTGATATTCCCGCTTCATCCTGTTGCCCGAATCCACCAAATACGAGGGAAAAAAATCGAATAAACCATTGAAAAAACACAAAAGGATAGGCATATATGGTTTTATATTTTTCGATAATCAATAAAAAAAACAGTGACAGAAGTATTGTAAATGCAGGCCCACCGATACTAGAATAAAGCTTATGACTTGCGTCAATAAAGTGTTCGCTTTGAGTCGTTACATTATTTAGGCTATAGACCATACGGTTTCCAAAAGCTTCTCCAATAATCCAGTGTCCAAATTCGTGAAAAAGATATGAAGCATATGCGACTGGAATGAACAGGAACATGAATTTCAAACTTAGCTTACTCTCAGAATTTATTGTCATTTTTCACCTCGAATTTATATTAAGTTAGCCATTTATTTTCTATTCAGTGTGTATATATATAAGCCCAACTTGTAGATATGCTGCAAAAGAATCTGTATATCAGGATACATTAGTGTGATGTACGGGTGCACTTCATCCTCCCTGGGGGCAGGTTTTGATACCTCTTCGAGATGAAGTACGTCTAGTGATTCAAATTTTTTGCAAACGATCGCTTTCATAGGTACTGTTCCTTTTGGTAGAAAATAGTACTTAATATTAGAGAACAGACTTCACGATAAGCCACAAATCAGTCGGTTTTGCAATAAAACTATTGTTAAATAAGATCGCTGCTGCTATCACATAGGCGAAAGATCCAATAACAACGCCAATTTGCAGTAACGACGTTTTCTGGATCTCCTGTTTTGCCTTTACATCACAAATTTCACCTGGGCAGTATTGAGTTTTTTCTTTATGGAACAGTGGAAAAAATTTGCATCCTAAACAAATGCCGAACACAGCTTCAAAGAATAAGAATATCAGGCAGATTTGACAGATAATCCCTGCAATGAAGCTAGTTGAATTCATTACGACCAACAGCAGGAATATGATCGTGGCTAAAACCAGACCGATCGTCCAGGCAAACTTTTTTTGAGCTGCGCCGACATATTCGGGGGTTTGATTGCCTACGATCAACCTCCCGATTATTAATGAAGGAGAATACTTGGGACTGATCAATACCCGTATGATGAAATCTGTCAGGAAGACCGTGTTGACAAACTTGATCAAAAAATAATTCTCATTAAATATGACCAGCATCCAGGCCAGGAACATAAAGAAATACAGGATCCCAGCCGATGCTCTTATTTCCCGTTCGTTTAAAACCGGGATGTTATAACCTTCCACAGTTTCTCCGAATTGTTTTACTTTATTCATTTTTTCTCCTTGTTCTGATCCGTTTTTGGCGTAAACAAGCCGCCTACGCCTGAGTAAGTTTTAACACGAAGGGGGGGAGGGTCTTCAGCCCTCCCTCTCCCCTAATGCAAATCTATGCCGAGCTCAAAATCTCGTTCGTCGCTGTTTTTGCAGCCCCTTCAGGGTTGCGCCACTTCCATGCAAACCCGATGATTAGTAACAGACCCGCGATTTCTATTGTGGTATAAAAAATATACATAGGAGATGGAGCGCCAAGAAATAATGAAGCGATTTGAGCCACAATAAATAGCGCACCTGCGATGATGTTTGCCCAACGATTAACGCTATACTTTAATACCCAGGACAGGACAATCATTAAAAACGGAATCTCAAACATGATCGCGGTTCCCAGCAAAAATCCATCCGTGATTTTTACTGTTCCATCTGCTGTGTATCCTGTCATTTCCATTGCCAAAACTCCAGGCTCCAAAGATGAGAGACTATCACAATACATAAAATTTACTGTAAAAAACACCCATAATATTATTAGTAAAATTTTCGTATTCATTTTGGCATTCTTTATGTTTGTGTTCATTTTGTTTTCCTTTTTTAAACGATATGGATGAGTTTCATTGATTTGATCTTGCATAATATTGTGGTCGTCACCCTTTTCCTAAGGGCTGAAATGGGCTGGAAATGTAATCAAAGGCAAAACTCCTTTCCAAGTTGCTTTATCCCTTTACAATTTGACGTCTGACTGATCTGCCTGGCCTGTCCTGTTCGTAGTCGAAGGGTCGTGTTCGAGAGGACAGACCGAGAGCAGTGGCATACCTAAATCACGCACTTTTTTCAGCAAGCCATGCAACGCGGCCTGATCGATCACTGGCCCGGTTAAAAGCGTATCGCCATTGTCTTCCAGCGTGATTGTCAGGCCCTCAAACCATCCAGCCCACCGGTCATCCAGGTGTCCCTTGATGCGGATTTCGTAGCGCTGTGGTTGGTTATGTTTTTCATCGTATGTTTGTTCGTCACTCATCATGCGCCTGGCGTTTTTCCTTTCATTGTTTATCTACCCAAAGGATACCGCCGGATGTGGTGAGGCGTCATCACCACATGATGTGATTGAGGTGGTGATTGCTGGAGAAAAACAAAAAGCCCCGGCAGGTAGTTGTGACACTTAGCGGGGCTGGGGTTGGGATTTTCGGGCCAGCTAGATTAAATCGAGTTCCTCGGCGCGGCGGACGGCCGCCCGGCGGTTGCTGACCCCCAATTTGTTGAAAATGCTTTTGGTGTGGGTGCGGAGAGTATTGAGCGACACGAACAGTTGTTGGGCAATTTCTGGGCCACTTAATTCGGTGTGGAGCAGCTTGAGCACTTCCAACTCGCGTTCACTCAAAGGCTCGATCAACTTTGATTGATCTGCCTGAATGACCTGCGGGACCGGGCTAGGCCGGCTTCTGACCGGCTTGCTGAAAGCCCCCAGCAAGAGACCGCTATATTCCAACACTGCTGAGTCATGGATTGAAGGGAGACAGGCTTCCAGCAATGTGCGAAGGGGTTCCCCTTCATCCACGAACAGCCTGACGTATCCTCCAGGCGCAGCCAATTTCAGTGCTTGCAGGATGGCCTGGCAAGCCTGCCCGGCCTGGCCCTGTTGCGCGGCCCACAGTGCCTGGAGCATATGGAGCTCGATGACGGTCTTTCCATGCCCCAGGGTCGTGGCGGTAGACAGTAATTCTTTGAAAAGTGCTTCTGCATTGGCCAATTTCCGCTCGGCCACCCAGATCCGGCCGGCGATCAAGGCGTTCTGTTCCCACTGCAAGGGATAAGGTACGGAGGAGTGGAGATCGAATGTGGCGGCCCAGTGGCCCGACCTCTCTAAATCGCCCCTCCGCAGCGCCAGAAGGGCCCGGTTAGCCTCTACCGCTGGCTGCACGGCGTGAAGATTCAAGGAGGCCAGCGCGACCAATTCAGCCAGATTTGCAAAAGCTTCCTCCCACTCCCCATACACTGCATGGACGCGCGCCTGGCCAATGCAACCCGGCAGCAGGCATTCCCAAACGTGCCATAACTTTCCCAATTCGAGGCCGGTTTTAACTGGGCTTCGGCTTCAACCAGGTCATTCTGCTCGAGCGCAAGGTTCCCCAATCCAATCGAGGCAAGCCCCCAAAAAGCGGATGAGTAAGGTGAAAATTCGCGCCCGCGCTGGATAGCCCGTTCGAACGTCCTTTTAGCCTCAGTGAGATGACCCTGCAAGGCCTGGATTTCGCCCAAATGCCCCAGCGCCAGGGCGATAATGTGGGGATTTATTACCTCTTCCGCATCCCCATCTGCCCGGATCAACATGTCGGCTGCGGCGTCTAAATTTCCACGGAATTGATGCACCTGGCCCTGGATGGACAATTGTCCCGCACGATACAGGTAAGGATAATTAAAAGCGTGCGCTTCGCTGGTTGCGCCTGGAACAAGGTAAGGCAGAAGACGTTCACCCAGGGTGAAAGCCTTTTCCAATTGCAAGGAATCGACTGCCAAACGGCTGCGGAGGACCCCGGCTTCGATCAGTGAGGCCCGCTGGAGAGGCGAGAGCGCCTGGGGGGACGGCGCCGCGCCCACGAATTCTTCGGCCGTCATCCCGATTGAGGTCTCTAACAGGTCCAGCAAATGGCTTGATTGTTGAGGGTGACCGGTGACTTGCGAACCCCAGGCAGAGACCATATTCAAACGTGGCCGGGCAGCAATCACCGCTTCCGGGATTATCGTGCTCCACTTCACCACCAGGTTAAGCTCGTTCACGGCGAAGAGATACTCTGCGGAGCGTTCAATCAGCTCGGCGGCTCGTTCAAAATCCTGGCTGGCCAACAAAATCTCTATCGCCTCGATGGCATAGCCATGGGCTGCATACCGTCCTCCGGCGCGCTGCCGGAGCGCCTTGACGGCTTCAGCGCCATTGGAATCGACCAGGCGTTGGTAGAGCAGGCTGGCGAAAAGCTGGTGATAGCGGAACCAGCGTCGCTCGTTATCCAAGGGGACGATGAACAGGTTGGCAGGCGTTCGAGATATTCCAGGGTTGCCTGCCCGAGAATGGATGGGTCGAGCAGAACAGCATCGCAAAGAGGCCCGCACAGGCGGTCAAGGATCGATGTTCGCAGCAAAAAGGTCTGGATACTTTCGGGCTGCTGGTGCAGGACCTCTTCAAGCAAATAATCCATCACGAAACGATGGCTGCCAGTGAAAGAC